>CBDIWP010000042.1:0-6349 GCA_965285945.1 uncultured bacterium | reverse complement strand
CCCTGGCACCGAAGAAAGCTCCCGAAGAGGGCAAGCCGCGCCCGTCCATCGTCGTGGTCGGCAATTCGACCTTCGCCACGAATGCCTTCTTTAATTTTCCGGGTAACAGCGACTTCTTCCTCCACACCACCGGATGGCTGGCCGAAGAACGGGACTTGATTTCCATTGCGCCGAAAGAACCGGCGCTGCGGCCGTTCACACCGAATCCCACGCAGGAACGGACCCTCCTCTATGTCCAAGTCATCTTTCTTCCGCTCATGACCTTCCTGACCGGCATGCTGGTGTGGAGAAAACGCCGCCGCCTGTAGCGTATGAGATATTGGCCAACACTCCTCATGCTGCTGGTTCTGGCGGGGCTCGGTGGCTATGTCTATTTCGTTGAGTTGCCGAACGAGAAACTGGAAGAGAAGCGCGAGACGGAAAACACCACCCTCCTCTTGTTACCGGAAACGTCCATTACCGGGTTGACAGTCTCGACGGCACAAGGTCCTGTTGAGATGCGGCAACAGGCTCCGGGAAGTTGGACGATCGTCTCGCCGCTGCAAGCGGACGCGGATACTCGCGAAGTACAAGCCCTGATCCGGGCGTTGGTCACCGGCAAGGTCACGCGGACGGTGGACGACACGGGGACCACCCTGGCGCCGTTCGGACTGGACCAACCGATCACCACCATGACCCTCACCGCCGGAAACCAGCAGGAGACGCTGGCGATGGGCGACAGCGGCCCTCTCTCCAACACGCTGTATGTCCTCCGGGGGTCGGATCACAAGGTGCTGTTAACCGATCTGGCGCCAAAACAGTTTGTGAACAAGACGTTGCTTACGTTCAGGCGCAAAGAATTGCTGCGATTCGTTCAGAACGACGTAGAGCGGGTGCGGCTTACCTATCCGACGACCGAAATCGTTCTCTACAATATGGCAAAGGGCAAATCGAAACCGTCCTGGAAGATCCGCTATCCCATCGAGGCCGAAGCCGATCAAACCGAAGTCCGCTCGCTCATGTTCCGGCTTGAAGACCTAAAAGCGCTCGGCATCATCGATCCGGGGCCTGAGCGGGAGGCCGTCGCCAAGACGCTGACCACTCCGAAGGTGAAAGTGACGGTGCACACCGAAGAAGGCGATCAGACCGTCAAGCTCTATCAGCCTGACGTGAACAGCGGTGAAGCGATCGTCGAAACCGGAGCCGATGCCCCGCTCTACCGCATCAATCCCACCGCCATCAAGGATCTGACCAAGGACTTGTTCAACCTGCAAGACAAACGGTTACTCGGCGTGGACGTTGCCGATATTGCCATGCTCTCCGTCAACACGCGCGACAAAAATTATGTGCTCATCAATCAGAGCGGCGAATGGGTGTTGGAAGACCAACCGACGGAGAAAGTGAGCCAACAGGAAGCGGACCTCTTCGTCAGCCGAGTCGTCAACCTGCCGGCGGAAGAACGCGTCATCAAACAATCGGCTCCGCTAGCGCCGTACGGTCTCACCGCACCGGCGGCGGAATTTGTGGCGACCGGGAAGAACGGCAAGATCGCCGGAAAACTGACGATCGGCAATCAGGTCGGAAATCTGGCCTATGCCACCGGACTGCGGCTACAAGGGATCTTTCAGGTCCGCCCCGATCTGTTAAAGCAGATTCCGGCGAAAGCGGACCTGATCATGAAGCCGGATGCCAAAGGGTCGACCGGCCGCTGATCTGGTCCCGCAATCAGAATCATCTACTCGGAGCCGGAGTGCGGATATCCTGCTCTGTATCACCTTCACTTCGGCTCGAACCCGCTCAGATCAGGATGCATCCTCATCTCCGCCAGTTGCTCCTCTAAACACCGTGCCCGCAAACGGAAATCGTCCGGCCACTCCTTGCTGCAGTGTGCGACGGCGACAGAATAGTCTTTGAGGGTCACGTCCTTTGGTGGAGGGGCCTGCGACTTCAGATACCCCTGTATCTGGATTTGTTCACACTTGGCCCGCATCCGAAAGTCGTCCGGCCAGTCCCTGGCACATTTTTCCCGGAGCAATGTCTGGTCTCCCAGCGGAAGACCGTACTCGCTCGGGGCCGGCAGAGATTTGTTCAAGACTTTCCTCTGCTGCTCCATGCAGGCCGCCCTCATCCGGGCATTGTCCGGCCAGTCGCTGGCGCACTTCTCCTCGATAAGGGCCTCGACGGGATCTTCTTGAGCATGCAGTCCGCCCTGCACCGGCAGTATAACTGCCGCCATGCCTAACGCCGTCAGCGCAACCTTGAGTTTCATACGACTGCTCCGATCACATCCAGGAACATCCGATTGTCTCACACTGAGACCGGCGGCACTAGAGAGAGCGACGCAGCCGCCACTGCCCCATATCCCTTCCAATCCGAGGGGAAATGCGCTAAATTCCTCGCATGCCCCCGTAGCTCAGTTGGATAGAGCAGCGGTTTCCTAAACCGCGGGTCGTACGTTCAATTCGTATCGGGGGCACCAACCGTTTCCCCTTCTACCACGCCGACTTCCGCAGCTTCTGGCTTCCCGTTCCTCTCTCCCACCGAACCCGCCGTTTCCGGTTTTGTACCGGTTTTGGCGTGGTTACCCCCCTGGTCGCTGTTTCGCCCAAAGCTCGACACCATTTCGGCCGCGGCCCTCAAGTGCGGTTGGCTCAGGTGCGCATACCGCCGCACCAACCCCAACCCGCTATGGCGCAGGAAGTCCGCAATAGTGGATTCGTTGGCTCCGCTCTCGGCCAACCGGGACGCGCCGGTATGGCGCAGGTCATGCCAGGTGGCCCACTTGATGCCGGCCTGCTTGACCGCCGGGATCCAGACCCGATGGTAGAGGTTTCGGGCATCGATCGGGACCGCCAGGTTTTCAGACGGAAAGACCCACTTGGACCGCTGCCAGGAATCAAAGGCCCGCAGGATTCCCAAGGCCTCAGCACTCAGCTGCTGATATTGCACATGCCCGGCCTTGGTGTCGGGCAACGTCAGGATGCCGCGCTCCAAGTCCACGTGTCGCCACTCAAGCTGGAACTGCTCGGCCTGCCGGAGCCCGGTGAGGATGGCGAACCGGGCCCATGGCCCGTACGTGTTGCCCAACGCCACCATGAGGGCAGCCTCCTCTTGTGCGCTCAGGTACCGGGTACGGCCCTTCGGTTCCCGCTCCCACTCCCAGCCATCGAACAGCTCCCGCCGCTTCTGCTTGACCGGCTTCAACATGCTCTGGAGCCACACAAAGTACCGGTTAATCGTTCCCGGCTCCCGATGTTTTCCGCCTTGCTCCGCTTGTTTCGGCGCCGGCTTCTTTCGAGGCTTCTTCCCGTTCGGCAGAACAGACACCACTGGCTTCTGGCCGACCTTGATGACCTCGGTTTTCAGATCGCTCCGCGCCTCCTCCAGAACCCGGACCGTCAGGTCCTTGACCCGCTTGAGGCCCTTGGCCTTAAACCGCTCCCGCCACCAGCAAGACAGCCGCTTCTGACTGGCTTGGTCCTTCTTGTCAGCCTTCTCTTTCAGGTGCCGATCAATCAGATCCTCCAGCAGTTGCCAGCCGCCCTCCGGATCCACCTTGCCCTGTCGATGCTGGCTCCGGAGATCGTCACGCTTATTCTTGGCATCGGTCTTGGTTTCAAACGGTCCCTCTCTTTGTTCTCGGCCCTTGAGGTACACCCGGCAATACCAGAGCGTGTTGCCGTCGACATCCTTCCGGGCATAAATGCCGCGCTCCTTTTTGACTGGTCTGGCCATGATTCAGACCTCCTGGCGAGCGTTGGCCTGCCTGTTCGCGATTGCCAGGGCAAAGATGCTTTCGAGGTCGTCGGACGTCATGGTCTTGAGGAACGCGATAAACTCCTTCTTCAAGCCGGTCCGCATTTGCCCCCGTACCTTTTGAGTTTGTTTCTTCACCATGGGTCACCGCCCTTTCTGGCCGCTCTTGGCGGCCGGTTGATTAAACTCCCGCTCCAACAGGGCCCGAATGAACCCGCTTGCCGTGTAGCCTTCCGTCCGCTTGGCGTCCAGCTTCGCCTTCAGATCATCGGGAAGATGCACCAACAGTTTTGCCACTCTCATCACCCCCTTTCCTATGCAGTATCATCACTATCATATGATATACAACTAAGTCAACAGATATTTGACGCAATAAGTAAGGTCTGGTACGGTCTGGGCCCTATGGTCAGAACACCCCCAGAAGGCACCGGCGCCTGGAATTTTCGCGACATTCCTCGGGATCTCATGCGCCGGGTGAAGATGGCGGCAGCCCATGAAGGGAAGACCGTAAAGCAGTTTTTGATCGAGCTGGCGGAGGCCCGGATTCAGGAGTTGGAGCGGAAGGGCATTTTGCCGAAGGGGAAATAACTTTAGGTGAAATAGTGCGGCTGAACAACCCCCAGGATCTACAAAGCTTTAATCAGATTATCTCTCCCTGGATAAGCGCCTACAAATACGCCGATTGTGTGAGCGTGGCGATTAAGGTAGGCCGGGAATGGCCGTTGCTGATCGGGCGAACCATCCTGCACTTCGCTCCCCCAGAAGTGTCACCTCTCAAACTCGACACCGAATATGTTCGCGCACGTCGAGCAGTTGTCCCGATTGTAGAAGGGACAGCAAGCCGGCTTATTAATTCGGCTGGGACTGGGAATCTTGTCATCAATGATGAGGAATTCACTCTCTCACAAGATGGAGCACAGAGTCTCGGCTCTTCCTTATTTCCCCTCTACCATCCCGAGGTTGGAGGTGGCGTGCGAATTCCCGCCCTCAGAATCTATGGAAAGAACAAAGAACCACTGTTGCGATCCAGCACATTTAAACCCGTCGAGCATCTTGATTGGGAGCTCAAAGCTTCAGATCAACCTTTCGACACCTTTGATGAGTTGTTGCTCTCTTTAGGGCTTCCAGCACTTCTTAAATTGGGTGACTCGACAGCTCTTGAGGTCGTTGCTGGAAATCCAGCCTCAATCCTCGATACTTCCCAGATTCACAGAGGGCTCGCTACGATCATGTGCCGAATGGCCAGGGGGCTGGACCCTGCAAAGCTAAAGCTGGGGTATAAAGTAAAACGTGGGAGCTTGACGGATCGCTCAACGAGAATGGGAAATGGCTTCGAATGGACCGAAAAGGAAAGCTTTCAGGAAGGTTCGATAAGGGTGAACGTGGGTGATGCCCCTATATTGCAGGCCTTTATTAGCTATCAGGATCTTGCCTTGCATCAATGGTGGATCATGGATCCCGACAAGAGGCTGAATCTCCGACAAGCCGTCTATGAAGCTTTTGACCAAGATCTAGGAATACTGAAAGCCTTCCTAAATGGTCAAGGGCGGGATATGGCAAGAGACTTTGAAAAGGGCGTCTCTTTACTCACCAATCTCCTCGGCTTCTCCATAGTTCCACTCAGCATTATTCCCCAACTTGCTGACGGTCCAGATCTGATTATCAGCACACCCAATGGACACGTTGCAGTCGTTGAATGCACGACTCGGCATCTCAATGAGGACAACAAACTCGCGAGATTAGTACGAAGAGCAAACCTTTTGAAGGACAAACTACGTTCCGCAGGATACGGCTACCTGAACGTCCAGCCAGTTATCGTGACTCTTCTCACAAGATCAGAAGTGCAAGTTGAGCTGGATGAGGCCGGCAAATACAGCGTGGCCGTTATTTCAAAGGAAGGGCTACAAACTCTCTTCGACCAAGCCATGTTATTCTCAAATGCCGAAGAACTATTTTCTCGGCTTACCGAGTACATTCCTCATCACGGTGCCCAAGAATCACTGTTTCCTGGTCCACCATCATGATGGAGCAAATCCAAGACATGCTTAGCCACAAGAAACCACATGCTATATCTGTATAGTAATATCCACATATACCAGAAGCTGATGTCGTTCGACCTAGGTTATTGCCAGCTTGGGCCAACACGTCCGGTTTGAAGCGGAATTCGTAATCTCGTTTGGATGTAGCGTGACCACCATCCTCGCGATCGGAATGCATTATTGGCTGATTGCTAAGGAGGTAGTGATGAACATCGTGAACACAAGCGTTTGGTGCGTAGCAGCATTCCTGCGGGGGGTCATGCTCATCCAAACGGGAGATGTGATGCCCGATAAAAGCCACCTAGGGCGTGCCAAGAGGAATGGAAGGTAGAACCTTCCCCCCCCCCGCGCCATATTTTCTCAATGCTACTCTAACGATTGCGATACCCCCTACTCCGAATAAAATCTTCGCCTGCCAGACTATCCAAGCCGCGGGTCTCGGCCCCTCTGTCAGCGGTCATCCAATAATCCCCAGGTGTGGTCATTGAATTTTCCCCAGCCTCTACCAGAAGGAGGAGGGAGATGGGACTTGACGAGACGAGTGCGTCGACGATCATGCGCGCCCAGGAGGACCA
>CBDIWP010000041.1:0-215695 GCA_965285945.1 uncultured bacterium | reverse complement strand
GACCTGGTTGTAAGGTCGGGGCGGTGACAGGGTGGGAGCGGCCCGGCCGCTCCCACCATCCTGGCGTGTACGCTACGCCGGGGAAGGCGTCAGGGGAGGGCGGGGTTCCAATCGGAGCTCCGCCCTTCCCTGTTTCCTGTGAGATTGGGTCTTTTGGCTCAGAGAGTCGGTTCCTTTTGCACGCTTGACGCCTTTTGACACGTCCAGTACAGTTCCCTCAGTCCTATGAAAGCCGGAGTCTTCCCAGCGTGACCCTTCATCCCAAGCCGTCACTTCCATTCGCTGCGCAGGCTGTGCCGTTCGATGAGTTTTTGGCTGTCGGCAAACTTCCTGATGGTTATCTTGAGACCGACTATGTCGCACAACAGTTTGTCGAGCGTCTCGTTCATTATGTCCTCAGCGTTCCAGCCGGTAGCTATACGATGGCCCAACTCAGTCATTTGTTAGAGCAGCTAGATCCCCGCGCACAGGTCTTCTTTTTCAAACGACTCAAAGAAACGAGCCCGGAGAGCCTGAAAGACTTTGCCCCCCTGTACTACGGCTTCATGAACGAGTTCCATTCGCTGCTGTTTACATAATTTTCCGGAATATTTCGCTTGTCGGCTCGGCAATCTCGTGTATAATTGAGAGGTTCAATCACGAGAAGGAGTCTAAATGAATTCATCCTTGCAGCGAGCCGTCTCAAGTTTTTACAACCTGATTTACGAAGCCCAAACATTCGCAACTGCGATGGCGCGGATAGATACTGCCGAGCAAGAGCACTACGCAGGACGTATCGAGGGGCTGAATTGGGTCTTGGACCGATGCCAGGAGCTTGAAGATATGGATGCCAACCTGACGCCATCCTCTCTTCAGCGGGTTCTCGGCGAAGTGAAGTCTGACCTCGAACATGAACTGTCCGTACAACGACGCGAGAAGGGTCGCCGTGCGGATGGTCGAGAAGAGGCCTTGAATTTCGTGTCCGATTACCTTTCCAGCCTCATCACGGCGACTGAGATCGAATCTGCCAAGACCTCCGTATAGCCGCGGTCCGCGCGCTCAGGCTCTTGAGAGACGACGCACATGCCGCTGATGCGAGAGTGGATCGTGTTTGCACTTTGCCTCGGTTTTGGAGGGCATATTGCTCTGGCATTTGTCCTCCATGCGCCTGAGGTCTGGCCCTGGAGCCGAGCGGGCCTCTATGGGATCTTCAGCGGACTGGCGGTGTATGCGGTGGTTCAGTTAGTACGGTTTCTTTGGCAATCGATGCGTAAGACAGACCTTACCGATACTCGCTCGGCCGATCTTTAAATGCGTCGGATTAAACTCCATTGACCCGCGCCGCGATCCTGCATAAAATCACCCCATGGCACAAGCGCCCAGGAAACCGCCATCACCCTGGCCTTCAGCAATCCGCCCTCGTCCCCGCGGGCCGGGTCAAGAGAACGCCCAGCCTGATCAATTCGGGTCGTTAAACGCCTCTCTCTTGTATTGTCCGCGCTGTCGGGTCGCCACCCCGACGCGTGAGCGACTGTTGCTCGTTCTGCCAACAGGCAATCTATACGAATATCTGTGCCTGCACTGCGGTACTTCGACGGGTTCGAAGACTGAGGGACCTCAACGCACGATTGAAACACTCGGTTCCTAGGGCTGGGAATTGAAGAGGGATGGTAACGGAAGTTTCGAGGTGTCAAAGAATAAGGAATCGCCGGCTACTCTGTGAGCGGGATTCCTTCTTCGATCAGCATCACCGGGATATTCTCGCGAACAGCATATAAGACGCGTCGATCCGCACGGATGAGACCCCCACTAAGCGGCTCGGTCACTTTTTTCTGGGCCCTGTTTAAGAGCGAACCCCGGGCAACGGCGTCGTTCAACTTTTTAATCAACGCCTCATCGGCTATGGTGAGGGGTTGCTTGGTTTCAGGGCAGCAGAGAATCGCGAGAAGATCCGTATCAAGATTCATAGATGGCCGTCCTTTTCAGTGGGGGGAAAGAGTCGGTAGCATAGAACAAACTGCCATACCAGGCAACTGCACGGGTACCGTATGGCAGCGGGCTGCTGCCTCCTACCATTGGGGTGGAACATGGCTGGATTAAGGTGTCCTCCTCCCCTCCTTGTGTGTCGGTCTGTTACACTGTCCGCAACCTTCTGGTAATGGCGTAGCCATGGTCACTCGTATCTGGCGAATATTTTTCTCGGGACTCTTGCTCATCGTTCCTGCATGGGCCACTGTCTTAATTTTGCTCACCCTCTTCAGAACCTTAGACAACCTTGTCGGCGGCCATATGCCGAAACCTGTCCCCGGCATGGGGTTGGTACTCCTCATTTCTCTTGTTCTTGCCGCGGGCATCATCTCTACGCATTTGGCGGGGGAGCGACTCATGGCCAGAATCGAACGCCGTTTAGAACAGATTCCCTTGGTGCAAAGCATCTATATCACTTTGAAGGGAATGACAGACCTCTTCAATTTCCGGTCCCGTTTCGGGCACAGCACTGTCGTGGC
Organism: uncultured bacterium; assembly: GCA_965285945.1. Classification (GTDB taxonomy): domain Bacteria; phylum Nitrospirota; class Nitrospiria; order Nitrospirales; family Nitrospiraceae; genus Nitrospira_D. Next base: position 213,209 of record CBDIWP010000041.1, on the reverse strand, counting down.
GTTTCCTTTCCCTAGAAACGGCCTCTGGGCTCTAGGCTTTGTCATGGGTGCGGCGCCCCCTGCATTGCAGGTTTCGACCCTTGGTCCGTTGGTGATGATTTTTGTGCCGACCGCCATTCATCCCTTCACGGGCTATCTTGCCTTCGTGCCGGAAGATCAACTCCACCGCCTCAATCTGATGCCGGAGGACGCCATGAAAATGGAGTTCTCCGCAGGGTTCTTCAAGCCGCGTCGCGGGTGGCTCAGTTCACCCGCCTCCTCCCGTTAGCATGACAGGCGCACCGGAAATCGTCGTGAGAGGAGCGGAAGAAAGGGACGTGGACACCATTGTCTCGTTCAGCGCCGCCATGGCATTGGAAACGGAAATGCGCCGACTGGATCCAGACCGCCTTCGCCAAGGGACCCTGTCGCTGTTGCAGTCCCCCGCGTACGGGTTCTTTCAGGTAGCTGAAGTTCTCACTGGACCGTCGGCCCGCATCATCGGCCAGCTCATGGTGACCTACGAATGGAGCGATTGGCGTAACGGGGCTTTCTGGTGGATTCAAAGCGTCTATGTCGATCCCGTATGGCGGCGGCAAGGCGTCTTTCGTCACATGCATCACATGGTCTTGGCGGCTGCCAGCGCGCGCCAGGATGTGTGCGGGGTTCGTCTCTATGTCGAGCAGGACAACCATGTGGCCCAGGCGGCATACCGACGAGTCGGCCTCAAGCCTTCTTGTTATGCCGTCTACGAACACGATTTCTCACTGACTCATCGTCTACCGCTCGAAGATCGTCCGCACGAAGCGTAGAAGGAGGGCCGATGTCATTCCGGAAAGCACTGATAGGCTTGGTACTGTGTGCGTCTCTCATGCAAGGTTGTGGTTTTGTGCGAGGAACCTATGGAGAGGAGGTTCAGCAGGGAGACGTCACGGAAATCACAAAGGGAGTCAGCACGCGGACGGAAGTCGTCGGCGTGCTCGGGGCGCCTGATCGGATCGTCGAAGCCAACGGCCGCGAGATTCATCACTATTTCCGGTTTGACGTCAAATCAGGATTCATCTTGTTCTTCTCAAGAACGAACGTCAGGAGCGAAGACATCTTCGTCATTTTCGACCAGAGGGGAATCGTCGAAGAGGTGTTGATGGGCAAGAAGAAGCCACCCCTTGAATTTCAATTCTGGCCGTTTGACTGGCCGTTTAACTCGTAATCATCCATGCCCCTGTCCTTTCTATCGGGTCTCGTTCTGTGCCTCCTGCTTCTCGGCCAGGGTGCTTGTGTGCGCGGTCCTCTGACCTGGCAACGGCTGACCATCAATCAGTCGATCTCCCATGAGGATGTGGCCTTCATTATCAATGGGCAGACCCGTTTTACCGACGTTGTTAACCGGCTTGGCGCGCCCGACGAACTGCAGCCGGTTGGCGACTCGGTCGTGGCCCGTTATCGCTTCTCAGACGGAAAATACTTCAAGGGAGATTACGGCTGGGGATTGCGGTTCGTGGTTCCGTTTGTTTCTCCTGATCTCGTCCTGGGAGGTGGAGGATCCGGGACAGATATTTTGCAGGTTACCTGCGACCCGCAATGGATCGTCCTGGACTATGCCTTTGCCTGGCATGCTAATTCCTCGGAGTTCCGGCTATGGCCGTTCGGGGAACGTGCCCGATAAGTGCCTTCCCAAGCGGTCCGGCACAGTTCGGGCGAATTGCCCGAGCAGAACCATCTGCGTATAATGCCGTCCCATGCCTGCTTTCTCCGATCAGGATTCCGGTTTCCCCGATGCCATTCTAGCCTCTCCCTCGTATATCCCCGCGGATCGCGACCTCCAGTTTTTGCAGCGGGAAGAACTCCGGTCCCTGCGCCTTCAGCTCGAACTCCTCAAGCCTGAACTCATTCAAAAAGAACAAGGGATTCAGTCCACCATCGTGGTCTTCGGCAGCGCCCGTCTTTCGGACCCGCACACCGCGCATGAATCGCTCCAGCTGGCAGAAGCGCGGCTGAGCCAGGCACCGGATGATCCGCTGTTAAAGCAAAAGGTATCAGTGGCGCGCCACCAACTGGCGCTCGCGAAGTATTACGATGTCGCCAGGGAATTTGGGCGGTTGGTGTCGTCCACTTGTCAGATGGACGGCCGTTGCGACTATGTGATCGTGACCGGAGGCGGTCCCGGGATCATGGAAGCGGCGAACCGGGGCGCCGCCGACGCTCGCGGTAAATCCATGGGACTCAACATCACATTGCCGCACGAACAACGGCCGAACGCCTATATCACCCCGGAACTCTGTTTTCAGTTCCGCTACTTCGCGCTACGGAAGATGCATTTTCTCATCCGCGCCAAGGCACTCGTCGCATTTCCAGGCGGGTTCGGGACTTTGGACGAATTGTTTGAGACGCTGACGCTCCTACAGACGGGCAAAGCCACAGGGGTATCCGTCGTCCTCATCGGCCGGGCCTTTTGGGAGCGTCTCATCAATTGGCAGGTGTTGGTGGACGAGGGACTCATCGGTTCTGACGATTTACGGTTTTTCCAATTCGCGGAAACAGCGAAGGAGGCGTGGGACCTAATCGTGGACCACCAGCGAACAGGGCCCCATTCATGAGGTTGTCCTTCCATGGGGCGGCCCGTTCCGTCACCGGAAGCCGGCACCTTCTCGAAACATCAAGCAGCTGTGTGCTCCTGGATTGCGGGCTCTTTCAGGGACGTCGGGAGGAAGCGGCTCGCCAAAACCGCGATCTCGGTTTTGATCCGAAGGCCTTGTCGGCGGTCCTTCTGTCGCACGCGCATATTGATCACTCCGGCGCCCTGCCGGTGCTGGCGCAACATGGATTTTCCGGCAAAGTGTATCTCACCCGAGCCACGGCCGATCTCGCGGCCATCATGCTCCAGGATGCGGCGCGCATTCAAGAAAGCGACTGTTCGTACGTCAATAAGAAGGAACGACGTCGGGGACAAAAATGTGTCCGGCCTTTTTTCGATTCCGATGATGTCGAATCGATTACCCGCCGGTTCGTCGGCTCCCGCTATCACGACGTCATTAAACTGGGATCGCGGGTGACCGTTTCATTTCATGAGGCGGGCCACATTCTGGGCTCCGCTGCCATCCGGGTGAAGTACACCGCGCGAGGCAATACCACAACCGTATTGTTTAGCGGCGATCTCGGGCGCTCGAAGATGCCGATTCTCCGCGATCCGGAGCCGCCGCCGCCCTGCGATGTCTTGATTCTCGAATCGACGTATGGGGATCGGCTTCATGAACAAGCCGCCGAGGAGATGAAGCAGAAGGTTCAGGATTTGATTGCGCATGCCCGGGCGCATCGGAGCAAGATTATCGTGCCGGCCTTCGCCGTCGGACGCACTCAAGAGTTGATCATGCGGATGAAAGCGCTCGTGGCCGAACAGCGCATTGATCCCATTCCGGTCTACATCGATTCACCCTTAGCCTCCAAGGCCACCGATGTCTTCCGGAAACATCCGGAATGCTATGATGAAGAGACGTACAAGGTCCTTGCGACCGAAGGCGATCCCTTCGCCTCGCGCTACATCCACTTCGTGTCGACGGCGGAGGACAGCAAGCGGTTGAACGCCATGAAGGGGCCTTGCATCATCATCTCGGCGTCGGGCATGTGCGAGGGAGGGCGGGTGCTACATCACTTGAAACACGCCATCGAGGATGAGGCCAATATCATCGTCTTCGTGGGGTTCCAAGCCGAACATACGCTTGGACGGAAGCTCGTCGAGGGTTGGGACGTGGTGCCCATCTTCGGCGTGCCGACACCCCGTCGGGCTCAAATCGTGAAGTTAAACGGCCTCTCCGCCCATGCTGACCGGAACGATCTGCTCTCCTATGTGCGCGCGATTCATCCCCTGCCCAATAAGGTGTTCATCGTCCATGGGGAAGAGAAGCAAGCGCTTTCTCTGGGGACGGCGATTCAAGCCGAACATCCGACCGTCGAGGTTCGGATTCCGCATCGAGGCAATACGTATGAGCTATAAAGGTAGCGATGCGTCTCGCGGCGCCGGCAAGCGCCTGCCGCTCGTTGTGGTGGTGTTCCCATCGCTCATGATGCTTCTCGGATGCCTCTCAACGGCGGTGGCCGAACCGGTCGAGACCCGCCAGCGCATTCGAGATTTTGGCGTCACCATCGGGCAGTATCCCCCCGGCCCGCTCAACGCCATTACCGATGTGAGCGGCGTCAAAGTCGGTCACACGACATTGATACGCGGAGAGGGTCCGTTGAAGCCGGGTGAAGGTCCCGTGAGAACCGGCGTCACCGTTGTCATCCCGCGGGACAATGTCTGGCGTGAGAAAGTGCCGGCCGGTGCCTTCGTGTTAAATGGTACGGGCGAAATGACGGGTCTCTCTTGGGTGGCTGAGTCGGGATTCTTGGAGTACCCGATCGCCCTCACCAATACACTTAACATCCCACGCGTCGCCAACGGAGTGATGAGCTGGATGATCGCCCGGTATCCGCAGATCGGCATCTCCGACGACACCCTCACACCGGTCGTGGCGGAATGCGATGATGGCCGGCTCAACGATATTCAGGGCCGCCATGTCTCCGAACAAGACGTTGCCCAGGCCCTGGACGGAGCCTCAGGCGGGCCGGTCGCGGAGGGCACGGTCGGAGCCGGGACCGGTATGGTTTCCTACGGGTTTAAGGGCGGGATCGGCACAGCCTCCCGGCACCTCCCGGAGAAGGAAGGCGGATATATGGTGGGCGTGTTGGTGAACGCGAACCATGGGCGCCGTCCTGAGCTGGTGGTCGCCGGCGTCCCTGTAGGTAAACGCTATGACGAAGGGGCGCCGATGGCCGACGCGGTTCGGCCGGGGCTGAGTGAAGGTTCAATCATTATCCTGGTGGCGACCAATGCGCCGTTGGATGGCCGCCAGCTCACGCGACTGGCCAAACGCGCTGCCCTCGGCCTGGCACGAACCGGCTCTTCGGCGAGACATGGCAGCGGGGACTTCATCCTGGCGTTCTCTACCGGAAACGTGATTCCGCATTATCCGCTAGATCCGACGTACAACCTGGCCCATCTGGCCGACACGCATCTGAATCCTCTTATCACCGCGACGGCGGAAGCCAGCGAAGAAGCCGTGTTGAATGCCTTGACCATGGCGACCACCGTCGTGGGGCGCGACGGCCATCGGGCGGAAGCCATTGATCTCGGCCGGTTGAAGGCCTTGATGTCCGAACCGCACCCTTGAGGACGAATCCTTTGCAGGAGTCGAAGCTGGCGGGCGCGGACTCTTTTCCAGGCTGGTCGTATCACCGCACGTGTCCGGAAGAGCCCGCCGCCGACTTGCATTTTGCTCTCAGGCCTCGTTATTCTTCGACTGGTTTCAAAATTCCAGGGTCATCCCATCATGAATGAGTATCAAATCGGGGGCGGCTTGCGCTTATTGACCGCCGTCGAAAAAACCGGCGCATTTGCCGATTTCCTCAAAGCCCGGATGGTTCGAGCGATCGAAACCGAAGATCCGACAGAGCTCCATTACCTGCTGGCTCAACTGGACGATTATTATTCCTACATGTGGCGCTACTATAAGAAATTGGCCCAGACCCGGTCCGAACGAATGGATCCAGGCATCTAATACGGGACGTTCTCCGATATTCAACCATGCCCAGTCTTTTCTCGACGTCCTCTCCACAAGCGACCACGTTTCAGTTTGCCGTCTCGCTCTCACGCAATGCCGACAGCGAGGCAGCGGCGCGGGACTTGGTGGATGACATCCAGTCGCAACTCAAGTCCTCGCCGGTTGATCTGGCCTGCCTGTTCTTTTCCTCCCATCATCTCGGGCGCGCAGACTTCCTGGCCAAGACCATTACGCACCATCTGCATCCCCGACTCATGATCGGATGCAGCGGAGAAGGCGTGATCGCCGGGCACGAGGAACTGGAAACGGCGCCGGCCGTCACGCTGTGGACCGCGAGCCTCCCGGACGTCGCTCTTGAGCCCGTGCGGCTCACCTTTTCCCCGACACAGGATCAATTCAACCTCGCAGGCTGGCCCGAGACAGAGGTCCCTGGCTCCACATTTCTCCTCTTGGCGGACCCGTTTACCACGCCGATGCAGGAAGTGCTGGCTCTGCTGGAAGACCGGTATCCCGGTACGGCAGCCATCGGCGGACTGGCGGGCGGCGGCCACGATGCGGGTGAAAACCGTTTCGTTCTGCAGGACGAAGTCTTTGAGAATGGGTTGGTCGGCGTGCGACTGTCCGGGCCGCTCGACATTCGCCCGGTCATCTCGCAAGGCTGCCGGCCCATCGGCGACCGGTATGTCGTCACCAAGGCCGAACACAATCTCATCCATGAGTTGGGCGGCGTACCGGCCTTGGAGCGCCTTCAGGCCGTCTTTGAATCGTTGGGCGGCGAAGATCGGCGTCGGGCGCACCGGGCGCTGCACCTCGGGATTGTGGTTGATGAACACCGGGACCGGTTCGAGCGCGGGGATTTTCTTGTCCGGAACCTCGTAGGCGCGGACCAAACGACGGGCGCGGTGGCGGTGGGCGATGTCGTCCAGGAGGGGCAAACGGTCCAATTTCAATTGCGGGACGCGCAATCCGCCAGCGACGATCTCCATTTGCTCCTGGCCGCCGACCGCGCCACTCATCAAAAGCCGCCGCTGGGCGCGCTGATGTTCAGTTGTTGCGGGCGCGGGCTGGGCTTGTTCGGACAAGCGAACCACGATTGCGAGGCGGCGAATGCACGCTTAGGACCCATTCCGCTGGCCGGGTTTTTCGCCCAAGGTGAGATCGGCCCCATTGGGCGGAAGAACTTTGTGCATGGGTATACATCCAGTATCGCCATCTTTGCGGAACGTTCGTCAGACCGACAAAGGAACACACCGTCAGACGCTGATTCGGCGAACCAGCGATAATGGCGCGCGCTACGTTCATCATGATTATGACGCTGGTTGTGACCGTTGCAACCGGAGAAGGAGGCCGCATGGCTGCGAGTGAACAGGACTCAACCGCACAGGAAATCACCACATCGTCAGGGCTGGCGTACGTCGATCAAGTCATCGGGACGGGGGCTTTGGCCGTCGCGGGAAAGACCACGACCGTCCATTACACAGGCTGGTTGACGAACGGGCAGAAGTTCGACAGTTCGGTGGATCGCGGGCAGCCCTTTTCCTTTCCCCTAGGATCCGGCCGTGTCATCAAAGGATGGGATGAGGGAGTGCAGGGTATGAAGGTGGGCGGCAAACGAAAGCTCACCATCCCTTCCGCCTTGGGCTACGGAGCCCGCGGTGCGGGAGGCGTGATTCCTCCCAACGCTACGTTGATTTTTGACGTGGAACTGCTCGGCGTCCAGTAACCCGCAGCCCATGCGACAGACGCCACTGATCAGCCAACATCGGTCTGCCGGCGGCAAGCTCGTGGATTTTGCCGGATGGGAGATGCCGATTCAGTATACCGGCGTGCTCGACGAGTACCACACCGTCCGCAGCCAAGCCGGCCTGTTCGATGTCAGCCACATGGGCCGCCTGCTCGTGTCGGGACCGGGCGCCGTCGCCTTCCTTCAACAGACCACCACCAACGATGTGGAACAACTCGCCGTGGGCCAGGCACAGTATTCCATGGTCTGTAATGAGCAGGGTGGCATTAAAGACGACATTTTCGTCTATCGGCTCAAGGCGGACGCCTATCTGCTCTGCGTCAATGCATCCAACCGCGAGAAAGTCGTGACCTGGCTGCTCGGTCATCGCCTCGAGCATGCGGCGGTCCTCGAAGACCAGTCCGCCGGGTTGGCGCAGATCGCACTCCAAGGCCCTCGATCCAGGGATATTCTGGCGGCGCTGTCCTCTCCTGACGTGGCCGGCCTGAAACTGCATCATATCCGTGAAGCCACGGTAGGCTCGATCCCTGCGCTCATCGCGCGGACCGGTTATACGGGAGAGTATGGGTACGAATTCTATGTTGCCGCCGATCGCATCGGGGAGCTATGGGAACGGCTCATGAAACAGGGCGCCGCCAGCGGGCTGAAGCCTGCTGGATTGGGGGCCCGGGATTTGTTGCGCCTGGAGATGGGGTACTTGCTGTATGGGAATGACATCGGGGAAGACACCACGCCGTTAGAAGCAGGGGTCGAGTGGACCGTCCACTTCTCCAAAAAGGAGTTTATCGGTCGCCCCCCGTTACAAATTCTGAAAGAGCGAGGAGTCGCCCGCCGTTTGGTCGGCTTTGAACTGCTGGAAAAGGCCGTCCCACGCCATGGATTTCAGATCCGTTCATCAACCGCGTCAGAGCCGATTGGAGAGATTACTAGTGGCAATCTGTCCCCCCTCCTGCAGAAAGGCATCGGACTGGGCTATCTCCCCATCCGCTACACGGATCCTGGCACCCCCCTCGTCATCGATATCCGGGGGAAGGCCGTGCCGGCGCAAGTGGTGAAGACGCCGTTTTACACAAGGCCTAAAAGCTAGCGGCGGAGGCCGGACGCTCATGGAATCGGGCTGCACGGGCTCATGCCCGTCGTCTCAGCCATGCCGGGACGAGATGATGACGAAGAATATCTATACAGGGAAGGTCGTCACACTCAACGTGGAGCGGGTCAGGCTTCCCAATGGGATGGAGATTGATCTTGAAACCATCCGTCATCCGGGTGCTGCCGCGGTCGTCCCCCTACGAGACAATGGGCGCGTGGTGCTGATCCATCAATTCCGTCATGCGGCGGGAGGATATATTTATGAGATCCCCGCCGGCAAGCTTCATCCCGGCGAGGACCCGCTGGATTGTGCAGCCCGCGAATTAGAAGAAGAGATCGGGTATCGCGCGCGGTCGTTCACCTTGCTGTCCAGTATATTTACGGCGCCGGGATTCGCGGACGAAGTCATCCATGTCTACAAGGCCACGGGACTGACGCAGGGACGCCAACAGCTCGATCGGGATGAAGTGCTCGACGTTGTGGAGATGTCGCTGGAGGAGGCCATTACAAAAATCGCCGATGGCACGATTCGCGATGCGAAAACCATCGTCGGATTACAGGCCGTGTATATTGCGCAGCAGGTCCGGTAAAGGGATCGGCCAAGAGGTTCCCCGCGTGATGCAGGGAACCTCTTAAGCCAGCTCGCCTTGACGGACGGGGGTTACTTACCCTTCTCGTCCTTCTTCTTTTCATCCTTCTTGTCGCCGAACGTGTCCGCGTGGCCGCCCTTCTTCTCGTCCTTCTTGTCCTTCTTCTCGTCACCGTACACGAGGACGTGGCCGCCCTTCTTCTCATCCTTCTTGTCCTTCTTCTCTTCACCGGCGAAAGAAGGAGCGCTGAACGACACTGCCACTGCGACTGCCATGATAGCCATCAACATGCGCTTCATAATGAGTCACCTCCTCAGAGTTTAGATTCGCGCCGTTCATTCGGCGTTGCCGTTACATTCAGCAAGCTTGGTGCCGAATCAGTGGTCGTGATGACTCGTTGGGATTTCAACAGCTTGGATGGAGCATCGGTTGAGAGTTGGGGCGTAGCCTTCCAATAGTCCTGTGGCGAAATGGCGGAGGCTCCACTAAACTGCCTCAAACCGATGGACCACCTGAAACCGGTGTCACCAACGCTCAAGGACCACATTCAGCCAGGCGTGCAGATTATGTTCGTCGGCATCAACCCGGGTGCCCGGTCCGCGCAATTGGGCCATCATTTCGCCGGCTATTCAAACCGCTTCTGGAAACTGCTCTATGACGCCCGGTTGGTGACCGAACCGCTGACCTACCAGGACGATTGGCGTCTTCCGGAGTGGCACCTCGGCATGACGAACATCATCAGCCGTGCGAGCGCCGGGATTGACGTCCTCACTCCGGAAGAGTATCGCCGGGGGATGGCGGGGCTCGAGCGTAAGGTCAGGCTGTACCAGCCGCGCCTGGTGGCCTTGCTCGGTATCACGATCTTTCGCTTGGTCTTCTCGGAGCAGGAGTCTCGGGCTCCCGGGTTAACCACCGTAAACGTAGGAGGAGCCCGGGTGTTTCTGCTGCCGAATCCTAGCGGCCGTAACGCGCATTATTCCTATGCCCGCATGCTGAACGCGTTCCGATCTCTCCGGCTCGCGGCCGCTCCCGCATGCCCTTCCAGATCACATCCGCGTTGATACCTGTCGGTACCGGAGGTGACACAGAAGCCGTCTCGACTGAGCGGCATGTGGTAATTTCCCAGCAAGCTGTGACATCTGCACCACACACTGGCTTGGACCATCCTCATAGAGATGATGAAACAGGCGAATTTCCTAGTGATTCGCCACACTATTCAGTGGCACTGTCCTTGCGGTGCCGTCTGTCGCCTAAGACATCTTGCTAAGAAAGGTAGTGAGCATGAATCGTTTGGCCCTGGCCCTGTTCCTTTTCGCATCGATGTGGGCGACGCTTGCGGATGCGGAACCCACCTCTCACGCCCTGATAGCCGATGCCATGCGGGAATGCCATCTTGGTCGGGTGGCACAAGAGCGTGGCATTCGATTGACCCACTTTGAAAAGGGACAGGCGCTCGGCGAACAGGCAGTGGCCCAAGACGACCGGTCCGCCGAAGCGCACTTCGCCGTCTTCTGTAACTTGGGCGAGATCCTTCGCATCGACGGAGAGATGAGCCTGAGTTCGGTAATCGGTTTCCGGCGGATGATGAAAGAACTGGACCGCACGTTGGAACTGGAGCCCCAGCACCTCGATGCCCTGTCGGCCAAAGGCACCTTGTTAGTGCGGCTGCCGTTCATGCTGGGAGGAGATCCGGAAAAGGGAGAAAAACTCCTGCAGCATGTCATTGAGCGAGAGCCTGAAGCCGTCAATGCTCGCCTCAGTCTGGCAAAGAGTTTTTGCAGCCGGGGCCGTCATCATGACGCCGTGATCCTCGCGTCCGAAGCCCTCGAGCTCGCCCACGTGCAACAGCGAGCCGACTTCATCCCTGAAGCCACCCGAGTCGTGGCCCAATTGCGATCTGTCGGGAACAAAGCCAACTAGACTCTTCCTCCATCCATCGCTTCTGGAACCAGCCTCCGCATTCATGCTATCTTCGGCCCCGACGGCGGATCCTCCATGCTGCCATGGCGGTCGAGCACTCGCAGCGGTTCCGGGGCGTTGATTATCATCGACGAGGAGCAGAAAAACCCATGTTACTCCAAGGCAAGAAGGGCCTCATTATCGGCGTGGCCAACAAGCACAGCATCGCCTGGGCCATTGCCCAATCGGTTTCGAATCAGGGCGCCCAACTGCTGTTCAACTATCAGAACGAACGGTTGCGAGAGAATGTGGAGGAGCTCGTCGCCACGATGCCGGGCGCCAAGGCCTTTCCTTGCGATGTGGGCAATGACGGGGCCATTGGCACACTGATGGAACACGTCCAGAAAGAATTCGGGCGGCTTGATTTCCTCGTTCATTCGGTGGCGTTCGCCCCGCGCGAAGAGCTCACCGGACAATTCGTCAACACCACCCGCCAGGGCTTCGCCACCGCCCTGGATGTCAGCGCCTATTCCCTCGTGGCCCTGACCAAAGCCGCCCTGCCGTTAATGACGGACGGGGGATCGGTGGTGACGCTCACCTACCTGGGTGCCGAACGCGTCGTGCAGCATTACAACGTCATGGGTGTGGCCAAAGCCGCCCTCGAAGCCTGCGTGCGCTATCTGGCCCACGATCTGGGTCCCCAGAATATCCGCGTCAACGCCATCTCCGCCGGTCCCATCAAGACCCTGGCGGCCCGCGGCGTCTCCGGCATCAGTAAAATGGTGGATCATCACAAAGAATTTGCGCCGCTCCGTCGCGCCACCGAGCAGGGCGAGGTCGGCGACACGGCCCTCTTTCTCGTCAGTCCCCTGGGGAGGGGCATTACCGGAGAAGTGATTTACGTCGACGGCGGCTATCACATTTTGGGCTCACTGGCCTCCGTAGACTGACAGACATCTCTGCCCGCTGATCGCTGAGGGCATAGCCGATCCGCCTTGAAGGGAGGGACGACCTCCGCCCGCTACTCGCCCGGCTTGCTTCTGAGCGCCTTCAGCCGCCCGCGCTTCGTTTTGCTCTCCAATCGCCGCTGCTTTGAACCCTTCGTCGGCTTCGTAGGCCGGCGCGTCTTCCGCGGGATCGCCACGCTTTGAATCAACAAGCGCAGCCGCTCGAGCGCCTCCTCGCGATTCCGCTCCTGCGTCCGGTGCTGCTGAGCCTTGATCGTAATCACCCCTTCTCGTGAGATGCGATGATCGCGGAGCGTCAGGAGCGCTTGTTTGTAAAACGGGGGCAAGGACGAGGCTCCGATATCGAATTGCAGATGCACCGCGGTCGCGACTTTGTTGACGTTTTGCCCGCCCGCCCCTTGCGCCCGTACGGCGTGGATGTCGATCTCAGAATCCGGAATGATGACGTGGGTAGAGATGTGAAGCATGGCCTTCGTTCTGCTGGCTCTAGACTCACCACTATACAACATAGGTGGGCGTTTGACTTGCGGTATAGGTACGGGTCTCTCAGAACCACATGCTGACGGCAAGCCTCTGTTCAATCGGTGCGAAACCGCGCTGTAGCGGACCCAAGTGGGAAGTGCATTGCAGTCGGTTACTGCAGTTCAGGCACGCGGTCGATGATGCGGAGCTTCACGTCGTCTCCGAGCTGGATTTGGACCATCTTGCTCGAGAGACTTTCCCGGATATGGTAGACGTCCTGGGCGCTGAACTGCAGTTGGCCGCCGCAGCGCTCCACGAGATGATAGAGGAGAAGGGTGGTCAGGTACTGGACTTCATCGTCATTGGCATGTTGGCTGAAATTCAAAATCTGCGGCATCATGGTCGTTCCAAGGGCGTTGCGATCGCTACTTATCACCGATTCATGGTTTCCTGACAATGCCCCAAAGGGAGGGGGTCGGGATCGCGCAGGCCGACTCCTAACCTGTGGCCTTGGCTCCTACGAACGCAGCGCTCGAACGATGGCGAGCGTCTGGTCGATTTCTTCGGTCGAATTGAGTAGTCCTGGTGCCAAGCGCGCATACTGGGTTGCATATGGAGTCACGCTTCCGACGACGCCATACTGTCGAAGCCGTTCCGCCACCTGCCGGGGGGCGAGACCTGTGACTTCAAAACAGACAATTCCGGCCGAGAGCTCCTGAGACATGGGCGTATGCAGCGTCACGTGCGGCATTTTGGCCAAGCCCTGCTTGAGCTGCTGATTGAGCTCATGGATACGCCGGGTGACCCGTGCTTTGCCGATGGTCTGATGGAACCGAAAGGCTTCATCCAAGGCCCACCGATGGTCGAACGAATGAAACCCGCCGGGGGTCATGTGGATAGACTGAGGAAGCCGTTTGGGAGGCGTGAGTTTCATCCAGATATCGTAAGCCTCTGTCTGAAAGGTCGGAATAGTCGCATGCGCGATCGGCCAGGCGCGTGGGTGTCCCCAAATCAGACCGGTGCCTCTGGGCCCAAACATCCATTTGTGCGTGCCGGCAATGAGAAAATCACAGCCCAGGTCACGCACAGTAAAATCCTCCACTCCCAGGGCATGGACGCCGTCCACGCACAACATCACGCGGTCCCGCTCATCGCGGGCCTGGTTCACTCTCGCAATGGCCCGCGCCATGTCTTGGATCGGCAGCTTCACCCCTGTACTCGAATGGACCCACGTGACGGCCACGATCCGGGTCCCCGGCCGGATTTCTTTGACCAGCCGTTCGGTGAGCTGGTCCCGGGAGGCGGCCTGCGCCTGGTCGTAGAGGGTCACCTGCCGCACTTGAGCGCCCGTGCGCTCGGCCAGGAGCCGCAACGAGATGTCCGTCGAGTAATGGTCGTGGGTCGTCGTCAGAATGTCCTGTCCGGCTTCCAGGCGGAGTCCTCCGTAAAGTAAACCCAAGCCCATCGTCGTGCTGTCCGTCAAGGCAATATCCGTCGGCTGGGCGTCCAGATACTCAGCCGCCGCCTGCAAGATCATCGCTTCCTGTTTCTGCTCGTGTTCCAGCCAATACCCGAGAGGATCCGCGTCGAGGCCGGCCCGGTGTCGCTCAATGGCCTCGCGGACGGGTTTGGGATGGGAGGCGAGGAAAAAGCCGGCCAGATGGATCAGATCAGGTGAGAGAGGAAACTGAGCGCGCAGGGTCCGCCAGGGATCCTGGTCTTCCGGTGGCTCAGCCGGCGCTCCGAAAGCGGGGATGAGGCCCCGGGATAGGACGGTCGCCCCCAAGGCCAGTCCAGCCGTCACGAGAAAGCTTCGACGATCAACGCCTGGCATCATACCCTCCTGGTCAGAAGCAGAGCACGATTTTCACTCTACTGCCCGGACGAAAACAGCGGCAAAGGGTGGCGCGCGCGCGGGTCTCCGTCGGCCAAACGGTCTCCTGCCATCAAGCAGTTGTGCCCCTGGACGCATGGGGGCTAGGTCAGCGTATCGCCCACGGCGATCGCGTAGAGGCTAGAACCGGATGGCGAGCGGGCGGTGCGGTGTTCTAATAGCTGTCCATCGGCGGACAACTACAGATCAAATGGCGATCGCCATAGGCTTCGTCGATACGGCTGACGCTCGGCCAGAACTTGTGCGTCCGGACCCAGGGCGCCGGAAAGGCCGCCTGTTCCCGGCTGTAGGGACGGTTCCAGTCATTCGCGGTCACGATGGGCGCGGTGTGCGGTGCATTCTTCAGCACATTATCCTTTTTCGGCTGGCGCCCATCGGCGATCTCTTGGATCTCAGCACGGATGAGGATGAGCGCGTCGCAGAACCGATCGAGTTCGCTTTTGGCTTCGCTCTCCGTCGGCTCGATCATCAGCGTCCCGGCCACAGGGAATGAGACGGTCGGCGCATGAAATCCATAGTCCATGAGTCGCTTCGCCACATCCATGGCTTCCACGCCCGCGCTGTCTTTGAACGGCCGCAGGTCCAGAATAAATTCATGGGCGACCAATCCGGTGCTCCCCCGGTACAGGATCGAGTAATGTTTTTCGAGACGTTTGGCCATGTAGTTGGCGTTGAGGATGGCGACCTGAGTGGCCTTGGTCAATCCATCACGGCCCATCAGCGCGATATACACCCAGGAGATCGGAAGGATGCTGGCGCTTCCGAAGGGGGCGGCGGACACGGGTCCGATCGCATCAGGCCCGCCCAGGTGCGTCACGGGATGGCCGGGGAGGAACGGTGCCAGATGGCAGGCCACGCCGATGGGACCCATTCCAGGCCCCCCGCCTCCATGGGGGATACAAAATGTCTTATGCAGATTCAAATGGCAGACATCCGCGCCGATGTCGCCCGGACGGCAGAGTCCCACCTGCGCATTCATGTTGGCCCCGTCCATATAGACTTGCCCGCCATGCGTATGGACGATCTGGCAGATGCGCCGGACGCCGGGTTCGAACACGCCGTGGGTGGAGGGATACGTAATCATGAGGGCGGCCAGCCGGTCGCGGTGTTGGGCCGCCTTCGCCTCCAGATCAGTCAGATCGACGTTGCCATCGCGATCGCAGGCCACGGCGACGACGGTCATGCCGGCCATCGCCGCGCTGGCCGGGTTCGTGCCATGCGCCGAAACCGGAATCAAACAGACGTTCCGGTGACCTTCCCCCTTCGCGCGGTGATAGGCCCGGATGACCATGAGTCCGGCGTACTCACCTTGGGAGCCGGCATTCGGCTGGAGCGAGACGGCGAAAAAGCCGGTGATCTCGGCGAGCCAGGCCTCCAGTTGTCCAAACAGTTCCCGATATCCGGCGGTCTGTTCCTGCGGCGCAAACGGATGTATCTTGGCGAACCCCGGCCACGTGACGGGCAGCATTTCGGAGGTCGCGTTGAGTTTCATGGTGCAGGAGCCCAGCGGAATCATCGAGTGGACGAGGGACAAGTCCTTCGATTGCAGGCGATGGAGATAGCGCAGCATCTCATGTTCGGAATGATACCGGTTGAAGACGTCGTGTGTCAGATACAGGCTCGTCCGCGCCAGGGACTTTGGATAGTGCAGATCGATGGTGTCGGCCAGCTCCCAAATCGTGAAGGGCAATTGATCGTGCCCCACGAAGATCTCCAACACCCGGCGGACTTCGTCGGGCGAACTCAGTTCGTCCAGGGACACTCCGATGGAGCCGTCCTCATGGCGGCGGACATTGAAGCCGTGGTCGCGCGCGCGCAGATGAATGGGCTCCGCTTGTCCGCGTATGAGGGGCACGCGTATGGTATCGAAGAAGGTCTGCGGCGTGACTTCAAACCCCAGCCTCCGCAATCCTTCGGCCAGGACCAGCGCCAATCCATGCACCCGTTCGGCGATCCGGCGCAGTCCCTCGGGCCCATGGTAGACCGCGTACATGCCGGCCATCACGGCCAATAACACCTGCGCGGTGCAGATATTGCTCGTCGCTCGTTCGCGCCGGATGTGTTGCTCGCGCGTTTGCAGGGCCAGGCGGTAGGCGGGCTTCCCGGTGACATCCTTGGAGACCCCGACGATCCGGCCCGGCATCTGCCGCTTGTACTCGTCCTTCGTCGCGAGAAACGCGGCATGCGGACCGCCGAATCCCACCGGCACGCCGAATCGCTGGCTCGAACCGACAGCAATGTCGGCTCCGAATTCGCCTGGAGACCGGAGCAGTGTCAGGGCGAGCAGATCCGTGGCCACCACGACCAGGATCCCCGCTTCATGCGCCTGCGCGACCAAGGCGCTATAGTCGCCGACATAGCCGTCCGTGGCCGGGTATTGCAGAAGGATTCCGCAAAGCCCCGAATCGGACAGGGGAATGGAGGAGGCCGTGCCGGTGCGAACGGTCATGCCGAGCGGTTCGGCCCTGGTCTTCAGCACGGCGATGTTCTGAGGGTGGCAATCGCTCGACACAAAAAACCGGGTCCGTTCCTGGCCGCTGGCCCGGGTGATTGCATGACACATCGCCATCGCCTCTGCCGCCGCCGTCGCTTCGTCTAGGAGCGAGGCATTGGCCAAGGGTAAGCCGGTCAAGTCGGCGACCATGGTTTGAAAGTTGACCAGCGCCTCCAGGCGGCCTTGTGCGATCTCGGCCTGGTACGGCGTGTACTGGGTATACCAGCCGGGATTTTCCAGTATGTTCCGTTGGATCACGCCCGGCGTCACACAGTCGTAGTATCCCATCCCGATGAGCGAGCGAGTGACATGATTCCGGGATGCGATCTCCCGGAGTTCCTCAAGCACGGCCTGCTCGCCGCGGTTTTGAGGCAAGTCGAGCGGTGTGGGGAGCCGGATGTCGCCCGGGACCGTGGCATCGGTCAGCGCAGACAAGGAGGGCATGCCCAGCGCCGCCAACATCTCCTTGAGATCGGCTTCGCTGGGTCCGACGTGCCGGTGGACAAAACCATCCGTGGGTTCCAGAAACTTCGGCATCTCCATGGGATTACTCTATCCTCTGCATGGGTGGTCTGTGAAGGCGGTCAAGTGGCGGAAGACTATCATGTCATCCACCCTTTTCCAAGAATGTTGTGACCCGACATGGCGGGTGCCCGTTCCATTCCTGCTCTTCGTTCGGCGTGCCCCGTCTTGACCCTGGCATCATGAAGCCGGTGCAATCTGCTACGCTCGTGCGCGTCATCACGTACAGGGTTCTCCGCCACCTGCCCGGTATCACGGGCGAGATGGCGCATGCCAAGTTTGGTATAATCAACAACCTGGAGACTCCTATGCGTGTGCTGGTGATCGAGGATGAAACCAAGGTAGGCTGCTTCATCAAGCGGGCGCTTGAGGAGGAAAGCTATGCGGTGGACCTCTGCGAAGACGGGGCCAAAGGCCTTGAAATGGCGCTCGGGACGAATTACGACCTGTTGGTGGTCGACCTGATGCTGCCTTCCATGCCGGGACTTGATATCTTGAAGCACGTCCGGCGGGAACGCGTTCAGACGCCGATCCTCATCCTGTCGGCCCAATCGCAGATCGATCAGCGGGTCAAAGGGCTGGATGCGGGCGCCGATGATTATCTGACGAAACCATTTGCGATTGATGAATTGTTGGCGCGGGTTCGGGCCTTGCTCCGCCGTGGGGCGACCGAAGGGCCCGGCATCCTCCAGATCGACGATCTGGTCCTCAATCCGGCGACCCGCGAGGTGACCCGGGGCGGGCAGCGGATCGATCTCACGCTCAAGGAATATGCCTTGCTCGAGTATCTGATGCGCCACACGGGCCGGGTGCTCACCCGGCCGATGATTGCGGAGCATGTATGGAACCATGACTTCGATACGTTTACCAACGTCATCGACGTGTATGTGAACTATCTGCGCAACAAAATAGACCGCGGCCGCCCCCGCAAACTCATTCATACCATCAGAGGCAGCGGCTACATGCTGAAAGCGGAGTAGCGGCATGCGCGGCAGCCTGCGGACCCTCGGCCGCCTCGAACGCCGGCTCTCATCCCGGGCCTTCCTGCCTCCAGGAGTCACCTAATGCCGTTACGTCTCCGGTTGACGTTGTGGTACGGAAGCGCCCTGGCCATTGTCTTGGTCATCTTTTCCATCGTCCTCTACGCGATTACGGCGCGCAACCTCCGCAACTCCGTCGATCAATCGCTGGAGGAAACCGCCACCACGGCGGTGCGCTCCTTGGAGGACCGGGGGTTTCTGCCGCTCATCGACGAGGAAGCCCTGCTATCGCAATTTCCGGAGCTGGCCCGCATCGACAAGTTTTTCCAGATCTTCAGCCCTTCCGGCACGATTACGATTCGGTCGCCTAATATCAAGCAACATGAAGTGCCGCTCAGCCGGGCCGCCCTGGAGACCACGGTGAAAGGCCAGACCATCTTCGAATCGGCCAAGTATCCCAATGAGCCTCCCCTGCGGCTCATTTCGGTGCCGATTATCTATCGGGGCAATCTGCTCTACATCGTGCAGGTCGGCACTTCAATGGAATCGATCGAGGACACCTTGCGCCGCTTCCTCGTCTTGTTGACGATCGCCGTGCCGATTGCCCTGGCCGTGTCGCTCGCGGGAGGCTGGTTTTTAGCGGGGCGCGCCTTGCGGCCGGTCGATGCGATCACACTGGCCGCCCAGCGGATCGCCGGGGGCGACCTCAGCCAACGCCTGACTATGTCACGCGCGCCGGACGAGATCGGGCGGCTGGCCGCGACCTTCAATGACATGATCGGGCGGCTGGACGCATCCTTCCGGCAGATCCGCCAATTCACGAGCGACGCGTCGCACGAACTGCGCACGCCGCTCACCGTCATGAAAGGGGAAACGGAATTGGTGCTCCGTCGGCCGCGGCCGGTGGAGGATTATCAGTCCGTGCTGGAAAGTAACCTCGAAGAAATCGATCGCATGACGCACATCGTCGATGAGTTGCTCTTTCTTTCCCGTGCCGACATGGGAGAAGTGAAAATGGAGTCCTTGCCGATTGCCCTCGAGTCCCTGGTCGAGGACATTCATCGGCAGGCGACCCTGCTCGGCCAGGACCGGAACGTCGAAGTCGTGCTGGGCACCATCATGCCGGCCGTCGTGCAGGGCGACGAACTCCGCCTGCGGGAACTCCTGCTGAATCTCGTGGAGAATGCGGTGAAGTATTCTCATACGGGCGGCAAGGTTGAGATCGCCCTCGTGACTGATCCGCCGCAGGCCCGCCTGTCCGTGACGGATCAAGGGATCGGGATTTCGCCGCAGGACCAACACCGGATCTTCAACCGGTTTTTCCGCACCGATGAAGCACGGGCCCACACCAAGAAGGGGACGGGCCTTGGTCTGGCGATTTGCGCCTGGATCGCCGAATCCCACAAGGGCCGGGTGGAAGTGAAGAGCGAACCCGGGCAGGGTGCGACCTTTACGGTGATCCTTCCGCTTGCCGGTCGACAGCTTAACAAGTTTTAATGCCCTTTTAATCCTTCTCTCATCGCCGCCTGTTAGCCTCCAGAGTGCCGCATCAGGCTTTTCTGAACATTGATGATGAATTTCGTCTCAGTCGGTAGCCACTCTCACAACCAGTAAGTAAGGAGGAGTCTGTATGACCCCATTCGTGCATCGTAGCATTGGCTCTGCGATCGGCATTGGTATCCTCGGCGGTGTGCTGGTCTGGGGTGGGCAATCGCTCACCATGTCGGATGCGTCGGGCAATGGCGCTGGGACCCCATCGACCGCGGTTTCCCTCCCCGCCTCGCCCGCGAACGGGTTTACGGAAGTGGCCAAAATGGTCACACCGGCGGTCGTGAACATTACGACCGTTATGTCTGCCAAGGTGTCCGATGGGCGTACGGTTCCGGACGAACTCCGGGAACGGATGGAAGAGTTTTTCGGGAAACCCTTCGGCCCGCGCGGTCGTGGTCAGCAGGGTCCGATGGAGCCGCCAAGCCCTCGAATGGGCGGGCAAGGCTCCGGTGTGATCATCTCCTCGGACGGCTATATTTTGACTAACAATCATGTCATCGAGAATGCGCGAGAGGTGACGGTGACGTTGCCGGACAAGCGGGAGTTCAAAGGCAAGATCGTCGGTACCGATCCCAAGACCGACTTGGCGGTGGTCAAGGTTGAAGCGGACAACCTCCCCACGGTGGCCTGGGGCGATGCCTCAAAGCTGCAAGTCGGGGAATACGTGTTGGCGGTCGGCAACCCGTTCGGCTTGAATTCCACCGTCACGCTGGGGATTGTCAGTGCGGTGGGACGCGGACACATGGGCATCACTCAATATGAAGACTTCATCCAGACCGACGCGGCCATCAATCCGGGGAATTCCGGCGGCGCCCTGGTCAACACGAAAGGCGAGCTGGTCGGAATCAATACGGCGATCTTCTCTCAGAGCGGCGGCTATCAAGGCGTGGGATTCGCGGTCTCGACGACCATGGGCAAACCCATCTACGAGAGCCTGATCAAAACCGGCAAGGTGGTTCGAGGCTATCTCGGAGTGGGCATCCAGGACTTGACGCATGATTTGGCCAAGTCCTTCGGCATCAAGGATTCCAAGGGCGCTCTCGTCAGCGATGTGAAAGAAGAGAGCCCTGCCGATCACGCCGGGATCAAGCAAGGGGATGTCATCACGAAGTATCAAGGCCAACCGGTGGAAGACGCCGTCGCCCTACAACGCCTCGTGACCAGGACGCCGGTCGGAAGCAAGGTGCCGGTGACCGTCATACGGGACGGGCGTGAACGGGAAGTCACCGTCACGGTCAATGAACAACCGGATACGACCAAGATCGCGAAGGTGGAAACCGGCGAGGCCGATTACGCCTTTGCCGGTGTGGCCGTCCAAGACCTGGATCAGGAAACGGCCAAGGAATTGGGCCTCAAAGGCAAGGCGCAAGGCGTAGTCGTCACCAAGGTGGACCCGGAGAGCGGGGCTCAGAAGGCCGGTCTGATGCCAGGGGACGTGATCAAAGAAATCAACCGGCAGCCGGTGAAGTCGGTGAAGGACTTCGAAAAAATGTCCTCCGGCGTTAAAAAAGGGGACAGCGTGTTGATTCTGATCAACCGGCGAGGGAATTCTCTGTTCTTATCGGCGAAGGTGTAAGAGGCCGGTCGCATATCCACACAGCGGCGGGGCGTTCATGGCCCCGCCGCTGGCGGCGAAGTCGCCGCTCAGTCAAAGACGACGGTTTTCCGTCCGTAGATCAGCACCCGGCGCTCCACGTGCAGGCGGACAGCGCGGGCGAGCACCATTTCCTCCAAGTCGCGCCCCTTCCTCACCAGATCGTCCACGGTGTCCCGATGACCCACACGGATCACATCCTGTTCAATGATGGGGCCTTCGTCCAAATCCTCGGTCGCATAGTGTGCGGTCGCACCGATAATTTTTACGCCGCGGTCATAGGCCTGTCGATAGGGATTGGCCCCGATGAACGCCGGAAGAAACGAATGATGAATATTGATGACCGGGCAGCCGACCCTCGCGAGAAAGTCGGCGCTCAAAATCTGCATGTAGCGGGCCATCACGACCAGTTCCACGCCCTGCCCTTTCAATAAGGACAGGACCTGCTGCTCCTGTTGCGGCTTCGTTTCCTTCGTGACGGGGCAGACCATAAAGGGAATCTTAAACAGTTCCGCCCATCCGGCGCAGGTCTCATGGTTGGAAATAATGATGGGGATGTCGATGTGCAGTTCATCCCGACGGTGCCGCTGCAGCAAATCGGCCAGACAATGATCCTGCTTCGACACCAGCATTCCGACTTGCGTGCGTCGGCTGTTCGGGCGCACTTCATACCGCATCCCGAACACTCTTGCGATGGGCGCAAAGGCTGCGGGGATGTCCTCGGGGGGCATCTGCAGCCCCTCGGTAGAAAACTCCATACGCATCAAGAAATCATTCGTTTCTTCATCGGTATGGTGATCGGAGTGCAGGATGTTCCCGCCAAAATCGTGAATGAATCCCGAGACCCGGGCCACGATCCCTTTCCGGTCCTGACATTGAATGAGGAGTACGACCGACTCCCGTCTCTGCGCTGCCATCGCCGCTCCTATGCTGCTGGGTTGACTGCCGTGTCTCTCATGTAGTGGGATGAACCGATGCTAGGAGACGATGTGGCCGACGAGGTCGTACAGGGCGGCGTCCGTGATTTCGACTTTTACAAACTGGCCGGCCGTGGCGGTTCCCTCGTTGATGTAGACGACACCGTCGATTTCCGGCGCTAATCCCTGGTGCCGGCCTTCGAGCAACCATTCCGTTTCTTCTGAGACGCCTTCCACCATCACCTCCAGCACGGATCCGATCCGGGCATGGCCCTGTGCGGCGGCGATCGTGTCTTGGACGGCCAGCAATTCGTTTCGACGGTCTTCCATCACCGCCCGGTCGACTTTGCCGTCGAGCGCCACCGCCGGGGTGTCCTCTTCATCCGAATACAGGAAGACCGCGACCCGATCGAATTGCATTCGTTCCACGTAGGTTTTCAGCTCTTCATAGGCCTCGTCCGTTTCGCCGGGGAATCCCACGATGAAGGCGGTCCGGAACGTGAGGCCGGGCACACGGGTCCGTATGCGCTCCACGAGACGGTCGATGGCCGCATGATCACCGAGCCGGTGCATGCGTTTCAGCATGCGATCGTTGATGTGCTGTAACGGCATATCGATGTACTTGGTGATCTTTTCCTCCCCCGCGTACAAATCCAGCAACTCATCCGTGACCTGCTGGGGGTAGAGGTAAAATGGCCGGATCCAGCGCAGGTCCGGCACTTTCACCAATTCGCGAAGGAGCTGCGCGAGCCCCTGGCGCAGACCCAGGTCGACCCCGTAGTTGATCGTATCCTGCGAGATCAGGTTGATCTCCCGGACCCCTTCCGCCGCCAGGCGCCGGGCTTCGGCCACAATGGATTCCACCGGGCGGCTGCGCTGTTTGCCGCGCATGAGGGGAATGGCACAGAAGGCGCAATTGCGATTGCAGCCCTCGGCAATTTTGACGTAGGCACTATGCTGTTTGCCGAGTCTCAGGCGAGGAGCCAGTTCGTCATAGAGATACGGAGGCGGGCTGATCCAGAGACGCTGGTGGCGTCGTTTCGGCGCCAGCAGGTCGCGGCAGATGTCCGCGATCTTTCCGAATTCGCCGGTGCCCACCACGCCGTCCAACTCCGGCAATGCCTTGAGCAGGTCGCCTTGATAGCGCTGCGCGAGGCACCCGGCCGCGATCAGGACACGGCAGGCTCCCTTTGCTTTGAGACGGCCATGTTCCAGGATGGTGTTGATCGATTCCTGTTTGGCTTCTTCAATGAAGCCGCAGGTATTGATGATCACCACCTCGGCCTGTTTCGGGTTATCGGTCAGTCGGAACCCGTCGTTCACTAGTGTGCCGAGCATCACTTCCGAATCTACCTGATTCTTGGAGCAGCCCAGGTTGACGAAGCCGACCGTGGTCGTGGCCCGGCCGGAAGAGTCCCGTTTCACCGGCTTCGCACGAGTCAATTTGATGAGCGGTTGAGACATGGGGGCCAGTCTACGGGAGGGTCAAAAAGGCTGTCAATGAGCCCTTGCAGCCGCAGGCCGATTCCCCTAGAGTGCGGCTATGATCCGTACGTTCCAAGGCATCAAGCCGGCCATCCCGCCGTCTTGTTTCATTGAAGAGACCGCCGTGGTCATCGGTGACGTGGTCATGGGTGAACACTGCAGCGCCTGGTTCCATACGGTCATCCGGGGCGACGTGCACTATATCCGGATCGGGCACCGGACCAATGTGCAGGATCTTTGCATGCTGCATGTCAGTCACGACATCCATCCGTTGATCATCGGGGACGACGTGACTGTCGGGCACCGTGTCGTCCTGCATGGCTGCACCATCAAGGATCGCGTGCTCGTCGGCATGGGCGCGATTATCATGGATGGAGCGGTCATCGGCGAAGATTCGGTCGTGGGGGCCGGCGCGCTCGTCACCGAGGGAACCGTGGTTCCTCCAAAGAGTTTGATCCTGGGATCACCGGCGCGCGTCAAGCGGCCGGTCACCGACCGGGAATTGGCCTGGATCACAGCCTCGGCCGCCAACTATGTCCGCTACTCCCGCCAGTATCTGGATGATCCGTCCAAAGCGACGACCGGGTTTCATCTCTAGCAGGCTGTTGAAAAAGCCCGCCAGCGGCGTTCTCGCGGGGGACACTGCCGCCTCACCATCTCGGCGGCGTTCACAAGCGTGACACGCCTTATTCGGCGCGTCGTGAACCTCAGAGGCTCAACGTACGACTGTTCTGACAGTCGGTGGGCGGGCGGGTGAGCAGGGCTTACGCCTCGCCTCTTCGCTGACTTGGAGGATACCGGGCGCTCACCATCCTCGCGCCCGTGCGCAAACGTGACGCTCGTTATTCCTCGCGTCGCGCACCTTGCTGGACGGCCTTTTTGAACAGCCTGCGGACTATTGTGAGATTGTCTGAGATTGTTCTGACTCTCGCTTTCCCTCACTTGTAATATTCTTTATCAATAGCCTGCTAGCCACGGCTCTCCTGCTTGTTCCTACTGCCGTCTGACGCCGACGCGGACAAAGCAGATCGGATCGCCTACCAGCGCCGTGGCGTATTGCTTGCGCTCGACGAGATAGGGCACCTGGTGGCGGTGACACCATTCTGCGATCCACACGACTTCTTCCGTGGTGGTGGTGACCAGTCCGGGCAGCTGAAGCTTCGCCATGCATCGATTGACCAGGGCTTGCACGATCCGCCGTTCCTGCCGGAACTTCGCGGGGTCAAAGGTGACGGGGTCGGCATTCCCATAGGACAAGGGCGAGAGATGCGGGAAGCGTTCCGGGTCGTTCAGCACACTCACCATCCACAGGTGGTCGAAGGAGCCTTTGGCCGAGGCGGCATCCCTGGCTCGATAGCGGAGTTGCGGCCATGGGCGGCAGGCACGATTGAGGGCGGTGACCTCCGAACGCCGCAGATTGTACGGCTCCACCTGGCGCTGACGATCGCACACTTCTACCAATAGTGGCGGCAGCTCCGCCACGCCGGCACCGACGTAAAGACTCCGGCCGGCCCGGGACAACCGGCGGGAGAGGGCTTGGCCGACGGCCAGGCCTAATCGGCGGCAGGGCCTCCGCTTCGCCGCCCAAAACTCATCGCCGCCTTCGTAACAATAGACCCGCCCGAGCGACGCGTAGTCGAGGTCGGCGAAGACGGCCGCGATGGCCCTTGTAGTCCCGCGGCTGATGGCGGCCGACTTCACGAGACCTCCAGGCTTCCGGCGATGAGTAAAACGGCCGCCGTGACTCCATCGGCGACTGCGGCCATAAACTCCAGATCCAGCGTCTCGATCGTATCGCTCGGCCGGTGGTAATGCGGATTTCGAAAGTTGGCGGTATCCGTGAGCATCACCGCGGGGAAGCCTTTTTCCCAGAACGCCATATGATCGCTCCGTCTGGTGTCCGGCAGGGCTTCGCCATTGCCCGGCACGATCAACGGCACGATCGGCACGTGAGCCCGCATTGCTCGTTCCACTGCCCCGGTCAGCCTCTGCGAGTTTTCGTTCCCGATCGCGGCTAGAAAGTTTCCCGTCGTTGGGACCGGCATCGGCACCCCGGGAGGAATGATCTGCGTTCCTGCCTCATGACGCGCGTAGCCCACACATTCCAGCACGACGGCGCCCTGTATGGATTGCCCTGAAGCCTTCAGTTGCGCCGCGTAGGCACGGCTGCCCAGCAGATTCTCTTCCTCCAGACAGAAGGCGATGAACTGCACCGGGCGGGAGAGGGGCCTGCCGTCCAGCCGCTGCGCGACATCCAGCAGGACCGCCAGGGCGCTGGCATTGTCATCGGCCCCCGGCGATCCGGCGACCGTATCGTAATGGGCGGCCAGAATCAGCGGAGCCTGCGCGGATCCAGGATTGTGGGATGTGGTCGCGAGGACGTTCTCGTACGGCGTTCCCCAGGCCGAAAACTCGTGCGGCCGGACGGTGAGCCCGAGCGCGGACCACCGTTGTTTCAAATAGTGGGCGGTGTCCCGTAGCGCCTCCGGCGAGAAATCGGGATGCCGCTCTCGAGCGAGGTATTCAAGATCCGCGGTGAACCGCTTGGCGTGGGCAGACACTCAACGTTTCCCGGCAGGCGTCGTCAGGTGACGATCTCGGTTCCAATGCCTTTGTGGGTGAAGATCTCGAGCAGGATCGCATGGGGCACACGCCCGTCGATAATGTGCGCTTTGCCCACTCCGCCGGCCAGCGCATCCAGGCACGCATGCACCTTGGGGAGCATCCCTTCCGTAATGGTCCCCTTCTTGACCATGCGCTGGACGTCTTTGCGCGACACGGTCGAAAGATGGCGCCCGTTGGCATCGCGAATGCCCTTGATGTCGGTCATCATCACCAGTTTCTCGGCCCGCAGGGCGCCGGCCACCTCGCCGGCCACGAGGTCGGCGTTGATGTTGTAGGTGTTCCCCTCGCGATCCGTCCCGATGGGAGCGATCACGGGGATGTAATGGTCGCCCTGGAGTTTGTGCAACAGGCTGGGATCGACTTTTTCGATATCGCCCACCAGTCCGAAATCCCCCGCGCTCTCGTCATCGTCCAGATCGCGGTGCAGACTCTGCGCCCAGGCCTTCGCGGTCAGCGGTTTGCTCAAGATGAGGCCGCCGTCTTTGCCGCTCAAGCCGACCGCACTGCCGCCATGGCGGTTGATGAGATCGGTGATCTCCATGTTGATTTTCCCAGCCAGCACCATCTCGACGATCTCCATCGTCGCTTCGTCGGTCACCCGCACGCCGTGGCGGAACTTGGCTTCGATGCCGAGCCGATCCAGCATCTTGTCGATCTGCGGTCCGCCGCCGTGGATGATGACCGGATTGATGCCGACATATTTGAGCAGCACGACGTCCTGGGCAAACCGCTCTTTGAGCGAGGAGTCCGTCATGGCATGGCCGCCATACTTGATGACCACGGTCTTGCCGCGAAACGTCCGGATATAGGGCAAGGCCTCGATCAGGACGTTGGCTTTTTTGATGAGTCTATTCATCCCGGGCTCCTGGCTAGAGAATGTAGCGGCTCAGGTCCTGATCTTTGACGATGTCCTTGAGGCGCTCCCGCACATAATCCGCGGTGATGCTCACCGATTTGTCGGGCCATTCCGGGCCTGCGAAAGAAATCTGCTCGAGTAACCGCTCCATGATCGTGAAGAGCCGGCGGGCCCCGATATTCTCGGTGCGCTCATTGACCTGCACCGCAATCTCGGCGATTTCTTCCAGCCCTTCCGGCGTGAAGGTGACCTGCAGCCCTTCGGTCGCCAGCAGCGCGTGATACTGCTGCACCAACGCCCCTTTCGGTTCCGTGAGAATACGCACAAAATCCTCTTTGGACAAGGGGCTCAGTTCCACCCGGATCGGGAATCGGCCCTGCAGCTCCGGAATGAGGTCGGAGGGTTTCGCCACATGAAACGCGCCGGCCGCGATAAAGAGAATATGGTCGGTGACGACGGCACCATGTTTGGTGGTCACCGTGCAGCCTTCCACGATGGGGAGCAGGTCCCGCTGTACCCCCTCCCGCGAGACGTCCGGTCCCATCGTCCGCTCCCGTCCCGCGATCTTGTCGATTTCATCCAGAAACACGATGCCGGTTTGCTGAACCTTGGCAATCGCTTCCCGCACCACGTCATCCATGTCGATCAATTTCTGGGCTTCTTCCTGGGTCAGATGCTTCAACGCCTCCGGGACTTTCATGACGCGCCGCTTCTTCTTCCCCTGGAACATTCCGCCTAACATGTCACGCAGATTGCTTTCCAAGTCGTCGAGGCCCCCGACATTGGAGATGACCCCCACCGGCAGACTACGCTCCTTGACCTCCATCTCCACCGTCCGTTCGTCCAGTTTTCCTTCGCGGAGCTGCAAGCGCAGCTTGGACCGGGTCGTGTCGTGGGTGTCGTGCGCGGTTTGAGCCGCCGTATCGGTGGTACCTTCCAGGAAGCCCGGTCTCGGCGGAGGCGGCGGCAAGAGCAGGTCGAGAAGGCGGTCCTCTCCGTGCTGTTCCGCCTTGGGCTGCACCGTGTCAAGCCGCTGGGTCTTCACCATGTTGATCGCCAATTCGGTCAGGTCGCGAATAATCGACTCGACATCCCGCCCCACGTAGCCCACCTCGGTGAACTTCGAGGCTTCGACCTTGATGAACGGCGCTTGGGCGAGTTTGGCGAGGCGTCTCGCGATCTCCGTCTTGCCCACCCCGGTGGGTCCGATCATGATGATGTTCTTGGGCATCACCTCGTCGCGCAAATCCGGCGACAGTTGCTGACGGCGCCAGCGGTTGCGGAGAGCGATCGCGACCATCCGTTTCGCGTCTTTCTGCCCGATCACATAGCGATTGAGTTCCTCCACGATCTGGCGGGGAGTCAGGCTGTTGATATTCAAGGCGTGCGGCGTCTGTTGGTCCACGGTGGCGGTTATCCCTTCAGTTCTTCAACGACGATCTGCTGATTCGTATAGATGTCGATGGCGCCGGCAATCATCATCGCTTCCGTCACAATCAGCCGCGCGTCCAGGCTGGAATGGCCGAGCAGGGCCCTCGCCGCCGCCAAGGCATAGGGACCGCCGGATCCAATGGCCAGGATACCGTCCTCCGGTTCCACCACGTCGCCGGTCCCGGAAATAATGAAAGATTGCTCGCGTCCGGCCACGGCCAAGAGCGCTTCCAAGCGGCGGAGCACCCGATCGGTCCGCCAGTCTTTCGCCAATTCCACCGCCGCTCGGGTCAAATTGCCACGGTGCTCCTCCAATTTACTTTCGAATTTTTCAAACAGCGTGAAGGCATCCGCGGTGGCGCCCGCAAATCCCGCGAGCACCTGATCGTGGTGGAGGCGCCGGAGCTTCCGGGCGTTATGCTTCATGACCGTCGTCCCGACGGTGACCTGACCGTCACAGCCCATGGCGACCCGCCCGTCACGGCGCACGCAGAGAATGGTGGTTGAACGAATTTTCATGAGGACTTCGAATCCTTTCGCGTGACCGATGGCGCTGTCAGCCGCGCCCTCGGATGGGCGCGATCATAGACCGCCAGCAGCTGGTCCGCCGCCAGATGCGTGTATTTTTGTGTCGTGCTGAGCGAGGCATGCCCGAGCATTTCCTGAATGGATCGCAGATCCGCTCCTTCGTCCAGCAAATGTGTGGCATAGGAATGTCGCAGCGCATGGGGACTCACCGCTCCGCTCGCGAGACGGCTGGAGTGGTGTGCGACCATGCGGGCGACGCTCCTTGTCGTGAGCCGGCCGCCGCGATGATTCAGGAAGAGGGGCGTTGAGGAGCGGTGCTGGACGGCTGACGGCGGGAGGGCGAGGCGATAGTCGCGGATGGCTTGAATCGCCACATCACCGATCGGGACGATCCGCTCCTTCCGGCCCTTGCCCCGCAGGTGGACCAGCCCCTGGGCCTCGTCGATATCCCCCAGGTTCATTCCGACGGCTTCGCTCACCCGGGCTCCCGTCGAATACAGCGTTTCGAGTAAGGCGCGATCACGCAACGACAGAGTCGAGGCACCTTCAGGAAACTCCATCAGCGCACTGGCGTCGTCCTTTGTCAGCACTTTGGGAAGCGTCTTAGGAAGCTTGGGGGTACGAATCTCCTCCGCCGGATTATGAGGAGAGGCTCCTTCTCGCACGAGGAAGCGATAAAAACTCCGGATGCAGGCGAGCTTCCTCGCCAGCGACGAGGCCTTCTCTCCCTGGCGGTCCAGCCAGTACAGATAGCGGCGCAGATGTTCGGACGTGACCTCATCGGCTCGGATCGATCGCGGCTCTGCTTGCGGCGCACGGAGAAAGGCGGCCAGCTGGCGAAGATCAGACCGGTAGTTGCGGACCGTCTCTAATGAGGCGTGGCGTTCCACCTCGAGAAACGTCACGAAAGCCCGGATCGCGTCTTCCATGCTGCGAAGTCCTCTAGGGCCCGTTGAGAGATCAACCGCCGTTTGGCCTCCTTGTCGCGCGGCGTCTTGGCCAGTGGTGGAAACAGGCCGAAATTCGTATTCATGGGCTGATAATGGCCGGCATCTGCATGGGCGATGTGAGAGATCAGGCATCCATGGGCCGTCGTGGGCGGCGGGGTAACCAACGGCAGCCCGGCCAGCGCGCGCGCGGCGTTGAGGCCGGCGAGCCCCCCCATTGCGGCGGATTCGGTATAGCCTTCGACCCCGACCAGCTGTCCGGCAAAGAAGAGCGTGCCGCGGGCTTTGAACTGCAAGGTATTCAGCAGAAGCTGGGGCGCGTTGATGAAGGTGTTGCGGTGGAGGCTGCCGTACCGGAGGAACTCGGCCTGTTCTAAGCCGGGGATCATGCGAAAGACCCGCTTTTGCTCCGGATAGGTGAGCTTGGTTTGGAATCCCACCAGGTTGTAGCAAGTACGATGGATATTTTCCGTGCGGAGCTGGACCACCGCATACGGACGGATACCGGTTCGCGGATCGGCCAGACCGACCGGCTTCAGCGGGCCGAACTGCATCGTTTGCCGACCCCGCTCCGCCATGACTTCGATGGGAATGCAGGCCTCAAAGTAAGGGGTCTTTTCAAATTCCTTGGGCTGTACTTTTTCAGCCGCCATGATGGCGTCGTAGAACGCGTTGTATTGCTCCTCGCTCATCGGACAATTGAGATAATCATCGCCGCC
Organism: uncultured bacterium; assembly: GCA_965285945.1. Lineage (GTDB taxonomy): Bacteria > Nitrospirota > Nitrospiria > Nitrospirales > Nitrospiraceae > Nitrospira_D. The sequence continues at coordinate 182,338 of CBDIWP010000041.1, read as the reverse complement.
TTTGTCGTACCGGGACGCGCGAAAGACGATGTCCATGTTGATCGAGTCCGCATCGACGATGGGCGAGATAGCATCGAAAAAATACAAGTGCTGGGATTGCGTCATGCCCCGGATCGCCGCCGAAAGCTTGTCCGAGGTCAACGGTCCGGTGGCGATGATGCAGACACAGTCTCTCGGAATATCGGCCATTTCTTCATGGAGAATTCTAATATTGGGATGACTGTCCAGCGCTTGCGTAATGCGAAGCGAAAACTGCTCCCGATCCACCGCGAGGGCCGACCCGGCCGGTACGCGGGCCTGTTCAGCGGATGCGATGATCAAAGACCCCAGTTGCCGCATTTCCTCCTTGAGGATGCCGGGGGCGTTGTGCGGATCGACGGAGCCGAGCGAATTCGAGCAAACCAGCTCAGCGAGGCCCCCCGTCTTATGGGCCTGCGTCATCTCTTTAGGACGCATTTCGTAGAGCGTCACGCGGGCGCCATGCTGTGCCGCTTGCCAGGCCGCCTCTGATCCAGCCAAACCACCGCCCACGATGACCACGTCATCTCTCATGTATCCGGCACTCCTTGGAGGGGAATTAGAAGGCCACATTCTAGAAAGCGTGTTTTGCCGAAGTCAAGGCGAGATCCGGAGAGGCGGAGGATCGGAAAGAAACTGAATCGTCGTGCACTTCCCCTCTGCTTCCGCGACGGTCTTGGTTGCTCCATTCCGTTGACCCATGCTAAACTTTGCCCCTTCGTGGGCGATTAGCTCAGTGGTAGAGCGCTTCCTTCACACGGAAGAGGCCACAGGTTCGATACCTGTATCGCCCACCATCCACAGGTGGTTGCCTCAGCGAGCCCTTTCTTAGCGCTCTTGTCTCGGCCGTTCAAGCACCTTCCTTCCTGGACAGATTCCAAGGTCTCGGCTACACTTCACTCTGTGTGAATCAGAAGGAAGTCAGTGCCTCCGCATGACCGACAACAAGCGAGGTTTGGTATGAAGTTACCGTCGTGGGCCCTGGCCGTCGTGATACTGGCTGTATTGACATCCGGCTGCGCCACCACCCAGCAGCAGTCCGCGTCGCCCGGTGAAGAAAAAGAGTATGCGCCTCCCACCAGTATCTATAATATCCTCGATAGCACGGCCATGGTGTATTCCGATCCCGCGGCCGGGTCTCCGGTCAATGATAATCCGTTCCGATGGGTGGCGTTTATCCTCCATCCGATCGGTCAGGCGGTCGACTATGGCATCAACCGTCCTCTCTATGTCCTCGCCAGCTGGTTTCCGTACCTCAGCGGATACACCGCCGAGGACAATATGGTGGATGCTCAACGCCGATAACCCCATTTCCCGTGCAGCCTACGAGAGGCCCGCTTTCTCAGGAGAGCGGGCCTTTTTGTTTCCCCTTGGCATTACGGCGCGCCAATCGTGTATGGTTTCCGGATAGTATGATCAGACGCTGTTACGCGACTCTTTTGCTTATCACGGTTCTTGGCTGGCTGGCGGGTTGCGCGCCGCCGGCTCCGATTCGTCCCAATCTTCCGCCGTCCGAATCCGATCTCCTCTTGCTTCAATCGACGGCGCTGTGTGACCGAAAGACGCGGTTTCTTCAACAGCATCCGACAGGGGGAGAAACCGTCAGACCATGGGGAAGCGGGCAGGAACTGGTGCTCCCCGCCGCTCAGAAGGGGACCGGCGGAGAAGCCTCCTACTTCTTCGATGAAGACGGGCTGTTGGTGGGAGCGCTCTTCACCTTCCCGCGAGGGCTGGACCTCGAGCCCTATCCGGTGCTTCAGCACACCCTCTCTTTACTCAAGCCGTCGAACGAGTTCTATCTCACCGTGCCGCAGCTCGCGACCAAGGCCAATCTGGATACGAGCGCCCTGTTCGAGACCGGCGATGAAAAAAGCACGACCCAGTATCTCATCACGGGCCACCGGGAGCATCCGATCCTGCTCCAGGCCTCCTTCTCGATCGACCCCTATGTTCGGCTGTTCTCCCCGTATCGCCAGGAATTCCTGGACCGGCTCCGTCGTCCTTCAGGCGTCCAAGGAGGGCAAACGACCGAAAGCCAGGGAAGTGAAGACAAGGAGCCGTTTGTGTCGCTCCAGCAATTTGCGCGAGGTCAGGCGGCGCAATTGGGTTACTGTGGCGACAAGAATTATGAGGTTGCGGGGGCTGCCTACGAAAAGGCGATTGCGAGCGGCTTCGCCAATAAGGTCTGGCTGGCGGAAGCCCATCACAAACTGGGGCTCTCGTGGCAAGCCAAAGGCCAGTATGACAAGGCCAAAGCGGAAATGCTGCGCTCGCTGAGTATCAGGCCAAACATTCCGGAAGTGCTGAACAACCTCGGCACCGTGCATGCAAAATTGGGTGACAAAGCCGCCGCGATGGGCCTGTTCGAGAAAGCGGTCATGTTGCGGCCCAATTATGCCGTGGCCCGGTATAACCTGGCGGAGGCGTACGAGCCGACCAACCCCAAACGCGCGCTCGCGGAGTATGAGACGTTTGTGGCGCTGGTGGAAGGAAACCCGGAAGAAGAAGGCCGCGCCGCCCACGCCCGGGAGCGAATCAAAATGTTAAAACCGAAGCCTTAAAGATTCGTCGAGCACATTCCGGCATCCGCAAAGGATGAGCTACCGGCGGCCGCGCTCTTCCTGTTCTTGCAGAGTCTTACAGTCAATGCAGAGGGTGGTGACGGGACGGGCTTTGAGACGTTTATAAGGAATGTCCTCCTCACAGCGCTCACAAATCCCATAGGTGTTCAGTTTCATGCGGTCTAAGGCCTCATCGATCTTCTTGAGGAGCTTCTGCTCCCGCTCGCGAATGCGCATCGAAAAATTCTGATCCACTTCGGCCGATGCTTGATCGCTCACATCAGGAAAGGGCTCCTGACCAGGCCGGTTGGTCAGCACATCCTCCACTTCGTTCAAAATGAGCGCGCGCTGGCGTTCGAGGTCTCGGCGGATATCGGGATATTTGGACTTCTTGGGGGCGGGGCGTTTGCCGGTGGTTCGCAACACGGACGGCGCACCCGAGGGTTTTTTGGGAGCGGCCCGTTTTGAAGCAGGACGTGCCTTAATGGCCATAGGTTCTTCTAAAACACCAAACGAGGCGCGACTATAACAGGAGGCTGATGAGCGGTCAACGGGGCGGGCAGGCGTTCTGTCGTTATAAGTCTCGACGGCCTTCTATCGATTTGAGCAGGGTCACTTCATCGGCATACTCGATGTCCATGCCGACGGGAATCCCGTAGGCGATACGAGAGACACGCACACCGTACGGCTTCAGCAATCGGGTGAGATAAATCGCGGTCGCTTCACCCTCGATGGTGGGATTCGTAGCCAGGATCACTTCTTCGATTCCGCCGGGCTTGACGCGCTCCACCAGTTCATCGGCCCGGATATCGCTCGGCCCGACGCCATCGAGCGGTGACAGGGTCCCTAACAGCACGTGATAGAGACCCCGATAGGCTCCTGCACGCTCCACGGCATAGAGCGTACTGGGTTCTTCGATGACCAGGATCTTGCTGCGGTCCCGTTTGGGATCGAGACAAAACTCGCACAGTTCGCCTTCGGCGATGTTCCGGCATTGCCGACAGAAGGCCAGACCGTCTTTCACCGCACGAATTGCCTCGGCCAGCCGGATGGCATCCTCGCGATCGGCCTTCAGGAGATGAAAGGCCAGCCGTTGGGCGCTCTTTTGGCCGACTCCCGGGAGGCGAACGAGTTCTTTGACGAGCTTTGCCAGCAACCCTTGTTGATCAACCGCCATCTCAACGACTTGCCATGTATCGGCTTACAGAGGCGCTGCTTAAAACAATCCCGGAAGCTTCATGCCGCCGGTCAGGGCCTTCATCTCGCCTTCCATTAATTCCTTGGCCTTCCTGAGCGCCTCATTGGTGGCCGCGACCACGAGATCCTGCACCATCTCCACATCGCCGCCTTTGACGACCTCGGGATCGATGGCCACGCTGACGATCTGCATCGCGCCATTGGCCGTGACGGTGACGATCCCGCCGCCGGCGGTGCCGCGCGCGGTTTTCGTGGCCGCCTGTTCCTGGATTTTGGCCATTTGCTCTTGCATGGCCTGAGCTTGCTTGAGGATGTTCCCCATGTCGCCAAATGGATTTTTCATTCTGCCTCCTTTTTAACCACCGGTCTGACGTCGGCCAATTCGGCGCCGAAAATCTCCAGGGCTTGTTTCACCACCGGATTGGTGCGTGCGCGCTCTAACAATTGCAGCCGCTGATCCTGCTCCTTGGCGGCCCGCAGTTGGGCCATCGTCGGTCCCGGTGGATCGGTGACGGTGAGTTCGACAATACGGATCCGAATGGGTTGGTCGGCCTGCCGCTCACAAAGTGCGGCCACCGCTTTGAGGTTATCTTCCTTCTCCATCATCGCGCGAGCCACTGTCGCCTGCTTTGGAAAGCCGATGGTGACCACCCCCCCTTCCAGCCCGACAAATCGGCCGGCTTCCAGAAACGGGGCCACATTGGGAAACGAAGCCTCCACTTCTTCCTGCACCGCATCCCAGTTCAGCGAACCCGGTGAGATCGACCCCGCCGGTGCGGCCGCTGCCGGAGTTACGGCAGTACCGGGCTCTGCTGCCTGATCTTCAGACAGCTTCTGGGCGCTGGGGGAGGCTTTTCTGACCGCAGGTTGGGGAGACGGAGGCGCCTTGGGGAGCGGTTGGGACTCCGTCCCGGATGCCTGCAGAGGTGCCTTCTTGGGTGCCACCGCCTGCGTCTGTGCGAGAGGGCGTGGGGCTGGTGGTGTCGACCCCGCCTGTTTCACCGGCGCTCCTGGTGGAGACGGTTGAGCCGGCGGCCCCGAAGGAGTTTGAACGCGCGCACTGCTCTCCCGCCGCTGTAACAGCCGGGTCGCCCGCACGGCCGCTGTTTCAATCACAAACCGCGGGTGCGCGCTGAGCCGGAGCGACTCTTCCGCCTGGATGAAGACGGCCATCCATTCCTGCAAGTGCTCGGGACTTAGCGCTTTGGCATCCGCCAGAAGGTGCTGGATATCCTCTTCAGAGGCTTCGATTAAGCCGCGCAATTCCGCCTGCGCCGGGACCACGGCCGCCACCAGCAGATTGCGGAGCGATTCGACCACCTCCGCACAAAAGGATTTCAGATCGTGCCCTTGATCCGACAAATGAGCGACCACCGTCAGCGCGGCAGGACTGTCCTGGGCTGTGATCGCTTTGATCATGCTCTGCACCAATTCCTGAGGCACTGCCCCCAGTAACAGCTCCAAATCCGCATGGTTGATCGTCTTGCCGCCGAAGGCGATGGCCTGATCGAGCAGGCTCAGGGCATCGCGCATACTGCCTTCGCTCGCACGTGCCAAGGCCGTGAAGCTGCGCTCCTCCAGCTTGAGTTCGTCGTGATTGGCGACGTGACGGAGACGTTCCACGATGTCCGCTCGGGCAATCCGGCGGAAGTTATAGTGCTGGCACCGGGACAGAATGGTCGCGGGAATTTTGTGAATTTCTGTCGTGGCAAAGATGAAGACGACATGGGCAGGCGGCTCCTCCAAGGTCTTCAACAGAGCGTTGAAGGCTGAGTTGGACAGCATATGCACTTCGTCGATGATGTACACCCGGTACTGACCGCGAAACGGGGTGAACTTGATGTTCTCACGAATTTCGCGCACATCATCCACACTCGTATTGGAGGCGCCGTCGATTTCAATGACGTCGACCGAATTGCCCTGTGTAATCTCCTGACAATTTATGCACACGTTACAGGGCTCGCCCGTCGGTCCCCGCTCGCAATTGAGCGCCTTGGCAAGAATGCGCGCCACCGTCGTTTTCCCGACGCCTCGGGTGCCGGAAAAAATATAGGCATGCGCGATGCGTTTGCCGGAGACGGCGTTCATCAAGGTCTGGACCACATGGGGCTGGCCGATGACGTCATCGAAGGTGCCGGGGCGGTATTTGCGCGCGGAGACTTGGTAATCCATAGTGCCTGTCGTAGCCGAAACGAACGCGTACCGCTCCTGGAACCGAGGACGCGTCGTGCCGCGGGCGGAGCAGCTCTGAGCCCAGCCGCGATGTATAGTCGTACAAATGTACGCTGAGGAGGCTCGCGATGCGAGCACGGACCCGAGCCTTTCTCACTCTCCCGATGAAGTGGGGCCAGGTGATCCTGCGGCACACAGAACTGACCGCTTACCGTTGCTTCCTTCCGGACCTGGCGGGGTTCGCAGGGTTCTGTTGCACAGGGCCCAGCCCCTAATCCGCAATGATCAGTGATAGGCGAACAGTGACCAGTTAAGCACGAATGCCGATCTTCCCCCTCATCGCCTATCACTCGTCACTGTTGTTATGGCGGAGAGGGTGGGATTCGAACCCACGGTCCCGTTGCCAGGACGCATGCTTTCCAAGCATGTCGATTCGTCCACTCTCGCACCTCTCCGCAGGCAGGGCATCTTAGCACGCCCGTTTTTCGAGCGGCAAGGTAAGGCCATCATGCCGGACTCGTCACGGGCGGCTCATGGCGCCTGGCGCAGAGGCGGACCTCCTTCACAACGGGGGATCGCCGAGATCGTCATGCCGACGAATCGCTGCTCGTCTGTGTCCAGTTCGCCGATGGCCCAGGACTCGGCTGTTTCCCCATCCATGTCCTACGCCGCTGCCCTTTTCTTCCGCCCGGGCCGCCAACGACCCGGCAAGATTTCACATCCGAGCGACATCCCCAGGAGTGGGACGAGTAGCCCGTGAGCAGCACTGTTCCCAAAGGTTTGTTCCGAATGGATACGTGCCCTGCCTCCTCACATGGCTGAACTGCGGAGAATGCCCCGCTGCCCCGGAGGGGTCAACAGGCTGGACCGGATGGCGTCCTATTCATCCGGAGGTTCGCGCAGCCAGCATGCCGCGGGTTGACCCGGGTCCCCATGCTTCCTATACTGCGTTGCCCGTCCCCCATACGAGGTGCTCCATGAAAATCCTCATCGGATTCGGTGTCGCGGTTGTCATACTCATCGGCGTCATCCTTGCGTTGCCTTTCCTCATCGATCTGAAGAAATATCAAGACCAGTACAAACCCCCTATTGAGGAAGCCCTCAACCGCAAGATCGAATTCCAAGATATCCGATTGACCCTCTGGCCGCGGATCGGTGCGCGCGTCGAGGGAGTGACCGTCCTGGATGATCCCGCGTTCGGATCGGGCCCCTTTGCATCGCTGGCCTCGCTTGATGTGGCTGTACAGCTAAGGCCCCTGCTGAGCGGCCGGGTTGAAGTCGACGAGATCACGCTGCGCAATCCCGTCCTTACCGTGATCAAGAGCCAGAAGGGGGTGCTCAACGTTTCGACGGTCGGACGGCCGGGAGTATCGGCGCCCGACACGCCGTCGCGCGCGCCCATCCCTTCCACCGAAGGGCCGCTGAAGATCCTGGGCCTGCTCGCCGTTGATCGTGTGTCTGTGGTGGGTGGTACCGTGACCTATCGCGACCTGTCTGCCGCCGCCCCGCTCGAGTATGTGCTGCAAGATCTGGGAGTGCTGCTGACTGCCGTTCGGCTCGGTCAGACTCCGCAGTTCCACGTGGATACGCTGATCCAACCCTTCGCCCTCCCGGTCACCCTCGACGGAACGTTCGGTCCGCTGAAGGAGACCACCGATATTGAGGCGATCAACGTTCATCTGGCCTTGGGCAAAATCGCATTCGTGATTACGGGAAAAACCATCGGACGCAACGCCAGTCTCACCGTCAGCTCGCCGGTCATCAATACCGCCCACCTGCCGGTCGCCCTGCCCGTACAGCAGCCCGTCGAGATCAAGGATCTCTTGCTGGCGGCGGAGGTCAAAGGCCAGGACGCGTACTTGCAAAATCTTTCGTTTCAGCTCTTCGAGGGACAGGTGAAGGGACAGGGAATGGTCACGTCCGGTCCAAAGGCGCCGCCGTTCACCGTGACGACCGCCGTTCAGGGCCTTCAACTTGGACCCGCCCTTGCCGCGCTTTCAAGCAGCCCCATCCGGATCAGCGGCACCGCCGGCGCCGACCTTCGCATGCAGGGCCAAGGCTTCAGGATGGCGGATCTGACGAAAGCCTTGGAGGGCACCGGGCATGTGTCCGTGAAGGACGGCACACTGGAAGGCGTCAATCTCCTACACGAGGCCGTCTCCTTATTGAAGGTGGCCGGCATCTCACTCCCCGACGCGCGCGCCACCGCCTTCTCCACGATTGAGGCGGATGTCGCCGTGAAGCACGGCGTCCTGGACCTTCAACGCCTGCTCATGGAGAGTCACGACTTTCAGGCGACCGGCAAAGGGACGATCGGATTTGACCACACGCTGAGTCTCCTGGTGCATCTGCACCTCTCGCAAGAACTGACGCAGAGGATCGCCGCCGCCTCGCCGGTGGCCAAGCTCGCGATGAACGATGGACGGTTGAAGCTTCCCTTGACCATTACGGGTACCGCCGAGGCGCCGCTCTATGGACTCGATCTGAAGCAGTTGACCGGGAAGGTGCAGCAGCAGGTCCAGAAGAAGGTGGAAGAAGCGGTGGACGGGCTGCTGAAAGGCACGACGAAGCCGGAAGATCTTGGGCGGCAGGGGAAAGACCTGCTCAAAGGATTATTCCGCTAAAGGGCCAGCCCATGAGCTTGATGGAGACGATCACTCGGTATGCCGTGTAGTGCGGATTGCAAGCCCTCGTGGCGCTCGACATTTTCGCCGCCGGCATGGTGGGGTCGCGCTGGGCAGGGCGAGTCGCCCAGCAGTCGCTTGAACGCCAGACGCTCGAACCGCCGGTCCGCATGTTGCTGATTCGCATCATAGAGGCGCTCGGGGTTCCCATTACACCGCTGGTCGCCAGGATCGGCGTCGCAGCCGTCGCGATCGGTCTCGCGCTTCAAGCCGTGTTAAGTAACGTCATGGCGGGGTTGTCGATCATTTTTACGAAGCCGTACAAAGTTGGGAGCATATCTCCCTCCTGGGGGCGCATGGCAACGCCGTAACGGTCGATATCTTCTCGACGACGCTGATGCTCCAGACCGCTCGCGCGTGATCATTCCCAACCCTAGAATTCCCTGCCCCGCGGTTCACCTCACCCGGCTAACCCGTGAGCCGGCGGTGTCAATCGGTATGCAGCTCATGCTCGGGCCGTCCCTCTCTATCCATCCTCATGTCCACTTCATCACAGGCGCCCTGCGCAGTCCATAGCGCCGGCCGGACTGGGAGTGACGCATAGTGGCGTGATCAGGAAGGCCTAGCGGCATCAATATTGGTGAATCGTTCGCCACATGGCGCAAGGCCATTGGCAACCCTGCGTGAAAAGACTATACAACTGCCCCGGGGAGGGGTTCTTATTGAATCGGCGTGAGGAGGAGTTCATGAATCGGTTCCTTGTCCTGGCCATGGCGGTATTATGCGCGGGTATGCTGAGTCCCGTCCTCGCGGCGGAGACGCTTTCGCCGGTGATGGACATCGTCACTCTCAAAGACGGGAGCGTGATCTATGGCGAAGTGGTGGAAATGGAAAAGGGGCTCTTGCAGATCAAAAATCCGTCGGCGGGCGATCTGATTAAAGTGAAATGGAGCGAGGTGCGGACCGTCTACATTCCTCATCCGATTCCCTTTCACCTGAAGGAAGGGAGCATCCTCATTGGGACCGTGGAAGACAGTGACCCTGGTACGCTGCGCATCAAAACGGAGCCTCTGCAAGGCACGCTCACGGTTCCCATGGACTTGGTGTTGTCGGTCAACCCGATCATTCAACCGGCGGTCATCTACCAGGGCAGCCTGACCGGAGGGTTTTCTCAGACGACCGGCAACAGCCAGCTGCGCAACGCCAGCCTGCTCGGCGACTTCGTCGCACGCAGCGAACAGCTGCGGCTGACCATCAACGGGCGGTATGTGTACGGGGACAATGCAAATACCCTGGTTGCGCGGAACGCCCGCGGCACGATTAAACTCGATTTCTTTCTCACGAAACGCCTGTTCTGGTTCGCATCGGCCTACTTCGAAAACGACCGCTTTCAAGATCTAAAAATGCGCACCGCGCTGGCCACCGGTCCGGGCTATCAATTCATTGATTGCGGAGATTTCTCCGGCCTCTTCAAGGATATGACGCTCTATGCCGAGTCCGGTGTGGCCTACTTTAATGAAGATTTCCGGTTGGCCGAGGACGGGACCTCGATCCGCGGCCGTTCATCCGTGAAGTTCAACTGGCCTCTGTTCGAAGACCGGATCACGCTGTTTCATTTCGATGAGTTCTATCCCTCACTGCAGAACGCGAGCAATTACTATCTCACCATGGACAACGGCGTCCGCTTCAAGATCATCGAGAGCTTCATCAGCTCGCTGCAGGTCACGACGCGGTATAACAATCGTCCCCCGCCGGGCACCGGCGACACGGACAATCTCTATTTGATCACGCTCGGCTATGGATTTGACACGACCAGGAAGCGGTAACCGGTGCAGTTCACCCTGACGGTTGAGAGGGAGGCATAACCATGTTGAAAGAGTTCCGCGAATTCGCCATGCGAGGGAACGTGCTCGATATGGCCATCGGCGTGATCATCGGCGGCGCATTCGGGAAAATCGTGTCGTCGCTGGTCAGCGACGTGCTGATGCCTCCGCTTGGTCTGCTGTTGGGGAAGGTGGATTTCTCCAGCCTCTTCATCAATCTCTCCGGCACGCCACAGCCCTCTCTGGCCGCGGCCAAAGCCGCCGGCGCGCCGACGCTCAACTATGGCGTGTTCCTCCAAAGTGTGTTGGATTTCATCATCATTGCCTTCGTGATTTTCATGATTGTCAAACAGGTCAATCGTTTCAAGAAGGACGCGCCACCCGCGCCGCCGGCCGGACCCACCACACAAGAGAAGCTGTTAATGGAGATCCGCGACGCCCTCAAGGGACGCCACTGACCTCGTGCTGGGGGACAGGTTCGCATTGACCTTGACGCCGGCCGGCGTCGATGCCCTCAGGCAGGTGGGCGGGATTCTCAAGGATTTCCCCGAATACCGGATGGCCGTCGATGGGCATACGGACAATCGGGCGATACGCAGCAGCCTCAAAAACCAGGTTCCCGACCAATAAGGAACTGTCGTAGGCCCGTGCCGCCAACGCGGCCAGGGCCGTGACCGAAGGGAGCTTAGCGCCGCCGAAACGCACGGCTATGCGGACACCATTCCAGTCATGCCGAATACCACCGATGCGGGATGTGCGAAGAATTACCGGTGGAAGTGCGCGTCACGAAGTAACGGGCAGGGTGGAAAGTAGAGAATCGGGGGAAGACGGCAAGATGACTTTCTCCACTCACAAGTGGCAGGTATTGTGCTCCACCGTTCCTGCCACGGCATCACCAGGCACCGTGGCGAGAATCTTATAGTGGCCCAATCCCATTTCTTTTCCGAAGGCTTCTCCGACCAGCACATCCTGGACATGCTGATGATCCCAAGCCCGGAAGTAGGAACGGCCTTCCTTGAGCCCGTCGAACTCGTGCCCTTCCAGTGCTTTGATGACCGCGGTGGTGTCCGTGCTTCCGGCTCGCCGGACGGCCTCGAGAATCTGGGACATCGCGGCGTAGCCTAGATAGCACCGCGATGTCGGCGTATGGTTGTACTTATCGACCACACCCTGAATGAACCGTCTGGACCCTTCCGTATTGATCTTGGGATCCCAGACGAGTCCCCAGATTCCGGCATTGTTGGCATAGCCCAAAGGCCGGCCGATCTGTTCTCCTGCGATCAAACCGCCCACCCCAATTTTGTCCTTGAGCAATTCCAGCTTGCTGTAGCCTTTCAAGGCGTTGACCAGATCCCAGCCATATAGATTGAGCACGATCAGCGTGGGGCGCTTCTCCTTGGCCGCGCTCAAGGCCGATGTAAAATCGGTCGATCCGAACGGCATCAGCGCTTCGCCCACCATTTCCACGCTATGGCCCTGCCCTGCAGCGGCCATGGCCTGGGCCATGGCCTTGCCGTCCAACGTGTTCGTCGTCAACATGTACCACCGTGTGCCGTACGTTTTGGCTAAGTGCGGCACGACGGACTGCGCCATCATCGTCGCATTAGGCATAAAGACGAACGTGTGCGAATTGCAGGCGGCTCCGGTGAGCTCGGGGAGATGAGCGCCGGTTATCATGAATAGCTTGTTTTCTTTCCGGGCTAGCTCCGAAACCGCCAGCGCACAGTCGGCATTGAACGTGCCCATCAGGAAGTCGACGCGGTCCTCCTTCACAAACTTCGTGGCCGCCTTCACCGCCATCTCGGGATTCGACGCATCGTCCGCTTCCAAGATGACCACCTGACGGCCGAGCACGCCTCCACGTTTGTTATAGAGATCAACGGCCACATTTGCGCCGTGCACATCGTGGATCGATGAGGTCTTATAAGGGCTCGACAGCGGATCAAGGATGCCGATCTTAATCGGTTCTGCGGCATGGGCCACACGAGTGCCAGGTGTCCATCCCAAAACCTGGCCGGCCAGATCACCCAATATAAGGCCCCCGCCGGCCATGGCGGACAACTGCAGAAAGCGCCTTCGAGATATCTCCCCCATGATCGTGACCTCCCTTGGTGGATATCACCGTCAATATCCTGCCGGTGCAAGTGACTTGCGCAGGCGAGACGCAACGAAGAACCGGTATGGCCCATCCGGCTCGGAGGCGGATCAAGGCCGGCTCCAGCGGTGGGGAAGAGTGTACCGATTGTCAAACGCCTGCTAGCTGTATTGATCCCACGTGTCACATTGTTTAATGGCCCAGAACACGGCCTCTTTGAGTTTCTTCAGGCCAATGTTTTCCGGATCTCGAATCGCCTGAAGCTTCTTGTCGATGTCGTACAACGGCTGGATCGACCGCTTATCGGGAATTTTCCCGAGCGCCCAAGCGACCTCCGTCAAGACCGCCCAGTCGGTTTTGGGATCTTTCAGTTTCCCGAGCAACGGTAGGACGACGGAGGCATCTCCATGGATGCCCCCGATTTGCCCCAGGCCTTTGGCGGCGGCGGCTTGTATTTCCACCTGAGGCGCGCTGTTCATGATATCAACCAATAGAGGAATCCCGTCTTTGCCGAGATTGCCCATGGCGACCAGGGCCTGTTTGGCGAGGTCACGGTCCTTCAGCGCCTCTTTCAGTTTCGGAAGGGCCTCATCAGCTTGCATTTCACCAAGCAGCGAGATGATCTTAATCTTTCGGGCTTGATTCGCGTCGGCCGAGTCCAGCAACTTCAACAAGCGATCCGGCTGGCCCCATTCCGCCGTCAGCAGCAAAGGGAAATCGTACTTCTCGAGCACCTCCTTGAGCTTTCCCATGGCGAAGGCTTCCGGTTCCGGTGCCTGAGCGGCCTGTGCCGCTGCGCGGGCATCTTCAAAATCCGTGCGCACTTCTTTCTGCCATTTGATCTTCATGCCGCCTAGGAGGTAAGTGAGCTGACAGGCCGGACCTTTCCAAAGGCGAGAGGGGGCGTCGGGAAGGTCTGCGTCGCCACCGGCCGCTGTGGTGCCCTCCCAGGTTTTTCGCTGTTCACACTTGACGCGAAATACCACATCGTGCGGCTTTCCGTTTTCTTGGGTGACGGTATAGCCCAGTTCACTGAGACGTCGCGAGACGACTTCCGCCAAGCCGCGCGCGTCAACCGGCCCTTTATCGGTCAAAGCCAGCACCTCAACCAGCACCGTTTGGATCTTGGCCAACTGGCTCTTCTGTTCGGCGGTAAAGTACTCGCGGTAGGCCGAGGCAGGTGAAACCATGGTGCTTAGATTGAGCAGCACTATGAGGACAAACCATCGTGCCATAACGCACCTCCTTATGAAGAGAGGCTATGAGAAAGCGGGAATGAGAATGAACGTATGTGATTGCCTTTCGAACCCATGACGGCTCATTAGGTTCTACAAAGTATACCTTTGCGGCGTGAATTGCATCTATGGCAGCCATTGAATCGCCGGTGGGCGCTACCTGACGTTCCGAGGGCTGTCGCACCCGGCGCCGTGGGATGGGAGAGATCTCCAACCCACCAGGCGTATGGGTTGACACTTGGACACTTCCAACGGTACAAAAGCTGTACAACATCGCGTGCTTTTGCTGTCTCAATAAGCGCAAGGACAGCCCCGCGGACGTCCTCCACCGTGCGAGAGTGGCGGAACTGGCAGACGCGCGAGACTTAGGATCTCGTGGGCAACCGTGGGGGTTCAAGTCCCCCCTCTCGCACCACCACCAGAATACCCTTGCCTGGACACTGGCTGCAGGGTAAAAGGACACTGATTTATGACAATGAATGTGGAAGTCACCGAACTGGGCCCGATGAAACGGGCCCTGAGAATCGAAGTACCCGCCGAAGAGGTGACACAGCGATTTTCCCGGGCTTATACGGAACTCAATCGCCAGGTGCAGGTCCCCGGATTTCGGCCCGGCAAGGCGCCATTGGCGATCCTGGAGAAACGGTACGCGAAAGCGGTGGAAGAAGACGTCATCCGGAGTTTGGTCCCCGATTACTATGACCGTGCCATCAAGCAAGCCGGAATCAGCCCGGTCCTGGTTGAAATTCCTCCGCTCGAGCGTGTGAAAATCAAGAAGGACACGCCGTTCACCTTTACCGCAACGGTCGAGATTAAGCCAAAAATCGAGTTGCGCGATTATAAAGCGCCGAACCCCATCTCCTTGAAACCCGACACTCGCACGGTCTCCGACGAACAGGTGGATCGTGCCCTCGACGTACTCCGCGAGCAGCAAGCCAGACTGGAGGCGGCGGCTCCCGGCACTGCCTTGGCCGAAGGAGACTTTGCTGTCGTGGATTTGGAGGGCTTCTTGGATGGTTCTCCGCTGGAGGGCACCCGGAAAGAAGGCCAACTCCACAAAATCGGGTCTCAAGCGGCTCTCTTGGGTATCGAGATCGATGCGCATCTGATAGGCAAGAAGGAAGGAGATGTCATCGATATCCCCCAGCCGTATCCCGCCAGCCATCCCGACCAACGGGTAGCCGGGAAAACGGTTCAATTCCGTCTCGCGATCAAAGGCGTGAAGCAGAAAACTCTGCCGGCATTGGATGACGAATTTGCCAAAGACTGCGGGCCTTATGCGTCGCTCCAGGAAATTAAAGACAAGCTCCGCACCGAAATGGAAAAGGCTCTGAAGAAAGACGTCGAAGAGTCCTATAAGGACGTCATTCTCAAACGCTTGGCCGACACGCATCACTTCGATCTTCCGGAAACGCTCGTGGAACGAGAACTCGATGCGATCGTCCGCCAACAAATCCAGGAGCGGCATCGGACCAAGGCCACAGAACCCGTGCCTGCCGTGGAAGCCGAAGAGATCAAGAAGATCCGGGACAACCACCGGGAGGATGCCAATCGCCGCGTGAAGGTGGGATTGATCCTGGAAGCCGTCGCGGAAAAAGAAGGCTTATCCGTCAGCCAGGAAGACTTGAACAATGAAGTCTCCAGGCTGTCGACGGAATTGCGCGTGCCCGTGGCGGATCTCGTCAAAATGATCCAGGCCGGCGGCCAGGATTCGATCGAGGAATTACGAGCCAGGATCCTGGCGGATAAGGCGTTGGATTTCGTCTATCGCCATGCAGTGATTCAAGGATAGGCACGGTGTCGCGCCGCGTCCTGCTCATGACGCGGGAGAGACCCGTCGCGGAAAGGATTACACGACATGTTGGTTCCGATCGTCGTTGAACAAACCAATCGAGGCGAGCGCGCGTACGACATCTATTCCCGGCTGCTCAAAGACCGCATCATTTTTCTCGGTGCGCCGATTGATGACGTCTTTGCCAACCTGGTCATTGCCCAGTTGCTGTTCTTGGAGGCCGAAGATCCTGAAAAGGACATCAATCTTTACGTGAATTCCCCGGGAGGCAGCGTCACGGCGGGATTGGGCATCTACGATACGATGCAATACGTAAAACCGCCGATCAATACGATCTGCCTGGGGCAGGCTGCGAGCATGGGTGCGTTGTTGCTCACCGCCGGCACCAAGGGTAAGCGGTTCGCCTTGCCGAACGCCCGGGTCATGATCCATCAACCGTTAGGAGGCTTCAGCGGTCAAGCCACCGAGATTGACATCCATGCCAGGGAGATCCTCAAAATCCGGGAGCGTCTGAACGAGATCATGGCGAAGCACACCGGGCAGCCGATTGACAAAATTGCGCATGATACCGAGCGGGACTACTTTATGTCCGGTGAGGAAGCCAAGAAATACGGCCTTATTGATGAGGTCATCACACGACCCCCCAAAGCGATCAAAGCGGCAGAGTCAGGCGACGGCGGGAAAGACGCGGCCAAAGCGAAGTAACACAGGAGGATGCATGGCCAAGCAGGAGAAAATGGACCGACACTTGCGGTGCTCCTTTTGCGGGAAAAGCCGTGACGAAGTGCGAAAGCTGATCGCCGGGCCTACGGTCTATATTTGTGATGAATGTGTCAATTTATGCAATGACATCATCGCGGAGGATTGGGAGGAAGCTAAGGAGGAAATCTCCTCGAAGCTGAAGAAGCCGGCCGAGATCAAACATCATTTGGATCAATACGTGGTCGGACAGGAACGTGCCAAGCGGATTCTGTCCGTTGCGGTGCACAATCACTACAAGCGCATTTCGTCCAAGGAAAAAGAAGTCGACGACATTGAACTTCAAAAAGGCAACATCCTCATGGTGGGTCCGACCGGAACGGGGAAGACCCTCCTCGCACAGACCCTGGCAAAGTACCTCGACGTGCCCTTTACCCTCGCCGATGCGACGACACTCACGGAAGCCGGCTATGTCGGCGAAGATGTCGAGAACATCATTCTGAAGCTTCTGCAGGCGGCGGACTACGATGTGGAACGCGCGGAGCGCGGCATTGTCTATATTGACGAGATCGACAAGATCAGTCGCAAAAGCGACAGTCCCTCCATTACGCGGGATGTGTCGGGCGAAGGCGTCCAGCAGGCGCTGTTGAAGCTCATCGAGGGGACGGTCGCCAATGTGCCTCCGCAAGGAGGACGTAAACACCCGCATCAGGAATTTATTCAGGTCAATACGAGCAATATTCTGTTCATCTGCGGCGGAGCCTTTGTCGGGCTCGACCAGATCATCGAACAGCGTCTCAATCGGAAGTCGATGGGCTTCGGGGCCGAAGTCCGAGGTCGGAGCGAGATACGTCTCGGCGATTTGCTCGTGAGAGTCCAGCCGGAAGATTTTCTGAAATACGGTCTCATACCGGAATTCGTCGGGCGCTTGCCGGTCGTGGCAACCTTGGAAGAATTAGACGAGCGGGCGCTCATCCGCATCCTGACCGAGCCGCGGAACGCCCTCACCAAACAATACGAAAAGCTGCTCTCGTTCGAAAAAGTGAAGTTGAAATTCACGGATGGGGCGTTGGGAGCCGTGGCGCGCAAAGCCTACGCGCAAAAAACCGGAGCCCGAGGACTCCGTGCCATTCTGGAGGAGGTCATGCTCGACGTCATGTATGACGCTCCCTCTCAGAAGCAAATCAAGGAAGTCCTCATCACCGAAGACGCGATTTCAGGGAAGAATCCGCCGATTCGCATTTTCGAACAGGACAAGGACGCGAAGAGCGCCTAGGAGAATCTGTACACTCCACGCTGTTTCTCCTGAATCGCGTGGATGTACGATCGTCCGCGTGTCACGCCGGGCCGGTACATCTCCCTAAGCTTCTTGCAGAGATCTCGCCTTTTCTCGACAAGCGGTTGTGCTGCGCTATACTTGCGGTACAGCACCGGTTTGATTGAGGGAGGCCCTCCTGTGAAGTACCCCGTCTCATCCAGCGTCCGTCATAAGGGCAAAGCTTTGCAACTCGATGCTGCCTGTGAAGTGATGACCCTGCTGGGAATCAACGGGGAACCGATCGGAAGTTTATCCTGGGACTTTGTCATCGATCAAATTCTGGCCTACCGGAAACCTCCCCTCCAAAAGGAGATTCGATCAGACCCGCGCATTACCCTTGCCTTCCACGTCCGTTACAACACGCCCGAAGGTCAGTGCTATGAGAGTCGAGCCGGAGGCATCGGGGTAGGCGGTCTCTTCATCGAAAGCCTGTGTCCCCTGCCAGTCGGCACAAAACTGGCTATCGAGTTTTCGCTTCCTGAAAATGATTCAATTTGGCTTCCGGCGAAAGGCATCGTCGCGTGGGTCTGTCCGAAAGCGGATCAATATACCTTTAGTCCCGGGATGGGGGTCAGGTTTTCGGACCTCGATCCAGATACACGGGATCGGATTCTGATCCTAGTCAGATCCGTGCAGAGTCCAGGCCAGCCGGCAGAACGGATCACCGGATAGGACCCTGCCATGAAGCTCCCCATCATTACGACTGCAGGACATCAAGGGAGATATCTCATCATCGACGTGGATGGGGAAGCCATCAATGTTCATGAACCATCCGGACACCTTTTGGGGAACGTTCCTTGGGCAGCGGTGGTGGAGCAGGTGCTGGGCGGCGAGGAGGATATGCGATTTGCGCATTGCCGCGCACATCAGCGGGCCCCTTTGGCGGTCAAAGTCCGATACACGACGCCGGAAGGGAAGCAGTTTGACAGTCTCACGGGTGGGATCGGAGGGGGCGGCCTATTTATCGAGAGTGGCACACCCTTGGCACCCGGTACCGAGCTGTCTGTCGAGTTTGCTCTTCCGGATCGCCCTTGGGAAAAGCTTAAGGCCAAGGGGAAAGTGGCGTGGACTCGGATCAAACCTGAACGTTATCTTCTCTTCCCGGGGATGGGTGTGCAGTTTACCGATATTGATGGGAACGCACAGTCTCTGCTGGTGGACTTGGTTGAGGCGCTGAACCGGAGCCGATCTCAGTCCTGAGACTCGCGACACTGTGCTCCACCCATCGCGCCACAGTTGCACTCTTCTCTCGTGCTCCCCAAGCCTCCAACTCCTTTACGACAGCGTCGTCTCCAATGTAACGGAGGCGATAGGCGGCCTCGGCCCGCACGGCCTCAGATGGATCGTGGATCAGGCGATCCAGAAGGACCGGCGCGCTCTCGGCATGACCAGACTCTCCTACAGCCACCACGGCCCATTGCCTCACTGAGGCATCGGGATCGTGGGTAGCTTCCACCAGCGCCTGGTTCACTATCGTACCCGATGTGCCCAGGAGCCCTAAGGCATGTCCGCTCGATTGGCGTACTTCCACCCGACGATCTCGCAGCAGTTCAACGAGCCGAGGTACCAGTACGGCAACGTTGTCAGCCGTCTCCAGTGCCTGGGAAGCTGCCTCGCGTACTGAAGCATCAGAATCCTCCAGCAGTGAGGTGAGCCTCGTTGCCGTTTCCATTCCCAATGAAGGCAGTCGTCCGAGCGCACGGGCTGCCGCTTCGCGAACTTCGGCATCGGAGTCCCTAAGCACACTGACCAACAACTCTTCAGCACCCGGCCTGCCGATCTTCCCCAGCGCCTCAGCAGCCGTTCTGCGAACCGACGCCTGGGGGTCGCCCAGTAGTTCGGTCAATATCCGCACGGCTTGATCAGGAGCTGATGGAACGTCGTGATAACAGCCGATGAGCAGGGCGAAACCGAGGAGAGCGGGTCCGAACAACCATCTGGAACTGAAAAAGAAAGCCTGAACACAGTGAGGCCAACCGACGATCATGCGGGTTTAGGGGGGTCTTCTTGAGCCGGCGGCATTTCTTTTGCGGCTTCAATGGATTGTTGGATCTCCTTCTGGGCGGCATCCACTTCGGCTTGGATCGTTCGCATCTGCGGATCGACACTGTTGCGGACGTCCGCCACCGCTCGTTGGAAGGTGCGAATCATGTCCCCGACCCCCTCGCCCAAGTGCTGCATATCGTTCGGAGAGACGCCGCTCTGCGCTTGCGCGGCTTGCGCTTTCAACGCCGCTTGCTGAGCTTGCACACGGGCGACGGCATCTTTATTCACAATGGCCGAAGGGCGCTTGGCAGCCGGCTTGGACTGCGCCCCTGGTGGAAGCGGTGGATACTGTGCCCGGGAAATCGGGGCGGGAGCGGCCGCCCGTTCTTCCATCGAAACGACCTGTTGAGCTTGATTATCAGCCGCCTGGGCAGTGGACGGGGCCGCCGCGCGACTGGCTTGCGGCCCCTGGGGGCCCATGTTGTATAGCATTGAGGCCGTGGTACCCGGGGTCAGTTCAGGGCCCGGCACATACGGGACATTGGGTTTTGGGGCAGACGATGCGCCGGAAGCCACCTGTGCTGCCGGGGCGGCGATCGGTTGAGTTGTTATTTCTTGCGATGGCCCAACTTCCTGTGGTTGGACGCTGGGCTGGGGCACTTCATTGACTTCCTTCTTAAATCCTTTTAAGGCCTTGCCGACCCCTTCGCCGATTTGTGGCAGACGTCCGGCGCCGAAAATGATCAGCACGATGACCAGAATAATGATCAATTCTGAAATCCCCATCGTCCCGAACATGCGCACACCTCGTAGTGAAGAGTTCCGAAAACGTGCGTTGAATCTAGCCGCCACAACCAGGTGCTGTCAAGAAACGCCCACGAGAAGACCGGCTATACACATATGCTGAAACGGTGAATCAATCCAGGAGCCCAGGGTGAGTGAACATCGCGGATGTACTGCCTCCTTGACCAACCGCACCGCTTCCATTAGCGTAGCGGCCGGTTCGGTCCCATAGAAGCCGGCTTCGTCGCCGGCTGCCAACGAGTATGAGGGCTGTATGAAAGTAGTCGGGCTCATGTCAGGGACCTCGGGTGACGGGGTCGACGCAGCTTTGGTGGAGATTACCCGTCGAAGATTGGGCCCCGTAGTTCGAATGGTGGCCTTTCATCCGCTCTCGTATCCCCGCACCCTCCAACAACGTATCCTCTCGGCTTCTGTCTCGGGAACCGTCTCCGAACTCTGTCATCTGAACGCCTTGCTCGGTGAATGGTTTGCCACTGCGGCGCTCGGTGTTATTCGTCTTGCCAACATGCGCGCCAAAGATGTCGATCTCATCGGATCACACGGGCAGACCATGCATCACCTGCCGCATGGCATTAAAGATGCCGGAGTTGGAGCCATTCGGTCGACGCTCCAGATCGGCGAACCGGCGATCATTGCGGAGCGGACCGGCATTACGACGGTGGCGAACTTTCGTTCACGTGACATGGCTGCCGGGGGGCAAGGGGCGCCGCTCACCCCGGGAGTCCATGCGCTTCTCTTCCGTCATCCGCACCGTGCGCGGCTTATCGTCAATCTAGGAGGCATCAGCAATGTAACCTATCTGCCTCCGGGAAGCGGTTTCGATGGATTGGTGGCGTTCGACACGGGGCCGGCTAACATGGTGCTCGATGGCCTCGTGTACCGGATGACCAACGGGCGTGCGTCGATGGATCGGGATGGCCGCCTTGCGTCCCGTGGCCGGCTGGATGGAAGGCTCTTGGCTAAACTCCTGGCGCATCCGTACCTGTCGCAAGTTCCACCGAAGTCCACCGGTAGAGAGGTCTTCGGCGCAAAGATGATCGACGAGTTGCTTGCAACGCAACACAAACGCCATCTGACCGGTGAAGACCTTCTCGCTACCTGCAGCCGGTGGACGGCCGAAGCCGTGGGCTCGGCCCGGCGTTGGATCCGCGGCAGCATTGATGAAGTGATTGTCGGCGGCGGCGGTGTGCGCAATCGAGCCATCATGACGCATCTCGCAGACGTTTTCAGCCCTGCGCCGGTCAGTACGTTTGAGTCGCTGGGATGGGACAGCAAGGCCTTCGAAGCGGTGGCCTTTGCGGTGCTTGCCTATGAGACGGTCACGGAACAATGCGGAAACGTCCCTGCTGTGACGGGGGCCGATCATCCCGCTTTGCTCGGATGCATTGTCCCCAGCGGTCCCGGTTGGTTGGCTCGCTTGCGATTGACGCAAAGAGGAAAGCAAACTCGATGACAGAATGGATCTACCTCTCCCTCGCCCTTCTCTTGCTAGCGTCTCTCGTGGCCTACATCGCAGGCAGAGAAACTCCTCTCCTCAGCTCCGCAGCATCGCCCTTTGTGGTTCCCCCTGGAGTCACCATGACGTCCGTTCCCCTCCTCACCGAAGGAGATGTGGCCCTCTATAATGTGATCCGGCTTGCGGTCCAAGACCATTACCTTGTCTTTGCCCAGGTCCCCCTCTGGTCTTTTGTCTCGATTGAAGCCATGGGCGAGGCCCGTGCGCAGGTGCTAAATCAGATGGCGCTGAAGCGGGTCGATTTTGTCCTGGTCCATCCGGGGTCAAGACAAGTGGAGCAGGTAATTCAGCTTCAGGACATGTCCTCCCGTCCCCCTCAACTGGAGCGTCAACGCGTTATTGAAGCGGTTTTGGCCGCAGCCGGGGTTAAGCTGGTCAAGCTGCAGTCGCAGACATCTTATGTGGTGCCCGAATTGAGCAGGCTCCTCGGTCTTGCGCCGGAGGAGTGAAGGGCCGAGGCACGATGCCGGCGGTCAGGGTTGACTGGTGTATTCCACAGGAGGCCCCGGCTCACTCTTAACAGCCATCACATCAATGGCTTTGTAGGCCACTTCTGCTTCAACATCATCTGGGCTTTGACATGATCGCCGAGCCTTGCGTAGGTCTGGCCGATTTTCAAGGTTGATGCGGCCAATTTGGAGCTGAGCGGGTCGTACGAGACCACGTTGTAGAAGGAGTACAGGGCCTCTTTCTAACGGCCCAACCGGTACTGGCATTCGCCGATCCAGTACTGAGCACTCGACGCGAGCGCCGACTGACGGTGCAATTCAAGGAAGCTGAAAACCGGCCAAGGCCGCTTGATAATCACGGTGTTTGAATTCTTCCATCACGCGACCGTATAGGTGACGGGAGGAGCCATGCATTTGACCCGGAGCAGCCAACGAGGGAGCCGTGGAGCACACAATTGAAACGAGTAGAATCGACAAAACCGGTTTCGCTATCATGGCGGTGCCTCCAGCAAAAGGGCGATGGACGGTTATCCTAGTCGCAATGGCCATGCCATGAGCTGCCAGGGCGAAGTCAAAAAGACAACTAAAAGCAGCTGCTTCTAGGACCGCCTTCTCTCTCATGTGCCTGAGTTTTTCATTCGGCTTTTTCTAGCGACAGATTTGTACGTCGGCGTGGGGTAATTCACTGTCATGGAACATATTCCTCTGTGCCCTCACGGCGGCAGAACCTTAATTGTGGATCCACAGGATGAACGGTTTTATCGTCGGCCGAGTGCGGCGCTTGCGGACGCGGGCGAGCATGATCAAATCTATATCCGCGCCGGTGTGTATGAAGATAAGATCTTTATCAGCGAGCGGCCGATAAGACTGATCGGCGCGGGGCGGGATGAGGTTCAGGTTTTTTCACGCCGCGGTGGTCCGTTGTATTTGCAGCGCGTATCCAGCGGACGGATCTCCGGCATCACATTTCGGTATGTCGGCAGTGATCAACATTCGGCTATGAACGTCTTGGATTCCAGCTGCCTCATTACGCAATGCCGGGCGATGGAAGGCATTCTTTCCGGCGTCATATTATATGGCCCAAAGTGTCAGGCCACATTTAGCGACAATGAAGTCTGTCGCAACCGTGAGTCGGGCATTTTCGTGTTCGCGGGTGCCCGTCCGAGAGTGGCGGGCAATCGTTGCATGGAGAATCACCACTTCGGGATTGCGGTTCGCGATCCAGGCAGCCATCCTGAAATCGTCCGCAACCACTGTGAGGCCAATATGCTCAGCGGCATGCTGCTCTTCCATCATGGAGAGGGCTTGTTGGTCGACAACGTTTGCCGCAATAATCAGCATTGGGGCATCCTGATGACCCCCGACTCACACCCCAATCCGGCAGCCCCGGAGTTGCCCGAGGTTAACCAACTCGCCGAGAACCCGCGCGGCTCCTATGCCATCTCGGATGAGCCTCTGGCGGATATCGGACGTTGAGCAGGCCTCTGTCTAACGGGGAGCAGCACCCGGAAATCTTTAGGTTCTGAGACGAATGACGCGACGGCCGCGTGGACGGTTCAAGATCGTTCCGAAAAGAGAGGGGCTGATGCTGGGCCTGTGGCAGTATGAAAATGGAAGGAGCTTCCTCCCTGCTGCTTGGCCCGGTACATGGCCGCATCGGCATGCTTCAAGAGTTCATCAATTTCATGGTCGTCGGATGGGTACACGGTGATCCCGATACTGGCACCGATGGAAGCTGTGTGGTCTTTCAACTGAAACGGCTCGGCGAGCGATTTGGTAATGCGCTGAGCGACCATGCTGATATCAGAATCGGAGCTGAGTCCCTCGAGAATGATGGTAAATTCATCTCCGCCCATTCGTGCGACGGTGTCCACTTCGCGGATACAGGCCTGAAGTCGATCGGCCACTGCTTTCAATAACTGATCCCCCACACTATGACCCATCGTATCGTTGACGGCCTTGAATCGATCCAGATCTAGTAGCATCAGCCCTAGAGGTTGCTGCAACCGTTTACTCCGCGCCATGGCCTGGACCAGCCGATCTCGAAACAGCGTCCGGTTCACAAGACCTGTCAAGTGATCGTATTGAGCCAAGTACATGAGTCGTTCTTCCGCACGCTTACGTTCCATCGCATAGCGGATCGAGCGCGTTAAGAGTTCTGGCTGACTTTGTCCTTTGACCAGATAGTCCTGGGCGCCATTTTGGACGGCCTGCAACGCTAATGTCTGGTCGCTCACCCCACTCAGCACAATGATGGGAATGGTCGGACTGGCAGCCTGCACTTGCCGGAGTGTCGTGAGCCCGTAGCCGTCGGGAAGTGACAAGTCTAAAAGTACCGCATCGAACCGTTCCTTCCCGAGCCGGGTTAAAGCTTCGCTCAGGCGAGCCACATGGGTAACTGCAAACTGTTCAATACTCCATTCAGCTAGGATGTCTTGTGTGAGGTGCGCGTCGAGATCGTCATCTTCTACTAAGAGGACCTTAATCATAGGAGCCATCCGCACCAGTTCTGCCATTCGCTCGGGTGCTTCTGTGACAATTATAGCCAAGGGCCTTGTTTCCACAAGCGGATTGCCGATTGGGCCCCGCCTAAAGACCAGAGAAAGGAGAGACGTGACTATCAGAAGAGAGACGGCAGGGGCCTGCCGCCTCTTCTCAGAGGGCTAACAGGAATGTAAGGCTTCTGCGCGGCGGCGAACTTCTTCGGCCTTCTGCGATTGACCCAGATTCTCATAGAGGGAAGCGATATTCGCATGGAGATGCGACAGTAATTGACCGAGCTGTGCCTCCTGAGCAATAACATTGGCCTCGAGTGCGAGTTTCTTTTCTTCGCTTCGGCGGAACCGTTCTTCTAATCGTTGGATGAGCTGGATCCATCCCAGGACCTTGCCCGATTCTATGTCCGGCATGGCGGGGAGGGCGACGGCGTGCTCGAGCGATTTTTCTGTTTGGTTCATCCAGTTGATGAACACGAGAAAGTCGCCCAAGGTAATCTTGAGTGCGGAGGATGCGCCTTCTTCCTCGATGACAAGGTCTTCCATTCCTGCTCCTTTATGGTCTTATGGTGGGGGCTCCAATCTTCCGGCGACGTCAGTGGCGATGCCTTCGGCTGGATTCAAAACCAGAAGCCTTGTTCCTCCTTTCTTCTCAGTAAGACCTGGTCTAATGGAAACCATCATGGAGTACAGTGGGCGAGTAATACTGCGCAGTACCTGTATTGTCAATGGTCAAATTACAACCATCGCAGGCGACGGGAGCATGAGATCCGCCTAACTGACGGGGTTTGTTGACCTACGAGTGGAGATGTTGGGATCGAAGGGGTAGGTCCCACTCGGCCGCTGTTCTGGTCCTAGGGCAGCCTCGCAGGCGTATCCGGGTTCAAAAGGCCAGAGCAGGGAACGCCCGGCCAGTGTTCCTCTTACATGCACATAGTGGAAGGTGGCGCCCATCCGAGCGGCCTCTTGACGAAGCTTTCCAACGCAACCCTCAACGCTATGGGACCGGCGAGAAATGATGAGGAGCTCCCCGGTCTGGCTATGGAGGACCATAAATTCCTCGGCACAGCCTGTCAGAAGCCCCAGCGCAATCCAAAGGCTACAGAATGTCTTCATCCTCAACCGAGATCCTATCCGCATATCAGTTTCCGATTCTAGAACAGATTCCCATGAAAATACATATCACAATGACCGGGCTCTGCCCCGGATCCCAATCGCACATCCTGCATTATAAATATCGGAAAGTCGATTCCTGCAGGTCAGGCTGGTTTTTCTGCCACGTACTCAATATATTCCCAGAACGCCTTGGCTTCTTCTTCGTTGAGGACCACAGGGCATGCCCGCGAAAATTCTCACAGAAACCGTATCGTGCCACAACCGCGCCTCGCAGTGAGAGACCCATCGAGAGTCACGGCACGGTTCCCGACTCGGAAAAAGTGCACTAAGGTCTCCTTTTATGCTGGTAACTGGATAGATCGTACAGATCTTTGATCTGTCCCAAGGGACTTATGTTATGGCGACAGGCCGCTCTGCTCAGAAGTTTTGCGTCGACATCCCGTGCCGTGAAATAAAGTAGCCGACACTAGGTTTGCCGTCTCCCCGCCCCTTGACTGCCACTTTTTGGCAGTGAATGAACCGACAAAGGATCAAATTGGCGTGATAAGGGACAAGCAGAGGAATAACGAAAATGAACTGCATCTCCGACCCAAATGGGCACGTAGGCTGCGACTTTCTCTAGCACCGACCGAGAACCTCCCCGAGGAAACATACCGTGCGATCGCTCGGCGGCGTCCAGGATCACCTAGGTATGGAGGCCTTTTTAGAGCACGCGGACGTTACGTCAATCTGCGCGTTTCCGCACGAGGCGCACAGTGCAAAATCGGGATAAAAATCTGGTTGTCCATGAGATCAACGAGCCTGTCGTCAGGGAACGATCCTATCTCATTGTTATATTGCGAGTGTTTTTTGTGGCATGTGGATAGAGTCTTGTCTATACGCCCGGAATATAACTTGCCTTAAGGGCCGGCATCCTTACTACCCCATTGATACGGACTCCGTTCAGGGCCAGGAGGTCTACATGCTGCGAGAGGATACAATTGCCGAGGAAATCCTTGAAGTGGTCAGAGCGAACCCTGACTGTACCTTGGAGGAATTAACACAGCGATTAGAATGGCATTCTTGGTCCCAGGTATTTCTAGAGGTAGATCGGCTTAGCCGGTCTGGACGGTTAATCCTTACTCAAGCCGGTGTTGGCTTTATCACGACATTGCGAGTTGGCTAAGACACCCCTCCCGCATTCGTACCACTGGATTAGGTTTTGGGCTCATCAGTTCTCCGCCAGAAAAGAAGCCTTTCCGGGTGGCACTTCATCAGGCTCTTTCCTGTTTCCGCTATTACACATGCGCCGCTTGCCTGCGTAGACTCGATCTGAGTGAGTTTAGCTATTTAGCCGATTGATAAACTCGAATGGACCAGGCAAAACCGGTCATAGTTTCTAAGATCACTACCACCGTACTGCGCACAAGCCACCCATCAGTAATTGGTGAGTCAAAGACGACAGGGCCCTCTTCTCTTGCTCTTAGATTCCTTCACGGATCCGGGCCTCAGCAGTCTTGAGAACTGCCTTGATTCGGCTACTCTCGCACCTCTCCAGGGCGCTAGCCATGAATGCGTTCACCCCTTGGATCTACCGGTGGCAGTGACGGTGAAGTGTCAGGAAGCGACAGGAAACGCACCAAATGTTCTCCAAGGCGATGAAGCAAAAAGTCCTTATCGAGAAACGACGCTGCACCGAGTTCCCGTGCCTGCTTCTTGGTCTTTACAGTACCGGCTCTCGTGAGAACCACCACGGGCGTCTCGACATCAACGCCACGAATATCTTGCAACACGGTGATGCCGTCTATCTCTGACAGTTTGAGATCCATCACTATCAAATCCGGTCGTTCCCAGCGAAACAAGTCCAGGCCCCTTCGCCCGTTCTCAGCCAGCGACATTGCATAGCCTTCGCGCTCTAATATCGTCGCCAAGAGACCACGGATTCTCGCCTCCTCATCGATCACCAGGACCTTTTTCATAATACCTCCCTAGGCCATGATACTGAGACTGTCTAGCCGAACCCAGTATGGCCACGCTCCGGTCTCTAGACAAGATGGAGCTTCCCCTTACGTCGGATCATCCGCATGTGAAACGATTCACGGGTTCGTAGCTGGGGTGGGACGCTTACGGAGGACGATGTGCTTGAGATAGCCGCGATTGGATTCCTGGAGGAATGCGAGTGGATAACGGACCCGCGCCCCCCCAACAGCTATCGCACAGAGCTAGGCGTTGCACTAATCGTGGCTCATCGAATTACCGGGACTGCGAAACAGGCGATAGGTTACCCTAGTGGGTTCATGGTGAAGCGCTCGATACAATGACCGGTGACTGGCCGCTTCAGCACAACCCAAGGAGGCACGTTATTAACAAATCCCTATCCGGCGCAGTGGCATTGATTGTTGGCGGGATATGTTGTGCGGTTATAGCTGGAGAGGTATTCGCGCAAGCAGGAACAGGCCCAGGCTCGGCGGTTCCAGGGCTAGGATCGGCGATGGATCCTCACAAGGGTCCGGAGTCGGGCACGAAACGCGATGCCCATTCTGGAACGATCGTTCCCGATTCAGGGCACAATCAAAGTTCGCCAGGCATCGCCGAAGTGCTTCCGGGTTCTACCCCGTTTCCATGGACACTTGGGTTAAGAGCTTCTCCCTCTTCTGCTGAACTGCCAGTCTCCGTCGCTGTCGCGGATTGTGCCAGCGACACCGCCTGGACGACGAGTGGGCGGTCCTGCCGCGGACTCATTGACCAGCCCACGATTACGCCCGAATACAAATCCAACACGATGCAGAGGTATAACCAGTACTCGGCCGTACGAATGTACGTGATGTCGGTGACCCATTTAGTGTGGGTGCGCGTGAAGCCTCGCTCCACAAGGTTGCGCGTGCCGACGGGCGGCGTCCCCCCGGGCTTCGTGCGCCAGCGCTCCCGATAGCGGCCACGCCACGTCGCTGCTCGGCATATCGGCATAGCGGAGGTCCTCCCCCTGTCTGCGGACTGTCGATCAGGCCATCATGCTATGGTGTGTACGTTGACTCTTCGCACTTCGCCGACAAACCTCAACAGCGCATCAAGAGTGCCTGTCGAGAAAGTTCCGAACCGTAGAATGGGGGGCCGCATTCGTTCATCATTTAAATGAAACCTCCGATGCCCTACACGGATACGGCGCTGAAGTCATGCTGTCATCTCTTCATTGACCACGCGAACTTTCGGCAGAATAGCAGCGACCTCTTTTGACGAGCCACCCCCACGGGGCCACAGCGAACGGTGACCGAGTTGCTCGACTGGTTTCTCACCGTTACTCGGCGCCGTATAAAACGCCGCGCACGCACACCGGGACCGGAGTCTCGCCGTCCACTAGCGGCGGGCGTTCGGCCACATTCCCATCGATCAGCTGCGGCCGCGCTCCTGGCCTGAGTACATGGCGAGCCGACGAACGGCTGGCGCGCTCTCCGTGTCAGCGGTCATCCAATCATCCCCAGGTGTGGTCAGTGAATTTTCCCCACCCGCTACCAGAAGGAGGAGGGACGGGCAGCGGTGGCGGAGACGCTGCTGACCGCCCACGCCGACTTTTGCGGACCCGCGCCCCGCAGGTGGGATACTCCGCGCGGATTCTGTACCAGGAACTGCAGGCGAGCCGCGGCTACACCGGCAGTTACGAGACGGTGAAGCGGTGTGTGGCGCCGCTCCGCGGCGTCCAGCTGCAAGCGGACTGGACGCTTCTCGGTTTGAGCCCCCGCCCGGGCAGCAAAGTCGGATTGATTGGGGCCAAGCGCTGGTGCCCTTTCGTGTCGGTCCCGCCGTCGTGCATGTGTTCGTGCTCACCTTGGGCTTTAGCCGTCGAGGGGTTTATTACGCCGGTGCCGACGAACGGCTCGCGCAGTTTCTCGGGCCAGCGTCCCCGCCAAGAGGTAAAATAGCCAACCAGAGATAATCGCGGGAGGTCTTACCTAAGATCTCTCGCGCTTCAAGTTTGCCGAGATCCACAGTGACAAGCGGATGACGAATGGCACGGACAGAAACACGGACAATTGAGCCGCTTAGGGAAAATGGGGAGCCCAAGTATTTGATGGGATTGGTTGCGGGGAGAGGATTTGAACCTCTGACCTTTGGGTTATGAGCCCAACGAGCTACCGGGCTGCTCCACCCCGCAGGCGGAATGTAACAAAGCGGTGAACGGCAAGTCAAGCCGACGCGATCACCGTTGCATTCACATCACCGCGGTGCTAAAGCGATATCATGAGAATTGTCTTCATGGGTACACCAGAGTTTGCCGTGCCGTCGCTTGAGGCGCTGCTGAAGTCCGACGATGACGTCGTTGGAGTGGTCACTCAACCCGACCGCCCCAAAGGCCGGGGTCATGCCTTAGCATCTCCTCCCGTCAAAGAAGTCGCACAGCGGGCTGGCATTCCCGTGGTACAGCCGGTGAAAATAAGGACACCGGATTTTCTCGAGGGGCTCGCGGCCTGGTCTCCGGACCTCATTGCCGTCACGGCCTTCGGTCGCATCCTTCACGCCCCCATCCTCCAGCTTCCGCCCATGGGTTGTGTCAATGTGCATGGGTCCTTACTTCCCAAATACCGCGGGGCCGCTCCGGTCCAATGGGCGGTGATGAACGGAGAAACGGAAACGGGCATCACCACGATGCTGATGGATGAGGGGATGGATACCGGTCCCATGCTGCTTCAAGAGCGACTTGCCATCACGGAGACCGATACCGCGGGGACGCTGGCTCCTCGCCTGGCCGAACTGGGGGGGCGACTCCTGGTTGAGACGATTACGCAACTAAAAGCCGGTACTCT
The DNA here is from genome assembly GCA_965285945.1 of uncultured bacterium. GTDB lineage: Bacteria > Nitrospirota > Nitrospiria > Nitrospirales > Nitrospiraceae > Nitrospira_D. The sequence goes on along the minus strand of CBDIWP010000041.1, from coordinate 151,660 downwards.
GGCACCACGTCCGCAGGACCACTCTCTGGCCACCCTGGCGCCGCTGCTAAAGAAAGAAGACGGAGCGATTGATTGGAGCATGGGCGCGGTCACCCTGGGTCATCGCATTCGGGGCTTATCTCCATGGCCGGGAGCCTTTACCTTCTTGGGTCAGGATCGTTGGAACGTGTGGAAAGCAGCCGTCCGGTCGGAGCATCTCCTGCAGGAGCCAGGAACGATTGTCCATATCACTAAACAATCCATTCAAGTGGCCACCGGACAGGGGATCCTGGAACTGCTTGAGGTTCAGACGGCTAACTCGAAGCGGATGCCAGTCAGCCAATTTCTGTCCGGTCATCAGGTCGCAGTGGGAGCACGGTTTCAGTCTGGTGGCGCATCATTGCCGGCATCATGAGATTCATGGGCCGGTCTTTTCCACTCTTGGTCCTGTTTAATCCCCATGACGGTTGATAATTCCTTGCCCGATCAATCGCCCGCGCGAACCGCTGCCCTGTCCATCCTGCTGTCCTCTCACAGCGGAGACAGCGCCCTCGATGAACTCCTGGATGAAAAGTTTAAGGCAGCCGCCTCGGATCCACGAGACCGGGCCCTCGCAATGGAACTCGTGACGGGAGTTCTCCGGCGGCAAGAGACGCTGGATTGGCGGTTGAGGCCCGTCCTCAAAAAGCCGCTCGCCCGTCTTCCGGTCTTGATTCAGATGTTGCTGAGGATGGGCGCCTACCAGTTGTTCTACCTTGACCGCATCCCCCCTTCAGCCGCCGTGGACGAATCCGTGAGGATCACCAGATCCTACACACCACAGCTGGGTCGAGATTGGACCGGGTTGGTCAATGCGGTCTTACGAAATCTTGTCCGGCTTCCGGAGCCTGCTCGTCCCGACCGTCTTTGTCAGCCGGATGAGGCGCTATCTGTAAGTTATGCCGTGCCCCTCTGGCTCTGCCAGCGATGGATTGATCGGCTTGGGTTCGAAAAGGCCGAGGCTGCCTGTCGTACCGTCAGCGGCATGCCTTCCATGACGCTCCGTGTCAATCGGCAACGGGTGAGCAGAGACGCCTTCCTGCTGCGCCTGCAAGAGGCCGGCATTGCAGCCAGGCCGACGACCATCAGTCCGGTCGGGCTGGTGCTGGAGAAGGCACAGCAGGTCACGACGCTTCCCGGATTTAACGAGGGGGATTTCTACGTCGAAGATGAAGCGGCCCAACTCATCCCACTTCTTCTTGATGCCCAACCGGGGCACACCATTCTCGATGCCTGTGCCGCTCCCGGAGGAAAAACCACCCATCTCGCCGAGTTGATCGCGAACCAAGGGCGCATTGTAGCCATGGATCGGCAGAATCATCGGGTCGCACGGCTTCGAGAGAACTGCCATCGCCTTGCCGCCACTGCCGTAGTGCCGGTGATTGGCGATGCCCGGAGGCCCGCTGAAGCTCTCGCTCTTGTTCAGGGCGGGGGACATGTGCCGGGAACTTTTGACGGCGTCTTACTGGATGCGCCCTGCAGCGGTCTCGGTGTTCTGCGTCGGCATCCCGAAGCGAAATGGAAGAAACATACGGCCATGTTCGCGCGCCATCACCTGTTGCAGCGGGAACTCCTCGAGGCTGTCGCCGTTGTCTTGCGGCCTGGCGGGGTGCTGGTCTATAGTACCTGTTCCACGGAATCGGAGGAAACGGAGGAGGTGATAGGGCAGTTTTGTCACCGCCATCAGCAATGGCAGCGCGAATCCGTAGCGCCCCGGCTACCTCCAACGGCTCTCCCTTTTGTGACTGCTCAAGGTGCCTTGTCGACCATGGGCAATGATTGTGGAATGGACGGTTTTTATGCCGCCCGCATTCGAAAGGTCTCGTAATGGGCCATCCCATCTTCATCGCGCCGTCGATTCTGTCCGCTGATTTTGCGCGCCTTGCCGAGGAGGTGGCGGCAGTCGAACGCGCAGGAGCGGATCTGTTGCATGTCGATGTGATGGATGGTCATTTTGTGCCGAATTTGACTGTCGGCCCCCCAATCGTCGAAAGCCTCAAGAAGGTGACGAAGCTGCCTCTCGACGTTCATTTGATGATCACGAATGCCGACGCCTTTATTCAGGAGTTTGCCGAAGCCGGGGCTGATTATCTGACCGTCCACGTTGAGGCCTGTCCGCATCTGCATCGCACCATCCAATCCATTAAGGAGCGAGGGGTCAAGGCCGGGGTGACGCTTAACCCTGCCACTCCGCTGCAGTTGCTGGAAGAGATTCTGCCCGATGTCGATCTGGTGTTAGTGATGTCAGTCAATCCCGGATTCGGCGGACAGAAATTTATCCCGTCCGTTCTCACCAAGATCAAGGCGGCTCGCGCCATGCTGGACCACATCAACAGCTCGGCTCTGCTCGAAGTCGACGGCGGAGTGAAGGTGGAAAATGCGCGACAGATCGTTGAGGCCGGTGCCACTGCGCTCGTCGCCGGGTCCGCGATTTTCTGCCATCCCGACTACGCCGCCACCATCGCTGCCTTGCGGGGAGCGGCAGAAACATCAAACGTGACGCAGTCGGCCTCGGTCCATCGATAGCCCCAGTGAAAATCACGACAAACACCGACGGCGAAACTAGCGTTCCGGTGACCTCCCCGAGCACTGGCACTGCTGGTACACGTACCTCCTTCTCCGCCATCATCGAGAGCTTGCATCCTCTCGAAATCAAAGTCCTCACGGCCCTGGGGTCCAGTCCAGCCGGAACCGTTCTCAGCAGTGAGGAATTAACTGCTGCTTCCCGGCTTGAGCCGTCTCAGCTCAGCATGGCGGTCGAATGGCTGCTCACCAAAGCACTTATTGTGGTTCATACCGAAACGGCGACCCCCATCGTGTCGCTCACGAAAATCGGGGAGCACTACGAGACGACCGCTGCACCGATCGAACGGGTTTTCGCTGCTGCGCGGGAAGTCGCCAGCTCGGGGAAGCGGCTTACGATTCCCGATTTGCAATCACAGGATGGCATGGAGGCCTCCGATGTCAGCAAAGCCGTGGGGCGGCTGAAGAAGGAGGGAGTGTTGTTGATTGTGCAGGGCGGCTGTATCGAGACCACTGGGCGCCCTAGTCCGACAGTCGCGGCGATTAGAACGCTGTTGCAACAGGTGCGCGAAGCCCCCCGCAATTTGCAGAGCTTTTCGGAAACCGATCGTCAAATTATCCAAGACTATGCCGTGAAACGCGGCAATGCCCACGAGCCGTTCCGCGTTGACGAGCGAATCGCGCGCACGTTTCGGTTAACCCCGGAAGGTGAAGAGGCATTCCGGCACATCAGGATGAAGGGTATTGAACCACCGACAACGCCGGAGTCCGGAGGACTGGACCTTCCGGGTGCTGCGCATGAAGTCTCTCAGCTCACTCCGGAATTGTTGAAGGACGGAGCGTGGAGAAAAGCCCGTTTCAGAAAATACTCTATAGGTCCGGCGCCGCGCATCGGGACCGGCAAGAAACATCCCTATCGGGAGTTTTTGGATTCCGTCAAGACGAAGTTGGTCAGCATGGGATTCCAAGAGATGCGGGGCTCCTTAGTCGAGACCGAATTCTGGAACATGGACGCCCTGTTCATGCCGCAATTTCATCCGGCTCGGGACATTCATGACGTGTACTTTGTGAAAGAGCCCACGCATGCCACAAAGATCGCTGAGCCGTTCCTCTCTCAGGTGACTCACGCGCATCAGGATGGCGGTACGACCGGTTCGACCGGATGGGGGTATCCCTTTGATACCGAACGGGCCAAGCGATTGGTCTTGCGGAGTCAGGGCACGGCCGTATCGGCCCGAACGCTGGCATCGTCTCCGATGGTTCCCGGAAAGTATTTCTCCATTGCGCGGTGCTTCAGGTATGACCAAGTCGATGCCACCCATGCGACTGACTTTTTTCAAGTCGAAGGCATTGTTCTCGGCGAAGATATTAATTTCCGGACACTGTTGGGGTTGTTGAACCTATTCGCGCGAGAAGTGGCCCAAGCCAAAGAAGTGAAGTTCTTGCCCGCCTATTTTCCATTTACCGAGCCGTCAGTTGAAATGCATGTGCGCCATCCCCGACTCGGGTGGATGGAGCTAGGCGGCGCAGGGCTCTTCCGGACCGAAGTGACCTTGCCGCTCGGCGTGACGGTCCCGGTCATCGCCTGGGGTCTAGGGCTCGACCGGATGGCAATGGTGGCGCTCGGCATTCATGATATTCGGGAACTGTTTAGTGATAATCTGGATCTGATTCGCACGACCAAAGGGATGTTCTAGTGCCGACCATTTCCATTTTCAAAAATGATTTTGAAGCACTGGTCGCTGGCCCGGCGGGTCAGGCCGCCTCGATTTCCATCGCGCAACTCGAAGAATGGCTGATGCTGGTCAAGGGCGAACTCAAGGGCCACAATCCTGAGACCGGTGAGCTTCGAATTGAGCTGCAGGATAGCAACCGTCCGGATCTCTGGTGCTGCGAAGGCATTGCGCGTCAGATTCGTATCAAACAGCAAGGCGGGCTCACGCCTTATTCGTTTTTTGGGGAGAAACCCGGTACGAGGCCACGTGTGATCGTGGCTCGGGGACTTGAGCGAGTCCGCTCCTACATCGCTGCATGCACCGCCAGAGGATATCGAGTTACCGAGGAGGGGCTGGCCCAACTGATCCAGACACAGGAGAAACTCGCCGATATTTTTGGCCGCAAGCGAAGGACCGTCTCGATCGGAATTTACCAGTTGACGAAGATCCAGTTCCCCGTGACCTATGATCTTGTGAAGCCGGATCAGGCCAAGTTCACACCGCTAGGCATGGAAACCGTGATGACCCTGTCCGAAATCCTTCTGGTGCACCCCAAAGGACTGGAGCACGGGCACATATTGGCAGGGCATGAGCAGGTGCCGTTTCTTCATGACGCCAACGGTCAAGCGCTTTCTTTCCCACCGATCATTAACAGCCGTGAGGCCGGTGAAGTGCAGGTGGGTGACGAAGAGCTCTTCGTCGAGGTCACGGGCACGGATTTGCCGATGGTCGTTCTCACGCTGAATATTTTTGCGGCGAATCTAGCTGACCGGGGGGCGACGATCGAACCGCTCGAAATCCGCTATCCCTCGAAGACGTCGTTAGGCCGCTCCGTCATGACACCCCAAGACCTGAGCAAGTCCCGCACGGTCGCCCTCAAGACCATTGAGCAGGCTCTCGGGCAGTCCTTTAAGGCCACGCAGGTCAGGCAGGCGCTTGAGCTGTACGGCTATGGGGTCTCCGGTGGAAAAAACCACCTCAAGGTCAAGCTGCCACCCTACCGCCAGGATCTGCTCCATGCCATGGATGTCGTTGAGGATGTGGCCATTAGTCGTGGATATCACGAGTTCGTTCCGGTCATGCCGGCGCAGTTTACGGTCGGCGGGTTGTCGCGCATTGAGCAGTTGTCGGATCATGCGCGTGTCTTGATGGTGGGGCTCGGGTTTCAGGAAATCATTTCGAACATTCTCGGCTCCCCGGAGGCCTACTGCAGTGCCATGCGTCTCGAGGGAACCGAGTGGGGACGAATGGTCGAAGTAGACAATCCCATGGCGGCGACCTTTTCGTGCCTTCGGCAATGGATGGTGCCGTCGTTGCTTCGGGTCGAAGCGGCGTCGAGCCGGGCGTTCTATCCTCACCGTCTGTTCGAGGCCGGTGAAGTGGCGATTCCCGACGCCTCACATGAGTTGGGTTCGCGTACCGCGACCGCCCTCGGCGCGGTCGTGGCTCATGCGACCGCGCATTTTTCAGAAATCCACTCCTGCCTGGACGTGCTCTTCTATCATCTCGACCGGCCCTATACGCTCGAACCCCTGTCTCATCCGTCGTTTCTGGATGGGCGAGCCGGACGGATTGTATCGGAGGGTGTGGCGCTTGGCGTGATCGGTGAGCTGCATCCGGAAGTGCTCGAGCGATGGCAGGTCGGTGTCCCGGCGGTAGCGTTTGAACTGAATCTCACCCTACTGGCTGAACCCAAATAAAACAGGAGAGCGACATGCCGTCACTCTCCTGCGCTATTCTTATTTCCCACCTGTGTAGTAGCTCGACGGCCGCGGCTCTATTACGCCGCGGCGGGGGTGAAATGCTCCTTGGCAAGGCCGACCAGCTTCTCGAAACCCGCGCTATCCTTGATCGCCATGTCGGACAAGACTTTGCGGTCTAACAGCACATTGGCCTTCTTGAGGGCATGGATAAACCGCCCATAGGTCAGGCCGTGAGCCCGAACGGCGGCGCTGATGCGGGCGACCCAAAGTTGCCGGAAATCCCGCTTTCTGTTCTTCCGACCCGTATAGGCATAGGTCAAGCCTTTGTCTACGCTCTCCGTAGCCGAACGGAATAACCGGCTCTTGGCCCCATACTGCCCCTTGGCAAGCTTCAGCCGTTTGTTTCTTCGATGTCTGGTTTTCGGTCCGCCTTTTGCGCGAGGCATGTTGCATACTCCTTTTCAAAATCGTTCGAGCGTGATTGCACGTTTATGAATAGGGCAGTAGACGGTTCAACGACATGGTGGCCGTCTTGTCCACGACGGCGGTTCCGCTCAGGCGGCGCTTGTGGTCCCGTTTCTTATGGGTCAGCAGGTGCCGCTTTCCGGCCTTGCGCCTGACGATCTTTCCCGATCCGGTCTTTGCAAAGCGCTTGCTGGCGCCCTTATGCGTTTTCATTTTCATGGTTCAATCCCTTTGGTTAATCCGAACTCGAGCCGCATCAGTGCTTCGGGGCCACAATCATGATCAGGCTCCGACCTTCCATTCGCGGCGCATATTCAATGGTTCCCGTCTCCGCCACCTGCGCAATCACGGCGCTCATCAGGGCGCGTCCCATTTCCTGGTTGGCCATCTCACGTCCTCGGAACGTCAGGGTGACCTTCGTCTTATTCCCTTCCTCGAGGAATGTCTTCATCTGGCGAATCTTGATTTCCAGGTCATGCTTGTCCGTTCTGGGACGCAGCTTGATCTCTTTGACCTGCGTCGACTTCTGATGACGCCGGCTTTGATGCTCTTTCTTACTGGTTTCATATTTGTACTTGCCATAGTCCATAATCCGGCAGACCGGGGGCACGGAAGTGGGAGCCACTTCGACAAGATCGTAGCCTTGCTCCTGTGCCTGGCGAAAGGCGTCTGGGGTTGGAAGAATACCCAGTTGCTCTCCTTCCGGACCGATCACTCTGACTTCCCGGACACGAATTTCACGATTCACGCGCAGTTTGGGAACGATAGGCCACCTCTTAGTGTGTGTGTTGAAGTTCTTGCTGCGGGCGCGTGATGTCGGCGCGCAAGAGGTCCACCACCGCAGCCACCGTCATACTGCCCAGGTTTGATCCGCTCCGGCCCCTGACTGAAACCGTTCCGCCTTGCACTTCTCGATCGCCGGCCACGAGCATGAACGGAATTTTTGATTTTTCCGCTTCACGGATCTTCAATCCGATTTTTTCATTCCGAAGATCTGCTTCCACACGAAATCCGGCGGTTTTGAGCTGTGCAACTACTGCGGCGACATAGTCTCGCTGATTATCGGTGATATTCATGACCGTGGCTTGGACCGGGGCGAGCCAGGTCGGGAACGCACCGCCGTAGTGTTCAATCAATATACCGAAGAACCGTTCAATCGACCCCATCAATGCGCGATGGATCATGATCGGTTGACGGGCCTTGCCGTCTTCACCGATATAGCTCAACTCGAACCGCTCGGGGTTATTGAAATCGACCTGCACGGTCGAGCATTGCCATGAGCGGCCGAGCGCGTCTTTGATCTTAATGTCGATCTTGGGGCCGTAAAAGGCGCCGCCGCCCGCGTCGAGGTTGTATGAGATGTTCCGGCTCTTCAACGCGGCTTCGAGGGCGCTCGTGGCGAGCGTCCAATGTTCATCGGCTCCGACCGATTCTTTTGGCCTGGTCGAGAGGTACACTTCAAATTCCGTGAATCCGAATGTGCGTAAGACGAAAAAGGTGAAGTCCAACACGCGGCTGACTTCCGGTTCAATTTGATCCGGCCGACAGAACAGATGCGCGTCATCCTGGGTGAACCCGCGCACCCGCAGCAATCCGTGAAGGACGCCGGTGCGCTCATACCGGTAGACCGTGCCTAATTCGCCATATCGAATCGGCAAGTCGCGATAGCTGCGAAGATGCGACTTGTAGATCATGATGTGGTACGGACAGTTCATCGGCTTGAGTTGATATTCGCTGCCCTCAATCTTCATGGAGGCGAACATGTTCTCGCGGTAGTAATCCACGTGCCCGCTGGTTTTCCAGAGATCCAGGCGTGCCACATGCGGGGAGTAGACCAGTTCATAGCCGTCTTTGATATGCTGCTCGCGCCAAAAGTTTTCAATCAACAGACGAATGGCAGCGCCTTTCGGATGCCACAGCACCAAGCCGGGGCCGATCTCATCCTGGACCGAAATAAGGTCGAGTTCCTTCCCCACTTTGCGATGGTCCCGCCGCTTAATTTCTTCTAAACGCGCTAAATGTGCATCCAGATCAGCCTGGGTCGGAAAAGACGTTCCGTAAATTCGTTGCAGCATGGGATTGCGTTCATCCCCACGCCAGTAGGCGCCGGCCGTACTCAGCAGCTTGAAAGCTCCGACCCGACCCGTTGCGGGAAGATGCGGGCCGCGACAAAGGTCCACAAAGTCCCCTTGCATGTACGCCGAGATGGGTTCTCCATCGGGGAAGCCTTGGATCAATTCCACCTTATACGTTTCGCCTCGGGCCTTGAAAAACGCGATGGCTTCTTCCTTGGTAAACTCGCGCCGTATAATCGTGAGGTTGCGCTTAATGATTTCCGAGGCCTGCGCCTCGATCTTTTCCAGATCCTCAGGTGTAAACGGTCGCTCAAACGCGAAATCGTAGAAGAAACTGTCTTCCAGTGCCGGACCGATGGTCAGTTGTGCGGTGGGAAACACTTCTTTTACTGCTTGGGCCATGATGTGGGTACTGCTATGGCGGTACACATCCCGGCCCTCAGGACTATCGAATCGCACCGGCTCTATCGTGGCATCTTCGGAAAGGGGGATTGAAAGGTCGACGACCTGCCCGTTCACCTTGGCGGCCAGAATATCAGGCCCAAGAGGGATCCCGAGTGCAGAGAGTGCGGCCCCGACGGTTTCCCCTCGCTCTACGACGCTTTTCTTGCCATCCTGCAAAGTTATATTCATAACCGCTATGAAGCCGATCGTTTTGTCCGGCGATACGAGAAACGACAAAAAGGCACCCCGCCTCGATAGGCAAAGAAGTGCCTCAAAACGAATCCATCCAGATGGATGGTAGGCGCGGACGGTCTTGAACCGTCGACCTCTACCGTGTCAAGGTAGCGCTCTCCCCCTGAGCTACGCGCCTATCGTCTGGGTGCGCATGCTAATATAGGGCAGCGTGTAGAGTCAAGAAAACACCCGCGACAGAGGCTGCCCCTAGCGGGCTGAAGACGCCTCGCCTTTCACTCAGCCTCGCGCGGGGAGCGATTACTTGACCGCCGAGCGCAATTCCTTCCCCGCAGAGAACTTGGGCACTTTGGCAGCGGGAATTTTGAGCGCTGCTCCGGTCCTCGGGTTGCGCCCCATGCGAGCTTTGCGCTTCGAGATCGTGAACGTGCCGAAGTTGACCAGAGAAACCCGTTGCCCCCTTTTGAGCGAGGAGGTCACGGCCCCGGTAAAAGCTTGAAGGGCCGTACCGGCGGCGACCTTCGTAATCCCTGCCGAGGCGGCCATCTTCGCGATGAGTTCTTCTTTCGTCATCCTCGTCCCTCCTTGTTAAGTCCCCGTGAGACCCACCTTCGCTGCATGCCGTTGCTCTACAAGCGCGCTACAGAGTCCGGTTGGTTTTCGCCCTGGTTCGTTTCAAGGGAATATGGAGGTCCGTGATCTTCTTTCTTAAGGTGTTCCGGTTCAAACCCAAGAGTTCCGCCGCTTGAATTTGGTTGCCCTGCGTTTCTCGCAATGCGGACGTGATCAGTGGGCGTTCGACCGCCGAGATCAAAATAGGATGCAGGTTTCTCGCGGATCCATTGCGCATGCCTTTGACGAAATCCCCCATCTTCATCTCAAGGTAGCCTTCAAGAGAGGCGTCCGGCGTTTTATGGTCGACCGGCGGTGTACCAGACCGGTTCATCAACTGCATCAACTTCGCGGTCTTCTTCAGGACTGCGCGCGACCCGGTGATCAATAAGGTCCGGGACGGATGAACGTGATCGCGCAGAGACATAGGCAGCGCCTCTCCCGCAGGAAACTCCGCGATCACTGCGTCGAATGGTTGTCTTGAAGACCTGTTGTGAAGAGCGCCGGGGTCTCGAACCACGGTCATCGCCGCGTGTTTGAAGAGTTGCTCAAACTGAGCTTGGACGTCGGGATCTGTCGTGAGCAAGAGAAGTGTAAACACAGGTGAAGGGACGGGCATGAAAGGCACCACAGGAAGAAGAGGGCGGAATTATTGCCCAGGACCCGTGGGATGTCAATCGCGAAGGATTCCCGTGTAGAGAATCTGCAACGACTCAGTCTTCCCTTTCCCGCGCCATTCTGGCTGTGGTCTCTCTTGACAGATGAGACCGATACGGATTATAAATCTTAATCCCTACCGGAATAATAAAGAATGAGGGTTTCTCAACGCGTCACTTATGGAATCATGGCGGCCGTAGATCTTGCGATGCATATACAAAACGAGGTGCCGGTTCAAGCGCGGGCTATCGCGCGGCATCAGGGAATCCCGGTTCGCTTTTTAGAGCAAGTGCTTCATTCGATGAAGAAAGCGGGTCTCGTCGAGAGTGTCCGCGGGGCGCAAGGCGGATATCGCCTCAGCCGGAAGCCCGCCGATCTTTCCGTGGCCGACATCATGGAGGCGTTGGATGGGCCGGTGTTTCACCAATCATTCTCGGATCCTTCCATCAATGAGAGGCGCGTGACGAGCCCGGATCTCCTCCTTGGCCATGTTTGGGACCAGGTGCAGCAGGCAGAACGCAACGTGCTTGAGAAGATTACCGTTGAGCAGTTGGCGGCTCGGCAACAAGCTCTCGAAGAGCAACGTAACCCCATGTATCACATATGATGGTCGCCCATTTCCTGGCCGCCACGCCCGAAAAGAGACAGATATAAAGAGACAGATATAAGGAGGCCTGTTCGATGAGCACGCCGGAACTCGTGATTCCTGAAATCCAGACTGCTCCGATTCCTCCCGCTATCGCGGAGGAAATCGAGACCTTTGAAGCAGAGGCCATGAAGACGCTGGCCGGTGACGTCTCAAGCGATCTCTTTAAGCCGTTTCGGCTCCAATACGGGATTTATGGTCAGCGCCAGCCCGGCGTCCAGATGGTCCGCATCAAGATTCCCTTCGGCGGCATTTCGTCCAACCAGTTTCGCCGCGTGGCTGAAATCGCGGACCGCTATGCCACAGGTGTGAGCCATGTGACCACCCGTCAGGACATCCAGCTGCATTTTGTGGAGCTCAAACATGTGCCGACGATCATGCGGGCGTTGGCGGAGGTCGGGCTGACGACGAGAGAGGCCTGTGCCAATACCGTGCGTAATGTAACGGCCTGCCATCTTGCGGGGGTCTGCAAGGGCGAAGTGTTTGATGTCACGCCGTACGCCAAAACGGTGGCCTATCACCTCTTGCGCAATCCGTTGAACCAAAGCCTGCCGCGCAAATTCAAGATCGCCTTTTCCGGGTGCAAGCATGATTGCGCCCTGACGCCGATCCACGACATCGGACTGCTCGCGGCCAAGCAAGCGGATGGCGCGATAGGTTTCCGTATGGTCGTCGGCGGAGGACTGGGCTCGGCGCCGAGGGTCGCCCAGTTGCTTCGAGAGTTCACCCCGATGGATGAGCTCATTCCGAGCATTGAAGCGGTCATCAAGGTGTTCGATACCTTAGGCAATCGAAAAAACCGCAACAAGGCCCGCATGAAATTCGTCATCGACAAGCTCGGGTTCGACGAATTCAAGCGACGGTGGGAGGCCGCTTATACGGCCATGGGCTACGCTCCCCCGAAGGCCAGGCCTCTCAGCCTGCTCCAGCATTCCGATGAGCCGGCTCAGCTCCTCATGCCGACGCGTCCGGCTTCCGCGAACGGCCAGAGCAACGGCAATGGCAGCCACGCGGCGGGGGGCGAGACGCCCTATCAGATGTGGAAGCGGACGAACGTCGTCACGCAGAAACAGCCTGGCTACGCCACGGCGGCCATCAAGTTGTTTATGGGTGACATCACGGCGGAGCAGATGCTCTTCGTCGCAGACTTGGCGGAACGGTATTCGAATGGCAACCTGCGGACGACCATCAATCAGAATGTCGTCATTCGATGGATTCCTGAGGGCGTGATCGCCGATTTATACGACGACCTGGCGTCACGCGGGCTGGCCGATCCCGGAGCGGAACTCGTTGAAGACATCATCGCGTGCCCCGGCACTGACACGTGCGGTTTGGGGATTACCTCGTCCAAAGGGCTGGCCCGGGCGTTGGCCGAAGTGTTTCCCGCGGGTCGTGTGCCTGACGATTTGCACGACGTCAATGTCAAGATTAGCGGATGCCATAATTCCTGTGCGCAGCACCACATTTCGACGATCGGTTTGCACGGCGTCGGCAAGCGCCTGGGCGAGCATGTGGCGCCGCATTACGAGTTGCACCTTGGCGGTTCGGTGAATGGAACAGCCAAGATCGGGCAGATGATCGTGAAGCTGCCGGCCAAAGCCGTCCCCGCGGCCCTCACCCATCTTATGGAGGTCTACCGGCGGGAGCGTCAGCCCAATGAAGGCCTGCCGGCGTTCATCACGCGAGCCGGAAAGAATCATCTCAAGGATGAACTCATCCCCTACACGATCGTTCCGTCCTATGACGAGGATCCGACCTTCTATTACGACTGGGAAGGGGAAGAGGAATTCATACTCGAAGATCTCGGACCGGGTGAATGCGCCGGCGGGGCGCTCGAGATGATTGAAAACGGCATCTTGGAAGCGGACCAGGAGCTCTATCAGGCCAAGCTGCTGGTCGATAAGCACCAGTATTCCGTCTCTGTGAATAAGTCGTATCGGGCCGTGTTAGCTGCGGCAAAGGCCCTCTTGGTCACCGAGGGACTCGATCCGGCCACCGATGCGGAAACCTTCCAGGAATTTGAACGGCGATTGGCCCACAAGGGCATTGTGCCGGCGATGTACCGGAACCTTGGCACGCTCGTCGGCGATCTGGGTCCGAAAGATACGACGGCCCGATCCGCAGAGGACAAGATGGCATTCGCCAAGGCGTTCGTAGAGGCCTGTCGGGCGGCGACAGAACAGATGGGAAAGGATTTGAAGCTGGCACCGGTGGTGGAAGCACCCATCGCGCCTTTATCCCCGTCGACGCCCCAGGCGATCCCGGGCCCTCAACCATCCACCGGCGCACCCTTGTATGACTTGCGGGGGGTCGCGTGTCCGTTGAACTATGTGAAGACCAAGCTCAAGCTCGAGATGATGGACGCGGGCGAGAAGTTGGAAGTCTGGCTGGATGCCGGCGAACCAATCAAGAACGTGCCCATGAGTCTCAAGAACGACGGACACAAAATATTGCTCCAGGAGGCGCTTGCGCCGGAAGCGATGCATTACCGAGTCTTGGTTGAGAAAGTCGAAGGCTAAGCGGCGGCGTGAGTAGACGATGACAGCAAACGGTCAGTCAGAACAGTCAGATAGGAGTCAGGATCTCAAGGCATGGAACGACTCGTTGGAGTCGACATCGCCGCGGGACGTGCTGGCCGCCGCCATTGAGCGCTATGCTCCCAACATCGTACTGGCTTGTAGCTTCGGCGCCGAGGATGTGGTGCTGGTCGACATGGTGCATCGGCTCAATCCCAATGTGCCGCTGTTTTATCTCGATACGGATTTCTTGTTTCCTGAGACCTATACGACGCGGGATCGCATCGTTCAACGATACGACTTGAAACCGGCCCAGGTGCTTCAGATCAAATCTCTGCTGACTCCCGCGCGACAAGCCGAGCAGTACGGAGAGGCATTGTGGGGAAAAGAGCCGGATCGCTGCTGTCAGCTGCGAAAAGTTGAACCACTGACCCGGGTGCTCAGCGGCTTTGATGCGTGGATCACGGGAATCAGACGGGAGCAGGCGCCCTCCAGAGCGCATGCCGGTGTCATTGAGTGGGATCAGAAGTTTAACCTCGTAAAAGTGAATCCTTTGGCCCGATGGACCTGGGCCGATGTCTGGACTTACATCCGCGTCCACGAAGTGCCGTACAACCCGCTTCATGATCAGAATTATCCGAGCATCGGGTGCACGCATTGCACAGCGCCGGTGGCGCCGGGCGACGATCCGCGTGCCGGCCGGTGGAAAAACTTTTCGAAAACCGAGTGCGGGTTACACAAAGCGTAATATGCCTATTCAGGAAATTCTTGCCAAAATTGCCAAGGGCCCGAAGGTTTCGAAAGATCTCACCTGGGAAGAGTCCAAGCAGGCGATCAAAGCCTTAATCGAAGGGCAGGCTACTCCCGCGCAGGTGGGCGCTTTTTTGATTGCCATGCGGTTCAAGATGGAATCGGTGACCGAGTTGGCCGCGTTCACAGCCGCTGCGCGGCAGTATGTGCCGCCCCTCCCGGTGTCGAGGGATTTGGCGCTGGTGGATGTGCCCAGTTATGCGGGCAAGCAGGACACCTTCCATGCCCTCATTGCCGCCGCCATCGTTGCGGCTTCAGCCGGTATTGCGGTTCTGATGCATGGGTACGACGGCGTCCCCGGCCGGCCCGGCAGCGCGGGCACGTTGAAGGCCTTAGGCATCCCCGTTGATTTGGAATCCAAGGTGGTAGCGGATGAGGTGAACAAAAAGGGGTTCGCCTATCTGGACATCGGCCTGTATCATCCGCCGGTCTACCGGTTTCTGGAAATGCGGCAAGAGCTGGGTGTCAGAAACGTGTTTCACCCCGTGGCCCGGCTGTTGAATCCGGCCAGGGCGGCTGCGCAGGTGGTGGGGCTCTCGCATCCCCCGCATTTTGAAAAAACCGTGGAGGCTCTACGGATGCTGGGCTGTCCGCGCGGACTCGTCCTACGCGGGGTCGAAGGCGACCCGGAGCTTTCCGGTTCGATGGTCACACGAGTATTGGAGTTGCGAGAGGAACGGATTACGCCGCTGGGCGTCAGTCCGAAGGATTTTGGCATGGCCTTTACGACGGCGCGGGAGATGGCCGGCTTTCCCCCGGATCAGCGGGATAAGGAAGCCGACTTACTGCGACGAATCTTACAGAATCAGGTGCAGGGCGGACAGAAGGAGTGGGTGCTGATGAACGCGGCGATGTTGCTGTACGCGGCTGGCAAGGGCGCGTCTCTCACAGCCTGCCTCCCCCTGGCCCGGGCGGCGATTGACGGCGGGGCGGCGGGACGCAAGCTGGATGAACTGGTGCAAGCCCCGATGGTGGCGGCATCGTCAGGGTTTCGGGGATAGGAAAGGATTAGGGAGCGTGAAGCATCTACGGCAACTGGAAGATCAAAGCGTGTACATCCTCCGGGAGGCGTACAAACATTTTGATAATCTGGCCATGCTCTGGTCGATGGGCAAGGACTCGACGGTGCTGCTGTGGCTGGCCCGCAAAGCATTTTTCGGTCATGTGCCCTTTCCGCTGCTCCACGTCGATACGAGCTATAAAATTCCGGCCATGATCGAGTACCGCGACCGGTTGGCCCGTGAATGGCGGCTTGATTTGGTGGTCGGGCAGAACAAGGAGGCCCTGGCAGCCGGCATGAATCCGACGTTGGGTCGGGTCACCTGCTGTACTGCGTTAAAGACCAACGGCCTCAAGCAGTTGCTGGAGCAGAAAGGGTACACGGGCGTGATTCTCGGTGTCCGGGCCGACGAGGAAGGCACCAGAGCGAAAGAGCGTTATTTCTCTCCGCGCGACAAACACGGCGACTGGGATTTTCGGGATCAGCCGCCGGAGCTCTGGGACCAATACAAGACGACATTTCCGCCCGGCACGCACATTCGGATTCATCCGTTGCTGGATTGGACCGAAATCAATATCTGGGAATACATCAAGCTCGAGCAGATTCCCTTTATCGATCTCTATCTCGACAAGGGTGACGGGACCCGCTATCGGAGCCTGGGTTGCGCTCCTTGCACGACGCCCATCAAGTCGACGGCCAAAACCGTGGATGACATTATCGAGGAACTTCGGCATACGACCGTGGCGGAGCGGTCAGGGCGAGCGCAAGACGAAGGGCGCGGGATGGAACTGCTGCGCAAAGACGGGTACATGTAATGCTGCTGATGACAAAGCCCTTCATTTCGCTCCCGGGCCTCGCCTGAGGCCGTTGTGATATCCGCAAAAGGTAATACGACCATGGGGAACCAAGCGCAGAAACCATCTGAGAATCTCAATATTGTTATCGTGGGGCATGTCGACCACGGCAAGTCGACCTTGCTCGGACGGCTCTATGCCGACACGGGGTCCCTGCCTGACGGTAAATTGGAAAAGGTGCAGGCGATCTGCCGCCAGCAGGGGAAGGAATTTGAGTACGCCTTCCTCTTTGATGCCTTCCTGGAAGAGCAGGAGCAAGGGATCACCATCGACACGGCGAGGACCTTCTTTATCTGGAAGGGACGCCAGTACATCATCATCGACGCGCCGGGGCACAAAGAGTTTCTCAAGAACATGATTTCCGGCGCCGCGCGGGCTGAAGCGGCGCTCCTGCTCATCGATGCCCTCGAAGGGGTGAAAGAACAATCGAAGAAGCACGGCTATCTGCTCTCGCTGCTCGGCGTTCGTCAGTTTGCCGTCATCGTCAACAAGATGGACCTCGTCGGCTACCGGCAGGATGTGTTTGACGGAATCGAGAAAGAGTATCGGGAGTTTCTGGCGCAGTTCAAAGCCGTGCCCTCGCAATTCATCCCGGTCAGCGCCAAGCTCGGGGACAATATTTTCAATCGCAGTCAGCACATGCCGTGGTTTACCGGGCCGACGGTCCTCGAGACGCTCAGCGCCTTTAAAAAGGAAGCGGCCCGCTCCGAGCAGCCGCTCCGGCTGCCGGTGCAGGACGTGTACAAGTTCGACGCACGGCGTATCATTACCGGACGCATCACCGCGGGGCGGCTGAAAGTCGGCGATCATCTGGTTTTTTCGCCCTCGAACAAGCGGGCCAATATCAAGTCGGTGGAGGCCTTCAATATCGAGCCGCCGCCGATGGACGGCTCGGCGGGCCAGTCCATTGGAATTACGTTCGACGAGCAGATTTTTGTCGAGCGGGGTGAGATTGCCTCCCATCAAGATCAGTTGCCGCTGGTGTCGACGGCCTTCAGGGCGAACGTGTTCTGGTTGGGCAAGAAGCCGCTCGAGAAGGGCCGGAAATACCAGCTCCGTATCGCGACGAAGGAAGTGGACTGCGAGGTGGCGGCCATCCATCGGATCATCGACACGATGGATCTGGCCCAGCAGCAAGGCAGCATGACGGTCAACAAGAACCAGGTGGCGGAGTTGACCCTTCGCGCGAAGGCGCCGGTGGCGTTCGACCTCTCGGCTTCGTTCGAAGCGACCGGCCGATTTGTCTTGGTGGACGAATATGATATTGCGGGCGGCGGAATCATCACCGAATTGGTGCATGACGATCAGGAATTTCTTCGCGAAGAAGCAAGACGCCGTGACTTTGCCTGGGTCAAAGGCGAGGTCGGGGTCGAAGAGCGCGCGCAGCAATATGGTCATCGGGCCGCCGTGGTGCTCTTTACCGGCGGGCGGCATACCGGCAAGTCTTTTTTGGCGCGCACATTGGAGGGCCGTCTGGTGGCCGACGGACGGCACGCCTACTTGCTGGACGGAGAAAACCTTCGGCGCGGCCTCGATGCGGACCTCAGCGAAGCCGAGCGCGGCCAGACGACCGAGATGGCCCGGCGCTATGGCGAGGTGGCGCGCCTGTTGATCGACACGGGATTGATCGTCGTCTCCACCACCAATCCGTTCGGCCTGGCCTATCGGGACGCCGTGCAGGCGATCAGGACGCTGGTCCATCCGGCACCGGTAATCGCGGTCCATATGAGCAAGACCGATGAGGAGCCGCCTCCCAACACCGACGTGGTGCTCAGTGGGCCCACAGACTTTGACGCGGCGACGAAACGCATCATGGATGAACTCAAGCGACGGGGCGTCCTGGCTCAGGCCATCGGAGCCAAACCGACGTTTCAATACTCGATTTAAGCCGTCACTCGACAGACCTCTCGCGTACATCCGGGTTCATCGAAGGACCGGAGAGACGTTCCAGAGGTGACCAGTTCTGAGGCTCGAGCCGGAGGTTTTGAGAGTCCTGACAGGCCTTCTGCTTTGTGATCGCCGGTTTGACTCATCAGAAATTCCTGTGTTACCGTACCTCGCTTACGATTCCCCTCACATCAACATGGTAGGCATATGGCACCTGAAAAGGACCTGAAGACCATCCTCGGGAAATTAAAGTACTCTGACGATGCCAAGGTGGTCCAGCAGATAACCGAGCAGACCAAACAGGTCCATGCCCGCATGGCCGGCATTAAGCACAAGCTGGTCGTCATGAGCGGGAAGGGGGGCGTCGGAAAGAGCATGACGACTGTCAACCTTGCGTTGGCATTCGCCCGACAAGGTGCCAAGGTCGGCTTGCTCGACGTGGATCTCAATGGTCCCTGCGTGCCGCGAATGCTCGGATTGCATGGCCAGTCGCTGACGATGACTTCCGATGGCGCGATTCCTCCCGTCGGACCGCTGGGAGTGAAAGTCGCGTCGATGGATTTCTTTCTCGACGATGCCTCACCCGTCCGCTGGAAGGGCCCGATGGATGTGAGTCCCGTCTGGCTCGGGCTCATGGAAATGAACGTCATCCGGGAATTCCTGTCTGATGTGGCGTGGGGGGACCTGGATTACCTGCTCGCGGACCTGCCTCCCGGCGCTGCCGCCGACAAGCCACCTGTCATAGCGGGTTTTATCCCGGATCTGGCCGGAGCCATCGTCGTCACGACGCCGTCTGAGGTGGCCTCCGATGTGGTGCAAAAATCGGTGACTTACGCGCGGGACATGGGGATTAAAGTTCTGGGTATCGTTGAGAACATGAGCGAATATCGCTGCCCGTCGTGCGGCGAACTGAACGAATTGTTCGAAGGCAATACGGAGGCGATGTGCGACGTCCTGGATCTTCCCCTGCTGGGACGCATTCCATTCGACCGCAAGTTGGCCCGCACCTTCGACAAGGGGATGCCGTTACTCGACGAATCCTATCCGACGATTCAACGCTACCAGGACATTGCCGGGCGCATTCGCACCTTATTAGATTATAAGAAAGTCTTGGCGGATAAACTCTGAGATAGTGCCGTTGCGAGAGGAGTCCTTATGAAATTTGTTTGCCTCAACTGCGAAACCTATATGAATTTCGAGAAGGTCGAAAAGCCCGGTGAGGGGTCCCTGGGGGTGTTTTTCGGCTGTCCCTCGTGCAACGCAAAATTCTCCATGGTCACCAATCCCGGCGAAACGCAAATGGTCAGTTCATTAGGGGTCAAATTGGGCGGACGTACCGAAGCTGCGGCACCGTTCGAAATGACCAGGGGCACGCTCAAAGATGAAGCGCTCGCCGGTGCCGGTCAGATGGGCGCCTATCTGAACGAAAAGATTCAGGGCGGTCAACCGGTGGCTACCGCGTCCGCGTCTCCGTCTCCTGCGAAGGCCGGCGAGAAAACCAGTGGAGGTTGCCCGTTTTCTGCGATGGTGGCCGAAATGGGCCTCACGACCGGCGGCAAACCGGCAACCGGCGCGCCGCCCGCGTCGGAGTTTGCCTGGACACCCGATGCGAAAGAAAAGCTCGATCGGCTTCCGTCTTTCGTGAAGCCGATGGTGCAAGGCAGCGTGGAGGCGTATGCGCGCAAGCAGGGGCTGACCACGATCACCCTGCAAGTCATGGATGAGTCGAAAAGTGATTCGCCGAACGGAATGACCTGGTCCCGTGAAGCGGAACAACGGTTGGAGAACATCCCGGACTTTATTCGGCCCATGGCCCGTAAGGAAATCGAGCGGGTGGCGAAGGAGCGCGGGTTGGCCACCATCACGGCTCAAGTGATGGATGAGACCAAAGATAAATTCATGAAATTCATGTAGCCCGTACCAGACGCCATGCCGAATCCACTGAGGCCCATCCGGCCGTCCGGATGGGCCTTTCCATTGCCCACTTCTCTTCCCCGGCACCCGTTCCGTCCGTCTCGTTCGACCTGGGCCGCGTTATTCATGGTTTTGATCTGGCAGGTGCTGTGGATGCATTCTGGCTTTGCGCAACACACGCCAGAGGGTTCAAAAAAACCGCATGTCCATTTGCATGATGACCATACGCCCGCGGGCCTCGTGATGTGGGAAGGGTCGCGGGAAGGTATCGCCTATTCCGAATTCAATCATCGGGTGGCCGGTCTGTTCATGATGGTGATCGGAGCAGCTGAGTTGAGCCAAGCCCTTCGCTTTTCGTCTCCGTTCTGGGCCCGTCTCCTGTTGCCGGGGGTATTGGGCATGACTGGTATCTTCTTGCTCATCTGGAGCGACCATGAGGCCTGGCCGGTTGGTCCACTGTCGCTGGCTCAAACCCTCTTCGGCGGCGATCATGAAATCCTTCAACATAAGACCTACGGCCTCTGTGCCCTCGTCACGGCATTGATCGAAATCCTTCGTCGGTCCGGGCGGGTCAGGCATCCGGCCTGGATGGTTCCCCTCCCGGCCTTTGCCATTTTGGGCGGCTGGATGCTGTTCGGCCATTCCCACGGGACTCATCCTGCCGAAGAAAAAATCTCTCTCCATCACGCAGTAATGGGGACGATGGCCATCACGGCCGGCGCGTGCCGGCTGGTATCGGCTTGGAAGGCCGGCCCCATCGTCACAGCGCAATCCAGGTGGGAGCTCTGCTGGGCCGGTCTCGTCTTCTTGATCGGCGTGGAACTCCTGCTGTACTCCGAGTAGCGGCTCACCGATTGACACTCTTCTGAACCCTATGCTAGGTCTACACGACAGCAATTCATTTGATAGCTCTAGTCAGTTGTGTTTTCGCTGGTTTAGACGAGGAATACATGGGCGGACATAGCCACTGGGCCACCATTAAACGTCATAAATCTGCGCAGGATGCCAAGCGCGGGAAGGTCTTCACCCGGATCATCAGAGAGCTGACGATTGCGGCCCGTTCCGGGGGAGATCCGGACGGTAATCCGAGGCTTCGTCTCGCCGTGGCGAAGGCCAAAGAAGCCAACATGCCGGGCGATACGATGAAGAAAGCGATTCAACGCGGCACGGGTGAACTGCCGGGTGTGACCTACGAAGAGTTTCAACTGGAAGGGTACGGTCCCGGCGGCACGGCCGTGCTTCTTGAAATTACAAGCGATAACCGCAACCGGACCGTCGCGGAAATCCGGAGCCTCTTTACCAAGAACCATGGCAATATGGCCGAGGCCGGTGCCGTCTCATGGCAATTCCATAAGAAGGGTCTCATCACCATCGACAAAGGCAAAGTCGACGAGGATGCGTTATTGTCGCTCGCGCTGGAGGCGGGAGCCGAAGACGTCAAAGTCGGCAATCAAAGCTATGAGATCATCACCGGGCCTCACGACTTTGAAGCAGTCAAGAAAGCGCTGGTCGATGCCAAAATCGACACCACTCTGGCAGAAATTACCTATATCCCCCAGAATACGATTCGATTAGAGGAAAAGCCCGCCGAACAGATGCTCAAGCTGATGGAAGTCATGGACGAGCATGAAGACGTGCAGAAAGTTCATGCCAACTTTGATATTCCGGATGAAGTGATGGAAAAGATGGCTGCGGCTGCAGCCGGATAAGTTCCGCTCAACCATGGTGTCAACCAGGATTGCCCCCGCGAACGGGACTTCATGATCGCCTTTCTCACGGGGCGGTTAGCGCGTAAGACCCCCAATCATCTCACGCTGGATGTGCATGGCGTCGGGTATGAGGTATGGGTTCCCCTCAGTACCTATTACGCGCTTCCTCCTGTAGAGGAAGCGACTGCACTGCATATCCACACGCATCTCCGGGAAGACGCCATCCAGCTGTTTGGGTTCCTCACGCAGGCGGAAAAGGAGTCGTTCCTGTTGCTGACCTCGGTGTCCGGCATCGGTCCTAAGCTGGCCCTGAGCGTATTGTCGAGCCTTCCTATCGCGGATCTGGTCTCCGCCATTCAATCCGCCGATATCGAGAAGCTGGCGACGGTGCCGGGGATTGGGAAAAAATCCGCCGGGCGGCTGGCACTTGAACTCAAAGACAAAGTGGGGAAAATCAGCGTCCCCGGCGTGCCGGGCGCGGCTGCAGCGAAGGCCTCTGTGGACGGTCCCTACGAGGATGCGTTGTCCGCGCTCGTCAATCTCGGCTACCGCCCCCAAGACGCGAAGGACGCTCTCAAGAGAGTCTCAGCCAGGACCGAAGGTTCTATGGCGCTAAAAGATCTGATCCGCGAAGGGCTGAAGGAGCTGGCAAAGGGGTAAGCATGGTCAGGAACATCTCAGCGGCCAGGCCCAAGCTCATGCTGGCGTGGTTCCTTTTCGTCATCATGGGCGGCCTTCTTCCCATGGTAGCCCATGGAGAAGAGGCTGCGGAGCCCAAGAGCATACGAAAGACCTGCGGGACCTGTCCCGAAGGATACGCCACGACCGGCGTCACTCAGGCCCCGGAGATCTGCAAGGGCGACGATCCCACCTTGGTCCAATGCGTTCCTCTCGGGAGCAACCTCTTACCGGTCTGCGGATCCTGTCCCGAAGGGTACCATGAAATTGGACGGTCGTCCGTGCCCGCTCGTTGCGGCGTTCAGGATGGAGGCCTCCTTAGGCAATGCCAGTTGCGTCACATGGAGCACACGTCACCCGATCCGACGCAGGGGTATAAACGGTGCCCTCCGGATTGCGGCACGATCGCGACGCCGGGCCAGGGAGTCTTGCCTCCGCCGCCGAAGTATCAACCGGTTCCGGGCGCCCAATAAGAAGCGGGAACCTGCTCATGACCGAACGACTCGTGACAAACCACATGACGGACGAGGAGCGGAGTACCGACAACGTGCTCCGTCCGCAGTCACTTGACGAATATGTCGGTCAGGAGAAGATGAAGGAGTCCCTTCGCATCTGCATCGAAGCCGCCAAGCAGCGTGGAGAAGCCCTGGACCACGCGATTTTTTACGGCCCTCCCGGACTTGGCAAGACGACGATTGCGCATATCATCGCCAAAGAGATGGGTGCGGCATTGCGGTCGACGTCCGGCCTGGTGCTGGCCCACGCGGGGGATCTGGCCGCCATTCTGACAAATCTACAGGAGCATGATGTCCTGTTTATCGATGAAATCCACCGGCTTCCGGCTTCAGTCGAAGAGGCGCTGTATCCCGCCATGGAGGATTACCAGCTGGACCTGGTGATCGGGCAAGGCCCTGCCACCCGCACCGTCAAGCTGGATCTTCCCCGGTTCACGTTAGTCGGGGCAACCACCCGCGCAGGCGCGCTCACCTCACCCCTGAGGGATCGTTTTGGTTTGGTGTATCGGCTCGAATTCTATTCACCTACGGAACTGGAAGCCATTGTGACGCGATCCGCTGCCGTCCTCGATGTGGGCATCGAGCGGGAGGGGGCGGCAGAGATCGCCCGTCGCGCGCGCGGCACGCCGCGGATCGTCAATCGGCTCATTAAGCGCGTGCGGGACTATGCTCAGATCAAAGCCGGCGGTCATATCAACCGGCCGGTCGCCCAAGAGGCCCTAGCCTGGTTGGGCATCGATCAAGCCGGCTTCGATGACATGGACCGTAAAATCCTGCTGACGATCATCGAAAAATTCAACGGAGGGCCTGTGGGTATTGATTCCTTAGCCGCCGCCGTGCAGGACGATAAAGGGACCCTCGAAGACGTCTATGAGCCGTATCTCATCCAGGCCGGGTTTCTAGAACGTACCGGCCGCGGTCGGCAGGCCACACGCCAGGCGTTCGACCATTTCCAAAAACCCTCCACGATTCTGCTCTAACCGCATTGCACGTTATTGATGTTGTTCGGTGAGCCCACTTGCACCAAGTTTTTGAAATGTCAGGACTATCCTTGCAATAGATTCGGCCGTTCCTGTAAGATTCACCCCTTGTCCAAGTGTGCTTCACATTCCATTGAGGGATGGCGCCATCCCTCAGTCTAGAACTCCGAGGTTCGTCTACATGCCCAGGGATCTGTCCGAGTATCGCCAGGAAATCGATCGCATTGACGATGAAATTCTGCGCCTGCTGAATGAGCGGTCGAAAAGCGTGGTTGAGATTGGAAAGCTGAAAAAGGAACAGGATGCCGAAGCCAACCTCCACACCCCCGGGCGGGAAGCCGCTATTTTCGAGCGATTGATGAAGCAGAATACCGGCCCGTTTCCCACTGACGCCATCCGGCCGGTCTATCGGGAAATCATGTCTGCCTCGCTCTCATTGGAGGGCCCGCAAAAAGTGGCCTATCTCGGCCCGCGGGCCACGTTCACCCACATGGCCTGCGTGCAGAAATTCGGCTCCTCGGCTCAGTATGTGCCGGTGCACAGTATCAAGGAGGTGTTCAGCGAAGTCGAACGCGGGCGCGCCAACTTCGGGGTCGTGCCCATTGAGAACACCACCGAAGGGGTCGTGAATCATACGCTGGACATGTTTGTGGATTCGAACCTGCTCATCTATGGAGAGATCCTGCAGGAAGTCTCACATCATTTCTTATCCCAGTCCGGTATGATGGACGAGGTGAAGAAAATCTACTCTCACCCGCACGCCATTGCGCAATGCCGCAATTGGCTGGAAACCAATCTCCCGCACGTCCCGGTCGTCGAGGTGGCGAGCACGGCCCGGGCTGCGGAACTCTGCATGGACGAGCCGGCATCGGCGGCGATCGCGTCGGAATTGGCCGGCCAACTCTATGGCCTGAAGGTGATCAAGTCGCGCATTGAAGACAATCTGAACAACTTCACACGTTTCTTAGTGCTCTCGCAGAAAGCGCCCGAGCGGACCGGCAAGGACAAGACCTCGCTGATGTTGTCCGTGAAGGATAAGGTGGGCGCCCTCTACGATTTGCTGCGTCCGTTCGCTTCGCACGGTCTCAGCATGACCAAGATCGAATCCCGGCCCTCACGCAGAAAGGCCTGGGAGTACATCTTCTTTGTGGATGTCGAGGGCCATATCGAAGAAGAACGCGTGAACAAGGCGGTAGAGGAAATCAAGGGGCGCTGCCTGTTTCTCAAGATTCTCGGGTCCTACCCGGCGCACAGCTAGACATATGGCACTACACGTCCATTCCGATATCGCATCCCTCAGCCCCTACGTGCCCGGCAAGCCGATCGATGAACTGCAGCGCGAGTTGGGTCTCACGCGCATCATCAAGCTGGCCTCGAACGAAAACCCGCTGGGTCCCTCGCCCCTGGCGTTGGCGGCGTTGACCGGAGGCGCGGAAATCTTACATCGCTACCCCGACGGTGGCGCCTATCGGCTCAGGCAGGCCATTGCCGACCGATGGAAGGTGACGAGCGAGCATATCATCCTGGGCAACGGTTCCGATGAAATCCTGGGCCTGCTGGCGCGCACCTTCTTATCGCCCGGGGACGAAGCGGTGATGGCCGATCACACCTTCGTCATCTACAAAATGGAAGTGACGGCCGCGCATGGCAAGCCGGTGACCGTTCCGCTTATCGATTGGACGCACAATCTGGAGGCAATGGCAGACGCCATCACTCCCAGAACGCGACTGCTGTTCGTGTGTAACCCTAATAACCCGACTGGCACGATGGTGTCGGCCAAGGCCGTTCATCGCCTCATGGCTCGGATTCCCGAAGACGTCATTGTCGTATTTGATGAGGCGTATCTCGAGTATGTCCGCAGCGCGCAATTCCCCGATACCCTCGCATATGTCAAGCAGGGCCGTCACGCCATTGTTCTCAGGACGTTCTCGAAAATCTACGGCCTGGCCGGATTACGGATCGGGTACGGCATTGCCACACCGGAGATCACTAACCTTCTCAATCGTGTCCGGCCTCCGTTTAACGCCAACAGCCTGGCCCAACGAGCGGCCCTGGCCGCCTTGACTGATGACGAGCATGTGGCGAGCAGCCGGGCGATCAACCTTGCCGGCATGGAGCAACTGCGGCATGGCCTCGGCGCGCTCGGGTTCCTACCCATTCCGAGCGAGGCGAACTTTGTGTACTTCGACGTGAAGCGCGATGGGCGGGCGGTGTTTGAGGCGCTCCTGTGTGAAGGCATTATTGTGCGGCATATCGAAGGCCCGATGCTGCGGGTCACCATCGGTCAACCTGACGAGAACACCGCCTTCCTCCAGGCCCTAAAAAAGGTTTTGCAGTAGGAAGAGCTGGATAGCGAGGGCACTATGATCATCGTCTTGAAACCTGAGGCGACCGAACGCGAAGTGGATCACATTATTGATCGCCTCCGAGAGTTGGGCCTGAAGTCGCAAATTTCCACGGGGCAGGAGCGAACCATTATCGGCGTCATCGGGGACGATCGTATTCTTCAGAATCAGCCGTTGACCGCCCTCGCCGGTGTGGAAAGCGTGCTGCCGATTTTGGCGCCATGGAAGCTGGTGAGTCGTGAATTCAAGCGGGAAGGCACCATTATTGAAGTCGGGGCCGTCAAGATCGGCGGCAAGAAGCTGGCGATCATGGCCGGGCCCTGTGCCGTGGAGCGTCTGGAATTGACGGTCGGGATCGCGCACGAGGTTAAAGCGGCCGGAGCGTCGGTCCTTAGGGGCGGGGCCTACAAACCCCGAACCTCACCCTATTCGTTTCAGGGGCTGGGCCGCGAAGGATTGGATTATCTGCTGGAGGCGAAGAAGCAAACGGGATTGCCGGTGGTGAGTGAAATCCTGGATACGCGCGATATCGAACTGTTTCTCGAGAAGGCCGATATCATTCAGATTGGCGCGCGGAACATGCAGAACTTCGAACTGCTCAAGGAAGTGGGCGCCTACGACAAACCGGTCCTCTTGAAGCGCGGACTCTCGGCCACCATCAAGGAGTTTCTGCTTTCGGCGGAGTACATCATGTCGCGCGGCAACCGCAACGTGATGCTGTGCGAGCGGGGCATCCGCACGTTCGAGACCCAGTATCGCAATACCTTGGACCTCGCGGCCATTCCGACGTTGAAAGAACTCTCGCATCTGCCCGTGATCGTCGACCCTAGTCATGCGACGGGAAAGTGGGCGTTGGTGGCGCCGATGTCAAAAGCCGCGGTGGCGGCGGGGGCCGATGGGCTGCTCATTGAAGTGCATTCAAATCCGGAATGCGCGCTCTGTGACGGGGAAGAATCCATCAAGCCGTCGAAGTTCAAAGAACTGATGCACGACCTCGGCAACATCGCGCGTGCGGTCGGCCGCGAAATTTAAATTGGATCAGCGAGTGGGATATGACTGTTCATTTTAAGCAGGTGGCCATTATCGGCGTGGGCCTCATTGGCGGTTCCCTCGGCATGCTTATGCGCCGCAGAGGATTGGCGGACCATGTCGTGGGCATCGGCAGACGGGTCGAAAACCTTGAGCGGGCGGTGGAATTAGGCGCGATCGACCGTCATGTTTTAGATCCGAAGGAAGGGGTGCGCGGATCCGACTTGGTGATCCTCGCAACGCCGGTGGATACCTATGACGCGCATCTCAAGGAATGGGCGCACTGCCTGGTCCCGGGAGCCATCGTGAGCGATGTGGGCAGCGTCAAGGGGTCTCTGGTCGAACAGTCGGAATCCGCCATGCCGACCGGTGTCCATTTCGTCGGAGCCCATCCCATCGCTGGAAAAGAAAAGACCGGAGTCGCCGCCGCGTCGGCGCAATTATTCACGGGCGCCCGCTGTATTCTCACGCCGACCGGGAAGACGGATGCCGGGGCGCTCGAGCAGATCCGCCAGCTATGGCAAGAGACCGGCGCCCTGGTGCTCACCATGGATCCGCACCTCCATGACCAAATCCTCGGTGCCGTCAGCCATCTGCCGCATGCCGCCGCCTTTGCGCTCATGAATGCCTTGGCCGACCTGCGTGACCGGCAACTGTCCTCACTCGACTTAGCGAGGCATAGCGGCGGCGGACTGCGGGATACCACGAGGATTGCGGCCAGTTCGCCGGAAATGTGGCGAGACATCTTTTTATGGAACCGGGACAATATCGTGTCCTTTATCGACCGCTATACCAGAGCGCTCGAAGAATTGAAGCAGCTCATCAAGGCGGGGGATGCCCGGGGAATCGAGCAATCGCTGGAGCGGGCGAAAGGGGAGCGGGAGAAGCTCAATGTACAGGCCTCCGTCTCGGTCTGATTTGTTATGGCCTCATTAACCATCACTCCAGGTCGTGCGCTCCGGGGATCGATCACGGTTCCGGGGGACAAGTCCGTCACGCATCGGGCCATCATACTGACGGCCCTGGCGGAAGGGACGAGTGTCGTTTCGAGCTATTGCCGGGGAGAGGATTGTCTGAACACGATGCGGGCCTTGCACGCTCTGGGAATCCGGATCGAGGAGACGCCCCATGATTTGACGGTACACGGAAAAGGCTTGTGGGGACTGTCCGAACCCAGCGAGCCGATCGATTGCGGAAACTCGGGAACCGGTATTCGTCTCCTGACAGGGCTGCTGGCCGGGCAGGATTTTTTTACGGTGCTCACCGGCGATCAATCGATTAGGCGACGCCCGATGGGCCGGGTCGTTAAACCGTTGCGAGACATGGGAGCCGCGATTGCGGGCCGGAAAGGCGGCGAACTGGCTCCTTTGGCGATCACGGGGACGCGCTTGCACGGCCTCACCTATCGTTCTCCCGTAGCCAGCGCCCAGATCAAGTCATCCGTGCTGCTGGCCGGTCTTTTTGCTGAAGGTACGACGCGCTTTATTGAGCCGCGGTTGTCCCGGGACCACACCGAACGGATGTTCGGATTTTTCGGGCTCCCCCTCATCCGCGAGGGCGGCACGCTGATCCTGGAAGGACGTCCATCGGTGGGCTGGGCCGGACGCAGGGTGATGATTCCTGGAGATTGCTCTGCCGCCGCGTTCTTTATGGTGGGCGCCACGATCGTCCCGGGGTCCGACGTGATGATCCGGAATGTCGGGGTGAATCCCACGAGAACGGGCTTAATCGAGGTGCTGCGCAGCATGGGCGCGAAGATTCAAATTCTCAATCCGCGCGAGGAGGCGGGGGAGCCGGTGGCGGATCTTCGAGTGACCTCCGCTCCACTCACCGGCGTCGCCATCGGCGCAGACCTCATCCCGCAAACGATCGACGAATTTCCGATCCTTTGCGTGGCGGCTGCCGTGGCCGAAGGGGAAACGGTCATCAGCGGGGCCGAGGAATTGCGCGTCAAAGAAAGCGATCGTATCGCCACGATGAGCGCCGAATTAAAGGCGATGGGGGCTGAGATCATCGAAAGGCCTGACGGGATGGTGATCCGGGGACTCGGCCAAGCCGGACGAAACGGTCGTTTGCGTGCGGCGCCCCACGCCCACAGCCACGGCGATCACCGAGTGGCCATGTCGCTGGCCATTGCTGCCCTCACGGCCGAGCAAGGCATGGCTATTTCCGACGCGGCCTGTGTCGACACGTCGTTTCCAGGCTTTGACTCTACGCTGGGGAAGTTGCTGGGCGGGGTGGGTGAAGGAGCATGATGTGACGGCTGCTTCTGTCTTAGTACGGAGCCTGGCGTGATTATCGCCATTGACGGACCGGCGGGAGTTGGAAAGAGCACGGTGGCCAAACTCCTGGCGGCTCGACTGGGCTATCTCTATTTGGATACGGGCGCGCTCTATCGCGCAGTGGCTTGGAAGGTGCTGCGTCAGCACGTCGAACCGAATGACCACGAAGCCGTGTCTCGTTTATTGACCCGCACGTCGATCCAGATGCATTTCAAGAACGGCGGCATGACGGTGTCGGTCGATGACCAGGATGTCACGCATGAACTCCGGTCTCCGGAGGTATCCGCATCGGCGTCCGTGGTGTCCGCGATCCCGGCCGTCCGAGAGTGGTTGCTTCCTGTCCAGCGCCAAATTGGGCAACGAGGCTCGGTGGTGGCGGAAGGGCGGGACATCGGGACCCGCGTGTTCCCTTCTGCGCCGCTCAAGTTCTTTTTGGACGCCGACGCCACTGTCCGGGCGGACCGGCGGCATCGCGAACTCGTCGCAGCCGGCCATCAGGGGCCGATGGAAAAGACATATGAGGATCTCTCGGGCCGGGATACACGCGATCGGACCCGCGCCATTGCCCCGCTGATGGCGGCTCCGGATGCCCGGCATATCGATACCTCGGCTCTTAACATCGAGGAAGTGGTCGCGCAGATGATGGCGGCGGTGTCGGCTGCGTCGTGACCGGACTCGTATACGGCATTCTGTGGGCGGTCACCAGGACAATCGGGTGGATCTGTTTTCGGTATCGGGTGGAGGGGACCATTCCTCGCACCGGGGGAGTGCTGGTGGCCGCCAACCACGCCAGCTATTTGGATATCCCGCTTCTCGGCTGTGGGATGAAGCGGAGGGCCTGGTATCTGGGGCGCAGCGATTTATTTCCCGTCCCGGTCGTGAACGGCATTTTGCAGTCCTTGGGGTGGATTCCGTTACGCCTCGGCCGCCTGGATCGCCAGGCGTTTAGGAAAGCCATCAGCCTGATTCAAGCGGGGGAAGTGGTGGTCATTTTTCCGGAAGGCGGGCGCAGTCATGACGGGCATTTACGCCAGCCGAAGGCGGGCATCGGAGTCATCGTGTCGCAAACGGGTTGTCCGGTCGTGCCGGCGTATATTAGAGGGACGTTCGAGGCCTTGCCGACCGGGGCCCGCTGGCCGCGGCTCCGGCAGGTGACGGTGCGATTCGGCGAGCCGCTCGTCTTCGAGACGGCCGGCGCAAAGGAAAAGGCGGAAAGCAAGCGGTTCTATGAACAGGTCAGTCGGACGGTGATCGAGCACATCGCGGCCCTTGGTCAAGTTCCGGCCCCCAAGGGGAAGGACGACCACCCGCGGCAGACACCGAACAGTATGACCGCCGGCGCTCGCAATGCTGAGTGAGCCCGGCCCTTTCACCATCAGCACCCGACGAGAGTCGGAAGAGTAGGATGCTCACATGGGTACTGTGTCCACAGGCAATGAGCCACAATTAGATCGCGACGCGTTGGCCGCGTTGTACGAAGAGACCTTTCGCAATCTTGAAGAAGGGACGATCACGGAAGGCCGTGTCGTGGCCCTCACGAAGGACAAGGTGGTCGTCGATATCGGCTACAAATCCGAGGGCATTATCGCCGGGGATCAATTCTCCAGCGAGGAGTTGCAGAACTTGAAGGTCGGCGATCGCCTGCAAGTGTATATCGAAGAATGCGAGGATGCGGACGGCAACCTCGTGCTGTCGAAAGAAAAAGCCGACAAGATGAAGATCTGGGAAGAACTCGAGAAGCTCTACAAGGACGAAAAGAGCATCGAGGGCAAAATCGTTTCACGGATCAAGGGCGGCATGATGGTGGACATCGGCGTGAAGGCCTTTCTGCCCGGCTCTCAGATCGATCTCCATCCGGTCCGCGACCTCGATGGACTCGTCGGGAAGACATTCCCGCTCAAGATCATCAAGATCAATCACCGGCGGGGCAACGTGGTCGTGTCTCGGCGGGTCTTGTTGGAAGAAACGCGCGATAAAAAGCGGCAGACCACGCTCGCCAATCTGAAAGAAGGCCAGCTTATCCAAGGCATGGTCAAGAACATCACCGATTACGGGGCGTTCATCGACTTGGGCGGGATTGACGGCTTGCTCCACATCACCGACATGTCATGGGGCCGGGTGGGCCATCCGTCGGAAATGTTCAGCGTCGGGGACAAGGTCGAGGTCAATGTCCTCAAGTATGACCGGGAGACGGGCCGTATCTCGCTCGGTCTCAAGCAAAAGAGCGCCGATCCCTGGACGAATGTCGCGGGCAAGTATCCGATCGGCACGAGGGTCCGCGGTCGAGTGGTGAGTCTGACCGACTACGGCGCGTTTGTGGAACTCGAGCCGGGCGTCGAAGGCCTGGTCCATGTGTCCGAGATGTCCTGGACCCATGAGGTGCGGCATCCGTCGCGGGTCGTGTCGGTGGGCGACCAAGTGGAAGCGGCCGTGCTCAACGTCGATCCCGGGAGCCGGAAGATTTCCCTGGGCATGAAGCAGACGGCCCCCAATCCGTGGGACATGATCGAGAGCAAGTATCCGATCGGCACCCGGATCGAAGGGAAAGTGAAAAGCCTGACGGATTTCGGCGCCTTCATCGGCCTCGAAGAAGGCATCGATGGGTTGATTCATATCTCCGACATGTCCTGGACCAAGCACATCAAGCATCCCTCCGAGCTCTTCAAGAAGGCGCAGAAGGTGGAAGCCGTCGTCCTCCGCATTGACAAGGACAAGGAGCGGCTGTCGCTGGGGTACAAGCAGCTTACGCGCGATCCCTGGGACGATGAGATTCCAGCCCGGTATCACGTCGGTGACGCAGTCACCGGCAAGGTGAGCAAGGTTGCGGATTTTGGGCTGTTCATCGAGCTGGACGGTGAAGTGGAGGGATTGATTCATATCAGCGAGGCCGCCTTGGATTCGCAGGCGAAGCTGGAGGACCGGTTCAAGCTGGGCGAAGATGTCACCGCGAAGATCATCAAGGTGGATCGCGACGAGCGGAAAATTGCACTCAGCCTGCGCGAACATCAAACGGATACCGATCGCAAGCAGGTGGACGACTATCACGCCTCCCAGGGCGTCTTAGACCAGAGCCTCGGACGTGCGGCCAAACAAAGCCGGAAACGTTCGCAATCAGATGACTAACTCGTCTGATGTGCCGCCTGTTGCCGGGGTGAAAGATTATGGTGGATGAGCCGACGAGTCCCGGACGCAGCCCCAAGCGCCGGCCGATCCGCACCCTGTTGTGGGTGCTCGCCGTGGGGCTGGGATTGCTGTTGTTCGTCAACATCGTGTTCCCCGATCTCGATCTGTCGACTGAGGACCGGATCGCTCTGATCCGCGTGGAAGGGGTGATCCTGGATTCTCAGGCGACGGTGGGGGAACTCAAACGCTTCGGGGACAATCCGTCGATCAAGGCCATCGTGCTGCGTATCGATAGCCCGGGAGGGGGCGTGGTTCCCTCCCAGGAAATCCATGATGCGGTTCAGCGCGTCCGTGCCAAAAGCAACAAGGCGGTCATTGCCTCGATGGGCAGCGTTGCCGCCTCCGGGGGCTACTACATCGCCGCAGCCACCGACCGCATTGTCGCCAATCCCGGCACGCTGACCGGCAGCATCGGCGTGATCATGGAGACGGCCAATGTCGAAGGGTTGCTGCAGAAGCTGGGCGTTGAAGGGGTGGTGATCAAGAGCGGCAAGTTCAAGGATGTCGGCTCGCCGCTTCGTAAAATGAGCGATGAAGAGCGAAGCCTCATGCAGATGGTGATGGACGACGTGCATAAACAGTTCATTGAAGCGGTGGCGGCGGGCCGGGCCCTGGAACTGCCGGACGTCCAAGCGCTCGCCGATGGGCGCATATTCACGGGGCGCCAGGCGAAAGACGCCAAGCTGGTCGACGAACTGGGGAACCTGGAAGACGCGATTCAGTTGGCCGCGGACGTGGCGGGCATTGAAGGGGAGCCGAAAGTGGTCGAGCCTCGACGGCGGTTTTCGATTCGTGACGTCCTCGAATCGCAATTCTCCGGGCTGTTTCCCAAACTCGACTTTCATCCGGGCGTCAGCATGAAGTACCTCATGGCTTTCTAGGCGCGTCTGATCGCGCCGGAGGGATCCACCAACGGAGCAAAGGGGGAGCGCATGACAAAGGCACAGATCATTGAACGGGTGTCCGAGCAGGTGACCACTTTGACGAAGCGGCAAGCGGAGGTGGTCGTCAACACGATATTCGATTGTGTCCGTGACTCGCTGAAAAACGGTGACAAGACCGAGATTCGCGGCTTCGGCAGTTTCCGTCTACGCGCACGCCGGATGAAGGAAGGGCGCAATCCCAAGACCGGTGCCACCGTGGCGGTTCCGGCCAAGCGTGTGCCGTTTTTCAAAGCCGGTAAAGAACTCAAAGAATTGCTGAATCAATAGCCCATTCGCAAGGAGTATATATGTCAGCCTCAGACTCCCAGGAATCAGTTACCACCGATGTCCGTTGGACTGCGGGCGCCCTAAAACGAATGGACCGTGCGCCTCTATTTCTGAGGGGTATGGTGCGTCGTCTCGCGGAAAAAAAGGCACGGGAGCTCGGGTATGAGGAAATCACGGAGCAGATCCTTGATCAGTTCAAAGGCCAAATGATGGGCAGCATGGGCGGGGCTGTCGGCATGGCGTCGGCGGCGGAAGACATGGCCCAGGGACATTTGCCCTGGACTGCGGCTGCCAAGGAGCGTCTTACCGCCGTACCGGAATTCATGCGCGGCATGATCAAGCAGATTGCAGAGGAGATTGCCAAAGAGCGGGGCCACCTGGAAGTGAATGTGGATCTCTTTGAAAAAGTCGAGGCGCTCGGCGAGCTCCAGGAAGCGGCTGGTCCTCCGATGGAATGGACGGAGGGAGCCCTGGCGAAACTGCAGGACAAGCTGCAACAGTCGCCGCCGATCGCGCTGGAATTTGTCACGGACATGCTGAAGCGTGACAGCGAGGATCTGGCCCGCGACAAGGGACTAACCCGTATTGATGAAGAAGTCCTGCGCGCCCTGTGGGACGCGCCGCAAGAACGGGTTTCGTGGACCGACGAAGCCTGGAAGCGGCTGCAGACCTCACCGGACTTTGTGCGTAGTGGAATTCGAAAAGCCGCCGAACGGCGGGCTCGCAAGCTGGGATTGAAAGAGATCGACTCGGACCATCTAACGACGTTTCGCAATCAGGCGATGATGAAGGCGGTCAAGCGCATCCGCTCCTTCGGCTATCAGGACCTTACGTTCGACGCCTTCGATACCGCGCTTCAGAAGACCAAGCGCCTGCAAGGGAACGATCAAGCCGAAAAGCGCCTACAGGAGATCCGAGGGCATTTTGCCGATCCGTCGACCAAGAAGCCGGAAGGCGGGACGCTCGGCGCTGATTTGATGGACCGCTTCAGAAAATATCTCAAAGGCGAAGGGTCTCTGTAAGCCGGCCCGCGAGGGTGATGACTCACGCCCGTCTATGCGATCCTGCCGGACGCCCAGGCACTTCAATATTATTTCATTATTTCTGATTGGGAATGGAGTACCGGAGCCCATCAGGCAGCTCCGGTATGTGAGTTAGTGTGTTTCGACTGGTTTTGGCCAAAACTTATGCCGGATTTGAGGCAGTGGTTCGTTATCCAGGTTCGGGATGTCGTAAAGACAGCGGTCGATGGTGGCGATTTCTTCCTGGGTCAGAGGCAGCGTCACTTTCCTTTTCCAAAACTGATCGAGTGTGAAGTAGTCGCCTGACTGAGGCTTCTCGGCGAGCAGTTCCTGCATCTTCTTAAATCCGGGAGTATCCACGCCGGGGACCCGCCCTTTGTTGCGATCATGGCACCACATCAACACCTCGGCGATTCCGTACATGGTGATATCGACATTCTGTACATTGCTCATGAAGTCCTCCTCAAAGAGCGCTTATTCTAGCGCAATCCGTGAGAGAATTTCAAAGGTTCCCTTGCGGAATCTGATTGATTGCCAGCGGAAAGAGGCCCTAGGTATACTGGCGCTTTCCGTCAACCAGGAATACCCTTGAGGCCTGATCCATGAGAAGAGGAACGGCGTGTGAGTTCGTACCCTAAGCGACCTGTCAGGCAGATACATTTGATTCAGGGCGTCGTATCACTCTTGTTCCTGATGACCGCGATCGCCGCCTGCTCCAAAGCCGATCCGTATCATCCTCCGGATCCCTTTTATTATTTTGCCAGCTACAAAGTAGGCAAGAACCCTACCACTATTACCACCGCCGACCTCAATAACGACTCATTCACGGATCTCGTGACGACCAACATTTCGAGCAATACGCTGTCGATTCTTCTCGGTAACGGGGATGGCACGTTCAAAGATCAGGTCCAGCTACATGTCTGCAAAGAGCCGCGTGCGCTGGCATTGGGGCAGTTTAATGGCGACGACTATGCCGATGTCGTGCTCGCCTGCTCAGGAGGCGATGAAATCGCCTTGCTGCTGGGCCATGGCAATGGAAAATTCCAGGAAGGGCCGCGCTATCCCGTGCATCGGACCCCCATCGCATTGGCCGCCGATGACCTCAATGGCGATGGACACGCCGATCTCGTGGTCGGCCTCCGGAACGACAAGCTGAAAATCTTTTTAGGCACCGGGTCGGGAGAATTCCGTGTCGGCCCCCAATATGAGTACGGCGATACCCCGACCTCTGTCGCCTTGTCCGATCTGGACGGAGACGGCAAGGTCGATTTGGTGGTCACGAACGGCGGTCCCATGTCGAATGCGGTGTCCATCTGGCTCGGCAATGGGGATGGCACATTCAAGGACCCGAAAGATTATCCGACCGGAAAACGGCCGCTCGGCGTGAGTTTCGCTGATTTCAATAACGATCGCCGCCGTGATCTGCTGGTGATCAATGGCGAGCGGGACAGCTTTACGACGTTTCTCGGCAATGGCAACGGCACGTTTCAGGCCGGGAAGGATTCAGGGGCCGATGCCAGCCCCAATTTTGGCCTGGCCCGCGACTTTAACGGTGACCGTCTGACCGATGTGGCAATCGTCAACCTGCAGTCCAATGATCTCTCCATCCTATTCGGCAAGGGGGACGGCACCTTTCATTATCCGCCGAGGAACTACCGTACGAAAGGCGGGCCATTCGCTCTTTCCTTATTCCGCGTGACAACCGGTGACCTTGATGAGCCCGGGTTGGCCATTGCGGACAACGGAGAGGGCAGCGTGTCGATTTTTCTTCACCGCGGACTCAAGACGGCTTTGAAACAAGACAGCAAAGGCTGATGCCATCGTTCCTATTCTTGACAGGTCGGGCACCCTTCGCTACAGTGGCCGACGGCGAACCGGCGTTCCTGCCTGTGAGGCTCATGGCCCTTCGATCATTTACATGGTGGTTCGTCATTGGGTCCCTCATCACGCTGTCGGTGCTCATGGTTCAGGGCGGACTTCGTGATCTCTGGGACGGCACTCAGCCGGCTGGAGGGACCAATGCGTTTGTCTATTTCGGGACGACAATCTTCGGGGGCGGGCTGCTCGCGGGTTGCGTGGCCTTAGTCCTGAACCGTTTGCGTTGACCCAAGGTGATGTATGCAGTGCCTCAAATGCAAAGGGTTCATGATGGTCGAGCGGCATTATACCCTTATGAATCGTCGGATTTATGCCCGTTGCCTCAACTGCGGGTTTTGGATCGATCTTGCCGACCTCCTTCGCTTTTTCCATAAAGTGATTGATAGCGGCATAAAAGGTGGTAAGGTTCAGGAATCCTTCACCCTCTAAGAGGCATTGATGCAACTCCGTCTCACCTGGGGTGTAGCGGTGCGAGCACTTCTCGTCCGTTCCACCTGTATAAGCGTGGTGTTTGTTTTCTCCTTCCTATCCATCCCGCTCGCGTCGGCCGACGCCGCCCATCGCGGAAAACATAAGGTTCGTACCGTGAGCCTGGCTCCGCAGCCCCTGCCGTGGAGAGTGGTGCCCGCCCATAGCATTCTGCTCAAAGAGCTCAAATCAGGACGGGTTCTGTACCAGCATGCTTCTGAAAAACGGCTTTCTCCCGCCAGCCTCACCAAGATCATGTCGGCCTTGGTCATTCTGGAACAGGGCAACTTAGCGGATCAAGCGACGGTCAGCAAGAATGCGGCGCGGGCACCGAAGACGCATCTCCGGCTGAAGGCCGGCGAAGTGTTCAGATTGGAAGACCTCCTCAAAGCGATGCTCATCGTCTCAGCCAACGACGCCTGTCTGGCGGCCGTCGAACACGTGGGCGGTGATGAAGCACAATTCGTGGTATTGATGAATGCCAAGGCCGCCGCTTTGGGATTAACCGATACGCATTTCAGCAACGGATGCGGCTTCGATAGTCCGGATCATTATTCAACGGCTGAGGACCTGGCCAAACTCAGCGAAGTGGCCCTGCAGAATGCGGTCTTTCGAGAGCTTGTGAGGGAAGAACGGGAAATCATCACGCCGGTGACCGGGCACCGTGCCTATGTGTTGCATACGACGAATCGGCTCCTCGGTCACATTCCCGGCGTCGAAGGCGTGAAGACCGGATTTACTTCCAAGGCCGGACGGTGTTTGATCGCCAAGGTCTCCCAGAACGGCAGCGATCTCCTCCTCGTCATCCTAAATTCCAACCGCCGCTGGAACACCGCGAAGAGCCTCATCAGTTACGGTCTTCGCGTGACCGAACCGATTCACTAATTTGCCTGTTTAACGTGCCATCACGGCGGTCCGGATTGCGCGCCTGCGATCCAGGAAAACCGGCCTCGGCCGGCTTCTCAGGGAATTCGGGCTGCGCTGAAAGGCAATGGTCAGGAGTGTGGCGGAAGGGTTTAGCTCAGGGAGTACGTGCTAGTGGGGTTGGGCGAACTCGATGTTGATGTCTTTTC
Source organism: uncultured bacterium (assembly GCA_965285945.1). Classification (GTDB taxonomy): domain Bacteria; phylum Nitrospirota; class Nitrospiria; order Nitrospirales; family Nitrospiraceae; genus Nitrospira_D. Next base: position 113,256 of record CBDIWP010000041.1, on the reverse strand, counting down.
CCAGATAGTTCACCTGGAAGCCTTGTTTATCGTAGGCCAGGACGGCGCCCATCACATTCTCATCTCCGTATTCTTCCTTGCCCAACAACTTGCGAATATCGTCCGGACTTTCGCTGTTCAGCACATTACGGAAGATGCCTCGCGTTTTGTGCGCAAATCGATTGTTGATAAAAATCAGATCGACCTTGCCGTCCTGAATCCGGACGCCCGCCATAGGACCGGTGGGTTTCCGCTGGTCGAGCAAAAAGATGAAGCTCGCTTCCTGCTCCGCTTTGATTCCGGAAATTTTCTCATTGACCAGCGCATCGAGCGCTTTGCCTTCCGGATCCCCGAGTTTGATCCCGAACAGCGAGATGCTGTCGCTGGCAATCCCTTTGGGGTCCATCACATCGTTCTTGCTCAATTCATACGGTTCAGCATGGGCCAGGGAGACGAGTCCGGCAAGGGTTGCCGCGGCTATCCACGCTATTGTCTTCAACCCGCGTTGCTCCCTCATCAAATCCTCCTTCATCCGCACACTCGCTCGGTGATCAAGGTTAGGTAACTTCCTGCCGGCAGGTTGGGCAAAATAATGGCGCCATTCTATCCAACGGCCCCGCGTACTTGCAACAAAACCTGCAGTGAAAAACATGGAGATGGTGAAGGAAGAACCATCTACTCACGGGGAGGGGGCTGTGGCAAGGAGTAACTCGCCCAGCCGGCGCAGCCCATGGAAATACGCCTGCGAGTTAAGGTCCAATCCGGGAGTCAGATCATCAAGATCCGTGAGGCAGTCCTTGACGATCGCCATCCGGCGTTCGTCCAATCCTTCAGGACTATCCAAATAGAACACCACGCAGCCGCTGATGACAGTATCCAACGTCATCAGTTGCCCTTGGTCCGGACTTGAAAATTGAGGCCACCCTTCGCCGCAATGTTGCTCCCATGCGGCAGCGATTGTGTCTCTCGTCATCATGCACTCCCGTGAACGTGGCCTCGATGTCGCCATCCAGCCTAGCGCATGCAGAAGCAGGACGGCAAGCGGACCGGAACAGCCGAGAAACGGAAGCGGTATCCCCCGCGGGGTTAGTTCTCCCGCGGGCCCCAAGGCCGAGTTGCCGACCTGTGACCCCCCCCTCACCTTCGCGACCATCCAGGCCAGTTGTCTCGCGGACGGCGGAGGCCGCAATTGCAGACCGGCCTTACGGATACAACCCCCGCTGCTGGTGCGCTCGAGCGACGTGGTCGATCCCGCTCATGAGCGCCGCCATGCGCATGGAGGTCCGGCGTTCGGTGGAAAATTGAAGCGTGCGCTGAAAGGCGGACGTAATAATGTCATGTAAACGCGCCTGAATGTCTGTGGCGCTCCAGAAGAATCGTTGGAGATCTTGGACCCACTCGAAATAGGACACAATGACGCCGCCCGAGTTCGCCAGGATGTCGGGAATGATAAACACCCCCTTGTCCTCCAGAATTCTGTCGGCTTCCAGGGTCGTGGGGCCATTCGCGCCTTCCGCCAGGATCCGGCACTGTAGCCGCGGCGCATTCTTCACCGTGATCTGCTCAGACAGGGCAGCGGGGACGAGAACCGTGCAACTCAGTTGCAAGAGCTCCTCATTGGTCAAGGCGTCGCCGAGCTTCGTTTCGACAAGCGACTGGTTTGTGGCCCGGCCACGACGAAGGATCTCCGGTATATCCAGACCATTCGCATTGTAGATGCCGCCGGAGACGTCGCTCACCGCCACGACCCGAGCGCCCTGCTCATGCATAATGCGGGCGGTATGGGAGCCCACGTTGCCGAAGCCTTGAATGGCCACGGTCGCCGTCTCGATCGGGATGTTCAAATGCCGGAGGGCTTCTCGCGTCACATTGACCACGCCACGGCCGGTCGCTTCTTCACGACCGAGGCTGCCTCCCAGCGACAAAGGCTTGCCGGTCACGGAGCCGGGCACCGCATATCCGACCTGTTGGCTGTAGGTGTCCATGAACCATGCCATGACTTGGGCGTCAGTGCCGACGTCCGGGGCCGGCACATCTTTATCGGGGCCGATCAACGGGAATATCTCGGACGCGTAACGCCGTGTCAGGCGCTGTACTTCGGCGGAAGATAATCGTTTGGGATCCACTTTCACTCCGCCCTTAGCTCCGCCATAGGGCAACCCGGCGAGCGCGCATTTCCATGTCATCCACATGGCCAACGCCGCGACTTCTCCCAGGCTGACATCGGGATGGTACCGGATGCCGCCCTTCGAAGGCCCGCGTGAAGAGTCATGTTGCACGCGGTAGCCGGTGAAGACTTCGACTCGTCCGTCGTCCATGCGCACCGGCACGCTGACGATGAGCGACCGTTGGGGAAATTTCAACCGTTCCCGCAGGTTCGCGTCCAGATGCATGGCATCCGCAGCCTGATCAAATTGGGCGACCGCCAAACGGAAAGTGTGAGTGTCAAATTCCTGCATAGGTCCTCTGCTCATCTGGCGCTCTCTCGAGGAGGGAGGTATCGGTGATCGCGGTGCACTCGACCGTGCGCCATCTACCAGGGAACACTTCGGCGACACATGATGCCACGTCGCGCTTCACGCGTTGGACGGGCGTCGGGCGGCGGAGTGTGCCGGCCATCGATGTAATGGAGCAATCCGCCAATCCACATGGCTGGATATGGTCGAAAGGAGACAAGTCCAGGTCGACATTGAGGGCGAACCCGTGCACGGTGACGCCCCGCTCGATCCGTATGCCGATGGACGCGATTTTCTGGGGACGCTTCGCCGCCATGGTCCAGATGCCCGGTTTCTTCTCCTGTCGATGACCGTCAATCTGCCAACGCCTGAGCACGCGCATGATGACGTCTTCGAAGAGCCACACTAACTGCCTCGGTCCCGTCGCATGGCGAGCCAGCCGAAAAATGGGATACACGACAATCTGCCCGGGACCGTGATACGTCACAGACCCGCCCCGGTTGACCCTATGGACCTCCGCGCCCTGCCCACGGAGCCGGTCTTCGTTGCCTCCCCAATGCGACGCCTGTGCCGTCCGGCCCAACGTGTAGACCGGGTGGTGCTCTAAGATGAGCACCGTATCGCCTCTCTGACCCTGGACGCGCTCGTGGTGAAGACGGATTTGGAGCGCCCATGCATCCCCATAGGCGACCGGCTCATCGATGACGCATACGTCGTCCGAGAGGGGATCCGGCATAGACTTGCAGGTGGAACGTCCGGACCTGCCGCCATCCATTAGGGTTCCACTTTCTGAAGCGCGGGACGCGGGAGGCTGATCGTCGCAGGGCCGCTTCGACTCTGGATCGCCAACTGGAACGTCGCCGTGTCGCCGGCTTGCATCACGCTGTGCCAAAAGTCGCCCACATTGTAAATTTGATGATGGTCGAGCGCCGTAATCACATCTCCGGCTTGCAATCCTGACAGGGCCGCCGCTTTGGAGGCGTCGAGATTCAGGACCAAAATACCGCGATCCAGCTCCAATCCGAAGCTCGCGGCCACGCTAGGCGTCACGGTGATCGGGGTAAAGCCCAAATCGGGCCTGCTGACAGAGCCGCGCACAACCATCGACTGAATATGCGCATACACGGCGTCCAGTGCGATGGCGTAACTGATGGCTTGGGCTGAGGGGGCGATGGCGACGTTGATCCCGATTACCTGTCCTTTGAGGTTTACGAGGGGACCACCGCTATTACCGGGATTGATCGCCGCATCGGTTTGGACCAGGTTATAGAGGGTTTCACCGTTGGGGGTCAGCACCGAACGGTCCACAGCACTCACCACACCCACCGTCACCGTCGACCCTCCTTTGAGCGCGAGGGGGTTGCCAATGGCAATGACCGTTTCGCCGATTTCAAGTTCCGCGGTTTGATTCAAGCTCGCAGGGAGCAAGTCCTCCGCCGTGATCTTAACCAGGGCCAAATCGAGAAGAAAATCACGGGCCACCACCCGCCCAGGGGTCAGCCGGCCCGTGTGAAGTCCCACGACAAGGGTTTTCACGCCTTCGATCAGGTGATTATTGGTCAGGATATAGCCGCTGGGGTCGATAATGATGCCCGAGCCGGAACCGGACTGGCTCGTATGGGGCGAGAGGTTGCCCGTCATGCCGCGAGTCAGAATCGTGACTACTGACGGGCGGACTTTGGCCACCACGGCCGGAACCGAGAGAGGACGCTCTTCAGCGGCAGACTGGCCCACCATGCCCGTTAGTAAGGCGACGATGACGATCAGGTGGGGAGAGACGTAATCGAAACGTCGGGAACGGAAGATGTGAGCGCAGCGACACTTCGGAATCGAGGGCAAGAGCTGCATAGGGGACGCATTGTCGCACAACTGCATCCAAGGGGGAAGGCGGCAACGAGGCGAGAAGGCCGGCCTATGCGCCTCGTTGGCCATCACTCTTTACTTAATGGCTGCAAACAGCTCTTTTATTTCAGGTGTCTTCAGCTTCTTCAGCGCTTTGGCTTCGATCTGCCGGATGCGTTCCCTCGTCACGGATAGGCTCTGTCCCACCTGTTCCAAGGTGCTGGCCTCATCGTAGCCGATGCCGAAACGCAGGCGGATGACCGTCTGCTCGCGCGGCGTGAGCGTGCTCAAAATGCGGTCCAACTGCTGCGTCATTTCCGTCCGGTGCACGTTGGCGTCCGGTGGAACGGCTTGCTGATCAGGAATCATGTCCCCGAATTCCGTATCCCCGTCGCCGATCGGGTTCTCCAGTGCCACCGGTTCCTGAAACGCCTGCACCGTTTCATGGAGCCGTTCCGGTCGCATCTGCAGCACATCGGCGATCTCTTCTAACCGCGCGGGTCGTCCGAACTGTTGACCCAGCCGGCGGGTGACCCGGAGGATTCGATTGGACGCTTCAGTCTGATGCACCGGAATGCGGATGGTCCGTGATTGGTCGGCGAGCGCGCGTGTGATGCCCTGCCGGATCCACCAGGTGGCATAGGTGCTGAATTTGAACCCCTTGCGGTATTGGTACCGCTCAGCCGCTTTCATCAGGCCGATATTGCCTTCCTGGACGAGGTCCAGCAACGTCAGGCCCCGACCGGTGTAGTGTTTAGCGACGTCCACCACCAAGCGAAGGTTACAGCGCACCAATTCATCTTTACCCTTTTCCAGGATGCGACGGGCCGTCTCCAGTTCAGTGAGCGCCGCCTTCAGCGGTTTCACAACGCTGATCGGAAGCTTCATGTCTTGGACGACGGGTTTCAACATGCCGGTCAATATATGCTCCGCGCTGTCCAGCACCGTGGCTGACAGGCCGCTCAGGCGCCGGATGACTTGTAGTTTCTCGACCGAGGCCAGCAGTTCTGGGGTCCGTTTACACCGGGTCATAAGTTTGACCGCCTGCCGCAAGGCGACGCGTATGCGACGAGTGCCTTCATCGACCTGTTTCGCCAGCACCACTTCCTGCTCGCGCGTCAGCAGCGCGCGCTCCCCGAAAGATCGAAAATACAGCGACTCGAGCAGGAACGGACTCGCCCCTTGGCTGGTCCGCATCGCCGGCGCCCGTTTTCCCTCCGCGGGCGAGTCGTCCCCACCATCACGGCCAATCACTTCCAGGATCCCGCTGGCGGTCGAATCGTCAGCATCCAGATCCGCAGCCACCGTAGGTTCCGCCAGCTCATCGACCCCATCTACCGTCCGCAGTTCTTCCTCGTTCATAGGATCCCCTTTCCGCTCATGATCTCTCATGGTTCTCTCCCTATTTAGAGCCGTAGGGTGCCAAGAAGATTCACATCTGATTCAGAGCAATCTGTGTAATCTACGAAGCAAAAGGGATGCTGGATTGAACATGAGAACGGCGGGAGCTGATCATACCGGAAAACATGAAAGATTAAGGGAAGCTAATGAGGAGCTGAAGCTGAACTGTCTCTATTGTGCGGCATATATGGCAAAAGTCGCGCCCGCTTGGGCCGATATGTCACCCATCTTTCCCCGTTAGTCCTTTGATAAACGGCGCGAGGGTATCGATCGGAATGGGGAAAATCGTCGTAGAGTTTTTTTCCGCCGCGATTTCCACCAGGGTCTGAAGATAGCGCAGCTGCAGGGCAACGGGGTTTTGACTCATGACATGCGCCGCGTCGGCCAGCCGCTGCGAGGCTTCGAATTCACCTTCCGCGTGAATCACTTTCGCACGCCGTTCCCGCTCCGCCTCCGCCTGACGGGCAATAGCCCGTTGCATCTCCTGGGGCAGATCGACGTTTTTCACCTCGACGGCAGAGACCTTGACGCCCCACGGTTCGGTCTGCTGGTCGATGATTCGTTGGAGATCCGCATTAATTTGCTCCCGCTTGGAGAGCAAATCATCGAGCTGACTTTGGCCCAGGACACTCCGTAAGGTGGTCTGGGACATCATCGAGGTCGCATAGAGATAATCTTCCACCTGCACAATGGCCCGTTGCGGGTCAACGACGCGAAAATAAATGACCGCATTCACTTTCACGGTCACATTGTCTCTCGTGATCACGTCCTGCGGCGGGACATCCATGGTGACTGTCCGGAGGCTTACGCGAACCATTTTGTCGATCAGGGGCAGGATGATCAGCACGCCGGGCCCGTTGCCTCCCACAATGCCCCGTGCCAGGCGCCCCCATCGGAAGATCACCGCACGCTCATACTCGGGAAGGACTTTAAACCCCATAAACACGATCACAAGCAACAGGAGAAGCAAGGTGAGCGGGCTGAGCAGCATGGTTAAACCTCTTTCTTGTGATCAGTGGGAGTGACGTACAGGGTCAGCCCTTCGACGCGGAGGACCTTGGCCATTGTACCTGGTTCGGCCGGGACATCGCTGATGGCGTCCCAGAGTTCTCCGTGGATGCTTAGCTGACCGTGGGGGGATAGCGAAGTCTTGGCGATACCGATCAAGCCCACCATACCCTCGCTGCCGGTTTCCGGCGCCCGCCGCATCGCGCGCACTCCCATGCCCACGAGGAACAAGGATACGGCCGCAGTCGTCATGATGACCGGAATGATTACCGCCCAGCTGAGTTGAAACATTTCGGCGTCGGACTTGATCAACATCAACGAGCCGAACAGCATGGAGGCAACGCCGCCGAGGGCCAAGAGGCCATAGCTCACCACGGATGCTTCCAGAACGAAAAAGATGATGCCTAAGATCAGCAGCAACACGCCGGCATAATTGATCGGGAGCGACTGCAGCGAATAAAAGGCGAGGATTAAACTGATGGCGCCCACGATGCCGGGCAGGATGGCGCCAGGATTGTAGAGTTCGGCGAGAATGCCGACGGTGCCGATGGTCATGAGCAGGTAGGCGATATTCGGGTCGCTGAGGGCCTGCAACAATTCGAGACGAAGACCCATTGAAAACGCGCGGACCGGTGCTCCCTCGGTCGTGAGCGTGACGGACCCGCTCGAGACGGTCACCTTCCGCCCATGCAGCTGTGTAAGCAGCGCCGGCACGTCATCCGCGACAATATCGATCAGCTTCAGTTTGAGCGCTTCCTGCTCGGTGACCGACACGCTCTTGCGGACGGCATCCTCCGCCCAGGCGACGTTCCGGCCCCGTTGTTGAGCCAGGCTTTTAATATACGCCACCGCATCGTTTTCCACCTTTTCCTTCATGGTCGTATCCATTTCACCGCCCCCCATGGCTACGGGGTGCGCTGCGCCGATATTCGTCCCGGGGGCCATGGCGGCCACATGCGCCGCCATGGTGAGAAAGACCCCGGCCGATGCGGCACGGGCTCCGGAGGGCGCGACAAACATCACGACCGGCACCGTGGAGGCGGTGATGTCCTTCACGATGAGGCGCATGGACGTATCGAGGCCTCCGGGCGTATCCAGTTTGACGATCAGGGCGGTGGCGCCGGCCGATTCGGCGGAGGCAATCGCGTCGTGAAGATATTCGGCCGCGACAGGATTGATGACGCCCTCATACGTGGCGACGACCACTTCCGCCGCGCCTGCCGCCTGTATGTGCGAGCCGAGGAATACGAGGCAGAGCAGTAAGAGCGCGGCCGGTCCGGGGCCGACGGTGCGAGTGACAAGCAGAGCAGACCGGGAATTGCGGCCACGCATAGGGAACCCCGGTGCGGAACGAGTGGTGGCGCAAATGAGTAAGTGGAAACGATCCTCACCCTACCAAGGAACAAGCGTTGGTTGCAAACCACGGAATGGACCACCTAGAATGCGCGCCATGTCACAGCTCAGCAACGGTGAACGCATTCACTTGGTCGACAAGAAGGGCCGCCAGTATGCCCTCACGCTGAAGACCGGAGAAACGTATCAGTTCAGCGGCCAGACGATCCCTCATGACACCCTGATTGGAAGGCCGGACGGGACTGTCGTCACGCTATCCGGCGGCAAGAAAATGTTGGCCCTGCGGCCGACGTTCGGCGACTATGTACTTAAAATGCCGCGCGGCGCTCAGGTGCTGTATCCCAAAGATCTTGCCCTGATGCCGATGTGGGCGGACGTGTATCCCGGCGCCCGGGTGTTTGAAGCGGGCACCGGATCCGGTGCCTTGACCATGGCCCTCTTGCGGGCGGTCGGACCGGCGGGCCTCGTGGTGACCTATGAAATGCGGGAGGAGTTTGCCCGCACGGCCCTCAACAATATCCATCGGTACATGGGGCCGGTGCCCAACCTCGTCTCCTTGCGGAAAAACGCCTATGAAGGGATAGAGTTGCTGGAAGATGGCCTTCCCTTTGATCGGGTGGTGCTGGACCTCCCCGAGCCCTGGCAGGTGATTCCGCACGCGGCGAACGCGCTCCGATCAGGAGGCATTTATCTCAGTTTCGTCCCGACCGTCCCGCAGATTACCCAGACTGTCGACGCGCTTGAACGGGCCACTGTGTTCGGGATGATCCATACGTTTGAAACCTTGCTGCGGACCTGGTCCGTGCAGGGGCGCAGTGTGCGGCCCGATCACCGGATGGTGGCCCATTCCGGATTCATCACTGTGGCGAGAAAAATCGAACCGGGACTTCTAGGTCCGGCCACCGTGCAGCCGGAAGAGCACGAAGCACCCGGCGCAGATGACCTCACGACAGACGGCGAGGAACGTATCTGATGAGTAGTCGGCTGGCTGGAAAGGTCGCATTGGTGACCGGTGGCAATGCGGGTATCGGGGAGGCGGTCGCCAAGATATTTTCCCGCGAAGGGGCGGCCGTGGTGATTACCGGCCGCCGCCAGGATGCACTGGATCGGGTGACCCAGGAGATCCGGCAGGAAAAGGGGCAATGTTTGGCGGTCGCCGGCTCCGTCACCGATGAGACCCATGCGCGATCGGCGGTGCAGCAGGCGATCCAACAATTTGGAGCCCTGGACATCCTGGTCAACAATGCCGGTGTCGGCGAATTCGGACGCCGTATCCATGAAGTGGATGACGAGACGTGGGCGCGTGTCCTCGATGTCAATGTGACCGGAGTGTTCCGGATGACGCGCGCGGCCTTGGCTGAAATGCTGAAGCAACGCCGTGGATCAATCGTGAACATTTCCTCGATTGCGAGTCTGGTCGGTATTCCGATGTTGCCGGTGTATGCGGCTTCCAAAGGTGCGCTCAATGCCCTCACGCGGGCCCTGGCCCTTGACTATGCCAAGGACGGCATTCGATGCAACGTCGTCACCCCAGGTCTCATTGCAACCCCGATGGCCGCGCCCTTGATGGCGAACCCCGAGCAGCTTGATCCGATCCTCGCTGATTACCCGATACGTCGGCTCGGGCAACCGGAGGAGGTCGCCCAAATGGTTCTCTATCTCGCCTCGGATGAGGCGGCGTGGGTGACCGGAGGAACCTTTACCATTGACGGTGGCAAGACTGCCTGGTGAGACTCGGCCGGCGCCGATCCGTCGTGCCCAACAGAATGAGTGTTTATGGACATCAATGCACAAACACAGTTTTGCGGCGTGATCGGCAATCCGGTGGAGCATTCCCTCTCCCCTGCGATCCACAATGCGGCCTTCCACCAACTGGGGGTCAATTGTGTCTATCTGGCCTGGAGAGTCGAAGCGATCGGCCAGGCCATTAACGGTCTCCGTGCCCTCGGCAATTTCCGCGGGGCCAGCGTGACCATCCCCCACAAAGTCAGTGCCATGCCGTTTCTTGATCACGTCGAACCGACGGCAGCGAACATCGGCGCGATCAATACTATTGTGGCCGATCAAGGACGGCTGACCGGTTACAACACCGATTCGACGGGCGCATTGCGTGCGCTCAGAGACGGCGGCGCTCAACTCAGGGGCCGGCACATCGTCGTGCTCGGGTCCGGCGGGGCGGCGAGAGCCATTGCATTCGGGCTGGCCTCGGAATCCGGGGCGGAGAGACTCACGATCCTTGGGGTGGATGAGCAGGAGCGGGCCACCCTAGCGGCCGATGTCCGGTCGAAGACCTCTTTGGCGGTAGACGATCGCCATTTGGACGATGAGACGCTTCGGACGATTCTTCCTGACGCCCAGGTGTTGATACACTGCACGCCCCTCGGCATGCATCCTAAGATCGACGCGACCTGTGTGCCGGCCTCCATGCTCCACAGCGGACTTGCCGTGATGGACATTGTCTACAATCCTCGGGAAACGAGATTGTTGCGCGAGGCCAAGCAATCGGGGTGCTCGATCATCCCGGGGCTGGAAATGTTTCTCAACCAGGCCGCGGCTCAATGTGAACTCTGGACCAATCGGCCGGCTCCGCTTGAGGTCATGCGGGCCGTTCTGGAGTCGCGCTTCCAATGAACCTGGTCCTGATCGGATATCGCGGGACCGGGAAGAGCACGGTCGGCCAGGTCCTGGCCGCGCGCCTGGGACGCCAACTGATTTCGACCGACGCCGAGGTCGTGAAACGAGCGGGCCGCACGATTCCCGAGATCGTGACGCTGCATGGATGGGAGCACTTTCGCGATCTTGAGTCGCAGGTCTGCCAGGAGTTGGCCGGCCGGACGGATCTGGTGATCGACACGGGTGGCGGAGCAATCCTGCGGCCGGAAAACGTCGAGGCGCTTAGGAAGAGCGGCACGCTCGTGTGGCTCACCGCGTCGGTGCCCACGATCACCGGGCGAATCGGCGAAGACACGCAACGGCCATCCCTGACCGGGGCCAAGTCTTTCATCGAAGAGATCGAAGAGGTCTTGCGGGAGCGCCGGCCCAAATACCAGGCGGCCGCCCACCATGCCGTCTCCACCGACGGACGTTCCATTCAACAGATCGCCGAGGACATTCTCGTCGCATGGAGTCCGGCGTCATAAAGACTGCCCCGGGGTTCCGTCCTTGACAACTCCTCAGTAACATGCTTGAACTGTGCGCATGCGCCCGTAGCTCAGTTGGATAGAGCGCCGGGCTTCGAACCCGTAGGTCGCAGGTTCAATTCCTGCCGGGCGCACCAAGAATAATCAATCACTTCCGCCTCACCATTCGGCACGCTCTCCTCTACAGGTTGCGCGGGGATTGCGGATTGAGCTGCCGAATCCATCTTATTCACAGTTCCATCCAAACGGTCTACAGCGGCTTTGTTTCCCCCGGGGATTAGGTGGCCGTAGATGTCTACAGTGATCTGAATGGAAGAGTGCCCCATCTGTTCCTTCACATAAACCGGACTTTCACCTTGCTGCAGGAGGAGAGAGGCGTACGTATGTCGGAGATCATGGAAGCGGATCTTCCTCAAGCTACTCTTGTCCAGAAGGAAATAGAATACCCGGTGGCGTAGATTATCCCCGTCAAGGAGATCGCCCTTCTCGTTGCAGAATACCCAGGAAGAGATTTGTTTCCAACCGTTAGCAGCGGCCTCTAGCTGTCGAATAATGCGCAGATCCTTGAGAGCCTGACACAGTTCTAGAGACATATCTACGCGGCGGCTTTCGCCACTCTTGGGAGTGCTCAGCCTACCATGGGTGTAGTTGCGCTGGACGGTTATTAGTCGTCCATGGAAGTCGAGGTCATCCCATTGCAGGGCCAATAATTCTCCTAAGCGCATCCCAGTGCGAACGGCGCAAAGTAGAAACGCATGATAGCGGGGAGTTTGATCCTTCGCAGTTCCTAACAGTTTGGCGACCTCTTCACGGTTATATGGGTTAATACTTCGCCGTGTGCTTACTTTCGGTAGAAATTTCCCAGGTCTTAGCGCCACATTGACTTGAATTAGCCCCTCTTCAACGGCTTGGCTCAAGAGGCTGCTAAGGCACCTGATATTGTTTTGTACTGTCTTGGACGATAGAGGTTTCGGCTTCCTCCCAAGTTGTTCAGTGGCAAAGCTGCGGACCCTCTCTCGCGTGATGTCGCGTAACTCAAGCGCACCTAGGGCCGGTAGTATCCACTGGTCTAACCGCTTCTTATAGTCTTCATGCGTAGTGTGCTTCCGCACTTGCTCGATATGCGCTAACCATTTTGAGGCGTAACTTTCCAGTGTGGTGACTTGCTGCGTGGGTGGCAAGGCCGCTTCGCCTAGGGCAAGCCTTGCCTGGATCTTTTGAGCTACTTGCTTGGCAGCCTTCTTCCCAGCTTCTCCTATGCCGATTCGCTTAGCTTTACGTTGGCCCTGGTAGTTAATAAAGATCCACCAAGCATCGTTACGCTGTCGAATGAGAACGCCCATGCCCGTCGTGCTCCTGGTTTACTAATGGTATGCTAGCAAAGATATCATAGCTAGTCAATCTTGCATTATCACATCCTGTTCGCTATCATCCATCATGGGCCGCAGTCCGAAGCCGTTAGACGACGCCGATTCTCCTGTGCTTTTTGTGCGTGGCGTAAGCCCTGCCTTGAAACGCAAAATCCGAGCTGCAGCAGCCTTAGCTGGGTATCGAGCGGTTCCGACCTATGTCATTGAGGTATTAGAGGCCCATGTGGCCGATTTGGAGCGAAAGGGTCTTCTGCCGACGCCTAAAGGCCAAAGCAGGGAGGCCTAGCTACCTGAAACCCTGTAATACCTCTTCTACGACAGCATCTAAGTCCACCTGATTCCTGTGCTGACAAGTGAGAAACTGATCAATGTCGGTTGGTCTGATTAGTACCTTGGATCTTAAGCCAGCCTGGTACGTTGGCAGACCTCCAGCAATCCAACGCCTTACCGTGCGTGGCGATACCCCTGCCCAGGCTGCGGCCTTTATAAGGGACAGGTACCCCACTTCGCATGCCATACTTCTCTCCACGCTGCTGCCCTGCATTTTTCTTTTGTGAAATACAGGGCCCCCTAGTTAACCCATCACTCTTCTAGAGGGTGGTTAGTGGCCAGTACTTGATTTCTGGGTTGCTATGGGCAGCTAGTAATCGTTGTACTTTCTACAGGACGCGCCACACATTCAGTCATTCAAGATAAAAGGCAGGGAAGCCGGAGTCTCTTTGCCTTTGCCTATACCCCTTCCTCGACTCATACCAACACTCTTTCCTCTTCCTTTTCTTATCCCTGCACCCATTCCACCACCTAGTGATTATGGTTTTTTCCAACCAATATCGACAAGTTGTAACGGCAATGTGCCAACCTGTTCCTCTTCTCCCAAGGGGCGAACTACTCCACCGACCTTGGAGTAGTAGGTGCCTGGATTGAGAGGAGCGTGGCGACCGTTGTCTTTAACCGTTACGATAAGAACGAAGAACTCTTGATTCTTGAAGCCAGATACTGGAAAGCGATCTGATCGGCGGGGGGGGACTCCATTATTCATTGAGGTCCAGTCCCGGTAAAAGTCGTGGTTTGGCCCAAATTTCAATCGACCACCAAGGCCTCTTGTGCCGTTGTAGTACCGATACAAGACAACGCTCTGGATCATCTTACGGCATGTGAAGACGGTCCACTGCGCCTTCAATTTGTCCCCCCATGGGGAACAGACTCGTTCTATGCCCTCAAAGCGGGCTGGATAAATTCCCTCTGCGGGAATATACGGCTTGCAGTCTCCGCCCACCTCAATTTCCAAATGCCCCTCTTCTTGCTGGCCTTGCCACGTCATAAGCAGCTCCCCCCGATAGCCGTTACTACACCACATATAGTGGTGTATGCGTCATAAACCCGACTAACTATACTTCATATGTACTGGCACGCGTTATGCATGTACCTTAGTAGAAGTCCTTCCTGAAGTCAAATTTAGCCAATGCGCCCAAAGGTTGACCTCGGGCCAGAAGAAAGAGGATAGTGCGTCTACCTAGGAAATCTGGCCTGGACTAAATATGGTGCAATGAAGAAAGCGTGGCGGGTCCTCCTCATACTGTGCACGGCGGGGAATTTGGTCGGGTGTTCACAAGTCCCCGTCGTCTACACAATCTCAACCGGATCGTACATTCGCTTGTCTGATGAAGAACTGTCTAAACAACGGAAACAGCCGCGAGGCAAATTCGTGATCTGGGGCAATAATCAAGGTGCATTGAATGGCGCCATAGAGGTTATTGAAGAGCATGGGCATTCAGTTGTGGAGCGGGCACGGATACAGGAAATTTTCGATGAGCAGAGGATTACATTAACGCATGCCGCTGATGATTCGAACCTGTTGAAGGCGGGAAGAATTGTAGGTGCAGATGTCGCAGTCTTCGTCCAAGTAACAGAAAGAACCGAAAGCATAACGCCATCGCGCGGCACAATGTTTGCGGTTTTTTCAGGATTAGCTGCGGCAAATCCACAGTACGTACAGCCACCTCCCCCTAATCCTGTCACTGTCTACCGACCTGTCGTCACAGTGAGGGCGGTTAGGATTGAAACGGGCGAAATAGTCTGGAGTGGGAGATCAACTGTAACGCTAGGAATAAATGATCCAGACTTGACTGTGATGATTCTGACGCGGGCCGCAATGCTTCGTGCTTACTGTCCTGTGAGGGAAGGAGCCGAGTGGGTAGAATACGCCAGCGATGGCTCGCGGCAGCCATGGGGTTGCATAAAGCGCTGATCGCTCCGCTTTTAAATGGCATTCATGGTTCATTGATCAGCACACTAGTTTGCTAGTGACGGAGCATTATGCGGCAAGCGATGATTTTTGGATTAGTGATTCTAGCCGGGCTGACGCTTAGCGCATGTGTCGCTGGAAAGTACAAATCAGCCAACTGCGATGAATTTGGTTCTCCTATAGCAAAGCAGACATGCCAGGGCTACCAACGCAACGAAGTCGATATTGCAATTCAGCAGGAGAAAGCCGCCTTACTGAAGAATTACCGGATATGCCTTGAAAAGTACGAAGCGGAGCCGACGAAGGCCAAGGAGCATTGCGCGATTTACACACAAGCCCTGCATGAGGTCGAGGTCAAATTCCAGCGGTGACTATGTGGCCAGTGAGGAGTCGCCCGCCGTTAGATTGGCCCCAGTTGCCTGTGCCGCCGTGGGAGTGGCGAAAGCGGAGACGAGCATAATAGTCTCCATCAAAGGGGCGTTTTGCATCGGTTATCGTAAAGGAACAGCATATCCTAGTTGTGCAGGGGGCTTCCCATCGGGCATTAGACCGACGCATGCAAGGGCAAGGCGTCACAACTGAGAGGGGCAATGATGCGATTCATGGGACCTGTCATTTATCTAGTCAGCACGATTTTATGGCTGCTGGGGTGGGCTGAGAGCAGCCATGCTATACCGGTCACGTATAGTTATACGGGCACAGTTGGCAGTACAGCGACAGGTATCTTTGCCGGTCAAGGCAGCCAGCTGACGGGAACTTTTACCTTCGATTCAGCGCTTGTAGATGGCAACTCAAATTGGACGCAAGATATCTACTCAGCGTCCGACCCAAATAATGTAGCGGCTGGGCGGGCCTTTGAGCTCACAGTTACCCTGGGAACAGTCACAAGGACCACAGCAAACAACCGAAATGCACCTGGCACCGATCATCATTTCCTAAATATCGTAGATTCATCCGCTTCAGGGGACAAGTTCCAATTTAGGTCATCGCTAATTGCTCCGACGGACGACTTTGCTGAATTATGGCTTCTTGACCTCGTGCCTACTAACAGCGCCGATGGCATCGCGGTTAGATCTAGCACTCTAGGCAGCAATATGGCGGCTACAATTGCGCTCTTGGATAATATCAATGTCGGTTTGTTCAGCAATACTTATAACTCAAGTGTCTGGGAGGCCGTGAGCAAGGGCACAGGCGCATTCGAAGGTTCACTGAGCTTCGGGCTAACATCAATCAACCGTGTTCCGACCAGCCAAGTGCCTGAACCTTCATCTATCTTGCTCCTCTGTTTAGGCTTGATCGCTGGACTTTTTCTTAAGATGTGGCCCTGTTCTGACTGAGCCGGTCGAACCTGAGAGCAGTGACCTCAGCAGGCTGCGCTAAAGAGGGAAGCCATGACCTTAGAGGCTTGCGAATGTTTCTGCGAATCTTGAGCATGTATGGTGGTGAGGTAAGTACTAGGCAGGCAACGTATGCTGTCTTTTAAAAATCCACTGCAAAGGGCGGAAGGATTCTTACGCAAGCCCCGTGGAGGGGTTTGCCGATGACGCCCCCCCGGTACTGATTGCGGCGGGGTTGCAGGGTTGCGGCTCGGTGGCCCGACGTTGGCCTGGTCCTGTCCCGTCAATCTTCAGTATTAGAGCGGCTTTCTTGGTTTGCCGCATGCCCATCAGGTGACTTCGAACCCGTAGGTCGCAGGTTCAATTCCTGCCGGGCGCACCAGTCTTCAACTATTTGAGCCGCTTTCCCGTGCCCAGCCCAGCCGAGTGTGCTCCCTCCCTTCGCTTGGCCGCCCGGCGTCGGCAAAAGCCATTTGGCCATCGGGTTGAGGCTTAAAGCGATCGAGCGGGGCTATCGGGTGTTGTTCACCACCGCCGCGGCCATGATCGCCACCCTTCGTCGGCGCTCGCGAAGAATCGGTTAGAGGACAAGCTGAAGCTCTACACCATTCCCCGGCTGCTGATCATTGATGAGATCGGCTGTCTGCCGATTGACCGCACTGGGACCAACTTGTTGTTCCAGCTCCTCTCGCGTCGCTACGAGAAGGGACCGAGGATTCTAACCAGCAACCAGAGTTTCGGTGCCGAATCAATTGTTACGGTCCACTAGTTAACCCTTCTGAGGAATTGCTCTAACCACATCACTTCCATATGCTTGCTCCTTAGCTGGGAAACCAAAGTCAATACTCACCTCAGGAGGCACTGTGAAGATATTAGGTTGCTGTAGCCTGCTTGTATTTTTGATGCTCGCATCATTCGCGCCCCCAGCTGACGCATTCGGGAGGCGGCCAAGTAGCTCAGAAGTCGTGCAGGGTCAAAGTATACCCGGACCACTCAACACTCATATCCAAAATGATCCGGATGGCAGACCTCCTCAGTCAGTGCCGGAACCGTCATCATTCTTGCTCGTTGGCATCGGATTAGCTCTCATGATGTTGTTCGCAAAGAAGAAGCGGCTGTATGGCCAAGATGCTGACGTAGGAAATTAATATGCAAGGTGGCCTACATGATAGAACCGGGAGCCCCTATTCGACCGTTTACCCTCTATTACACGGTTACGAACAGGCTTTTAAACTGCTTACACTTTGTCCGCGTTGATCTTTAAATGACGACTGGTTTTTAGACGGAATCCATTCCGGCAACCTATGTAACCCTAAAGAGGAATAGAGCTTCACTTGCCAATTGCCTTATGAACCAGTACGGAAGGTAAAGGTTCAAACGGTTTGAATGGAAAGGGAATGGTATGAATCGTCTATTCTCGGCGCTCCTGTTGGCACTGTTTACTAGCGTCAGTGTTTTTTCGATCACACCCGCGCAAGCCATTCCCTATGACTATTCAGTGACTGGAACGGTCACTGGGACGTTTAATGCAGATTTGTCGGTGCCGGGCGGTTCATTTAACAGTTGGAGTCTTTCTACCCCGACCGCGACCTTCACGCATTTAACGGGCATCGTGTTTGCGAATGCCAATCTCGCCCTCTTTCAGACTCTCGGCCTAAATGTGTTCAGTTTTCTTGTGTTGCCTTCCACCGAAA
The DNA here is from genome assembly GCA_965285945.1 of uncultured bacterium. Classification (GTDB taxonomy): domain Bacteria; phylum Nitrospirota; class Nitrospiria; order Nitrospirales; family Nitrospiraceae; genus Nitrospira_D. The sequence goes on along the minus strand of CBDIWP010000041.1, from coordinate 95,431 downwards.
GATATGTCGGCGTATACAGTGGAACCAGTGATGCTGGCATTTTTCGGGTGGGTTTACACAGCTGGCGTCCGTTCCAGAGCCGGGGACCATATCGTTTATGATCGTTGGTCTACTTGCCCTGGCAGGTGCTCGCTTGCTGCCACTGCAACGTATGCAGTAACAGACCAATGCCAGCGTATCGCAAACACCTCATACGGTAAGGGCTTCTCGCTCCTGCTCCATCGTTCCATTTATCTTGCTGGTCCGTATCACCTAAAAAAGGTCTGATTTGTTCGCCGCTTGCGACGTGCTAAAGAGAAGCGCAGTCCTGAAGAGGAGGCGCGCCCATGGAGCAGTCGACGCCGAGGTCTCGTTTGAACAGTATCACAAGCCCACCCGCCGAGAGCGGTTTCTCGACGAGATGAACCGCATCGTCGGCCCGGTAGGTGTGGATCCTTGTAGTAACGCGGTACGCCCAGCGTAGCCCGATCCGAAGCGGGGCCCCGAGATAACGTCGGTCCGTCACGCCTCCGACAGTCCGGCGCTGTCGGAGCTTCCAATATCGCCAATCCGTGACGTCCGGATACGGCGTGAAAAGAGCCTGCACCGAGGGGTCTAACTCCTTGTAGAGGTTCTCATCCAAGTTGTGGAACGGGTCGCCATATTCAAAATAGAAATCCTTGCGGAAGTACCCGCCGGTCAGCATCGTGCGCGGCTCGTCGGTCGGGTTAGGAGTCCCCCGGTGCCACATGCCATGATCACGGATTAGCAGTTCGCCCGAGTCGAAGCTCGATCTTCTTGGAAGGAATATGACTTGCAAACGCTCAACCGTTTCGTTGACGTCATCTTAAAGGGTGAAGGTTGTATTGACGATACGGCCGCGTACATTGTCCTCAATGTAAAACTCGATGTCACGATGAGGTGCCTGCATGATCGCACCTTTCACGCAAGTATTGCTTGATAGGAACTTGCAATAATAGTCTGTACCCAAAGTATCTGCGATAATCGGTTCAGCAAACGGATTGCGACGACATAAGGGCTTGCAGTTGGCCCCCTCAATTTCGGGAAAATCCGGAAGCTTCCGTCGCGAGTTGACCGATCGCTTCAACCCCGTCATTTCTTGGAGCTCGATGCGTGAGGCGAACCGCCTCACATTGGCCCTAACCTCCGTGCTAGGCTCAATGTTGTCTATGAGGGCCTGAGTCAGTACAGGAAAGAACGACGGGAACCTCAGTGCGCTTCTACTCACCGGTTTCAGAACCGACGAATTCGTAACAAAAGCCGATAGAGTTGCACGTGCCCCCTTTCGGCAAGGCTCTCGGTTCAACTGTTGCATTAGGGGATATCGGGCCACATCCCTAATCCCCCTCCTAAGCAGCATAGTTTTGACGGTCCCACTTGAACTAGCTTAGGCGTTGAAGAGACAATGACGATATGTAACGCAACGCAGCCTTTCGACCGACAAAGGGTGGCACAGACGTACGATCTCATGCCGGAGACTCTGGCCCCTTGGTCTGTGATTCAGGTTTTGGACAGGGGGCATAGTGGCTTTTTCGAGCAAGAGGAGGGAATGTGTATGATCCCCGTATTGCACGATGTAAGAGCAGGTTTTATCCTAGTCATTGCATTGGCCATGTTAGTCTTCATTTGTGCTGTCGCAGGTTTAGGTGCCGTACTTCGACCCGTGCGGTGGTCCGATAGAAAAGCGAATCGGTAAGCTGTAGCGCCCGCCGAAGTCTCCTTCACTGTTCAACTTGCTTCTGATCGTAAGGGCGCGCTCGCGCCCTGGCGTTCGTCTTGGATCAGTTTTCGGGATTATCCAGCCTCTCAACCCATACGCCACGCCTCGATCCTTGCAAGCTATTCGATCTGTAACCCATTGAAGTCTTGATGCTTCCTTCTGCTCGTCGTTGACGCAAGAGCGTCCCAGGCCGTTTTGAGAGCCGGTGCTATAGTTGATGTGAACAGTCCAGGCCATATGAAACGGCATGGGTGGATTTTATGGATAGTAGATATTAAGAGGAGAAGGGTCATGAAGAGAACCGTTGCGAAGTATGGAAGCATTGCCATCGCAGGAATGCTACTTGTGTTCAGCCAGGGCTGTGGAGTGAAGTGGCTCCAGTCCGGCGGCGAGACCGAATCGCCCTCTTCCTCTTCCTCTTCCGCAGACTCTGCCACTGCGGATCGGCATTCTCGACTTCCAAGTCTGTCGCCGGAGCAATCGGGCCGGGAACTGAGCGGATTTTCGCAGCATCCGTCCGAGGAGCGGCTCTCCCCCGTGCCAGGTGGGGTCGCTACATCGCTTTCTCCGTCGGATGCGACTCATCGACGAAGTGCCGAATTGACCAGGGAAGAAACGCTTGCGATGGAGGCCGGATTGCAGGATGTCTTTTTTGGTTATGACCAATGGATCGTGCCTCGCGTGGGCATGGAATCATTGGATCGTGATGCCAGCTACTTGAAGGACCATCCGGAAGCCATGCTGAAAATCGAAGGGCACTGCGACGAACGGGGCACCTCCGATTACAACATGGTGCTGGGCGACAAACGGGCAAAGGCTGCGCGCACCTATCTGATCGAGTCGGGTGTCAGTCCCAAGCAGGTGGCCATCGTGTCCTTCGGAAAAGAGCGGCCCTTCTGTTTTGATCCGCACGAGTCGTGCTATCAGCAAAACCGGCGCGGACACATGCTCCTTTCCACCAAGAAATAAGCCTTTCATCGGGACGGACTTCTCTCGGTTCGATGCCGAAGGAAGCCTGTCCGCTGGTGCTGCAATTTCCCGACGGTGAGATGAGCGTATGCGCCTGCCAGGGCCGTCTAAGTTCACGCCGCTGTCCCAACCAGGACAGAAGCCACCGAAAGGTCAGCCGGATGAGCGCCGGATCGAGCCACGATTTACGACGCAATTTCGCAGCACCTTCTCCGGTCAGCATGTGGAAGGCCAGGGGCAAGCGCTCGATCTTTCTCAGGGCGGGTGCAGAATCGAAAGCGAGATGCGCGTCGCAGAGGGGCACTCGTTTGAATGTCGACTCCACGTGCCTGGTCTGGATTGGCCGCTTCGAATTGATGAAGCCATCGTTCGGTGGGTCCAAGGCACGACGTTCGGTCTCGCCTTTATCCGTCTGCGCCCCAAAGAACAAGCCAAATTGAAGCTCGTGATTGACAATCTTGAACAGGGTAGTTGACGCCGCAATTCGGATCGTCGAACCTGTCGTCTGCCGAACGTTCCCCTCCCAAGCCCCGTATCGCACCTTATTTCAAACTGACGCATCAGTCACCGTTGACATGGTGACCGTGGCTGTCGTACGAATCGATGATTATCGACGCACTACATTTCGAAAGGAGCCGAGAGTGGAACAACGGTATGCGATCACGGTGAAGTTTTTGGTGAATGCGGATTCGGCGGAGGATGCGGAAGAGATGGTCGAGACCGCTTGCGAAAAAGCCACAGCCGCATTCTCGGAAATGAGCTATGAGGGTATTGAGGATATCGAGGAGGACGAGGAGGACTAAGGCGCTCCGGCCCTTTTGAGGATGCGACATGGTTGTGAAACAACCTCATACTCCTGGATTGGAAGTGGCCACCCTTGCAGGTGGCTGCTTTTGGTGTCTTGAGGCGGTCTACGACCACATAAAAGGAGTGGTGGCGGTCGAATCAGGGTACATCGGCGGTCAAGTGGAGCGTCCGACGTATGAAGCGGTATGCAGTGGCCGGACCGGGCACGCAGAAGCGGTCCGCATCACCTTTGACCCGCATAGCATTTCCTACCAGGAATTGCTGGAAATATTCTTCGTGGTCCACGATCCAACCACCCTCAATCGTCAAGGCGGCGATATCGGCAGCCAATATCGGTCGGCCATTTTTTATCACTCGGAGGAACAGAGGAAGACGGCCGAAGCACTGATCACGAGCTTCAATAAAGAGAAATTGTATTCTGCGCCGATCGTGACTCAACTTGAGCCCGCCACGACGTGGTATGAGGCCGAGGCCTATCATCAAGAATATTTCGCACGCAATCCGCTTCAGGGGTACTGCCAGGTTGTGATCGGCCCGAAAGTCGCCAAATTCCGTGAACAGTTTGCGGCACGCCTCAAGACTTGATCCAACCCGGACGCTACGGCGTCAAAACTTTTGCCACCTTGTCTTTTACCTCTCTGAGCACATCCGGCTTTTGAAAGATCTGGCGGGGCGTGAGCAGGACTTCAGTGAGCGCCGGGCAGAAAGGCCAGCCGGTTATCTGATTCCCTTGCACTTGAGCCAGAAGCCGGCCGTCTGTTCGGTCCGCCGGGGCCTCCATGATGATCAGAGGATTGCCGGGATCGAGTAGACAGGCGTCCTGTTGTGGACCCGAACCGGGTGCCGCGTTCCTGAAGATGGCTACCCGTTGTTGACCCTCGGAAAAAATCGTATCGCCTCCGCGAAGAGGCCCGGTCGGTGCGAACGAATACAGGATGACCGGGGCGACGAAGATGAGCAGCACGGCCAGCCCGATGGACCACAAAGGTGACTCGGCCTGGCCCATGTTGTCAGTGGGCGCCCCGCTCATATCTCTGATTCTACGGCATATGGAGTATGGACAGGGGGGCGGCGCTCACATCGGCGGACTCGTTGGCAGCGGCTGCCGGCTGGTCATCAAGCCAGGCATCGCCTTCCGCCTGGCTGCCTTCCGTCCGCCCGAGCGCATGAAAGTCAAAGAGCCGGGGATCCATGAGGAGTGACGGCGCAACATTGGCCAGTGCCGCTGCAATACTATCGGAACAACCGGGAGATCCTTCCTCCCATTCGCGAAGGAAGGTCTTCACCTTCTTCCGTTTCAAATCGTCCTGAGATCCACAGAGGTCGCAGGGGATGATCGGGAAGGCTCGTAACTCCGCGTACCTCGCCAAATCCGCTTCTTTGACGAAGGCTAAGGGGCGGATCACGAGATGCCGGCCGTCTTTCGAGCGCAGCTTGGGTGGCATCGCCTTGAGCTTGCCGGTGTAAAACAAGTTGAGGAATAATGTCTCGACGATGTCATCGCGGTGGTGCCCCAAGGCGATCTTCGTGGCGTTCAATTCACCCGCAATACGGTATAAATGCCCGCGCCGTAACCGGGAGCACAGCGAACAGGTCGTCTGTCCCTCTGGGATCAGTCGCTTCACGATCGAGTAGGTATCCCGAGATTCGATATGGAACGGTACCCCGCGGCTGGTGAGGTAGTCCGGCAGCACGGTGGCCGGAAAACCCGGCTGCTTCTGATCGAGATTCACGGCGACCAGCTCGAAGCGAATGGGGGCGCGGCGTTGCAGGACCAGCAAGATATCGAGTAAGCCGTAACTATCCTTGCCGCCGGAGAGACACACCATGACTTTGTCGCCGTCTTCGATGAGCCGATAATCCGCGATCGCTTGTCCGACCAACCGGCAGAGGCGCGTTTGGAGCTTTTCCGTCTCCTCGTCGAGCTTCTGTGGAACGAGCGTAGCGGGTGTCGGACGTTGCATGGCAGCGATTGTACCCGCTCAGTTATGGCGCTGTCGACGGAGGGTGCAATTGTTGACCGTCGAGCCTCGCCATTTGAATCTCGCTGTTATGGTACGCCGGCCTTGAGCGACGACGGCGATTTTCTACCGCACCTTTGACCGTACCTTTGAGGGTGCACTGTCTGAAAATGGAGACCAGGCCTCGCCGTTCCCGTCCATTCTTGAACTGTTGAGGACAATTTGATCCTCTTTCGGCGGCTCATCCCCGTGACGAGGGCTGAGCAGCAGCCTACGTGCTATATTTTTTGAAGCGAGGCAGAGCGAACCTGGAAGTCTGTGTATGCAGGATGGAGCGGACGATGTTCTCAGAAAGCCCGTCACCGGCCAGAGTGAGCCTGAACGGTTGTCATCGGATGACGACATCCTCCATGTTGATCCTAAGTATTGTCTTGCAATATTCGCCGTATGGCGGACGCCGACTTCGACGTGGGACGAGCGCGGTCGAGCGCGCCCCCTGATGAAGAAAATAAAGCATGGGAGCGGGCTCATGAAGGAGCTTGTCGGAACGCCGCGCGAAGCAGTCTATCTTCTGCCTATCCGGAAGACGACGACCCTGCGGGAACCATGCGTCCGCATGGGTCGTCACGATGGAGGAGAGCGGCTTCCTGTTTCCGCCGTGGAGTTGAAGTGCCTGTTCCCGGCCCCTCCTCATCATGCCAATAAGCCAGATGCGGCGGCATTTGTGCGCCGGTTGCGGCGGGACATGAGAAGGAAGGGGGCTCGCCGGCCGGGCGAGTACCAGTACACCACCGGCCTCGTCTTGGAAGACCTGATCCGCCGTGCACAGGAACTGCATGTGCTCGTGCCGGTGGCGGAAGAGCAAGCCAAGCTCAACTTCAAAGTCCCGCGGACCGTCCACAGCATGAACTGGAGCGGCCGGCATCAGGTGGCCGTATGAAACGGTTGCGCGTCCTCGTGCTGATGCATGAAGATCTGGTCCCGCCTGATCATCTGGAAGGACAGGATCCGAAGGCGATGGATTGGCGGACCGAATATGACGTCGTCACGACACTGCGCAAGTTGGGTCATGACGCACAGGCCCTGGGCGTCAAGAGTGACCTGGGGGTGATTCGTGCCGCGATCGATCAGTGGAAGCCGCATATTGCCTTTAACTTGCTGGAAGAGTTTGACGGCCTGGCTCTCTATGACCAGCATGTCGTGTCCTATCTCGAATTGCTGCACATGCCCTATACGGGATGCAATCCCCGTGGATTGATGTTGGCCCGCGATAAAGCGCTGGCAAAAAAAGTCTTCGCGTTTCACCGCATTCCCTATCCCGATTTCGTCGTCATTCCGCAAGGGCGCAGCGTCAGACGGCCCAAGTCGCTTGCCTTTCCCTTGATCGTCAAATCCGTGACCGAAGAAGCCTCCTTGGGAATTTCACAAGCGTCGATTGTCGACGAGGATGACAAGCTGAAGGAACGGGTGGCGTTCATTCACCAAAGTGTCGGGAGCGGTGCGCTGGTGGAACGGTATATTGCCGGACGAGAGTTGTATGTCGGCGTGATCGGCAACGGCCATCTTGAGGCTCTCCCGGTGTGGGAATTGATCATGGATCGCCTGCCGCACGATGCCAATCGGATCGCCACCCAGCGGGTGAAATGGAGCCGGACGTATCAAGAAAAGTACGGGATCACCTCACGGGAAGCCAAGGGCCTGCCTCCAGGCAAGGCCGACGTGATTCAGGACTTGGCGAAGCGCGTCTATCGTGCACTCGGATTGAGCGGGTATGCGCGCATTGACCTGCGGATGGATGAACAAGGCCGGCTCTATGTTCTAGAGGCCAATCCGAACCCGCAAATTGCGCAAGACGAGGATTTTGCCGATTCGGCCGAGAAAGGCCGTTACCACTATCCAGAGCTGTTACAAGAACTGTTAAACGTGGGGCTGCGCTGGAGGCCGGCAAAGGCGGCGTGATGCTGCCAACGTAGGATGCGGCGGGAGGAGTGCCAAGATCTTTCGTCGTTTCTTTTGGACCCCACCGGAGACTAGGGCCCCCAGCGAATCCCAAAAAGCAGGCTGACGCTCGTGTGGTCGTTTTCGCGCAGGGACGGAGAGAGATCAATATCATGCAGGTTGACCAGCAGAGTCGATGACAGGGCGATATTATGGACCACCTGATATTCGAGCGAAAGTCCGATCGGGATGTACCAACTGGTATCGTTCCGGTCGATGCGCGCGGGGCCGGTCCCTCGGTCAAGATTCGCGTGGACGAGGCCTATGCCGGTGAAGGGCACGAGGTTGAAGCCATTTCTGAGCCGGATATGATATTTACCCACTCCGGCAAAGGCGGCCTGGAAAAGGTCTCCGGTCGGCGTGAGGAGCATCATCGGTCCGAATGAAAAGTTGCGATCGACGTAATAGTCCAGATTGAACCCGAGCGTAAACACGGTATTGTCCACGGTTCCGGTCGTCAGACCCAGATCCGAGCCGAATCCCCAATTCCCAGCCGCGTGTACGGGGCTGATCTGGACGGTCGCCCACAAAAGCCCGGCGCACAAGGTGGTCAGTGTGCCCGCAGCAGATATTGGTTTCATGTAAGGTCCTTTTCTCAAAACGAGGCGGACTCTAGCACAGCATCAGGCAGTGGACAAGTTGCTTGGGGGCGGCGATCTCGGTATGTTTGCGTCAAATGCGAACAAGTGAACGACAACGAGGTGGAAGGGTATGACTCCAGCAGAAGCGGCGGCGGCGCTGTTCAAAACCATGCCGCAGCCGGTAAGCGCGGCACAACTCGAGGAATACGGCATTGAGGTGTCGGAGGCGCAGGCCCAGCAGGTGGGGCGCGAAATTCTTTCGCTGAATCTGTATTGGATCCTGGCCGCCATCGATGCGCACATCCCGGCTAAATACAGGGCGGCCATTACGGATGCTCTTCTGCAGGCCGTTGAGCACAGTTGGTGGGTGCAGGGCCGATTCGGTGCCGGCGCCTGGGACGAGTACCGCAAGGAGTTGGACGCGCGGCGCCGGGAGTATGCGCGCCTGGTGGATCAGGAAGGGATGAGCCACATAGCGGTGAGCGCGGAAGCGGCGTCTCTCATCGAAGATCAAGGCGCCGTCTCTTCCGATGATCGCCAGAAACTGCTCGTGCTCCTCATCGACTATGCCCCGGCCGCGCAATACGGTCAATTACTGGACGACGTGGGATAAATCACAGATACCGGTGCGACATGACATTCCCCTTATTGTCGAACTCATACAATAACGGGGCGCCGGTGGGAATGTTGAGCTCCAGCACCTGTTCTCTGGACAATCGTTCCAGCTCCATCACGAGGGCGCGCAGGCTGTTTCCGTGCGCCGCGATCAGAATGGTTTCGCCCTTGAGAATATGGGGTTTAATGGCCCGTTCATAGTAGGGCAACACCCGCTCCGCGGTATCTTTCAAGCTTTCCCCACCGGGCGGGCGAATGTCATAGCTGCGCCGCCAGAGTTTGACTTGCTCGTCGCCGTACTTTTTGGCCGTCTCCGCTTTATTCAGCCCTTGCAGTTCTCCGTACATCCGCTCGTTGAGTGCTTGGTCTTTTTCTACGGGGAGATTGCTCTGGCCGATCACCTCCAAGGCGAGCCGCAGGGTTTCATTGGCGCGGGCCAGCACTGAGGTGAAGGCCCGGTCGAAGCGGAATGCCCGCAGTTTTTCGCCGGCGTTTTTGGCTTCCTGGATGCCTCGCGGCGACAGCGGCACGTCGATCCAGCCGGTAAAGCGGTTCTCCAGATTCCATTGCGATTCCCCATGACGCAGCAGCACCACACGAGCCATACGACGCTCCTCCAGATTCCCGGGTGAAGGCGGTAACGCAGACCCCAGAATACTGGATCGCCGTATCAAGTCAAGGCGTTGCTTTCACATGGGGTCAGCAGTACCATGCCCTCCCACTGCTGATGCAAGAAGATATTGAGGGCCTATGACCATTCCGCCGCAGCCTGATATCGATTGGCCCGCCTTGGAAACCTGGTGGGGCGGCATCAGCGAGCGTGTGCATGTCGCCGACCGAGCGCGCAGCTTTTTCGCCCGGGTGGGCGCCGAGCAACTCTATAATAGGATCGCGCACATCGGCGGGCGCATGGACTATATCCTCTTTGTGTTCATGCGTTATTGGGTGCCGACGGTTCTGCCGCCGGCGGGCCGCGAGCGACTTACCAAAAACGATCCGGACTATTGGCTTGAATCCGAGCATATTTTGAAGGCCGCTGCCGTACGGTTACGCGAGTTGAAGCCGCTCATCGAGTTGCTCATGACCCCGAGTCTCTTTGCGGAAGGATCGCCGGAGAAAAAGCCGCCGGCGACCCCCGTCATGGAAATCGAATTGGCCAACATGGTGGAAGGCATCGCCGAGGCGGCGGGGAGCTATGGCGGACCTGATTATACCTCTATCGTCAAAGCCTTCGATCCGGTGCCCCTGCGACAGACGCAGCCTTTTAAGCACAACAAGAAACACAGTGCTGAACTGTGGGTCGTGTTCCTATTACGCGAGCATTTTAGGGCGCTGGGTCTCGGGAAAGACCGCTATTGGCCGCTCATCGCGCCGCTGTGCACGGCCGGGGGCATTCTGAATCCAAACGGGCAGGTGTACAGTCCTGACGAACTGAAATCCTGGTGGCAGAAGAACTGGCCGCGTACCTACACCCGGTTGGACCAACAACCGGACACCACGGATTCGGGGGGCGCCGCCTACCAGCAGGATTTTCAGTGGTTCGTGGAATGGATGGTCTGGCAGCGAGGACGACCCGCAGGCTGAGCGTCATGTCGATTGGGAAGCCGATTTGGCGGGTCGGGGCGGCACGGTGTCAGAGCCCGGGGGACCTTCCTCGATCATCTTCAGGAGCGTGGCGAAAAAGATGACGTAGAAGGCGACGCCGACCCAAATGACATAGGGTTGCACTCCCCCGGCTTCTTTGATCGCCGCTTCCTGCGCAGCATGATTCATGCCGACCGCCTTCTTGATGGCCGAAATTTGCTCCTTGCCGTGCCAATAGTACAAATAGTTCGCCGTGGCGCCGGCCATGATGCTCCAGACCAGGCCGACGGTCAGATCGCCGGTCACATACGTGGAGACCATAGGCCCGACGGCATACACGGCCGCGTGCAGGTACATCTTCCGGTACAGAAACCAGAGGAACGAAATGAACAGGAAAGCCGGCCAGTTCCACGAGAGCGCAAACTGCGGCTGGCCAGCAGAGGAGAACTTCTTGAACTGCTCCATATAGCGATCCGCATTGGGCCCGATGAATTGGCGCCACAGCGCCTCATCGGTGGTCGCGGACCCGGAGGGTGAGGTTTCGATCACCGTATCGGCGGCGGGCGTGGGGATACCGAGGTCGGTCCCGCATTGATGACAGAACTTCGCATCGTCGTGATTCGATCGGGCGCACTGGTTGCAGATCTTCATGGCGCGGCAGCTTATCACACTCGGGTGGTCTCATGGTCCCTGGCGACCCATGGAGGCAGCGTGCCGGATTTTTCTTCCGCTTCCCGCCTCCGTTCCCATATTGCTTTCGACTGAACCATATGCTAACTTCGCCTTTCTTTCTAAGGGGATACGTCCGTTATGCCGACCGAAGAACTAAAAGATGATGCCGGAAAGTATTTGATGTCGACCTACCAGCGGCAGCCGCTGTCGATCATGCGGGGACGTGGGTCCAAGGTCTATGACCTGGAAGGGCGCGAATACCTCGACTTTGTCGGGGGTATCGCCGTGAACGTGCTGGGCCATGGGCATCCGGACCTGGTGCACGCGATCCAGCGCCAGGCTGCACAGCTGATTCATACGTCCAATCTCTACTACACCGAGCCGCAAGTGAAGCTCGCGAAACTGCTCGTCGACCATTCCTTTGCCGACCGTGTATTCTTTTGCAACAGCGGGGCGGAAGCCAACGAAGCGGCGATCAAGCTGGCTCGGCGCTATGGTCATGAGAAGCATGGCTCGGCACGGTTTGAAATCATCACGATGAAGAATTCGTTCCACGGCCGGACCATGGCGACGATTACCGCCACCGGCCAGGACAAAGTGCAAAAGGGATTTGAACCGCTCTTACCGGGATTCGCCTATGCCCCCTTTAATGATTATGGCGCTCTACAGGGCATGGTTGGCGAGCACACCGCGGCCATCATGTTGGAGCCGATCCAGGGTGAGGGCGGTGTCCATGTGGCTGATCGTGACTATCTCAAGAACGTCCGGCAGCTTTGTACGGAGCGAGACATCCTCCTGATTTTCGATGAAGTGCAAACCGGCATGGGGCGGACCGGCACCCTCTTCGCCTATGAGCAGTTGGGCGTGGAGCCGGACATTATGACACTGGCGAAGGGGTTGGGGGGCGGCATGCCGATCGGAGCCTGCCTCGCCAAGGAGTCCATCGCCGCTGTATTTACGCCGGGGACCCATGCCTCAACCTTCGGCGGGAATCCGCTCGCCTGTGCCGCGGCCCTGACCGTCTGCCGGGTGTTGCTCGAAGGCCGGGTGCTAGACCAGGCGAAACGTATGGGGGAATATCTTGCGAAGGGATTGGCCGATTGCAAAGACCGCCACCGGATGGTGCGGGACGTCCGCGGGCTTGGTCTATTGCAGGGCATCGAACTGGACACCGACGCCCGGACCATGGTGACCGACTGCATGGCGCGTGGCGTGCTGGTGAATGCGACGAGCGGGGAGGTGCTCCGGTTCGTGCCGCCGCTCATTATCACCCAGCATGAGATCGACAAGTTGCTGGATACGCTCAGCGCTATTTTCAATCATCGCCTGCTGACCGAGAAAGAGTCCCACCATTGATGGCGCGGCATCCTTCCAAGCTCGCCAAAGATCTCCTGGATGTGGCGGCGATGTCGCGCGCGCAAGTCGACGGGTTGTTGCGGCTGGCGGCCTCGCTCAAGGCCAAGCAGCGCCGGGGATTGCCGCACTCTCTCTTGCCGGGGAAAACGCTCGGGTTGCTCTTTCAGAAGCCGTCGACCAGGACGCGGGTCTCGTTTGAAGCAGGGATGAACCAGTTGGGCGGCCATGCGCTGGTGCTCCCGATGAGCGATATCCAATTGTCCCGGGGAGAGACCGTCGCAGACACCGCGCGGGTGCTCTCCCGTTATTTGGACGGCATCGTGATACGCACGTATGACCATGGGATTGTCGAGGAATGGGCCCGGGAAGCGACGATGCCGGTCATTAACGGTTTGACCGACCACAGCCATCCCTGTCAGGCCCTGTCCGATCTGCTGACCATCCAGGAAATCAAAGGCCGGTTGAAAGGGTTGACCGTCGCATACATCGGAGACGGCAACAACGTCACGAACTCGCTCATCGAAGCGGCGGCCAAGATGGGGATGCGGATCACCGTGGGCTGTCCGGTCGGCTATCAGCCGGACCAGCACGTGATCGACGTCGCGCGCCTGGAAGCCGAGAAGACCGGCGGGAGCATCGAAGTGATGGACAATCCGCAGGTGGCGGTGAAGGAGGCGGATGTCGTGTACACCGACGTCTGGATCAGCATGGGCCGCGAACGCGAGCAGGTGCGGCGCTTGAAAACCCTGGCCCCCTACCAGCTCAATGGGCGCCTGCTCCAGCGCGCCAAGGCGGATGCCATCGTGATGCATTGTTTGCCCGCCCATCGCGGGGAAGAGATTACCGCTGACGTGCTGGATGGCCCGCAATCGGTGGTCATCGATCAAGCCGAGAACCGGCTGCATATGCAAAAGGCCATATTGGCCCAACTCCTTACGAGCAAGAAAGGCGCGAAGTAAGACCCCATCATGAAGCAGAAAGCGATCAAGAAAATCGTGCTGGCGTATTCGGGCGGGCTCGACACCTCCGTCATCTTGAAATGGTTACAGGAAACCTATCAAGCCGAGGTCATCGCGTTCTGCGCCGATCTGGGGCAAGGGGAGGATTTGCGGGCCATTAAAGCCAAGGCGAAATCCCTGGGCGTGAAGAAAGTGTACATCGAAGACCTGCGCGAGACCTTTGTGAACGAGTATGTCTTTCCGATGCTCCGCGGCAACGCGCTCTACGAAGGGTGTTATTTGCTGGGCACGTCCATCGCCCGCCCGCTCATCGCCCGCCGGCAGGCGGAAATCGCACTGACTGAAGGGGCGGAGGCCGTCTGTCACGGGGCCACCGGCAAAGGCAACGATCAAGTCCGGTTCGAGATGACCTATACGGCGCTCGCTCCGCGCTTGCAGATCATTGCGCCCTGGCGGGAGTGGACCATGCGGTCGCGGCGGGAGCTGATCGAATATGCCGATCGTCATGGCATTCCGGTGACGGCTACCAAGGCCAAACCGTATAGCATGGATCTCAACCTGTTCCATGTGAGCTATGAAGGCGGCATCCTGGAAGATCCGTGGGTGTCCCCGCCGGATGAGATCTTCCAGATGACCGTATCGCCGGAAAAGGCTCCCGACCGGCCGCTGGAAGTGGAAATCGACTATGAGGCCGGCAATCCCGTGGCTGTAGACGGCCGGAAAATGAGCCCTGCGAAACTCTTGGCGCACCTCAACAAGCTGGGCGGCGCGCATGGCATCGGCCGCGTCGATTTGGTGGAAAACCGGTATGTCGGCATGAAATCCCGGGGCGTCTATGAAACTCCGGGCGGCACGATCCTGCATGTGGCGCATCGCGGGCTGGAGTCCTTGACGATGGATCGCGAAGTGCTCCATCTGCGGGACAGTCTCATTCCGCGCTATGCGGACCTGATTTATAACGGCTATTGGTTCAGCCCTGAGCGTGACATGCTGCAGACGGCCCTCGATCAGGCGCAGGCGGATGTCATGGGAACCGCGCGGGTGAAGCTGTATAAAGGGAGTTGCACGTTGGTCGGGCGGAAGTCGAAGCGTTCGCTCTACCGGCTCGACGTCGCCACGTTTGAAGAAGACGACGTGTATAACCAAAAAGACGCCGAAGGATTTATCCGGCTGAACGCATTGCGGCTCAAAATCAGGGCGCAACGGAAGAAAGCGTCCATGTAATGACGCCGGGGAAAGGGAAGCGCGAGAGCCGGACTCGAGTCGGAGCAAAAAAGGCGTGGGCCGGCCGATTCAGCGAGCAGACCGATAGGATGGTGGAAGGGTTCACCCGGTCGATCGGAGTGGACCGCCGGCTGTATGCGCACGATATTCAGGGCAGCATCGCTCATTGCCAGACCTTGGCCAAGGCGGGCGTCTTGAGTCGACGGGAGACCACGATGATCGTGCGCGGGTTGCAGCTCGTGAAACAGGAACTTGCGCAAGACCGCTTCACGTTCCTGCCGGAGGATGAAGACATCCACATGGCGATCGAGCGGCGATTGACCGAACTCATCGGTCCACTGGGGGGCAAGCTGCACACCGGACGCAGCCGCAATGACCAAGTGGCACTCGATGTGCGACTGTATCTGCGCGAGTGGCTCACGGCCATGTGTGGCCGGGTGGGAACCTTTCAGCGGGTCCTCGTGCAGGTGGCCACTGAACACCGTGGCGTGCCGATGCCTGGATATACCCATTTGCAGCGCGCGCAGCCCGTGCTGCTTGCACATCATCTGTTGGCCTACGTGGAAATGTTCCAGCGTGACAAAGGACGCCTGGAAGATGCCCGCACGAGGCTCAACGTCATGCCGCTCGGCTCCGGCGCCCTGGCGGGATCGAACTACCCGGTCGACCGGCAGGTGACCGCCTCGCTGTTGGATTTCCCAGCCGTCACGCAGAATAGCCTGGATGCCGTGTCGGATCGCGACTTCATGATCGAGGTGGTGGGAGCCTTGGCGCTCATCATGATGCATTTGTCCAGACTGAGCGAAGAACTCATTCTGTGGTCGACGCAGGAGTTTCATTTTATCGAGTTGCCCGATGCCTTCTGCACCGGAAGCAGCATGATGCCGCAGAAGAAAAATCCCGACGTGCCGGAACTTGTCCGGGGGAAGACTGGGCGGGTGTACGGGCATCTGATCGGCTTGCTGACCACGCTGAAGGCCCTTCCCATGAGTTATAATCGGGACTTGCAGGAAGATAAGCCGGCGTTGTTTGACGCGCTCGATACGGCGGAGAGTTCACTGGAAGTCATGACGGAACTGATGCGCCGGCTGAGGGTCGATCGGAAAGCGCTCACGCGCGCGCTGCGCGGCGGCGGCATGCTGGCGACGGAGTTGGCGGATTACCTTGTCACCGAGGGCGTGCCGTTTCGTGAAGCCCATGCGATCACGGGCAAGATCGTGCGCTGGACACTCGAGCATGAGCGGGAGCTCAGTGAACTGTCTCTGGAGGAACTGAAGGTCTTTTCCGCGAAATTTGAAGCGTCCGTCCTCCAGCGTCTTACCGTGGAAGGGGCGATCAGGCGGAAAGCCCAAATCGGGGGCACTGCCTACAAGCAGGTCGACCGGCGCCTACGCGAATGGGTGAGGGCGCTCGCATGAACGGCATGCCGCTGCGCAGCCTATTGATAGTCGTACTGGGGCCGTGCATGATGATGGGCTGTGGAGTGGTCGGACCGCCGGTGCCTCCTGAAATGGTGGGAGTCGCCCCCGTCATCGAGCGTCAAAAACGACTGGAGTCGCAAGGCGGTGCGCCGCCACAGCCGGTTGACCAGGTCTCTGGCGCGGATACCCCGGTCGTAGGTCCCGTTGGGCAAGACGAAGTGTTGCCACCACTGCGACCGATCGGGACCCGGTAGACAAGTGACACATTGACCTCCGTCTTCGATCAGAGGCTCTCTGACGAAGGCGTGCCGCAGACACAGGAGGGACTGCCCTATGAAGCTCATCCAGCCGGCACGACAGACGCAGGAACCGAACGGCGGCACCAACAGACGGCGGTTGTTGCTGGTGGACCCGTACCCCAGAAACAATCCCTATCATCTGACCGCCGCGGAGCGCCGTGCCGTATGGTTTCCCAAGCTGAGCCTGCCGACCATTGCCGCCTACACACCGGAGTCCTGGGATGTGGACCTCGTGGACGAAGCGGTCACCGATATCGACTTCGACCATCCTTGTGAAATGGTCGGCCTCTCGATCATGACCTGCTACGCTCCGCGGGCTTACCAGATCGCCGGTGAATTTCGCAAGCGGGGCAAGACCGTGGTCCTCGGCGGCGTCCACCCCACGTATTGCCCGGAAGAAGCGCTCCGGCACTGCGACGCCATCGTCTGTGGCGAGGCGGAGGATCTGTGGCCGGAACTGGTGGCGGATTACGAAGCCGGCCGTATGAAGCGGGAATACCGGATGACCTCCTTTCCCTCGCTGGAAAACTATAAGAGTCCGCGGGTCGAGTTATTGAGTCCCGACGCTTATATGACGAGGCAATGCAGTTTTACGACGCGCGGCTGTCACTTTGATTGCGAATTTTGCAGCGTCTCTCCCTTCAACGGGAAGATGACCAGACGGCGTCCGGTGCAGGAGGTGGTCAAGGAACTGGTCCAGGTGCAGCGGTGGGTCCGGAGTGAACTCGTGGAACGCATTTCGAGCGAACCGCTCTGGCAGGCGTTTAAAACGGGCTTGCGCATCCGGGTGGGCATCGAGGACGGAGGCATCGTCGCCTTTGTCGACGATCTCCATAACAGCAACCGCGCCTACTGCCGTGAACTGTGGGCTGCGCTGAAACCACTGAAGTTGAAGTGGGGGTGCCAGTCCACTCTCTTTCTGGCCGACGATGAAGAAATGGTGAAATTGGCCGCAGAGAGCGGCTGCGTGTCGGTCTTCGTCGGCATGGAGTCTCTGGACGAAGATTGCCTGGAAGAAACGAACAAGCCCTTTAATCGGGTGCAGAAGTTCGCGCAGGAAATTAAGATGTTTCATAACTACGGTATCATGGTGAATCCCGGCATCGTCTTCGGTTTTGACAATGACGATGAGTCGGTATTCGAACGAGCCGTCGATTTTCTCACCAAGAATCAAGTCGAACTGGCCTATTTCAACGTTCTGACCCCGCTCCCGGGGACCAAGCTCTTTGACCGGTACGAAGAAGCGGGCCGGATTTTCGACCGGGATTGGGCGAAGTACGACGGGAAGCATGTCGTGTTCAAGCCCAGCCGGATGACGGTGGACCAATTGCAGGAAGGGTTCCATTGGGCGAACCATCAGTTTTACTCGTTACCTAATATCTGGTCCCGCCTATCAGGGACCAGTCAGCGGTTGATCGCCCGATGGGAGATGAACCGGGAGTTCCGGAAGCTCGTGAAACGGGCCTGTCCCAAAGGCCGGCTCTCCCCGGTCGCCAAGGTTCTCAAGGATTTGCAGGCTCGATTGCCGACCTTCGATACGGAGCATCTCGTTCCCAGCGCCTTACACGCGATCAAACAACGCCTGGACCACGCGCCGGCGGCGCAAGCCTTGACCCTCAATATCAAGGCGAAGCGGCATGACAAATTTGCCGCTCTGTTTGTGGACTTGGAAGGCACGCTCGATCGGATCAACGCCCAGGAGCTGCTGCAGCGGATCCGAGCCGCGGCGGAGAAGGCGCGCATGGACGTCATCATCAATTTCGAGCACCTGAAACTGGCGACGCCGGACGCCCTCAAAGCGCTGCTCGATTCGGACGCCGTGAAAACCGCCATCCCCCACGTCAAGGTGCGCTATCGCAAATTCCGTGACGCGTTCGAAGCCTCGTTGCAAGGCCTCTCGCTGTCCGGAATTGAACTACTCAGCGAGGACTTTCAAGATGCATGATTTCCGGTATCGTGAAGGCGAGTTGCACTGTGAGGACGTACCGGTCAGCCGGATCGTCAAGGAACTGGGCACACCGTGCTACGTGTACAGCCACGCCACGCTCGTTCGGCACTTCCGGGCGTATGACCAGGCCTTCAAGGACATTCCGCATGTGATTGCCTTTGCCATGAAAGCCAATTCGAATCTGGCGGTCTTGCGGCTCATGGCGCAAGAAGGCAGTGGAGTGGACATCGTGTCGGGCGGCGAGCTGTTCCGGGCTTTGAAGGCGGGTGTCTCGCCCTCCAAGATCGTCTTTGCCGGGGTCGGGAAAAATCCCGACGAGATCCGCGATGCGCTGAAGGCCGATATTCTCATGTTCAATGTCGAATCGCCCGCCGAACTGCAGGCCGTCAACGATGTCGCGGCATCGGTTGGCAAGAAAGCCCGCGTGGCCCTTAGGATTAATCCGGACATCGATCCTAAGACGCATCCCTACATTTCAACCGGCTTAAAGAAAAGCAAGTTTGGGATTGCCGCGGACCGCGCCATGGAAGAATTCAAGATCGCCTCCTCCTTGCGCCATATCGAAGTGGTGGGCGTGCATAAGCATATCGGGTCGCAATTGACGGAGGTGACGCCGTTTGTCGAGGCCCTCAAGAAAATTTTGAAGCTCGTCGAGACGCTGAAACACGAAGGGATCGATATTCAGTACATCAACATCGGCGGCGGGTTGGGAATCACCTATTCCGACGAAACGCCGCCGCTTCCCCAGGACCTGGCCGATGCCGTCTTCCCCCTGGTGCGCGATTTAAAAGTGACGATCATTATGGAGCCGGGCCGCGTCATCGTCGGGAATGCCGGCATTCTCGTGACCAAGGCGCTCTATCTCAAGGAAGGCGAAGCCAAACAATTCATCATCGTTGACGCCGCCATGAACGACCTCATTCGTCCGAGCCTCTACGGGTCCTATCATGAAATCCGGCCGGTGAACGAGGACGCGGCGCATCGGGCCAAGCATCAAGTCGACATTGTGGGACCGGTCTGCGAATCAGGAGATTTTCTTGCGAAGGACCGCGCGTTGGCGGAAGTCAAGCCGGGCGAGCTCCTGGCCGTGATGAGCGCAGGCGCGTACGGGTTTGTCATGTCGTCCAATTACAATTCACGCCCCCGGGTTCCTGAAGCGCTCATCAAGGGCGGCGAAATCCACGTGATCCGCCAGCGTGAAACGAATGAGGACTTAATCAGAGGCGAGGCGATTCCCGCCTTCCTTCAGTAGAGGATCACCCATGTTTACCGGCTCGTTAGTCGCCATTGTGACTCCGTTTCGAAAAGGCCAGTTCGATGAACGGGCGTTTGCCGATTTGATCGAATGGCAGATCGCCAAGGGGACCAACGGCATCGTGCCCTGCGGGACGACCGGTGAATCCGCGACCCTGTCCCATGAGGAGCACAACCGCGTCATCGAGTTGACGGTGGAAGTGGTGAACCGGCGTGTGCCTGTGATCGCAGGGACCGGTTCCAACAGTACCGAGGAGGCGATTGCGCTCACCCGTCATGCGAAGGAGGCCGGTGCTGATGCGGCCCTCCTCATCACGCCCTATTACAATAAGCCCACCCAGGAAGGCCTCTACCGGCATTACTGCGCGGTAGCGGAATCCGTCGCGCTCCCGCTCATTCTCTACAATATCCCCGGCAGGACCGGGGTTAATATGTTGCCGTCGACGATCGCGCGCCTCTCCTCGATTCCAACCGTTGTCGGCGTGAAAGAGGGCAGCGGATCGGTTCAGCAAGCCTCGGACATCGTGCAACTGTGCGGCGATCGTCTCACCGTGCTCGCGGGCGACGACGCCTTGACGCTACCGATGATGGCCGTGGGGGCGCAAGGTGTGATCACAGTGACCGCCAACCTCCTGCCGACTGAAATGGCCCGTCTGGTCAAGGCGTTTGCCGCCGGACAGGTCGAAGAGGCCAGGAAGATTCACTTTCAGCTCTCCCCGTTGTTTGCCGCGTTGTTTTACGAGACGAATCCCATCCCGGTGAAGGAAGCGCTGGGCATGATGGGGAAGATTGACCCAGAATTGCGCCTACC
Source organism: uncultured bacterium (assembly GCA_965285945.1). Classification (GTDB taxonomy): domain Bacteria; phylum Nitrospirota; class Nitrospiria; order Nitrospirales; family Nitrospiraceae; genus Nitrospira_D. Next base: position 75,252 of record CBDIWP010000041.1, on the reverse strand, counting down.
GCTCTGTCCGATGGCGCAGGATACGCGTGAAAAGCTGGTCCGCGTGCTGAAAGACGCGCGCCTCATTTGATGTCCTTCTCTGTCAAAACCGAGACTAATATGATTACAGTCGTCGTTGCAGGGGCTGCTGGACGGATGGGCTGTCGCCTCGTGTCACTCGTCCGCGATTCTACCGCCTTTACTCTCGGCGGGGCGTTGGAAGGCAAGAGTCACCACGCCCTGGGAGAGGATGCCGGCGAAACAGCGGGTTCGGGCCGGGCCGGGGTGCCGATTACCAACGACCTGTCTGCGCTGATGGAACGCGGTGAAGTCGTCATCGATTTTTCGTCTCCGCACGCCACTTTGGAGCATCTGCGCATCGTGGCCCAGCACCGGCGGGCGATGGTCATCGGAACGACAGGATTTTCCCCTTCCGAATTAGACGAACTCCGGTCGTTGGCTCATCAGGTGCCCTGCGTGTGTTCTCCGAACATGAGCGTCGGCGTCAATCTGATCTACAAAGTGATCGGCGACATGGCCAAGGCGCTCGGCGACGAGTATGACATCGAGGTGATCGAAGCCCATCACCGGCTGAAGAAAGACGCGCCGAGCGGCACGGCCCTGAAAATTGCGGAGGTGCTGGCCCAGGCGGTCAACCGGGATCTGGCCGAAGTCGGAGTCTATGCGCGCAAAGGATTGATCGGGGAGCGAACGAAAGCCGAGATCGGTATTCAAACCATTCGTGCCGGTGACATCGTCGGCGATCACACCGTGTTATTCGGCGGCATGGGGGAACGAATTGAAGTGACGCACCGTGCCAGCAGCCGAGACACCTTCGCCCGCGGGGCCTTGCGTGCCGCGCGATGGGTCGTTCGCCAGCCTCCCGGGCTGTATGACATGATGGACGTGTTGGGTCTCCGGTAACGCCAGCCCTCTCCACTCCGATTCCGTACTCCCTGTGCTCGTCAGTTCTGAGGACGAACGCCTTCACCGGGCGATCCGGAACGGCCGATAGCGGACAGGCAAATCTCTAGCCGGCCAGGTCCGTCGGATTGTGAAGTAGGCGAAAAAATAGATAGGGCTTGTTCTGCAGAGAGTTACTCAGCAGAAGAGGAGAAAGAAAGGAGCAAAGGTCAATGTCTGGCCGTGAGAGGTCGAGGTTCAGGGTCCGCTGCCTTTCGACGACCACAATTCAAGCACGCAAACACGGTGATCGCCAACCCCGCATCCAAATCCACCGCCCGTTCGGGCAACATCGCTCCTCGGCATTTGTCACAAGTCTTCATGGGTCGACTCTAACACTGTCAGAAATGGAAGCATATCCTCCTGAAGTCCTGACAATGAAGGGCAGATCCCTCATAAGCCCTCTCGACCATGGGCCATTTGGCCCCTTCGCTGCACGCGCTTTCACTAGGAGATCGGGAGGTGGGGTTTCGGAACTGACGCTTGACAGCCTGGTGCTGGTCCCATACGATTGGGGCCTCTAGCGTAAAGGACCACTATGTATAGATTTCTGCTGATTCTCGCGCTTCTGACTATCTTTTATTTTTTGGTGAGACGAGCCATTCGTGAGTTCAAGCAGCGCCATTTGGACCAGGAAGGCGGCCGATCGATCGATCAGGATCAAATGGTTCAAGACCCAGTCTGCCACACGTTTGTGCCAAGAAAGATCGCCTTTGTGGAGAGAATCGGAGGGCAGACGTACTGCTTCTGCAGCCGGCAATGCGCGGCCGCCTTCGCGCAGCAGCAATCGAGCTAACAGCCGGAATAACTATAGTCCGAAAGCTTTTCTTCCTTATCGAACTTCAAGGTAATCTGGCATTGGGTGGGTGAAAAGTTAAACAGCGGCAGACTCGATTTTCCTCCGGCAATCCGGTAGTAGGTCCAGGTTTCGCCGCCGAAGAAGCGGGCGGCTTTCCCATCGGGGGTCCCCCAGTTTTTTTCAAACCACGCCTTATCCTTGCCTTGGAGTTCGGCGGGTTTCAAAGACGCTTCGAGATAGGGATTGCCGCCGCCGCAAGCGGTCAAGGTTAGGCACAGACTCAAGAGCCACGCCGATCGTCGTCGCATGATGCCATCTCCCGTCAGAGATCGTGATCTGAACGCCTCAACTTCGGCGTGGATACTATCCTTCGATGGAAAAGCTGTCAAACCCGCTGGCTCACGTTCCCGAGTTCCCTTGGGTAGTTCCTCATTCTGCATGGAAAGGATCCGGACATGAAATTTTATCTCGATACCGCGAGTGTGAAAGAAATCCAAGAGGCCGCGAGCCTTGGCTTGTTGGATGGTGTCACCACGAATCCGTCATTGGTCGCCAAAGAAGGGCGCGTGTTCCGCGAGGTGCTGGTCGAAATCTGCAATATCGTAGACGGGCCCATCAGCGCGGAAGTGGTCAGTGTGGAAGCCGATGCCATGGTCAAAGAGGGTAAGGAACTGGCCAAGATCCATAAAAATATCGTGGTCAAAGTGCCGTTGATCGCGGAAGGGTTGAAGGCCACGAAGCGCCTCGCCGCAGAAGGCATCAAGGTCAACGTCACGCTCTGTTTCTCTCCGACCCAGGCGCTCTTGGCCGCCAAAGCCGGAGCCTGGTGCGTGTCCCCGTTTATCGGGCGGCTCGACGACATCAGCTCGAATGGCATGGAGCTCATTCGCCAGATTCTCACGATCTACAAGAACTACGACTTCAAAACGTATGTGCTGGTCGCCAGTGTCCGGCATCCTCAGCACGTGGTCGAAGCGGCCCTGGCCGGCGGGCACATTTGCACGATGCCTTTCTCGATATTTCAGCAAATGGTCAAGCATCCGCTGACGGACATCGGCCTGAAAAAATTTCTCGCCGACTGGGATGCCCAGTCGAAGAAATAGGCGGAGCTAGCGGCCGGGGCCCTTTGCGCTCAATTCGCGACGGGCTTCGGCAAAGACCGCATGGAACATGGGGCGGGTGAGCTTGCCGGTAAAAGTATTTTGTTGGCTGGGATGATACGAGGCCAGCAGGAGGCCGCAGGCTAATCGATAGGAGACGCCATGTCCGAACTTCGGAGCAGGAGACGGGATGGCGATCCCTTCGAGTTGACAGACCTTGAGATACTGATCGAAGGCGATCTTCCCCAGGGCAACGACAACCTGTTTGCGGGTCAGCAGGGCCACCTCCTCCCGTAAGAACCGGCGGCAGCGTTCGAACTCATCCGGCAGGGGTTTGTTGTCCGGCGGCGCACAGCGCACCGAGGCCCCGATATAACAATCCGTGAGCGCCAGCCCGTCATCCCGGTGGGTTGAGGAGGCCTGGTTCGCGAACCCGTACCGGTGGAGTGCTTCATAGAGCCAGTCGCCGCTGCGATCGCCGGTAAAGATTCGGCCGGTGCGATTGCCTCCGTGAGCGGCTGGAGCTAACCCGACAACATACAGTCGCGCCTCGGGGTCTCCAAACCCGGGCACCGGACGCCCCCAATAGGTGCAGTCCATATATTGGCGCCGCTTGGTCCGGGCCACGGCCTGGCGATATCCCACCAACCGGCTGCAGCTGGTACAGTCTGCGATCGTCTGATTGAGGACCTTCAGGCTGGGCATCAGATCAGCAGTGTATCAAGAACTTCATTCGCTTGCTGCGCTTTCATCGAGCTGGTAGCATGGCGCCGCCATTACCGCCACGAAGACGCTCTCGTTGAAGGAGACTCATGCACGCCAGGCCTCGTGATTATCTGTTGTCCTCTGCCGCCCTCTTCTGTGCGTTGACCCTCTGCTCTTCCGAAATCGGGGCCCAGGTCGATGGAATCAACGGCTCGAAACCCGACACCGAGCGGGAACTCACCGTGTCTGAGCCGCTTGACACGCTTCCGGAGCCGGAAGACAGATTGGTCGTTCTGCCTGAGATCAAACGGGAGGGAGAGCGGTACTTCCTCAGCGCGTTCAAATTGCCGGACAAACTCACCTTCGCCGGCCAGCCGATTCCGCTCGATAACTGGCAGGTCCGCGAACGGATCGAATACGAGTTTTACCAATTTCTGGAGGATCAGGGCGAAAGCATTATCCTGGCGAAGCGCACCGGCCGCTGCTTCCCGCCCGCCGAAAAGCAGCTGGCCGAAGCCGGGTTGCCGGACGACCTGAAATACATGTTGCTGGTGGAGAGCAAATGTGTGGCGGCGGCCTATTCGCGGGCAAAAGCCTCCGGCCCCTGGCAGTTCATTGGATCGACAGGACGGCGATATAAGCTCAAGAGCGACGAGGTGCGGGATGAACGGCGCAATCTGGAAATGTCTACGGAAGCCGCCATCAAATATTTGCGGTATTTGAAGGATTTCCACCATGGCGATTGGTTTCTGGCCATGGCTTCGTACAACGCCGGAGAAGAGCGCGTCAGAAAACTCATTAAAGAACAGAAGGTCACGGATTTCTGGAAAATGCACGGCCCTCGGGAAACCATGCGCTACGTGGCGCGGATTATCGCCGCCAAGGAGATTTATTCGCAGCCCGAGAAGTACCTTGGTTTGACGAAGAAAGATTTGTATATCCCGGTCGACACGGAAACCGTCACGGTCAATGTGAAAGAAGCGCAGCGGGCCCTGACCTCGGTGGCGGAAGAATTCGGGACCTATTATTTGGAATTGCGGATGCTGAATCCCGAGTTTAAAAAAGATGTGCTGCCTCGCGGCACCTATCAGATCAAAGTTCCCCGTCAGACCTGCCCCAACCGTTGTTTCAAGCAAGACAAGACGCCGTAACGCTCTACCCCCACCATGCTGCTTCGCCTGCCTGCGTCCCGCGCGTCTCCGTTTCTGCGGGCCATGATTACCGCGGGGCTTGAGGCGGCGGACGTTGGCCCCGCGCTGCTGCGCACGGTCTCACTCGATGGCCCGGTCTTGCGGCTGGGGCGCAAGACCTATGACCTGCGGCAGTTTGATCGCGTCCTTGCCGTTGGAGCCGGTAAAGCCTCGGCCCGTATGGCTCAGGCGCTGGAGCAGGTGCTGGGAAACAGGCTGGAAGGGGGCCTCGTGATCGTGAAGCACGGTCACAGGGAACGGACGGAAAGAATTACCCTTGTCGAAGCCGGCCATCCGGTCCCGGACCGTGCCGGCCTCCAGGCTGCGCTCAGGCTGCGTGCCATGCTGGCGACGCTCACCTCGCGCGATCTGGTCCTGGTTCTGCTGTCGGGTGGCGCGTCCAGTCTCCTGCCGGCTCCCGTGCCGGGCGTGACCCTGGGGGAGAAACAACAAACCACCCGCCTCCTCCTGAGGTCCGGTGCGGCGATTCAAGAAATCAATACGGTGCGGAAGCACCTGTCTCTTCTCAAAGGCGGAGGGCTGGTCCGCTCAACGAAGGGGACCATTGCCACCCTCGTCCTGTCCGATGTCCTCGGCGATGATCTCGCGTCCATTGGTTCAGGACCGACGGCGGCCGATCCCACGACCTATGCTGACGCCATCGCATTGTTGCAGCGGTATCGGCTTTGGGGTCGGATTCCCCCGTCCGTCCAACGCCATCTTCGAAGGGGACGGCTCGGCGCCGTGCCGGAGACGTTAAAGCCGGCCTCTCACGCGGGGCGTCGCGTGCACCATGAGATTATCGGCAACAACCGTGCGATGCTGGCCGCCGTGACCGGGGCGGCCGAAGCCTGCGGACTCAGGACGGTACAGCTGTCCACCCCCCTCACGGGAGACGCCCGGATCACGGGGCAGCAGATGGCCGCGTTCGCGCGGCGCCTGGCAAGCGGAACGGACGTCTTGCGGCCACCCTGCTGCGTGGTGGCCGGAGGGGAAACCACGGTGAGGGTGACGGGCCGCGGCGCAGGCGGGCGCGCGCAGGAGTTCGCCGTCGCGGCGGCATTGGGCATTGCGGGCCTGCGGACGGTCTGGATGGCAGCGCTGGGCACCGACGGGGCCGACGGTCCGACGGATGTCGCCGGCGCGGTCGTCAGCGGAACGACCGCCGCCCGGGCCGAGAAAATAGGAATCGATCTGGCCGCGGCGTTGGCACGCCACGACACCTACCCGGTGTTAAAGGCGTTGCGGTGCCATATCCGCACCGGTCCGACCGGCACGAACGTGAATGATCTGTATCTGCTCGTGGCGCTGTAACGGTGTGCGTCTTCAGGCCGTCTCGGATTGTGTTTGCAGCACCTGCTGGGTAGTATCCCCCCTGATGGCACGCCCGCTCATCCTGTCATTGGCCGATTGCGCCGAGTCGCGCTTGGTTGGCGGCAAGGCGGCGGGTCTTGCGCGTCTGCTGGCTGCCGGATTTGACGTCCCGCCGGGTCTCTGTGTGACCGCTGAGGCCTATGAACGCAGCCTTCAGTCCATCGGCTTCGCGCCCGCCGATGCATGGCGCACCATTTGTGAGCTGCCGGAGAGCCAGCGACAGGGTGCGCTTGCCGACTGTCAGACGCGCATCCGCCAAGTGGATGTATCCGGCCTGGCGGTTCAATGGACCACAGCGCTTCGGAGCATGCGGCTGCCGGCCGGCGGTTCCTGGGCGGTACGGTCGTCGGCGACCAATGAGGATGCGGGACCAGCCAGCTTCGCCGGGCTCTATCGCACCGAGCTCGGCGTGTCATTGGAGAACCTTGGCAAAGCGGTCACTGAAATCTGGGCCTCTGTCTGGCGAGAGCCGGTCATGCGATATATGCTCGAACGACGACTTGGATGTCACCCGCCTGCCATGGCCGTCGTCATTCAGCCCCTGCTCGATGCGCGGACGGCAGGGGTGGCCTATTCCATCCATCCCGTGACCGGGCGGACCCATCACGTGGCGGTCAATGCTGTCCTGGGGCTCGCCGCTCCGCTGGTCGATGGAACGGCCGTGCCCGATCAGTATGTCGTGGAAATAGGCGATGCGGCGGAGCCGGTGCACATTCGCCGGCACATGGTGGCCGACAACAACGAGCGAGTGGCTCCCGCGGCTGGAGAGGGACTGTGCCGCTATCCCGTGTCCGACGCGGCGCGGCAAAGGGCCGTGCTGTCCGATGAGGAGGTGTGCCTGCTCGCCCGGCGGGCGAAACAAGTGGAACAAGCCTTCGGCCATCCGGTCGATCTGGAATGGCTTTGGGACGCGAAGCAGTTATGGATCCTGCAAGCGCGCCCGATTACGGCGGTCCGGCCGGCCTCCGGGTTGACCGACGACGACTGCGAATGGTCACGGGCCAATTTGAAGGAAACGATGCCGGAGGTCCCGAGCCCGCTGGGCCTTTCCTTTCTGGAATCCTTCATGGAGGCCTACATCCTTTCTCATTATCGGCGGCTCGGCTGCCGGATCCCGGAGGGGTTGTCGACCGTCCGCGTTCTGCACGGGCGGCCCTATCTGAACGCCACGCTCTTTCATATCCTGGTCGGTCAATTGAGAGGCGACCCCGCCTTCAACGTCGAACAGATGGGCGGACAGCCGTTGCTGATGGTTCCTCCCGTCACCCCGATGGGATGGCCGGCTGTCATGCGAGCCGGATGGCTGATCCTCCTCGAGATGCGGCGGGGTCTGAAGTGCGGGCCGCTCTGGTTTGCCGAGATGAAAGAGCGGGCCGCCACGTATCATCCGGATCGTCTTCGGCAGTGGTCCCTCGATGAACTGGCCGCTCAATTGGATGCGCTCGGACATTGGCTCGATCGGCACGAAGTGACCTTCGGGATCGTCGCCGGCGTCGGCCAGTGTCTGCAAGCATTCAGCCGGTTGCTGCCCCGGTGGCTCGGCCCGGATTGGCGCAGCCTGTTCAATGCGGCGCTGCAGGGCCAGGGAACCGTGATCAGCGCAATGCAGATCTTGCGATTGGCGGACCTGGCTCAGGCCGCTGGCAGTGAACCGGCCGTTCAACAATGGTTGGCTTCGGACCAGTGGAATCCGTCGGGCTACCGCGACCGTTTGGCCGGCACGGAGTTTCTTCGGCGGTTCGAATCGTTTCTTCATGAGTATGGGCATCGCGGAGTCGGAGAATCGGACGTCATGTCTCCCCGGATCGCAGAGGAGCCGGAATCCATCCTGGCGGTCCTCCGCACGCAGCTGCAGGCGCCGGCCGCTTCCGGGACCGATCGTCTCGCCCGCCAGGCGCACGGCCGGCGGCAGGCCCTCGCTGAAATCAGGCGCCGTCTCGGCTGGCGGTGGGATCGCCGGATGCTCTTCCGCTGGTGGTACCGGCGCTTGACGCGCTTCTTCACGATGCGAGAAGCGAATCGGCACCATTTGATGTATTACTCGACGGCCGCCCGGCATCTCTTGCGGGAACTCGGCGCCCGGCTGGCTTCGGAAGGCCGTCTGGAGCAGCCCGATGACATTTTTTTCGTGACCCTGAACGAGCGGGCCAGCCTCCTGGCGCGTGACGCTCGGGATTGGAAGGCGCTGGTTGCGCGCCGCCGCGCCGACCGGGTGCGCCATCTGTCCATCACGGTTCCTGACACGATCCGGAATTGGCGGGAGGACGCGGAGAGGCCGGAGCCGGTGGAAGACAGACATGATGGGCCGTTACGGGGCCTCCCGATCAGCGCGGGCTGTGTCACCGGCGCCGTACGCCTCGTGCGATCCGCTCTCGATTGGGGCAAGGTGGCGCCCGGCGACATCGTCGTGGCCCCCGTGATCGATCCCGGTATGGCGCCCCTGTTCGGGATCGCCGGCGGGTTGATCGTGGAGATGGGCGGCACGCTGTCTCACGGCGCGATTATCGCGCGCGAATACGGATTGCCGACGGTGGCCAACGTGGAGGGGGCCATGACACGACTGAGGGACGGGCAGTGCGTGCGGCTGGATGCGAGCACCGGCACGATCATGGACCCTCATGATTCGTAATCCTAGCGCGGGCCCTGCTCGATGGTCGGTCGGCTTATTGACCTTTGATGGCCATTTGCGTACCCTGCGACCGGTTTCTCACCTGATGAATTGTCTACACTCCGATTCGCAATTCGGTCGGCGGCCCGTAACGGGAGAGAGTCGAGCGCATGACTGAGACGATGACCCTCGTGACCGGTCTGGGCATCGGCCTGCTGCTGGGCGGGACGTTTGTCGGGCTCTGGGTCTCCAGCCGGTTGCGCGGAGCCTCACAGCGCGCCGAGGCCACCGTCGAGGAGTTGCGCAAAGCACTCAATCACGAGCGGGACGAGGGTGCGGCGCTTCGCCGCGACCTGGCCGAGGCGCAGCAGGCTCGTGTGGCGGCGGATACGCGCATCGCCGAAGCGACCCGGCAACTGGCCGATCAAAAAGCGCTGTTGGATCAAGCGCGCGAAGAGCTGGTGGGGTCCTTTCAAGCCCTGTCGGGGGAAGCGCTGAAGCATAACAACGATGCCTTCCTGAAGTTGGCAGCGGTGTCATTTGAAGCCCTGCAGGCGAAAGCCGAAGGCGATCTCGCCCAGCGTCAACAAGCGATCGATGGGCTCGTGCGCCCGCTCCATGACTCACTCCAGCGCTATGACGAACAGATGCGCCTCCTGGAACAATCGCGTCAGTCCGCCTATGGCGGGTTGGATCAGCACCTGAAATCCTTGGCCGAGTCGCATCAGCGCCTGCAGCAGGAGACCGGCAATCTCGTCAAGGCGCTGCGCGCGCCACAAGTGCGCGGTCAATGGGGGGAGATCACGCTCAAGCGCGTGGCGGAATTGGCCGGGATGGTCGATCATTGCGACTTTACCGAGCAGACGACCGTGACGGGGGACGCGGGACGGTTTCGTCCCGACATGATTGTCCGGTTGCCCGGCGGCCGGCACATCATCGTGGACGCCAAGACCGTCCTGGCGGCCTATCTCGATGCGCACGAGGCCCAAGACGACCAGCAGCGGGCCGAGGCGTTGCGCCGTCATGCGGAACAGGTGCGGAGCCGCATGGACGAATTATCCTTGAAGGCGTACTGGACGCAGTTTGAGCGCGCGCCGGAGTTCGTCGTGCTGTTTCTGCCGGGCGAGCAGTTCCTGGGCGCGGCGTTGGATCAGGACCCGCGCTTGATGGAAGAAGGCTTTGCCCGCAGCGTCGTGTTGGCGACGCCGGCCACGCTGATCGCCTTGCTGCGCGCCGTCGCTTACGGGTGGCGGCAGGAACAACTGGCAGCGCATGCGGAAGAAGCCGGGCGATTGGGAAAAGATTTGTATGAGCGCATGGCCGTGCTGGCCGAACATGTGAACGACGTGGGCCAGGCGCTCGGCAAGAGTGTGTCGGCCTACAATCGCGCCGTCGGGTCCTTGGAGACCCGCATCCTTCCGGCCGCCCGCCGCTTCAAGGACTTGGGCGTGTCGTCGGACAAGGACATTCCGCTGCTCGAACCAGCGGAACTCCTCCCCCGGAAATCATTGCCCTTTGAGACGGAATAACGGAATAAAGGAGCCCGCATGACCGACGAGCAGTCGATGGTCGAGGAGTTTCACCGCAAGTTCGACATTCCGGTGCAGACACGACCGGCCATTCCCGATGGATCGACGAAAGAGCTGCGCGTCCGATTGATTCAGGAAGAGTTTGATGAACTCAAAGAAGCCCTCAGGCAGGAGAATCTTGTCGCCATTGCCAAAGAAATGGCGGACCTGCTGTATGTGGTGTATGGCACCGCCGTGTCCTACGGCATTGATATGGAGCCGGTGTTTCAAGAGGTCCATCGCTCGAATCTGAGCAAGGTCGGCGGCTACAAGCGGGCCGATGGCAAATGGGTCAAGCCGCCCACCTATTCACCGGCCTGTCTGGACCCGATCCTTCATGCACAAGGAGAGTCAAGGGCCCCCGAAGACCGACCGGCTCCGGGCCTCGCCCAGGACTCGTGCGGCATCCCGTGACCAATTTGCACTGCCCCAGCTGTGGCACGCCATTCGTCCGGGTGACCCGCCAGGAAGGAGCCGTGGGGCGGGTGCTCAATCGCGTCAAAATTTTTCCCTTCCGCTGCCAACTCTGCACCGAGCAGTTTCACGCCTTTTGGACCGCCTCGCCCTACGGCACCCAGTCGTTGGATCGGCGGCAGTTCCGGCGGTTGCCCGCCTCTTTTCAAGCCCACGTATTGGCCGACAATGCCTTCCGGTCGCGTCCCCGCGTCAAGGATATCTCGATGGCCGGCTGTACGATCGAGACGCCGGCCGCATTATCCTCTGGCACCTTCCTGGAATTGACCATCAAACCGGCCTCCGATGAAGAGGAGATCACGATTCACACGGCCATGGTGTGCACCGTCCGGCAGGATTCCATGGGGGTGCGATTCCTTGAGTTGGAGGCGCACGAGAAGAAACGGCTCAGCCAAGTAGTCTTAAGCCTACTGGTCGGACAGAGCCTTCATCCCAATCCCTATTCCTGAGTCTGGCGACGCCAGATGCGCCATCGGATGTCGTCCGCCTGCCTACGGTCTGCGCCGGGCGGGGGCGGACACGATCACGTTATCGATCAATCGCACGGACTCGAGGCGAATCGCGCCGAGGAGGACGGTGCGGCTCGCAATGGCGGTCAGCGGTTCCAACGTCAGCGCATCACAGACCGCGAGATAGTCGATCGTGAGCGTGGGCTCCCGCCCGATGACGGCCGCCATGAGGCGTTCAATGGCTTTCCCATCGCGCCGGCCTTGTCGAATGGCCGCGGCTCCCGCTTGCAGACTGCGATACAGAATCGTGGCGATCGTCCGCTCCTTCTCAGTGAGGTAGAGATTGCGCGAACTCATCGCCAGTCCGTCCGCTTCCCGGACCGTGGGATGGACGATGATTTCCACGCCGAGATTGAGATCGTCGACCAATTGCCGGATTAACGCCGCCTGTTGAAAATCTTTTTGGCCGAAGAGCGCAAGGTGAGGACGGACGATGCCGAACAGCTTGGTGACGACCGTCGCGACGCCGGGAAAATGATGGGGGCGAACGTGGCCTTCCCATCGACGTGCCAGGGCAGGGACCGACACCACCGTCTGAAAGCCGCTGGGATACATGGCGGGTGCGTCAGGCTCGAAGCAGACATCGACGCCTTCCTGGCGGCAGAGCGCCCGATCCCGGGCGATGGTGCGGGGGTATTTCGCCAAATCCTCTCCCGGCCCGAATTGCATCGGGTTCACAAAAATGCTGACGACGAGCGCATCGCAGCGCAATCGGGCCGCCCGGATCAGCGCGCGATGGCCTTCATGCAGGGCCCCCATGGTCGGCACGAGCCCGATCGTGCCGCCTTCGCGGCGCAGGCGGTTGCTCCACGTCATGACGGCCCGGGGCGAATGCAGGATCTTCATGATGAAGGGGCGGAGCTGCAATTCGGGCGTGAGCCATAGCGCGTTGAGGGTTGGGGATCCAGCCGCCGGACGACGGAGGCATCGGCCGACTCGTTCAGGAGCTGCGCGGCCGTCCGGTGCAACACCGGATGCTCCCAGGATGGATCGAGATCGGCCAGGGGGGCCAATACGAACCGGCGTTGATGCAAGCGCGGATGGGGGACGATGAGGTCCGGTTCCTGAATGACCCGTTGCCCGTAAAAGAGAAGGTCCAAATCCAGCGTGCGAGGGCCTTTGCGATCGGCTTCGTCCCGGCCCAGCGATCGTTCGATCTCCCGGCACACCGTGATGAGGCTCGCCGGCGTGATATCCGTGTGCACCTGCACCACACCGTTCAGAAACCAGCCTTCGCCCGGGTGGGCATGGTCGGAAACCGGTTCCGTCTCATACAATGGAGATACCCCCAGGACCTCCGAATGCGGCAGCAGGCTGAGGAGCGTGACCGCCCGGTCGCAGAAGTCCAGACGGTTGCCGACGTTTGAGCCAAACCCGATGAACACCGTCTCTCGCATAGTGATCACTGACGGGTGATGAGTGATGGGTTCTGCATGAGAGGCATGTAAAATGTGTTCCGAAACTCATCACAGATCACTGATCACCCATCACGGTTTTTAGAAGCCCGCCTTTTGAATCCGCTCCACCGCTTCGGCCAGCCGCTCTTTGGTCGTGCAGACCGTCATCCGGATATAGCCTTCGCCTGGCGCCCCAAACCCGTTGCCCGGCGTCGTCACGATGCCGGCCTTTTCCAACAGATGCGCGGTGAACGACGCGGAGGTGTAGCCCTTCGGCACGGTGACCCAGATGTAGAAGGCGGCCGGAGGGGCGTCGACTTCCAACCCCAGCTTCTTGAGTCCGGGAATGAGCGTATCCCGCCGTTCCTGATAAATCTTCCGGATGCCGTCCGTGACCGAATCGTCCAAGCCCAATGCCGTGATGCCGGCCGCCTGCACGGCTTCGAACACACCCGAGTCCAACTGGCTTTTCACCTTGCCAAGGGCAGCCAGCACATCTTTGTGGCCGACGACGAACCCGATCCGCCAGCCGGTCATGTTGTAGGTTTTTGAAAGCGAGTGGAACTCTACGCCGACGTCTTTGGCCCCGTCGAGTTCCATAAAGCTCGCCGGGCGCTTGCCGTCATAATAAATTTCCGAATAGGCCGCGTCGTGGCAGATGATGACCTGGTGTTCCCGTGCGAATTCGATCGCCCGTTTGAAGTAGTCCTTCGTCATGACGACGGAGGTCGGGTTATTCGGTGAGTTCAGCCACATCAGCTTGGCTTTCTTCGCAACCTCCCTTGGAATGGCCGTCAGATCCGGAAGAAACCCGTTCTCCTTCGTGAGCGGCATGAGGTGCGAGAGGCCGCCGGAGAAACTCGTGCCCACCGGATACACCGGGTAGCCGGGGCTGGGCACCAACACGACGTCGCCGGGATCGACCAAGGCCAGGTGAATGTGGCCGATCCCTTCCTTCGAGCCGATGAGGGTCAAGACTTCGTTGGCCGGATCCAGCGTCACGTTGAAGCGGCGTCGATACCAATCGGCCACGGCCGTGCGAAAGGCCAGCATGCCTTCATAGGAAGGATATTGGTGGTGCTTCGGGTTTCTGGCCGCCTGCGCCAGGCTCTCGACGATGGGGGCCGGGGTCGGCAAGTCAGGGTCGCCGATGCCGAGGTTGATGATATCCACTCCGCGCGCGATCGCCTCTTGCTTCATCTTATCGATCGCCGCGAACAAATAGGGAGGAAGCGTCTTGATACGGGTTGCGACTTCAATTGGGAAACCAGCCATTCCAGGTCTTCTCCTTTGCTATCGGCTCTCCGCCATCGGCTCTGGACTGTGTGAGCGCTAGGCTACTTCAGGTCTGAGGCGGTAATCAATGATTCGATTCGAGCAGATGACCGAGTAGACGGCCGGCGATGCGATGCGAGAGCGTTAGGTGTGGGAGGGCGCCGGCCAGGACTTGGTTCGCGGTCATCCGTGTGCGGGAACGGGCGCCGCATCCCGGCGGACCCCCGCTCGCCGAATGCAAGCCGGAGATGCCCTGGGCGCAGTCCCACCCGCGCTTCAGAAATCTTCTTCAATCACTGGCCCATCCGGCCATGGCTGCGATAGAATCCGCCTTGGATGAAGCACGCGATCCGAAATACAGACGATTTGCGATGGCTGATCGGCCATACGGGCGGATTTCGCAGCGGCTATGTCACCGATGTGCACATGGCGAAGCGGCGGCTGTTCGACGAGGAGACCGGGCGCGATGTCCTGGCCGATACGACCGTGACCCTCACCATCCGCTATCAGGTCCGTGGGTTAGTACGGGTCGCCAAACTGATCATGACCGGCGTGACGGATTTTTCGATTTTTGAGCAAGAAGGTGCCGATTGTTCGTCGCTGGATGTGATTCAGGCCGAATGTACGGCGGGACGGCTTCGCTATTGGTTCGATCCGCATGGCGAACTGTATGTGGTCTGTGAGGAAACGCAATTTGAGGAAATGTTCACCCCGACTGCGGAGAGCCAACCCCTCACCGAATTGGCCCGGTGGACGTTTCAAGGACAAACCTCAGATGGTCCGACGGTCGACTGGCTCTTGGCCGAGTTGGACCGCGCCGGGGTGCTATGTTCCTGGCATCCGGTCCACAGCCGGCGAACGGCAGAGTCGATCGTGTCCTGGGAAGGGGACCTGACCCCATTAGAGACCATCGGAGCCGCCCCGACGCAGTTCGTCAGGGTGATGGCCTATCAATCGCCGGGCGGTGAGGGTTTCGGACTGGTGTTGCGGGTCCTTGGCGCGCAGGAGGGGCAGGGAGGACGTGTGCTGACCGTGTTAGCGGATCAGATCACGCACCGCTATGCGGGAACCTGTTTGGTCGGTACGACCATCATCCCCGGACGCGAATGGGAACAATGGCGGACCCATGACGGGAGGTCGTAGGTGACACCGTTTCGCAGACCGGCTGATCCGCATGGATTTCAGGGTCTTAGACGGAATGGCCGTTGGCGTATTGCCCGTTGCTGCCTTCCGGCGCGTACCCGTCAGTAGCATAGCCGAGGGTGCTCGCCCCGTTGAGCGCCATATGCCCGTTTTTGGCATTGACACATTCCACGAGGGCCCAGAACCGGAGCGGGTTCACATTCTGTTTGCGCGCCACGTGCAGCGAAGTACCTTCCAGAACGGTATGTAACGAGAGGTCGGTTCGCCAGCCCAGGTGCTTGGTGAGCGGCGAGATCACCTTTTCCATGGCCGCGATGATCTTGTTGCCGTTGCTGAAGTGGTTCAACATGATAATGCGGCCGCCCGGCCGGCAGACGCGGATCATTTCGTTGACGACTTTTCGGTAGTCCGGGACGGCGGTGACGACATAGGCCGCGACCACGGTATCGAAACTGTCATCGTCAAATTGCATGGCGCCGGCGTCCATCCGATGCAATTGGACATGCGTCAACCGAAGCGCTTCGGCGCGTTCCTTGGCTTTCGACAGCATGCCTTCCGAGAGATCGATCCCCACGATGCGACAATGACGGGGATACATCGGCAGTGCCAGACCGGTGCCGACCCCGACCTCGAGAATCGCTTCATCGGGTTGCACGTTAAGATTCCGGATGGCGGATTCACGGCCTTCATGAAAGACTTTCCCGAAAATGTGATCGTAGACGCCGGCATAGGAGGTGTAGACACGCTCGATTTTCTTGAGATCCATAAATCCCTTATCTCCTCAGTGCACCGCAAAATCCACCCCGGAGAATCAGGGATGGTGCCGCCAATGTGACGAGTGGGGGAAAACGCAAAGGCGGGAAACATCTACACAGTGGGAGGCACCCGCCCACACCTTGTTGGTTCGAATGTAGCTAAGTCCAGGACGGTGAGTCAACAAATTCTTCCGGTAGTCCGGTTCAGCACTAGGAAATGCCTAGGTGTGAGATGCGGGCCGGCATCTTATTGCGCGTTTCCCTCGGCGTCTTCCTAGGTCTCGTCCCACGGACGTCAGACCGTGCGCGAAGACGACATGATTCCGATCCTAGCGCCGGTCGGAACACCACGCGGTCGCTTGATTCGTTCCTGCGAGATGCGTTAGGTAATCGCTATTATGATGTTGGCAGGTGTGTTCGCCGCGGTCTTGTTTCTCGGATTGTTCGTAGGCGACCGATGGTATTTCCGGACCCTTTCCGCTGATGCCAGCCGCTATGGCTGCCGGGTCGGGCGCGAAGAAACCCGATTAGATGCCGCCAGCCTTGCACGAATTCAGGCCAGTTTCGATCGGTTGGGCCTGCTCGCCTTGCGCCATGGAGTGGCCCGGTTTTTTGCCGATGTGGATCGCATTCTCCTGCGTCCGCGCTACCCGATGCTGTGGGCTTTTTTATGGATCTGGCCGATGAAGGCCACCATCGATCTACGGGTGGATGGCCAGTCCCTGGTGTTGTCGTCGACCAAACGCATTCCCTGGTGCTCGGCCATCCTGACCGGATTCTGGTTCGTGATCGTGGGACTCGGCACGGTCGCGGCGTTGGTGAGCTATGTCGTCGAGGGCGGCTCCGCCAGTGCCGGGGGCTGGCTCATCGGCGCCGGCATTCTTACCTTGGGCCTGTTCTTTTTCTTCTCAGGCCTCGTGACGGTCGTCATGGCCTACCGTATGGAGAATAGCCGCCTGGCGCTCGTCCAACGGGAGTTGGAGGAGGTGCTCACCGGGCGCCCCGCCTCTACGCGTTAAATAAGCTCAAGAAGTGATCGTACTCGGCAGGGAGGTTCAGGGCCGCGCGGTTGCGCGCCAAGCCGGCGATGATCCCGCGATGCTTCTTCACGAGCCCCGACGCGTCGAAGGCCTGGCGGAATTGTGCCCACTGCAGCGCAGGATCCGACGCAATCCGGCGTTGTTCTTCTTTCGGCAGAGCATGGAGCGCAGTCGTCAACACCCGGATCGCCTTTTCCACACTTTCGTAAGGCGGCGCCAGCTTGAGCCGGGCGTAAAAGATCTCCAGGTGCCGGCGATATTCTTCGCGCAGCAGATGCGTGGGGTCAGTGGATGAGGGAGTCGGGGCCGTCATGGGGGCGACTATACGGCAGGACCATCGGATCGCACAACCACGGTCGCCCGATGCTCGTGCCGGTCATCGGCCGGGAACCGCCGCGGCCTTCAGCGGCATGGGGGTCCAGCGTTCGCCGCCATTCGTGGAATGGTACAGGCCGCTGCCGTTCGTGCCCGTGAAGAGTTCTTGAGGATCCCGTGGACTCATGGCCAGCGTGCGGATGTTCAGGGTGCTCAGCCCGCTGTTGACCGTGTGAAAGGTCTGGCCCCCATCCGTGCTCTTCCAGACGCCGCCCGGTCCTCCGATATAGAGCAGGTGCGGGGCGGTGGGATGGACGACGATGCTGCTCACATAGGGGTCAGGCAAGCCCAGCCCGATGCGCTCCCACAGCTCTCCCCGGTTCTTCGTTTGAAATAAGCCTTTCGTCGAGCCGGCATACACGACGGCCGGGTTCACGGGGTCGATCACGATCACATTGATGCCCAATGCCATGGCGCCCATCAATTCGGATTCCGGGATGAGCCCGTTATTCATTTTTTTCCACGAGGCGGCGCCATCGTCGGAGCGATACATCCCGCCGGTGGTGCCTGCGTAGAGCACGCGCGGATCTTTCTGATTGATCGCCATCGAGACGACGATGTGGACTTCTTTCATCCCCGTCATCCGTTCTTCCCAGGCCCGTCCGCCATCCTTGGTATAAAAGGCGCCCACGGTGGTGGCGGCGTAGATCTGTTCGTGGTCTGCCGGATGGAAGACGAACTGATTGATGAAGGAGACATGCTCCTTGAGGCCGACGTTATGGGGGAGCCAATGTTGCCCGCCGTCCGGGCTCTTGTAGACCGCATCAGCCATCGTGCCGGCATAAATGGTGGCCGGGAATTGCGGGTCGATCGCGAGCGTGGTCACCCGGCGCGCGCTGAAACTCGGAAAGCGCTCCCAGGTCGCCCCGGCGTCACGCGACTTATAGACCGCGTCGTTCGTGGCGACGTAGAGAATGTTCGCGTTCGTCGGATGCAGGGCGATGGACGTGATGGATTCGCTGTCCTTTTGGCAGCCGGGCAGGCACGCCACGGCCAATAGGAAGGCCCACAGGCTCCAGTGCGACAGGCTGTAAACAGAGGCTGGTCTCATCGATCAGAGAGGCACCGAATCGTCAACGTGGCGGTAGACGTCATCATAGGGTGAGAAGGGAGTCAAGGAGAGCCCCGTCATAGCTTATTCGGGACGGGCTTGTCGTAGCCGGTCAGCTCCACATAGCCCTGGCCGGTCACCGGTCGGCCTTGCTTCGTGCCGGTGATGGCGACGGCTCCTTCCCAGTAGGTGACCTGCGTGCTCCGCGATGTGCGAAGCTCCTGGTCGGCTAGGAGAGGGGTCACGTCGAGTGTCAGATCCAAGGAGGGAACGGTGATTCGCCACTTGTTCGGGTAGACCGCCCGACTTGTTGGACTGGTCCAAGATCCGGTGACCTCGATGGTGAAATCCGCACGGTGGACTGACCGCGTCCGGCCGTCAGGGGACACGAGCGTCCCGCTGGACACAGGATCGGACGAACCGTCCCGTCGGCGCAATGCATAGAGCATGACTTCGCTGCGATCCGCCAGTTGCATGCTGAACCAGTCCCATCCCACGAGGTCCGGTTCCAGATCGGCGGACCCGAATTCATGATCCATCCAACTCGTGCCGGTGACGTCGAACGAATCCTGTCCGATGGTCAACTGGCCGGTGGTCGCCAGCCGGGTCAGCGAGTAATAGTGGGAAGCCTGGCCAGGCTCCATCCCTTTCCGGCTGATGCCGTCTTCGCCATGGATGACCACCGGCTTGATCGGCTCAAGCGTGAGAGACAACGCAGCGCCGCCGTCCCGGGCCGCCAAGGTCTGTGTGTGCGTCCCGTCGGATGCCCCGCGAGCATGCCAGTCATCGATCCACACCTGCAGTTGCGTGTCGGAGGCGCCCGCTTTGCCCAATCCGGCCCGGCTTACCTTCTCCGAAAAATGAAAGCGTTGTCCGCCGATGTCCGTAACGGCAAAATGACCGAGATATAATTGAGTGATGGACCACTGTGACGGCAGCGTCTTCACCGTGTCCGGAGGAATCGCCCTGCGAAAAAAGGTCAATTCATACCCGAACCGGCGGCCGTCGATCGTCTGTACATGACCGGTGTAATACCACCACTCGGTTCGATAGGTGGGATGGGCGCCATGATCGTGGGGGAATTGAAAATGGTAACCCGGCGTCGCCGGCGGGAACTGATGGCTCGATGCGTCGGCGCCGGCCGGCGTCGACAATCCCCCGTGCAGCCACAGCACCAGGCACAACACCGTGCCCCAGCGTTGTGGCGCCGACCTCTTCCCGGAGGTTCTCAAGCAGCAGGTCGAGTCGACAATCGTTTGCCACATCCCCGATGTTTATAACATGGCCATCTCGCGCGGCACAAATCACCTGTATTAATGCGGCATTTGGTCATTTTGGCCGGTCCATCGCCCGTGAGAACGGCGTTGACAATTTTCACAAGTCTCGGCTATCGTGAGCCATGCAAATCGACCATGCGGGTGAACCATCGGGCCGAGTTGCGTCCGAAAAATCTGAGCCGTTTCCCATCCCCGATCGTTGCCCGGTCTTTCCGTTACCCAATGTCGTGTTTTTCCCCAAGACCTATCTGCCGCTTCATATATTTGAGCCGCGCTACCGGCACATGGTCGCCGATGCGACCGCCGGCGGGCAGTGTATCGCGATGGCCCTGCTGAAAGAAGGGTGGGAATCTGATTATTACGGCAACCCGCCGATTCATCCGGTCGTCTGCGTGGGGCGCCTGGTGAGCGTCCAGCCGTTGCCGGATGGCCGCTCGAACATCCTCCTGCAAGGCCTCGAACGGTGCGACATTCAAGAGGAGCATTTCAATAAGCCGTACCGCCAAGCCACGATCCGGCCGAAAGTCGAGGCGGTGGAACCGGGGTTGGATCGGGAGGTGCGGCGGCGGTTGGTCGAGACGCTGGCGCAGTATCTCCAAACACGCGAGGACAGCACGGCCTGGCGAGGATTTTTTCGTGAAGAAGTCAGCGACGAGGTGCTCGTCAACACCCTGTCGACGTACTTTGAATGCACGCCGCTCGAAAAACAATT
Source organism: uncultured bacterium (assembly GCA_965285945.1). Classification (GTDB taxonomy): domain Bacteria; phylum Nitrospirota; class Nitrospiria; order Nitrospirales; family Nitrospiraceae; genus Nitrospira_D. The sequence goes on along the minus strand of CBDIWP010000041.1, from coordinate 54,958 downwards.
TCTCTTGGAAGCAGAGGGTCTTCACCAGCGGGCGCGCCGCCTGAACGATCTGATTCAATTCATGCTGCATGATCATCACGGCGCGAAAGGCTGGGAATAATGGACCGCACGATTGCCATCAATGTCAGTCACCTTTCCAAGAGCTACGACGGTCACCAAGCCGTCAAGGACCTGTCGTTTCATATCTATGCCGGTGAAATCTTCGGCCTACTGGGGCCGAACGGAGCCGGCAAAAGCACGACGCTCCGCACGCTCATCACCCTGCTGCATCCGACCGCGGGTTCGGCCACGGTGCTGGGGCACGATACGGTGCGCGAAGCCGACACCGTCCGGAAGCTGATCGGCTATGTGCCTCAAGAACGAGCCATCGACCGATTTCTGACCGGCCGTGAACACCTGGAATTGCTCGGCGCGCTCTATCATCTCACCAAACACGAAGCGACGAAGCGGATCGATGAACTGCTGAAGCTGGTGGAACTCGAAGCGCACGCCGATCGCCCGGCCAAGACCTATTCCGGCGGCATGAAGCGCAAGCTCGACATCGCCTGCGGCCTCCTGCCGGATCCCAAGATCCTGTTCTTGGACGAGCCGACCTTGGGGCTCGACGTTCAAAGCCGGCTGCGGATCTGGGATTACGTGCGGATGCTGAAGGCCCGCGGCATGACGGTGGTGATGACCACGAACTATCTCGATGAGGCGGATCAGTTGTGCGATCGGCTGGCCATCATTGACGGCGGCGTCATCAAGACCCTCGGCGCACCGGCGGAGCTGAAAATAGCCCTCGGCGGCGACATCGTGTCCCTCACCGTCAAGGAAATCTCACGCATCGGCGCCCTGGCTGCGGCTGTGCAGGGGTTGCCGGCGATCCGCACCGTCAAGGCGACCGGCATGGGGCTGGACGTCCGGGTCGAATCGGCCGAGAAGGCCATCCCGGCCATCTTGGAGGCGGCGAACCGGCTGGATTGCCGATTGGACTTTATCGACTATCACCGGCCACGGCTGGATGATGTGTTCATCGCCTATACCGGACGCTCCATTAAAGACGATCTACCGACGAAGGAGGAATAAACGTCATCCGGGAAGCATGAGCCGACCAAGCCGGGGACATGGGTCCCTCTCGTTCCGGGTCGCGGGCCAGGCTTCACGTGTCACGCTGTACGCCATGAAAGAATATTGGCAGGAAATCAGTGCCCTGACGATGCGGTGGGTCCTCCGGTTGAGCCGAGAGAAATTCAGCATGCTGTTCACGCTCGTCCAGCCGATGCTGTTTTGGCTGATATTCTTTGGGAACCTCTTTCAACGGGCGGCCGATACCCAGGTGACGCAAGCGCCCAATTACATCAGTTTCCTCGCCGCCGGAGTGGTCGTCATGACCGTGTTGAACAACGGCCTGGCCGGCGGAGTGGATCTGCTCTTCGATAAGGAAAACGGCTTTCTGGAGCGGCTGATGTCGACGCCCATTCATCGCAGCTCCGTCATCCTGAGCCGCTTCATCTTCGTCATGACCATTACCTCGCTGCAAGTGCTCGTGATCCTCGGTGTCGCGTTCCTCTTCGGCGTGCAGCCGGCCACGGGTCTCTTGGGCATCGCCACGATCCTCCTGATCGGCATGATGTTCGGCGTGGGATTGACCGCCATCTCCATGGCGATGGCGTTTTCCGTGAAGAGTCACGGCGATTTCTTCTCGGTCTTGGGGTTTCTGTCGCTCCCCATGATTTTCCTGAGTTCGGCCCTCGTGCCGCTGACGGCCATGCCGGGCTGGATGAGCTTCCTGGCGCGATTCAACCCGATGACGTGGGCGATCGATGCCGTGCGCCCGTTGATCCTGTCAGGCTGGAGCGAAGCCTTGCCGCATGTGGGGATGGTGATCGTCGTCATGCTGGTATTCGACGCGCTCTGTCTCTATGGCGGCGCGAAGGCATTTCGCCGGGCGATGGGCTAGTACAATGAACCAGGTTCACCTTGAGGACCATGGCGCGCCGATCCGGGACTTCGGGCGGCCGTGGAGCGAAGAGCAAGGATCCTTATGATGATCATCCCCGAAAGCCAGATCCGTGCCTTGATCCGACTGCTGTCCGATGAGGACGATCGCATCGTTCAGACCATCAGCGGAAAACTGATCGATATCGGCCCCTCCGCCGTTCCCTTGCTGCAGGAGGCCGAGATCGAACAACCCGAGATGGCCGACCGGATCAGCTCGGTGCTCGAAGAGATCCGCGGCGGCAAACTGGAGGACGAACTGGCCGATGTGGCGGCAGGGCCCGACGACCCGCTGGCGCTCGAGACCGGGGCCTTCAATATCGCCCGCTATGCCTATCCGACGCTGGACGTCGCCCGGTATCGCGCCCAACTCGAGACGATGGCCGGGGAAGTGCGGGACCGCATCGGGTCGCGGGCGTCGGGAGAAGAAACGGTCAACGCGTTGAACCGCTATATCTTCACGGAGCAGGGATTCAAGGGCAATACCAAGAACTATTATGAAGTGGAGAACAGCTACATTAACTGCGTCATGGACCGTCGGGTGGGCATTCCGATCAGCCTCTCCGTGCTCTATCTCCTGATCGGTCAGCGATTGGCGCTCCCCGTCTTTGGGATCGGCATGCCCGGCCACTTTCTGGTGAAGTATGAGTCCGACCGCTACAAGATTTTTATCGATTGTTTCAACGGCGGCGCGTTGCTGACGGAGAAAAACTGCGCCCGCTTCCTCACAGAAGCCGGGTATGGATTTGACGACAAGTATCTGCAGAAGAGCCCGACGCGGGCCATTCTCTCCCGCATGGTCAAGAATCTCCTGGCGATCTATGCCAAGATGGACGAGCCAGTGAAGACGGCCCGTCTGACCCGGTTCATCGAAATTCTGGGCGGCGAGCCGCGCGAAGAAGGGCTGTAATCACAGCCGAATCGTCATCAGATCTTTCCCTTTCCTGATCGTTCCTTCATAGAGTTCCGCTGCCTGTCCCTTCACGTCGTACCGGTCGGCAATCGGATAAAAGTGGGAGAGAACCAGCTGGCCGACGCCGGCTTCTTGCGCCACGCGTCCGCATTCTCCGGCGTGCAGATGCGTAGGGCTTGGATGCTCCGCCGGGAAGGAGCAGTCCAGCACCGCCAGATCGGCGTCATCGCACAGGCGTACCAGGCTGGCGCAGTATTGCGAATCCCCTGAATAGGCCAGCCCCTTTCCCCGGTATTCGATCCGGTATCCGACACAGTGTAGGCCCGGACTGTGGGTGACGGTGCGGGGGATCACGGTGGTCTCACCGATCTGAAACGCGCGATCCGCCGCTTCTTTAATTGAAAGACGGAATGGTGCATCCGTGAACCCGGGGAGAGTGCGGAAGAGCGTGTGGAACAGCGCCTTGGTCCCGCGGGGGCCGACTACCGTGAGCGGCCCTCGGGTTTCTCCCTGATATTTGGTGACGATCAGGGCGTCGAACAGATAGGTGAGGAAATCAGTGAAATGATCGGCGTGGAAATGAGAAAAGAGCACATGCGTGATGGCGTGACGGTTCACGCCGGTCTTCAGGAGATTGACGAGGGTCCGCGGGCCGAAATCCAGCACGAGCGTCTGGTCCGTTAGGACCAGATAGCCCGCGGCGGCACGCGTCGGGTGCAGATTCGTTCCCGATCCCAGGATGGTCAGGCGCATGGTATGAGTCGGTCCGCTGCCGGTCCGCCTGGCACGCGTCTCTCTCGGCTCCTCACTGGTCGCGGTGAAAGCTGGTCCCGGAAGCGCAGCAGGAGGCTCCGGACATGGTCCACCTCCTCCTGATCGAGCGCCCGTTCAAAGAAGGGACGGAGAAACGCGGTGTGGGCGGCGAACGCCTTCTGAAAAAGCATTGTGCCTTTGTCGGTCAGGCACACTTTGGTAAACCGGCGATCGTCTTTCACCGCATCCCTTCGAATCAGACCTTTGTGGACCAACCGATCGAGGACTCCGGTCAGGGTCCCTTTGGTCACGAGCGTTTTCGCCGAGAGTTCGGAGCAGGTGAGGCGTTGCGTGTCGCCGAGGGTCGCGATGACGTCGAACTGGGATGGGGTCAGCCGCAGGGACCTGATGTGACGGCTGCTCGCACGGGAAAAGGCCAGATAGGCCTCCACCAGCGGTCGGACCAGCTTGAGATAGGGATCGTCGTTCAGATTCGGCAATTCCATGTGCGGAGAATAGTGAGAACCTGTTGGACCGTCAAGCCTCCCGATGGCCGATTCGTTGACGACGAATCGGTCCCGCCCGTATGATCCACCTCCCAATGATTCGGCAGAGCCAACAGGGACAAGCCAATCTGACCGCCATTGCGATCCTCGTCGGGCTGATCGTGACCGGCGTGTGGGTCTGGAAGCGGTTGTCGCTGGACGTGCAGGAGTATGTGATCGACCAGGCCTTGCCCGTAACGGCCGTGGCGCTGCTCATTGGGACGATGCTCCTCACAGCCGTTCGGAAGATGAGGCGGCACATCAGACGGCGGCAGGAGCGCGAGCGCCTCATCGCGGCGTTTCAACGGGCAACCGCCCAGGATAAACAACTCGAGCTGTCCTTTGCTTTGACGGAACTCAATGGCTACCGCCTCAAGGGGCTGGAGCCGATTGCGCCGGCCCTGAGGGAGTTGTGGGTCTCGACGCTCCGGCGGGCCGTCGGCGAGAAGCAGTATTTGATCAGAGGCATGGCGGCCAGCCACCTGGGAGTCCTGCAGGATAAGACGGTCGTGCCGCTCCTCGTGAAGGCGCTGGAGGACGATCATGCCTATGTCCGCTCCTGCGCCGCGCTGGGTTTGGGCCGGCTGCGCGCCACCGAAGCTCGAGAGCGGTTGGTGACCGTGATGGAAGAAGATTGGGATCAGACGGTCCGGAGTCGTGCCAAGGAAGCCGTGGAGCGCCTGCGGGCTTGAATTACTCGGTGGGTTCGGCGTCGTCCGTCCATTCAATGACGGCAATCTCTGGGGGGCAGTTCAGCCGGAAGGGCAGAAACGACCATCCGAGACCGCGATTCACATACAGGCGGTGATTTCCTGACCGGTGATGGCCGGCGATCCGGCCGCTGCAGCCCGGCGGGAGCCAGAACGTCGGCATCCAGGGAACCTGCCATTGTCCTCCATGGCTGTGCCCGCAAAGAATCAGATCGACCGCATGATGCGCTTCCATTTGATCCAGGATGTTCGGGGCGTGCGCCAGCAGCACCGTGAACCTCCGGGTCGCAGGCACCGGCACGCAGCGCAGGTCGGCCCGGTGCAGCGAGGGATCGTCGACGCCTACGATCGCCAATTCCCCCGTCTCAGTCGTAACGAACGTGCTCTGATTCACGAGCAGCGTCACTTTGTGACGGTCGGCGAGTTCCGCATAGGTTGAGACCGGCACCCCGCTATAGTGATCATGGTTCCCCAGGGTGATGAAGGTCGGCGCCGTCTCGCGCAGCCGGGCGAGGAACCGAAAGAGATGAGGGACGCCTTCCGGCACATTGAGCAGATCTCCGGTGATGAAAATCCAGTCAGGGCGGAGTTGCTCCACGGTCTTGATGATTTCCTCATGGCGCGGCTGATAACGGTCCAGATGGAGGTCGGACAGATGCACCGCCCGGCGGCCGGCCAATGCGGGATGCGCACAGCTGACGGTGCAGACCTCGTGGGAAGACAGGCCGAATTCCCAATGCGGGACCAGGCTGAAGAGCCGATACAGCGGTTCGCTCAGGCAGGTGCCTATGAAGGCCCTGGCCCGATCCGGCCAGGACATGGTCCGCCGGATCACTTCGTCACGCGGTCCAGTTCATTGCGATCGGACGGTGTCACGCGGTATCCCTTTTCATATAATTGTCCCATGCCGTTCATGACGCTCTCGAGATTTCTGGTGCGATACCAGGCATCGAAGCGCTCAGCCAGTGCGGTGGCATGGACGGCGGTGGAGTGCGCAGGATCATAGGGCAGCGTCAACGATTGAAACAGATCGTCCAGTTCCTGAACATCGTAGCGGGCATCGTCATCCCGATCGCCCACCAGAGCGTATTCATAGAAGGTCAAACTGACTGAGAGGGAGGTCTGTGTCCGGTGAAAATCCTGACGGACCGACTCAAGCCCGCCGGGGTAATCCCGCAGGCACTCTTCCCGGCTGGGCATCGTCATGACGAAATCGAGCCGGATGCGCTGGATGTCCGGAGGGGTGGGCTTGTGTTTTTCCTGCTGATAAAACCAATTCGTGCAACCGCTCGCTTTGGCGAAGGCGATTTTGTCCGACTCGACTTGTCGCTGGATATGGCGGCTGAATTGCCCGAAGATGCCGGGCTCTCCTGCGTGCGAATCCTCTCCGGCCGACGCCAGGGGGGCGCTGAGACTGAGCGGGAACAGCATCGCGATGAGGAACGCGGTTCGGAAGAACATAGGAGCCTTCAAGGTGAGTCTGACAACGCCGGTGCCTTCAGTATACCATGAGTCGGGCTGCGCATGCCCTTCCGGAAAAGCAGCCGGAATCATTGAAAGGACAGTTACATGATGAGCGTCCCTGAACCCTTCCTCACGAGTGGGATTCCGGGCATCGGCGGAGTCATCCGTGCGACGCCGGAGGATTTCCGGGTCGAGGAGCGCCCGCTCTACCTGCCCTGCGGGGAAGGCGAACATCTCTACGTCAGAATCGCCAAACGCGGCTTGTCGACCCCGGACCTCGTCCGCCGCCTGTCCTCCGCGCTGGGCCTCAGGGCGCACGCCATCGGGGTGGCCGGCCTCAAGGACGCGAGAGCGGTGACTGTCCAAATGGTTTCGCTTCAGGGTATCGGCGCAGACGTGGTCTCTCGCCTGCAACCTGATCAGCAACTCTTGAGCATTGAAGTTCTCGGGCGCCATCGGAATCGACTGCGCACCGGTCACCATGCCGGGAACCGGTTTCGGTTGGTCGTTCGCGACTGCGCCGCGCATGCCGCAGAAGCGGTTCCGGCGGTCTGTGCCGCATTGGTCCGGCGGGGCGTCCCGAATTATTTCGGTCCGCAACGCCAGGGCAAGAGAGGCGACAATTATCAAACCGGCGCCGCCTTGCTCCATGATGCCCGCCGGCGCGAGAAGATGAGCCGGGCCAAGCGTATCTGGTATCTGAATACGTATCAGTCTTTTCTCTTTAATCGCATGCTGGCGAAGCGCATTGATCGGATCGACCGCCTCTTCCCCGGCGATTGGGCGATGAAGACCGAGAACGGCGCCTGTTTTCTCGTGGACAATGCGGAGCAGGAGCAGTCCCGGGCCGACCGCTTTGAGATCAGTCCCACCGGAATCCTCTTTGGATCGAAAGTGTCCTGGGCGAGCGGCGAACCGGGACTCATAGAAGCCGCCGTGATCGCCGAAGCCGGCACCACGCGCGAGGCGCTCGTCACGGCGGCGAAGGCCTGCGGATTTCGGGGGGAGCGGCGATCGTTCAGGGTGCCGCTGACAGACCTCGAGTGGTCGCTGGACGGTGCGACCTTGACCTTGTCTTTTGCCCTTCCTCCGGGCGCCTATGCCACCAGCGTGCTCCGGGAATTGATGAAAACCGGTGAGCCGCGCGATCTGGGAGGCCTTGGCTGAAGGCAGCTGCCGAATCCGGGGCATGGTGTATGATGGTGTCACATGCTTGTCGACCTCATGAGGTGTGTCATGCCGCACGCTCAGGAGACCGTGTGCATCAGCGGACATATCATTGATTCCCTGCTGCTCGCGAAAGTCCTGGATATCATCGGGATGATGGGTGGCGCGTTCGACCTGGAAGATGTCAGGATCGGCAAAACGCGGGAGGACGCCTCGCATGCCCGCATCGTCATCCATGCCCCGTCAAGCGCCCTGCTCGACGACATTTTAAGAGCCATTCAGCCGCATGGGGCGGCCGCTGAGCATGAATCGGACTGCCGGACGGATGCCGCTCCCGCGGACGGCGTGCTGCCGGACGGTTTTTACGCCACCACCAATTTACCGACGCAGATCCGATGCCAAGGGCGGTGGATCGAGGTCCAAGGCATCGAAATGGATCTCGCCATCACCCTGGATGCCGGTGCCTTGGCGGCACGAACCGTTCCCATGGGAGAGGTGAGGCGCGGACAGCCGATCGTCGTCGGGCGCAACGGCGTCCGGGTCAGTCCCCTTGAGCGTCCCAAGGAGCGGGATGTGTTCGGGTTCATGGAATCGCAGGTCTCCGCCGAGCGTCCACACGGCCAGGTGATCGCGGACGTCGCCGCACGCATGCGGCAGTTGCGTGCCCGCCAGGTAGAAGGGCGTTCCGGCTCGAAGGTGCTCTTGGCGGGCGGTCCGGCCATCGTCCATTCCGGCGGCCGCGACCCGCTGGCCTGGCTGGTGGAAGAAGGGTTCATTCAAGTGCTGTTTTGCGGCAATGCCCTGGCGGCGCATGATATGGAAGCAGACTTGTATGGCACTTCGCTGGGATACGGACTCACCGCCGGGTATGCCATCCCGCACGGCCACGAACATCATTTGCGGACCATCAATCGGATCCGCGCCATCGGCAGTATCGAGGCAGCCGTCCGGTCGGGAATGGTCAAGCAGGGCATTATGGCGGCCTGTGTGCGGCGGCAGGTCCAGGTCGTCATGGCGGGAACGATTCGTGACGACGGCCCCTTGCCGGGCGTCATTACTGATGCGATGCAGGCCCAAGCCGCCATGCGCGCCGCTGTACCGGATGTCGGGTTAGCGTTGCTGGTCGCCTCCACGTTGCATTCGGTGGCGACGGGGAATCTGCTGCCCGCCACCGTCCCGTCCGTCTGCGTCGATATGAACCCTTCGGTGCCGACCAAGCTGGCGGATCGCGGGAGCTTTCAGGCCGTCGGGTTGGTGATGGACGCGGCGTCGTTTCTCGGCGAACTGGCGCGAACCTTGGGGAGGCCCGCATGAGCCGTTTACTGGTCTGTCCGCCGGAGTTCTTCGGGATCGAATATGAAATCAATCCCTGGATGCGGCTGAGTAACCGCGTCGATCACCAGCGAGCCGTTCAACAGTGGTACGGGCTGATGAGTGTCTTTGAAGAGGATTTGAACGTCGTGCTGGAGCGGATGACTCCGGTGCGGGGACTTCCCGACCTGGTCTTTACCGCCAATGCCGGGGTAGTCGTGGGCCGCATCGCCGTCGTGAGCCATTTCCGCTATGCCGAACGGCAACCGGAGGAAGCGCATTTCGCCGAATGGTTTGGGGCGCACGGCTACGACGTGATGAGTCTGGACGAGGGCTTGTGTTTCGAAGGGGCGGGAGACTTGCTCGGGTTGCCTGAATGCTGGTTCGGCGGTTACCGGCAGCGATCGGACATTCGGTCGTTTCCGATCCTCAGCGAGCGGTTTCACCGGGAGATCATTCCGCTGGAACTGATTGATTCGCGCTTCTACCATCTCGACACCTGCTTTTGCCCGCTCAGCGGCGGAGAACTGCTGTATTTTCCCGCAGCCTTCGATTCGTACGGGCGACTCGCCATCGCGGAACGCGTCTCCGATGCCCGGCGTATCGCTGTGTCGGAAGAGGAGGCCCGGCGCTTTGCCTGTAACGCGGTCTGCGTCGGTAAACATGTCGTCCTCCCGACGGGATGTCCGGAGACCGAACGCAAGCTCCAAGACCGGGGGTACCAGACCCATGCCGTGGCTCTGGACGAGTTCATGAAATCCGGGGGATCGGCTAAGTGCCTGACGCTCGCTCTGGATTAATATGACGCGGCGGCTGATATGGGCCGATTCCTTCGATTCCGCATGACACACGGGATCCGGTCGTCACACCATCCGGCAGCCGGGACAATGAATCCTCCCTATCCTCCCACCGTGCGCCCGGTCGGTCCAAGATAGTCGATGCAGTTATTTCGTGCGAAAGAGAAACGCCCCGTACAGACCGGCAATGGTGATCGTGACAAGTTCAATCGTGAGCAGCATGCGGCTGACGATGGCATCGGGGTCGGGAGGAGCGAGGATGAAATGCAGGCCCAGGAATTCGGGTGCCTGGCCGGGCGGCGTCTCCCAGGGAGGGAACGCGAGGGCAAGAATGAGCGTCGCGACCATGCCGTAGAGGATGTTCAGGTTGAGTTCCTCCGGTGGCGAGGTGCCGCGTTGAGCAAGGCGAGGTTCGCCCGGAGCGTCCCCTAGCCGTTCTCCGCAGTGCGTGCAAAACCGATTAATCTCTGGTAACGCGCGATGGCAGGCAGGACAGGTTTGCATGCATTCACATGATAGGTGATTGGGCTCCTCACCATATCCAAATTACCCTGTCATTTTCTACAGGGTGATGACTGCAGGGGCTGGATCAGGACCAGAGGCAGGTGAGGAGGCCTAAAAATGATAGCTCAGTCCCACGGCGGCCAGGAGCGGGTTGTACGTGGCTCGAAATCCGAACGCGCCGCTGGAGGTGCCGGAAAAGTCGAAGCGCGTATAATTCCATTTCACTTCGGCAAACGCGGCGACGTGGCGCGTGAAGAAGTATTCCGCTCCCGCCTTTGCATTGAGCCCGAGGCGTGTGGAGTGTTGAGCGCCGGCAAACTGCGGGATGGTCGTGGTGATGCGCCCCATGAATACGGCCGGACCAAACCCGATATACGGCTGCAGCCTGGTCTTGTGGTAGCGAAACATCAGATTCACCGGCACCCAGGTGATTACCCGAAAGTGATCCCCGCTGACGGTATCCGTCGCCGTGCCGGGAGAAAAAGCGGTCCCGCCGACCACGGCTCCGGGAGGCGGGATCGTCACGGTCGCCAGTTGCTGTTTGATATGCGGCGTCATGTGGTAGGCCTCGGTTTCCAGGCCGAACCATCGGGCTTGCGGAAAGTAATAGCCCAGCTTAAACCCGACGAGTGCGGACGGGGCCAGGGAGCGATCCGACATCGATGCATGAGGAGTAAAATCCGTCAGATCGACGTCGGTGAGCGTATGGCCGCTCACCGACGTCCCGAATTGGCCGCCGACGTACATTTCTGAATACGCAGCCGGCACCATAGTGATGCTCACGACGAGACTAGTGAGGGCGCTCAGTTTGACGTACCGTATGGCTGTCTCGATCGCAGTCATCTGTTTCCTCGCGGGTAGGTCCATCTCGCCGGCTCTATGAGTTGAGCAAACGGCATGCCACCTAAGCTTAGAAGAACTCCCTGAAGAAACCCCGCTGGGCCGCTGGTCCATTTCGTTGACAGGTCAAGGCCTGCTTCCTATAATCCGCCCGCCCGGTCGGTCATCGTCCGGTTGTGCCCTCCGGCTCCATGGAACCTTCCAGAATGCAGTCCATTCACAACATCGGCGTCATCGGCGCCGGCGCATGGGGCACCGCGTTGGCGAAACATCTCGCCGAAAAAGGCCTGCGGGTGCGGCTATGGGCCCATGAACCGACCGTTGTTCATGCGATTAATTCGGCCCACGAGAATACGACCTTCCTCCCCGGCGTGCCGTTGCCAGCCGCTGTCGTGGCGACGTCGGCGATGGCCGACGCGGTGCAAGGCTGTGATGGACTGGTGTTTGTGGTCCCCTCACACGTCACCAGAAAAGTCTTGCAGGCGCTCGCGCCTTGTCTGTCCGGCCCTGTGCCGTTGATCAGCGCCACAAAAGGGATTGAAGAGCAGACATCGAATTTAATGACGCAGGTCATGGATGAGGCGCTGCCTTCCGCAATGGCCCCCATGATCATGGCGTTGTCCGGTCCGAGCTTCGCGTCCGAACTGAGCCAGGGCAAGCCGACCGCCGTCTGTCTCGCGGGGCGGGATGCCGCCATTGTGCAGCGCTTTCAGCAGGCGCTGATCACGCCGGTCCTGCGCGTCTATGGAGATGCCGATCTGATCGGCGTGCAATTGGGCGGGGCCCTGAAGAACGTGATGGCGCTGGCGGCCGGGGTGGTCGACGGCCTGGGGCTGGGTCTGAATGCACGGGCCGCACTCATCACCCGGGGGTTGACGGAAATCGTGCGGTTGGGCGTGGCCATGGGCGCCGATCCGCGCACGTTTTACGGACTCTCGGGCGTCGGCGATCTGGTGTTGACCTGCACGGGGTCGCTCAGCCGCAACCACATGGTCGGCGTACGTTTGGGGCAAGGCGAGTCACTCGACACGATTCTCGGGAACATGCAGGCGGTGGCCGAAGGCGTCCGGACGGCGCATGCGGCCTTGGGACTCGCGCGTCGCCATGGGGTCGACATGCCCATTACGCAGGAAATCAACGCGGTGCTCTTTGAAGGCAAATCCTGCCGGAAGGCGGTGAGCGATTTGATGGAACGTGAAGCAAAACAGGAGAAGGGTGCATGAATCCGGATGAACTGGAGCGGCTTCTCAATCAGGTTCATGACCGGCGACTTTCCGTGGATGAAGCTATGGGGCGGATGCGGACCATGCCGTTCGAGGATCTGGGATTTGCCTCGCTCGATCATCATCGTTCCTTGCGTCAGGGGTTTCCTGAGGTCGTCCTCTGCGAGGGTAAAACCACGGAGCAAATCATCTCGATCGCGCGCGCGCTTCTGAAAAAGGGCGGTCCCTTTCTTGCGACGCGCGTCGAACCGACCGTCGCTCGGGCGATCCGCCGCCTCGATCGGCGCGCCCGCTATCATGAGGACGCGCGGATTGTGGCCGTTCAGCGCGACGGGCACCATTTAGAAGGCCACGTCTTGATCGTCACGGCCGGCACGGCGGACGTGTCGGTGGCCGAGGAGGCGCGCGTCACGGCGGAAGTCATGGGCAGCCGCGTGGAATGTCTGTATGACGTCGGCGTGGCGGGACTGCATCGACTCCTCGGCCGAAAAGAGCGGCTGTTTCATGCCCATGTGATCGTGGTGGTCGCGGGGATGGACGGCGTGCTGCCGAGCGTGGTCGGCGGACTGGTCGACTGCCCGGTGATTGCTGTGCCGACGAGTCGCGGCTACGGGGCCAGCTTCGGCGGCTTGGCTGCGCTGCTCACCATGTTGAATTCTTGTGCAGCCGGCGTGGGTGTTATGAATATCGATAATGGGTTCGGCGCCGGGTGCCTGGCGCATCGGATCAATACGCAGGGAAAGCGCACCGCCGTCAGCGGTCAGCGAAGGGCGAGGTCGAAGAGAAGCAAGAGGCCGAGGAAGTAGGGCAGATTCACACCGAGCGACGGACAGGCCGCGAGCAGGTTCTGCCGCTCGTCAACGTCGTAGGATCGCTGAGCGCTACTGCACTTCCAGCGTGCCGCGTTTCGGCCAGGCGACCATCATGGTTCGAGGACCTTTCTCGCCGTCCGCCAGCAGCTTAATCCGCACTTCATAGGCGTAGTGACCGGGACCCGCCAGTTGTTTCCGATGGTCCTGCCCGTCCCATGACAGTTGAAGCTCCAGCTTCGGACGCTCTCCCGACGCGACCGCGGCCGGTTCGGGCATCTGCACCGATTGTCGATGAGAGAGAAAGCGGAGAGAGGTCTTTGACGGCGAACTGATCAAAGAGGACACTTCCAGGATCGTGGCCCCATTGAGTTCCTTGGGCAGTTGCACGGTCAAGGAAAACTCCAACGAGCCATTGGCCGGCTTGTACGGAACCGGCGCAATATTCAAGGCAAGAATCTTGAGTTCCGGTTCAGGGCGCGGCACGCGGGGTGGTTTGGTCTTCGCCAATCCGTCGGTCGGGTGAACTGTCGCCAGGCACGCACTGAAGCCCATGAGGAGGAGCAGCGCCCGTAGGCCGCTCCCCGACCCGCGTGTCTTCGTACCAGGGATGCTCATAGAGACATCGAGCGGACAACGAGGAGGGCAAAAGCGGGATAGGTCTGCAACATCGGTAGGGGGATAACATAGGCACCCCCCACTGTCAATGACTCAACAAGAGCGATTGCCGTTCGCCGAGGCCTTGGGTAAGATGGCGCGCCATTTTAACGCACCTGTAAACGCATCTCTGGAGGATCAGTGGGACGGCATCTGCATGTGGATTGTTTCTCGGGCATCAGCGGCGACATGATTCTGGGCGCGCTGGTGGATGCCGGCTTGTCCTGGCCCGCGCTGGTCCGAGGCCTCAAAGGGCTCCGGTTGACCGGCTATCAATTGCGGAAGCGCGAGGTCCGGCGCGGGGCGCTCGCCGCGATCAAAGTCGATGTCGTAATCCAGCAAGGGTTTACCGGCGCGCTCACCGTATCGCGCATCAAACGGATCCTTACCCAGAGTTCGTTGCCTGATGCCGTGAAGACGCGGAGTCGTCTGGTGTTCGATCGACTCGCGGAGGCCGAAGGGCAGGCCCACCGTGTGCAGACAAAAGACGTCCACTTCCATGAAGTGGGTGTCATGGATTCCTTTATTGATGTCGTCGGCGGCGTGCTGGGCTGTCATCTGATGAATGTGACACGGGTCACCGCCTCGGCGATCAATGTGGGGGCCGGCACTATTCAGACCGAGCACGGACTCCTGCCGGTGCCCGGACCGGCCGTGGCTGCGTTGGCCCAAGGCATTCCCATTTATGCGGACGGCCCGCGCTGTGAACTGGCGACCCCGACCGGTGTCGCCCTGCTCCGCACGCTGACCTCCGAGTTCGGTCCTTTGTCCGTGATGGAACCTGTGCGTGTCGGGTATGGCGCGGGTGATCGGGATCCGGAAGGCTGGCCGAACGTCCTGCGGGTCTTTCTGTCGGAGGACGGCGCCTCGAGCGGGCGGCCGGTCGATCGTGTGATGCAGATTGAAACGAATCTCGATGATCTCAACCCGCAGACCTACGAATATGTCATGGATCAATTGTTCGCCGTTGGGGCGCTCGACGTCACCGTGGCGCCGGTGATCATGAAACGAAGCCGGCCGGGCGTGATCGTGAGTTGCCTGGCGGCTCGGGATCATGTGGATCCGGTGCTCGACGTGCTGTTTCAGGAGACGACCGCCCTCGGGCTGCGCATCCGAGAAGTGGATCGACAGATCCTGCCGCGGCGGTTCGTGACGGTGAAGGTCCGAGGGGGCACGGTACGGATGAAGATCGCGTCCATGGGCGCCGGCTGGGAGAAAGCCTCGCCGGAGTATGCCGACTGTCGAACCATTGCGAGCCGGAAGGGGCTGCCGCTGAAGGATGTGATGGAGGAGGCGCGCCTGGCCTATCGCGAGCTGAGTCATCAGAGGGGCGGGCCTCGCGCGTGACCATCCTCTTCTACGTTCTGCTCTTCGTCGTCTCCGTGGTCGTCACATTGGGCGGGTGCGCGCTCTTTACCAATGCCATCGAGTGGATGGGAAAGCGGCTGGGCATCTCGGAAGGCGCCGTCGGCAGCATCTTCGCCGCCATCGGCACGACGCTGCCGGAAACGTCCATCCCGATCATCGCGATCTTTTTCGGCACGAGCCGGCAGGAAGCCGAGGTCGGCCTGGGAGCTATCCTCGGCGCGCCGTTCATGCTCAGCACGCTGGTCCTGCCCATTCTGGCCGGGCTGTTGGTGCTCTACGCACGGGCCGGCAAGCGGACTGCGCGGTTCCATCTCAACTATGGGGAAGTCAGGACGGATCTCACTTTTTTCACCATCGGGTATGGCGTGGCCTTAGCCTGCGTGTTTGTGCCCTCGCGGCTTGTGCATGCCACCGCCGCGTTCGGACTGATCGGCCTGTACCTCTATTATATGAAGCTCAAATTCAGCGCGCCGGACGAAGACGAAGGGCAAGGCTCTGCGCTGGAGCCGCTGCTGTTTGCCAAGTCCGCCGCGATCCCTCCTCATCCGATGATCGGTCTCCAGGCCCTCGCGGGACTGGCCGGGTTGATCCTGGGCGCCCATCTGTTCGTGACGGCGGCGGAAACGATGGCGGCGGCGCTCGCCATTTCGCCCTTGATCCTCGCGTTGTTGGTCGCCCCACTTGCCACCGAGCTCCCGGAGATGTCCAACAGCTTCCTGTGGCTGTATCGGAAAAAGGATCGCCTGGCCGTGGGCAATGTCACCGGCGCGATGGTGTTTCAAGGCACCTTTCCTGTGTCCGTCGGTTTGTTGGGCACGGAATGGGCGCTGGCGCCCTCCGCGCTGGCCACCATGGTATTGGCGATGGCCGCGGCGGGATTCTGCCTGCTTCAAATTATCATCGGCGGCCATTGGCGGCCCTGGTTGCTGAGTGCCAGCGCCATCCTTTATATAGGGTACACGGTGTACCTGTACGGATGGTGAGTGTTTGTCCGGTTTGTCTGGTTTTTCTGGTTTGTTTAGTTCATTTGGCAGGTGGCTGGGACGAAAACGATGAAGTTGCAACGAGACCAACCAAGTAAACCAAACAAGCGGGATAAACCGCTTCTTGGCATCACGATGGGAGATCCGGCCGGGATCGGTCCCGAAGTCATTGCCAAGGCGATGACGAACCGGGCGCTGAGAGCCCTCTGTTATCCTCTCATCATTGGCTCATTTCCGGTGATGCAGCGCACCATCAAGGCGCTGAAGCTCAAGCTGAAAGCCGTTCCCGTCGACGGGCATGAAGCCGTCCTGACGAGTGGAGCTGCGGTCCCGGTGCTGGATCCGTTGAACAGGCCGCTTGCCAGCTTTACGCCCGGTGTGGCTGCAAAAGCGACCGGTGCCGCCTCGGTCGCGTTTATTAAAAAAGGGGTCGAGTTGGCTCTGCTCGGCTGCATCGATGGTATCGTCACGGCGCCCATCAATAAAGAAGCGATCAACATGGCCGGATGTCGCTACCCGGGGCATACCGAGCTGCTGGCCGATCTGACGCAGGCCAAGGAATCGGGGATGATGATCGTGGGCGGGCCGCTCCGGATCATGTTCGTCACCACCCACGTGCCGATTAAGGATCTGTCGTCTCTGCTCACCCGGGCGAACATTGAAAAGGCCATCCGTCTGGCGCACCGCGCGCTCACCGAGCTGTATGGCATCCCCAGGCCGAGGATCGGCATCGCGGCGTTGAACCCGCATGCCGGGGAGCACGGGCTGTTCGGCCGGGAAGAAGCCCGTGTGATCCTCCCGGCGGCGCGCGCCGCACAGGCGCAAGGCATCCTTGCCAGCGACCCGCTTCCCGCCGATACGCTGTTCGGCAAGGCGGTGAAGGGCCAGTACGACGGGATCGTCGCCATGTATCATGATCAGGGATTGATTCCGCTCAAACTGGTTGCGTTCGGCACCTGCGTCAACCTGACCGTGGGCTTGCCGATCATCCGCACCTCTGTCGATCATGGAACGGCATTCGATATTGTGGGGAAGGGCCTTGCCGATCCAGGCAGCCTGCTGGAGGCGGTGAAGCTGGCTGCGAAGATTGCCTGCAGCCGGCCGGCCGCGAAGTGAGTCGTCGGTAGATCCGCTCTTCGCGCTTCCCGGCTCGTCCGGCCCGGTCCACGTTCGACGGGCTTCCCGAATGCGCATCGTCACTCGATGAGGAAAGGATTTGATCAACGATGTCAGGCGATACATCCAAAGGGCTCGCTGTGGTGCAGGAGCAAATCAAGGAACTGGACGCGCTGGCCAAACAGACGCTGGTAGACCTGAATACGATGGCGGGAGCGGAACGGGTCGCCAGGTGGAAAGTGAAAACGGTCGCGTTGCTCACCGAAGCCGTGGGCCACACAGAGGCGCAGCGGTTTGCCGCGCTGCACCCCGGCCCCTCCTTTACCAATGACCTGGTCGAAGAATTTACTGATCTGATCGACACCTACCGGACGCCGCTGACGACCCTGGCCAAGCAGTTGGCGCAAGCCCCTCGCCCCGGGAGTTGACGGGTGGGACTCTCCGATCCTCCTGCGGCGATCAAGCGCCTGGGCCAGAATTTCCTCATCGACCCCAACATCGTTCGCAAGATCGTCGGATTAGCCGAGATCGGGGTACAGGATACGGTGCTCGAAGTGGGGCCCGGCCGCGGCATCCTGACGGACGCGCTGTGCAAAGCGGCCAAGCGCGTGACCGCCATCGAAGTCGATCCCCGGCTCCATGCCTTTCTCGCCGGTCGCCAAGCGGAATTCCCGAACCTCACCCTTCTCCTCGACGATGCGATGACGTATCCGCTTGAGCAGCTGCCGATCGGGACCCTCGTGGTGGCCAACCTGCCGTACTACATTTCCACGCCGTTGCTGTTCCGCTTGCTGGAGCAGCGGGAGCGATTTCCTCGCCTGGTGTTGATGCTTCAGGATGAAGTGGCCGATCGGCTCGCCGCGAAACCGGGCAGTCCCGCCTATGGCGTCCTCTCGGTGATGGCGCAATACACGGCCGACATCACGAAAGCATTTCGTGTGTCGTCCCAATGTTTCCGGCCCCGCCCGGAGGTGGGATCCGCAGTGGTCGTTCTGCGGATGAAAGAGCACCGAGACCTGACCCGGGAGGAGGAGGCGCGGTTTAGCGCGGTGGTGAAAGCGGTCTTCGCCCATCGGCGGAAGACGCTTGTCAACTCATTGAAGGATGAGGGATACGGTCCAGGGCCGGTATTAGCGGCCCTCACGTCGCTTCAGCTGTCTCCGGCCGTCCGTGCCGAAGTGCTCTCTGTGGCGCAGCTCATCGAATTGACGAAGCGCATGGCCGCGAACGATTAGCTGCCCGTAAACTCCGGTCTCCCGGGCAGGAAGCTCGTCGGCGCTGGCAATCGGCACACCATCATGGCCGCCGCAGATGGATTTTGAACACGACCCGCCGGCTTTTGTCACGGTCCGGATAGCCTGCCGCATTGCGCAGCAAGTCCTGCTTGCCCCGCCCGGTGGCTGAACTCTTTTGCTGAAAACAGTCGTAGGCCCAAGGGAGTCTGGCGCGGATCACGTCCAGTCCTTTGACCAGAACAGCAAAGGAACGGTCCTGGCTCAACTTCAGGTTGGGGATGTCGTCACCGTGATCGTCGGTATGTCCCTCGATCACGAACGACTCGACATCATGGCCGTGGGGGCCGCACATCAGGGTGGCATAGTGCGGCATGGTGTCCTCCAGGAACAACTCGGCGGATGGAAGGAGCGTGCTTCTCCCGGACTCGAAATTTAGGATCGCGTCGGGGACGACGACGGTCAGCACGTGCGGGTCGCCCTCTCGCGGTTCGATGGCTAAGTGGTGGGGCTCAAGCCGGTCCGCGAACTCGGCCGTGGGGGCGCTCCTTGGCATCGGCGGCTTGGCATTTCCTTCTTCCACTCGTGTGATATGAGCGGCCAGCAGAAGAATAAAGATGACGGCCAACGATGTCATGAGATCGGTCGTTCCGCTGGCCGATGCGTCGTCGGAGGAGTCCCGTGAGAAGGCGGACTTCATGCCGTCCTCCCTTCATCCCTGGGGGAGGTCCGCCAGCGTGAAAGTTTCCACCCGGCCGACGACCCTTGCGACGGCCCGGCGCCCACTGCTGCGGCTTGGGGACGTTCCCCGCCACGCTGCTCCCGGAGCCGGTCG
Organism: uncultured bacterium; assembly: GCA_965285945.1. Classification (GTDB taxonomy): domain Bacteria; phylum Nitrospirota; class Nitrospiria; order Nitrospirales; family Nitrospiraceae; genus Nitrospira_D. Next base: position 35,751 of record CBDIWP010000041.1, on the reverse strand, counting down.
AACAGGCTGTCTCGCTCGGCATCCGAAAGCTGGACAGGCCGGTTCACGGAATGGCTCAGGTCGGCGATGGCAACCAGCAACGGGTCGAGCAGGGGGCGCAGGGCCTTCTGCATCTCATGTCCGATATCGGCGGCCAACGCCGCATCACGGGGAGGGAGCGGGTGCGTCGTCTTCAGGGCCGCCAGTGATTCGGACACGGTGGTGAGTGCGGCGACGGTGGATTGAAGCTGCTGCTGCATTGTTTGGACCAGCTGATGAGCCGGATCGCGTTGGAGGGTGCTCGACAGGGCCAGGGTCCTGTCGGCCGGTGGATGGCCGCCGGGAACGCTTTGGTCCAGCACTTTCTGCGGGAACATCTCATCGAGCAAGGCCACGGCCAGACGGTGATGTCGGGCCAAGCGGTACCACAGCGATTTCTCCAGCAGCATGAAGGCGTTCGAGCAGGCCAGCCCCACGATGGAGGTCACAAATTTTCCTGCCAGGCCGTTGATCAGCCCTTGCATGCCGTCGATCTGCGATCCGGTCGCATGGAGTTTGCTGAGGCCGATCAGAATGGCGAGAAACGTGAACATGAGGCCGATACCCGTCATGAAGGAGGGGAGCTGTTGATAGAAACGGACGTTGAGATGGTTTGCGCAGACTGATTCAAAGGAAAACACCTCGGCGGCGGCCCGCTGTCCATAGACTATAGGCTCAGTGAACCAGGAAGCCTGTTCGATGGCGAGCGTCTTCCGGTAGGACAACCACTCCCCGGCCAACACCGGTTCGGTGCGCATGAGGCAGTCCAAATGCTGGAGATCGTCCAGATCATGCCGTTCCTCCGCCGATGACGCCGGTCGCTTCGCCAGTGACGGAATGACGATCCATTCGTGGCTGCTTTGCAACCGTGCGGCCGCCAGCCGCGTCAGACCGGTCCGGATTCGTGCAAATGCCCCACGGAGCAGCAGCACTCCCCGGATGAGGATCAGACTATGCCAGAGGCACAACCCCAGAATGCCGGCGGCTCCCAGCCAGCTGAGCAACGGGCTCTGGAACCCGCCGGCTAGCGTCACATCCTGAGTGAGAAACCGCCACCCTTCGGCTACCATACAGGTTCCTTCATGTGCTCTGGCCCACAGGTTGACAACGGAGCTCCCTTGATCACTTGACCAACAATCATGCCAGAGGATGACCCTTCAATCCCCAGTGATTGCGATGAGAGGCGCTTCTTGCGGTGGACGGAAGGCAGGAAGGTCTTGCCGCTGCTGGGCAATTACTGCAGGGAGCCGATCGCCTCAACAGGTCGATGAACGAAGTCGATGGAGGAGTTCCCGAAGGTGCTCCTCCTGATCACGCTGTATGGCCTCGAAGCGAAAGCCGAAGGTCTGTTCGCCGATCCACCGAACGATGGCGGTTTCGACGGTGATGGGAGTCGGCACGGATGGAAGTTGAAGGATGAGCGTGTACGGCTGTCCGAGAGTGATCACGGTTTCGCTGCCGATTTTGCAGCCGCCCGTCGAGAGGTTGAGGATCGTTCCGTCTCCCTCCGCCTCTTGCCGGACTTCAGCCGGCAGGGCGAGGAGGCTAAAGGACAGCAGCGACCCTGGCGGGGGCACGAGCCGTCGATGCTTGCGAAGTTCGATGAACCGTCGAGCAGAGTGATCGGAAGCTTTCATGGATGATCTATCTTAGTCATCCTTTGTGGCCTCGCAAGACAAATACGGTTTGAGGATGGCGCAGGCGGGGCCGTCGGTTTGAAATGACTGCCCCCCTGTGGTAGCATCCGCCGCTATGGGTGTGACCACCTCGGCGAAGCGGGGCGAAGCCCGCCGCGCCCCTTCTCCCCCTTCTCATATTCAGCGGGAAGTGATCGGCGTGATCCTGATCGCGCTGAGTTTGCTCACGCTCTTGAGCCTCTTGTCCTTCGTGCCCGGCGAGGCGAAGACCGTCGCGGCCGGCGCGCCGTCCCCCAATCCGCCTCGCAATTTGATCGGTTCCTTTGGCGCAGTCCTGGCTGGGGGATTCTTCTATTTGATCGGCGGGGCGGCCTATTTCTTTCCTCCGCTGCTCGGCCGTCTGGGACTCCGCTGCTTCTCGCAGGCACCGGTCAGCATCCGGCTTCGGACTGCCGGAAGTTCGCTTGCCGCCGTTCTGTTCTTGAGCGCCTTTCTTCATCTGGAAGCGACGGCGGTCCCGACATTGACGAGCGGGATGGTCTCCCGCGGAATGGCCGGCGGGATCGGTGGACAAGTGATCGCCGAGGGGTTGCGTGTCGTCTTCGCCAGCACGGGCGCGCATATTCTGATTATCGCCGGCTTTCTGGTTTCGCTCCTGTTCACGACGCCGCTTTCCTTGACCGAATTCGTGAGTCGCATGCCCGAACGCTGGGCGTCCCTTCGTGAGCGGCTCGCGGCCCTGATGCCGGAACGGCCGGTTGAAGCGCCTCCCGAACCGGGCAGCCGGCGACAGAAAACCAAGACGGCGAAGGGAAGCCGTGCCATGGTTTTAGAGGAGCCCCTGTCCGAGATGCCGGACGAGCCGGAGCCCATGGCTGCGTTCGAGCCGCCCATCATTCAGCCGCCCCTCACGGCGGCTCAGCTCGCGACGGACCACGCGAGCGTCGAACCGGAGGTTTTGCCGGTCCAGGCCGACAACGGCCATTATCGTCTCCCTGATGCCAATATCCTGTTGAGCGATCCGTCCGGCCCCGTGAGCCGCATGTCGGATGAGGAGTTGAAAGCCCAGTCCGACGTCTTGTCCCGCGCCCTGGGCAGCTTCGGTATTGAGGGCAAGGTAACGGAAGTCCGGCCGGGCCCCGTGGTCACCATGTATGAATATGAGCCAGCGCCCGGCACAAAAGTGGCGCGCATCGTCAACCTGGCCGACGATCTGGCGCTGCACTTGAAAGCGACGAGCTTGCGCATTGTGGCGCCGCTGCCGGGCAAATCGGTCGTCGGCATCGAAGTGCCCAACCGGTCCCGCGAAACGGTGTCCATGAAAGAAGTCTTGCTGAGCGACGCGTTTGTGCGCGCACGTTCGAAGCTCACGTTGGCGATCGGGAAAGATATCTTCGGGGCTCCCGTGACGGCGGATCTCGCGAAGATGCCTCATCTGCTCGTGGCCGGCGCGACCGGAGCGGGGAAGAGCGTCGGCCTGAACACGATGCTGCTGAGCATTCTGTTCTCCGCCAAGCCCAGCGAGGTGAAACTGCTGCTGATCGATCCGAAGATGCTGGAGTTCCAGTCCTATGACGGCATTCCGCACCTCTTGCGTCCGGTCATTACGGATGCCAAGTCGGCCGCCAAGGGACTGGGGTGGGTGGTTGCGGAAATGGAGCGGCGCTACAAGTTGTTGGCGGAGGCCGGCGTGCGGAATATCGACGCCTACAATCGGAAGGTGGCCGGCCTCCATGAAGCCTTTGCGGACAGCGAGGCGCGCGCCGCGCAAGCCGAACTCCCGATCCAGTTCCTGTCGGAGGAGGACCGGTTGTCTGCCGGAGAAACCGCGATTGCGGAGGGCGAGCAGGGCTGCATGCAGCCGAAGCCGACCCCGCCGGAACCGCTGCCTTTTATTGTCGTCATGATCGATGAGTTGGCCGATCTCATGATGGTCGCTCCCAAGGATGTGGAAGATAAGATTGCCCGGCTGGCGCAGATGGCGCGGGCTTCCGGCATCCATTTGGTCCTGGCCACGCAGCGCCCCTCCGTCGATGTACTGACGGGTCTGATCAAAGCCAATTTCCCGGCCCGCATCGCGTTTCAGGTCTCTTCGAAAACGGATTCACGCACGATCCTGGATGCCAACGGGGCCGAAGCGTTGCTCGGCCGCGGAGACATGCTGTATCTGGCCTCGGGCACCGGCCGCTTGGCGCGCTTGCACGGCTCCTTCGTCTCCGATGACGACGTGCGCTCCGTCGTGGACTTCGTGAAGAAACAAGCCTTGCCGACCTATAATCAGGAACTGCAATCTCTCAAGCAGGAAGAGGCGGCTGAGGAGGAGGCGAAGGACGACGTCTACGAACAGGCGAAGGAACTGGTTCTCTCGTCGGGCCAGGCCTCGGCGTCGTTGATCCAGCGGCGCTTGCGGGTGGGCTATCCGCGCGCGGCCCGCATGATCGAGCAGATGGAAACGGACGGCATTGTGAGCGCCGCGGGGCGGGACGGGCGGCGTGAAGTGCTGGGCCGCCGCGGTCCGGTTGGAGCGGCCGAAGCATGAGTCGCGGGATCCTTGGCCTCGTGCTCAGCGTGCTGCTGATGACGCCGGTATGGGGAGCGGAAGAACCTGCTGAGGACAAGGCTCTGCAGGAAGTGCGCGAGGTGGTGAAGCAGCTCCAGGCCCGCTATGAGAAAACGAAGGACCTGCAGGCCGACTTTACTCAAAAAACAAGGATCGAGGGATTCGAACGGCCCGTGGTGTCGTCGGGAAAAGTGTATATCAAGAAGCCGGGGCGGCTCCGTTGGGACTACCTCGATCCGTCGAATGAAGAGATTTATGTCAATCACGACAATGTGAAAGTGTATGTGCCGGAGCATAAACAAGTGCTGATCGGCAAACTGACGCAGATGGCGGCGTCGAAGGCTCCGCTGGAATTGCTGCAGGGCGCGGCAAAGCTGGAGGAATCCTTCGACGTCGAACCGACGCCCGGACAGGAACGGGGTGTGGGCGGCGTTCGCGTACTCACGCTCATTCCGAAAGCCAAAGAGCAGGAATCCACCCGTGGTGTGCAGCGGATTGTCGTCGAGGTCTTTCCGAAAACCTATTTTATCCGGACCGTCACGCTCCATGAGGCCAACGGCAATGTGGCCACGTTCGAGTTTTCCGGGTTGAAGCCGAATCTTGGCCTGGGCCGGGAGGTGTTCGATTTCAAAGCACCCCCCGATGTGGAGGTGGTCAAAGCCCCGACGCTCAATGGGCCCTAGCAGGATGTTGAAAAGTCCGCCAGCTTTGTTCTCGTCACCATCTCGGCGGCGTTCACAGACATGTCGCACCTTATTCGGCGCGGCGTGAACCTCAGAGGCTCAATGTACGGCCCGGGATAACGACTGTTCTTACAGTCGGTGGGCGGGCGGGTGAGCAGGGCTTACGATTCGCCTTAAAGACACTGGGCGCTCACCATCTCGCGCCCGTGCGCAAACGTGACGCTCGTTATTCCTCGCGTTGCGCACCTCGCTGCGGCCGCGCTGGACGGAATTTTGAACATCCTGCGGGCTGTTCCAATTCCACCCTGATCGCTTGCCGGGGAGGCTATTCAGGGTCTTCAACAGGTTTTTCAACGGTGGGCTAGACGCCGATGGCTGATGACAGGAAGAGGAGCGGTCGTGTGGGCAGAAGGAGGAAGCAGCCATGACGATGGTTGAAACAGAAAGCATCCCGGCGGCCGTCGAACGGGCCGTCGCGGCGTTGGATGTGGAACGTCTGCATCGCGAGTATTGGGAGCAGAATGAGTTTGTGGTGATCAAGCAGTTTCTGCCCCGTGCGTTCGTGGAAGAGATGCTGGTGCCGCAGGCGCAAGGCATGAAGGCGGATCTCAACCGCAACTACATCCCCGGGCATAAAAAGGGCGGCAGCGTCAGCTATTACACGGTGCAGGAGAAAGCGCCCGGGTTTCTTGATCTCTATCGGTCCGATTCGTTCAAGACGTTCTTGATCCGCCTGACCGAGGCCCAGCTGACTTTCTGTCCGGACAATGATCCGCATTCATGCGCGCTGTATTACTATACCGAGCCGGGGGACCACATCGGGTTCCACTATGACACCTCTTATTACAAGGGCGCCCGCTATACGATTCTCATGGGAATCGTCGACCGGTCGACTCAGTGCAAGCTGGTGTGCGACTTATTCAAAGGCCATCCGACCGAGCCGGTCCGTCATGTGGAACTCATTACCGAGCCTGGCGACATGGTGATCTTTAACGGCGATAAGTTGTGGCACGCCGTGACGCCGTTGGGGGAGGGAGAAGAACGGATTGCTTTGACGATGGAGTATGTCACCGATCCGGCGATGGGCAGGTTCAAGCGGCTCTATTCCAATTTGAAGGATGCTTTCGCCTACTTCGGGCTCACGACCGTGTTGAAGCGGGCATTGACCGGCTCCAAACCCGCGTCGTCCCGTGCCAAGCGCTAATCCACCACGCCGACTGATCCGATGACGCGGGCCAGCGCCCCGTCCTGTCCCCTCAGCGCGTGGCCAAACCAGGCCAGCCAGTGGCGCGATCCATCGGCCCAGGAGGCCCGATGACGGAAGGCATAGAGATCTGAAAGGGTCGGTTGGGCTGTCAGGGTCGAGGCGGTGCCGGGTCGATCTTCCTCGCAGACCAGTGCCAGGAATTGAGGCCGTGACAGTGAACGGCTGTGCGGTTCCTGGCCAAGGAACTGCATGGTCCGTCCCGAGCAGTAGATTTCATCAGCGATGCAATTCCAATCCCAAATGCCGAGATCCGCAGAGGCGAGGGCGAGGTCGATCCGGTGCTCGCTCCGGCGCAGCGCGTCTTGGCACTCCTTCTCCGCCGTGATGTCCTCTGCGAAGCCGGCCACACGAGAAACCACGCCCGACGCATCCGGAACCGGGAAAGCCCGGTCCCTAATCCAGCGCAGAGTGTGATCCGGGCGGATGATGCGGTATTCCTCGCAGTAGGAGCCAACGGCCTGCTTCGTTCTGGCCGCATGAAACACCCGGGCCTGGTCTTCCGGATGGATGCCGTCAAGCCAGGAGCGTGATGTGCGATAGAGCTCCTCACAAGAGCGTCCCCAGAGGCGCGCGTAAGACGGACTGACATACAGGAATTGGTTCCTGGACGGGTCTCTGATCCAGAACACCTGTGCCAGACGATTGGTGAGGATCTCGAACCGGTCCATGTTGTCGCGCAAGGTCGATTCAGCCTCGGCGCGCAGCGAGACGTCCCGGATGATGCCGCTATAGAACGACCCGTCCTGTCCCGTCCAGGTGGCCAGCGACAGGTCGATGGGAAACTCCGTGCCGTCCTTCCGCAAACCGTGCAGGCTGACGGTCTTTCCGGTCAGCTTCGATTGGCCGGTTATCCTCATGCGCTCAATACCCATTTCGTGCGCCTCGCGGTAGCGCATGGGCATCAGGATGGTGAGCGGTTTGCCGAGGACTTCAGCCGCCCCATATTGAAACATAGTAGCAGCGGCCGGGTTCCACGATACGATATACCCTTGGGCCTCCGCCACCACGATGGCGTCCGGCGCCGATGCGACCAGCGAACGAAAACGGTCTTCGCTTTCCGAGAGGGCGACCGCAATCCCTTCCGCTCTGGTGGCCAGCAGCTTCATGCCAATCGCCCGTTGAAGGACGGCCCGGAGCTCTTCCCGATGGTACGGTTTGGTCAGGTGAGCGAAGGCGCCTTGTGTCAGAGAACCGACCCTGCGATCCAGCGACGTTGTGGCGGTCAGCACGATGACGGGGAGAGACGGATCAATTTCCTGCACCCGCTGTAGGACGCTGTGGCCATCACCGTCCGGCAGGCCGAGATCGAGCAGCACGGCATTGTAAAAGTGTTGTGCGATGGAGGTCAGCGCCTCTTGGCAGGTCTGGGCGCAGTCCACGTGGAAGCCTTCAAACTCGAGCAGGTCCTGCAAGGCCGTGAGAATGTCCGGGTCATCGTCCACGACGAGCACGGATTGTAGGGCCTTCGTTCCGCTCATCTCATCCTCGAGGGCTGTAGGCCCCGTTCACGGCTGTCGAACCGACTCGTCCTTCCTGCGTCCGCATTACTCCTGGGCGGCACTCTGTCCTGCCTGAGCCCTGCGCGACGAGCCGGCGTGATCGATCGTGCCGCCGAATACAGGTCCAGCCGCACCAGTGTGTGTCGTTGAATGAAAGGCGGCTCTGGAAACGGCTGCAGGAGGGGAGACTTTCTTCTTCCGCGGGCGTCCCGCCTTCAATTCACGGGTGCGTCGAGGGAACCGTCCGCCATGGTGGGCCTCCAGCTGGCGGAGAGCTTCCTCGATGGCCTGGCTGACCAAACCTGAAAGGGTACCCTGCGAGATGCCAAACACAGTATCTCTGAGCCGTTCTACCAATTCGGTGGAAAGGCTCACCGTTAGCCGCGTGGTCCCTGGACCACCGTCCTTTGGTTGAGGCATTTGACGGGCGTCTGGAGGGGGTGAGCCTGACGGGTAGATGTGTGGGAGGGTGCGGATGTCCATGACGATCCTTTCCATGGAGAGGGGGACTGTACCAATTCTCCCCCTCTGCCCACAGGGTGCCGGGAACGCTAACGCCCTGCCTCCGGGCGCTGGTCGACAAAACGGCGGCTCCCCAGGCGGCTAGTCCCTGCCTGCGCCGCCACAACCACGTTCCAGTCTTATTTGGGCAATACCTTGCGGTTTTGTCCTGCGACAGAGCCATAAACCAGCAATGCGCATACCAGCTGCGAAAACAAAGAATGACGCAGCCGACTCATGGCGCTAAGCTACTGAGAAGTCCGGGTTTCCAGGATTCCTGGCAGATGAAAAGCGGGTGGTGGTTTGCTGGCGATCTGATCGGTCTGTATCAGATTAGGTACGATACTAGTCAGGTTTGATACAAAACTGGAACCGGCAGGCTACTGATGGAGGTGCTTCATGGCAGCCGCACAAAGGATGATGAAGAACCCCATCCACAAAGCCGCTCGTTGGTAGGGGATCGCCTCGTATGTGCCATCTTCGCTGTCTTCATCGTCCGTCTTAAAGATCACGGTGTAGAGGAACAGCGTCAAAAGACACAGGACCAGGAACAATTTAATAAAAAAGACGGTGAGATATTTGGCGTGGTGTTGGACGCCACTGCCTGTTTGCGACGTAAGGACTTGGTTCACATAGTGCAGATTGATGCCACCGGTAAAGAGTAGGACCACCAAAAGAATGCCGGCGACCTTCTTATAGTGCTGATAGAAGATATCCGTAATGGGCTTGATCTGGTCCTTGGCCACGGCTTTTTGCAGGCCGGGAGTGACCGCCATGACGAGAAACGCCAAGCCGCCGATCCAAATCACTGCCGAAAGCAGGTGAAACCAATGATTAATGATCGGGATGAGCGTATTGAGATCTGTGACGATGCTTTGAAGTGCGTCCATGCTTACATCGGTACGGGAAGCAGAGTCCGGAGAGCAGAGCCGTTGCAGACGACTGACCTGCGTGTAGGCAGCGCCATGCTCATTCCTTTCCCTTCATATCGAAATTGAACACCGGGGCATCGTTCCCGAACCGCTTTTTTCGCAGCTCTTCCATCAACTCCACGGTCACTAGCGACAGATTATTCTCACGAGCATGCTTCTCCACACCTTTCTTCACCATGGCCCGGAGGAAGTACGGGATGCGGCTCAGCCGGAGCGCCGAGGCTTCATCCCACGCGACTTCGGACTCTTCAGGAATATTGAAGGCGACTTTAATTTTCTCGCCGCCTTTCGGCGTATACAGACACCACTGGTCTTCGTCCAGCCAATCGCCGTGGTCGACGTACGGGCGGGCGCGGCAGCCGCCGCAGATATCCGTGTACTCGCAATCCCCGCACTTGCCCTTCAGTTGCGGGTAGCGGAAAGAGTTGAAAACATCCGACTTTTCCCACAGATCCACAAAGCTCTGCTGGCGGACATTGCCGGCGGACAGCGGCATATAGGGGCATGGCGTCAGTTCACCGTTGGGGGTCACCCGCGCATAGTTCGTCCCGGCAAGACAGCCTCCGCCCATGTATCCGGTGGCCTTCGTAATCGGCGAGTTGGGGTCTTTCTCGTACGCGAGCCGCTTAAAATGAGGGGCGCAGCGCGCGCGGACCAACATCCCTTTATAGTTGTCCTGACAGTTGACCAGATAGCCGAGGACCTCTTCGTACTGGGCGGGGGTGATGTCCGTCAGTTCTTCTCCGCGGCCGGTGCACACCATAAAAAAGACGTTCAGGACGCGGGCGCCCAGGCCATGGGCCCAGTCAATCACGGCCGGTAATTCCTGATAGTTCATCGGCTGGGCGCTAAAATGGACTTGGAACTGAAGGCCGTTGCGTTTGCTGGCTTCAATGCCGGCCATGGCGGCTTCCCAGGCGCCGGGCACCCCGCGGAAGGCATTGTGTTTGGCCGCATCCAGTGAATCAATGCTGATGCCGACGCCCATCACGCCGATCTCGACCAGGGCCTTGGCCATCCGGTCATCGATCAACATGCCGTTCGTTCCGAAGACCACCATGAACCCGAGCTTGACCGCATGACCCGCAATGTCCAGGATGTCCGGACGCACCAGCGGTTCCCCCCCGGTAATGACGAGCAGGCAACCCTTGTTCACCTCCGCGATTTGGTCGATCAGCGTGAAACACTCCTGCGTGGAGAGCTCATCGTCTCCTCCGGCGGCCTTGGTCGTCGCATCGAGATAGCAGTGGTCACATTTGAGATTGCAGCGCTTGGTAAGGTTGAGCGCCACGAGATACGGCTTGAAATCATCCACCGTTCGGCCGTCGTAAGGGCCTTCCCCCTTGGGCTGCGGGGTGAAGAACTGTGTGACCTGCTGTTGGACGGATGCGAGCACACCCGGCAGGGACGGAATGCTCACCATCGGTAGAGACTTGCCCATAGTACAAACAGTTCAAAGGTGTTGAATCGAGCGCTGCATCGGAAGGGGAATCCCGTGCTTCCTGTACGCCGCGTCGTTCAGACCTAGGAACCGACCTTTCCCGTGAGGTTCGCGATCATGTCCTTGAGGTTGCCGGTCTTCATGGCGTCCGCCATGTAGTCTTTGGCCTGTTCGATGCCTTCATGGGCGACCTCAAGGGTGATGTGTGTGACGCCCAGTTTTTCCGCATGCTTGATGATCAACGCTTTCGTGCACTCGCGCATGAAGCCTTCGGGGGCACGATCCAGACGGGCCTGGGCCTCGTCGGTCCAGGTATAGGGAGACGCTCCGGTATGGTCATGGCTATCTTGGCGAGTCTCAATACTCTCTTGTGGGCTCGCGGCGGCCAGTTTGGCCCCGGCTTCCGGAGAAGTTCCGGCCCCCTTGTTCGCAAAGATCGGCTCATAGTCTTCCGATGCGGCCTCCTGGATCATGGGAGCCGCATACTCGAGCGTGATGGTCGTCATACCAAGCTTGCGTGCCGTCTTTTCAATCTTGGCTTTGGCGCGGCGGCGTTGGAAGCCGGCCGGCACGGCCCGGATGCCTTCTTTGGCATCCTTGGTCCATTGCATCGGCACGTCATCGTAGGCCAGGTCGGTTTCAAGGGCGCCTTCGGCATTCGCGGCCGCTTCGAAAATGCTCTTGTCGACCAGCTTAAACCGGTCCCCGCCGGCCCCGCAGACGGGGCACTTCACCGGCGTCTCGCCCTTGCCGATGTACCCGCATCCGTCGCACACGAAATAGTTCTGGCTCATTCGATCCAGGTAGGCCTGGGTCGCTTCTGAATTCTTGGGCTTCTCTTCAACGACCTGCGTCATCATGCCGCTCAGCGTCGAGCCCATGATTTCTTTGGCGACGGAGTCGTCCGCCTGCATGGTGTCACGGTCGATGCCGGCCGCGTCCAGGTTGCCGCCTAGCGCCCGCATGGCGTCCATGGCGCCCTTCGGGAGGATATGGCCGACGGCGGTATCCACGACGGTATTGCTGATGATGGTATGCCCTTTTTCAATCGCATAGCGGTGAATGGCGGTTTTGGCGACACCGCGGGCGAAGATGGGAATCCGTTCCATGCGCCGGAGCGCTTCCTCGGTCCAGGCGATGGTGTATTCGGCTTGCGTGTCGATCGGCGGCACATACTTGCGGTTGGAGATCAACACGTTACAGGGTGCCGACCGGAGCAGATTTTCGGTGTTGCTGCCGATATCCATATCCTCATCGCTGTGGACGCCGATGCGGCCGACGATGAGTAGGGTCGGGATATCCTTGCGCACGTATTGAATGATCTTTTCGAAGGCCTTCCCGTCGAGCAAGGTCGTTTTCACGTCGGTTTCTTCGGCTTGCGCGATTTCCCGGGAGATATCCAGATGGGACTGATAAATTTTTGCCAGGCCGCTGTCGATAATCTCCTCGTGCAGCTTTTCCTGTTCTTTGAAACGGAACACCTTCCCGGCTTCTTCATTTAAGACACCGGAGATGCTGTGGAAGGCAGCATAGTGGAAGTACGGGTCGAACGCCGAAATAGCTTCGACCGGCATATTGAACGCCTTCCCGAGTGCGAGACCGGTCATGAGGCCGCCGAACGAGTAGGGACTGCCGTCCACGGCGACGACAATTTTCCCGCTCGTCATCGGTTGAGGAGTCTTGATGATCAGCATGTCGGAGTTCCGAACCCGGCGCACCACGCGCTCGGTGTTGCTGCCGATCACGCTGTCTTTGACCGCCCCCACCCCTAAGGCGCCCATGATGACGAGGTCGTAGGCATTGGTGTTGATGTCTTCGGCCAGGACTTTCCAATTCCTCCCTTCCAGCGAGCGGCGCTCGATGGGCAGATTCGCTTCATTGCATTTCTTGTCGACGTAGTCGAGGTAGGAATCGGTAATGATCTGGAGACCGCGGGTGATCAGCGAATCGTGGATCTGGCGCTGGCGATCGAGCTCCTTCTCGTCGTGGTATTCCTCCGGCAGGCCCGCTTCCATTTGCTTGAAGCGTTTGTCATGCATTTTGGCTGCATAGACGTGGCTCCCGACAATCTTGGACCCAAACGTTTTGGCCATATGGACGCCGACATCCACCGCTGTATTGGAATGGTCGGAATTGTCGACCGGGATATAGATCGTTTTATACATTCACCTGCCTCCTCCAGGAGCCGTCTTGCCGGGAATGGTCGTCATAAACGGCGGGAAAACCAACCGATTGACATACGAAACCCAGCCTAAAAAGAGGGCGAATGATAGCATCGCATTTGCCGGGAATGCAAGAAGGTGTCGATGCCACGGTCAGCGGACAGGATTGGTCAGGGAAGGTTTGTCGGACAGAGGCCGGGGCTTCAGCAATTGACGAGGCTTGAGAATTTCTTCCAGGGACAGCAAGGCATCCCGTCCGGAGTTTCCTTCGATCCCACGGATGAGATTGGCATCGGCGTACGGGCCTTTTTCGGCGCCGGTCTGGGAAAGGGAGCCGGTCCATTTTCGCGGGTCGCGGCTGCCTTCCTTGTGTTCCCAGGCCTTCAGGCAGGCCTTGGCGATAAACTTATTCAGCGGAGCGGGGTTATACAACAGTTTCCTGATGCTGGTGGGGGTCAGCATCAAGGGATTGTATCCGGGCGACAGATAGCCTTCCTCCAGCAACCGTTGCTCCAAATCGGTGTTCGGCTGAATGCCCAGGAAGAACATCAAGGGGAAGACGCGGTCCTCGCCCAGGATGGAGGCGACCATTTTATAGGACTCCACGCTCTGGAGTAATGTCTCCTCGGTTTCCTTCGGGCTGTTCAGCGAGTAATTCAGGATGACCTTCCCCTTGAAACCCGCTTCCGCCAGATACCGGCAGCCATCATAGAGTCGTTCGAGCTTGAAACCCATGTGCAGGTTGTTCAGTACGTCCTGCGATCCCGAGGTAATAGCCACTTCCAGGTCGCCGACGCCGGACCGGACCATGAGTGTGGCCAACTCGGGCGTGATCAGGGACGTCCGGATATAGCCGGACCACTCGATGTCCAATTTTTCGCTGACGATCCGCTCCAGAATCTCGGTGCATTGAGGATAGGCTTCTTTGCCGGTGATAAACTGGGCATCCGTAAACCAGAAGCGTCGGGTCCCCCATTGATGGTAATGCTGCGCGATGTCCTTCACCACCATGTCCGGCGGCCGATAGCGGACCCGCTTGCCCTCGATATAGGGATAGAGACAAAAGGCGCAGTCATAGGGACAGCCGCGTTTCGTCTGCACGCCGATGGCCTCGCCTTGATATTCACGATACTGCGGGAAAATCGAGGTGAGGTAGGGCAAATCGACGGTCAACGCGTCGAGCAATGCCGGCGAGCCTTGCCGGCCTTTGCGGACCTGGTTGCGTTCACGGACGATATAGCGCTCATCCTCGATCGACCGGCCTTCGAGCACCTTCACAATGGCATCCTCGCCTTCCCCCAAGAGACCGATGGTGCCCTCCGGCAACTTTTCAATCAATTGATCAGCAAAGGCGGTAAAGGCGCCGCCCCCGATCATGATCTGGGCTTTGGGGAATTCCTTTCGGATCAGCCAGGGGTACGAAAGAATCGTATAGATATGGCTGTAGTAGCGGTAGAGCTGCTTGACGCCCTGCAGGGACGCGACGATGCGTTTGAGCGGGTTGCTCGCGAAGTAAAAATTGAAGGCATGTTCCAGCGAGGAATCGCCTTCATGCGGTGAAAAAATCTGAATGTCCCGCCAGGAGAAGCAGACCAGGTCGGGCTTGAAGTCCACGGCCGCGTCACGGATCGCTTGGCTTCGTTGCGAGACCGGGAACAGCGACAGATCGAGAATCCGCTGGCGGACCTCCGGCTTCCGCCGGTGAATGAAGTCGGCCAAATACGTCACCCCGATGGGATAGATCTTCTTGGAGGGGAGGAAAATGTAGAGAATGGAGTTCATAGTTCTTAGTTTTGAGTTGTGAGTGTTGCGGCGAAAACTCTAAATTCGAGACTCACAACTAAGGACTTCACTTGTCGATTCTATTTCGTCGCCACATGAATCGCCACGATGCCTCCGGTCAGGTTCTGATACGATACCTGACGGAATCCGGTTTCGCGAAGGACTTGGCACAGTCGTTCCTGATCGGGAAAGGTCCGGATCGAGGCCGGCAGATATTCGTAGACGCCTGTCTTGTCCCGAGCCACTTTCGTGCCGATCCAAGGGAGCAGGGTAAACGAATACCAATCATAGAGCGCCCGGAGCCATCCAAAAACCGGCCGGGAAAATTCCAAACACACAAAGCGCCCGCCCGGCTTCATGACGCGGCGAATTTCGCCCACCGCTTGGGCCAGGTTGCCCACGTTCCGCATGCAAAAGCCCGTCGTCACGGCATCAAACGTGTTATCCGCAAACCCCAGATGCTCGGCGTTGGCCTGGAGGCAGCTGATTTTCCCCGTTAAGCCTTTGCCCTCCACCTTCTTCAGTCCTTCCAGCAACATTGCATGATTCAGGTCTGAGGCGATGACGCGCCCCGTAGCTCCCATCCGTCTCTCTACGAGTAGAGCGAGATCCGCGGTCCCGGCGCCCACATCCAAGGCTGTCCCTCGTTCCACCAGGGGGACGAGGGAGGCGGTCAGTTTTTTCCATCGGTAATGGAGGCCGAAGCTCAGCAGCGTATTGTTGAGATCATAGACGCCGGCGATGGCCGTAAACATCCGCTGCACGGCCTGTTCGCGCGCCTGTCCGGACCAGGTGGAGACGGCCTGCGCGGGCGCCGGTTGGTCCTGGGAAACAGAGGGTTGTTCGGCTCCTATCATGCTCAGCGTGGTAGCACCGGCCTTCCGCCTTTGTCAAGGCGAGCCGGAGGGATGGTATAATCCGCGCCCTATGTCTAACTCCATCATCATCAAAGGTGCGCGCGAGCACAACCTGAAAAACGTCGATGTGACGATCCCACGCGATCAGCTCGTCGTCATCACGGGCTTGAGCGGGTCGGGAAAGTCGTCCTTGGCCTTCGACACGATTTACGCCGAAGGCCAACGGCGGTATGTGGAATCGCTGTCGGCCTATGCCCGGCAATTCCTCGAGCAGATGGGCAAGCCGGACGTCGACTCCATCGAAGGGTTGTCGCCCGCCATTTCCATCGAACAGAAGAGCACGAGCCACAATCCGCGGTCCACCGTCGGGACCGTCACGGAAATTTACGACTATCTGCGCCTGCTCTTTGCCCGTGTCGGGCGGCCCAACTGTTTCCAGTGCGGGGAGGAAATCACCGCCCAGACTGTCCAGCAGATGGTCGATGCCATCGGCGTCTTGCCGGAAGGGGTGAAATTTCAGATCCTGGCCCCGATCGTGCGCGGGCGGAAGGGCGAATATCGGAAAGAACTGCTCGACATGCGGCGGGCCGGCTATGTGCGGGCGCGCATCGACGACAAGCTCGTCGATCTGGGCGAAGATCTCGCGCTGGACAAGCAAAAAAAACACACAATCGAGATCATCGTCGACCGGTTGATCATGAAGCCGGGCGAGGCGTTGATGCGCCGGCTCGCCGACTCGATTGAAACCTCCTTGAAGCTGGCCGGCGGCCTCGTCGGGGTGCTCACGGAAGACGGGAAGACGCATCTCTATAGCGATAAACTGGCCTGCATCCGCTGCGGCGTGAGTTATCCGGAAGTCACGCCGCGGATTTTCTCCTTCAACAGTCCGCATGGCGCATGTCCGGCCTGCGACGGGATCGGGTATGCGATGACACCCGGCGCGGACGAGGAGGACTTGACGCTCCTGGAGCTCTGCGAGGGCTGCCACGGCGCCAGGCTGAGGGCGGAAAGTCTGTCGGTCAAGATTGCCGGACAATCCATCGCCGAGGTCACGCATCTCTCGGTGCGCGCCGCCGCGGATTTATTCCACTCGCTCAAATTCACGGACCGTGAACTCGTCATTGCGCACCGGATCATGAAAGAGATCCGTGAGCGGCTGGGTTTTCTGGTCAACGTCGGCCTTGACTACCTCACTCTCGACCGTGCGGCCGCGACGTTGTCGGGCGGCGAAGGGCAACGGATCCGGCTGGCCACGCAAATCGGCTCGGGCCTGGTGGGCGTCCTCTATATTCTCGACGAGCCGTCGATCGGCTTGCATCAGCGCGATAACCGCCGTCTGCTTCAGACCCTCTTGCGCCTGCGCGATCTCGGCAATACCGTCGTTGTCGTCGAGCACGATGCGGAAACCATGATGGCGGCGGATTACATTCTCGACATGGGGCCGGGCGCCGGCTCTCAGGGCGGATACGTCATCGCGCAAGGCACGCCGCAACAAATCCTGCGGGATCCCAAATCCTTGACCGGGCAGTATCTGCGCGGGACCCAAAATGTGGCCGTGCCGCCGCGGCAGCGGAAACCGCGGGGATTCTTGTCGGTGGTGGACGCGCGGAAGCATAACTTGAAACATGTGACGGCGAAAATCCCGTTGGGATTGCTCACCTGTGTGACCGGCGTCTCCGGGTCCGGGAAGAGCACGCTCGTGCTGGAAGTGCTGTTCCACTCGCTCTCGCAGCTCCTCTATCAGAAGCGGCCCAAGATCGACGGGTGCAAGGAACTGAAGGGGGTGGACGCGCTCGATAAGGTGATCGATATCGATCAATCGCCGATCGGCCGGACGCCGCGGTCCAACCCCGCGACCTATACGGGATTATTCGGCTACATTCGCGACCTGTATTCCAATCTGCCGGAATCGCGCGTGCGAGGTTATAAGCCCGGCCGGTACAGCTTCAATGTCAAGGGCGGCCGGTGCGAAGCCTGCCAGGGCGACGGGCTCATCAAGATCGAGATGCATTTTCTACCTGACGTCTACGTGACCTGCGAGGTCTGCAAGGGCCAGCGCTATAACCGGGAAACCCTCGAAATCCATCACAAGGGCAAGAGCATCGCGGATGTCTTGAACATGACGGTGGACGAGGGGCTCGAGTTTTTCGAACATATCCCGCTCATCAAAGCTAAATTACAGACCCTGCATGATGTGGGACTGCACTATGTCAAGCTCGGCCAGTCTGCGACCACCCTCTCCGGCGGCGAGGCGCAGCGGGTGAAACTCTCCCGCGAATTGTCCAAGCGGGCGACGGGACGCACGATGTACATCCTGGACGAACCGACCACCGGCTTGCACTTCGCCGACGTCCAGCGGCTGCTCGACGTTTTGGATCGATTGGTCGAGGCGGGCAACACCGTCCTCGTGATCGAGCACAATCTCGACGTGATCAAGAACGCCGATTGGATCATCGACCTGGGGCCCGACGGCGGGGACCGGGGCGGCGAGATCGTGGCGGAAGGGCCGCCGAAAGAGATCGCCAAATCGAAGCGCTCTTATACGGGCCAGGTGTTGAAGGAAGCGGGGGTGGGATGAGCGGGGGGAAGGGCGGAGCTTTCAGGAGTCGCCACCATGCGATGGATAGAGACTGCTTATGTCTCCGTACCGGTGGCGGGGTGCGACTCTCATGCGCGACCGAGGGTCGCAAGCCGTCGCACAGCCGCATGGCTGCGGCTGTCACCTCTTTGTGGACTCCATGGCGACTTTCCGAAAACTCCGCCCGTCCACCCGCTAAGAAGGAAAGGGTGGGAGCGGCGGACGGCGCTAATCGCCTTCAGCCGCACTATCGCGCAGACCGTTGATACCACACGCTACATTTCACAGCACGACTTTGTAGCTTCCGTGAATCAGAAACCACCACAATCCTTTGATCGAGAGAACCTTCAGCACCGGCCGCTCTTCTCGCTTTGTGAAATGCTTTATCGCTATCTGCGCTGTGGAGCGGTCCGTAGGGTCCGTTTTCCCTTTGTCACTCACTTCAACGGATGGATGGCAACCTACGCTATGAAGGCAAGCGTGCGATCACGGGATCTGTACTGGTTCAAATAACGGAAAACATGTTGCGAATTTAAGCGGCCGGTGCATAACGCAATTCTCATGGCCGTGGGAACTGTGAGAGCTGATGGCGGCCGGCGTTTCGACGAAAGGAGTCCATGCAGACGATCCTCTTGCTGACCATTTCCAACATCTTCATGACTTTCGCCTGGTATGGGCATTTGAAATACAAAGACTCGCCCTTATGGATGGCCATTGTCGTGAGCTGGGGCATCGCCTTCGCGGAGTATTGTTTTCAGGTGCCGGCCAACCGCATCGGCCACTATGAGTTTAGCGCCGCGCAGTTGAAAACGATTCAAGAGGTCATTACCCTCGTCGTGTTTTGCATTTTCTCGGTGCTCTATCTCAAAGAGCCGCTCAAGTGGAATTATGTGGCCGGATTCGGCTTGATGGCCGGCGCCGTGTTCCTCATTTTCAAGGAGTGGTGAGGGCGGAAGCAGCAGCCCATTTTTTTGTTCGCGGCAAGCGCGCAATGAAACACAGTCAGCTGCTCCCTTAGGAGAGGGGGATAAGGAGAAGCCGATCCATGCCATCCAAGAAAAAAAGCGCAGCAAAGGGCTCGACTACATCCGGTACCGGCACGGCCGAGGATTTTGAAACACTCGGCGTCTTTTATCTCGGCCGTCCGTACGACCTGGGGACGAAGCAGGCGAAGCCGGGATGGCTGCTCTACGATTCGAAAGACCTCGTGACCCATGCGGTCTGTGTGGGCATGACCGGAAGCGGCAAAACCGGCCTGTGCCTCTCGCTCCTTGAAGAAGCGGCGATCGACCATATCCCCGCCATCATCATCGACCCCAAAGGGGATCTGGGAAATTTGATGCTCACGTTTCCCGGCCTCACGGGTGAAGCCTTTCAACCCTGGATCAACGAAGACGAGGCGCGCAAGAAAGGCTTGTCGGCGGCCGAGTACGCGACCCAGCAGGCGGAACTCTGGACGAAGGGACTCGCGGCGTGGCAGCAGGACGGTGCGCGCATTCAGCGGTTGCGGAACGCGGCCGAGGTAGTGATCTACACCCCCGGCAGCCAGGCAGGGCTGCCGGTCTCCATCCTCAAGTCCTTTGCGGCCCCTCCCGCGGCCGTGCGGGAGGAAGCGGAGTTGCTCCGCGAGCGGACCAGCACCACTGTCACGAGCCTGCTGGGGCTGCTGGGGCTGGCCGCCGATCCCATCCAAAGCCGCGAGCACATTCTGCTCTCGACGATACTCGGCCAGGCGTGGAAGCACGGGCAGGACCTAGATATGGCGGCCCTGATCCATGCTATTCAGTCTCCCCCGTTCTCGAAGGTCGGCGTGATGGATATCGAGTCGTTTTTCCCGTCCAAGGATCGGTTTGCCCTGGCGATGAAGCTGAATAACCTCCTCGCCGCGCCGGGCTTCGAGTCGTGGCTGGAAGGTGAGCCGTTGGACATTCAGCAGATGCTCTACACCGCCGCCGGGAAGCCGCGCCTGGCGATTTTCTCCATCGCGCATTTGACCGACGCGGAGCGGATGTTTTTTGTGACGCTGCTGCTGAGTCAGATGGTGGGCTGGATGCGGACGCAGTCCGGAACGACCAGTTTGCGCGCCCTGCTCTATATGGACGAGATTTTCGGGTACTTCCCCCCGGTGGCGAATCCGCCTTCCAAACTGCCGCTGCTCACGCTGCTGAAACAAGCGCGGGCCTTCGGATTGGGGGTCGTGCTCGCGACCCAGAATCCGGTCGACCTGGACTACAAAGGCCTCGCCAATACCGGTACCTGGTTCATCGGCCGCCTTCAGACCGAGCGGGACAAGGCGCGCGTCTTGGAAGGATTGGAAGGCGCCTCGTCCAGTGCGGGCCAACGATTCGACCGGGGACGGATGGAGCAGGTCCTGGCTGGGCTCGGCAACCGCATGTTTCTCATGAACAATGTGCATGAGGATGAACCGGTCCTGTTTGAGACACGCTGGTGCTTGTCCTATTTGCGCGGTCCGCTGACTCGCACGCAGATCAAGACGCTGATGGACCCGGTGAAACGTGAAGCGTCTGGCGCGACCAGGGACCGGCCGGGAACCGTGCCTTTTCCGGCCGCCTCGGATCTCGGGCCTCATACCGGTCGCCCCATGCTGCCGCCTGAGATTCCTCAGTATTTTCTCCCTCTTCGTGGCTCCAAGCCAGCCGGAAGCGCATTGGTCTATGCGCCGATGCTCCTGGGATCATCGAGCGTTTGCTATGCCGATCAGAAGAACGGCCTCGACGCCGTGCACGACGTGACCGTCCTGGTTCCCGTGATGGATGGCCCGGTTCCTATCGATTGGGAGCGGGCCGGTCGAGTGCCGGTGAGCGTGGCCGATCTTGAGCGGGCTCCGGCGGAGGGGGCGCAATTTCTACCGGTTCCCGCCGTTGCGGCCAAGTCCAAAAGCTATACGGATTGGAATAAGGAGTTCGCCGCATGGCTCTTTCGAACCCAGAAAGTGGAGCTGTTCAAGAGCCCGAGTAGCCGGGACATCTCGAAGCCGGGGGAGTCGGAACGGGACTTTCGTCTCCGGCTCATGCAGTCGGGCCGCGAGCACCGCGACAAGGCGGCGGAGGGCTTGCGCCTGAAGTATGCGCCCAAGATCGCCGCGTTGCAGGAACGCATCAGACGCGCCGAACACGCGAAAGCCCGGCAACAGACGGAAGCCCGCAACAGCCAGTTGCAGGCAGCGATGTCAGTCGGGGCTTCGATCCTCGGCGCGTTCCTGGGCCGGAAGACGATCAGCGCTGCGAACATCGGCCGCGCGACCACGGCCATCAGGAGTGCCGGCCGCGTCATGAAGGAGTCTCAGGACGTCGGTCAGGCGGAAGAGACTGTCGCGGTCCTGCAGCAGCAATTGACGGACCTGGAAGCCCAATTCAAGTCGGAAAGCAGCCTGATGGCGGCTTCGGCTGATCCGTTGAGCGAACGGCTCGAGTCCCTCTCTCTGAGACCCGCCAAAGCCAACATCGCGGTGAAATTGTTCGCCCTGGTCTGGACCCCGCATTGGCGCGCCGAGACCGGTGATGTGATCGCGGCCTGGCACTAGCCGCCCGCGCGCTGAGACAGTCGTGGGCCTGGTGGAAGGCTCGCGCGTCCGCTCAGTGCTTCTTGTCTTTTTGCATGATCTTATCGGTCCAGGCCAGCAGGATAGCGGACCCGAGGAACGTCATGTGAATAAAGATCTTCCATTTGACGTGTTCCGGATTTTCGTTGGCGATATCCACGAACGATTTCAAGAGATGGATGCTGGAGATACCGACCAAGGAGGCGGCGAGCTTGATTTTGATCGTGCCCGGATCCACATGGGTGAGCCAATCCGGACGATCCGGGTGGGTATCGAGATCGAGCTTGCTGACGAAGGTCGCATAGCCGCCGATGATCACCATCGTCAGGAGGTTGGCCACCATGGTGACGTCGATCAAGCCCAAGACTCCCAGCATGAAGATCGTTTCGTCCATCTTCTGAATGTGCACGACCATTTCCCAGAGTTCGACCAGGAACTTGTACGCATAGAGCAGTTCGGCCATGATGAGGCCGGCGTACAACGGCGCTTGAATCCACCGGCTCGAAAACACCGCCATTTCGAAGATATGCTCGAACCGTTCCACGGTCGTGCGCGCGGGCATGGGTTTGGTGGAACCGATCAACGGGGTGACATGCTGTTCCGACATCAGACCTCCTTCGGCAACCTCAAGCTGTAAGCCACAAAGTGGGGCGTATCCTAGTCAGAGACGGGAAGACTGTCAATTCCGAGGACAACAGCAGACACGTTCGATGTTCAGGGGGTAGTCCTGCCGCCGGGCGCTCCCTTCGGCTAGCCCGGTTCTGAGGTGGTCACGTAAAAACTGCCTGGCCGAGTCTTCAAGCGACGGCCCGTTTCCCGCAGAGCTGCTCGGCAAATCGTCATATCCTGTAAGCGTACGACGCTGCCTGGTCGGGGATCCATCTTTCGTTCCTGTGGGACGTCGTGGAATGAAACCTGATGAACCGGAGGGGAACGAGGCGGCAGAGCGGGCGGATGCCGCTTGGAGCACAGGGGCCCTGCTTTTCTCACCGGCGCCGATCGGCGTCAGCACCTTCAGTGGCGAGGGAGAGGCTCAGAGGGCGATGAGAGAATGTCGGCGCCGGATGCGGTGGCCCGCAGGAAGTAGGCGACCGCTTCAGTGCGACGCTTTACATGGAGTTTGTCGAAGATGTTAGCCAGATAGTTCTTCACGGTTTTGTCACTGAGGCGGAGCTGAGACGCGATTTCCTTGTTGGTCTTCCCTTCAGCCAGGAGCGGCATGATGAGGCGTTCCTGAGGCGATAACTGTGCAAGCCCTTCCGGCATGCCGCCCGCCCTCGGCCTGGTGCGAATCCAATGTAATGCTTGCTGAGCGATGCGCGGATCGAGATAGCCGCGGCCTTCTCCAACTGTGCGGATGGCACCAATCAGCTCGGAGGCTCGGACATCTTTCAGGACGTAGCCATGCGCGCCGCTTTGCACCGCCGCCAGGACGGTGGCGTCTTCGGCATAGCTGGTGAGGACGAGGATGCGGATCTCCGCGGACGCCGCCAACAAGCGTCGGCAGGCTTCGATCCCGGACGCGTCCGGAAGCCGCATATCGAGCAGCACCATCTGCGGATGGAGCCGTTGGACGAGGGCCAACCCTTCTCCCACCGTATCAGCTTCACCGATCACACGGAGATCCTCTTCAAGATCCAATACCGAGCGCAGCCCTTTGCGGACCAGCTCATGATCATCGATGAGAATCAGCCGGATAGGGGTGCGCTTCATGCCGGTGCCAGAATGGGTTCCAAGGAGAATTCGGCCACGATTTTCGTGCCGCGGCCGATGTGCGAGCGGATCGTCAAATGACCGCCGAGCTTTTTGGCGCGCGCCGCCATGTTCGCGAGCCCATACCCGCCGGCCGGCTGTTTGTCCGGGTCGAAGCCGGATCCGTTGTCCTCAATGGCCAGGCGGACGCCCGAGCCGCGGGCCTGGAGCCGAATCCGCGCTCGTTCGGCGCCGGCGTGGCGGACACAGTTGCTGAGGGCTTCTCTCACGATATTCAGGATCTCGCGCTCCTCTTCGCCGGTCAGCACGTCGAGGGCTTTCGGTTGGAGTTCCAAGGCGATTTGCAGCGGCGTGATCTGTGAATAGGTGCTGACAAGCCCTTCGAGCTCACAAGGTAAATCAAACTTCTCGAGCGTCCCGTATTCCAACCCGCGGATCATCCGCCGGATTTCCTGAATGAGCCCATTCAGCTGATCGATGGCCTGGTTCCCGGACGGCCGGGCTATTGGGCTGGGGGGCACACGACGCGAGTGTTCCAGGCTGAGTCCGATGGCATACAGTGATTGCAAGACACAATCATGCAGGTCACGTCCGATTCGTCCGCGGTCTTCCAGTAAAGCGCTGAGTCGTTGCTCAGAGGCGCGCAACGCGGCGGTCAGCTCTCCGGATAATGCGGGCGCTGACAGTGGTGTCAGCCGGTCTTGGGTGGTCGCATTGAAATTGCGGCGTGCCTGACCACGTCGATGGTTTGTTGCCGGAACTAAACGCAATCGCAGTTCATTCCGCCTCATAAGAAAGCCCTCGCTAGTGATGAGTTGCCGTTCGGTTGTGATCCACTGGCGCCATCATAAAAGGGGCCCGGAAGGGTAGCACCTGGCGGGTCGGCCAGGTGACTCGGGGCCTTGCGTTGGGGCATCTCCTGGGGACCGTCGGTAAACCGTTCCCATAAGGAGGAGGCCCCCATGCTGCTATTGGACGAGAGTCGACCAATTGCGTTTCGGGAAGAAGCACTCACGGTGAGAACGTTGGCCGGCGACCGAGACCTAAGTGCCTCGTACGCGTTGCGGCATCAGGTCTTTGCGCATTGTCTTCAGTGGGTCGAGCAAAGCCCCGATGGAATTGAAGTCGATGCCTACGATGCCTTTGCGACATCGGTAGGGTTGTTCGACGAGGACGAGAGGCTGGTGGGTGTCTTCCGGATGGTCCGGTCTCCTTATCCCTTCATGTTAGAAAAAGAGTTCCGTGCCTGTTTGCCGGCGGGCTGCGACATCCGGAAGGCGGACGATACCGCAGAGATTACCCGGCTGGCGCTGGATCCGACATTCACGGACAAAGGCCTCTCCAGCCGTTTGATGCTGGTCCTCATCAAGGGGGTGTATCAATGGGCCCGCCAGAACGAGGTCCGGTACATGTATATGGTCGTCGAGAAGCGCTTTTTGCGGGTGCTTCGCGGGATTGGGCTGGCCTGCGAGGCCATTAGTCCGCCCGTGTCCCTGCCTCCGGCTGGAGCGCAGTCAGTGGCCGCCATACTTGACTGGCAGCGCTTTGCCGAGACTGCAGCGCAGCACCGGCCGCTCTTTTTGTTGTGGATGAACGGAGTGGACGGTGCCGCGGCGTTTCAAAAAAGCGGCTTTTTGCCCCGGGAGCCACGGGAGCGGTGTGCGCCCTCCGGCAGGGTGAAGGGAATTCCCGATCAGCGGCCGGTCCGCAAGCGGGTGCCAACCTGTGCGGCCGCCTGACGGAAACCGCTGCTTCGAGCCGCTCATTCGTTCAACAGCAATCCATGCTCCATGGCCACGGCCACAGCTTGGGTACGTGAGCTGGCATCGAGTTTCGTAAAGATGCTTTCGACATGGAAGCGCACGGTCCGCTCCGTCACTCCGACGATCCTGGCGATTTCCCAGTTCGTTTTTCCTTCCTTCATCCACAGTAAGACGGTCATTTCCCGTGGTGACAGCCCCTTGCCTCGTTCGGGCATTGAGGTATGGGTGCCGGCCATCAATACGCGGTGGAGGTAGGGTGCCAGATACTCGAGGAGCCCACGGTAGCGGGCCGTGCCCCTTGCATCACCTCCGGCAAAGGAAAAGAAGGTGGCAAACCCTCGCTTATGATCAAGAAGTCCGGTGGTGATGCCATGCGTCAAGCCAAAGGACCGGGCTTCCTCGATGAACTCCAACTGCTTCCGCGACCGGGCGGTCGAATAAGTCTGGGCCCAACTCTGTGAGGGGAGGGCCGTGGGGAGTGACCGCAACACCGGATCGACCGCGGCATATGCGTTTTTGCAATAGGCATAGAGCCAATCGCTCGGATAGCTTACGTTGAGCACGCGGGTGAATTCCTTAAATCCGCCAGGGCGGCTAAATTCCGCTACGCCGCCGATCACTCGTGGACAGGCGAGAGCCCGTTGAAGCAGGCGAAGGACATGGTGGACGTCCTCCCCCGTCTTGGCTGCCATGGTGTGGTGAAGAATCTCGACCACATCCAGCACCTCCGACTTCGTCAGTTCTGACATCGTCTGCGAAGGGAAGGGACATCCCGGCTCATCCGCGTCTTGCAGGCGAGAGAGGGGCAAAGGCCTGGGGGCCACATGCTCACGCCGTGGTAAGACCTGAGGAGACCCGTCTGTCTGGATGAATGGAAAATGCTTGTGCAGCAGGATGTCAGACACCGCACAAACGGGGGACCGTTCATCGGATACGGCGAGGCTCGATGCGACTCTTTTAGGTGTTGCCATAAACCGTTCTCCTTCCTCCTGGATAATCCCAGGAGTTTCTGTGCGTCCCCTTTGGTCTGTCCCGAGGGGACCTGCGAGAGATGGAGATGATCAGTACTTCCTCTTTATATGCAACGCATCTTGAGATCGCGCCATAGCCGGAGCCGCAACAGGCTCGTGATAGGCTCCGATGCTTTCGTGAATCAGCATGCCGCTTGACGCCGGCGTCTGGACTCCGGAGACGGCAAGGACGATATTTTTGCCGCCAAAGCCGAAGCTATTGATCAACGCCCGCTGCATCGTGCGCGGCCGTCCGACGCAGGCCACGTAGTCCAGGTCGCATTGGGGGTCCGGTTGAGTCAAATGTAGCGTCGGAGGAATGAACTGATGTTGAAGCGCGAGGACGGTCCCAATCAGCTGGAAGGATCCGCTCGCCGCAAAGGCGTGCCCGAGGGCCGATTTGAACGAACTGACCGGGACACGATAGGCCTGATGGCCCATCGCGTCTTTGATCGCCATCGTCTCGATTAGATCCAATTCCACCGTGCCCAGGCCGCAGGCATTGATGTAATCCACTTCTTCGGGAAACCAATGGGCGGATGAGATCGCCCGTTCAATTGAGCGACGATGTTCTTTGCCCGTTTCATCGGGGCGAGCCATCGAGTAGGCGTCGGTGGTAAAGGCCCATCCTTCCAGTTCGGCATAGATCCGGGCGCCCCGCCGCTCGGCGTGTTCCGCCTCTTCGAGGATGAAGCAGCCTGCCCCTTCCCCCAGCACAATGCCGCAGCGCGTTTGGTCGAATGGCCTGGGAAGATTGCGAATCATGCCGCCTTGGTCCGGCGCCAGTGTCCTGCCCGCGTCCATGGCGGAGAAGATGGTGGGATGAAGCGGCGCTTCAGCTCCTCCGGCGATTACGATATCGACGTCATGCGAGCGGATCAAATCGTAGGCACGTCCGATGGCATTCGCGGTGGAGGAGCAACCGATGGAATACGTTTCGCATTCGCCGTGAGCGCCCAGGGCGATCGAGACTTCCGCCGACACGGCATTGGGAAAGGTCGTGGTCATCGTGAAGGGATTGGTGTGCTTATAGTGCTTCGCGAGCATGGAGTCATGCGCCTCAAACGCCTCTTTCAACCCTCCCACCGATGTGCCGAAGCACACCCCCACCCGGCTCCGGTCTTCCTCGTCCAGATTCAGCGCGGCATCCCGACCCGCCATGAGCGCGGAGGCGACGGCGAATTGCGACACGCGGCCCATCCGTCGAGCCTTTTTAGGCTGAATAAAATCCGTCGGGTCGAAATCGGTAATTTCGCCGGCGAGCGAGGCGTTGAAGGGCGAGGTGTCGAAACTGGCGATCGGCTTGATCCCGCTTTTGCCATGACTCAGCAAGTGCCAGAATGTTTTCAAGTCGAACCCAAGAGGAGACACCACGCCCATGCCGGAAATAACCACCCGCCGCTGCCTACTCATGGCATGCCCCTTTCGGTAGTCCACCGTGGCTTTCGTGTTCGCATTGATGCCACTGGCTCAAATGATTGCGATGGGCCATTGGAAGACTCGGCTGCGGGTAGAAGAGATCGTAGAAAGTCTCGTCTACATGGTGCGCTTGGAAGGCGATGACCGTTTTGAATGCATCGGCATGGGCTGGAAAGCGGCCGTACGTCCGCATGACGTACTCGCAGAACGCGATGGTGGCATCGACGGCCCGTTGATCATGTCGGCCAATGGCGGTCGCCTTCACCGAATCGGCCCAAGGTTTCGCCCCGGAGGGAGAGTACGAGCCGCCTTCGCCGAACTTGGCCATCATCAGGCCGAGAACCGCTTGCTCCATCGAGGTGGTAAACGGGGGACAGGGCCCTTCCCAAATACCGGCCACGCCGACCGGATTTGAGCGCACACCGGCAACTGGTGATTGCGCAAAATGGAAGCCCAATCCTTGACATACCTCCGGTTCCCATCCCAACAGGTGTCGCCCGCTGCCCACACTATGGATGCCGCCGCCCAACCCGATCGCTTGCTCCATCAAGAACATGTTCTGGCAGGCGACTGCTTGTTCTTGCAGAGCGGTATCGCTGATCGCGCCATCCAGATCCCGCAGCGTCATCGTGCGCCGCTTGGTCCTGTCGTCATAGAGGTGGCCGCCACGACTGCGACGAAACAGATCGAGGCCGCAGGGCGCGTTTCCGGCATCGCTATCGACGATGAAGTATCCGCACTCCGCACTGAAGAGCACGAGCAACAGGTTTATGTAGACGCTGGCGATATCCGTGACGGGAATGAGATAGAGGGAGCCGGGTCGGTTGGCATACCATTGATTGAACGAGAGCATATAAGGCATTTCGCGAGGAATCTCCAGACGCCCCTCTCGCATTTTTATCAATAACGGCCGTTCATGGGTGTCCGGGTCGGACACGCGGGCAACGAAGTAGAGGCCTGTGTCGTCTGTCAGGAACAGGCGTGTCGCCTGCGCTGCGCAAGGGCTTGGTATGGTTCTGCCTTGAAAATTCATGATGGCCATGCCCTGGCCGTCTTCACCCCCGGGCCGGGGTGCGTACTGCATATCGCCGAGATGCATGCCGGTCTGCCCGACCCCGGCAAAGAGGAGGTAATGGGATTCCTCTTGTGAGAGGGGAGTCGGCGGGAGCTGGCTGCGGTAACGAAGCGGGCCTTCTGGAATCTCCATTCCGCATCCGAACCTGCGCGTTTTGCGTTGTCGTAAGACTTCAACGATGGACTGCAACCCACTTGCCTGCGACACCTGGGATGTGGAAACCGTCATGTCATCCTCCTTCCGGCTATGCGGACCAGAGCTTGCCGACGTTTGAGACAATGAGCAGGCGGAAACATACAAGAGGCCGGTGAGGGAAGGGACCTACCCGAGTGGGTAGGTCCCTTTATCTTATTGGGTCGCGTATTGTGCGGCTCAATCACGTGCACGGCCGCCAAGAAAGCAGCTCTCTCGATGCTTGACCTATCCTCCTTCCCGGGAGGAGGCACAAAGGAGAAGGCAAGATGGACACGTCGACCTGCCCTTTTCACTCGTCTGAAACACCCCCCGCAGAGGTTGGATCCTTTCAGGCTCGAGTCCATCGGACGTTGAAGGACCTGCCGGGGCCTGGGGGGCTCCCTTTGTTGGGCAACATGCTGCAATTGGATCTGAAGCAGCTGCACAGCACCCTCGAGACCTGGGCCGACACATACGGTCCTCTCTACAAATTCGCCATCGCTAACAAGCCCGTGGTGGCCATATCAGACACTAATCTCATTAACGAAGTCCTGAGAAAGCGGCCCGCTGCCTATCGCCGTCTGGCATCGATCGAACCGGTGCTGAAAGAAATGGGTATCAACGGCGTGTTTTCAGCGGAAGGAGATCAGTGGATTCGGCAGCGTCGAACTGCCATGCAGGCGCTCAACACGGCGCACTTGCGGAATTTCTTCCCCACCCTCGTGAAAGTGACGCAACGCCTACACCAACGGTGGGACGATTCCGCGAGTCGTGGACGCGGGATTGATGTGCTGGAAGACTTGATGCGTTACACGATCGATGTGACCAGCAACCTCGCATTCGGCTATGACGTGAATACGGTGGAGAGGAAAGGGCAGGATATTCAGCGGCACCTGGAGAAAGTGTTTCCTATGGTCAACAAGCGAATCAATGCCCCCTTCCCGTACTGGCATTTCATCAGGTTCCCGGAGGATCGAGCGCTGGAGAAGGCGCTGGTCGCCATTCGTAAGGCGCTGGCCGAATTCATTACTCACAGTCGAGCACGATTGGCCCACGACCCGGATTTGGCGACTCGACCGACGAATTTTTTGGAGGCGATGTTGGCCGCCCAGGACGGCGGCGATCATGAAATCACCGACGATGAGATTTTTGGCAATGTGCTGACGATGCTGATTGGCGGAGAGGATTCGACTGCTGCAACGATGGCCTGGATGCTCCACTTTCTGACTGAATATCCCCGCGTCCAGGAACGGATCCAGGATGAAGTTGACGAAGTGCTCGGGGACCGTCGCATCCTGCACGATATTCGCGATGCGGACCGACTTACGTATCTGGAAGCCGTGTCGTTCGAGACGATGCGTCTCAAATCCGTGTTTCCTGTCCTGTTCCTCGGTACGAACGCGGATGTGGAATTAAGCGGAGTGCACATCCCGAAAGGTACCGCGATCTTTCTGCTCACGCGGAAGTGTGGAATGGAAGAAAGCGAATTTGTGGGAGCGGATCATTTCCGGCCGGAACGCTGGTTGGCCGGAAGCCCCTGTCCAGCGGGAGGGCACAACGCCAAGGCCTTTGTGCCCTTTGGTGCGGGTCCGCGGTTTTGCCCTGGACGCAATCTGGCACTATTGGAAATGAAATCGGCTATGGCCATGCTGTGCCGGAATTTCTCAGTCGTGCGGTCGCCGGAGGCCAAGCCGGTCGAAGAACATTTTGGGTTCTTGATGGCGCCGAAGTATTTGTCCGTCGATTTTAAGAAACGACAATCGGTCGGTGTCGCGCCAGCGAGCAGAATCCCATGACTGTCGGGGCCTACCCAATGGCTCCCAGCAGTCCTCGGCTTGACTGAAATCCAGCCAGTTTCAGAGTGTCGCACAATCGGGATGAGCGAAAGGTTCAAACGGTGCCTAGGACGAGCCGCGTTGCGATTCGGCCGCGGCATCATCGGCACGTGTCGGAGAGACGGAGGGATTCGTCGCGTTCTGCCACTGGGCCACCGCCGCCCAGCGATTTTCCACGCCTCCCAGTTTCTGGTAGACATTTTTGAGGTGGAATTTAATCGTATTGAGGCTCACATGAAGGATCACGGATATTTCCCAATTCGTCTTGCCTTCGGCGACCCATCGCATGATTTCTTCTTCTCGATCGGTCAGTGTGAAGGGTTTGGAAAACGATTGTCCATGGTCGGCCCAAGATGTGGCATGCATATAGGCAAGGTGCAAATGCGGACCAAGAATCTGCATCATGGTTCTGAATTTTGCCAGTAAACGGCGATCAAAGTTGCTAAATGCAAAGTAGGTGCAGGTTCCCAGCGCGCCTCGAACACCCACCGTCAGACATTCGTCGATGCCTGCGTCTAATTTCAGGCTCATGACTTCCCGGGGAATGTCCTGGTCAAGAAGGTCCTCGCTTGAAACCGTTCCAATCTGGGTCGTCTGCAGAAGTTGGATGGCCGGGTCCCACACATATCCTTGCGTCTCATAGAGGTGGGTATGTTCTTTCCCATAATTTGAATGCCCTATCCGCAAATCTCGCTTGGAAATATCAAACGACCCGCTTGCCGCAAATTCGTGAGGCACCAGCGCGTTAATCGACGAGGTCAATTTGAGCAACTGATCTCGGTGCTGCACGCTCCGCACCTGGTGCATAATTTCCCCCAGATGCTGGAATTCTTTCCGGGAAGGATACTGAAGGCTTTCGGGGCCTCGAAAGATCACAGCGCGACCTCTGCTCGTGTCGGCCGAAAACGACCGGCCGTCTTACACGGCCATGCTATTGCGCCAAGATGAGACGGTGAAGGAACTTTGAAAGCACGGAGGTTCATGATCCCTGTCCCGAGGTGCATGGCTCTGGTATGCCGCCCCTTCATACCGACCACGACTGAGCGCAGTTGAATCTTGCCCCAGATCCGCGGATACATGTAAGCACAATCTGAGGGGGAAAATCCATAGGAAGTCACGTTCAACGGTCGTATTCGGCTCGACGCGCTCAGAATCACATATCTGCCTAAAAAGTATAGAAAAACATCCAATGAGGTCAGGTCAGCGCCGCACGTAACTGCGCGATAGTGGCCGTATCAAGGCCCGCGGCGCGGAGTTCTTCATCGGTGGCTTGGGACACCTGTGCCGGGGTGCCGAACGTCTTTAAGAGGGACATGCGGCGTATTTCACCAATCCCGATGATGTGGTCCAGCTGAGAAGCGACGAGCGACTTCCCGCGCAGTTTTCGATGGTAGGTAATCGCAAACCGGTGCGCTTCGTCTCTGATCCGCTGCAGCAAATGGGTGGACGGGGCGTGCACCTTGAGCACCAGGGGATTTTTTCTGCCCGCCATGAAAATGCGCTCTTGCTTGTTCCCGCGTGCCTTGGCAAGTCCGATGAGCGGGATCTCCTGCACGCCCACCTCTCTCAGCCCTTCGAGGGCCGCCGCGAGTTGCCCTAATCCTCCGTCGATGAGGATCAAATCCGGCCGGGCCAGGGCTTCCGCTCCTCCGTACCGCCGGGTCACCACTTCTTTCATGCTGGCGAAGTCATTCGCGCCCATCACCGTTTGAATTTTAAAGCGCCGGTAGTCCGATTTGTTCATCTGGCCGTCTTCCCAGACCACCATGGACGCCACCGATTGGTTCCCCATGGTGTTGGAGATGTCGAAGCCTTCTATCCGCCGGGGTGTGGACTCCATTCGAAGGAGCCGTTTCAATTCTTCTCCCGCTTGCCGGTCCAGTTCCACGTCGCGAAGGTGGTTGGCGACCGCGGCCGCCGCGTTTTCCTCGGCCAACAGGACCAGTTGATGTTTGGTACCTCGCTCCGGAGCCAGCACCCGGACGGCGCTCCCGCGTTTGTCTGACAACCACTGCTCAATGATCGGCGTGTCTTCCAACTCGGTCGGAATCAGCACTTCCTTCGGCGGCTGTCCGTCTTTGTTGTAGAACTGTTCGATGGCCGACCGCACGAGTTCCGCGTCCGGGGTGTCGGCGGACTGCGGCCAGAAGAAGTCCTTCCGCCCGATCATGAGGCCGCCCCGGACGAAGAGGATTTGCAGGTCGACTGCCGCGCCTTGCCGTGCCAAACCGAGGACGTCTTGATCGGTCGCCGACGTCTGCGTTACCCGCTGCTTTTCCAGCATCCGGTCGATTTTAAACCAGCGGTCCCGCAGGCGGGCCGCTTCCTCGAATTCTTCTCGCACCGCCGCCGCCTCCATTCTCGCACGGAGTTCATCGAGTAGTTCGCGATCGCGTCCTTCGAGAAACTGACGGACCTGTTTGACGATGTGATGATACTCGTCGCGCGTCTGGTTGCCGGTGCAGGGCGCCATGCAGCGCTTGATTTCATATTCAATACAGGCACGGTCGGACTTGCCGGTAATGTCGATGGAGCAGGTCGCGAGCGGAAAGACGTGCTTGATGACTTTCAGCGTTTCCCGGAGCGCATTGGTCGGCGTATAGGGACCATAGTAGAGCGCCCCGTCCTTCTGGACCCGCCGCACAATGGACAACCGTGGAAAATCCTCTTTGATGGGCAGCCGCACATAGGGGTACTGTTTGTCGTCCCGGAGCACGACATTGAACCGCGGGCGATGGCGTTTGACCAGGTTGCTCTCAAGGATGAGGGCTTCCAGCTCCGATCGAGTGACCATGGTTTCAAGGTCGGCGATCTGGCTGACAAGCAGGCCGGTCTTGGGGCTGTGGTCGGTGCCCTTTTGAAAGTACGACCGGACCCGGTCGGCGAGCACGGCCGCTTTGCCGATGTAGATAATTTCGCCCTGCGCATCCTTGAACAGGTAGACGCCCGGATGGGAGGGCAGGTGATCGAGTTGGGACTGCAGGTTTGTCTGCGCCGGATTCGCCATGAGGCCATTCTACGGCGCAGTGGCCGGCTCGGCAAGACAAGCCAGCCGGAGTGCGGCGACTACTTCAGGCTTCGCACGAATGACGGACTCAGTGCGCCTCTCGCCACTTCCGCCACGGGGCCTTTCATCGTCAGAGCGAACTCCTTGCCCACTTGGATATTGAGTGTTCCTCCCGGCATCCTGACCGTGACGGGACCCTTGACGAGTCCCAGGCGTACGGCCGCGCTGGCGGCGGCACAGGATGACGAGCCGGAGGCCTGCGTTTCCCCGGCTCCACGCTCCCAGATGAGGATCGAAATTTCCTTTGGTCCGGTTGGCACGGCGAGTTGCACGTTGGTGCGCTTGGGGAAGAGGGGATGCGTTTCCAAGATCGGTCCAAGCCCGAGGAGGTCTTCGCGGGACCAGGATTGTCCCGCCGGTTTGAACACGACGCAATGGGGATTGCCGACGCTGACGCCGGTGAAGATCAACGCGCGGCCGGCCGCTTCAATCGGTTGCTCAATCAACTCCTCGACGGCCAGCGTACAAGGCAGCGAGGCCGGGTTGAATGTGGCCTGCCCCATCTCAACGGTCACCGCACTGGCATCGCCATGGCGGTCGAGGTGAAGTTCAATGGTAACCAGCCCGCCCTTGGTCTCGACGGTAAAACACTGTTTCCTCGTCTTGCCGGTCGCATGGAGGTAGCGCGCAAAAATGCGCAGGCCGTTGCCGGACTTCTCCGCTTCGCTGCCGTCCGGATTGAAGATGCGCAGGCCGAAATCGGCTTTCTTGGAGGTGACGAGCGCCAAGATGCCGTCACTGCCCAGTCCCCAATTGCGGTCGCAGACAGCCCGGATGTTGGAAGGACTGAGCCTAAACGACAGTTCCTTGGGATCCATCACAATATAGTCGTTGCCGAGCCCATGCCCGCGAAAGAACCCGTTCTTCATGCCAGTCTCCTTGAAGGTCAATACGCTGATCGGCGGAGGAAGGTAGCACGAAGACGAACCAGAGGAAAAGAGGGTGCGTTGCGGTTAGACGAGAGAGGCGCCGGAGGGCCGTTCGATGAGTTCAATTTCATAGCCGTCCGGGGCATCGATGAAGATGAACCGGCTGCCGGAGGAGGTCTCGGTCGGGCCGTCGGTGACCGGGACGCCTTGGGCCTGCAAGCGGGCCATGGTCTTGTCAAGATTATCAACCTGAAAGGCGAGGTGGACCAGGTCTGCCTGGACACGGACTGGCCCGCTCGGAGGAAAGCTGGTTATTTCGATCAGTTCGTCGCTATTCGGAACCTTCAGAAAGGCGAGATGCGACCCGCGAGGCGATGTCTTCCGTTCGAGCACTTCAAGCCCCAACACCTGGGTATAAAACCGGATGGTTTCATCCAAATCACTCACGCGCATTCTGGTGTGGAGGAATTTGATCACCTTCATGGTAAGTTCCGCAGCGCCTTCAAAGGTTCAACGCTTTCTGGCCGGGCCGGCCGTCTTCCGCAGGAGCAATTCGGCGCTGCCGGGAATCTCGTTCTGACGTGCAGCGAGTTCTCGGGCAAATCGGAAATCCGCAGCCAATCTGCGGCTCTGCTCCTGTATCGCCGGGCCACTCCGTGAACCGTCAGGTGGGTGGGATTTCCTGGCGCACGTAGTCGGCTATGACGTCGGCTTTCGCATGAGAGCAGTCACTCGAGTCAGCGAGCAAGAACACCGTTCGCCCGATATCCGGACGACGGCAGGAGAGAAGACCGGGGCGACCCTGAGCGTGCGTGAGGAGTTCGACGGCGATCCCGTCCGGTTTGAGCCGTTCGGCCACGATCTGCACAAATGCCTCGACCTGCATTTCACTATCCATTCCGGTACCACCTTTCACGTTCTGGCAGCCAATTCGTTTTTCCGAATGCGTTAGCCAAACGTCACGATGCTCAGTCTCGAAAGATGGGGCGGCCGGGGGTTCACGTCATCGATTGTGAGGTGTAACTGTGTGGATCAAGTCAGGAGGCGATTTGGAAAGAAAAGAGAAGGGGTAATTCCGACGTGTCCGGCCGCGCCAGGGACCACCACTTCACTCAGCCACAGTGGTGGGTTGCGCCCACGATGAACCGGATTCCCTCGCTTGTCATTACCAATTGGTCATCACGCATTTGAGATGCGTAGGAGCTGCAGTGCTCCGCCGCATACATTCGACCTCAGTTCGGACAAATGTCGATCAACGAACAATCAGCATAGAGCGCCGAACGAGAATCCCCTTGTCACACACTCTGCCGCTATTTCGTCATTAAGAGCGACAGCGCCTGCGCAGCC
>CBDIWP010000040.1:0-26972 GCA_965285945.1 uncultured bacterium | reverse complement strand
GATTCTCGGACTGCTGGGTCCGTTGCATACGGGTGCCGCTACCGCAGGACTCGGCTACACGAATCATGGCGGAACGCTCAGTACGCAGGGCATGGCGTTTGTGAATCGCTGCAGCTGGGCGCATTGCTTGAGGGAAGCCGCGCGGCTGCTCGAACTCGCCGAAGCGGATCTGCTGGAGCCGGAAGAGCGTCAGGCGCTCGACCGCAAGCGGAGCCCTCACGGGGTGATTATTCCGGAGCCGTAAGCCTAGTGAGCGGAATGAATGTCTGCCGGTGAGATGCAGGTGTCGGGCCGGTCCTGTTCCTTGAACCGGACCCGGCCTGTCACATTGAGGGGCGCCTGACGCGGCCGGCTTGCGTAAGTCGGACCGAGGCCTTACTGTCAGACTCCATTTCAAGGACGCGCTCGGGGGAAAATCGTATGGGGGCACATGATGAGAAGCGGGCATGGCAAGCGCACGGCATACATCTTACTGCCGACTGACTTTCAACAGTCCGCTCGTCGGGCCTTCCTGTATGGAGTGAAGCTGGCGATGGTCCTCCCGGCCCGGCTGGAGGTTCTGCACGTGATCAAGACGGTGGCCGACGCGCCAGGCGCGGCGCCAGACAGCCGCTATCTCGCCTCGTTGAAGACGTCGGCGTTGCTCAACCTGGGACGACTGACGGAGGCGGCGAAACAGAAGGGCGTACGGGCGCAGCCGCTTGTGCGGTACGGAGTTCCGCATGCCTGCATCCTCGAAGTGGTGAAGGACGTTCATGCGGAGATGATCGTGATTGGAACCGAAGGCCGCACGGGTTGGGACCGGCTCCGGCTGGGCAGCACGGCGGGAGCCGTCGTGCGGGAGGCACCCTGCCCGGTGCTCACCGTGCATGGCGGCCTGGCCGGGGATGTGCCCCGTCATGCGGCCGGGGTTCGTCTCCGCCGGCTGCTCGTCGCGACCGATTTCTCCTCCTATGCCGAGGCCGCTATTCATACGGTCGCGAGACTAGCCGCTAGGCTCGACGCCACCGTGTGCCTCGTGCATGCCGTCGAACCGTCAGCCAATTGCAAGCCGGCGGAGCGGAGACTCGCCGCGCTGGTGCAGGATCTCCGGCATCAGCAGATCGAGGCGGAGAGCGTTTGCGCGGCCGGGGATCCGGTCGAGACCATTCTGACGCAGGCTGCCGCCTGGCAGGCGGATCTGATCGCCGTCGGCACGCAGGGACGGACGGGACTGAGCCGGGTTCTGCTCGGAAGCGTGGCGGACGCGCTGCTGAAGCGCGCCGGATGTCCCGTGCTCACCGTGGCGAAAGCACGGCGGCCTGATGCCGTGACGGACGCCCGCCAGGGAGGCCGACAGGAATCGTGACCCTGACCATCGAATATCTGCTGCTCGCCACGTCGGGATTGCTGCTGCTGAGCGTGATCGCCAGTAAAGCCTCCGGCCGCATGGGCATTCCCGCTCTGCTGCTGTTTCTCGGCATCGGAATGCTCGCCGGATCCGAGGGGCTGGGCGGCATCCACTTCGACGATCCGTGGATGGCCCAATCGCTCGGCGTCGTGGCGCTCACGTTCATTCTGTTCGCCGGCGGGATGGACACCGAGTGGGCCAGCGTTCGGGGGCTGCTGGGGCCCGCCAGCTTGCTGTCCACGGTGGGGGTCGCGATCACCGCCGGCCTCGTGGCCTGGTTTGCGACGGCGGCGCTGCAGATGTCGTGGTTCGAGGGACTGTTGATCGGCGCCATCGTGTCCTCCACCGACGCCGCCGCGGTGTTCGCCGTCATGCGCTCACGGTCCGTCAAGCTGCGCGGCCCGTTGAAACCGCTGCTCGAGTTGGAGTCCGGCAGCAATGACCCGATGGCGGTCTTCCTCACCCTGGGCATGATCACCCTGATCACAGGCACCGGTTCGCCGATCGACCTCATTCCGATGTTCGTGCGCCAAATGACGCTAGGCGCGGCGATCGGCTTCGGCATCGGGAAGTTAATCGTGCTGTTGGTCAATCGCTTGCGGCTCGAATATGAGGGGCTCTATCCGGTGTTGACGCTGTCGCTCGTCCTGCTGACGTACAGCGGCAGCACCTGGCTGGGCGGCAACGGCTTCCTGGCGGTCTATATTGCCGGACTCATGATGGGCAACAGCGACTTCATCCATAAGCGCAGCCTCACGCGGTTTCATGATGGACTGGCGTGGCTCATGCAGATCACCATGTTTCTCGCGCTGGGATTGCAGGTGTTTCCCGCACAGCTCGTCCCCATCGCCGGAACGGGATTATTCTTGGCGCTGTTCCTCATGGTGTTTGCCCGCCCCCTGGCCGTCTTCGTGACCCTCTCGTTCAGCCGCCTCAATCTGAGGGAGAAGACGATGGTGGCCTGGGTGGGATTGCGGGGGGCCGTGCCGATTATCCTGGCCACCTTTCCGCTGCTGGCCGGGATCCCCCAGGCCACGACGATTTTCAACCTTGTGTTCTTCATCGTGCTGACTTCCGTACTGTTGCAGGGCACCTCCATTCCGCTGGTGGCCCGCTGGCTGCGCCTGGATGAACCGGCGCACCTTCGTCTCGATGCCTCTCCCGTATGGGACGCTCCCAGCAATCTCAAGAGCGGGCTCGTCGAAGTGCGCATTCCCGGCTACTCGACGGCCGTCGGCCGCCGGCTTCTCGATCTCGGGCTTCCCAAGGGGGCGTTCATCATCCTGATGGGCCGGAAGGGGCGCTGTTTCGTTCCGGACGGCGGCACGGTGCTGGAACCGAACGATTCGCTGCTGGCCTTTGCGGATCAGCCGTCGGCCATGCGGCTCCGGTCGATGATCGAGACCCGGCGTCCGGGCCCGGCGGTCGCCGAGTCTTCCGCGGCTTCCGGCGACGAACATATCGAGGTGGTATAAGCGTGCCCAAAGATCTCCCGGACCGGCGGACAACCGCCGGTGGGCCGACGAAGCCCGGTGCCGGAGACTAACGATTCGCGGCTGGTTGCTAGGCTCAGATCTCATTTTCCGGCTCCGCCAAGGTTTCGAGGCAGGCGGCTACGCTTGAATAACCGGTGATCGGCGGCGATCATCCTCGATGCACGAGGAATGGCCGGTTCATGAAAACACACAGAGAGGATGTATGGGGAACGATGTGCGTGAGCATGCAGTGCCGTCTCAAGGCGGGGTCGTCGGCCACCACCATCTCCCGGCTCACGAGGTGGTGGTTCTCCTGGAGTCCGATATGGCCAAAGGCCTCACCTCTGATGAAGCGGCTCGACGGCTGGAACGATTTGGGCGCAATGTGCTGCCGAAGTTCCGGCGTCACGGCCCCCTGCTCCGATTTCTGCTTCAGTTTCATCATCCGCTTATCTATGTCCTGCTGGCCGCGACCGTCATTACGGCGCTGCTGGCTGAATGGGTCGATGCGGGCGTGATCTTCGGCGTCGTGCTGGTGAATGCCGTCGTCGGATTCATTCAAGAGTCGCGCGCCGAGGCGGCGTTGGACGCGCTCGCGTCCATGATGAAGACGGAGGCCAGAGTTCGGCGGGACGGGCGGACGATGGGGGTGCCATCCGAGGACATCGTGCCCGGTGACGTGGTGCTGCTGGAATCCGGCGTCAAAATCCCCGCCGACCTCCGCCTGACGAGAGTCCGTGAGTTACGGGTGGACGAATCCGCGCTGACCGGAGAATCCGTGCCGGTGGAAAAGGCGGATCAGGTGCTGGCGCCCGAGACCGTCGTCGCTGACCGCAAGAACATGGGCTTTTCCGGTGCGCTGGTCATCTATGGGCAAGGGACGGGCGTGGTCGTCGGCACCGGCGTCACTACGGAACTCGGCCGCATTCACCAGTTGATCGGCGAGGCGACGGAGATTGCGACCCCTCTCACGAAGCAACTCACCTCCTTCAGCAAAGTCCTGACCGTGGCGATTCTGGGGCTCGCGGCGGTGACGTTTGCTCTTGGCCTGTGGCGTGGGCAGACGGGCAGGGAGGTTTTCATGGCGGCGGTCGCCCTCGCAGTGGCGGCGATCCCTGAAGGGCTGCCTGCGGCGGTAACCATTACGCTCGCGATCGGCGTCAGCCGGATGGCGCAGCGGCATGCCATCATCCGCAAGCTTCCGGCGGTGGAAACGCTGGGCAGTACCACGGTCATTTGCTCGGACAAGACGGGCACGCTGACGAAGAACGAGATGACGGTGCAGGCCCTGCTGGCTGGCGGCGTGGCGTTCGATGTCGAAGGCACGGGCTATGACCCGACCGGCGCTATCCGACGGGACGGTCAGGCCGTTGATCCGGCGCACCATCCGGCCTTGCGGGAGTGCCTGCTGGCGGGCGGGCTCTGCAATGACGCGCAACTGGTGCAGCGTGACGGCCGATGGGCGATCATCGGAGATCCGACCGAGGGCGCCTTGCTGGTGGCCGCGCGCAAGGGCGGCCTGGATCCCGATCGCCTGGCGACCGACTGCTTTCGAGTGGATGCCATTCCGTTTGAATCGGAACGGCAGTTTATGGCGACGTTACACCGGACTGAGTCGGGCAGCGACTCCGTGATCTATCTGAAAGGCGCGGTCGAGAAGACAGTCCGCCTCTGCGACCGGATGCTTGCCTCAGACGGAATGGAACAGACGTTCGATGCTCAGGCGGTTCTCGACCGCGTCGAGACGTTTGCCGGACAGGGACTGCGGGTGTTGGCGATCGCGCGCAAGTCCCTTCCGGCCGGAGGGGAGATGCTGGCGGACCGGGACGTGGAAGGTGGGCTCACCTTTCTGGGCCTGCAGGCCATGATGGATCCCCCGAGGCCGGAGGCCGTCGCAGCGGTGCGTGCCTGTCAGAACGCCGGGATCTCGGTGAAAATGATCACCGGCGACCACGCCCTCACGGCACGCGCCATTGCCGCGCAGATTGGCTTGGACGGACGGAGGCAGGAGGAGACCGGGGAATTGATCGCCATGACCGGGCAGGACCTGGCGGCCACCGCCCTGAACCAGCTCGCGGAGGCGGCCGATCGCACGGCGGTCTTCGCGCGGGTCTCTCCCGAGCAAAAGCTGCGGTTGGTGGAGGCCTTGCAGGCGAGGCACCATATCGTGGCGATGACCGGCGACGGCGTGAACGATGCGCCCGCCCTCAAACAGGCGGATATCGGCGTGGCGATGGGCCGCGGAGGAACCGAAGTGGCGAAGGATGCGGCCGACATGGTGCTGACCGACGACAACTTCGCCTCGATCGAAGCGGCGGTCGAAGAGGGCCGCTGCGTCTTCGACAACCTGACGAAGTTCA
This sequence comes from uncultured bacterium, assembly GCA_965285945.1. GTDB lineage: Bacteria > Nitrospirota > Nitrospiria > Nitrospirales > Nitrospiraceae > Nitrospira_D. The sequence continues at coordinate 21,747 of CBDIWP010000040.1, read as the reverse complement.
TCGTCTGGACCTTGCCGACTAGCATGGGCGAAGGATTGGTGCTCCTGACGGCGATCGCACTCGGAACGGTGCTCCCGATTCTGCCTGTGCAGATTTTGTGGATCAATATGACGACGGCGATCGCCCTGGGACTCATGCTGGCCTTCGAGCCGAAGGAGCCGGGAATCATGGCGCGGCCTCCCCGTGACCCCGGCCAGCCGATCCTGACGGGAGTGCTGATCGAACGGATCGTCATGGTATCGCTTTTGATGTTGGTCGGCGCCTACGGCGTGTTTCTCTGGGAACTGGAGCGGACCGAGTCGATTGCCGAGGCCCGCACGGCGGCCGTGAACGTCTTCGTCATGGTGGAGCTGTTCTACCTGCTCAACTGTCGGTCTCTGGAGCGCACCATGTTCCATATCGGCGTGTTCAGCAATCCCTGGATCTGGCGCGGCGTGGCCACCATGACCGCCTTGCAACTTCTATTGACGTACGTCCCGGCCATGAATCGGCTGTTTCACACGGCTCCGATCGACGGGCCCGCCTGGGGTTTGGTCCTGGCGGCGGCCGTGACCGTCTACGTCGTTGTGGAAACGGAGACCTGGTTACGGTTGCAATGGAAGCGCCGCATGCGGTCGACCGCATCGACAAGGAGGAGCGCGTATGACCATCGAAACGCTGCATGAGGTTGTGTGATGGAGCGCCGTGCTCAATTCCGGTCGAACCGCATGAACAGACCCACATGAAATCCGCGCCCTTCGGCAAGCTCAGGGCGATGGATTATCGCCGGATTCTAAGGAACACTACTGCGGCGCGCCGACATCGTACAAGGGGGGAGCACGGACATGGACCCATTCTTGCTGTTCGGAAGCCTGGCGGTCGTCATTGGCGTCGTCGGCGTGATTGTGCTGATGAAAGGCAGGAAGAAGAAAGACCGGTGATAGATTCTTCCTCTGTACGTATCTCTGCGCGATTAGAAGGAGGTCTGATATGGGGACCCATGAACGGCTGAGTGTTCATCATGCCCATAGGGGTGCCGCGCGTGGGTCGATATTGGTCGCCGTGCTGTGGATTGGCGCAATGCCGGGGCTGTGCAGGAAGCGACATCGGTGCAAGAGCAGCGGATCAAGATCGCCATTCGCGATTCGGTCTATGTGCGCACCAGGACTACGCCGATTCTTGCTGGGGTGCCGACTTTGCTGATCTTCGGCAACGAAGACCCTGTCCGGCACAGTTTCGTCTCGCCGATGTTTGCCGCGCTCTCGGTGCGCGTTGAGGGCGAAGGCATCGAAGTGTTTGGGAAAGGCATCGAAGGGGTGCATCTCGATCCCGGCAACACTCTCGTGATTCGACTGACGCCGGAACGGCAAGGCAAGATGACCTTCCGATGCGATATGCATCCGGACGTGCAAGGCGAGGTTCATCTCTTGGATGTTCCTGTCGGATGAGTCACGGGATGGAGTGGCGGTGTTTCAACCCCTGTCAGCCGGAGGTCATGCATGATCGGACAATCGGTCAAACTCACGACGATTCGAGGCATCGACGTCGGCTTCCACTATTCCTGGTTCATCATCTTCTTCCTGATCACCTTTTCCCTGACGACGCGCTTCGCCTCGGAGCATTCCCACTGGACATCGGTCGAGCACTACACCGTGGCGATTGCTACCAGTCTGCTGTTCTTCGCCTCGATTCTCCTCCACGAATTGGCCCACAGTTTCGTGGCACTGGCCAACGGCATTCCGGTACACTCGATCACGCTCTTCGTGTTCGGCGGCGTGGCGCAAATCGGACGGGAGCCTGACCGCCCGCTCACCGAGGTCGAGATCGCGATTGCCGGACCGATCGCCAGCGCCTTGCTCGCCGTGGGATTCGGGGTGATTGCTGATCTTGCCGGAGATCAATTCGAGCATGTCGCTGCGTTGGGCGGCTGACTTTGGTACAAGAGCATATTCAACGGACAGGCCGGCGATGTTTTCTGGTCTCGCAGAACGGACGACTCGAGGGCCTCGTGACGCTGGTGAAGGCCGTGTCCCAAGAACGATGGGAGGCACTGGCGAGGCGCAAATCTTCTTGTGGCAGTGGGTGATGTTTCATCTCTTGGGGCAAGGTGATGAGTGAGGTCGGTCGTCAGTGGACGCCATGAGTGGCAGTCTCATGCCGTCGGCTGCTGGCGGGCCCACTGTTGGGCAAACACCCAGCCGAGAGATTCCTGAGCACGAATACCGTCGCTGGAAGTTGTCGATAATCTCGATGTACTCCGTGATCTCTCGTTGAGCCTGCTCCCGGGTCGCAGAGCGTTGGTGATGTACGAGTTCATTCTTCAGTGTCCCCCAAAAGCGTTCCATCGGCGCATTGTCGTAGCAATTGTCCCGGCGCGATATCGAGGCGCGTATGGCGAATTGCTTCAGCCGTGCTTCGAATGTCGAACTAGCTCCGGTCATAAGCGCGTCGCGCCGACCACCGCCACCAGGGCACGGCTCATCACATCTGTGGTCATGCGGGTACCCATGGCATGGCCGACCACGATGGCCACCAGCCGGGTGATACCGAGCCGCGATAATGAGGAGAGGATGTTGCCGAGATGCTCCGCGTTCTTCGTCGGATTTGCGCGTGAGTCACCGCGCTGATCACGCTGTTGATGGCGGGAACCGGCCCACTGCCCACTCAGATGCCGACGGTCGTTCGCTACGACGCCAACCGTTCCTTTCGTTTTCTTTATACCTTTGCCCAGCGGTCTTCCAACTTCTTCATGATCTGCGGCATGGTTGTATACTCCATCTCCTCAAGAGGCAACCGGTGCGGCTCGAAGGGGCCATGCATGCGCATCACATCTGCCACCCGATTCACATCCCCCCGCGCTTCGTCGTATGACGGATCGTCGAACATATCGCGTGGTCCGATGAGTCGTCCGTCGGCCAGCTGAAATCCCACATAGGCCACGCGCGGAGGGCCGTCTACTGTTCCTTATTCGTTTCCATGGCCATGTTCTCCCTCATGTTGGAGAGCACCCTTACCGAACGTCTACCGACTGTCGCCCGCCTTGCCCGCGAAGATCATCAGAAGTTGGACCTCGCATACCAACAGGCGCTGCACACAGTGTTTTGCAATGGACGCCCGGGTTTTACTGGCGACCAGTCGGCTGGGAAACATGTGGCGATCTGCGACAGGCCCGCACGTGATTCTGTGTCAGAGTTCCTCAGAGAGGTTCAGGAGCTACGACCGCTGATTCGCCCACTTTCGTTGTGGCAGTGAGTGATGGTTCATCCATGAGGCGAGGGGGTGAGCATCTCGATCTTGTGGCATCCAATCTGCAGCATCTTTGCTACCGGGTCATTCGGAGGCCGCGACAGGAGGGCATGCCATGGCAAGGAAAGCGGCGACGGCGGAATTAATCATGGAAGCGTTGGTAGGGGATCAAGGAACGGGTTGTTTCTTCGAGCAGTTGATCGCGACCTACCCAGAGCTCTCTTGGAACCAGATTTTCTCCGAAGTGGACCGGCTGAGCCGAGAGGGACGGGTCCTACTCAGCCAAGAGAAACCGGGAATCTACCGCGTCAGATTGGCGCGGTCGGCGGGTCCCGCCGACCGCGATCAGCGGTTGGATCCATGCGTGTGACGGCCTCTCGCTCGGCGAAAGGCGTAAGAGCCTATGAAGACAGATCCTGCACTCCATGTGTTGTGCGCCACGGATGGGTCCCCCGCGTCCCGCATGGCGCTCGAACTCTCCAGCGCTTCCGCATTCGCACCGCCTCGTCTCTTACGATGCTCTATGTGTCCGAATTCGGAGTGCCCTATCCCACAGGGTTGGCCGCACTGGAACTACCGGAGGATCGCGGGGAAACGGTGCTTGAGAGCGCAAAGCGGAGGTGGTGTCGCCGGATTGGAAGGCTGTGCACTCCGAATTGCTCCATTGTCGCCCGGCCGAGACTATTCTCCTGGCCGCCAATCGGCGCCGCGTCAATCTGGTCGTGGTCGGGGCCCATGGACGCTCAGCTATCCAACAGTCTCAGTTAGGGAGCGTATCGCGACGGATCGTCTTGTATGCGTCCTGTCCGGTGCTCGCGGTCAAAGCAGTCGATCGCGGCGTTGCGGCATGTCGTGCTCGGTGTGGACGGCTCCCAGGAGGCGGAGGCCGCCGCTGAGTTTCTGCTGCGGCTCTCGTTGCCTGACGGCACGCGGGTCACCGTTGTGTCGGTGATACCCCCACTGCCTTATGGGCAGGTGCCGTTGACGGAGGACCACGCGGCACGGCTCCAACAGATTCATGGGCAGGTGGAGGAAGAAACACGGAAGAGCGTGACCCGCGTGGTGGAGAAGATCCGCGCCCACGGCTGTCTGACCAGCGGCGTGGTGGTCGCCGGTCACACGAGCCATGAACTGCTGAAGCTGGTTGAGACGGTACAGGCTGATATGATTGTGGTGGGTCTCGCGGGTCGACCGGCGACACACGGTATCTCATGGGAAGCGTGTCCGACAGCGTCGTGCTGTATGCCCCTTGTGCGGTCTTGGTCTTTCGACAGAAGAAGGGAGGCTGTGGATTCTGGCCGTGTCACATGATCACAAACCTGAGGAGGCGACGACATGATGGTGAAGATGAAAGCAACCAAGGACTCGATGGATCCGAAGGCGGCGGCGAAGAAGCGTGGCGCGTCACAGACCCATGCGACGCTCGCCGAAGAGGTCATGCAGCAAGCGATCGAGCTGCCCAACGGCATGTGGGAACGGATTGCGAAGAAAGCCTGCGAACTGTGGGAGCAACGCGGCTACCGCGAGGGCCATGATCTCGAAGACTGGTTCAATGCGGAGGCGATCGTGATGGAAGAGATCCACGAAGCCCGCGAGTAACCAGAGATCGTCGTTTGTATCTCGTGAAGTGTCTCTCGCTTTCGCATTCGGACGGTCCCGACTTAACGCGGCATATTCAACGAGACGGTCGACCTGTGGTCATACATGCATGCGGCCGAAGGCGAAGATCATGATTCGTGATGCGGAATCGTGGAACGATGGATCAGGGTCATTGGCGGACTCATCCTGATGGTCCTCGGAATCACGCTGCCTATTCCGTTTAGGGTTGAAGAAGTCGCGGAGACGATTGGATTGCTCGCAGCGGTCACCGGCGCGGTGGGGTATTGTGGAGTAAACCATCTGATCGCGCGGGTGAGCCAACACGAGAGTCAATGAGTCAGGACACCTGGCGCGCAGCAGCCGTCACATCTCTCAGGTCCTCCTGGTCCATTACAGAGGTGACGATCCATGAGACAGCTGCCGATCAAGCGGATCTTGCTGGCCACCGATTTGTCCGGGAAGCGCAGAGCAGGCTCTCGACTACGCCACGTTCCTGGGACAACCTGTCCTGCAGCGGTGCTGACCGCGAGGTGGCGCCAGCGACTCGGCATTCCGAGTCGCCAAATCAGCCTGACTGCGGAAGAGTTAGACGTGGACCTCGTGATGTGGGGGCATACGGGCGCACTGACCTGACCGAAATCTTATTGGGCAGCACCGTCAAGCGTGTGGTGCAAGGCGCACGGTGCCCGGTGTTGACCCTGCATCCGGCGCCGTCCCGCCCGCACGCTCTCTCGACGGTGGGGCATATTCTGGTTCCGGTGGACTTTTCATTATGTTCCGTCGATGCACTCGACTATGCGGCGTCGCTCGCGACGCAGTTTGGAGCTCTGCTTACTGTGTTTCATGTCATGGAGCCGTGGTTGCCCGGACGTGAAGGGGACGTGGGCGCTCCGGCCCTCGGGCGACACCGGCAAGATCAGGCGACGTTGCCATTGGCCGAGATCTGTATCGAGCTTCGGCACTAGGGCGTTGCAGTCGAGATGGGGGTTGGAGAAGGGATCATTGCCGAAGCGATTTTCGCAGAGGCGAGACGGCGCGTGTGTGATCTGATTGTCATGGGCACAAGGGGGCGACGGTGCCTGACGATCCATCCTGTGCTGGTCGAAGGCCATCCCACAGAGGAAATCATCCGAGCCGCAACATGAACACATGCTAGACCTGGTGATCCTCGGATCGCGGGGCATGACGGGTTTGAAGGGCGTGTTCCTCGGCAGTGTGTCGCGTCGAGTGGCGCGCCATGCCCCCTGTTCGGTTCTCGTGGTCAAGCAGCGATGGTCAACGTGCGCATGAATCCGGCGAGCCCTGGCGCGGCGATCACGACACAATCCAGCTCCGCGCAGGATCGGGGTCGGTCGGCTCATGTGCCGGAGATCGAGATGGAAAAGTTCTCTATGACAAACGCGAAGCGGTTTGCGCGCTGGGCGCTCATGGTGGGGCTCGGGGTGTTCGTGCTGGCCTCGCTCAGTTTCCTCAACGGCACCCGGGAGCGCGATGAGCCGGCAGAGACGGCGGGCAGTACAGCTCCCCCGACGTCTCCGTCTATCGTGGCGCTCAAACCCGAGACGCTGACCAATACGGGCATCGAGGTTGCTCCGGTCGCCCGCGGCGAGTTCCGGCTCCATAGGGATTTTCCCGCCACGGTCCAACCGAATGAGAACGAGTTGGCCGAGGTCACGACGTTAGTCCGTGGGCGAGTGGTGGAGGTCTATGCGGACTTTGGGCAGGACGTGAAAAAAGGGGCGCTCTTGGCGTTGCTGCACAGTAACGACCTCGGCCTGGCTCAAGCGGCGTATTTGAAGGCCGCAGCCCAATCGCACGAGGCCGCATTGGCCTATGAGCGGGCCCTCAAGCTGCACGAGGAGCTGGTGGTGAGCCTTGCCGACTTGAAGCGACGGGAAGCCGCGATGAAGACGGCTCGCGCCGACCTGCGGGAAACAACGCATCGGCTGGAGTTGCTGGGTGCACCGGCGGGAGAGATCGAGCGCCTGGACCGCGAGCACACAATCCGCTCCGATGTGCCGATCCGCGCGCCGATTAACGGCCGGGTGATCATGCGCGATCTCACGCCCGGCGAAGTCGTGGAGATGGCGCAGAAAATCTTCACGGTGGCCGATCTCTCGGAGGTCTGGGTCGTCGGCAAGGTGCCGGAAAAAGACGTGCAGTACATCCATAGTGAGCAGTCTGTCGAGGTGCGGGCAACGGCGTATCCGGGCTGGGTCTTTCCCGGCACGATCACTTACGTGGGAGATGTCTTGGATTCTGCGACGCGCACCATGCGAGTGCGTATCACGGTCCCTAATCCAAGGAAGCTGCTGAAGCCGGAGATGTTTGCCTCGGTGCGTGTCTATGCGGAGCCTGAACCGGAGGCCGTGATGGTGCCGGTCGCGGCGGTGCAACGGAGTCCTGAGTCTTCTTATGTATTCGTGCAACTGGACGGGGGGAGGTTCGAGAAGCGCCCGGTCGTCCTCGGTCCGGAAACCGACCAGGTCGTCGCGGTGCTGAGCGGTCTGCGCGAGGGCGAACTGATCGTCACCGCCGGCACCTTCGTGCTCAAGTCCGAATTCGAAAAATCTCAAATCGAGCCCGTGCAATGATCGACGCCTTGATCGCCTTGTCGCTCCGACGGTGGCCGCTCATCCTGATCCTGGCCGGTCTCTTGGCCGCGGCCGGTTTGGTGGCGTTCCGGGAGTTGCCGATCGACGCGTTCCCGGATGTGACCAACATCCAGGTGCAGATCTTGACCGACGGGCCGGGCCTGTCTCCGATCGAGGTCGAGCGGTTCGTCACCATTCCGCTCGAGCTGCAGATGACCGGCTTGCCCGACCTCACCGAAATCCGCTCGCTGTCGAAATTCGCTCTCTCCCAGATCACGGTGGTGTTCAAAGATCATGTGGACCTCTTACGCGCCCGCCAACTCGTCCTCGAGCGCCTGCTCGAAGCGAAAGCGATGTTGCCGCCTGGCGTCGAGCCGGTCATGGCGCCGGTGACAACCGGCCTCGGTGAAATCTATCAGTACTACTTGGACAGTCCGTCGGTGAACACGAAGAATCCCGAAGCGCTTGAAGTCGCGCTGACGGAGCAGCGGGTCCTGCAAGATTGGGTGCTTCGGCCGCTTATTAAGACGGTTCCCGGCGTTATCGATGTGAATGCGCTGGGTGGGTTCGTCAAGCAGTATCAGGTGCTTGTCGAGCCGGCCAAGCTGCGGAAGTACAACGTGACGCTCGACCAGGTGTTCGAGGCGGTCGCGCAGAACAATGCCAACGCCGGCGGCAATGTCGTGGATCGACACGGCGAACGGGCGATCGTGCGGGGACTGGGGTTGCTGCGGAGCGTCACGGATATCGAGGATATCGTGGTGAAGGAGGCCGGCGGCACGCCCGTGTATGTGCGCAACCTGGGCGAGGTGCGTATCAGCAACGCGATCCGCCAGGGCGCCGCTGTCCTCAACGGCGAGCGGGAAGTCGTGGCCGGCATCGTCCTCATGCTCCGCGGGGCCAACGCACGACAGGTCGTTGAGGCCGTCAAGGCCAAGGTGGAACAGATCCATCGCGGCGGCATCTTACCGGGAGGGCTGAAACTAGTTCCCTTCTACGACCGGTCCGAATTGGTGACGGCGGCCCTGGATACGGTCCGCCAGGCCCTGCTGGCGGGGATTCTCCTGGTAGGGCTGGTCCTCTTCGCCACGATCGGCAATGTTCGCAGCGCGCTTATCGTGACGGCGACTCTGATCCTTACGCCGCTGTTCACGTTTCGGATCATGCAGGACGTCGGCCTCTCGGCCAATCTCATGTCGCTGGGCGGGTTGGCGATCGCCATCGGCATGGTCGTCGACGCCTCGATCGTGGTTGTGGAGAACGTATACCGCCATCTCTCCGAGCCGGGTTCCTCCCCGACGACGCGTTGGGATTTGGTATTACAGGCCTCGAAGGAGGTGGCGCGCCCGATCGCCTTCGCATTGCTCATCATTATCGTGGTGTTTCTTCCGCTGGTGACCTTGGAAGGCATGGAAGGCAAGCTGTTCGCGCCCTTGGCCTACACGGTCATGATCGCCCTGCTGGTGTCGCTGGCGCTGTCTCTGTCGGTCACGCCGGTCCTTTGCGCCCTGGGACTCACCGGCGGGGAGCAACGGGAGACGCTTCTGATACGGTGGGCGAAGACGGCGTATGAGCCGCTGCTCCGATGGACGCTCACCCATCGGCAGCTGGTGCTGGCCGGCGCCCTCCTTCTGCTGGGTGTGGCGCTGGTGTTTGTGCCCTACCTGGGTCGAGAGTTCGTACCCGTGCTGGAGGAAGGCGCGCTGACGCCGCTGATCATCCGGCTGCCACGGGTGTCGCTCCCTGAATCTATCGAACTGGAAAAGCGGGCCTTACGGGCCCTGCGGGAATTTCCAGAGGTCCGACTCGCGGTCGGCAAGATCGGCCGGTCGGAGATCGGGAATGAACCGCAAGAGGCCAATGAAAGCGATCCGGTCGTCCTGCTGCACCCGCGGGACACCTGGACGACCGCTCGGACCAAAGCCGAGCTGGTCGATACGATGCGCCGACGGCTTGCCGATATTCCCGGGATGTCTTTTATGATGAGCCAGCCCATCCAGCAGCGGGTGGACGAGTTGATCTCGGGAGTCAGGACGGAGTTCGCCATCAAGCTGTTCGGAGACGATCTGGATGTCTTGAAGGAACGGGCGGATCAGATCGCCGCCATCATGAGAACGGTCGAAGGGGTGAAGGATCTCAGAGTGGAGCAGATCGCGGGGCAACCATACCTCACCGTCGATATCGATCGCCACAAGATCGCGCGCTTCGGGATCAATGTGGCGGACATTCGCGCGATCATTGAAACCGCGATCGGCGGTAAGCCCGCGACGACGGTCTATGAGAACGAACGCCGATTCGAGCTCATTCTGCGGTTTCCCGAAGAGCACCGGAGCACGGTCCGCCAGATCGGCGAGATTTGGGTCAACTCGGCCGCCGGGGCGCCGATTCCGCTCAGCGAGTTAGCGAAGGTGGAGATGCGCGAGGGCCCGGCGCGGATCAGCCGCGAACACGTGCGCCGGCGGATCTTCATCGGCTTCAACGTAGTGGGCCGCGATCCTGGCAGCATCGTTGAAGAGGGACAGCGCAAGCTCGCGGAGCGTCTCCAGTTGCTTTCCGGATACACCATCACCTGGGGCGGTGCATTCGAACAGATGGAACGCGCGATGGCGCGCCTCCGGATCGTCGTGCCGGTCACGATCGGCATAATCGGGCTGTTGCTGGTAATTGCCTTCAACTCTGTGCGCTCGGCGGCGCTGATCGTAGCGAACCTGCCCTTTGCCCTGATCGGCGGCGTGTTCGGGTTGTGGCTGACGGGGCAATACCTGAGTGTCCCGTCAGCGGTCGGGTTTATCGCGCTGTTCGGCGTCGCGGTCGAAAACGGGATCGTCCTGGTTTCCACCATCAACGGGATGCGACAGGCGGGGTTCACCAGTGAAGACGCGATCCGGCAAGGGTGTCTCCAGCGCCTGCGTCCGGTTATGATGACGACGCTGACGACGTTGATGGGGTTGGCACCCCTGGCGTTGGCACAGGGCATCGGCTCGGAGGTCCAACGGCCGCTGGCGGTCGTCGTGATCGGCGGGCTGGTGAGTTCGACACTGCTCACGTTGATCGTGTTGCCCGCCCTCTATCAATGGTTCGAGAAGCGCGACAGGTAGTCGGCGGAGGACGATGCGTATGCACACACCCAGTGATCTTCCTGACGCCCTCCCAGAAGCCGTCTTCGCTGTTGCCCGCCGCGCGCCCGAGAGGGTCGCGATGCAAATCAAACAAGGACACGCCTATCGGCAATGCACCTATCAGGAGCTCGTCGAACAGGCCGAGGGTCTTGCGGTCGCCTTGGTGGGGCACGACCTCCGCAGGGGAGGCCGCGTCGCCATCGTCGCGGAGAACCGGCCCGAATGGATGATCGCGTATCTCGGGATTGTGGCTGGGGGCGGCACGGCGGTTCCTCTCGACATTCAACTGAGTAGCGGAGATCTCGCCAGGCTTCTGGCGCGGTCTGGCGCCCGGTTGGCCTTTGTCAGCGCGACAACTTGGCCGTTACTGAAGAATGTGGGATTGCCGATCACCGTCGTCGCGTTCGATCCCCTTCACGATTCAGACTGCTGCGTTCTTGACGAATGGGTCCGAGCAGGCCTGGCCGGAAGCATAGGAAAGCCGACGCTCTCGCCCGAGTTGCCTCGCTTCTCTACACCTCAGGCACAACCGGCGAACCCAAGGGTGTCCGCCTGAACCATCGCAACCTCTTGCCCAATGCCAAGGCCTTGGCCCAGTCAGGGGTGGGCAGCGCTGAAGATCGGTTCCTGGCCATTCTGCCGCTTCATCATGCGTATTCCTTCATGGTCACAGGCCTGGTTCCGCTGCTGCTCGGTGCCCAGATCACGTTCCTGCCGAGCCTCAAAGGACCAGCGCTGCTCGAGTGTATGCGGGAGGCGCGGATCACCTTTCTGGTCGGGGTTCCGCAGGTCTTTGCGATGGTGCGCCGGAGAATTCTGGAAGGCATCAACCGGCGCCCGATGCCGGTTCGCCTGTTGGCCCAGCTGTTGCTGGCCTTCGCGGGAGTCGTGCGGCGGCATACGACGGTGAACCTCAGCCGCTTACTGTTTGCCACTGTGCCTCGTCAGTTCGGACCGTCATTGCGCCTGCTCGTGAGCGGCGGGGCGCGGCTCGATAAGGAGGTGGCTCGAGACTTGTTCTGCCTCGGCTTCACGTTGCTGGAGGGCTATGGCCTTACGGAAACTGCACCTGTGGTGACTTTCACGCCGTTGGCGAAACCGAAACTCGGCTCAGTCGGTGAGCCGATTCCCGGCGTGGAGGTGCGCGTTGTGAAGCCCGATGCCGCCGGTGTCGGGGAGGTGGGCCGTCAGAGGTCCGAACGTAATGCAAGGTACGACGCGAATCCGCAGGCCACGGCCGATGCGATCCGCGACGGCTGGTTCTGCACCGGCGATCTCGGGTACTTGGATCAGGACGGCGCTCTGTTTCTGACCGGGCGCGCCAAGGAACTGATCGTCACGGCGAGAGGCAAGAATATTGTTCCGGAGGAGATCGAGGCCCACTACCAACTCAGCCCCGCCATCGGTGAGATCTGCATTGTGGGCGCGGTCCGTGCCGGCAAAGGGGGGGAGGGGCTCCACGCGGTGGTTGTGCCGAACTTTGAGTACGTCAAAACGCTCAGGATCGTGGATATACGTCACTGGTGAAAGACGAGCTGACCAGGATCGGCTTGACCTTGCCATCGTACAAACGGATTAGCGGGCTGACCATCGTGACGACGCCGCTGCCGCGCACGCGGCTGGAAAAAATTCAGCGCTACCGGGTGGCCGCCATGGTCAAGACCGCGGGCGAAGCGGCTGAACCCGCTCAACCGCTTGCTGAGGCAGACCAGGCTCTCATGGAGACTGCAGTGGCGCGCGTTATCGTCCGTGCGTTTCAACCCTTCCTGGAGAAGGAGCGCCGCATCGTGCCGGGCGATCACCTGGATCTCGATCTGGGGTTCGATTCCCTGCGGCGTGTGGAACTAATGTCCGCGCTCGAACAGTCTTTCGGCCGCCTGCCGGATTCGATTTCCCTAAGCGGCTCGAAGCGATCGTCCGGACATTGGCCGGGACCATCGGCCCGCGGAGCTATCGCGATGACGCCAACCTCTCGGCCGCTGCTGACTTCCTGACGCATTCGTTTAACTCTTTCGCCTATACGGTCACGTTCCAGCCGTACGAGGTCAAGGGCCGGACGTGTCGCAACATCATTGTGGAACGACGAGGCACATTGGAGCCCGACCGTATCCTGATCGTCGGTGCCCATTACGACACGGTGGAAGGGACACCTGGCGCCGACGATAACGCCAGCGGCGTCGCCGTGCTGCTGGAGTTGGCGCGCCTGCACGCGGAGACGCGGTTTCGGAAAACAGTGCGCTTTGTCGCGTTCACGCTGGAAGAGCCACCGTTTTTTCGGAGCCGGCAGATGGGGAGCCGTGTCTACGTCCGCGGTTTGAAAGAACGCGGGGAGCAGATCGAGGGGATGCTGTGCCTGGAAATGGTCGGCTGCTATTCGCAAGCCAAAGGGAGCCAGTCGTTCCCGTTCTTTTGGCTCCGATGGCGGTATTCGACCACGGGTAACTTCATCACGGTCTTCAGCAACTCCGCGTCAGAGCCATTGCAGACCCGCGTTCGTGACGCACTGAAGGCGCACGGGACGTTGCCGGTCGAGACCTTCACCGGGCGTTGGTGGATTCCCGGCGTCGATTTCTCCGATCATAGTTCGTTTTGGAAGCAAGGCTATCCAGCGGTCATGCTGACCGATACGGCGTTTTACCGGAATCCGCATTATCACCGAAACACGGATCGGCCCGAGACGCTAGACTATGGGTCAATGGCTGAGTTGACCCGCGGCCTCTTCCAGACGTTGGTGGCGCTGGACCGGGCCTCAGGTGCCGGCGAATAACTACATCGAGTAGCTCAACGCTGCGTGACAGTGATGTTGGCGAGCGTGAGTCGGGTCGGACCGCGGTGACTCTTATCAATGGGATGTGATAGGGGTGGGGAGAGGGAGCAACGGTTCACCAGCCCCGCATTGATCTGCCAACAGGATTGGAGGACCGACCATGAAACAGACTGAACAGCAACAGCGCCGATTGTTTGAGCTTCCCCCTGGATCGGAGCAGCATCTCGTCTGGTACGGCTTTCTGAAGCGGCTGCCGACCACGATCTTTTGGCTGTCGCTGGGGTACGTGGTGGGCTTTGCTGTGCTCACCATTCTCCTAGGAATGATTCATGCTGCTCCAAGCGGCATCTGGCTGGGACTGTATGTGCTAGGAGGCATGCTGTTTGTGGTTGCCCTGTATCTGGTGTTGGCAGGTTGGATCAGGAGACAAATGGGGTAATCGACGGGGGAAGAGTCTGACCAGAACGAGAGCCCCAGATGTTAGATCATTGGGACTCTTGGAATGGCGACTGGGCCTTGAAGATGACGGACAGTACCTCAGCGTGCCCGCCTCCGTGAGCTTCATCACGCTGCTCGGGATTGCGGTCACAGACGGCACGGTCATGGTGACCCTGATTAACTCCCTCAGGACGTCCATGTGACGATGCTATCATGGCCGGTTGTTTGTGGCGGGTGCGCCCGGTCACCATGACCGCCATGATGTCCCTCTTGGGTCCCCTCCCGCTGGGCCTCACGCAAGGGCCAGGCGGCGAGCTGCAACGACCGCTGGCCACGGTCGTGATCGGTGGACTCGTCACCTCTACGCTGTCCACCCTCATCCCGTTACCGATGCTCTACAGGAGGCTCGAGAACTGGCGCAGCATGAGAAGGTGGCCTAGGAAGAATGAGGAGCCTGTCAGCGGGGAGCTGCCTCGTCCGATTCCCGAGGGAGGTGATACGATGAGAATAGCCCGTGTCGAGATACTCAGGATATTTTTGGTCCTGATGGCGGGGATTCTAAGGAACACTACTGCGGCGCGCCGACATCGTAAAAGGGGGGAGCACGGACATGGACCCATTCTTGCTGCGCGGGAGCCTGGCGGTCGTCATTGGCGTCGTCGGCGTTCACTCAAGTCCTTGCGGAGAAAGTCACACGCATGGATCACAGTGAGGGATTATCTGCGAATTTCACGACATCCTTGCTGGTGATGGTCTCCGCCGTGATGGGGTTGCCGGTCTCGACGACCCACGTTAGCAGTTCGGCGATCATTGGTATTGGATTGTTGAAAGGCGTCAGCGCCGTTCGATGGATGACCGTGCGCGACATGGTCCTCGCGTGGGTCGTCACGCTTCCTGCTTCCGGACTTATTTCCGCACTCGCCTATCATCTGCTCATCAGGTTGGTGTGATGCAGCGCGTCGGCCAGATCCGCGCCAGTCCGCTGAAGTGACGGTGCTCACTCTCCGTTTCCCGTTGAGTATTTTCCGCGGACTTCGCTTTGTCGATTGATTCGAGACATTGTCGAGCGCTTTATCTTTTAGAGGTGACTAAACGTGTTGGCCGGTGGCCACCATATGACACACGAGGTTCCCGATGGGGAGTGACATGGTGAGTAGCCGACAACCTTGTCTGTCACATATCCCTTCATACTGGCCATCTGCCGCGCACATTTCCTTGATGTGAAGAACAGAACCTGCAGGCCGCTATAGCCGTAGTAAGGGATGCAGGCTGCGACGATTTTGTGCTGCCGACGTCTTACCGGAGGATGCGATAGAGAAGTTCATTCCAGACGCTGACGACGATGCCGAACGATTGCAGCAGAGCCGGACTTATCGGGAATGCGCAGGAGTCCCTCAGGCTTATCGACAAGGAATTCGTCCACGGCTTGAGCCACCCCCGGCCAACACCCGCTCCAATAGTCGTGAATGATGAGGATTCCCCCGGGCATCATCCGGGGGTAGAAAAACCGCAAAGCCGCGCACATCGGAATATAGAGGTCGCAGTCAAGGTGAACGAGCGCAAACACTGTGCCTGGTGGAACCATGTCTGCCGTGTCTGGAAAAATCCCTTTACAATACTTCACCTTGGGGCTGGTTCCCACGAAATGACGCACATTGTCCAGGGAACAGGCATACCCGCCCTTGGCGACATTGAGAGGGTCCTGGCCTGCATGTACTTCGGGGAATCCTTCGAAGGTGTCAAAGAGATAAAGGTCGCGGTCCGGGGCCGATTCATGCAGAATCTTCGCCGAGGTCCCTTTGAATACGCCCAGCTCGGCAAAGGCTCCGGGGACGCCGGCCGCTTGGAGAGCCTGGATGTTGGCGAGAAGAAAGTACAGACGCGCGTAGTCTCCCCGGTTGTTGCCATGGCTGCCGCGCTCCCACAGCTGCTGTAACCTGGCCATCTGGTTCCCGCGTGATCCATAGGAATCCGGACGGTACTGCACATAACATCGGGCACTGTATCCATTCACGCTCGGCATCAGCACATGGACGACGAAGTTCCGGTACAGCTGCCGGAGCCCTTTATGGATCCATGGGGGCCAATTTCGCCACCGAGCCATCGGCATACCATCGTGGCATTCACTCTTTGTCATCAGCGGTTCACTCCTCAGTCGCATTGCATTTGCGGGGTGGTCTCCTTGCGCTGCTCCTCGGGGCAGGTACCCGGCCGTCATTCAGGAGGTGCCATCTGCCGTGGATTCTCTGGACCGCGACTTGCACTTCTAGGCATACGGCACAGCGACCCAACGCCGGAACGCCGTGATGGCTGCAGAAGCACCGATCGCAGTCGTCGCAAACCGAATAGGTCAGCCGTATCGTTGTGTGGCACCAGCAGCAGCCCTTTGGATTTTTGGTTGTGGACATTCGTGCGCTTCCCATCCGTCTCTCTATCAGGGCCCGACTCTCTCCTGTGGTGGCGGGTGCGTGGAGCACCATCGCGATGGGAACCCGCGCAGAGGTAGACCGCCATAGAACACCCATTCCGGAGCCCAACACACATCCAACGGGAGCAAGCGCCCTTGAGAGGATCTCCCGAGAAAAGAAGACATTCTGCCTCGGGGAGAGTCAGCGCTTAGTGGTTTTGGTCTCTAGGTCACCCTGGCACTCAAGACACAGGGTGGTTGTCGGCCGTACTCTCAGCCGGTCATACGGAATATCATTGAGGCACCGTAAACAACACCCATATCGGTTCTCGTCCAGCCGCTGCAGCGCCGCTTCGACCTGTTGGAGTTTCTGCCCGATGCGTTGCTGTTGGCCCAGGGCCATCTGTTGCTGCTGCATGGCATCCATGCGCGTCAGGCGGCCGATCGGCTGATCGAGACTCACCGAGCGTGTCTCTTCTACGGACGCGTTAGAGCGTTGTTTCAGCGCTACACGCATCGCCAAGAGCTGTTGCCGGAGGTCGTCCTGTTGTTGGTCGGTCAAGGTCTTCATCGGTACGCCGTCTCTTGTTCACCGCAGTTGATTCATGGTGGCCCAGACGCCGTGGCCCAGGTGATTGGCTGCGACATAACTATGCCGGGCGAGGCGCGCCGCCAATGGCCAGGTCGTGGGCCGTGACAACACTCTCATGGCGATGCGCGGAATCTTGATGATCTCAAACCCGCCGAGGACCGGCGACAAGTCGTCGTCGATTCCATCGGACACGCCTTTCATCGCGAGACAGGGGATGTTTCGCTCACGGCAGAGGCGCGCGATCGTCTGGCTCTCCATGTCCACCGCAATGGCCCCGCTGGTTTTCGCCAGATCCCGACGTGCCGCCGGTGTCAAGACGGGGCTCGCTACGGTCACCAGGGGACCGGAATGAAATGGAATGCTGCGCGCTTTCAGCGCGGATTCCGCCATGTTGACTAAGGACTGATCGGCGGATTGGACGATGATGTCGCCGATATTGATGTCGGCCCGAAGGGCGCCGGCTAGGCCGCTACAGATCATGAGGTCCAACTTGTGCGTGTCCAGAAACCGGTCCACCCGATCCTTCGCCACGGACGGGACCATTCCCGACAGGCAGAGCCGAATGACATGACCGTTCAGCTCAGCCCCCCACACTTCGTCCCGCGCGTCCAGTAACTTGAGTTTCAATTTCCGGCACACTTCCCGCACTTCCCATTTGACCTCGGCGACCAATCCAATCCGCATCACACTCCTCCTTGGGTGACATACCCATGCTGACGAAACCATTGCACAGCCTCGTTAATCGCGACTTCCACTGGTGTCCACTGCAGTCCAAGCTCTTCCACCGCCTTTCTACTGTCGTATTGCATGGGGTGGCCGGCCATCCGGACCCCGTCGAGTGCGGCGCGAGGCTCTCGGCCCGCCAGGCGGCCGGACACCTCTCCAAATACTCCCGCCATGTAGGCTACGGCATAAGGGATTTTCATCCGCGGGCCAGGTTTCCCACTGATACCAGCCAGAGTCTCGAGGAATTCACCGAGCGACATATTGTGATGACCTAAGATGTAGCGTTCCCCTACGCGTCCTTTGACGGCGGCCAACCAATGTCCCTGCGCCACATCACCGACATGGACAAAGTTCAAGATGGCATTGACGAATGCAGGGAGCCGACCATTGAGAAAATCGACAATCAGACGGCCGGTCGGCGTGGGACGATGGTCCCATGACCCGATCGGTGTCGATGGATTCACGATCGTAATCGGTGCGCCTTCCTCTATCAGCCGCCACGCAGCCTGTTCCGCCAAAATCTTCGTGTGCTGGTAGACGCTGCGCGCCTCGCTGGGCAACAGAAAATCTTTTTCGGTGCCGAGATGGCCGACCGAGCTTCGCACCGTCACCGTGCTCGACGTGTATACGATGCGCCCGACACCGGCGTTCCACGCAAGCTTCAAGAGATGCTCCGTGCCGCCGACGTTGACGTCGTGCATGGCGGATGGATCAGGCACCCAAAAGCGGTAGTCGGCCGCCACATGAAAAAGCAGATCGATATCCCGCACCGCTCGTTCGAGCGAAGCGCGATCGGTCAGACTCCCGAGAATGGGCTTGAGGCGCAGGCTCGGCAGCCCATTGAGTTTGCTAGTCGGCCGGACGAGCGCCGACACCTCGTGGCCTTGCTCCATGAGAACACGCGCGACGTGAGCGCCGACAAAACCAGTTGCTCCTGTCACGAGTATTCGCACAACGGTCCTCTCTGAGAGATGGTTACACCTGTAAACGTTCGGATCCTGAAACCTCGATGCAGTCGTCGTGGGAATCGGTCACCATCACGTCGGTCGTGAGCAGCAACCCTGCCGCGCCCGGCATGGAGGAGGGCACTGACTGTCGTCGGATCGAGGATCCCCGCAGCGAAGATGTCGACGAATGACTCAGCCACGGCATCAAAGCCCGTTCCAAAGTCCTCCTGGGAGACTTGGCCTGCAACCACCGATCCCGAATGTCCGGCGTTTTCGGCAATCTGCCGCAAGGGGGTTTCCAGCGCCTGTCCAACAAAGGCGACTCCGATCTGACCTTCCCGCTTGAGATAGCCGTCGTGAATTTCCCCGGCCGCATAGGCTTTCCCCTGATAATTCACCGTCAATGGCAGGAAGTCGATGCCGGCCTTGGGCGATGTGAGAGGCGACTGCGGTGGCCAAGACCAGGGTGTTTTCATACGAGGCAAGGACGGCGCCGCTCGCTTGTTTGGCCATCCGGCCGGTTTCGATGGCGAGCGGCCGGCCCTGCGAGATCCATTTCAATGCGCTGTACCACTCAAGTGTCCTTTCATGAACATGCGAACAACCACGGCCTTCTCTAGCGAGCGGAGATAGTGAGAAACTCCACATTTTTGTCGGCCCTGTTTTCCCAGCGGTGGGTCTCCTCGTCGGAGTATGCGAGAGATCGCTCCCCACTGGAGACGGAGCTCTCCATCAAACACGATGCCAAGCAAGTCCGTCTCATGTGAATGCGTCCGTCCCCCGCCGCTTCCACCGGGGCGCATGGTGATCAACAGAACCTCCATCTTGGCGCCGACACCCGAACCCTTACGATTCAATCAGCGAGCGCGACCACTCACTGCGGAGCAGAGGGCGTTCCGAGGCACGGATGAAGGCGGGCACTGCAGGCTCTCCGGCTTGGAACAACACGCCTAGTATGACCCCCAGTCCATTGGCAATGCGTTCCAAGGAGGCAAGGGAGGTGAGGCCTGATTGAGTTCGACCTGGGAGAAAAAGCTGGCGGACACTGCGCATTTCTTGGCCAGCGTCCGCACCGACAGGCGCTGACCTTCTCGGAGCCGACGAATCGCTTCCCCGACCTGCTGTTCAGGCCTGCTGGTGGCTCCTTGAGTCCTTTGACCATTGGGAACCTTGGGACATGTGCGAGACGCTCGATCAGACGACGTTCGTCTATTCAATGACCACCTCGTACTTGTCCAGTACTACTGTACATTGGCGGCGAGTCAAAGATGTCGTGGGCACGTGCTCGACGACCGTCTCGACGTCAGTCATCCTCCGGTCCGTGCGGACAATCGACAAGGCCATTAGACAACACGTGAATGTAAAATCCACCAGCGCCTGGTGAAATCGAGTGCGTGGCCTACCGATGCACCTTTTATGCGCCGGGTCTCATGGCCTCGGCGATTCTTGCCTACGACGAACGCCACTTGGCGCGCGCCCAGCAGTATCTTGAGGCGCTGTTCACCGTGCAGAAAGTGCATGCGCCGGCCCCGGTGCTCCGAGGGCGGATTGCGCTGGAAGAGGGGGAATATTCCATTCGCGTTGCGCTTCCTGGCCGAGCAGGTCAAGTCGTCTCCGGAAGACGCCGAACTGCGGGAGGTGTATGCCGGCGCGTTGTACCTCGCAGAGAGATGGCCGGATGCCAAGCAGCAGCTGTCGGTGGCGGCCAATCTCGGGGCTCCAGCGTGGCGGCTTGCGTATCACCGAGGAGGCCGGCAGGAAATCTCCGAGGTGCGCTCCAGCATTACGAAGAGGCGCTCAGTGCTGCTAAGATGATTAACGGTAAAGTGCTATTGGCTTAAGATTATGAGATTCACCCACGGAGGAGCGAGTCTGAAAGGCTTCTTCCAGCTGGATGATAATGGTATTGGTGCGGGACCTCAGATCGAGCCGTGACACGATGTGGCGCGTTTTCATGCCCAGGCAGGCTTCAAGTTTGTCCCGCAACAACGACTCCCCCGTCTTGAAGAGGGCCCCATGCACTTGCTCGAGGAGCATCCGGCCTTCCGGGGATTGAGCCAACTGCTCTTCCGCGGGAATCGGCGAGCTGCGCGTCAAGACGACTTCAATGCGCTGTTCGAGAATATGAACCCGCGCATGGTTGTAGTGAGACTTCAAGAACTCGGTCTGGAAGTCCAGCACAGCCAGCATGACGAGATATTCAGCGTCCGCGATGTTTCGATCGCTATGCATGGGACAGACCTCGTGCTAAGCCTTACCGCAGCTTGCGCCCAGTCTGGGGATCCTCAAGCGTGGTCTGGAAACGGTCGAGGATGAATTCCTCAAGCGACCCCGGAAGGGGTTCGCTCGTGTCACCCTCCTCAGACGGCCTCAATGCAGCGGATTGCCGAGGCGCGTGTATCGGCCGTCGGTCATCTCGAAACTGTGCCATATGGTTCCCCTTGCAGACGCGTGTCTCGCCTTGGCGAGACACGCGTCACTGTTCACCAGAACGCGGGCGATGCCCCCTTCAGTACGCCTTGCTGAACCCCGGCTCACCGTCATACGTCCAGAGTTTTTGGGCGGCAGACCACCACCACCCTCTCTTGGTCAGTTCAGCCAGAAACGTGTTCACTTCGGCGTCGGTGACCTCCCGGGTCGCCATGAAGCGGCACCGATACCAGTTCACCATGAGGAGATCCGGACTGACGAACCCGGGCCACACCTTGGTCCCCCGGTTGGAGATGAATTCGCAGCGGAAGGGGCCGACATCCTCGAATGTCGGAATCCCGTCTTCCGAGATCAGATATAAATCGACACCGACCAATTCGATCTTGCGCGTCTTCTTCGTCGCCTTTGCAATGTCAGTCAGCGTGGGCATGGTCTTCTCCTTCTCGTGCATCACAGCGTCGCATGCATCTTGTCGACAATGGCTTGAGCATATTCGTCGGTTTTCGCCGTTCCACCGACGTCATAGGTCACATGTTTCCGCTCTTCGAGCACGGCGAACATGGCCTTCTCGATACGATCGGCCGCGGCTCCCTCGTGCAGCCATCGCAGCATCATGATGCCGGAGACCAGCACCGCCGAGGGATTGACCTTCTTCATGCCGGCGTATTTCGGCGCCGATCCGTGCACGGCTTCGAAAATCGCGCAGGTGTCACCGACGTTGGCCCCTGGCGCGAACCCAAGACCGCCCACAAGCCCGGCGCAAAGATCGGTGAGAATGTCGCCGTAGAGATTGGGGAGCACTAAGCAATCGAACTGGGCCGGGTTCTTCACGAGCTGCATGCAGCAGTTGTCCACAATCACGTCGCCGGTTTCGATGTCGGGGTACTTTTTGGCGGCTTCCTT
>CBDIWP010000039.1:0-5336 GCA_965285945.1 uncultured bacterium | reverse complement strand
TTGGATGCGGTGCCGGTGTTGCCGCTAGAGTCTGTTATAAAAAAGGACGTCTAGGCAGAAAGTGGACCTGTCATTTGCCATCACGCTTTCGCGTGTACAGGCGGACGGGCTGACAGCGTGCCTAGGCGTGAAGTGTAGAGGACCAGTTCAAGAAATTGCAAGTCGATGATCAGCGCTGAAATACAGGTGGCTGATTTCGAGTGGAACGAGTGGCTGATTGGAGCGGAATACGCAGTCGGGCCCACTCGGCTCGAACCTGCTGTTCGTCAAGCTGTACTCACCCTCTTAGATATGGCCCTGCTCCGCCAGGCGGGCCTCCGGACCAACTCGGACAACAATGGAAGAGACGAGCGTCAGGGCCCCTCAGCCCGCCTCGTTCAACGCAGACCTCACCTACAAGAGCGAGACTCGCAAGAGTGCAGCGCTCCCCGTGCGGATGGATGTGGCATCCGACACAGACATGTTCAGTATCAGCGTCTATCCGATGCGGCCAGTTAGAACTGCTGCCCGTGCACGATGGGCACGGAGCCCTTGGACTGCACCGGGATCACCAGCTGCAGCTTGATCGTGCAGATGCCGCGCCCTGGATCCCAGGTGCGGTAGATGGCGAGGGGCAGCGCATGGCTGAATGCTTCCGGCGTGACCAAGCGCTTCTGCTGAGCGACGGTGATGCCCTTTTTGAGCTGGAGCAACGCGCGGTTTTCAGCGAGCTCACAGGCCAAGCTTGGATTGCGATTGCCGGGGGCGGACCAGCCCGTGCCTTGGATAATCGTCGATTCTTTCAGGCGAGGGGCAGGTTGCGGAATGGCGGAGAGCATGTCGCCGGTCTCAGCCAAGACAATCGTCGGCAGCACCAGCAAACAGAGGGCAAAACATATGTGTTGGGGCGTCATCGCAACCTCCTGGTGAATCGTGTAGGAAGACACCCGTGCAAACACTACCCGCGCAGCGGGTCGGAATGTGCATGAAACGTAAGGGTGAGAGAAGGAGACGATCGGTACGCCCCGTCGTGGTCCACACGAGCTCGGTGAAGCGATCAGAACACTGACGAGAACCTTCCCTCACCACACAGGCATGACATGATGTCCGCGGCAAGGGACGTAGGGAGCGTGGGAGATTGGGAGGGGAGGCAATTACAGTGGACGGAAAGGTGAGCGGTCGAGGGAGATCCGCACAGGACTGGGGGCGCTGGCGAGATCCAGGCGCTGGGGAGGCCGTTGCCGCCGTCGCCGTCCTCGATGCATCCGGGTCCACTTGAGCACGTGGTAGAGAAGGGCGGCCGTTCCTAACGTGGTCAACAATACCGAGCTGAGCGGACAGTGGGAGAACCATGAGATGATCATAGGCTTCTTAGGTTTCAAAAGGTCCGATGTGCTGTTACGCTAAACGGCATCACCGGTCTCGTTCGGTGACGGTCAATGACGTGGGTCATTTCCGCCATCAGCTCCTCGCTGCCCTTTTCCCTGGACGTACCAGGCAAGACCGTTCAGTCACAGGGGCACTGGATTGAACCAGCCGGCAGCGCCGAATGGGCCCGACTCCTTAGAGGATGGCTGCTTCTAGCCTACCTTTCGGACCAAGATGGAGCGGCACGCGATCGTCCCAGCGTGCCAGAGGGTGGACGGTATTCTGTATCCTGCCGTCTCAGGAGTGTCACAGCATGAGCCGCCCCGAATGACTCAGTACGGCTCATGTCTATGCTGCCAGTCCGATGTACCGGCGGAGATTCTCCCCCGGTACATCGGGGCAGATGGGTTTACGCCGCCTTCTTGCGCAGGATGTCGTACGCGAAGCCAACGAGTTCGAGCCGGCTGCGCTTCTGTTGACTGGACTCATCGGTCCACTTGTTTTCCTGCAACCGGCCTTTCACCTTGACGGCGTCGCCGGCGCCGACCTGGGCGGCGAACTGGGTGCCCTTCTCGCCATAGAGAATGACTGGGATGCGGGTCGTCGTCTTCTGGCGACCCTTTGACCCGTCATACTCGTTCGTGACGTACAACGTGGTCCGCACGACCGGGCTCTTGCTCGTGATTTGAATTTCTGGCTTCAGGCCGATGCGGCCCGCGACTTCAACGCGGTTGATGTCGTTCCAGGGCTTGGCACCCGTCGACGGTTGATTTGGCTCGCTCATGAAAAACCTCCTACATGGGACTCCCGCGGGAGTCGGTGAATGACGACAGGTCGAATTACGCGGCCTGAGTTGTGAGAACGGTGATCAGGGGGAGCCGGTGTCTCGCGCACGAAGGCTCGCAGCACACGGAGCACGTGACGACGCATGGTCTTGGTCGTGACGTGTCCAAGCATCAATTCAAACGAACTGGCGGCAGTGGCCGCCCGGGCGATGACCAGCACGGCCGTCGCCTGCGTCCGAAGATCGGTCAGGTATAAGGTCTGACGATGAGCGGAGTATCGATCGACGCGACCACTCATGCAGGATTCGGTCGCACAACCGAGCACGGCAATGGCGACACTCAACGGAGTCGGAAACCGTAGGGCATTGGACATGCGCACCTCCGTCTCAATTGATTGAGAGATCACGGCATGCTCACCCTGCCCGCCATGCGGGCCCGTCCGTCAGGGAGTGGAATGGGGTTGATCAGATCGAGGGATTCGGAGATT
Organism: uncultured bacterium; assembly: GCA_965285945.1. Lineage (GTDB taxonomy): Bacteria > Nitrospirota > Nitrospiria > Nitrospirales > Nitrospiraceae > Nitrospira_D. The sequence goes on along the minus strand of CBDIWP010000039.1, from coordinate 2,717 downwards.
CGGTCGACAGGGCCTGAGACGGGAAGGGCGACGAAGGCTCCAGAGATGGGCCAGAAACGGCGGCGCAGCAATGACGACCACCAGCGCGGCGATGGCGTAGGGAGTCAGGTCTTCGATCCATGGTGTCATCGGAATGCCTCATCTTGGAACCGAGTTAGTACGGGGCCTCGGTCAGCAGTTCGCACGACGAAGATGTGCAGGGAATCACGAGCCAGTGGCCATCGGGAAAGATTCAACAGCTCCGCTATGCTAGCATCGCTCAAGACGAGCACCGTCTGACGTGTCGCCGCCTCGATCTGCGTATGGATGATTCCCCGTGGAGATCCGTGTCGGAATCAGGTCCGCCGCCGTAGTTGCCGATTAAGGCGATCAGTCCGGGAAGGCGGGCGGGTAAGCTGCGGGAGGTTGGCGTTCACTGACCAGGCCCACCTGAAAATGATATGTCCTTGGATGTACCAGCACGTCGTACGGCCCTGGTGAGGCCCATCGCCACAGGGACTTTCAGCTGATCGGCCAACGCGTGACTGCGGTGAAACTGCTCGAGAAAGCCGTACAGGGTGCCCGTCCATCCGGTCATGACGAATAGGTGCGACAGGTGAACCTTTTCCAAAACCATCGCATAGGAATCTCCTTTGGTGAGATCGAACCGGATCATGGCGCGGAGTAAACTACCGGCGTGACCCGGTCAGACATTAGGCGATCACGTGGAGCGGCGATGTGCGCTGGACGAGGCTGAGGAGGGCCGTGACACACTTCGTGCACAGGTGGGTTCCGCATTCGTGCAGAGGCCGGCGGTGAAAGCGGATGTCGGCGTGATAGCGGCCCTGTTCGTCCTGGCTGCTGAAGTACAGGCCGATGCCGTCCTCGCGCGACAGGATGGACTCGCAGCAGACATTGCAGGTGTACGTCCGATGCGTGGTCATGAGCGCGGATCCTTGGTGGATGGACGATACCGCTCGAAGGAGGCTTTGGCGGCGCTTGTGGCGAGCGTATCCACGAGGTCGTTCATGGGAATGCCGGAATGGGCCGGGACCTTGCGCCACGTAATGGTGAGCGGACACCCAGCGATGAAGGCGGCGTATTCTTGGGTCAAACGAGTCTTGGCTTGCCATCGTCCGGTTGCCCACTCGGCGATGCCGGTATAGTCATAAAACACGGTGACGGCGGGATAGCCCATGACCCGGCACGTGTCAAGGCCGTGAACCACTGCTTGCAGTTCCGACGCAACATTCCGATGGTCGACCATGTAGGGGAGGATGCAGCTACTCGCATGGCGGTAGAACTCCTGTCCCTTGTATCGGATGACACAGGCCCAGCCGAACTTGAGCCCGTCCGGTTGTTGGAGGCAGGCGCCGTCGACCCACAGCTCAATGTCCTGCTCAGTGGAAGTCGGTGCCTCGAGAGCGGGGGCTGAACTGGTCAGGATAGCCTCAGTCGTCTTGGCGGGAGGCATGCCAATACTGCGCCAGGCGTTCGCGATCCGCGCGAGCATATCCGTGGACGGCTGCTGCAATTCGCTGGTGACGAGTGTGGGGCCTTTTTTGCCCGCATACACCACCACCGAGCCAATTGAGTGTCCACCTGGCAACAACAGTTCGATCTTGTGTCCGTATCCATGGGGCATTGGCCACGCGGCGACATAGGCATGGAATCCATGGGCGCCTAACGCGGGTCCGAGTAATTGGGCGATCTGGGTGGCGGTCATCGGTCCTCCCTGCGTCATGAATGGTCGCCGAGGGTCAAGACTGGCCACGTAGTGGGCCAAGGAGGCTCCTCCCGGTACAGGTTGCAACTGGTGGAGCTAGGCGGTGCTCAACTTCAGCGGCTGAGAAGCCCATGCGAGCTCGTCCTCATGCCAGACGAGGACTTGGATGAGGCGATCGCGCACTGTGGCGCGGAGATCGTCCGGTGCGCCACTCTGTTTGAGCAGGCTTTCGAGCCCCAGCTCTTTACTCTGAATAGAAGAGTGAGTGTAGCTGCGATTCAGGAATGAAACGGCTGGCTTGGCGATAGATTCTTGGTGAAGTGGGACCGTGAGGACTTGGCGGCGATCAGGGGCCACACGTACAAGCTTAGTGTGACTCCCAGTTGAGAATGTACTTCGAAACCAAACGGGTTCTACCCCGTTTCCACGGACACCTGACTTAAGGCCCATAATGGGCCAGGAGGGGTGTCATGGGAGCACGACGGAAGTTTTCAGCCGAGTACAAACGTGAAGCGGTCGCGATGCTGGATGCACCAGGGGTGACGGTGAGCCAAATCGCCGCGGATCTTAGGTAGGCGCGTGTGCTTAGCGTCTTTGTGTCTTAGCGGTTCAATTAATCTCCAGAACATATGCTCAGCAGACCACCCCCGGCCCCTCCTTAAAATAAGGAGGGGGGAGTTTACTATAACAAATATACTCTTTTTTAATTGAAATAAAAATTCTATTTTTATACAATGCCAAACGGGAAGGTACATCCATATGTAGAGCACCTGTCGAAAGACAAAAAGTTCCAGCCGCTGCTGAAGCCGGAGCAACTGGCGCTGAAAAAGAAAAAGAATTTCTGCCTGCACCTTTGCGCGTCCATCATGAGCCAGCAGCTTTCCGTAAAAGTGGCGAAGGTCATCTACCACCGTTTCCTGGAACTGTACGGGGGTGATGAGCCCACCCCGCAGCAGATAGAAGTCGGAGGCCAAGCGGTCTTAGGAAGACAATTAATGAGATCAACTCCTTG
>CBDIWP010000038.1:0-152917 GCA_965285945.1 uncultured bacterium | reverse complement strand
CATTGCCCACAAAAGCCTGCTGGGGGTGGTGGCGTAACTCGCGTCGCCAGCGTGCCAACACATTGGCCCCAATCCCAAGATCCGCGGCGATTTGGCTCACCGTCACCCCTGGTGCGTCCAGCATCGCGACCGCTTCACGTTTGTACTCGGCTGAAAACTTCCGTCGTGCTCCCATGACACCCCTCCTGGCCCATTATGGGCCTTAAGTCAGGTGTCCGCAAAATCGGGGCAGAACCCCCTGCGGGGGTTTTCTCTGTGGGTACTGGACATCGAAGGTGATGTCCTTCTGCATTCTTTTCGCCTGCTATACTTGTCCAATGCTCACTGATCGGGACTATATGAGACGGGATGAAACAGGTCTGATCCGTGCAAAACCGACATTGAAACTCATTGTTATACGACCAAAACATTATTGGTTCACTCGACTCATATATTTGCTTAGTTTCCTCCTGTCAGCTTTGGTGCTGTTTAAAGCTTTCAAGTAATCCTAGAAGACTACCAGGAACATTGTGCTTAACTCCGGACCACACTTCGAAAGTTACCCCCACTCTGGGGGCCCTACGCGTTGCGGCATAACTGCCTGAAATCTCCATGTGCTAAATTTTGTGTTAAACAAGGACCGGATGCATCTATACCTCTCAAACTAATGGAACTCGCACTACGAGTCGAATTGCCGATACGGCCGCTCAAGCTTCGTAAGTTCCATGTATGCTCACAGCAATTTCCACATGTCAGCGCGGCTCGACACTCTGCTCCGTCGCATCCTGGTAACTCCAGACATGCATCGAATTCACCATTCAATTCATCCTAGCGAAACAAACAGCAACTTCGGGTTAAACCTGTCCTGGTGGGATCACCTGTTCAAAACATATAAATGCATTCCTTAAGACGACCACAGGGCAATGGCCCTCGGACTCGAACAGTATCGTACGCTGCGAACCGTCTATGGGATTCTTTTATTCCTTTTCATCGGAATTCGTGGCGACTATGAGTCTCAGTCTAGGAAGTAAGGCTCCCGGTGGTCCATACGTACGGTCTCGTATTTTCTCTGGGGGGCGCTTCTCGCCGAGGTGCTCAGCAGACGAGTTTATGGAAACGCCTCTTTATCCCGAATGCCATGAACAGGAACAAGAGCGAAGGCCCGCGGGCACGATCCTTAGTTCATTGATAAGAAAGACACAGAGCCGGTCCACGATTTCGTCTCGAACTCGGCGGAATTCGTTTAGTCGAGCCTCAGCTGGCGCGACGGCCGGATCGTTCAATGACCAATGACGCCTTTGTGCGGACCAGGAAGGAAGAGACAGCGCCTCTGCCAAGTCACAGACTGTAATTACATAGTCAAATGGCTGTCCGACAAACGCTGTCACGTTCTTAGAGCGGCGGTCCCGTAGATTAATACCCAACTCGTCCATGACGCTCACTGTCATGGGATGAAGGCCGACGGGATGCGTCCCGGCGCTTGCGACAAAGAGGTCACCCCCAATGAGCGGCAGCAAAGCTTCGGCCATTTGGCTTCGGGCTGCATTCGCGGTAGAGACAAACAGGATGCGGTACTTCATTAGAGGTGCCTACGTATCACGGGGTCACCCTTGCTAAAGAAGAACATGGAGCAGTCTGGGCGAAAGGCGTTCATTATTTAGCCATAGTCGCCTTCTGCATTTCAAAGCGTGCAGGGACCGATTCGGAGCAACCGTTGCCTACATCATCACCCCCATGGCGATGACCATGCCGAGCGCCGACAGGCCCACCAAAGCCACACCGATGCCGGCAGCAAGCGCACCAAGTCCCACGGCGGGAAGCCACTTGTTCGATTCGCCTTGCTCTCGCACTTCCTGTGATGCGGATATCGTTACTGGTGCGTGATCTTCTGTACCCGGGCGAACAGTTGCCATGATGTCGTATGCTCCCGACTGGTCGAATGTATGACTCGCCCGATACAGACCTGCTTGAGGGACTTCTTCCGCTTGTAGATTCAAGCGCGGTTGTGCGCCCGCCGTCTCCGGCGATCGCCCCGATCGCTCAAGATGAAACAGGACGTCTGCTCCTCTTACAGGCTGGCCGCTTTCGTTGTCACGGACCGTGGCCACTAGCACTGCCTGCTGGCCTCGGATTAACGGCGGCAATTCCAACGTCACGGTAAGATGCTCGGTCTTGACCTGTGTCGAGACGGCTGTCTCCGGCGAGGCATCTCTCCCGCTGGCAGGCATCGTGGAACAGCCTCCCGCGCTTGCCAGCACGGCCAATATACAGGAAAAGAAGATTTGCCTTGTGAGCGCCGACGTGACAGTTACAGTCTGCCCAGTCAGGAATGCCATACGATTTCGCCTTGCCATTGTCCCCTCCCTTTTCTGCGCGTTATGCTCTACCGGCAAGAGATAGCCGCCTCGGGCTTTGAGTCTTCGATGCTACGACCTCGCCATACCGCGTAAATGGCAGGAATCACGAGCAGGGTCAGCAGCGTCGAGGAAACCATCCCGCCGATCATAGGGGCCGCAATCCGTTTCATGACATCGGCACCCGCCCCATGACTCCACATGACGGGCAAGAGCCCGATCAGAATAGCCGACGCCGTCATCATCTTGGGCCGGACGCGTTGTGCGGCGCCTTCAATAATCGCCCCCCGAAGATCCACAATGGATCTCAGGCGCCCTTCGCGCTGCCACCGTTCGTAGGCCTCATCGAGGAAGATAATCATGATCACACCGGTCTCTGCCGCGACACCCGCCAGGGCAATAATCCCGACCCACACCGCCACGCTGAGGTGGTACCCCAGCAGGTAGAGAAAGAGGATGGCTCCGACGACGGCGAACGGGACGGACAGCAGCACAATCAGACTCCGGACCACGGAACGGAAGTTGACATAGAGCAGGATGAAGATTAGAAAAAGCGTGACGGGAACTGCGATCCTAAGCCGTGCTTTGGCGCGTTCCATGTACTCGAACTGCCCTCCCCACACCAGCCGATATCCTGGCTTCAGATTCACATGCTCCTCCACAAGCCGCTTCGCTTCTGCGACGTAGCTCCCCAAATCGCGCCCGGCCACATCCACAAAGACAATCCCCGCCAGTGAGCCTTGTTCGTCCCTGACTGCCGGCGGCCCGGTGACCATCTTAATCTCGGCCAGATGCACGATGGGGACCTGCTCACCACGCGGCGTCTCGACTAACACGCGGCGTAGGCCCTCCATATCGTCGCGAAGCTCCCGGGCATAGCGAACATTAATCGGATATCGTTCCCGCCCCTCGACAGTCTGAGCTATGTTCTTTCCCCCAATCGCTGTTTCAATGATGTCCTCGACATCTCCCACCGTCAGGCCGTACCGAGCGATCTCCTCCCGCTTCACTCGGAAATCCAAGTAATACCCACCAGTGACACGTTCGGCATACGCACTTCTCGTCCCGGACAATCCTGACAGCACACTTTCGATCTGCACCGCTACCCGTTCGATCTCTTGCAGGTCCGGACCGAGTACCTTGATGCCTAAATTGCTCCGGATGCCTGTCGCCAACATCTCTGTGCGTGTCTGAATGGGCATCCACCAGATGTTCGGCATGCCCGGAAACTTCACAGTCTTGTCGAGCTCCGCGATCAGGGCATCCCACGTCAACCCCGGTCGCCACTGCTCCTCAGGCTTCAGCGTAATGACGGTCTCTGCCATACTGAGGTGCGCAGGATCGGTCGGAGTGCGGGCGCGGCCGACTTTTCCAAATACATGGTCCACTTCCGGAAATTGCTTGATGAGTTGATCCTGGCGCTGAAGAGTCTGGGTCGCTTGGGCTATCGAGATCCCGGGCAGGGCCGTGGGCATGTAGAGAATCGTGCCTTCATTCAGCGGCGGCATGAATTCGGAGCCCAGCTGTTGGTAGAGCGGCGCCACGCCGGCGACTGCAAGAACCGCCATGACAATGATGGGCCAGGGCGCCCGGACGGCTCCTGATACGAGTGGACGATATAGCCGCACTAACCACCGATTGATGGGATTGCGTTCCTCGGGCTGAATGGTGCCCTTCAGTAGCCAGACCATCAAGAGGGGCGCCACTGTGATGGAGACCAGGGAGGCAAAGAACATAGACGCCGTTTTCGTCCACGCCAGTGGCTTGAAGAGCCGGCCTTCCTGCGCCTCCAGGCTAAAGACTGGCAGGAAGGAGACCGTAATGATGAGCAACGAAAAGAACAGCGGTTTGCCGACTTCCTGCGCCGCCCTGATAATGACCGCCGTCCGGGATTCCTCTGAATTCTTCCCCGCCTGCTTCTGTTCTTCCCAGCGCTCCAACCACTTATGGGCATTCTCAATCATCACGATCACAGCATCGACCATCGCACCAATGGCAATCGCGATCCCGGCGAGGGACATCACATTCGAATTGATGCCGAGGTAATACATGGCCAGGAACGACAACAAGATCGCGACTGGCAAAGTCAGAATAGCGACGAGTGCTGAGCGTAGATGGAAGAGGAAGACGAAGCTGATAAGGCTCACCACGATGCTGACTTCAAGCAACTTTTCCTTTAGCGTCGCAATGGCGCTCAAAATCAAGTTCGAGCGGTCGTAGACCGGTACGATTTCCATGCCCTCTGGGATAGCCCCCTTGATCTCCTCGAGCTTCTGTTTGACCCTGTCGATCACGGCGAGTGCGTTTTCCCCGTACCGCATTACGATAATGCCCCCGACGACCTCGCCCTCACCGTCCAGTTCGGTCGCGCCTCGACGCATGTCCGGACCAAGGTTAACATTCGCGACATCTTGTACCGTTATGGGCGTTCCTTCCTGGGTCGCTCCGATTGCGACTTGCCGGATGTCCTCAAGTGAACGGATGTAGCCTAACCCACGGACCATATATTCGCGCTCACTCACCTCCACAACCCGCCCACCGACATCGTTGTTGCTTCGACGGATCGCCTCGATCACTTTCTTGAGCGGAAGGTGATAACCAAGGAGCTTCGTCGGATCGACATTGACTTGGTACTGCTTGACGAAGCCACCGACTGACGCCACTTCCGCGACGCCGGGCACGCTCCACAACCAGTAACGCAGGTACCAGTCTTGGAAGCTCCGCAACGCAGCGAGATCGTGTCGTCCAGATCGGTCGACTAACGCATACTGATAGATCCACCCCACACCCGTTGCATCCGGCCCGATGGTCGGCGTGATGCCTTCGGGCAATTTGCCCAGGGCGCTCTGGAGATATTCGAGCACCCGGCTCCGCGCCCAATACATGTCGGTGCCATCCTCGAAGATGACATAGACGAAAGACAGGCCCAGAAACGACTGCCCGCGAACGGCTTTGATATGCGGGGCGCCCAACAGCGACGTAATGATGGGATATGTAATCTGATCTTCAATAAGATCGGGGCTACGGCCGGGCCATTCGGTAAAGACGATGACCTGTACGTCGGAGAGATCCGGGATAGCATCTAGCGGCGTGTGAGAGACAGCCCAGGCGCCTGACCCGACGGTCAACAGGACCGCGAGCAGCACCAGCACAGCATTGTTTGCGCTCCACGCAATCACCCGTTCGATCATGATTCACTCATGTCTTCCTTGCACCGTCCATCTTGAAAGTGTCGCGGTGGCTCACATGCCGGGCATGCCGGACATGGCTCCACCGGCTATTACGGAAAACGGTGCTGTTACATCGGGATGCCCAGAGCGCTGTACGGTGGCCGTGAGTTCCCACTGTCCTGACATGCCGAGATTCACGCGCGCCTCGTAGGTGCCGGATGGCATGGCTTTGAGCGGCACGGTCGCGGGCATCATGCCGGGCATGGGCATCGTATACGTGAGTTGCACATGGGAGATGGGAACGGGCTTACGAGCTTCATCTTTTACCGTCACTCGGATCAGATTCTCGCCGATGCGCGGCGAGGGTGGCTCAGTGGAGAGGGCGATGCGCAAGCCCGCCGCTGACTTTTCTTGGTCCGTCGCCTTACCGTTCCCGGACGGCTTGGAAGCCGTGGGCATCTCGCCCATCTCCATATCGCCCATACGCGCTTGCTCCATCTTGATGCCGCCCATCCCGAGGGAGCCCATCATGTTCGTGGTCGCCATAAGTTTGCTTTCAGAGTCGATGAGGAAATTGCCCGACGTCACCACTCGCTCTCCAGCCTGGAGGCCCTCACGTGCCTCATAGTAGGGGCCGACCTTCGGGCCGAGGATGACCTCCCGTGGCTCGAACAGTCCTTCTCCCCGTTGGACATACACGAGTTTTCTGATTCCCGAGTCCATCACGGCTGTTTCTGGCAGGGCCAGCTGCATTCCACGATCGACCAGAATTTCCGCAGTGCCATACATGTCCGGCTTGAGAAGAAGTTTGGGATTCGGCACCTCCAGGCGAACCTTGACCGTGCGTGCGTTCGGATTGACATAGGGATAGATGTACGCGACCCGTCCATGGAACTTCTCCCCGGGGTACGCGGCGAAGGTCGCGCTGGCGGCTTGCCCTACAAGCACAAATGGCACCTCAAACTCGTAGATCTCAACGTTCATCCAGACCCGCCGGAGGTCGGCAATGGAATACAACCGCACGTCCGGTTGCACAAACATGCCCTTAAAGACAGGCTTCTCAATGACATAGCCCGTGGCCGGCGCAGCAATCGTCAAATAGGTTTGGGCTTTCGCCCGACGCGCCACCTCCTCAATCTGGTGATCCGTCAAGGTCCACAGATGCAATCGGTCCCGGGCCGCGCTCACCAGCTCATCCGCTTGCCCTCGTACCTCTTTCAAAGGGCTATCCCGCACCTCGTCGCGCGCTCTCAGCGCAAGGAGGTATTCCTCCTGAGTCGCCACAAGATCCGGACTGTATAAGGTTAAGAGCGGTTGTCCCTTCTGGACGAGCTGGCCAGTAAAATCGACGAAGAGCTCCTCTACCCAACCCGAGACACGCAGATTGACCTGTGCAATGCGCTGTTCATCATAAGTGACTCGCGCAACGGCCCGTACGGTCGTTTCGAGTGCGCGCCGCTCGACCACGGTGGTTTTCACGCCAATCAGCTGTTGCTTGACAGGGCTGACCATCGCATACGCCTGTGCCGGACCAGTTTCGGGCTCTGGTGGGGCTGGCATGCTGTGATCTTGCGGCGAATGGCTAAGACCAGAGCTTTGATCCGATGTGCTATGGGGAGGATGGAGCCATTTCGCCATGAGCCAGATCCCTCCGGCCGCAAGTACCATCACCATGATGATCCAGGCCGCTCGATGCTTGCTGTGGATGGGAGCTTGCATGGTCAATCTCCTTCGCTAGAAATCGGCGCCGACTACTTGCTCAAGTTCGGCGATGCGCTGCTGCCAGTCCGCCAACGCTCGAGCAGACGCGAGCTCAAAATCCCGGACCGCTCGATCCGCTTCGAGCAAGTTCAGGAAGTCGGTACGCCCAGTACGATACGCCGCGCGGGCGGACGCGAGGCTCCCTCGCGCTTGCGGCAGCACCGTCGTCCGATATAAGACACCGACTTCCCAGGCAGCTCGTACTTTCGCCAGAACATCGCGGATCTGAAACTTGGTTAGGTTCTCCCAGCTTTGCAAGTCGGCACGTGCCGCGGCGACGGACGCGGCGGCTTCTTGCACGCCCGCGTCATACTTGGGTTTGCTCCAAAAGCTGAATGGTAAGTTCACGCCAATCATGGCGCCAAAACCGTCCTGGGCCTGATAATTCTGAAACCGCTGCACGCCAACCGTCACATCCGGGTAATACTGACGCTGCGCGAGCGCGTGCGCGCGTTCGTTTCGCTCGATGGTGAGCCCAGCCGCTTGTACCTCCGGTCTGGTGGTCGCCGCCGCACGAAACAACTCGTCGAGATCCTTGTCGAACCGGACGGCGGATGGCTCTTGCGGCTGTCCTAGAGGAGTCCGCGGATCTTGATTTATCAACGTGTTGACCGCTCCTTCAGCCGTTTCACGACGCTGCTCCAGCACCGGGAGCTGTTGATGTACAGTCGACAGCTCGACCTGCGCCTTCAACACATCGGTCTGACTCCCTTTGCCGGTCCGGAATTTGGCGAGAGCCGATTCCAGAAATGTGCTGAGTAAGCTGATTTGCTCATGGTGAATCTGGATCGCCTTGTGCGCGTACCACAACTCATAGTAGCCCCGCTTGAGCCGCGCAGTGATATCGCGCTCTTTTGCCAGGAGTGCTAATTCTGCAATCCGGGCCGAGCGGCTCGCCACGTCCTCTTTCAACGCAAGCTTTCCGGGAAAGGGTAGTTTTTGGGACAGTCCAATGATGGTATTTTGCGATTGGCCAAGATTCAGCGATTCCGGAGTATTCCACCATTGAACGGAGAGACTGGGATCGTCCAGTGCACGAGCTTGGGGGATGCGATGGGAGGCCGCCTCCCATTGTTGACGGGCCGCCTGAATCTCTGGATTGTGAGCCACGGCCGACCGAAGTAGGTTTTGTAACAGTATGGGTTCTCGAGCCGATGGTTCAGCGGCCTCAACGACGTGCCCGCTGAGCATTGGAAACTGAAGAAACAAAAGCATCGTCCCGCGAAGCAGTAAGGTTTGAATAGCCATGTGACAGCCCCTCCTTGCAATGGAAGCCGTGTCGTGAGGGACTGCGACAGAGTGCCCCACGAGCCACTTAAGTCAGTGAGCTGCGATATGGAAAGCGAAGAGAAGAACGGAAGGTATCAGATACGAAGGACGGTGTTGTTCAACAGGATGTCTGCCGGAGGACCGTGTTGCGATTGACTATAAGTCCGCGTTGCGGCTGGAACACGGTTCAGCCAGTCGGCTAGCGAAGAAGAATCTTGGAGGCAAACGACATGTACGTCAAGGTGCGGACTGGCATCGGAAATGGTCTGCACGCCCAATGTCTTAAAAGCATCACAAAACTGGCGTACCGGCGGCTCTTCCGGTGGCGCACACCCGTTGCCCATTGAAGTCTGAGTCACGAATATCGGCACAAGACAGGCATACGCATTGAAGCTGAGCCCCGCAAACAATAGGATGAGAAGCCCTACAAATAGAATACGCCCATAAAATCGAACCGACATAGCATAAGCATACTCTTCGACATCTGTCAGGTCAAACCCAGCACTCAATGTGGCGGCATAGCGGCCCAAAAGGTTGTTCGGGCTCGGTCCCCCAGTTAATTCTCGAGTGGTTGTCAACGCCGGCATAGTCTGCACAAGCACCCAGGCGCCGATGAGTTATGCTGACCGCAAACCAGAGCTCGCTCCACCACTCCCTGGCCTAATCGCCGCCAAAGTTCGGAAGTCGCAATCCTCGATCAATCTCATCTTCACTCAAAATGCCACCGACAGAATACTGCTGAATCCTTTCACACGCGCTGATAAACATCCTCACTTCTAGGCATAGACCCATGGCGCCATCCTTCTAGGCAGTTGGATTAGGAAAGATTGCCATGCCTACGTTCTACGAACCCACATTAACCTGTAATCAGAGGTTCTCGTCTTGAATCGAGGCTTACCGTGAGACCTTCTCTGCAAAGGTTGGCTCAGTGGGGATGAAAGAGAAAGAAGCCTATTGCTTTTGCGGGTAAGAGTCGATCGTACGCACGTCTTATTACGCCATAGCATTCGCAGCTGGCCCTTTCGAGCCCGGCTCGATCCAAAGATGCCAATGTTGCCCTTGGTGTAATTGATCAGTTCTAGTGTTCGATAACAAACACGCCATCTTCAGGTGCAGCCAGCATATAAGCGAGGAAGTGATGCCCCAGGTTGAAAGAATCGTGCTGAACACGATGATGCGTCATAAGGATCCACCGGGCCCCGCGTTCTTCAACGGTATGGGTTCGGTTGCAAGCCGCGTTCTGAATGACCTGACTGAACGCCGCGTGCCGACTAAGCCATCTAGTAAGGGTCAGGACCGCAATAATAAGCCTCGTGGTTTTCAATGTCTCGGCCCTGCAGTGGTTGAGCATCTATTAAGAATGGCTCAAGTACGCGAAGGGCGACCTTGAGATGTTAGTAGAGAAGACATTTCCTACGGCTTTGCTACCAGAACAAGCCGATCCTTGATGGTCTCTCATGAGGGCGAATCTTCGGATACCTGGCCCATCAACTACTGGTCTTAGTCCTTAAGTTTGAGAACACTCTTGCGAAGCTCGCCCATAGAAGTCTCTCTTTTCCACGGATGGATGCCATGGCGAGACGATAAAGAAGAGGGCAGGAAAGGACTCCAAACAAAAAGGCGCCCTCAACCTAAAGTCGTGAGGGCGCCTTTGTCGGTCTTACTCGCAAAACGGAGACGAGGCTGTGTCTGTTCAACTCCCGTTAGACCACCATCTCGCTTCGTCCCGTGGTGAGGTGCCAACTAAGAGTTTGGAGGCTTCAACTCTTCCGGCTCGTCCTCGCTGTCACGTCTGCGATCAACTGCTCCATTCGTTTGCTCCCGCAAGCCGAACATCTAACAGAACCAGCCTCGCGGTCCTTCAAGGTCAGCAAAACGGTCTCTTCCTTTTGGCAGTCCAGACAAATGTAGTCATATCGTGGCATGGGAACCTCCAGGGCAGACGAATGAGAGATATTCCCATACGGTGCCGTTGAACAGAACTGGGGGTGGCCCCAAGCCAACTTGGATCGCTTGCTCCAAAGACCGTAACTTGCGCCTAAAAAGCAAGCGTTTTAGAATGGGCCACTCCACCCTTTGGGTCTGTTGGGAAAGATTCCTGGTTGGTACGTGCCGATGATAGCGCGAGTAGAGAACCAAAGGTAAGTGGCACCTCCTGCTTCTAAATGGCATCGTAGCGACGTTTTAAAACATCTTCTTTCTTTGCTCGGACTGATCCCATAACGAAACTGATTGCCGGGATCGTGAGACACAACATCGTGCTGATTACGACAAAAAACCCTGACTTGAACAAGGCGTTGCGCATTTCCACGAGCCAGAAGAAGAAGGTGTCCCACTGGTCCAGTGTCACAAAGGGGCGTGCCGCCCAATAGGTGGACGTGAGCACATGGGAAATCCACTCTGGCGTAATTTTGAGGTACAGGAAGTGGTAGGTAAAAAAGACAAGCACCATCTTGATCACACTCCCCGTGACAAAGCCGCCGTACAGTTGCCAGATCGCATGCCGACACACCGTTCCAAAAAAGCAGGACCCCAGATTGAACGCCATTAAGATGTTGTAGCCGAGCATATAGCTGATGCCGATCAGCATCGAAAACAACTGATCAAACGCGGTGGGACTGTTGCTGCCAAAAATGGGCACGACACGATCGAAGACGCCCATACTCAGCGGCACGAAGAACAACGTCACCAAGGCATCCGCCCAGCCTCCCTTTAAGCCGACATCGAAATAGCCAATCTTTTCATTGAGCAATAAAAAGTGTTGGGGAATGGGGTTTCCCGTCCGCTCGACAGCCGACAGCTTTTCGATGTCTGAAATCGCTTCCAGTAAACTCTTCGGTTTGGGCCTCGGCGTCGAACTAGGGAACATCGGCCCAGAGGAGCCTTTCCCAAAGATTCCACCCCCGCCATCCGCCATTGATTAGTCTCCAATCCCTAAGAGTCGCGCCACGGATCCGAGATAAGCAAAACACGTCGTAAGGACGAAAAACATCACGCCCAACCCAAACTTCTGTTTATAGGTGCCGTACCAAAACGAATAGAACAAACAGACGCACGCGCCGATTCGAGCCATCGTGCCATGGAACAAGGCGTTGAACATCGTAAGCCACATGGTGCGATACGATTCCTCGTCCATGTAGGTCAACGGATCCAGATAATCGAACAAGCTAGCAGCGACCGGTGTCACATGGGAGACGATGGTGAGATCGACCATTGTTTCACCTTCCTCTTAGCGCATCACTTCTTCGATCAACGTAAAGAACCCGGTCTTTCGCTGTTGGAAAGCGGACGGTGTTGTTTGAAACGCCGTCTCAGCGATAGGCACACAGTACACACCCACCTGCTTTTTAGATCGAAGCCGCAGGGAATATTTCCGGCCATAAAACCCGTCCCCGATTGGATCCGCCAATACGCCGGCTGCGCCCAAAGACTTCGCCACCCGTCGCATGACTTCTTCTTTATCCGACAGGCGAAGCAGATGGATATCGACAATCTTCTTATTACGGGCGAGCTCTTTCACGATGCCGTACAGCGCGTTCGTTTGACAGTACACGACACCGCCAACCGATACCGCGACCCATTCTTGCTTGCGTCCTGACGACCCTTCGCCCATATTAATGAGTGGTTCAATCAGCGCCAAGAATTCCGGCACTGTAAACCAGTCGTCCCACTGTTTAATTTCCATGGTCTGTGTGACGTAAGCCACTTCCTCTTCCCGGGCCCGGCCGTCTGCTTGCTTAAGCAAGGATGAGAACCCATCTTTCACATGCCGGTGGTGCGCCCCAATCACCTGGCACACTTCCTCAAGCCAAAAGACGTCATGACCCTCAAACGCCTCTTTCACCTTCACAATGCTGACAGCGGGATGATCTCGCATGGAATACAATCCGGAGGCCCGAAAAGCAGGAATCTTCCCTAAATCGTGCCCCAAGCACGCTACCAGCATCTTCGGAATCAATGGTTCCGGGTCTTTATAGCTCGCCATCAATGCCGCTAGCCCGTGGCGCGTCACACGGTGGGTATGGTCCTTCAGATTGACCTTCGCTAAAGTGTCACGGATGCTGTAGAGGTCTCCACACTCTTCGTCTTGGGTCTTCTGCTCAAGAACCACCGACGGACACTGTCCGTACTCTTCCAAAATCTCGATCATCTTCACCAGCGGGACGAGAACGCCTTGTGTTTGGAGCATGCCTTGATAAGGCAAAATGTAATCGCGTACAAACACTGACGACGCCGACCGAGCTTGAATCGCAGCCGATGACGGTTGAACCGCCGATGGCATCCGCGGGACACTGGCCGAAATGATAGCCGGTGTAGAGGGCAATGGAGCGTCAGCACCAGCCGGTCTTGTCGCTCCTTCCGGAGCCAAGGCCTGCGCCATCGTCATTTCTACCCCTGACCCTAGCCGCGTCATCCCATCCTCCATCATGGGGCGGAAGTCGTCGTTATGACGAAGCCAGATAGGGGCCAAATCCTGTAACGACACGATCAGCGGCTCAGGCGGAGGCAGGGTCCGTTGCTTCACATCGACGACAAGTTTCATTGGAATCCGGACGACTGCTGACTCCCGCAGCCGATCGATCCACCGTTGGATCACTGCCAGACCTCAGGCAAGACGACTTCCTCGAGCTCAGTGGTTGTCAGTTGTTGCTCAATCGGCCGCCCTAACAGCGAAAACACGACGGTCGCTTTTTCCCCTTCCACTCGTTTGATTCGTCCGACGACAGCCGTGCCCCCTAAGGTCACTTTCACAAGACCACCAGGCACATATGCCTGGCCCGATGACTTGGAGCACACAAGCAGAGATGGCAGTTCCTCTCCACAGGCGGGGAGAATGGAACGTACGCCACGCCACGCTTTCGCTTCGCTGATGATGTCTGACGTGCCAGTCATGTATATGTAGCCCATGCCGGCATTGATCACATGCTGGGCACCGGCTCTCGTCAATAGCTGGATGATGCGCTTGGCATAGCCAGATTGGACTGCGATAACATACCGGTCTGATGCCGCCATCCTTTTCATTGGGGAATCTCCTTCAACGCCTGATGGATCTTCCAGGGATACTTCGGGTTGATGCCGTTGTAGCGCTCGATCGCCGTCCAGTTGTATCCATGCCGGTCAATCGATTCGCGAAGAATTCTGGCCGAGTACCGCAGATTCACGCATGGCTTTAATAATGCGACAGGATGAATCTTGTATCGCTCCATATTGACGGTGTTGACTTGGCCCAACCCCACATCAAAATTGATTCCTTGTCGCCACATCGTAGTTACACGCTGGACGGCCTCAGCATACGAATGCACTGGTTCTGGATACCCCCGACCAGCACGATTGACGGAGATGGCTAACGGATTCCACGCCCCATTCTCGACATGGACGATGGCCCGTAAGAGTCGCGGATGCAATTGATGCAAACGAGCCGCCTCGTTCAGACACGAATGGTAGGGCAATGCCCGATCATGCCCAGGCACATGGCTTCCAGCTTCTGACATGCTCCCACACGTCCATGACAAAACACATGTAACAACGATCAAGGGCCATTGCATGGGAGATTTCACATTCACCACGCTTAACACGTTGTGCCACTGAACGCGCAGGCTTGTGTGCGCATCCGAGCGGCGACCGCTGATGAATCGAATGAGGTTGAGATTTCCGAGAAGAACTCGGACCAATTCATAGCCTGGAAGTTCAACGACGCAAACTCTGCGATCGTAAAGCCATCACAATCGGGAAGATCCGCTGTCCCAAAGTTTTGGCCTAACTGGGGTTTGCCTTGTTCTTGGACAACGCGTCCAAGAAACGAGCTAAAGGAACAATAGGCCTGCTCCGAGCGTACACAAATACCCAAAACACGATCGACACACCGGTTGCCGATATACACTGTCAGCTTCGCACGCCGATCGGCAGCTAGCGATATTTCTTCCTCATTGCATGATCCAACCAACCGATCCGGGTCGGTATCGCAACAATTGATTACCGATGTCAGCTGTGGGGAAAAGTCACACCGCTTGGGAACCCCCGTAAAGATCCGCAAATTGTCTTTATCAAACCCATCCTGGACATCTTTAATCAGCGCCATCATGGTCGCCGCCTGCTGAAAGTTCGCGTTGGGAGGCGTGGATGTATCCGTACAGAACGGGACAAGACTTCCAGGCTGACCGCAGGACGTACACTGACGGGAGATGTTTTCCTGAAGACATACCGCCCCGCCCTGACAGGACATCGTCACGGTAAAGACGTCACACCCTCCAGGAATAGGAGAGGTACACACAGAACTTGTCTGTGAACATCCACGCTGAATAAGTGGCGTGCATGTATCCGGAGCAGAGCCCGTATAGCCCCACTGTTCGAATCGATCCCAACACGAATTGGGGGGAAACGCTGATGGAGGAGGGACGTTGGTTAGGACAGCACCCGTATCTGTGGTGATGGCTCTCGGCGCAGCATCGTTACATGTAGAGATTTGTTGAACCCACCCTGTGGCACGGATCCCAGCACACCCGTCATTCACAATATCACGACGAATGATCCATGCCGCGCTTACGCCATTGACACGCCCCCACCCAAACTGGTCACCGCGAGCCACACAGTTTAGGGTAAAATACGTCGCTCCTGAAGGAACATTCCCCGTCCAACTTCCACATCCAGTTCCACTTGTTTCGGCGACAGTCATATTTACCAGAACACCGCCAGAATAAATGGTCTCGTTTGGGCCCAACACCGGGGGGGGTACTGTAAAAACATATCCCGCATACCACCCCCACACTCCTCCATGCCCCCATCCCACACGCGCCTCATATTGATTCCCTCCGAGACTCCGCACACCGACATACACATCATTTGGCGTAGACCATCCGGACACCCCAATAGGAAATGAAGTGGTGGTATCCGTATACGTCACAGTGCGGAAGGTGGTCGTCGTTGTGATATTGCAAGTGGCAATGGCGGTGCCGGGCATCGTACAAGTCTCCGCAGAAGGAGGGCCTTCCCCCCAAGAGACGCACACCCGAACATCCGTACAAGTCTGAGCCGTCCCCTGAGGAACCATTGCGGAAGCAGTCGCAGCCGCTGTGGCGACCGGCTGACTTGTGGTGAGATTGTACCCTGAAGCATTCGTGCTCATCTGCTGGACAGTGGGAAACTTCGGGTCAGTGGCTGCCGCAGCGCCCCCCGCTGCACTCAAACTCGACACATCGCCTGTTGTACTGTAATACCCAGACTGTGACGCCCCGGCACAGGATGCATTGGTACAACCGCTCGTGCCGCCGTATTGCGGGACTCTAGACTGTTGTGCGTTCACAGCCCCCGTACTCAGCGCCCCGGTCGCCTGAATATTACCCCTGGCACATCGTGCCTTCGCAAAGGGATCGGTAATAGGAGAACAATCCACCTGTGCCCATACAGGTATAGTCAGCGCAGGAATCAGAAACGCGGGGACGAGTGCCCAGCATCGTTTGAACTGCCTCATCCAGCCTCTCCTTTGCTATGCCGCCGCCCCGCCCTATCTTTTGGCTCTGCGAGAGCTAAACTCGGCGCAACCGGATGCAGCTTGACTACGGTTCCACACAAGGTCACCTGCATCATCGACATGTTCTTCGACGAGAGCGGAACCACTTCCATTGAAAAGCCGGTAATCGCGTCCGGAGCACCTAGCTCATCCGATTGATAGATTTCATGCGCTCGATCGCTCAATTCCCGTAACGCCGGCAGGATCAGATCGCTATAGACGGAGTTGTTATAAGAACCGACATTGCCGCCCATGAAATCTTTGATTCGGGCGATCACATCACGAAAGACCCCCATGCCCTCCGTCCGATGGACAAAGATCAAGCCCAACGGTTGAATCCGCACCTGCCCCTTCGACTCATGAATGAATTCACTTTGCTGGATCGTGTAGATGGGCAAATACGGAAATTGCTGTTTCATCGCACCACGTCCTTCTTTTCCCCTGCCGGTTGCTGTTGAGCCGTTTGAACCGTCTTCTTACGTCCCAACAAATCGTTGAACCATTCACCCCACGTCTGCTTGATCGGCTTGGCCGGCTGCACTTCATCCTGTTTACGGACCAACGGCGACACATCAGTAGCCGCCTCCGGTGCCTTCGAGACAGCGCTCGGCGCAGCCGAAGTTGCTGCTAACGTGTCCGATGGCTTCACAGCGCTGGAAGTCGGCGGCTCACCAGACGAAGCTGACTTCGTCGCGGCTCCATCAGGAGAGAGGGAGGCAGCAGCTTCTGACAGACCGGTGTGGGACGCCACCTTAGCGTCTGCGGCCGGAGCACCCACCTTCGGAGTCTTGGCAGCCGGACCGCTGCCGATTTTCTGATCCAACGCCCGCTGCACAGCGGATCTCTCGTCGGAGGTCGGTTTCACTCCATCATCCTTCAGTCGACTCTCGGAGGCGTCCGTCGCTTTCGTCGTCTTCACCGGAGCCGGACGTTTCAATGTGTCCAATTTTGTAGACAACGTTGAGAGGGTCGCATTCGTATTCTGCTGTTGCTCGTTGATGGTTCTCAAAAACTGCAACGTTTCCGACGCCTGGAGATTCAGCTTCGTCACTTCGCCGCGCAGTTGGCCCTGTTCCTGGCTCATCGAAGCGAGCCGCGTTTGAATCGCCTTGAGCTCATTGGTGGTATGAGTGACGATTCCCTCCACCCCTGTGAGCCGCATCGATTGGCCGGTATACGCTCGGTTGAGCGCCTGGACGTCGGCATGCAACCCATCTCGCTCGATATCCTGTTCGGTTTTGACTGAACGAAGATGCTGGTTGATTTCCACCTGGTCGTCATAAGCCCACTTCGACACACAGCCAGACAATGTGCCCACCGCCAACATCACTACGATGCCTCTCATGCCTACACGCATGACTGCCTCCCTTTGGTTGTTTCCAATCCTGGTTAGCGCACTGTGCCGACGGCCGGCAGTCGTCCATTCACAGGGGTAAGTGGTGCCGCTTGATTCTCCTTATCGGACTCCGCCGGATCAGCGGTGCGATGCAGCCCCTTCGGCTCTTGATAGTCCACTTTGGCTGATGCGCACACAGCCGCGACGGCATCGTTCAGCCCCCGCGCCAGCTCCAAGGCGTGACGTAAGCGTCCGTCTTTCTCAATCGTGTCGAGGCTGATTAACCGCAGCATCAGTAACACCTGATCCATCCGAATAAGCGTCTCGATGACATGTCGCGCCTCGTCCGTTTGCGGGACGATGACATGCGCATCGCGATGCTGCACGAGTTGTCGGCGCTCGGCCGCACTGTTGCCCAGCACCTCGGCTGTTAGGATGAAATCACCCCCTGACTCTTTGAGCCAGACGGTCGCACGCTCTTGCCAATCCCGGATCGGCTGGATCGCCTTCATGACGGCTGCAACGGTCAACGGCATGCCTACCAACCGCCGTAATTTCGCCAACGCCTTATTCAGCGGGTAAATCATGCGAATCATGACGCGAGTTTCCGGAGCCCGCGGTACCACGACCTGGCTTCCGTACTGTTGAAGGCGCTCCATGTTGCGGGTAAGACGTTCCTCCTGAGAAAGCGGCGGCCTCTTCCGTTGAGATTGTTGCGACATGTCCTGCGACGAGTGAGTGGATGAATTCGACATGAGCTCCTCCTACGCGTATCCAGTTCCGCCCGACCGCACATCGGACGGAACTATCCGAATTGAATGACCCGTGAGACGACTAGCTACTGCCACATTCATCCCCTGGATTCCGACAAACCGGCCGAGTACCGACGAGGGGACCGACACCGTGGCCTCTCGTTCGGCACGACTCAATGAAATCCGCTCGATGGCATGGAAGGGAGCAGGCATGAGCGAACGCTTGATGTATTCTTCAATCATGTGGGAATAGCGGATCAGTGACGGTTGCAGCCGGCAGTACGTCCGAAACTCTTTCAACAGAGGCATACACAACTTTATGGGGTCTTCACCCATGGGACTCGACACCGCAATCTTCACGAAGGGTGCTTTTTGAACAGTCGCCACCGCCTCAATGACGACTCGGTTTTCCGCAATCAGTTCGCGGAACACCAGGTCGCAGACGTGGCGGAGAAAATGACCAGATCGCTGAGAGAGCTTCGGATGGACGGCATCGCCCTCCAACCCTGGAACCGCCTGGATCGCGGCATAAAAGCGATCATGCACACGGTATTGACCATCGGCACACGGACCGGGAAGCACGGCAAGTTGATCGGTCCCTCCAATACATGCGAGATAGCCGTCGCGGTCCATCCGTGCCTTCACCACTACACCGAGAACAAAATGACCGACCTTGTCGAATGCCATACGTGCCTATTACGGGAGGAAAATCCAACGATCGGGTTCACAACTGAACGGTTCAGAGTCGAGCGCTATCGTTTCGATGGCTTTCGGCTCGGCCGGTCCAATTCTTCCTGCCACATCGCCCGGCACAGGCTATAAGGGACAAACACCACATCAACGTGACGTGCGGGAACCACGACTTTAACCATATACCGGCCCTGGTATTCGCCCATCACCGTGCTGACTAGGAGGCCCTTTTCGCGAAGCGCATTGACAAAATCTTCCGGCCCCTGCCAAGCCGGAACATCCCGTAGCTCTCCCGCGATCGAGGTGACGGCCGCACACGACCCCTCCCCAGAGGCCACCATCCACCGATCTGGAACAGGCACTCCGGATTGCGCGTGAGACCAGATCGGGGTGAATACCCCAAGAACCAACACGGCACCGGTTATCCCAACACTGAGCCTGGTCACTTTCATTACCGGACTCCTCCTTGCCTTCTGCCGGGACTGGCGTATCCGACATGATGCGAGGAACACGAATTATGGTAATACTGAAGGGTATTACGAGTTCCTGGTGGGACGATCCGCGTGATGATAGGGCTGCGCAAAAAGGTACTGGTGTTAGCAGCGATGGCGATCTGCGCGCTCGGCGGATGCCGCTCGTCCTATTTCATGCCGATGGAATTGGCCCCTTTCCATGTCAACAGCCGCACAACGCTGGAATCCCCGGAAGGAGCACCGGAAGTCCACGTTCAGACACATCCGGATGGACTCGGATGGACCGTATCCGTCACCCAGCCCTGGATAGAAAAGGTTACCCAGGAAGAGCAGGAAATTTGGAACGGCTATCGGTATGAGCCAAGCGCTAGCCTGGCACGTCAAATTGGTCTGACCGTCTTCAGTCCCCTCATGTGTCCAGGAAGCGTCGTGGCCCACTTCCTCGTATGGGGAAAGAATTTGTTGGGGTTGCTAGACGGCCCCTCGCCTACATGGAAGCTCTTCACCAAGTATTGCGTGGTTCCCCTCAACGGCCTGGACCCGGCTCAAGAGAGTTGGACATCCGAACCCGCAACCGCTGTCGAGCAGCACACTCTGCTGACTGTCGTTCAGCGGCAGGTCACCGCTGGCCGGGTGCAATTGCAATGGCTCCAAGCTTCTTCAGACCCGGTCGCCATTGAATACCCGCTTTCGGAACAGGAACCGGTAATCGATATTCGCCTTCGCGACCTAGCGAGTCTGGCGACACGGGATCAGACTCCGGCTCATCGACGACAAGGACACGCTCAATTAGAGTTTTTTCCCTCCGAAGCAAAGCACATCATCACCCCACTGAATATTTCGGCCCACACGCTCGAAGCGGCCCTTCGGTCCGATCTGGTCAAACGGCCGGACGAAGAATGGCCGACCTCCAAAAGAGTTCTTGTATCGAGCAATCGCGAGTCTCTCAAACTACTCACGGAACGCACCCTCACGCAGCTTGGTTTGCCAATCGTGAGCCGGGGCAACGATGTGCGCATCCTGACGGACCTCCAGGAGCGGGAGGTATCGCCCATCTATGCAGAACCCGCGACAGCCACGATCGGTCATTGGATCGGAGCCACCGTGTTGTTGTCTTTGCAAGCCACAACTCATCATCCCAAGCGTGAGCACATTCAACTCACGGCGGTCGACATCGAAAGCGGTACAATCCTCGGCCAAGTCACCATCGAAGCCTCTTTACCTTACACGCCAGACGGAGAAGGGTTACTCCGGGGAGAGCTAGAAGCGCTTATGACGACACGCGCCTCACAACGACGGCAGGGTCTTCTCATCGAGGACCGCCGATGAAAAGACTAGCCGGAATTATAGGATGTCTACTGCTGATGGGCTGCCAGATGCTCTTACCCGTTGATATGAAACAACCGCAGTCGGTCGTCCGCGACCACGAACGCCTACCGAGCGGAGCGCCGATGGCCAAGATTAGCAGCGATGACTTGCAGACAGAGTGGACAGTGGAAGTCCGACAACCATACACCTACATAGTGGACCAGATCACGGTTCAGCCCGAGGGAGTCCGCCGCTATCTTTCATGGCCTTTGGCTCCACTGAGTGGGCTGCTTCAATGCCCAGCCGGGCTACTGGCCAGCATCTTCTCTGACAGTGCAGGCGCTAAGACGCTCCGTCAGACTGGATGCATGCGTTTAATCGGCATGGAACCACTCAAAGGCGTTGCTGAGCGCCAAGCTCACGAGACAGTCAAGCGTACACAGGAAGAAGACACTGCGCCAGTTACGGGCATCGCTGTCACTTTCACTCCTCTGGACCAGGACACAGAGGTCAACCGAGGCATCACAGACAGAGACGGCCTCTACACCTTACGGCATGCCACCCTCCTCACCACGGACAAACGTCCGGTAATTGGACGCCTCGACATTAGCGGACCAGAGGGAAAGCTACTCTCGGGGACGGTGACAATTATGCCCAAGCCAATAGGAAGCCGGCCCTCTATATCATTGCCACCCAATTACCCGGTCATTATCCAGATCAATACATTTCAAAAAGCAGACGGGTTGCCGGATCCAACCGTTTCAACAAGGCTCGCTGCTGACCTTCTGAAAGCCGGCGTCTGCCTAACAGCGGGGCCAACGGAAATTCCTGCACTGATTGCAGAACTGAACACTCAACTTGGAATGAGAATTGACGACGCCGCGAAGGTCCGAAGTGGACGACTGAAACAGCCCACCATCATCATGGCAGGGACCGTAGGCAACGCAACAGATCCTTACGTGATCAATGCTTCGCTTTACATCGCCAAGACGGGAGAACGAATTCTTTTTGAAGAAGAGTCTCTACCAGAGCTGTCTACTGTGCTCGTTCAACAGATAGGACCGAGAGCGAAGAGGTGCAGCGAGTTTTAGCCGTCTTATCTTTTCACGCGTTCAACCTCTGTTACACAATCCCCTTCATACTCCTTCACCATTCCATTCGTAATGTTTGTATTTGGATTGTTGGAGTTCCCAGGAACAATTCCAAGTGCTATCGAGGGACGGATGTTCACCACCGCAACACCCACACCAGGAGCCTTTTTACAGTCAGAGACAAGATATTCAATAAGAGGGTCATTGATATCTGGCTTCAGCATCTTATCAACGGATTGCCATCCGCTTATGCGCACAGGGCTGGACTTTATGACCACATACCCTGGAATTTGGGATCCAAAATAGAGACCCAACCATGGTTTCAAATCTGTCTTCTTCTCTTCGGCACCGACCTCAAGGGACACTAAAGAAGGAGCAGCTATCAGAAAACAACACCACACCATGATCAGTAGCTTGTTCAATTGTCCTCTCCGTTTTCGTGATGCTCGAGGCTATTATATGGCCACTCTAGCCCCAAGAAGGCCTCATCATCCATTCCGACCTCGGCAGCCAGATCAAATGCGCCCTTAATAAGCTGCCACACATTTTTAAACCAAGCAATCACTGATTCTTACCTTTTCCTCGAACGGGGGCTGATACCCTTCTTCCTCATAAATTCCTCTACTTGGTTTTTAGCAGCATCGTACGTGCCTTTCAATGCCGGATCAGACGGCGCATTTGGATCATAAGGTCCGTTGCTACCACCTCCAGTGATTTTATCGGCCGATTGCCTAAATCTTGTTGCCCTCGTAGCTTCCATGGCGGTATTCCAACCCAGCCGTACACCTTCGGCCGTCCTCGCCGCATCCTTCCATGGCCCAGGCTGATCCGGATTAAACGGTTCAGCCATCCCTAAAGCTTCAAGCGACTGTTGCCCCTTCGCCACCAGGGTCGATTGCTCGTCTATTTTGCTATGCAATGTATACTGGCTAAACTCGTCACGGTTTACACCTTTATCTCCCTTGCTCGAGATAACGTGACCCGCTTGATTCAGCACATCGCGGATATGGAAGCCGCTGGCAGACTCGGCCTCTCGATGACTCACCTCTCGCTGATTGGTCAATCTCCCTTTCGATGGATCACGAGGATCACTTTCGACATCGGCCACGGTAAAGACAGCGCCATTTTCACCATTTCGATAACCAATCTGCTTACCATTGGCGGCATTCGTAAAATTCATACTGACAATATCCCCTTCCGGAGACATTTCGATTTTTCCAGACACCTGCGCTGAACCATGCCCATCCAGCTGCGGCACATTGAATGTTCCTGAGAAGCTGTTCTCATTCGACTCATGTTGGGTCAATACCTCATACTCACCATGACTATCCCCACCATGCGCGGCCAAGGTCTGTGATACCAAATGCCCTTTATCATTCGCATGCTTGGAATCAACGACGCCTAAATGAGAACCGGAAACTGCATTGCCAGATGAGTCCGTATTCTCATGCCGAGTCTCTCGACGACCATCTGCAGTTTGCACGTTTTGTGTGCGATCGATTGAATTAAATTTCTCTGTGCCAGAACCAGCTGAGATGACATATCCAACGCCTTCTCCCCCATATAACGGATCCTTCTCGCCAGGAGAGACACTTCCCTCTTCCGTATCCACCGCGAGAGAGCCTTGCCCAATGGGTAATTCGCTTAACGGACGTTCAGAGACGTCCACGGCCAAAGAACGTTCCCCAAACGCCGATTTGTTTTCAGCCACGGTAGTATCAGGCGTTCGGACTAATTGATCTGCTAAAGACCCTTCTTTCGACTGATCGAGCGTCGCATGACCTCGCGAAGTGAAATGGGTCTGCCCAATCGGCGTCAGCTTGCCATGCCCGTCGTCTTTGAAGGCGGGACCGGTCCAACTTTCCTCATAGGTGTAATCATCGCCCCCGAGCTTTCCGGACAGGGTGATTCGATGCCCATCATCATCTACGACATGCTGTGTTCCTCCCGATGACAAATCAGAATACGAAATCTTTCCGTCCTTCCCCTCCACATGGGCGCGAAAACTATTCCCAGCCTTATCGGCCACCAGTCCATCATAGGAGAATGACGTTTGATCTCCACTGCCTCTCTCGGTCATCATGCCAGACTCTAACGTGAGTCCGGCGCTAGGCAAATGCATCCGAGAGCCTGATTTCTGGCTATCCAGCCGGCTATGGTATTGAGCGTCCGTCTCCTGCATCTCCCATTTTCCCGTGTCCTCGTTCCACTGAACCGTTCCCTCATGGACGCCCTGCTTGCCATCATCATTTGTCACCGCATGTCCGGTAAAACCATCCTGCGGATTCCCTTCATGATCCAGGGCGACGCCATTGCCCAGCAAGACCGCGCTTTCCGATGAATGGCGATTCCCATTCTTGTCGATAAAATCCATCGCCACCGTGCCGGCCACCGACCCCACATCTGCCTCTGCACCACTCTCGCGCGAGACACTCAGCCCCCTGGTCGTGCTTTTCCCGCTCACATTTTCATTCTTCGAGCCGCCAGTAACATGCCGCACATAATTATGGGCGTCGGGCGCTTCACCACTAGTATCGATCGACGTCGCATAATGTTCTTGCCCATCATGTCCGCCGCTCAGTTCGCCGTATTGGTGTTCCCACCCTGGATTTGGATTATTGTCTGTTGCCGCCGGTTTGATAAAAGTATTCTGCTCCCGGAAAGGTCTCGGCGTACCGATGGCCTGTCCATCCGGACCCACCGGAGCTGTGACGACAAATCCGTCTGTTTTCCACACCTGTGAACCATCTCCCTGCGTGAGCTTCGAGTGTTGGACCCCATCGGCACTCCACGCTTCTTCCCGGTACAGCTGGCTATGGTCGTACTGGTTCTCCATCTGCTCGACATGGTGCTGCACACCGTTGGCATCTTCGTACGCACCGCGCGAGCGGATTTCGGCGCCCAGTACCTCACGCTGCATTGAGATCGTCTGCCCCGACTCCTCATCCTGAACGTCTTGCCGCCAGACGCCGCTCAGGTAATGCCCATCCTTATCTTGACTGTAGTACCCATCCGGCCCCTGATGGGTGATTGTCCCCGTTGTCCCAATTGTGGTGTGCGCGCCATCAGAAAAGGACATTTCTCGAGTCCCAGTCTGATTGACCGACAACATGCCGCTGGATGCACGGAGCATCTGGTCATGGTGCTCATGCCCGGCCGCATCAATCGACATCTGATCTTGATACTCCAGATGGCGATTGGGATCCGTATACTTAAATTGACCATGCGCGAGTTGACTTCCCTCCTGGGCGACCGCCGCTTGGAATCCCTGACCCGCGCTGCTCAGCGAAGATACCGCAGAGCCCAATCCGTAGGACAGCATTGCGGCCATCGTCGGCACACCCCACGCGATTGACGAGGAAAAGGAATTTAGTTGGGTCAACATGTCGTAGAAATCCACATAATTGGCATAGGTAATGCCGACACCCGGATCCACGAGCGACGTCAGCTGCACTGTTCCATAGGCATAGATCAGATAGTTCACGATCCCATATAACGGCGCCCATAAGAGCAACCATGAATACGCCATAATGGTCGACCGGATTGTGCCGAACATTGAGGGAGTAAACGCCAACACCAGGGCGAAGGGGGTCAAGAAATACACACAGGATTCGGCCATGGTACGCAGCATCGGCAAAAACCGGGCGTTCATGATCGACTGAGAGAAGGCTTGCGACTTCAAATCCTCGCCTAACTGCTTTCCAAGTAGGGCGATGGCCGCAGCCGGATCATTGCCTCGCTGATTGATCAACTCCTCAGCCGATTGCCAGCGTTCCCGAATGAGCACGTTATTGATGGCCGCGCGCGCCACCTGACCGGTCCCTAGAATCCTGGTCATCGCCGTCGTCACGGGCGCCTCTTCTCCGAGCGCCACATCCGGCACACCAAACGCCTGCCGTAACTGCTTCATCGCTAAATCATAGGTCACATCTCCACCGGGAGCCATGCCCGGCGCAATGAAGTTGGTATAGGCATTCGTACAGCTTATGGCCGCCGCCCGCACGCCGGCGACATACGGACGCATGACGTCCAACCCACCCGCCACATTGATTGCGGCAAGCATGTCTTGGGTCTGAAACACGGCCGTGTTCGTGAGCTCTCCTCGCTGTAAGGCGGGAATCACACACTCTTTGATGTATTCGGTCAGATTACGCTGGAGGTCCCCATCAGGAAGCTGCACGCCGAGCAGTTTTTGGAAGTCATAAAAACCCTTTCCCAATGTGGCATTAATCACCTGGTATTCCGGCGGCACCGTCAACGCGAAAGCCGTTTCAGCCAAGGTCAATAATTGAAACCCTGCCTCCGACGCCACATAAGCCGGAAAGGCAACTGCCAGTGGGATGTTGGCCACGGTCCGGGTGGGCACGCCAGGATTCACCAAATCCTGTATTGTCACGTTCGCCCGGATTTGCACCGTGACGGCGAACAACATAATCGCTCCGCAGAGGAGCTGCCACGGCACCCGGCCACGTCCGATGATGTAGGCCAATGCGCCAAACGTGAGGCCTAGCATGGCCAAACGAATCAGACTTTCATACCCCGCCCCTACCATCAAAGAGATGCTGGTAAACACATCGAACAACATGTTTCCGTTGCCGAATGTGTAGATCAACCATGTCATGAGGAATCTCCGGCTCTTGGAGCCCGCTTAGTTTGCTCGGCTCTCGCGCTTTTTCTTGTAGGACACCGCCGAATTCTTTTGCACCGTGAGGACCTTCGCCGTGTAATCCATCCCGGTCGAGATCGAGGCCAAACGGCTATGCATATACTGCTGAGAGAGCCTGATCTTTTCCGACGCCCGATTCCTGAACTCTCGAATATCCGCCACAAAGCGGGGGCGATCCTGACCGATTTGATCGACGTGCTTCAGCGCTTCGTTGTACGCCCATTCCATCCAGACATACGCCATTTCGACACCCAACAATTCCGCCAGATCATCACGCATCACCTGAGCCAGCTCCGGCGTGTCCCCATAATCAAGTAAGAGACGATAAAACGGGATCGGGCTGCGGTTGACCAGATCTATCTCTTCTGCCGACAGCGCCACTTTAGTCGTCGTCACTTTCTGAACGATCGAGTCATAGACCACTTCCGCGCGCGTCCGGAATCCCTGATACGTGCCATCGTTCACTTCGGTGAGTACGAGACAATCCGTCGTCTCGTTGCATTGGTAAATACGAATGGTATCGACACCCGCGCGAGGCTCGACAATGTCGGCAAGATTCAAAAGGGGCGGATAGTAGCTTGGAATGCCGTTGTCCCCGACTACGACAGTTCCAATCAAACTCATAATCATCCGAGCATCATCGGCGGCCCACCCAGAATTGACGAGCTCTCGAAACACGAGATTTCCTCGAATATCATCTGGAGTACCAGCCAACGCGGTGGCCGCATCAGCCGGGGTGCGATCCGCATTGTTCAGAAGCGAGTCCATTTTATTGACGACCGCGCCGCCAGCCTCCTGCACATTTGACCAGGCGTCGGCGACAGAGTTTGTGACGTTTTCGACGGCGTTCGGTTTCCCTTGCGCCATTTTGGCCAGTTCCTGCCCCATCTGACAGGGCCCAAGCCGCGTCGCCGTATTGATTGCCCGCGCTGCGGCCTCAAGCTTAGAGATGATATTTTCACAGGGCTGACACAATTCCATTAGCGCCAATTGGAACGCAAAGCCGAGCACGCCCGCCGTCCCCAGTTGCTGGAGTAGATCCGTAAACCGTGACAATGACGGAAACGAAATGGACCCCAGATAGAAATCGACACCTTGGCACCCAGCACGAAATCGAGGCGGGGCGAAATTGATCAGGTCAAACCCCTGATTGGGGAACCGCATCGAAATACTCCCCCCAACAAGCGAGCCACCGGCCTGGCTTTGATACGCCCCAGGTCGTGTCGCAGTCGCCATGCCCCAACCATTAAACATATTTTGCAACGATGTATTAATATCCGCCGACGCCGGAGACGACACTATCAGGGTCGCGCATATACCAACGAGTAGGATAAGCCGACGGACCATCTGAGCCTCCACCGTTTAAGATTTCATCGGTCGTTTTTTAAGCTGGTACCGCTGCTGGAGAATCTTAACCAACCGATCATGCAGTTCCTGAACGGTCAGAATACCGGCACCTACGGGCACCAAGAACTGCTCATCCGGAATGGCCACGAAGATCGTCGGAACTTTTGTGACACCCACCTGATCGCCCATCCCGTTATCAACCACCGAGTTCGGCCACTCCGGTAACGCATAACCATCCCGGGTCACCGCTTTCACACTCAATCCATACGTGTCGGTAAACAACCGCAAGAGCTGCGACTGCTTCTGGCAGTAATTGCAGGTGCTCGTATAAAAGAAGAACAAGCCGACGCGGTCCCGCATCGACGCCAACAATGCATCTTCCTCGTTTTTCTTTTGCTCCGCATAAATCTCATGCCCAACCGCGGACACCGGATTACTCGACGAGAAATCAATTTCGGGATGGGTATACATCACCAAGGCCCACATATCCGTGAACCGCTGTGAACGATTGAAAGTCTCCTTATGAACTTTCAAATAGGCCAATAAATTGTCCTCGCTCTGCACATCGAGCGCGGCCTCCTTTTTCGCCGTAAGGAGGATTTTGAGCCAGGCGGCGGGAAGATTCGGCAGATCGATTTTGTCGACCGGGAGTTGCTTCAAGGCCTCTTTCAAGGCGAGTTGATCCTTAAAATGCTCGGGCTGTAACGGCATTGCCGGCGTGGGCGGCAGTTGTTGAGGAGGCGGGACCTCCACATCCGGCATCGGGTCTTGATAATAGTAATAGCCTTTCCAATCTAATGGGTCCGGTTTCACGAAGAGCCGGTCAATATCGCCTTTGGCGCCGCTGGGCTGAAGCAACGTCAGGCCCATGACGACCGTCACGGCAAACGCCTTCATAGGCCCCTCCCCTCTCGTACATTAGGCCGAGGCTTGGCTCGAGCCGACGGATCGACCAACGGACTCCACCGAAAGGCCAACCCCACAATGACCAGCACGACGCCCACGATGAGAATCATTCCCATACTTCGCTCCCTCGCTCGCCACTCGAGAGGTATTACGCCAAGCAACAGCGCTGGAGCTTCCAGATCAGAAAGACGAAATCGTCCCCATCGACCGGATAGGTCTTAGCCAGGCCCCAACGCAACTGGGTGCGGCCTAAGGGAGAACAACAGGTGCCGCCATCCAGAGCCGTATTCGGAATGGGATACACGAGCTGAAACTTGTACTGAGACTTGACGAGCAAAAAGGTGGGGAAGTCGCTACAGATGGCCGGCCCATCGGCTGCCCAGTATAACTCCGAACCGAATCGCATCAACTTAGCGAGCAACCGGGTCAGCACGAGTCCAGCGGGTTTGACCTGGCCTGAATACGACCCCGACGTATAGCCAGAAGGTGGATAGATATTGCCAAACGACCCCGCACACCAAAACAGTGGATCGAGCGGCCAACTAATTGACGCCATGGCCGCGTCCACGGCACAGGCAGCCGTCGTAATGGGATTAGCAAAAAGGACCGCTTCCGGGAACATCAAGAGGGAGAGCGGATCATCCCCCCACATCGGATCAAGCTCCGAGAGATACGCAATATCGATTGCGCTGGCGGAGCTGCTGCCAATGCACACGAACTCAAACCCTGTTCCCAGTAACGCCCAGAGGGGAAAGATAATGAAATGCACATGGTAATAAGAAAACTTGAGGGCCGGATCGTCCTGCGACACATCGACCATTCCCCGATCGATGAAATTGGGATCGGCCCCCAAGGTGATGCCATTTAGACTGGGAAAGCACAACGGATTGCGCACCACCTCGACTAAGTGACTCGGAATAAACACGCCGAGCGGAAGTCCAGGGACGCACAGATAAGGAGTGAAGCACACACACCCGCAGAGTTGGGGCGGATATACCGCCGATTCCCCCGGTCCCAGTGCCGGCGCGACTTCATCCTCGCCGAGATTGAATACCGTGGTTCCGATCAAACTGAGCGGGAACATGCATTCCCAGCACGTTTTTGAGAACGTTTCTTCGAAAATATTCGAGGACGGACAATAGGCGTCGGCCGTGGGCGCCATTGCCAACCCGACCGTCAGGACCACAGCCACACACAAGAGCCAGAACCATCGAGAAGGAGTTATTGTTCGACGAGTATCGTGTCTCATTGTTCAATTCGGCGCTCCTCTACCTGCAGCATCGGCCCATTCTGTGTAACGACGCTCGGCACATGGGCCAGCTGAAATCGCGTCAATATATCAGGCTGTAGCCAATACACCCGGTCGTGGACGGCTTTGGCGACCTCTTCATAGTCGCCCGCGGTCAACAGGACCTTGACTGAGGACGCGCCATATTTTTGCACCTGCTCCTGCGCGAACTGCACCTGAGCCTTATCGCGTCCATCGATCACGATGAGCCGATGCCGATAGCTTACATAGGCGAGCGGGTTCACCTCGGTTCCTGCCTTCACTAAAATGGCTGAGCCGTCGTGATTCGGAATGTCATTCGCAAATTTTAGGGTCAGATCAACCGTGAAGACACGAGCTTCCGTCGTTTTGGGCAGCATGAGATGAGGGCCTTCCTTGAGCCGCTCTTTGACTTTTGTTCCGAGCTCTCGCCTGAGCGTCGCCGTGTCCGTGCGCCGGAGCCGTTCTTTGATGGCTTCTTGAAGGTCCCGTTCCTGAATCGGATATTTCCTCAGCGTCGATGGAACTTTTCGTATCCCAGTGAGCGTCGGCATGAGTGGGCGGTTCACCATCACGGGACCGCCGCGGTCCCAACTCCGCGATTTATCCTCGGCCCACTCGAGCAACGGGGTCACACCGCGATCCGCACGCGAAAGCAGTCGTAACAAGTGTCTCAGCGAGGTAGCGCCTTCCACAATCAGCGCCTGCTGATCCTTTGCGACGGCTAGCGCTGGGACGGCCGTCACGCCGAGCTGCCGAAAAATCACGGGATCCAATACCGTGTGCGGAGCCTCTTTGTCTAATTCCACTGCCAATGCCTTGGTCCGGTCGATTGTCTTGCGCATGTCATCATCAAGAAGGCCGCGGAAGACGACGGTGGCCCCCAGGTGAAAAGCCTCGCGCATATAGCCTTTGAGTTCCGGTTCAGGAATCGACCAGGAAACAAAATAATACAGCCCTTCCCGACGCTTAATTCCCGTCGTCGGCCCTGACTGCGCACCCTGAGTAGCCAGGCCCTGCTGCCGCAACACATCTGCCTGCTGTTTAACCGCTTGAGCACGTTTGAGGGCCTCAGCCCCGACCGCCGACACGTCCGCCCCCCAGACAGCGGACGCTCCCATGACGAGACCGGTTACACACACAAGACCAATCCCGATGTGGTGCATGCGCTGCCAAGCCATGATCGCTATCCTTTCCCTAAAAAGCTCTCGTGAATGTGCGTAGCGGAGACAAGCGCGACGGCCCAGTGCGCATCCGGCGCCGGTGTCGCTCTCTGGACTGGTTCGCGCAAGACGACTTTGAGCGCGTACCACAACACGATGCAGAGGAGCACGCCTTGAATCAACTGAACGATTAGGTCCTGCAAAACCGAGACATCCGAAGGGAGTCCGTCGGAACCAGACTCTAGAAGATCGGCCATGCGACCCCCTTGATGTCTTTCTCGGCCACATAGCCGATGACGCGGCTGTCAAAGGATCGAGGATGGGGGAGGCCAAGATAGTACTGGCCAGTTGGTATGGGAGAGACGAATTCGGCGGGCTCTACCGGTTGCTTAAACACATCCTTTTCAATGACGGAGGCGACGATCCGATGGTTTACGACCACCGTGCGTCCCTTCACCTGCACTTCATCTCCGGCCACGCCGTACGCTTCCTTAAGCCACATCTGACCGACACGGGCATACGGCCGTTGAAATCCGGACGGACGAACGCGATCGGCATATTCCTGGGTCATTTCGAAGGCGACGAGGTCGCCGCGGTGAGGCCACGCCCCTTTTTTCACGAAGAAGAAGGAGTATTGAGGCAGACTCTGATCATCCCGGACATAGATGCCATACCATGGACTCACGGCGACCAAGCCTAATGTGACCGCCGCCACTCCAATCATCGCCCATTTGATCCCCGGATAGCGGTCTGGCAGGTCGAACCAGGATGCCCCTGTTGTTGCCCCGCTAGTGACTGCTGAGACATCCATGACGCTCCTTATGCGACTTGCTTGAGCCCCTTCTTTGCCGCTGACTTCCGCTCATCCTCAACGATGGAGGCAATGGCCTCTTCCGTCGAGATGCCCTTCTCCTTCAGTAGCTCAATCTTTTTAATCTCATTGGCGTCAGTCGTGTACGTCAGTTGCGTTTCGCGCGGGACGGACAAGCGTCCAATGCCCCGTCCCGTCGGACCCAAGAACATCAATTCCGAATACCCGTCTCCGCGATGGACTGTCCGCAACAAATTGAATTCGTAGTCGCTCAATATCAGACGCTCATGCTTCTTGATGCTCGCCAAGCTTTCCGCCTTCTGCATGAGTAGAATGATAAAGTCGGAATTTTCCATCAGTGCTTTCCCAGTGCTTCCCATCACATCATAGAAATCGTTAATGCCCTGGGTGATCGGCAACACCGAGCCGTTGTATTTTCTGACCCGACGAACCGCCTTATTGAAAAAGGCGGAGACATTACTGACGGAATCTCCGCGTTGCGCGAGTAAATCCCAGGCTTCATCAATGCCCAGGATCTTGCGTTGCCCGCGGTCTCCCATATACATCGCGGACTGAATGTTCATGATGAGCTGGAGGAGGATTACCGAGCGCAGTTCCGGCAGCTGATCCAGCCCGTCGAGCTCCAACACCACGAACGGGTTGTCGAAATCCACGTTGTTCTTCCCGTTGAACATCTTCCCGTAATTGCCGCCCTCGCAGTAGGGCGACAGCATGTGAGCAAGGTCCCGGGTCCGGCCGTGTTGGTCTTTCATTTCGAGGAGCACCCGCATCACATCGGTCGGCGTGGCTTTCGAAGGCGACACTGAATTAATGACCTGCATGATCGCGTCCTGCATCCAGGAACTTTGAAGGTCGGAAAGCACTTTGCTAGGAGACGCCATTTGTCCCAGCAGGTCTTTCACCATCGCAATCCGCTCCTGCAGCTCGTCCTTGACGTCAGATTCCGTCCGACCGGCCGTCGGCACGTCGAGCAACGACATAGGATTGAGACAGAAGGTCTCGCGCTTCGTGGCAAATTGAATGAATTGCCCTTTTAAGTGCTCACACAGCTTTTGATAGGACTTTCCAGCATCGATCATCCACACCCGGCCCTGCGTGCCTAAATACGCGCGGATCATCTCGTTCGCCCAGAACGATTTGCCGGCGCCTGATTTAGCGGCGACCGCACAGTTAAAGTTGCCGGAGGGATTCGCAAAGATATCGACGCCCATAATTTGTCCGCAGCGGGAAGTGAACACCATCAACGGGGCGCCCAGGCCCTTCCAGTCACCCACGACCGGCGCGATCTCGGCAGGGACGTTCGCCGGCATCGTCTTTAACCGCCGGAGCTTGTCCCGAAGCAACTGGGTATCCGGGGGCAAATTCATCGGGAGGGAGAAAATGAACGTGGGGAAATTGATGAAGGTATCCTCTTGCAGCATCCATTCTTGACTCCGATACAGCGATTGCACCGACTGGCTATGCTGTTCCAGCAAGCTCGCGTCTTCGCCGTACAACACGACCTGGTAATACATGCCTACCGGCTGATTGCCCTCGGCGATCGCATCCTTCATCAAGTCGAAGCCTTGCTTTTTCTTCGCAATCATCGGCACCAATCGAGTAATGCCTCCAACCGCTTGGTTGGTGACGAGCGCATGATTGCGCGTAATTTCCGCACCGATCTTGATCGTGTTGTACCGAACGACGTTGAGCGTGATCCAAAAAGGACAAGTGATCTGATCTTGGAGGCGTGTGAGACTGCCGATAAGGTCTCGATTCCGCACGCCCTCCCACTGCTCCGGGAACTGTTGCACGGTCAGGCACTTCACGAACCAGTTATCCAAGAAAATGGCATTGTCCGAAAGTTGGCATTTCGTATTCAGCCGAACCGCCTGGGTTTTAATCAATTCGCGACTATCGTAGGTTACCGGGCGTTCTGACCATTTATGTCCAGGGTTGAGAAGCTGATGCATAAGACACAGCAATTCGTACGCCCCGACGCGACGAGGGAAAAAGCCACAGCTTTCGAGCAGCTTCTCGATCCCATTCAGCTTCTCCCAAATCAACTCCATCCGGAGGCCTTCGGGCAGTTCTCCTTCGAGCGGGACCGTCACACTCATATAAACATTGCAATCACGCGGCCGCACGCCCGTCGCCTGGATGAGCCTGGTATCGCGAGCCCGCAGATAGAAGTCCTCAAAGCGCTGCGCATCGCGATACGCACTGGAGCCATGGCCCGCATTGTTGCGGAGCGCCACATAGTGTTCGAGTAAGGGTTCAATGACCGGAGAACCATGGTGATGGATTTGAATACTCGCGCCAGGCGGCAGATCCATGGCAAAGAGCCCGCTCAAGCCCCGGACCACCGTGTCCGACAGACCCGTCAACGGCGGCATGACCCACACCGCTCCAGCACGGCCATCCGTTAAGCGATAGACGCCGCGCTCAGGATCGAACGCGCCATAGGTCAGATAGTCGCTCAACGGAAATCGTTGAAGCGCCTGTTTCATGAATGTGTATGGTAGAGCCATGCCCGTCTTTCATCCTTTCCCGCCGAACTACTGGAACATCCGCTCGCGCTGTTCCTGCATCCGTTCCATGCGTTGTTCTTGAATCGTTTCCGGATCCAGACCGGCAGGCGGGCCACCAAAGGGCGAGGGAGCGCCCCCTTGGCCAGGCAAGGTTGGCATCTGCTGCTGCAGCTGACGCAAGATCGCCGAAGGGTCGGCCGAGGCACCCGGCGCCGGAGTGGCGGTCGGAGTGGGCGTCGGCACTGCGGCGGATTGTGGTGCGGCCATCATGGGCATCCCCCCGTTCGGCCCCGCTTTGTGACCGGCCGGTTCCACCATTTGGCGAGACATGAAGGGCGCAAAGGTATTCTTGCCGGCCAATTTTTCGATGCTCTTGGGCCGCCGACCATAGGTCCAATCAGAGCCTTCGACCATCGCGTAGA
Source organism: uncultured bacterium (assembly GCA_965285945.1). Classification (GTDB taxonomy): domain Bacteria; phylum Nitrospirota; class Nitrospiria; order Nitrospirales; family Nitrospiraceae; genus Nitrospira_D. The sequence continues at coordinate 118,114 of CBDIWP010000038.1, read as the reverse complement.
CTAATGACGCTTCATGCAGATAGTTCTTCGCGTCCCGCCAGGGCGCGATCCAGACCTGCAAGACCTGTGGTTGCGTAACGTTCGGTTGGCCTAACTGAAATTCCGTTTGGCCCGCGACCGCCGACACACGATCTGCCGCCGGCGTAGAAGAAGAGGAGCCGGACCCTGAGGCAGAGGCATCACCGTCTTCCGACCGCATATGCGTCAATTGCTCATGGCGTCGCTCATAAACCTGTGTCGTTGGCAAGCAGGCGCTGTTCTCCGGGTACCCTTTGCAGGCGAAGTCCGATTTATAGTGCCCACAGGCCGAGATGACGACAGACAGGACGCCGATCACGAACAGCGCGCCAGATCTCCATCGGGAAGATCGGTCCTCATCAGGGATCACTGGTTCCGGATGTACTTCTATTCGACGCATCGGCATCACCGCCCCTCGTGTGTCATGAGCCTATTGAGATAACTGCCGGGCGACTGTAGGAGCTATCCCCAACAGATTCATCAGGTCCTTCGCGCTTTTCCCGCCTGCAAATGACCGTCCGTCCGGAAACACAATATAGGGGGTCGGTCCTCCCCCTAATTTGCGAGCCAAGGCCAAATTCTCTTCAATTGGCGTGAGGCAGGGCTTCACATCGGGAACCGGCTTGCCGGTAAGAGCCAAATCCAACGCCTCTGTCCGCTCCTCTGCACACCAGATGTTCACGGATTTTTGCGTGGCGCCCTTGTGAATCCGCTCCACAGGATGGAGAAATACGGCCACGGTGACGCCTGCGCTCACTAACTGCTTGAGTTCGGGATGGAGCTCCCGACAAAAGGGGCAATCTGGATCGTCAAACACATACACGATGTTCTTTGCAGACGCGGCGTCGGGCTGCGCTGGACGATAGACCACCGCGTGATCGAGAGGGAGGGCGGCCAACACTTCACGACGGCGAGCCAAGATAAAGTCCTGCGTGAGATTTTTTTGACTCTTCATGTCAAACAGCGCGGCCTGGGCCAGGAGAAACTGACCACTCTGATCTACGAAGAACACACGATCGGCTTGATTCAACGTAAACATGTACAGGCCCTGCATCGGTGCCGGCTGCCAATTCGAGATGATCGCGCCAGGAAACGATTTCATCACCGCTACCTTGGCGGCATTCACCTCCGGATCGCTCAGATCTGGGTGCGCCCAAGCTCGAGACCCATTCGCTGCCCATAAGATTGCGGAGACCGCCACCGTTCCGACTATCCACAATCCTCGACTCTTCCCTCGCTTCGTCATTTTCCATCCTCCTCCTTCTAAGTTCGCATACCGGGCAGTCTTCTATTACGGGCAGCACTTACAGTGGAGCTTCCACCACCGAACGGCCTTCCGTAACGACCAGCGTTCCTTGCCGGCCGGCATCGATTTCGATGATGGGATAAATTTCTTTGGCGAGTTGGGAATAATGTCGCGCCAACACTTGTGCGGCGCCGCCAAGCCCTCCCGCCATACCAGCCATCCCAATAGTCGAAGGATCTGGAAAATTAAACGCCGTCTGGGAGTTCGGCGCAATCAGGAACCCCTGCTGGAAGGGCATGAAAATCTGCGACACACCTTTGACGAATCCTGCGAGGAGTGCTTTGGCTAAAATAGCTCCCTCGCGCTGCACCACTGGTCCGCGCAATCCGATCTTGCCGTCTTCACCCGTCACTATGCCTTTGAGTTGAATATCGACCGCGACCTGCTCCTCATTCTTTACGCACGAGAGCGTCAAGGCTCGAATCTTGGCGCGCTCTTCGGACAGATCGCCGATCCCTTCTCCCAATACAAAACATTCCCGCATATCCATCTGCACATTGTTGGGAAGGACCGACATGTCCTCCGCAAACATCAGCACGGGATGCGGCTCTCCACCGAGCGCCCCGCTTTTCCCTGGCGCGTCCAATCCCGTGAGGAGCTTGACCGGAATCATCGTGCCGGTGGGAATCCAATACTTGGGAGGAGCGCCTGCGCCTTGCACCGGCTGTACATCCGGAGAAAACACTCGGATCCGATTTTGTTGAACAAACGGTGCTTGTGCTTGCAGACCATTCACGCCCATGGGTCGCGCGTTTGCACCGGCCGTCGCCGGCGGAAACATCGGCGTGGGCCGCGCCGCGGATGCCGTCGGGGTCGGTTGACCGCCCGGCACGCCCGGCATCGGTGGCAACGCAGCCGCAGGCGGCAGAATAGAAGAGCGCGCGGCACCTTGTGCGGAGGGCGCGAGCCCAGAAAGCTTATTGGTGGGGTTGCTTGCCTTCAGCGCCTTCTGAACTTCTTCATCCTTCCGGCGCATCTCCTCTCGCAATTCCTGGAGCTTTTGGTCCAAGAGCTGCTCACGTTCCTCGATTTTCTTCACCCGCCCAGCCGCTTCGCCAATCCAGGCTTCCTTATCCGCCCGTGGATTGAGTGTCGCCGGCTTGCTGGCTGGCTTGCCGCTAATTCCCAGTGGTTCCGGCGTGGGGTCCGCCCGTAATGATTGCAACGCAACGGTACCGACTACCAGGACTACGCCGACAATCAAAAATATCTTCCAACGATCTATCGAAGACTTTTGTGCACCAAACGGATTCTTTTCGGCCTGACCTGCGCTGCCGAGTAACTTTTCGCCCAAACCCCCTTGTCCAGGATTCATGTTAGTTACTCCTCCAGGGTTCAGGATCAGGCGAGTTCGTCTTCTTCTGCTCCGGTGGCAAGGCGCGTGAGTAGGTCACGATATAGACCACCGCATCCTCCGTCGGCTTAATCACATGACGGTTCAAGCCAATGCTAAGTTCATTGCCCGTAAAAAATTCCGTCTGGCGGAGACTCTGGACTTTGTCGGACCGGTTGTAGAGATGATAGCGGGACACCGTATACACAGGCCCCCGAAACTCCGTGCCTTCCCATACTTCCAATTCGAGCCATTTGGGATGGGCCTTTTTGGGAATTTCCCGCGCCGCATACCCTTTGGGTAAGGTGCCCTGCACGGCTTGCTTGAGCAGTTCCACATTGGCATCGACATAGCCTTCGAGCCGCTTCAGCGGATCCGTTTCAGGTTTGCCTCCGCCACTTGGCAGCCGCACGTCTTGCACGACGATGGTTTCAGCGGGAATCGGCTTTGGCCGGAGCTGGAACATGTAGGATTGATGCTCGGTCATGACCACCAGATCAGCCAGTTGGGTCGTCCCCTTGGGATCGATGGCGACGTTTTTTCCGTTGGCTCGAATTTCCAGCGAGGGACTGACGGTGATGAGGCCGTTCGGAACCACCACACCCGGTAACTTAATCAGCGTCAATTGCGAGGCGGAGATGTCGACGGCAATGGGCGTATCGTCAGACACTGTCACTTCCTGTTTCGCCCAGCTCGAGGGCATACCCCCGATGCTCCAAGCGAACAGGCCGCCCAGGACCATTCCGCAAAGCCGTCGTCGTTGTATCTCTCGCATCACACGCCTCATCCCAAAAAGTTAAATGACCGACTGACCCCTACTGCGCCATGGCAGTGGGCGGCGAGCCGGAATCTTCCGGCGTCCCCGCATCCATCGCCACAATCATCGGCTTCCAATCCTGCATTTTAATTTTGATCCGGTAATAGCGCTTATCGTTGTCCTTCACGAGCGTCCCCGCGATATACCGTCGCTCGGTCCCCATTAACGTCACGGTATCTTTCACCACCTGAACCTGCGTCGGAAAAAAGGAGCGTGACATCTGGCGATCGACGATATAGACCTTGTCCGCATTCAGCCGCTCCTGGATATCTCCGGCGACGGACGGATGGACAAACCCCATGAACGTTTTAAAACTCAGTTCCACGGATTCCGGATGCACCGTCGAGAGATAGCCAATAAGGGGCATTGCGACTTTGGTGAGATACTCCGGCGATGCGGTATTGCCTGCCGCCCACATTTCCCGGTCGACCTCTGGAGGCACCATCACCACGACCGTTCCGCCACGAAACAGTCCGTTGGCGAGGAGCGCCAAGGCCAGCACGATGGAGAGCCCGGCGAACACCAGCGTCTTGATCCGGGAATCGGCCAATTGATCCGCATACAGCTGAAGCTTCATTGTCGTGCTCTCCTTCTCCGCTTACTCGAGGAACTCCCGCAGATCGCCTGGCGGGACACGCTTAAACTGAAACGATGGGATGCTCAGCCAGTAAAACCAGTGAAAGACATAGCCATCGCTCTTCCCATTTTTGATCTTGGTGATAAAGTAGGTCGCAACGAACCCGCCCAGAAGAAAGTAGCTCAGCTGCCTCGTCAGAATGCCCACAAACAAACACATGATCAGTACAATCACTTCGTCGAGCTCCCACCATAAAATCTGAGGCTGCGTATCAATGTAGCGAGGAATCTTGACCATTGATCCTCTCCCCTGACTCATTTTCCGGCAAGAAAACGAACGGGGGCGAGGCGAACGCCCCGCCCCCTTGTCTGATTACATCAGGCCCGTGGTGATGGTGGGGATGATGTTGGGCAGATAGAACGCGCCCATCGCGACGCCGACGCCGGCGCCCAAGCCCACCCAGTTACCGCGGATGGCGGATCCGACGCCCATCAAGGCGGCGAAGAGCGCCATCAACGTGCCGAGCGATCCCTGCAACCAGTTGGTCACCTGGAGCACCAAGGGAGCAAACGTCGCATCGGCGCCTGCGAAGGCGGAAGCAGACCCAACCAGCACAACTGCCGCGGCCAATAACATTGACTTACGCATGAGAAACCTCCTCATCGAGTTTGGATTGTGAATTGATGTCCCTGTCCATGCGTCATCCCAAACTGAATGTGAAACGGTCCCTCAATTAACGAGCCACGGGCGCGCCTCCTTGGCTATCAGCTTTGATTCCAGCCGGCACAGCCCCAGGTGGCGCAGGGCGCCGCACCAGCACGCGTTCTCCACACGGATTCATAAACACCCCGATCACTTGAATCGTCTGTCCAAACTCCGAGCGCGCTGCCTCCTTGCTCAAGACCCGTTCCTCTAGCGTGATGGAGGGAACTTGCGCCAACAGCTTCTCTGACAGCTCCCGGACACTGGCCATACGATGGCGAACAGTCTCCACGGCATTTTTATGATCACCGGGCGGAAGAAACCCGATGACAGACAACCCATTTGGCCCTTCCGCCAGTAATCCCGTGAGGATGGCCTTCCCCTCAGGCGTCAGGCCGTTTCCTTCTTTTAGAAACTTGAGATCATCATCTTCGCTCGATACGTCGCTTTGCATTGCGGGGCAGCGGCGATAGGACGAGGAGCTACCAGCGTTGATTCACGCACCCCGCCTTCCTCCACCGGTGCCACCGGCGAGGGCGCTTGTACGACTGCGGCGGCTACCGTGAGGTCTTGCAGCGGCGAGCGATCCGGAGACAGCACCGTTCGTGGCGTACACAGCTCAATACTCCCCACGATGTACTGCTCCGCTGGCTCGATTTGGACCACACCCCCGTCCTGTTTCGACACCGGCTCCTGGCAAAACATGAGTCCTGTCGCAGCTATAAAGGCTCCAAGCATCACAACCTCTCGTCTCTATCCCGCCGCGAGTTATGCGGCTAGTGATGATTCTGGGACCTTCCCTTCCACCGATCCCTTCGGGGCCGGCGACGACCGGCGAGGACGAATCACCATGTCCAGCAGAAAGCCAGACCCAATCGCCAGGCCCATGCCGCCCAGGCAATGCAGTAAATTGAACTCCACCGGACCACCCATGACGCACCTCGTTTCAATGTGAGAGACAATCGATTCAACCGGAGTATTACGGGTCTCAGTTGCGAGGGAAGAGAGCGGACAGGATCAAGCAGTTAGGCGGGTCATGGCGCGGCGAAATAATCCGGAATACCGCTCTCGGCTCAAGTGATTGTTGACGGCGATGTGAAACGCCTGAGGCGCACCGACAAGCACCAATCGGTCTTTCGCGCGGGTCACCGCCGAATAGAGAAGCTCAGCGCGGAGCCCGGCATAATGGCTCGTGTGGAACACCACCACGACACATGGGAACTCCGACCCTTGAGCTCTATGCACCGGCAGGCAGTAGGCTAGTTCTAGCCGATACAGCTGGGACGCGAGAAAGGGGACCGCCCGCTGGCCAAACATCACGACCAGAAACTCCTCCCGTTCATTGACCTCTGTCACGTGCCCCACGTCCCCATTACAAACTTCTCGGGGGTAGTCATCGAGAACATGAATCACTCGGTCGCCGAGGCGGAACTGACCGATCGCTGGACGAGGGAGCGGCGCCATCAGGTTTTGTAAAAGCCGATTGAGTGCCTCTGTTCCCAAGGGCCCTCTTCGAAATGGCACCAACACCTGACACTCTGCTCTTGGCACGCCACCCTCATTTTCCAACCCCTGCAACGCGGTCAGCAGTTGAGCCTGGATTTCAGACACCTCTGTCCCGAAGCACCACGTATGATTTTCCCCCCAATCCTGAGCCAGCGACGGCAGCCGGCCCATGCGGATCTGATGCGCCAACCGCACAATGGACGACTGCGCTGCCTGACGATGCACCTCTTCCAGACGCGTCACGGGGCACAGGCCGGAACGAACGCAATCGCGTAACACCTGGCCTGGCCTGAGTGCCGGCAATTGCATGTCATCCCCGACAATCAACACGCCCGTGCGGTCGGCATCCACCGCTTGAAAGAAGTCAGCCGCAAGCTGCACATCCAACAGCGAGGCTTCGTCCATCACGACGAGGTCCACATCCCACGGCCGGTCTCTATGCCGACGGCACCCGTGTCCAGGTACAAACTCCAACGCGCGTTGAACGCTCATCGCCGGCTGGCCAGTCAGTTCTGTCAGCCTCGTGGCCGCCTTGCCAGACGGTGCGCACAACAGCACTGTGAGTCCTAACCGTCTAGCTTGACGAACAACGGCGCCAACCACGACAGTCTTTCCTGTGCCGGCCGCCCCCACCAAGACAGAAACAGGGTAGGATAATGCTCGTTTCACGGCTAAGTCCTGGGTCGTGGTCAAGGACATGCTTTCAATACGGGGACTGGTCAAAAACGTTTCCAACAACGGCGCGCGAATTAACTCACTTACGCTCGACTCCACGAGAGCTTCGGCCGCCCACAAACGTGGGAGATACCACATGCCGTGATCCTCATAGAGTTGCTGCTCTTGCTTTAATTGCTGCATCTGAACGGTGACCAGAGCCGCGTCCACCTCGAGGAGTGACGCAGCTTGTCGCACCACCTGATCATGCGGCCAACAGCTATGTCCGCCAGTCGTTGCTTCTTCCATCACGTGAATGATGGCGGCAGTCACCCGAGCTGATGACACGGGCGCCATTCCTACCAGTCGAGCCACCTGATCCGCACGCGCAAATCCGACTCGTGATACTTCCATCAGGCGATAGGGTCGTTGTTGTATAACCGTCACTGATTCTTCTCCGAAGTGGGCGATGACACGCGCCGCCTGCGATGAGGACAAGCCGAAGCCGCATAGGGTCGCGAGCTGAGGTACCATGGCCGCTCGGTTCCGCCAAAAACTCATGACTGACTCTACGGCCGCTGGTCCAATCCCCTCGACTTCCAACAAGCGTTCGGGCGTATTGCCAATCACCTCGAGTGTTTGTGTCTCAAACCGATCGACAATGCGGGCTGCCAATCCAGGGCCAAGTCCCGCAATCAGACCGGAACCGAGCAAGGCGCGAATACCCGCCACCGTATAGGGCGACGCAGCTTCCGTTGCCAAAATACGATAGCGGCGGCCGAACTTAACGGTCTCTTCCCATCGTCCGACGACTTGCAAGCGCGCGCCAGTTTCAACCCCGCACATGATTTCGCCAACCGCGACGAACTCCTCGGGTTGGCCTTGAATGGAATGACAATGTCGCAAGGTGAGCACGACATACGAGGCATCCGGCGACCGAAACACAATCTCCAGAACGGTCACCAAATAAATGGAAGGAGGCGGAATGGAAACGACTGCACTCTGATCCGTCATTATTTCGCCAGCACTGGAGCTTCCACCCAAGATGTCAGGCGACCGGCAGACGTTACACAAAAGAGCCGTGCACAGGCTAGACACGTCCAGACTAACCAATCCAGGACGCGATCCAGATCGGGCGCACGATACCGGCCGAGCAAGCCGCCGCAATGCGGACACGTCGTGGTCGCCGGCGGTCTCACTGACAACAACTCCGACTTCACGCGGCGCATACCATCCCTCCCTTGTCGTCTCCCGTTTCAATGTGTGCAAGCTGCTCTCGGACGTCGGCCACGCATCGACGCTCGACCGGCGTCAACTGTTCGTGACGTGCCATCAACTGTGCTGCGGTCCGCTGTAAGGAGTGAAGTAATACCTGCGTGCTAAAATGCTGATACGCAGGACTCTCCCGGCAGACGTGTAACAGCGCTTGTGCCGCCAATGAAGAAGTGGAGTCAGACCCTGAATCGCCAGCCTCCGAAATTTCCTCGGCTGGCGCCGAGACGGCGCGTTCGTCGAGTTGCCGTTGTCGACGATCCAAGGACTCAATCTGCTCGACAGCTCGTTCCAATCGGCCGTACTGCTCTTCCTGGTAATATTCCCATTCCCGCGCATTCCAGGCTCGTTCTTTGGTCACCCGGGGCAAGATTTGCTGGATCAACAACGTAAAGGTCAGTGGCTGCATAAGATGCCCAGGAAGACGCCGTTCGAATTCCCAAATTCGATCGAGCTTGCCGCCAAAGGCCTCGAACAGACGGGCCGCCTCATACAAACGCTGCGGGAGGATCAACCGGCCGCACTGTTCGGTGAGTTGCGCAGCCAGCCGCACTACCGCCGCATCTTCATGATGAGCCCATCGGAGGGCTACGCAGACCAATTCCCCGAGGGCAAACTTGTACCGAATCGTATCCCGCGAAGATCGAATGATGCCGTCACATACCACTCGTGCTTGTTGCACCAGCTCAGCGAGAGTTGAAGGCTCTCGCGTTGGACCCACTTCGGCGACCGAATCCGCTCGCGCCTCATTTACCATACCCAGGTCACCCCTATGTTCCCTCGCAAGGTGGCTTGTGTATCCCCTCCTCCAAAATCACGAGCGATTCCCACCGTCAGAATCCATTCCCGCGCAATCCCCCATGTCATTCCAATTTCCGGTGTCCAGAGATTGCCACCCGCACGATTCGGATCCTGGCCATAGACGACATCAGCGACAATCCCAATGTCGTACCACAGCGCTTTGACGAGCCCCGCTCGCCCGTACCACACGCCGTTCTGATCTGGCGATTGCAAACCAGGTTGTCCTCCAGGCGCTACTTGATACCCGGCATTCAAATGCCCGTACCAGCCATCGGACAAGTCCCAAGACGCCAATACCTCGTTCCGCAACGCGGGATTCTTTCCAGGACCATAGACTGGTATTTGCGCCGTCGTCCGGATCGCTAGGCTCGGCGCGAAGCCGTTCGATCCCATTTGCCGGGTGAAGCGATACAACAGCCCGGCACGCAGGGCCCGTGGATCGTCCATTGCCCCTGGCACAAGAGGACCGTGTAACGTCGTCCCACCCACAAACAGTTCAAGCCCCGAGGCGACACCCCAGCGCAGATCAATCGTCTGGTTTAGGCGTCCGTCATTGCTTGATGTTTTATTGAAGCGAAACGCTGGCTGGACCGCCACAGCGCCATTATTGATGGGATAGGCATCATCTAATTGTGTAGGAAATCCAGGAGACAGATTTAACGACGAAACTTGCGCGCTGGCTGTTCCCCATCCGATCACACAGATCATTCCGACTACGAGACTCTGTCGCCATCCAGTCGCACGCATGCCTCACCTCTCAGACAATACAAATCCGTTGATGCTCACGAGAGGTATTACAGGATCGACTTTAGGCGGAACGAGAAAGGGTTGAAACAGAGAGCGGAAACCAGCAACACGGACACTTGGCTTCACGCCACCAGGGGGCGATAGGACAGATCATTATTTTGAAAAGAGCCTACACGGCGTTAGACTTTAAGTCGAGGTTCCCCCTTCGCAGGGCGTAACCACTAGACCCCTTGGCCAGTACAAGATGCCGAACAGTTATGTCATGCAAAAGATTTGGTGCACGTCACGCTCCACAATGCCCTATTCATCCCTTATGGCTCATGTGGTTACATTCCCAGTTAGGTATTAGCCGACATAGCCCTTTCCTGTTTGCATCAGCGAACCATTCCCTCCCGATCACGATGACCTTTACGTCTGGGTGGTATTTTGCCATGCGCTTGAGCTTCGTTGTCGACTTTGGATCGAACCATCCTTTCACCTCGTGATAAACATTTTCGTCTGGCAGGTAAAAGTCTGGCGTGTAGCTCCTGGTCCCACGCTTGATATTGGAGAACCAAAACGTCTTGTGTTCATATTTCCACCCAACTTGCGAGAAGTTCAGGAATCGCGCGTAATTCGCCTCCCAGGAGCTCCTAAAAAACCTTCCCAGATCCTCACGCCATCCGGCCTTTGCCACCTGTAGGCGGCTAAACGCGCCCGGATTTTCGCGCAGGCGTTTTGCGACAGTAAGCGCAAGCTTCACGCGGGTTTGCGGCGAGATCGTCCTTCCTAATAGGGCTAGACCGATCTTCCGACGGTGCATAATCGATAACGGGACGCCAGCGAACTTACGCAAGGCATGGGCTTGCTGTTGACGTCGGACGAGCGTCTCTAGCCGCTCGGGGAAATACCGCCTTAAGGCATTCCTAAATCCACGTGATCCATCCTTCCATCCCTTTTCTTGACAGAAGGATAAAAACGTTTTTCCGGACGCTTCAAATTCGTGCAGCCATTGCTCGGCCTGTTCCCGAGTCATGAAATGCCACTTGCGTGTTGGCAGCTTACGTAAGCTTTCGGCAGCTTGTTCGAGTCGCACCTCGGACATTCCGCGATGTGGATTGGTCAATCCGAGCCGCGCTGCACGACTCTGTATGGCCTCTGGATCTCGCAACAGTCGTTGCCCGAGCTGCAGGAGGCGGCCGTCGCCCTTTAGCAGCGTCCGGTACACCTCCCGGATCAGGGCATCCTCTTCGGCTGTAAAGTTCCTCAGCAGAAGGGGCACCTGTTCACCGCGTTGCCTGGCTCGATATCGTCGATTTGCTTCAACACTCATGAGGCCTTTGTCCGTCTAAGCAGAGTCCGAGCGTCGCATCGAGACCGGCTAGAGCGCATAGCACCACGTCGCCTGCCGTCCCCGCGTCAATCCCACATACTGCATGTGCGCATCCTTCGCAAAGTCTTTGGCAATTGACGGGATCACAAACACCACTGTGTCAAACCGGCTGCCTTGTGCTTTGTGGACCGTCAGGCAATACGCCAGTTGCAAATCGCGTGGCACGACGTCGAGCTCATGGTTATTCTCCAGTCGCACGCGAATTGCCCGTTCTCCTGCGCCAAGAACTATCCCCATCTGCCCGTTATAGACCGGCTGACTTCCTGCGTAATCGTTTCTGACGACAATGATGCGATCGCCTACTCGAAACCCGTCGCCAACAGGATGGCCATTCGGGTTAATCACTCGTTGTAGAAACTGATTCAGTTGAATAGTGCCCAGACGACTGCTCTTGACCGGCGACAGAACCTGCCACTCCTGGCCGGCATCCCGGCAGGTACGACACAGTCGTTCCAGGTTCAGGAGTAGATGTTCTGGAGACCAATGATGCACCGTCGTAACTTGAGCGGCCGGCACAACCCCCAAATCATGAACTGGAAGCACTTTCAGCAAGTCCGGGAAAGCTGGTTCCCCTTCCACAGGCGGCAATTGCCGCGGATCTCCACAAAACACAATATGTCCCGGAGTCACGCGCAGCGCCGCCGCCAGGATCGGCCACGTCAGCATCGAAACCTCGTCGATGATCACCAGATCATAGGGAAGTAGCTCTTTGGCATAGCCATGCGGACTAAATCCGAGCAAACGATGCAACGTCATTGCCTCGGGACCAATTACACTCGCCGCTTTGCCGGTCATGGCTGTTACCGCCACGCGCCAGCCCGCCGCACGACACGCCGATGCCAGTTGACGGATCATCGTAGTCTTCCCGCTTTTGGCAGCTCCGGTCAGGACGACATACCGATGTCGCAACAGGTCGGCGAAAGTTTCGACCTCGGCGGTAAGCAAGCGCACCTGATTATTGGTCAGGGCTTGAAGTGCACTCCTTCGCTGATGAAACCAACTCGGCAGACAATACCGACCGCTGTCCCGCGCCACTATCGACGACCGCCATACCAGCGTCCAATCGATTTCCAGTTCACGCGGCAACGACAAGCGCGACGTAATCCGACAGCTCAATTCTTCAGCAGTCAATCGGGCACAGCCGCCTCGCTCCGCTTCCCGGAGGACTTGTATGGTGCCCGCTTCTAAGCGTGGCAGTGCCAAGGGATCACCATGGAGGCGCCGATACAACATTTCCGCCGCATCGAAGTCTAAATCGCCTCGACGTACCAGGACATAAGGGTTTCGAGCAATCTGACCGGCCTTGCGTAACGACAAGTGCGCTAGTTTCCTCGCCAACGCCGGTGAGCCGGAGGACAGTAACCAGGTCAACGCAGGCGCCAAGAGGCGAAGCACCTCCAGGTGCTCCCCACTCGGGCTCGGCACGCCCAGGAGCACTCGGCCCAGTCGCTCCGGACCCAAGTCCTGGAGAGATTCAAGTGGTTCGACCTCGGATGCCAACAGATAACGGCGGCGAGCACCCTGCCGCCACACTCCGGACGCTCGCACAGGAATCCCGGCAAAAAACTCCGAGACCCCATTCGGGACGACGACCATAACCCGCCGATTAAGCGTCAACCGCACGCTCGACGAGCCTCGCATCGGACGAATGGAGGTTATGGTCCCTTCCTGGCAAGCCGGAAGATCGACTGTTGGAATCTCTGTCGTCATTTTCGCGCCGTCCCCACAACCCAGTATTACGCTCAAGCGGAACGACGCAAATGACAATGACAGAGGGGAGGGGGTCTGACATTGTCATGACTTCCGACGTGACAATGACAGAGGGGAGGGGGTCTGACATTGTCATCGATGCTTTTACCGCATCATCCAAAGGAGAGCGCGTATGTTCGCTGAAACGATCCTCGGCGTGGCACAACTCGGTATCCGGCCTTCCACTTACCGCCCACGGCCAAGCTCCGCCGGACCAGAACGTTGTCTCCGTCAACTGGTCTACAAAGGCCGAGGGGTACCAGAGCCCCCACCCGGCCGGCGACTCGCAATGATCTTCCGGGACGGCCATGCCCATGAGGACACGTCCCTCGAATTTCTTAAAGACTCCGCATTCCTCATGCATAGTCAGCAACTGCCCATTGATATTGACAACGCCTACTGGTGGCGGGGCGATAAGCCGTCCTATCGTTGCCCTGATTGCTCACGTGCTGCGGGACACGACGTCTGGATTCCTCCTACCCGGTTGCACGGCCACATTGATGCATTAGCCACCACCATCCTCGGAGACACGTATCTCTTCGAGCACAAGGCGGTGGTCTCTCACTTCTTTCGGCGGTACTGGGAAGAAGGGAAGACGCCACTCGACTACTTCACCCAAGTAGTCATGTATCTGCGAGGACTGAAAGAGAAAGGGATCGTGATTACGGCAGGGGCACTAGTGATCAAGAACAAAGATACGGGTGCGATCCTCGAGTTTGAATTTTCCTACACTCATGAGCCTGACATGCTCACGATCACCGCTATCATTAAAGCGCCGGGGCACGAATATAAGCCGGTTTGCCATCAGTATCCGGGTCTGTACGAACAGGCGCTCCGGCGGTTCGAAGAAGTCGACCGTCACATTACCAACAGGACATTGCCCCCTCGCCTGGAGAGTTCTGACGACATTCGATGCGAGTACTGCGGACATCGGGATCTCTGTTGGGAGGATTACGAAGCCCCCACCCTGACGGAACGCCTGATCATCCCCGAAACGCTGAAAGCTCAGGCGGAAGAGTTTATTGAGCTCGATGACCGGTTGGCCCCTCTCAAGAAACGTCACAAAGACCTGAAGGACACGATCAAAGCCGAATTTGGACACCTCCACATTGCCCAAGCCTATGTCGGCGACCGAATTCTTGCCTTGGCCACTGTCATGCAGACCCGACTCGACGAGTCACGGTTACCCGTCATGTTGAAGAAACACTTCAGCGAAACCGTCCCCACGTACAAACTCAGTATCAAGTCCGCCATTCCCAAGGCTCGCACATCCAAAGCAGCGAAGCGCCCCAATGTCCCGCGCGGCCCGCACACAGACGCGGCGTAGCGCCCAGTCACTGTTGCTGTCTTTATCGTCCCTCACCCTGATACCCAAGGAGCACCCGTCCATGGCTACTTCTGCACGCAAATTTTTCACCATCCCGGGATTCAGCGACAATGTCCGCATGCCTCGGCTCGGGCGGATTCGGCTGGGTCATGTAAATCACAACACCATGTCCGGCAAAACCAATCCGGAGGAAGATCCGTTTTTCCTGGTCCCGCCGGAGGTCGCCGAAGTGTATGGGGAACGGCCCACGGAGCTGGACGTCATGTTCCCCGTCAATGACCGCGCCGTCATCTTTCCCCAAGCCTACGAAATGTACGGCAGCAGCCGGCGCCTGCTGTGCTCCGGGAATGGAAAAGAGGCCATGCGCTGGAATAAAGACGCGCTCGACTACGTCCCCTGCGCTTGCCCGTGTGACTTCTATGGGAAAGAGTGCGGGGAACGCGCGCACTTGATGGTGATGTTGCCCAAGGTCAAGAACCAGGGCGGCGTGTATCAGATCGATACTGGCAGCATCAACGCTATGCTAGCCATCAACTCCACCCTCAACATCTTGGCTCCGTTGGATAATCCGGACAATGGGCTCCTGGGCTACTTTGCGATGGTCCCCATGAAACTCAGACGGGTGCCTCGTGATATTTATCCAAACGGGATGCATCGGAAGAGTTACCCGCTTCAACTGAGTCTCAACGCGAATGATGAGGAGATCCAAGAACTTCGGAAGCGGAGAGAAGAGATCCTCGCCAAAACACGGTGCTGGGTCGTCGAGGAGCCAGAACAGGTCAACCCGGAGGTTGATCCCGGCGCCATTATCACCATCGACAATGCGCCACTCAATCAGACGACAGAGGCTCCTCTTCCCGCCGCAAGCCCATCGGGGACCGCCGCCGCCTTGGAGGCACCTACAGCCACACAGGAACACCCGAAGACGGCCGTGACCACACCGGAGGTTCCGGCCTCCATCCCCCCGAGCCCGGTTGCCACGACAGGCCCAACACCGACCATGCCACCAATGCAAACCCCGCAAACACCGGCGACCGCCTCCATGCCGATGACTACACAGCCGCCCTCAAAGGTTGGGAAAGCCGCTACGGCTACTTCCGGAGAGGCACAAACGCCAGCGGTGAAGGCGACCACGCAGACAATGCCGCCCACGGCACGGCAAGCGGTAGCATCATTGAACATGACGCGAACAAAAGCTCAGCTGGATCGCATTCTCGGAAAGACCCGGACCATTAAGATCCCAGACGAGGTCGTCCACGAGAAAACAGCTGCCCTTACCAAGAAAGCAGCCTCCGAGCTGATTACCCAGCTCGACCGCCGTGATTTCAGCTTTTTTGAAAAGACGGAGGTGACGTCCGTTCGGGTACCGCTCTCGGCCTAAGCCTTTCCGTCAGGGGATGGTCACGACCCGTTAGAGCGGCGTGATGTCCGACGGGATCTCGCTGGGGGAACAATACGGAAGGGATGGCTAAACACTTTGGCGACCAGCTCATTATAGGACGGACGGCTGAGTTTCTCCCCCAGGCCCACCAAAAAGCTGGTCGCCTTGTCCGCGGGCACTTCGGCCACATACTCAGCTAGCGCTAAATAACCGTCCACCGAAGCGGAAAGGGCCTGTGCCACCTGCATAACCTGCCAGGGATCGAGCACCCGGGTGCCTCGTAGTACCTCCTGCAGTTCGCGATAGGTCAGCTTCGCTTTAGCAGCAGTGCCACGTCGATCCCGGGCTGTGAGTTTCGCAAGATCCCGTTCCAAGCGCCTGCAGAACCCTTTAGGCATACGCAAGGGAGGCAACGCTTGTTCCGGCACCCATGCCGCAGTCTCCGGATACTGAGTCGCCCGGCGAGCTTCAAGGAGGATCTCTCGATACAACGTCCGCTGAGCGGTATCCCGCCCACAGACCTGGGCAATCCGGTTCGCGATTCGTTCCCGGGGTACGCTACCTCCGTCTTCCCGCGGCTGCATGAGCTTGGTGACATAAGCCCCTGTAACCCTAAGCCTCTCGGCCAGTTCGTCCTTGGTACGGAAGCGGCTATTTCGATACATCCGCTGAATGACGTCATGCGATTGCAGTCGCAGCCGTTTGCCCTCTTCCACTTTCATCTCACCTCATTCACATCGACGAACCGTAATAGGACTCTATCGAACGCCGTACTATGCCACGATCCATTTTCGACCGCAAACACTCTTGCTCCTGGCCACCCGAGCGTCACTTCCTTTTTTCTTTGTTACAGTTCTTAACTCTCTTGTTAAGTCTCGTAACACTGTATACAATGCGGCCCGCTTATGAGCCGCTGCCGACGCCCCGTCATCGTTACAGCACGAACACTCCCTCATTCGCCTAGCAGGAGGATCAGGCCATGACTTTGCGCAGCCAGGATTTTGCTCTCGACCTCAGCGATCGCTTCACGGCACGCACCATGGACCGTGAACGCCATGCGATCCTCTACGCTATCAAAAGTTTTCATGCCCTGGATCCGATGATTGATCGTGACGATCTGTGGCAAGAATCCTGGTTCGGCGTCAACAACGCGCATCACCGATGGGATGACGCCAGGGCAATCAACATGCAATTTAAGAATTTTCTGATCTGGCATGTTAAACGCCATCTACAAGGTGCCTTTCTCGGTAGTGACAAAATCGTCGAACTGTTCGACAAGACGACTCACCGGGTGGTGGTCAGCATTCCGTATTCCCGATTCAAAAAAGAAGGACGACGCATTGCCAAAGAGCGCAATTACGGTTCTCGGATCCGTTCCCTCCTTGTCTACTATGACCAGCCGGACGCAAACGACCAGACCCATGAGCCGATTGCCGTCGAACCGCATCACTTCACGCAGGCCTCGGACATCGCCGATGCCAACGACACCCAAGTCATCGATCTCTTCACCGTGGCGGGCGAACTCGTCATAACCATTCCGATGCGCACGTATTTCAAAAAGCAGGATCTCATCCAGCAACAGGGCCTGGTGTCTCAACCCTGGTGCATCTACGATCCACGACCCATTTTTACAGATCCTCAGAAATCTACAGGCGCCTTGCAGCCCATCCGGCGTCGGGATCTAGCCTCTTTTCATGCCGGACATGGCCTAATGGTCGACATCTATTCACGGCGGGGCGAGATTCTCGTCCGGATGCACCCGGATACTTACAAAGCGAACCGCAAGCACTTCGAACATCAAGGTTGCCTCATTCGGTTCCATGATCCGCGACAATATCCCGAGCAACCGCCCTTCGAAGACATTGAAGCTCAAGACAAGCGCATCAAATCGATTCGACAAATCCCCACTCACGCCCATTCGTCCAATGCCAGTTGACCGGACCCTCATATCTATCGCACCAGAGCTGACAAGCTCACGGCTCCTGCATGGGGAGCGCTTTCTGACGCCAAAGCAATTTCATACATTCCTCAAGCATCACAATGTGCGGGGCTCGCTTCGGACGATCTATCGCTGGCTCGATATCCCAAAAGAACACTTGCCACGAGACGTCCAGGCATTGCTCACACCTGCCCCTTCCATGTGGTTTGTTCAGCTTGATGCCGTGGACTATACAACGCCGACCCATGTGATTCCTCTCCGTTACCTCGATGAAGCCGTGAGAGCTCAGGCCGCGACCTTGGGCGTTCAGTATGTCGAACCTCCTAGCGCTCTCCGAACCGTACGCTCGCTTAAAATCCAACTCGCTCAAATGCAACAGGACCTCTATCACTTGGAACAATACGTGGAAGCCATGCATGGAAAGGACGGGCCCAATGATCACGGAACCGCTCGACATACGCTTACCGCATAGCCGCCTCTCGGTGAATCCGATCTATCGGAACTTTACGCCGCCCCTGAATCAACAGGAATACGCTGACCTCAGGGCCAGCATTCTAAAAGTCGGCGCCCTCTTGCAGCCGATCATCGTGGAATTCATCGAAAGCAAGAACAGCTATGATGTGGTGGACGGGTACAATCGCCTCGAAATCACGGCGGAGGCCGGTTTTGCTGATGTCCCGTGTCGGCAGATCTTCACCGAAGAGCAACGTCTTGAAGCGATTCTGGCCAATGTCAATCGGCGTCAACTGACCGCCGATCAACGCACAGAGCTTATTCGACGCAGCCAGGCAATGATTGCCGAGGCGCGCAAAAGCCTCATTCCGGCACTTCAGGCCTTGCACAAGAGCGGCGAGCTCGCCAAATACATCGGCCATCGGAACGTGCATTATCTGATGGGTGCAGCACCAGTCACTCAAGAAGCGTTCTATGCCCGCATCGGCATTGCCTTCTCACAACCGACACCGTCCAATCAGAAAGAGGCCCAGCTACTCAGTGAACTCAAGCGTGTTCAGTCTGCCCTGGCATTAGCCGAAGCCCGTGAGGCGCACCTCCAGTCGCAACTCTCGCAGGCCACGGAGCAAGCCACGGCGCTGCAAGAGCAAGTCAGCACGTTTGACGACCGCCTGACGGAAGAAGCGAGCAAGCGCAGCGACGCCGACAAAACGCGGCTTGGCAAGCAACTCGAAACGCTCAACGCCCAAGTCAAAACCCTGCGAGATGAAAAGACCAAGGCGGCCCAGCAGATCAAGGTCCTCGAAGGGCAGGTCAAGACGGCGGAAGCCGAAATGGCGGCCGCGCAGATGGCCGCAAAGGATGCCGAGCGCCGCCTGCAACAAACGACGCAACGACTGGGGAACCCTCAACTCATCACAGCCAGTTTTGATTCGCTGCTCAAGCTGGCGGCGACCATCGAATCCATGATCGAACACGCCAAACCCCTGCATGGAGAAGAAACGAAACAATTCCAGGAGCACCTCACCCTCGCACGAACGAAATTGGATGACATTGAAGCGGCCTTGTTGACGACTAAAGCCGACGTCGTCTCCATCCACCGCCACGTTAAGGTCAAGGGCAGCGCGCCTCACCCTGCCCAGGCGCTCTAACCTTAGGGAGTTCTTGGCATTCTGGCACTAGGCGCTCACGCCCTAGTGCCGCGCAACCCGCTGTCTTTCGGCCGTTGGCCCGCCCTTCCTATCAGATTTAGCATCCCTTCCTATTACTCCTGATAGTTGTCTCTGTCGCTCACATCTCTAGAATAGCAACCCGCACTACATCCCCGGAGGCCGTATGGCAACCACGCCCAATCTCCAGACTGCACCCCCCACCAGGCCTTTACGTGAGGAGCTGAGAACCCTCCTCCATAAGCTCGCTATCTCCTATCGCGCCGAACAACGCCCAGACGCGACGGCCGACGAGCTCATCAGGGACGAACTCCTTCTCGCGATCGCCCTCAGCCCACCGCGCGAACAGACCCCGCATGCTTTAGCGGAACGGCTCGGCCTGCATAGCTCGCACATCACCCATGGAATCCAAAGTTTGCTCACCCATGGACTCCTCACCATGAAAGGCCGACGACCGAGCTTGACCGAGGAGGGCGCGCACAGTCTCGTCCAGCATCAACAACCGCTACATGCCGTAATCGGGCGCCTCCACCGTTTGAGCGACACGACTATGACAGAGCTTCGAACTGTCGCCCTTCAAATGCTCGAAGAGAAACAACGAGCTCGCCAAATCTCGACCCAACGGCTCTGCCTCCCCTGCGTGTACTTCCAGCCGTTCCTGCACACCAGTAAAAAGGCACCGCATCATTGCGGAATGACGAACCGCGGGTTTAACGACCTGCCGCCGATTCCGCTTCTACCGGCCAGCCACCTGCCGGTCAATCAGCCACCCGTAATTAGGTCTTAAAGGAACTGAGTATGGTGGCCTGCTCACCCTCTGCACTCACCCACGACCGACCAAGCCTTTACGAAGGTGTGTTCTTCGACATGGCACAACACCAGGACCAACTCAACATGTTCGGGGCCGAGCCCACTCCATCGCGACGCCCTTTGACGACGCTTCCCCGTGTCTCCGCCGAAACCCTCTCCCGGATTGCTGATCCCTTAGATCTCAATCCGCAACAATTACAAGCTGTCACAGCCAAGCTCGGCCCCAGCTTGGTTTTGGCCGGCGCCGGAACCGGCAAGACGAAAGTCCTGACCCGCCGCGCCGGATGGCTCATTGCCCAAGGCCTGCACCCCAAGCACATTTTGCTCATTACATTCACGCGCAAAGCCGCTGCCGAAATGTTGCGCCGCGTGCAGGAGGTCAATCCGTTCCCTTCGTTCAAAATCCAAGGCGGCACCTTTCACAGTATGGCAAACCAGTGGCTGCGCCATCATGGAAGTGCGATCGGGCTGACGCCACGTTTCGCCCTCATGGATGAGAACGATGCGAGCAGCATGCTCCACCTGCTTGCCAGTAAGCAGCGTCTTCACACGGTCAAAGGGTTTCCTGACAAACGGACGCTTCTAATGCTGTTTAGCCAGGCGTCCAACAGTCTCTCTCCGGTCATCGGCACTATCGAGCAGGATTTTCCGCAACATAGCGCTCACACCACCGCCATCGCGGCGTTGCACCGCCTCTTCGTCGATACCAAGTGGACTCAGCAACGTTTTGATTACGACGATCTCCTTCTCTTGATGCACCGCCTCTTCACGGAACAGCCCGAAGCCGCCGCCCGGCTCAGTAGTCAGTATCACGCCCTTCTCGTCGATGAGTATCAAGATACCACCCGCCTACAAGCCGAACTCGTTCGCGGACTCGCAGCCCCCCATCAAAACGTTATGGTCGTCGGAGATGAATTTCAGTGTCTGAAGAAAGGCACCCCAGTCCTGACCCCGAACGGCTATAAATCTGTCGAGACGCTAAAAGAAGGCGACGCCGTCATCGCAGCTACTGGCTGCGCAAAGACCAGCGTTTGCAAGATCACCAAGACTTTTACTAGCTGGCCAGACTCTCACATACGAATCACGACAAAGCGTGGGCACACGGTCGAAGTATCACCAAACCACATCTGTTTTGCGAAATCCCATGCTCTTCCGCCGGGGTGGTTCCTTTATCTCATGCACCGTGCGGATTTTGGCTATCGCATTGGCATCACATCTGTAACCAAGCAACATCGCAATTCCATGCTTCGGACGCAACTAGAGCAAGCGGACAAATTTTGGTACCTCCAGCGCTATGACACAAGAACCGAAGCCCAATACCACGAAGCCCTTTATTCCCTTCGCTATCAGATCCCTCAGGTCCTATTCACCCCCGAAGGCCGTGCTGTCTCACGAATGACAAATGAACACGCAAAGACTTTCTTTGACGAGTTTGGGAAGAATGGATACCGACTACTAAAAGATTTCGGGCTGGATTTTGACAAACCGGCTTACGCCCCGAAGGCATCACGCTCAAGGAACCGCATCGCGATCAATGTCATCCAGTGTAATTCAAAGGCGGAATGTCATAACAGTGCTAAACCGAAACATCTCCTTGTCGTAGAAAGCAAACTCGCCACTGAACTCGCCCATTTCTTTCCCAATGGCCATGTCAAAAACGGCTATTGGAGACTCCGCGTCCAATCCCAAGATTATGAGCACCTACTGAACATCGCAAAGGACATTCAATGGAAGCTCAACCGGTCCGGATATCACGCAGTCGTCATTGAGAAAGCCAATTTTCTTAACAGTGCCACACGAAAGACGAGTCTGTTTCTTCCCATGCCTGCAGCCGGGCTGGTTGTCGGCATGACCGTGCCCGTCGAACAAGATGGACGCATTGAAACCGACACCATTACCAGTCTCGAACGCATCCCCAACATTGAACAGGTTCCATCCTATGACCTTGAAGTGGAGCATGCACACAACATCATTACGAATAGCTTAGTCACGCACAATTCCATCTACTCGTTCCGGGCAGCAGACGTACGCAATATGCAGGACTTCCTCCATCTGTTTGAACAGCCGACGGTCTATAAGCTGGAGCAAAACTACCGCAGTACGAAAGCCATCATCCAAGTGGCCAACCGGTTAATCGCACAAGGCTCACTGATCCACCATAAGACCCTCTTCACCACGAAATCGGCCGGACCCCGTCCCCAGCTCGTCGAGTGTCCCGATGAGCACGTACAAAGTGCCTACGTCATCGACCAGATCCGCGCCCTGCAGCAGCAAGGCCTCGGACTCCATCGGATCGCGGTCCTTGTTCGCTTGTCGGCCTACTCGTACGACCTGGAGACGGCCCTGACGCATCATCGGCTGCCCTTCGTCAAATACGGGGGGCTGGCGCTGGTCGAAACCGCTCATGTTAAAGATTTCATTGCCTACCTCACTGTCGTGACGCGTCCACACGACCGCCTGGCCTGGCAGCGACTCCTCTTACTCGTCGATCGGATCGGCCCTGCCGCAGCAGAAGACTTAATCGGCCTGATGAAGCAGCGGAGCCAGCCGCTCACCGTCTTGGAAGAACACATAGGCGCCGGCGCCGACGATCTCCGGACACTAGCCGTCCTTCTCCGCAACATGACATTCGATGACGTCCCGCTAGGACTCCGCCTCCAGCAGCTGTTGGACCACTATCAGCCCTATCTGAAACGCCATTATCCCGACGACGTGACGGAACGCATGAACGAGCTGGCGTACCTCGTACAGTGCCATAAAGATGTCACCTCCCTCACCCAATTGATCGAAGGGCTGACGGAAACCGGAACGTCCGACCATACCCAAACACCGGACCATCCTGCCGACACCTTAATCCTGTCGACCATTCACTCTGCCAAAGGGCTCGAATGGGACGCGGTGTTCGTTATTAATGTGATGGACGGGCGTATTCCCCACAGCCGCGCTTGCTCAAATCCGGCCACGCTTGAGGAAGAACGCCGCCTCCTCTATGTCGCCGTGACCCGAGCCCGGCACGTCCTGTTTCTGACCTATCCGGTCCATACGCTCGCCGGGCACTCACATTTCCAAGGGAAATGCTCCCGGTTTTTAGAACCGCTCACGGCTGAGGATGTCGATCGCATTGTCCTGCAATGAGGCTCCTATGACGAATTCTCCCTTCACCTTTGCGTTTGACGCCACGAGCGACAGCATTGAAGCCATTCCGTACGTCGCCAAGCTCACCTGGAATCCGGCGCTAAACCGTATAGAACAACATCTGCTTCCGCTCAAACGGGACGCGATCAGCCCAACCAGTACACGCGTGCACGGCGAGTTTCAGGCCGCCGCAATGGAAATTATTGAGACACGCCTCGGCATGCTGAAGAAACGCAAGAAAAGCGTGGAGCGGCGGGCCTGGTACGTCGTGGTCCCCAAAGGCTATCTCGTGCTCCTCGGTGATGGCCAAGACAGTGGCGCCAAACAACGCATCGATGCCTATTTGGCCGGCACCCTCTCGGTCTATGAGCTCAATGGCACCCGCTGGCAATTTGACCAAGCGCAATCCGACTGGCCAGCCCTGTCCACTCATCCATCCCCAGTGCATCCACCCAGCAGGGTCGCCACGCTGCATCTCCGACGACAAAGCCTGATTAAAGAACTCCATGACATTGATGAAGAGCTCGCCGCTTTGGCAGGGCCGAGAGAAGGGGGCGGGGCGGAGGATGGGGCAGTTCGGACCAGCGCCCACCGTAATACTCCTGTACAGCCCTAACCAGGAGCCATGCCGATGCCAACGCTGTTGCTTGAGGATCTTCATGGGGCGCTCAGCTCTCCAGGGACCCCTACCGCTTCCGCCCTCCTATCAACAGACGGATCCTCTGGATGGGCATGCCAACATTGTTCGCCTCGTGGTGGCCGAACGCCGGCTTCTTCTATTCACGGCCTTCCAAGCGCGACTCCGCCCAAAGACAATGCCCCATCCCTTCCCCCTCATGACCACCGGCGAGCAAGAACGTCTGGTCGTCCAACGGACCTTTACGCTCTCGGAAGTCCGCCCACGACCGTATGCCGGCATGGAGCCGCTCACGACGGACGTGGATTTGCTCTTTCGCCGCCAGACCCTACTCGGTTTAGTGACGTATTTCGGACCTCAGCAGGCGTATTTGTCCACCTCCGTGACCCCCTTCTATGTGGTCCCCTGGACACTCCTGCATCCCTTTTTCGACTTAATCGAACTGTATCTCGCCGATCAGCACCATATCGTGCATTGCCTCGCGCCTTATCGCAAAGACGATGGACTCACGGCCCGCCAGTTCTGGCAGGCCCGGGATTTTCGCCCCGATCCGTTGATCCCCGCGCGACTCTGCAAAACCCTTCGCCGCTCGTCATAAAGGAGTCGTATGCACCGTTTGCGCTTTCCGTTTCTCGGCTACACCGTCGTCCTCCACTGGTCCTGGCTCATCGCCGTGACACTGATCACCTGGAGCCTTGCGACCGGCTACTATCCAGGCATCTGGCCGGAACAACCGCGGACCATCTATTGGTTGTCCGGACTCCTCAGTACCTTCCTCCTGTTCTTTTCGATCCTCCTGCATGAATGCGCTCATGCGGGCGTGGCCACCGTCCATGGCATCAAAATCAACGAAATCATGTTGCACATTGTGGGCGGGTGGACGATGTTGCCACGCGAATTGTCGACCCCGCGATTGGAAGCCAT
Source organism: uncultured bacterium (assembly GCA_965285945.1). Classification (GTDB taxonomy): domain Bacteria; phylum Nitrospirota; class Nitrospiria; order Nitrospirales; family Nitrospiraceae; genus Nitrospira_D. The sequence goes on along the minus strand of CBDIWP010000038.1, from coordinate 93,485 downwards.
CGTGGCGATTGCCGGACCCGTCTGTTCAGCAATTATCGGGCTACTGCTTTGGCCACTGTCTGACTTCCCCGTTGCCGCATACATCATGAAGTTTAATTTTATTCTGGCCGGCTATAACTTAGTTCCCGCCTTTCCGATGGACGGCGGCCGGATGCTCCGCGCGTGGTTCTGGTACCGCGGCGGGTCCTTCGCACAGGCCACCGAACGGGCAGCCCTTCTGGGCAAACGCATCGCCATCGGCATGATGGTCTTTGGCGCCGTCGGCCTTTTTCTACAATGGAGCACCTTCTGGCTCATGATCGGCGGCATCATCCTGCGCATGGTGTCCGACGGCCAACACCACAGCGTCGAATTCAGTCATCGCCTGACAGGCCGTGTGACGAGCATCATGATTCCCCGCCTCCATGTGCTCTGCGTGACGGAACAGCAGACCGTGCAGCAGGTCAAGGACCTCTTCCTGCGGTTCGGCTATCACCATTTCCCCGTGCTCCGGGACGGCCATGTCATCGGCCACCTCCACTACCAACAGCTGCGCGCGCATCCTGATTGGGCGGAGGATCACCAGACGCCCATCCGTGACCTGGTGGAACCGCTCAGCCGCGAGATCCTGATTGCGCCGACCGCCAGCATCAACGACGCGTTCGATCAGATGCTCCTGACCGCCTCGCCGCGCCTCTTGGTCTATGACCAGGGCACCTTCTTAGGCATGTTGACGCGGGAGTCCGTCACCCGTCTGCGGGAGCTGCATCAGAAGGAATCGCATTGGGTCACGTTGACGGGCGGTTCTCCACAGACGGCGACCCATCATTCGTGATGTGAGGAAATTTGACGTGAACGTAGGGCGGGTACACATCGAGCGTCTGCCCCTTGCAGAACATGACGCGGCTCCGGAAGTAGAACCAGCGGTTCTCGAGCGAAATGACTTTGTCTTGCTGAATCTGGCGCATCTTCATCCCGCGAAACGTCACACTGGAGCCGAGCCCGATGACCGCCTCCTGGCGATCCACCAACGGACTCGTCTCCTGGACATGGTGCGCCGTCTCTGGATGGTTCAACCGGAAGTAGGCCCACGTGTTGATGCTGTCGATAATGCTCTGCGCCGACAGATGCCCCGCTTCCTTTTCCATCTGTGCTTTGGACTGCGTGTAGAGATGCACCCAGATGTTCGCGCCGCCCGACTTGTTAAACAGCTCGTGAATACCGGGATACAGCACGTTGTGACCTTCGTCGAGATGCAGACACAAGGGGACCGGCAGCTTGGCTCCCCGCGCAAACGTCCGGCCGGCGAGCGATTGGATCATCGAGACGAACACTTTGGCGACGACATACGACACCCGGGACGTAAGCATGCTCCCCAACGTACAGAAAAACAGCACGCGCTGGCCGCGCTCCAACCGCTGGATGAAGGGATTTGTCCGGGCCTTGCCAATTATCCGACCCGTATTACCCATCGTGAGTTTGATCATGCCGTCCCGCAGCGAGCCCGAGATTTTCGTGTAGTAGTCCTGGAGCGCAGGATTCTGCGTAAACGAATCGATCGTATGGCGGAGGTCTTCAGTATTCGGCAGCATCGACAGGCTTTCCGACAACCGCCGCAAATCGTCATGGCCAATCCGCTTTTTGATGTCATCGAACGTCAACGGCACACGTTCGCCCCGCGCGCGGGCCAAGCGAATCAAGGCACTAATAATCGAATGCGCCACGCTTTCAGCCGTGCCCGTAAAGAACTCCGCCTGCGGCGAATCCTTGCCCGGCAAAATGCTATAGATATGATTCACCAGCTCTTCTTCCATGTAGTAATTCGACAAGGGATCCAGATAGACGGACTGATCGGGAAAGATCGGCGTCAGCATCATCACGTCTTCCAAGCGCCCACACTCCGCCGCCACTTGAATGAACTTCGAAAACAACTCCTGATCGCCTTTGGGATCGAACACCACCACGGAGTAGTTCTTCCGGATATCCTGCTCCATAATGCTTTCAATCAGGCGACTCTTCCCGCTGCGCGTCGTTCCGAAACAGCCGACGTGCCCCGACCGATCTTCATCGGGCATCCAAATCAAGCCTTCCTTGATCGGCTCCACTCCCAATTCGGCCCCATGGCCAAAGACGGTGCGCCCTGGCCACAAGGGCTTCGGGCGTCCAAGGCGGTTGATCTCAAGCAACCGATCCAGGGACGTCGGCAGCGGAGCGTCCAGGCTAGCAGCAGTGACAACCATCGTCGTTCCTCCTCGGTCTGTTCAGGCTCTCTCGATGTAATACGGTCTCCATTTGCCCAAGTGGCGACGACCGGAGTCGAGATATCAACCAGACAGCCGGCCATGAGGCCCAGGTCCGAGCTGTAATAGGAGTTTAAGGAATCCCATGCACAGTTCTCGCATATTCAGCAAATCGCAACGGGAACCGTCATCCGACCAGACGTACGTCGAAGCCAAAGACATTGCCGGGGTCGCCGAAGAACTCGCCAAACAGACCCTCATTGATACGCGCGGCGCCCATCGCCCCTTGCCGAATAAGCGGAGAGGCTACACGCAGAAAGCTACGATCGGCGGGCACAAGCTCTACATCCGGACCGGAGAGTATGCCGACGGCACGCTCGGGGAAATATTCCTCGACATGCACAAAGAGGGGGCGGCCTTTCGCAGTTTGATGAACTGCTTCGCGATCGCCATTTCCTTAGGACTGCAGTACGGCGTCCCTTTGGAGGAATTCGTCGACTCCTTCACGTTTATGCGCTTTGAGCCCAACGGCCCGATCCACGGTCATGACCAGATCAAGATGTGCAGTTCCCTGATGGACTACATCATGCGCGACCTCGCCGTGCACTACCTCGACCGCCAGGACCTGGCCCAAGTCAAAATCACGACAGAGGACCTCCGCGCAGATTCCATGAAGCCTTACGCAAAGCCAAACGGCAATGGAAAGTATCTCCCCCCAGCCTCGCAGGTTTCAGGACTAGAGCCCCAGCGTGATGCCATTCACGAAGCACGCACGAAAGGCTATGAAGGCGATCCCTGCCCTGAATGCAACCAATTCACGATGGTCAGAAATGGCAGCTGCCTCAAATGTGTGTCGTGTGGCAGTACCTCGGGGTGCTCGTAAAAGGTGGATCTAGGTTGCCATCGCGCGAAAGCGAAAGAAAGCGTCGTAACCATTGGCCGAATTGCCAAACATTCGTTTTCGAGGACACGACCATGCAAGCCCGTATCATCGTTCCCGCCCCCAACGAGCCGGTGCGCTATCTGGAGCTCTGCCTTCATCACAATAATTTCCCTGGATGGGAATGGCGAATTGCCCCGACGCCGGCCCTCGACGGCACGGAACAGCAGATTAGCAGCCTTGCGGGACCTATCACCGCATGGCACCTCGCCCCTCACTCGCTCCGGACTCTCGGCACGCAGTGGACCACCCTCGATCCACTTGGACGCGAGTGGGTTCGGAAGCAGTTGTTGGCGCCGATCATCGCGCAGCTCACCGCACGTCTCGATCACGTTGTTCGAGATCCTGCCACACTCTGCGGCAGCCTCGCCGAACTGTATCCCGCGATGGCTCAGGTCCTGGAGCAAGCGCAGCGTGATTACCTCTTCACAGCGACGACGCTAGCATCCCTCACCGCGCGGTGGCTGCGTCCGGAGCCGAACCTCGCCCTTCCCGATCAGGATACGCCACTTATTTTAGAGGGCATCCTTCAGCTCTTTACCCCAGATCGGACTGCTCTCTTAATGCAGTGTGCAGTCGAGCGGTGGCAGGACGGCCTCTATTGGGTCAGCAGTTTCGATGAGGAATCCATGGGCGCCTTCATTCCCGGTCCTATGATGGCCTATTTGGATTGTCTGCCGGTTCATGCCATCGACCAAGAAGAGGCCGGCGCCGCTCGGCCTGTAGCCCTCCATCCAGACCTGCAAGCCTGGCTGATCTCCACGATTATATGGCCCGATGAGATTCACCCAGATCCGGACCACGTAATAGAGCATTTGAGGAAACAAGCCGAAGAACTGTCGCCGACGGCGATCGGGCGTCCCGGACAGCGGTATTCGAAAGCTCTGGCATTCGCGCGTGTCATGAAAAACCTATCTATTGAGGAGTATCTACACGGCCGCGACTCATTTGAATAATGAAGCGCGACGAAAGGAGCCCTATGGAACACGCTCAGAAGATCATCGCCAACATGCTTCAGACGTTTCGCCAGTTCCCACGTCGGATCCAAATCGCATGCGCGGTCGGCGGGGCACTGGCCTTGGAGCTCTTGTGGATGGACGTTCAGCTAGTCAGTTTCCTCATCGACGACCCTCGGGACCCCTACAACGGATACTTGCTCTTCGCTCTCCTCCTCCAAATATTCGTGTTGTGGTTCCTTGTTGAGAAACTCTGCTTCATCGCAGCCACAGTCTCCTCTCGAGAGGACAACATCGAGGCCAGGCCGTGACCACTGTCTTCCAACGGATCAGTCATGCCTTCAGCACGTGGCAGCATCACCGGCGGTACCCAGCCGTACCACCGCCCACTAGGAGGGAACTCCAAGCGTGGGTGTCCATATATGACGCCGTCCATACAACCCAGCACGCCTGGCCTACCACCCGTGATGAGTGGCTGAAGGAATGGGCGCGAGTCTATGACAACCCGACACCGCCGTTCATTCCGCTAGCGATTATCTCTCATACGGCCTGGCAACGCCTCCATGAGTTCTGTTTGGAACACGACATTGAAGCGGGGCATACTCCATGGCATCGGTTTGACGCCAGGCAGTGCATCAACGTCTGGTCTATCGATCTCCTGCATCCACGGCGATGGGGAAAACTCCTCTTTGCCTTCTATGCGGCCCCGCTCTGCAGTGAAGATCCCATGACAGTACTCGACGAGACCCTCAACGGCACACGGCCCACGGAGGAGTTGATCGAGCTTCTGAGCGTTCCCGGCTTCGTCGGAACGCGCAGTGCGATTGTGCTCCAAGCACAACTCCTCCATAGCCATCGGCCTCATAATCCCTATACTGACGAGATCGCACAGGTTCACCACTTTCTCGCCAAACTCTATGAGCATGCCGTTGGACATCCGTTGCCACTGTCGGTTCAGCAGCGTTCAACATGGCCACGGAAGGAAAGTCCTGTAGCGGAGTAAACGAGATGCCCATCAGACGAAAACGCTTTCCGTGTGGACACAAGGGACAAGGGCAATCCTGTCATCGCTGTGCGCAGCAAGACACTATCCGTCTCCATGAACAACGGGTACGACAGGCAAAAGCAACGGCCAAGCGCGCATCCGAAGAGGCCTTTCTCCATGATCCAATCAATCTTCGTGCACTACCGTCAGAACGGCTCGTCAGCAAGGCCCGTCAGATTCTTCACACAGTCATCGTCACACGGGACTACCGGCCCTTCTTCGGGAAACGGATGGATTACGATCGCAGCGTCTTAAGCGTACCGATCAACTATCGCTATCGCATGCTGTTTAAAATCCGCCCCGACCGTATCGTGCCCCTTTCAGTCATGTCACACGAGACATACAACCATGCAAAGGACCGTGTGGATTCCCACTAACTTCTATGAGGCCACGATGAAAACCAATACCCTCCTTGTCGTCTCTGCACTCTTGCTGCTTCTCAGTTCCTCGGTCTATGCCACAGACACCGTTTCGCCGCGCGCCACAGAGCAATGGCTCGACCGGATCGATCAGCATCAGTATCAACTCAGTTGGGAGACCGCCTCGGCGTATCTTAAAAAAGCGATCCGCGAGTCCCAATGGGAACAAACGCTGACAGCCCACAGGCAACCTCTCGGCGCTCTCATTTCCCGTCATCATCAACGTACGGAATACCGAACAACTCTTCCTGGAGTCCCGAACGGCCAGTACGCCATTTTGCAGTTTGTGTCGTCTTTCGAAGAAAAGGCTGACGCCTTGGAAACAGTCGTACTCACCAAGGAAGCCAACGGGACATGGAAGACGATCGGGTACACCATTAAATAAGTCGGTCTCTGGCATGAGGACACAGAGGTCTTACAGACCGGACGCGTCCATAAAACGACAACTCCGTGCCGTCGCTGAACGCGCGGCCAATGGACATATCACCCGGGCCTACGCCACTCGCGATGAGGATCTCCCTATGACCGTCCCAGCCCCGCTGCCGCCTGCGCCACCCGTACGATCACCGGCCTACGGCCACTGGAAAGACATTGCGGCGGCCACGGAAGGGATTCTAGCCACCGAGCCGCGGTATACCCATATCTGGACCATGCTGCAACGCTGCGATGACGCCTTTAAAAGTGGCAATGAGAGCGCCTTCCTTAAAGCGAAACAGCAGTTGCTTAACTTCATCGCAGCCTCGACCCCGCGCATGAAAACGACCACTGCGCCACTCAAGAGCCCAACTGCCAAATCGGCCTAACTGCGTGCTTTCCTACAAACCCGTGTCGCCGCACCTACTCGAGGACGACGTTTACACTGTTCGAGCAAAGGAGCTCCCGCTATGTCTTCATCATTGGTCAAATCGTTTCAGAAAGCCCTGGAAGCCGGTGTGCCGCTCATCGGCGTCAATACCGCTGATCCTGGTCTCACCATTCGTACCTTGGCCCAGTCCCGCCCTGCGAGCCTGACTCGGGATCCGTATGCCTTGTTGCAATGGGATGTGATCAATGGGCTGACACTCACTCACTACGAACAGGTGCTCCGGGAGGAAGCCCGCGCGCCAGAGACCCTCAATAGCGAGGCAGTGCTCAAAGGCTTAACCGCCGACAACGGCGGAACCTGGATGAAGAACCTCGTGACGACCCTCCAAAAGTTGCGCGCAGTGCCGGAAAACACCACCATTTTCGTACACAATGCTCACCGTTTCCTGCACGACACCGGCGTCATGCAAGCGTTATGGCTCTTACGGGACCAGTTCAAAGCCGGCGCACAAACAATGGTCATGCTGGGCCCGCACATCAAACTACCGCAAGAACTCACGTACGACGTCCTCATTCTCGAGGATCCACTGCCACAGCGGGATGAGCTTCAATCCGTCCTCAATCTCCAATACACGAACGCCCGGGGTGAATGTCCGACAATCCCAGAACCGACGAGCGAACTGCTCGATAACGCCGTCGACGCCATCACTGGCCTCTCCGGATTTGCCGCGGAACAGGCCATCGCCATGGCCTTCACGACGAAAGGGCTCGATCTCGTAAAATTGTGGGATCGGAAATATGAAGCCATCGAGCAAACACCGGGACTCCGCATCTACCGCGGGAAAGAGCGCTTTGCCGATGTCGGGGGCGTGTCCTACGTCAAAACGTTTCTCTCGAAGATTGTGAACGGCCAGCGCCCGCCAAAGGCCACAGTCTTCATGGATGAGATCGAAAAGGTGATGTCGGGAGCCAATAGCCAGCACGGCGACAATACCGGCGTCTCGCAAGATCTCCATCGCCAGTTGCTCGAATTTATGCAAAACACCGACGCCACCGGCATTTTGATGCTCGGAGCACCTGGCACCAGCAAATCCATGATCAGCAAGGCCGTTGGGAATGAGGCGGGCATTCCAACGATCGAGCTGGACTTAGGCGCGATCAAGGCGGGACAGGTCGGCGCCAGCGAGCAGAACATGCGCCAAGCTTTGAAAATCATCTCATCGATTTCCAACGGCGATGCGTTATTTCTCGCCACCTGCAACAGCATCGACGCGCTGTCCCCTGAGTTGCGCCGGCGATTCCGACTCGGGACGTTCGTCTTCCCCTTGCCCACGGCGGAAGAGCGCGAGGCGATTTGGAATATCTATGTGGATCGATACAGTCTGGACAAAGTTCCCTCGCGCTTGCTGAAAGAACCCTGGACCGGCGCCGAAATCCGACAATGTGCCGACATTGCGTGGCGACTCAAGATCAGCCTCGAGGATGCCGCCCAGTACATCGTTCCGGTCGCGATCAGCGCCAAAGCGAGTATTGACGACCTCTACACGAAAGCAGATGGCGCCTTTCTCTCTGCCAGCTACGCGGGCCCGTTCAGAAAAGACCGGCTCCATGACGGGTCCACCAAATCCGCGCCTCGCCAGCGGGGCCGGAAGATGCATTTCGATTCTCAGCCTGCCGGCATGGCTTAACCCCCCAGTTGCGCAAACGTAATATCTGTCCACCAGTCGTTCTCTCGTTAAGGAGTGCCCTATGCGATCCATCACTATGCCCGATCTGACGGCCGAAGAGTTATTTTCCAAAGCGGTATGCATGAGCCTCACCATCCGTAAAATCGGCTTAACCCGTAAGGCTAAAGTGAAAGTGAAGTCCAAGGCGGACCAAAATATGTTCAAGATCACCAAAAGCCTGGTGACGTGTGACGAATATTCAAAGATCGAGCAGTTAGATAGCCGAATCCGGCGGCAGCTACACCGCTATGATTTGCCCGCCAAGATCGGTCGCGGCATGGCGATCGTCCCCGCGTCATCCCTGAACCAGCTTTCGCACATGATCGAAGATTTTCGCAATGAACGCGCAAGTTTGATTGATGCCTTCGTGGACGTCTATCCGGAACGAAAGGATGATGCGCGGGTCAAGCTGAAGGAAGAATTCAAGGAAGAGGAATATCCCACCATCAGTGAGATTCGCGAAAGTTTTCACTTCGATGTGCAGTTCATGACCTTTGACCTCCCGGGCGTGCTCAGCAGCATCGACGAGCAGATGGCCGAGCGGGAACGCGAAAAAATGGCCGAGAAATTTAAGATCATCGGCGAAGAATGCCGAAACGGCGTGCGCGAACTCATGCAGGAGCTCGTGGATCACCTGCTAGAAAAACTGACTCCCGATGAGACCGGCAAACAAAAAGTGCTGCGGTCGTCCGCTCTTGGCAACCTTATGACCTTCCTCGACCAATTCGAGGGACAAAATGTGAGTAACGACCAAGACCTGGAAAAATTGGTCGCCCAGCTCCGGACGACCCTCCAAGGAGTTACCCCAAAAACACTGCGAAAAGACGATACGTTTCAGGGCATTGTCCGCACAAGCCTTCAATCGGTCAAGAGCCAGCTGGACAGTTTGGTCATTACGAAGCCCACACGACGCATCCTGGTCAGCGAGGAAACCGATTAACCCGATTTACACCGCAGAACCCGATCGTAATAAGGCCTTAGAGGGACAGCCACCATTCTCCTGTCCTTCCACGGAGCGCATGCGTTCAGGTCACCAGCCGAAGGAGTCGGCAGTCCATTCCTCCAGACCGATCCGTAATCCGGATGCTGTCTTACGGTACGTCGCCCATGCCTTCCCGATTCTCACAGCCGGGAGCACCGTGATCGTCCTCTTGGACCGAACGCATCTTCCCCTGGGGTATTATGAGCAGAGATGGGACTGTTTTCTCCCGAAGGTCCAGAACCCAAAACGATCTTTTCCAAGGCCCTTGAGCATGGCGCAGCCTTTGTCATTCTTGTGCAGCAACATGCCCAGCAAGTCTCGGGTGTGTTCGAGTTAGCGGAAGAGCAACTTCAACACGCCAGTAAATGCGCGCTCGCTGGCCAGCTACTAGATATTCCTGTGCTGGACTATCTGATCATGAATCAGACGCATAACAAGTCGTTGCTCATTGACTACCGTGATGACATTAACCGATCGGCTCGGGAATACGCGCAACGCTTCGCCAGCCCCCTCACCAGCCAGATATGCCTAAACTAGATGCCACCTACCTCGCCAAAGCCCGACAGGTCGACTTAATCGCATACCTACAAGCCAACGGCCACGAAGCGGTCTCCGTCCGCCACCATAAAGGGACATTTCACTCGCCGCTCCGCGAGGACCGGAATCCGTCTTTTTCCATTACCTACAAAGAAGGCGCTTGGAAATGGGTGGATTTCGGCACGGGCGAGCACGGCGACGGCATTGACCTCCTCATGAAGTTGCATGCGATCGATTTCCAATCGGCCGTGAAATCATTGCTCAAACTGCCGGTCACGCGGATCACACAGAGTCACGGGTCTCCCTACGTGATGGCACCTCGAACAGTCCGGCGAGTGTATTTCAAGTGGAAAGATCAGATGACGGCGGAACATGAATTTATGATTCGCCAGTATTTCCTCACTCGCCAGTTGGCGTTCCCTGAAGGCCTGGGGCTCATCTACATTGAACGCCAGGTCAACCACGCAGGGCTCACACTCCCTTTCGTTGGGATTCCATGCCCGTCAGGCCAACCCCGGCTCATAACCTCCTTGGAGTGCCGGGCCCTCGACGATCAGACACTTGAAAAGCACTATCGCCGACGCACCCTTGGCGATAAAGCGCTATGGGTCGTACGACGGCCTGCCAGCGGGATTCTCGTCACCGAAAGCATTTTAGATTGTCTCGCAGGCAACCAGTTACTCCAGAACCGCACCTCCCTCTGTGCGCTCAATAGCACTAACAACATTGATCGCTTGGTCCCTTGCTTGGGACAATTGCGGCCGTCCACGGTCTATCTCGCACTCGACCATGACACCCAGCTTAAACCTGCCCGCACGGATCCTGGACCTGAAGCGCAAGAGCGGGCGAAGCGCCAACTGGTTGACGCAGGGTTTCGCGTCGTCGAAGTCCGCCACCATATCGAAGCCGGCGTAAAAGACTTGCACAAACTACTCCGGCACGATCCCACGCCCATCACGCTCGACCAACTTGAAGCCGTAGGGCACATTCATCTGCCCAGCACACCTCGAGTACGACCGAGCACTCCCGCTTCCTAGTTATTGACGGCCTCCGTCTCCGGCCATCGGTACTTCGCCGCCCAATCTCCCCTGCGGCACGACCGACGCTGTACAGCATCACGATTTTCATCCTGACCATTCGCATCAGCCGATTCCCTCGTAAGGAGGACCTGTGCCGATTCTCGAAGAACACGTGCCCATCCAAACTTTTCTGGAACAATTCTCCGACTCTCTTTGCGCGACGACAGCCAACCAGCTGACCCCTCGTTTTACGCCCGCCGTTTTAGAAGCCGCTCGTCCGACCTTTCAGTACTTTGGACAGCCTCTCCTGCCCGCTCAAGAAAACATCGCCGCAGCGATAGCCCATGCCTATACCTATGCCTCGAATGCCATCTGTGCCGCGGAGATGAGCACAGGCAAGACCCGCTTAGGTGGTGCAGTTGCGAGTCTATTGGCGTCACGCCGCACAATCGTGCTCTGTCCGCCACATCTCGTCGGGAAATGGCAGGACGAACTGGAAGTGCTGTTGCCGGGCGTCCAAGCATCCATTCTCCGCTCCATTAGCGATATCGACGCCTTTGCACAGCTGCGAAGTCAATCGCGGTGGCCGCTCTTCGGCATTTTGTCCCGGGAAAAAGCCAAACTCAGTTACGCGCGCCGCCCTACCTTGATGAGCAGGCTGCGCATTTTGAATCACGAACGGTTCGTGCAGCATGTCTGTCCTCAATGCGGACATCAAGTGCTCGACGATAACGGGATCCCCATCACCCCTCGCACGATTAAGACTAATGATCACTGCCGTGCCTGTAAGAGCCCGTTGTGGGCCTACAATCCGGAAGGTCCACGACGAATGGCCTTAGCCGACTACATCGGCAAACAACATCCCCGCCTCTTCGACTTCATCATCTTAGACGAAGCCCAAGAGACCAAAGCCCGCGCCAGTGCCCAAGCATTGGCCTTCGCGTTGCTGCTCTCGAAGTCACGCCGTGGCCTCGCACTCACCGGCACTTTATCATCCGGTAAGTCGACGTCCTTGTTTCACATCCTCTGGCGTATGAATCCCGCCATCCGCAGCAGCTTCAAAATCAGCGATGAGGCCCGCTGGGTAGACTTGTTTGGAACCTGGGAAACGCGTACCACAGACGTCGACACGCATAAAGTCTTGCTTACGGGCAAAGAATCGAAGCGCCGTGTCCATGTCACTGTCCGCGAGCGACCGGGTATTTCGCCACATCTGATTCCTTATCTCGTCGGCAATACCGCCTTCTTCCAGCTTCGCGATCTGGGGAAATCTTTGCCACCTTACCGAGAACTGGTAGGCGAATGCCTAATGCACCCGGCGCTGGCCGCCAACTATGACGAGCTGAAAGAAGCCGCCCGCGAGCTCATCCCGCGAGGTCGCAAACGCCGAGACGGACATTTGGTCAGCTGTACTATTCAAGCGCTTCTCGCCTATCCCGATCGAGCCTGGCAAGGAGAAGAAATCACCGATAACGAAGGGGTCGTCCGATTCAAACTTGATCCTCTGCCAGCGGATGTTCTCTTACCCAAAGAGCAGGACCTCATTGACCTAATTCATACCCAGCGCGCGGCCGGACGTCGCGTTCTCGTGTACTGTACACACACCCGAACCCGCGACATTACCAAACGCCTCGAAAGCATCCTATCGATCGCCAATATTCGAAGCACCATCCTGCCGGCGTCCGTTAAACCGGAACAACGGATGGACTGGATCAACCAGCGCACACAGCAGGGGCTTGATGTTCTGATTTGTAATCCAAAGGCCGTACAGACGGGGTTAGATCTAATAGATTACCCGACCATCGTATGGTTTGAACCGGAATACTCTATTTACGTGGTCAGGCAGGCCTCACGCCGCTCGTACCGGATTCCGCAGAAGTTACCCGTCGAAGTTCATTTCTTGCTCTACAAACAAACGGTGCAGGAACACGCCTGGGCACTCGTTGCCGCAGGCATCAACGCTAGCTTACAAACCGAAGGGGACATCAGTGCCGAAGGCATCAATGAGTACCAACAGCCTGACGACATGATCACCCAATTGGTCAGCCAGGTCCTAGACCGGAACGCCTCTGTGCTCAGCGCGGAGACCATGTTCGCTCAGCTCGCCTCCACCTATAAACGCTTCGCCCCAGAGGAGGGACCGCATGCATCAGACACTCCACAAGACAGGAACGAACCATACGCGCAACCGCCGACACCTATTGCGCTCCCGGCGGTAGCCCGTCCTGGTAGTTCATCTCACACCGAACAACTTACCCTGTTTGCGGCCTAACCATCATGACACTCGACGACCTCCGCTATCTGACCACTGATGGCTACGACGTCATTGTCGAAGCCTACGCGCTCCACCCCACCACGACCGAACTATGCTTGTTGTCTCTCGTGGGAGAACCCGATGCGATTAAAGCGATCAAAGCCACGCTCAGTATTGGCTTACCATTTGCTATTACCGGCGTGAACCGCTGTTACTGGCCCAAACAAGCCGACACGATTTTCACCATGCTGCAGCGGCGTCTTCCGTCCGGCGCCCAGACTATCCTCTGGCTGCCGCAGCATGGGACCTCCGTCGGCGTTCAGCACGACACCCGTGCTTTTATCATCTCGAGAGAGCAGAACCAGACAAGCATGCCGCCGACCTTTGTGGATATTCTCGATCGCGTTCTGGCTTGTCCCATTCGCCCGGAATGGGGTCAGGCCCTTTGGGTCGAAGCGCAGAAGAAGAAATGGGTTCGGCAACTGGACAGCTATAACTGCACAGTCTGGGAATTCTTGCCGCAGACAGAAGAAATCATCGCCTGGTTGCAAAAGGAATTAAGGAGCCGCCGGCTCACGATTCCTGGACCGCCGCTGGGCACCAGTCACACGCCTCCCGCTCACAACACACGTCAAGAGGTATCCCCATGAGCAGACCTCAGTCACGTGCCTCGTCGGGATATTTCCCCACTCCGCCTCGTATCGTTGAAGCGCTGAGTTCCATTCTTACAAATTCAAAAGGCTATCCTGGACGCCTGCTTGACCCGTGCGCCGGCGAAGGGGTCGCGGCCGGCTTTCTCCAACGTCAGCTCAAGGTTGTGGATGGCTATGCCATTGAATTGAACAAGCAACGAGCCGCACAGTGTCGGACTCGATTGACCCATGTCCTCCGGTCCGACGCCAGTGTGACAAAAGTTCAGCGGGAAGCCTTCAACCTTCTCTTTCTGAATCCGCCCTATGATTCAGCCGGCCACGGTGAGCGCACCGAATATGTCTGGCTAAAGCGATGGACCCCGATGCTGCAACCCAAAGGCATCGGTATCTATATCATTCCAGAACACCAATACTCCGAGCAGGTCCTGGAATATCTCAGCAGCTATTATCGAGAGGTCTCTCTCTACCGATTTCCTAAACCGGAGTACGACGTCTTTCAGCAAACCGTGTTTATCGGCACCCGCGTAGTCTCGCCCAACCCGTCCCGCACGGTACGTAATCAACTCTGGCTGCAACTCCGCAATAAACAGCTCCCCACCATTGGCGAAGCTGTTCCAGACCGCATCTATGACCTTCCTGATCTCATCATTCGCGGGGCCATTCAATTTCACAGCGAGTGGCTTGATCCACTCGACATGTATGAGGCCGCACATACACAAGGGTTGTGGGAAGACCGCTTCATCCAGGATCTCCTCACCTTCCAGCACACCAAAGCGGTGAAACCCCTGCTCCCCCTCCGCATTGGCCATCTGACACGCCTGATTATATCCGGCATGTTCAACAACCAGACCATCATGCAAAACGGGCAACATTGGATCATCAAGGGTCGAGGCCGGAAACAGACGAAAGAGCTCCCGCCGCTGGTAGAAATTGTCTACACAAAGGAGGGGCCAGAAGAACGCACGCAATTCCGCACCATGGAATGCTATGTGCCGGAAATCCGGGCGTGGAATTTAACCGATGGCCCCACATTTGGGCACTACATCACGATCAACTGTTAGAAGGAGCCGAATATGAAGTTGAGCTTCCCGCGTGCCGAGTTACTCCAAACCCTGAAACTCATGCACACCATTCTTGATCGCAGCACGAAATTGCCTATCCTGAAGCATGTGCTGGTGAGTACGGAGCTGACCCATCTGACACTGTCAGCGACAGATTTGGAACTCGGACTCCATCGAACACTCTCAATCAATTGCCCGGAACGCAGTTCCTTCCTGATCCCGGCTGAAACGGTCCTGGAATTCGTCCGAGAGCTTAATGAGCCGAATATTCAATGGACGATTGAGAAAAAGACGCTCACAATCAGTGCCGCCAAGACCAAAGCCAAATTCAACATTCTGGAAGCCACAGAGTTTCCATCCCTCCCTCCCGCGCCTGACCCAGCGATTTTCAGCCTCCCTATTGCGGACTTCGATGCCGTACTACAAGAAACCTTACCGGCCGTGGGGGAACAGGATGCCCGGTACATCTTAAATGCAATTCGGCTCAAGCTAACGGAGGCTGCCGCTCCCACACTCGAAGCCGTCGGCACCGATGGCAAACGCTTGGTTGTTACCAGTCGCGCCACCGGGGCTTGGCTCACGCAAGACCATGAGGATAAGGTTATGCTTATTCCCAAAAAGGTCGGCAAAGTGCTGAAAGGCATGTTCAGCAATTGTGAAGATACGCAGCTCGCCATTGGCCTCTCTCAGAATTTGGTAGGTTTTACAGTCGGGCCCGTGCTGTTAACCAGTCGGCTAATGGAAGGACAGTACCCCAATTACAAAGCCGTCATCCCAGCCAGGAAGACCTTGCTCTTCAGTCTCCCCAAACTCCACCTGGAAGACCCCTTACGCCGGGTTTCTGTCATCAATGGGAGAGATGCCAAGCCCATCCATATGAACGTCCGCAACAATGAAATCGTCTTGAAAGCGGTAAACGTGGACATGGGAGAAGCCACGGAAACGATTGAAACGGGACATGCCAGCCCCGACTTGACCGTCGGCTTCAACACCAATTTCCTCCTCGATGCCCTCGAAACGATGCCAGGGGAGGATTGCGATGTTTATATGGACTCGCCCTTGGCTCCTTGTGTCTTTACAACGAAAGCGCAGCCCAATTTTCTTCATCTTGTGATGCCAATCAAAGTGTAAGCTTTTGTGGGACTCCCAGATAAGGTCTTGAACGCAATTGCAGTTCAAGATTACTTGGCACTAGTCCAAGCCTTTTGGCACTGAAGAAGCTACGCCGTCTTTTGCACTCGTTCTTCCCAACCGGGAGAACGTAATACCACCCCATAAATCAGTTCCCTCCTATCCACCTTCACAGAGGAGACGCCATGTTGCGCCTGTTTATCGTTCCACTCACCTTACTCACAATCTTCACCGCCGCCTGCGCCAACCACTTGACGGTTACTCGGGAGGCACAGACGAAAAGCAGCAGCACCATCTTTTTGCGGCCGACATCCGAGAAAACGATCTTCTTGGAAGTGCGCAACACCTCCGATAATCCCAAAGCGATCCTGTCTGGTCTTTCCAGTCAACTGATTCAAAAAGGCTATACATTAGTCCAAGACCCAGACAAGGCCCACTTCATCGTCCAAGTGACGACCGTATTTTCGGCCAAGGCCAAGCCCGGCACAACTCTTGACAGTCTCGTCGCTGGCGGATTCGGCGCCATAGTGGGCGGAGCCGCGGGCACTGCCGCAGCACTGGGCGGAAAATCCTTTGCCTGGATTCCAGGCGGAGCAGCCATCGGCGCGGCCGCAGGCTTTGTCGGCTCGAAGATCACCGAAGATAAGCAATTGTCCATCGTGGCTGATGCTCAGATTATCGAGAAGACCAAGGAAACGGTCGAACAGGTGACGACCTCGCAAACCAGCGCTGGCGGGGGGCTGCCGGCCACGAACAATGCCCTCATAAGTCTCTTTGCGAGCCAATCACTGAGCGCACCGAATGCCGGCCAAATCACGGAAAGCACACAAGAAGTCCACCGAGGCAATGAGCGAATTCACAAGAGCCGGTATGCAAGCCTTGCGCAGGAAATGTGGATGGATGAGGAGGCCGCAACTGTGGATCTGGTCAAACGCCTCACCGACAGCATTGCGGGTCTATTCTAATCCGCCGAAACAGGGAGGAAACTGTTACCGGCTTCTATGACACGCATAACCTATCTACAAGGCCAAGCCATTATCTGGGTCGCAAAACAAGGCAGAAATGGCGAAGCGCAATTTGAAGTGCCCGGTCATGTCGTAAAGGTCACGCCCAAACGCATTGCCATCAAGGTGTTGAGGAAGGATGCCAAGACGTGTATCCGCTATGTCACTCCGGAGCGAATCCTTCCCGCTCCGGCGTTCCCACCCGAGGCTACAATTCGACCAACCCCTCGCGGATCGCGAAACGCACCAAATCCGCGTTCGACCGGCAGTTGAAGGCTCGGCAAATACGGTCATGATGATAACGCACGGTGGGAACGGTCACATCAAGAATCCCAGCGATTTCCTTGTCGGTCTTTCCCTCCCCATATAATTGCTACACCTCTCGTTCACGTGCCGAGAGCTTCCGCGTTCCGACATAGACGTCCGCCGCATGCATCGCCTTCGAGCATTCCTGCACGACTTCTGGCCCAAGTTCCTTGCTTAAAAATGCCTTCCCGGCTAACACGGTGTGGATAGCTTGTTCAAATTCTTTCGCCGGCTCCCGTTTGCTCACATAGCCCTTTGCGCCATAGTGAAACGCCCGAGTGACCCGAATTGGGTCTTCATGCATGGTCATTACAATGCATCGCACCGCGGGCGCCGCTTCTCGGATACTCACCAACGCATCCAGTCCGTTCATTAAGGGCATGCTGATATCGACGACCACGAGATCCACGGAGTGTGTCTTCACAAAGTCCACCAGCTCGCGGCCGTTGGACAGAACCCCTTCTACGGTATGTCCGAGCCGTTCCACGATCCGGCGCTGCCCTTCGATCATGAGCTCATGATCATCGCACAGCACCACCTTCGCCATTGCCGCCCCCCGTAACAACCCGCTGCCCACTTCGGCCTTCCAAAATCAGGCAGATTATGCCCAATCAGTCTCCTAGTGTCTATCTTTTACCTCTGGGGGGATCGGCTCTGGACGCGGACTCGCTGGAACAGGTTTTCCTCGAAAGTCCTCAGTTTGCTTCGTACTTTTCACAGTTAAGGATGATCTATGGACACCACCGTGCAGGCGGAAAACCCCGTTCCGGCATTAACCGAAGACGAACCGCTGAGCACCGAATGTACAGCCACCCCCTCAGCGCCTAACGGTCCGGCCGACGCGGGCGAGAATTCAACGCCGCCCTCCAAGATACCGCCAACGACCACGGACGACGAAGAAGATGAGGACGACGACGATCCCCTTAAATCGCTCGAGCGTGACCATCCGTCATTTGAAAAAGCAACCATCTCCATGATTCTGCAGCTTCTCCCGGAAGACGGCCATCATGATGGACGCCTCGCACTGGTTGCGGTCAAAAGCCATAACTTGGCCCCACTGACTCGCATGCACCGTCTGGGCAAGCTCGGGCCACTCCCTGACCTGCTCAATCAGCTTATGACTGAATGGCAAACGAAGCTTCCGACCGCCTTAGCAGAACGTCTGCAAGACCGGGAGAAAGCCAAAGAGCGGGAGAAAGCCAAAGAAGCGGAACGGAAGGCCAAACAGGCAGCTACTAAAACAACCATCACGAAGAAGCCGGACAAATCGAAACCGATGTCCCACGCCACCGCGAGTTCATCCAGTCCCGCCGTCGCCCCAACCACCTCCGCTGCCGCAGAACCGCCATAAGTACTTAGGCCAAATGGCCTACCCATCAGGACCATCTTTCCCTTGACGGAATCAGGTATTCAGACATAATGCTCGGCGGTTTGGCTTCCACATTATATAAAGTTGGCTCCGCCAACATCGAGATCGCGTTAACTGCTTCTCTCACTAACATGGAGGTGCCGGTATGCGGCGATACTCTCTGCTGATGTCGAGTGCGATGGTTGTCACGTTACTCGCAACAGTAGCGTTTGTTTTTGCAGGAAACAATTTGATTATAGGAGGAGATGGCGTCAATACGGCAGGATTTTGGGAAATACGCAATAGCAGCGGCGGGTTCGTCAGTTCCGGCACCATGTGGGCATCACGGTCCAGTCATTGCACGGTCAAACTCTCTAACGGCAATATGTTCGTCGCGGGGGGTAACCCATCGCCTGGAACATGGGAGATCCGTAACGGGAGCGGAGGGCTGGTAAGTAACGGATCTCTGTTTTCAGCGCGGAATTTTGGTCACACCTGCTCCTTGCTGGGCAATGGCAATGTTCTCATTGCCGGAAGCAATGGATCGCCTGGAAGTTGGGAAATTCGCAATAGCACAGGCGGATTAGTTGGTAATGGAACACTATGGACGAATCGCTATAGTCATGCTGCGACAGTACTTTCCAATGGCACTGTATTGCTTTCAGGCGGTAATCCTTCTACAGGAACCTGGGAGATTCGCGGCCTGAATGGGGAATTGGTGTCTGGGACCGGTTCGACAGGAATTTATCTCTGGGCTGGACGCTACGGACACTGTGCGGTTCAACTCTCAAACGGCAATATATTTCTGGCGGGCGGTGCCCCAGGGAGTATCTCCTGGGAACTTCGGAACAGCAGTATGTCATTGATTACGGCCAACTATCTCTGGGCCACAAGAGATCTGAGTTTCACCTGCAACACCCTGCAAAATGGGAACATCTTTATTGCAGGCGGGCAATATAGTCCCGGGACGTGGGAAATAAGAAATACCAGTGGAGGGCTTGTCTCGAATGGCACCCTATGGGCCACCCGTCAATCCCACGGTGCAGAACTGCAAACAACAGGCAATGTTTTGATTACAGGAGGAGACTTCGCTTCTGGAACATGGGAGCTTCGTTCTAGTGCTGGCGCATTAGTGAGCAGCGGAAACCTTAGCGGACTCCATGCGGCGGGACACACAATAACCGCATATTAACTGAGACGAAGACCGAAGACCATTCTTGGACATCGTGCGGGGAAGCGACTTCTCCACTTCCCCGCACGGTTGGATGAGGAGATTCTTTCCATGTTCATCCAACGCTTTCATGAAGTAATACCATTTCGCAGGAGCCTAGCTTTCTCGTCAATACTCATTTTCTTTTCGTATGGTCAAGCCAGTTGTACACAGGACAATACGTCCACACCTGGAGTGTCCACACAAGGCGAATCTGCCACTATTACGGGATTCCACTCCTTAGCAGAGCCGGCCTCTTATCGCGCAGATGGGACAAATGACAGCGCTAAAACGACTTCGCAGAAACGCGCGGAATTTGAACTTATTGTCGCGGACACTGACAATGATGGTCTCCTTGAAGAGATAACCATCTGTGAGACCAACAAGATCTGTCTCCTTACACCTGAGACAGGGGCTAAGCGGCTCTACGACAACGCGACGTGGAATACGATAGACCTCCTTGCCGTGCATGATACAGACGGCGAGCCCGGCGTTGAAATTGTCACGGCCGCTTATACTCCGGAAGGCCAATTAGCCTGTATCTGTATCATCCATGACAAAACCAAATCGATTCAATTCTATAAGGGACAAGGCTGGAGCTCTGTTCGAGTTGAAGCAATTGAGGATACTGACGGGACGAAGGGCGAAGAAGTCATTTTGCAAGCGCGAAGTGATGATGGACAAATTCTGTGCTTGTGTCTCATCCGTGACCGCGATAGAAGCGTCAGAGAGTACAGCGATTTGGCCTGGCATACGATTCAGGTGAAGGCGGTTCTGGATACTGATGGGGAACCAGGCAAAGAAGTGATTGTTGAGAGCCGGAACGTTGCCCATGAGGTTATCTGTGTCTGCATCATTCGAGACTACCAAGGCGACCTCAAGATTTACTCGGACTCCCAATGGCAGTCAGGAGAAATCGCATTGATAACGGACACCGATGGCCAACCCGCATCAGATATTGTCGTAACATTTATAACTGGTTCGGACAGCGGAATATCAATCATTCACGATGCTGCACAATCGATAAAAACGTACCTCTTCACCGGGAAGGTTGCGATACAGCAAGTCGGGAATGTTGACCGTGTAAAAGGGGATGAGATTTGCGTGGCATTACCCAATCCAGAAAAGTTCGTATTAATTACCGATCGGCTTCAAGAACAGAAACCAGTAGATGCATGTGGAGAAATTGCGAAATCAAGGTTTGGGGCGTGACTCATTGTTCATGGTTCGGGTACTCGTTTTATCCATCGCAAATTGGCCTCCATGGAGCGTGAATCGAAATTCGGTGAAGAGAGTACGGAAACAATAACGACGACTTCAACGCGATCGCCTGCTTGAAATCCTGTCATCAAAGGCTGTACCGACCGGGATCCATTTTGACACGCTCCGAGATCGCTGATCGGGAGCGTACCGGTCATATCATAGAGTGTAAATATGTACGCATCGATTAATCCACAACCACCTGCCCGTGGAATTCGCTCGAGCGCCTCAACGACTCCCTGCAATCGTACGGTTCGTAGATGGTAGGCTTGAGGATCAGAGATTACTGCTCGAATGGGAATTGGCTCTTCACGCACAAGTTCTGTGGCATGTAGAGGTAGCTGAAGCCCTAGCCACAAACAGTAGCCAACTACTGTAGCAATCCGCTGTCGAGAACTCATGCTGTAAGTATACTATAAAGTTTGCAATGAGCCGCTGGTGCTGATGATTATGAGTCAAGGTCAGTCTGCGTTGTAATTCAATCATTCCGTTTCGATTGAGGCAACATATGTGGGCATTTCTGGCCGTCTTCCTTCTCGCCCCAGTACCGGCGCTTCTAGACGAGCGCCTGCTGAGCGACGCCGTGCCGATTGAGAAGATTGTGGCCTCCCCTCAGAACTATCCCTTGAGGAGCGTCACGGTGCAAGGCCATGCGCGCTATGTGATCGCTGTGGCTCCGCCAACCGCCCAGTCCTGTACCCCTTCCCAACAATTCGAGCTGGACACGGCACGGGCATGCTCCTGGTCGATCATCGTGCCGTGATGTGGAAAGGGAGGCGTCAAGTGTGCCTCCCATCCTGGAAGGAGAAGGGCTGATTGTGCAGGTCGAAATCATTGCTCAGGATGGATTCCATCCGGAGCAACCTCCTGTACTCGCGGTGCTGCACACACTCCTCTGGCGATCGGGGCATCAAGACGCGAAGTGATTTCAGCAATCATTGAGGAACGGGACATATGAATCTGCAAAATCGAATTCTTGTTTGGGGCCTTCTTTTGTCGTTGTCCGCGACCGCCGGATGCCCAAGTGGAGGAGGTGGTGGAGGCCTGGGTGAAAGTACGGGGACGACGGTGCTTTACACGTCAAACGCCGGTTCGAACACGATCTCCGGGTTCTTGGTTGAACCTCAAGGGATTTTAAGCGCCACCACGCCACCGACGATGACCACTGGCGGCACCAATGCGCAGTGGCTGTCAGTCACGCCCAATGGACAGTTTCTGTATGTCTCAAATCAAGGTTCTGCCAATGTCTCCGCGTACACGATTAATGCGATGACCGGCACGCTCACGACTACGTCACCGGCGACCTTTTCGACCGGAGGGGGATCGACCCCGCAAGGTGTCACGGTGTCGCCCAACGGACAGTTGGTCTACGTGGCCAATGCTGGCACCGAGACGGTGGCAGGGTTTGCGATGGGAGCGGGCGGCCTGTTGACACCGACCAGTCCTGCCACCTTTCCAACAGGAGGCACGTCAGCGGCCGGAATTGCCATCACACCGAATGGGCAGCACTTGTATGTCGCCAATACCGGCACCAATACCGTATCCGGCTTTACTCTCGGAATGGGCGGCGTGCTGACAGCGACCACTCCCGCCACCTTTCCCACCGGCGCCGCATCGAGCCCGATCGGAATCGCCATCGCACCGAACAATGCATATGTGTATGTTGCGAACAGCGGGACGAATGAAGTAGCCGGATTTACAATCAGAGCGGGCGGCGCGCTCACGGCTATGGCGCCACCCACGTTTCCCACAGGTGGAGGGTCCGCTCCCAAACGAATCGTTGTCTCGCCGAACGGCCTCTATGTATATGTCACAAACACCAACACGAATGAAGTGGCAGCGTTTACGATTGGTTCCGGAGGAGTGCTCACACCAACCACTCCGGCCACGTTTTCGACTGGTCTCGGATCGGCTCCCGTTGGCATTACGGTCACCGCGGCAAGCGAGTTTCTCTACACCGCAAACAGCGCAAATAGCACTGTGGCCGCCTTTATCATCGGTGGCGGAGGACGGTTATCTTCGACCACACCTAGCACTTTTGCTACAACGAGCAGCACACCAACGGGCATCGCCATTCCTGGTCGTCCCTAAACTCGGCCGCTCAAACCTCGCTCGATTATATCCATAAATAATGTCATCAGCTCCACGTCGGATGGCCGATGCATCTAATTGGATATAGTGGCTGGTTTGGCTGAAAATAGGTGGCTGCTTTCAATGAAAACGACTGGCTGCTTTCGTGAAAATATCCAAGGAGAGGAGTACTGCCCCAAGGAGCGCCTCTATCAACGTCCTCTCGCCCATGGATGGGACAATCCGTGCCCCTCGGCTGAAGAGAATCTACCGTGCGATCTCATGAACGTCGCGGTGGAGCCGCCGCTTCTCACAGACACCCACACTTTACCGAGTCCCGTCGATCGAGACGCGTCTCCATTTGCGCACGCACCGGTCATTTCGGCCTACACGCGGCAAGACGCGCTTGACGATGGGACGCTCGTGCTCGTGCCGAAAGCGACGCAGGAAGAATATGGCATCACCTTCTCCGTCGCCCTGACCAGAACGGTCTGGGAAGAATACGTCGCCGTCCCGTCCTCCGTCGAAGGCTTTCAGGACGAGACCGGCCGCCTGGGCGACATCCTGTTGATGTTCCATCTCAAGGCGCGGGACTGTGACGAGTCGAAGTTGTCCTTTGAAGTCCTCGTCCAACAAACGGCTGGCGAGCACCCTCCGATCACCGTGCAACTGAAAGCGGTGGTCGACGCAGGCGACTATGGTCACGGCGCGATTACGATTATGCTGCCCCACGAAAGCTAGCTTCTTCCCCGATCATCCCTAGCAGGAGCATCATGGCCGACTACGTCACCATGTTTTCTACCTAAATTCCCTATGCCACCCCTAAACAACGGCAATGGCTGCTCGACGCGCTTCAAACCGCCGAAGAAGGGGAATTCGGGCGAATCTGTCACTATGAAGGTCCGCCGAACGAGTCCAGCGTGTGGGTCTATGCCAAGGAGCACGGAGCACTCGAACGATTGGCCGATCTGGTCGCCCGCCTTTCAGCGACACTTCACCATCTCTACCCCCTGGTCCTGTAGCTGGGCGAACACCTGTAGCCGTCCAGCACTCGATGCCTTTTGTAGGCGGTACCGTCGCCGTCTATGCAGGAACCCGATGCCCTGAACTTCTCACGTGGACATTCCGTCTCAACCACATTCTAACTTTCGCCAGGGTCGCTATGTCTAAATGGATTCAAAGCTTCGAGGTAGCGAGTACAAGTCGCCGGGGGGTCACATAACGTCGTCAGCCTCGACCGGGAAGGGCACTTCGGCTGTTCCTGCCCGCAATGGAAGTTTAGGCGCGCCGAATGCCGCCATATTTGGCTATTCGGGAACAAGTCCAAGACGGACCTCGCAGATTTCAACCGGTCAATGCGCCCTGTATCCCGGCGAATGTTCCAGAAGTCCGTAGACGGGATGCAGACACTGTCCTCGTGCCACTACTCCCAGTGGGAAACGCCCATTTCGTGGCATGGAGCACCCTGTCTCATGATGGGACGTGCGCGCCATTATCGAGCCTCACACAGACGTTCCCTTCAATGCCTATCAGTTAAGACCCCGCAAACACGCGTACAGTACCTCACCTCACATCAAGGGCGCCCTCGGCTGAATCCGATCGATGATCCGAATCAACCCACCAGCAACTCTCATCAATCTCCCCTAAGTCCCTCCTCCCATACTTGAGAAGTCGTTGACAAGATTGCAACGCCTTAGGATCCTATCGCCATGCACCCCGACCTCACCATTCGAGAGAACATAAGAAGGATTCACCGTCTCTCAGAGGCGTGGATCCGCGACGGGAAGGAAGCGACCATCATCATCACCGCAATGCAGCACTTCATGAGTACGGCAAGCCAGAGCGGTCTGAAAGAAGCCGAACCACTTTTAGATGACCTTATCCGCCGTTTGAATCCCGCTCCCGATCAGAAGGCTCCACAGACCCAAGCCGCTTAGACGCGCTCCTTTGTGTTCTAGCGTTCTCCCCACTTTTCCTCTAAGAGGCCATATGACCTTAGCTCAACTCAAGCGTATATTTGTGCCTGGTTTTGAATGTCTTTGTACCCACAATGCGAAAGGACCCTGTTCATCCCCACGACGGGTGGAACAGACCCAAACCAATGCTGTCGCAATGAGCGGACCGGAATACAAAGACAAGCTCGGCTGGCTATACTGGCCGAAGGCCTCCGACGTCGCCATTACAGAACTGAGTAACGGGGTGGAACTGGCTGTGAACAACACCTCCACGATTCTGCGGTATGAGTGGCTCCCGACCCATCCGCCGACTCTGAACTAAGATGCTCGCCGGCGCGCGAACCATTCCCACCGTTGTTTGCCCTGGCTGTAATGGGGTTTCTTGATCCTCTTTGGGAGTGTACGGCACGGGTCGAACAAAAGCGCTGCCCTATAGCCAGGGAAGCAGAAGCGGCTCTCTAGCTGGCATTATAAGTGGCAGAGGCCATATTAAAGTGGATGGCAGCGCGTGCCATGAAACAACGAGCTTTGAAGAGAAGCCCCGGCCGTCCGGGGGCTTCAGTTCCGAATTACCATCTGCGGGTTCAACATCGATAACAGTGAAGGGCGGAAGAAGGTACCTGGAGGTCTTCGGAGAGAAACGCACACAGCCGATCGGCAATTTGATCTCGGACCCGACGGAACTCATCGACCCGTCTCTCAGGTGGCGCGGCGGCTGGATCGTCGAAGGACCAGTGCAGGAGCTTGTGTCCGCCGGGAAAGATCGGACAGGTTTCCTTGGCTCGATCACAGACGGTAATGACGTAGTCAAATGCCTGACCTTGAAACTCCCCCACATGCTTTGATCGCCGGCCCTGAACATTGACCCCCAGTTCGTTCATGACGGTCACCGTCGCTGGGTTGAGACCGACTGGACGTGTGCCAGCGCTCTCCGTCAGAAAGTCTCTTCCGCCGATCAGCGGAAGCAGCGCTTCAGCCATTTGGCTACGGGCCGAATTACCGGTACAGAGAAACAGGATGCGACGTGCCATGGGGAAGCCTCCAAAGGAACTCTTAATACTAGCGAACAAACCACTCACGAGTGCGATTACAGACGCCGCAGACTGATAACATGACCGGTACCTCCACCAACACTCCGACGACCGTCGCGAGCGCGGCACCGGATTCGGCCCCGAACAAGGCGATGGCGGTCGCCACGGCAAGTTCAAAGAAGTTACTCGCGCCGATCAGTGCGCCGGGCGCCGCCACGGCATAGGGAACCTTGAACCAGTGCATTAAAAGATAGGCCAGCGATGCGTTCATATACACTTGAAGGAGAATCGGAATCGCAATTAATGCTACATGCCACGGCTTTCCAATGATGTTGTCGGCTTGAAAGGCGAAGATGAGCACTAGCGTTAATAACAGCGCCGTAATGGTCACCGGCCCGAAGCGGGGAAGGAAGGTCTGTTCGAACCAAACTTTGCCGTGTTGGTTCAACAGCCATGTGCGAAGCGCGGTGCCAATCGCGAGCGGAATCACGATGAAGGCGAGCACTGAATACCAGAGTACTGCATAGGGCACCGTCAACGTCGAGGTGCCGCTGATGAGCAGTCCAATGATCGGAGCGAAGAGGACCAGCATCAGGAGGTCGTTGACCGTCACTTGCACCAGCGTATAGGCGGGATCTCCATCCGTCAGATAGCTCCAGACAAAGACCATCGCGGTACACGGTGCCGCCGCGAGAATGATGCAGCCGGCGATGTATTGCTCTGCCTCTCCTGGAGAAAGCCACGCGGCAAAAATGTATCGAAAGAAGAGCCAGGCGAAGAACGCCATTGAAAAGGGCTTAATAACCCAGTTCACAAACAGGGTCACTAGTAAGCCGGCCGGACGTTGGCCAACATGCCGTAACGCCGTAAGGTCCACTTTCATCATCATGGGAATGATCATCAACCAGATCAGGATGGCGATCGGCAGGTTGATGTGGCTACCTTCGCCGAACTCGGTTGATCGTAAAGTACTCACGACGGTGGGAAAGGCGCGGCCCAGCAGCACGCCCACCACAATGCACAGGGCCACCCAGACGCTGAGATAGCGTTCAAAGGGATTGAGCCGCTTGGCTGGCGCCGGAACCGGGATCGAGAAAGCTGCATCCATGACGCTCTCCTTCAGATTATGCACAACAGGTCGGACTGCAGCAGGATGGCGCCTGCACCGGCTTCACGGCCCGAATAAAGCCGCTCACAAACTTGCCATCGAGGTCCTTGGCGACCATCGTGGTGTCGATTCCCGCGCCCATCAAGAATTCCTTGGCATCCTCGGCCGTATAGAGCCGCGTCGGTTCCAGGCTGACCTGTTCGAATCCGGCCGCCTGCAATTTCGCGATGTACGCCGTCTCTTCTAAGGCGCCGGCTACACATCCAGCCCACAATTGCACACTGTGACGGACCTCCATCGGCATCGCGCCGCGCACAACGATGTCCGAGACTGCGAAGCGGCCCCCCGGCTTCAGAACCCGATAAGCCTCCTTCAACGCTTGGTCTTTGTCGGGAGACAGATTGATCACGCAATTCGAAATGATGAGGTCAACGGAGTGATCGGGGAGCGGAATGTGTTCGATCTCGCCCTTGAGGAACTCCACATTGGTGATGCCGGCTTTACGCTGGTTCTCTCGGGCGAGGGCTAACATGTCGTCGGTCATGTCCAGGCCATAGACCTTCCCTGTCGGTCCCACCCGGTGGGCTGAGAGCAGCACATCGATGCCCCCGCCGGATCCGAGATCCAAGACCGTCTCGCCGGGCTGAATGCTCGCGAGCGCGGTCGGATTGCCACAGCCGAACGAGGCGCGCACGGCTTCAGCCGGCAAGCCCTTTGTCTCATCGTCTTCATAGAGATTGGCGGTAATCGGATCTAAGGCCTCGCCTTGCAGCAGACTGCCAGACCCGCAGCAGGAGGCTTTGCCCTGATTGGCCTGCCGAGCCGCTTGACCGTACTCCGACCGCACGAAGGCTTTAATGTCCTCTGGCTGCTTCATGGGGACCTCCATTTATCAATATTAGTTGATGGTTTAGAGCCAAAAAAAGCTAACAGCAGTTCGTCGAGGCACGCGAGGGTTTGGCGCTCTTCAAGTCCACAACGACCTCTTCTAACTCGTCAAACGCTTCCCGGTCTATTGAGTAGTACATCCAGCGGCCTTCCCGACGGTCCTGCAGGAGTCCAGCCTCCTTGAGCACCCGGAGGTGGAACGACAGCCGAGATTGGGCGGCCTTCATAACGTCCATCAGTTCACAGACACACTGCTCGCCGTACTGAAGCCGCTCAAGGAGTTCGAGCCGCGTTTCATCGGACAGGGCATGAAACAACTGTGCGGCCTTTTCGCGCGAGATAGCCGTTTTCATAACCAGTCACTTATATATCAAAAACCATTGATTCGTCAAGCGACCGGCTGGACACGCGATCAAAGTATGGTTGATGCTATCCCATCTGGGCATTCCTCTATTCTGCACAGCAGCTCATTTTTGACACGTCTTTTGTGTACGACAGCGCGGCTAGTTTTAAGGCCTCCGACATGGTTGGATAGACGTGTAGCATGTGGGCGAAGTCGTCGATACTCGCACCGAAACGAAAGCCCCATCGCCGCTTCCTGAATCACCTCCGCCGCGTTCATTCCGTGCATGGACACCCCCAGCACCTTCTTCGTGTTCCGGTCCGCCACCATCTTCAGGACCCCTCTGGTCTCCCGGACCGCCCCAGCTCTGGGAACAAGGGACATAGGTGTCAGCGGTCATCCAATAATCCCCAGATGTGGTCATTGAATTTTCCCCACCCTCTACCAGAAGGAGGAGGGAGATGGGACTTGACGAGACGAGTGCGTGGGCGATCATGCGCGCCCAAGAGGACCAACCTGGGGAGGCGTGCATGGTTGATCAGGAACGGTGGGCAGAGATCCGACGGTTGTTTTACGAGGAGCGGGTGTCCATTTCGGAGATCGGGCGGCGGTTGGACGTGGATCGCAAGACGGTCCGACGCAGTCTACGGCAGACGACGTGGCAGCCCTATCGCCGGGCGGCGGTGGCAGAGACGTTGCTGACCGCCCATGCCGACGTGGTGCGGGCCCGTGCGCCCCACGTCAATTACTCCGCGCGCATTCTGTATCAGGAGCTGCGAGCCTGCCGCGGCTACACCGGCAGTTACGAGACGGTGAAGCGATTCGTGGCGCCCCTCCGCGAAGTCCAGCTCCAAGCGGATCGGGCGCTCCTGCGGTTTGAAACCCCGCCGGGGCAGCAAAGTCAGATTGATTGGGGCCAAGCCACCGTGCCCTTTCGGGCTGGCGCCTCCATCGTTCATGTGTTCGTGCTCACGCTGGGGTTCAGCCGCCGGGGGTTTTATTACGCCTGTGCCGATGAGCGCCTGGCCCAGTTTCTCGAGGCCCATGAACGGGCCTTTGCCCATTTCGGGGGCCATACCCGTGAACATCTGTATGACCGTCCGAGGACCGTGTGTTATGCGGATGACACCGGCCGGCGCCTCTGGAATCCCACCTTCAAAGCGTTTGCCGACTATTGGGGTTTTGAACCGCGTGTCTGTCGACCGTACCGGGCACAGAGGAAGGGCAAGGTGGAATCGGGCGTGAAGTATCTGAAGCGGAACTTCCTGCCCGGACGGACATTCGTCGATGTGGTGGACTTCCAAGCCCAGCTCGATGAATGGAACGCGACGATTGCCGACCGTCGCCTGCATGGGACCACGCATGAGATGCCGCTCGTCCGGTTCGAGCGGGAACGCGGGCAGCTCGTGCCTCTGGCGGGCCAGCGCAGCTTCCAGCAGGAGGCCCGGGTCTCGCGCATCGTGGCCGAAGACTATTTGGTCAGCTTGGACACAAACCGCTATTCTGTGCCGTTCCGCCTCATTGGCCAGCGGGTCGAGGTGCAACGACGGGGCGACACCGTGCATATCTTCCATCGCGACCGGGAGATCGCCACGCATCCGGTCTTACCCGGCACCCACCAATTCCGTATCCTGCCCGAGCACGGCCCTGGGGCGATCGCCCGCATTGCGCGCCAGCGCCGGTCGACGCGGAGCGAGCCCGCCCTGCGGGCGGCGGCCCTGCCGGAGGTCGAGATCCGTGATCTGGCCTGCTATGAGGCGTTGTGTGGGAGCGCGGCGGCGCAGGAGGTGCACCCATGAACCCCACGCAGCTCGAGCGCCTTCGTGACCAATTGACGCGCCTGCGGCTCTTGAAGAGCCGCCAGCGGCTGGACGCCCTCTTACAAGAGGCGGCGGCAAAGGACCTGTCCTACGCGGACTTCCTCGATCACGTCCTCGGCGAAGAAGTGGCCGCCAAGGCCGAAAAGAACATTACGATGCGCACCAGTCTCGCGCGCTTTCCGTTCGTGAAGAGCTTGGAGGCGTTTGACTTTACCTACCAGCCGTCGCTGGATAAGAAGCAGCTCCAGCAGGTGGCGACCTGTCACTTTATCGAGCACGGCGAGAATCTCGTGATCCTGGGGCCCCCGGGTGTGGGCAAAAGCCATCTGGCCATTGGGTTGGGGCTTAAAGCGATCGAGCAGGGCTACCGCGTGTTGTTCACCACCGCGGCCGCCATGATCGCCACGCTCACCCGGGCGCTGACGGAGAATCGGCTGGAGGACAAGCTGAAGCTCTACACGATTCCGCGGCTGCTGATCATTGATGAGATCGGCTATCTGCCGATTGACCGGACCGGGGCCAACTTGTTTTTCCAACTCATCTCGCGCCGCTACGAGAAGGGGCCGATGATACTGACCAGTAACCAAAGTTTCGGCGCGTGGGGCGAGGTCTTTGGCGACCGGGTGCTGGCGACCGCGATCCTCGATCGGGTGCTACACCACGCGATCACGATCAATATCCGCGGCCATTCTTACCGGCTCAACGAGAAGCTCAAAGCCGGCCTGGTGCGAGTCGAAGAAACGTCACCGACAACCTAAACCAGGGTGGGGAATTTTCGATGACCATAACTGGGGAAATTTGGGTGACCCTTGACACATAGGAATAGGCAGCCCGGCTTTTGTGCCCAGCCAGACCGTCAATCTCGCGGCGGCTTCGGCGGTGCGTATCAGCACGCCGCGCTCGGCTCCTTGCCGGCTCCCGGGTTTAAACGCAGCCTCGCTATGCCCCGAGGTGCAGGGATTCGAGGCTATTGCAGGCCTCTTCCACGGCGCGGGCGAGCGGGTGTTCGGACCCCGCTTCGACCCCTGCTGCTTGAGGAACTGCTTTCCCTGCGGTGTGGGCATCTCGGCGGCATTGTCGCACCAAGACCGCGACCGACACAAACGCCGTCGTGGGAAAGTCCGGTGGGTGGAAGGCCAAACCAACCGCTCCGGCAGCGAGTCCTGCGAAGGCGTTTGACACCTCCGTAGCAACGCTGGACGTTGCAGCGAGCTTCTCCTCGGATGATCTTGGACATGTCGGCCTCGACCAGGACGACGCTATGAACCAAATTGACAAGTACACTCATAACGCCGGGACAACGCTCGGGGTGCTCGCTTAATGCTCATCGTGCGAATACTTCATTCCTCAGACTTATATCTCGATGGGTTCGATCATCTTGTTTGCCATAAGCGTCTCCATTTAGAAAACGCCTGGATAAACTGTTGGAGTGTCGTAAATCGCGCAAAAGAGCCATGCTTTAAGAGGGTTGACCTTACATCTAAGTGTAAGGTGTACGATTAGGAGGCATGACAATGGAGAACGTGAAAAACAATCTTATGAATATTGGCCAGGTCGCTCGTGCTGCGGGCGTGGCCACGACCGCCCTCAGGTACTACGAGCGTGAGGGAGTACTTATTCCCCAGGCACGAAGCGAGGCGGGATACCGACTCTACGACCAGCGAGCAGTCAAGCAATTGGCGTTCATCCGCTCCGCCCAGGCCGTAGGGTTCACGCTCGAAGACATCCATTTGCTGCTCGTCACGGGTGGGAAACAAAAGATTGCCAAAAAGGATGTCCAGGGACTCATCGAAAAAAGGCTTCAGGAAGTTGAGCAGAAGATGAAAGATCTCAAGCGAGTATCGGCGGCTTTGAAGGATGCCCTCCAAAAATGCCGCCAGTCAGAAGGTGCGTGCCCGGTTCTCACAGACCTCCACGCTCAGCAAAACAACAATGCCCGTTGCGGGGTGAAACGTGGAACCAAGAAATAGAAGATATCTTAAATTCACTTCAATTCTGTCCATGCTTGCGCTCTCGGGCGGTCTTGTTCTCGCCTGTCCGCTCTGGGCACAGCTGACGCCAACGACACAGGCTTCACCAAACGCGCCACTTAAGATCGTAAGTTTTCCCGTCGACGGGATGACGTGCGGTTCCTGCGTGGCTTCGGTCAAGCGCGCCCTGCAAGCGTTGGACGGTGTGACCAGGATTGACGTGAGCCTCGCGGACAGGCGCGCCCGTGTTCAATACGCCGAAGGCAAAGTGACCCCTGATAGCATCGTGGCGGTGGTCCGGCAGCTTGGATACAAGACCGGGGAGCCGGTCATGGAGACTATCCCATGACGCTCGAAGGCTTTCTTAACTCCTATGGCTCTACCCTTCCCCTCGCTTCTGTCTGGGCTCCAGCTATTGCGCTCTTTGCCGGCGTGGTGGCCAGTGCAGTGTGTCCCTGCACCCTTCCCATGGGCCTAGGAATGGCCGGTTTGGCCGGAGCGTCCGAGATACAAAGGCGGCGT
This sequence comes from uncultured bacterium, assembly GCA_965285945.1. Classification (GTDB taxonomy): domain Bacteria; phylum Nitrospirota; class Nitrospiria; order Nitrospirales; family Nitrospiraceae; genus Nitrospira_D. Next base: position 60,903 of record CBDIWP010000038.1, on the reverse strand, counting down.
CGCGGTTTTTTAATCGCTTTCTCATTCTTCGCCGGGATCGTCGTCAATCTCGCCATCCTTGGAGCCCTCGCCGGCCATATAGGGGCGGTGCTGATGGACTCCTTCGGGAAGTACTGGACCTTCAGCATGGCAGTCGTGTCACTTCTCGCTGCTGGTCTGATCTTTTTCGGACCACAAGCGTCGGCCGATAGACTTGCAGCCCTTCGCAACCCGGGCTTCGCGGGAGCTTTCACGTACGGCTTTATTTTCAGTCTCGGTACCTCGGCCGCTCCGCTACTCTTACTGCTGACGATTTCAGCGGCACAGGCGAACACGCTCTACGGCCTGCTGCTGGCGGTGTCATTCGGGATTGGCAGAGGCCTTCCATTTCTTTTGATCGGTGTCTTCTCCGGTACCGTGGTACGGCTAACATGCCTCGGACAATGGCGCCGGACGCTTCAGGTTGTGAGTGGTTCCGTCCTTCTTATTGTGAGTGTCTATTATGCCAGGGCGTTTATCACCCTGGTCTGAAACGTGGAGGTGTCCTATGCCAACTGAATCTGTGCAAATGAAAGTCTCGGGGCTGATGTGCTCTTTCTGCACGATGAGCGTCGAGAAGGCCTTGAAACGCTACCCCGGCGTCAACAGCGTGCTGGTGAATTTGGTGCATGGGATTGTCCTAGTCGAGGCGGATACCTCAAAGACGAGCCGTGTTGCGCTGGCTGAGGCGGTCGAGAAGCTCGGCTACAGTGTATCGTCAACCGAAGTGCAGCAGTATACGACTGACGAAGCGCTGTTCGGCCTTATCAAGCAGCGCGGCATGATTGGCATGGTCATCTCGCTGATCGACCTCCTTGTCGATCCCATCAACCTCTTTGGACTTCCTCCGTATCCGCGGGCACTCTTCAGCCTGGCTGTGGCGGCGTTTGTTCTTTTCTGGGTCGGGTATCCGATCCTGAGGAAGACCCTAATGGCACTTGGCCAACGCGTTATCAATGCGAACGTGCTGCTCTCGGCGGGAGCGTGGGGTTCGTTTATCGTCGGCAGCCTGTCGCTGTACGATTCTCGCTGGCCGAATTTCCTGCCTGTGTCCGCCTGGCTGATGTCGCTACATCTGTTCTTCGGCTACTTCAAGCTGGACACTCGCAGGAAGGCTTCCGAGGCGGTGAGAAAGCTCCTCTCACTCCAGCCTCCCCGCGCCAGGATCGTTCGCGGCGGACAGCAAGTCGACGTCCTCACCAAGGATGTTGCCGTCGGAGAGCTGCTGGTCGTTCGCCCTGGTGAGCGCATTCCTCTCGACGGAGAAGTAATCGAAGGGTCGGCGAGCGTGGATGAATCCAGCTTCACCGGAGAGTCGGTGCCCGCTTCGAAGGAGCCGGGTTCGAAGGTCATCGGCGGAACACTCAATCTAGATGGTGCGCTGCAGGTGAGGGTCACCAAAGTCGGAGAGGACAGCTTCTTAACCCAGATCGTGCGTCTCATGGCTCAGATTGCCGAGCGCAAGCCATCGATCGAACTCATGGCGGACAAGCTGATGAATTACTACGGGCCGGTAGTCTTCATCGCAGGTGTTGTGGCCTTTGCCGGCTGGATGTTTGCCACCGGCGATATTCTCCTGGCGAGCGTGGTCCTCCTCACGACGATCATCATGGGCTATCCGTGTGCTCTAGGCATCACAACACCGATGCTGGCCGCCATCGCGGGCGGCAAGGGAATTTCCATTGGGCTGCTCGTCAAAGCGAGCGAGGTATTTCACGGACTTTCTATCGTGGACACCATGGTCTTCGATAAAACGGGGACGCTGACATACGGCCGGCCTACGGTGACCGATGTCGTGCCGCTTGGTCTTGAACGAAGAGAAATGCTTGGGATTGCCGGGGCCGTTGAAGCTCAGTCTGAACATCCCCTGGGCCAGGCGATCAGCTTTTATGCGGAACGGGAAGGAGCGACGAAGCCTGCCGTTCAAGACTTCCGGGCGACACCGGGCAAGGGCGTCGCAGCTATTTTGGACGGAGGGGACATGATCCTCGCTGGAAAGCCGTCCTTTATCGAGGAACGCAGGGTCGCGTTCACCGATCTGGTCCGCGCGCAGATTGACACCTTGAGTGCCCAAGGGAAGACGGTCGTGGTCGTTGCCCTCGGCAACAGGGTGATCGGGGCCATTGCGCTCCAGGACACGCCTCGCCGTGGCGCGGAGCGGGTTATCGCGCGGTTGCGTGATCGGGGCGTGAGGACCGTCATGCTCACAGGAGATGCTCGGCCAGTCGCCGAAGCAATCGGAAATAGACTTGGCATTGATGAGGTCCGGGCTGAGCTGTTGCCCGCGGACAAAGTCGCCGCTATCCAGGCGCTTCAGAAGGCCGGTCGAAACGTGGCGATGGTCGGCGACGGGATCAACGATGCTCCGGCGCTGGCTCAGGCGAATGTCGGTATCGCCATCGGTGCCGGAACTGATGTCGCCATTGAGTCGGCCGGTGTCATTCTTATCGGTGACAGGCTGGATGATGTGGTGAGCGCGCTAACCCTAGGCAAGGCCAGTTACCGCACGCTGACCGGGAACGTGGTCGTGGCCGTGCTCTTCAACGTCATCGGGATGGCGCTTGCGGCCTTCGGGTACATCACGCCGCTCCTCGCGATCGCGTTCATGATCGTCAGCATCTTCGCGATCCTGTTAAATACCCTGCGCATTCGCGGCATCGACCTGGGGCGGGAAGACGTGGAGGAAAGAGGGCAGCTTGCCGCCGTCGAGCTGCTCATCCCGAGCATGGTGTGTGAAGGATGTGCCTCAAAAATCAGCACGGCTATAAGTGCAGTGCCTGGTGTGCGCGGAGTCAAATCCAAGGTGCCGCAAAAGCACGTCTATATTCAGTACGAGCCAAGCCGGGTCCGAGTAGATCAACTTAAGGAAGCGGTGAGCAAAGCCGGATTCACGGCCGTTGAGACATAGCAGGTCATATTGGAGGCCTAGAGCCTCCGAACCAAATCAGTATGATGCCGGCACCCAGATTGAGTGCGTGCACAGACCGCACAATAAACCATGCTGGTCTTGCGAGGATGTTGGCGGCTGAGACGCTCCGGTGTCTACACAACTGGCCTGTCCCTTTATTTGATTCAATACTTCCTTCTCTGCCGTCACCGCATTTGAGCCGGTGCCAAAGAAGAAGAGAGACTCTGAAATACCGGCCGAAGTTGGAACCCACTCTCAAATGGGCCGAACCGCCTATGCACGGCAGGGCAGGGTTGCCATGCCTGCGTGTCGAAGTGCCCGACGCGCGCGCTCAATATGGATTTCGAGTCGCTGCGGCTGGCGGTATCTTCCGAGGCCTGTGTCGGATGTGGTATGTGTGAATCGGTCTGCAAGACGGTGAACGACCATGTCGCCATTCGTGTCACCTCGCCGAGGCAGTGGGCGAACGCGACACTCGCACTCGTACCCCTGAGCATTGGCCTCCACGCCGAAAGTCCGACGGCGCCCACTTGCGCATTGTATGTGCCAAACGATAATGCTAGCTTGAAATACGTCAAGGGACCAAGGGTAAACACGGAGCCCGAACGAGAACCTGCGATTACAGGAAAGAAGGCTGGCGGCTCACTCAGGAGGTCAGAATGGTGGACCCCTAACCTTCGAACTGGTACGCCTTTGATCAAAGGGAAGAGTCGACAAAAAGGACAGAATCGATGACATTTTCTGGTTGGTGAACAACGGGGCCTGCACAAGCCATTAGACCTGCCACACAGACAGCTATACCGCCTAGCTTCCAGTTATAATTCCCGGTCATAAAGCCGTGTTACACACTACTTCTTTCTTCCGCCCAACCTATTCCAAGCCCTTTCGCCTCAATCTTTACCAGCTTAGCGAGATAGCTACCCATATTAAGGCGTTCCCCACGGGCTTTTCGCTCTTTCACTTCGCCGATTCTCATCCAGATTCGAGCGTGCGGCACTGCCGCAATCGCGCGCTTCCACCACTTCTCCCACACCTCAGGATCCTTGCGACGACCAGAGAGGTCCATGACTTCAGCGAGAAGGCGCGCTGCTGAGGTGGGGTCACCGGCTTTCTGCGCCGATCGATCCTCTGGCTGCTCCGGGAGGGCTGTCAAAAACGGATCAATGACGCGCTCAACTCCGACCTGGTGATCATCACCCACCTCATATTTCTCTTTCAGCTGCGGCAGTTGAGCCTCTGTCTTCCACCATGCAGACCCTGCAGTCCAGATAAAGACAAAGTCTTTGTCGTCGCGCTGTCCCACCGGTACTATCTGCCAAGACTCTAAGAACCCCCGAGTGGACAATTCATGGTGTGCTTCTGCGAATTGCTGCATCACCCTGGACTTTGTCTGAAATTTTTTGATCTGCCAATAACGGACCAGATCTGAATACCGCTGCTCCGCATGTCCTTTTCCTAAATAAAACAGGTTGTGCAAGAGCTGATGAAGCAGCTTCGAGAGCGATCCTTTCATGGATGCAAACAATGAATGATCAATCACAAAACAGTTACCCAGCAGCAAGCTCTCGCGGTACCAAGGGGCCAGTTCCACTTCATATTTGTCCGCGAGCTGCCCTTCTCCGTTTACCTGTCCGGGTAATACGACAGTGCCAAAAATTTTAAACACGATACCCTTTTTGGTTCTGGTCCTCGCCCGTGTCCCTCCGCTGTCCTGCCGGTCCCCCGCTTCTTTGTCATACACGGTCTTACCACGGCCGGCCGAAATCATCGTCCCGGCCATTCTTAAAAAAAAGCGATCGACTTCGGCGTAGGCAGCGCCCGACGATTCTTTCCCCGCTGCGTGCAAAATCTCGCCACCGGAAATCTTCACGACGGGCGGTAGAGCCTTTTCCCGTTCCAGTAGACCCAGGGCCCACCGTTCAAAACCACGGAACAATTCGAGATCCACTGAATTTGGGAGGCCGAGTTCACCGCTCGCATATATCACTAACGGAATTTTGCGAAGCTCTCCGCGGTAGAACACTTCGCGCACCACATCTTTTTCCCGCAAGCCTCCCCCACTGCGCTTGCTCTTCACCTCCCACAAAGGGATCGACCCAAGGATATGTTCAGCCAAAAGAAGAACAGGAGCTGCGAAGACAGCTTCCTTAGAAAGAAGTTCCGGGGAGCGCCTAGTGAGGTTCTTTTCCGATGAGGGGACTAAATCTGCGTCATCCATCGTAACGTTGATTATTCTTTCGTTAAGTCTTTAACGTAGGGATGAAGGGTGTAGGGAAGCACCAATTGGTATTTCGCATAGTTACGCGGGAAAAGCTTTCCTCCAAGTATCGTGACTTCAGTCAAGTATCGTCCCCGTTCCTTCAACTATCGCCGGATTCCTTCCCTCAACTATCGTCGCTTCCTTCAGCTATCGCAAAATCTTCCTTCAACTATCGTCGGCCTGTGGATAACTCGTACATCGGTGGCACAGACACTTCCAGGGGTGGTAGTCGCACTACCATACCCGTCGTTTTGTCGTCAGATGTATCGGTTTGTATACAGCCATCATTCAAAAGAATGAAAGATTCGTGGTACCGCGACGATAGTTGAAGGAAACTTTTGGACACTTGCAAATTCTCGGGGATCTTTCGAACAATTGGTATTTACACGTCCATATGCGCTTCGACATCGGACTCCACCGAGAGGCCTTCTTCCTTATGGACCGCGCCGGCTTTGCTTTGGGTCAAGCGGGCCAGCGCTTTTCGGAGCGCCTGTTCAGACCGCACGATGTCGTACTCGTGGTTATCTCGAAAACTGATTCGCAAATTGAAGCCGTCCGGCCGCTCTTCATACACGACGGACTCGTACCCCTTATGCACACGGGGCTCGCGGTTGATCTCTTCCTCGAGACGGCGAGTGCTCCATTTTTCTTGCACTAGGCGTTCGGCCAGACGCACGCACTTTGTCGGCGACTTGACGCCCGCGAGTAACTCACCATGGACTGCACCGAATTCCTGCCCCGGAGCATAGATCAACTCTTGAACCTCCTTGGGCAATTCCAAGACCTTGAGCATCTTCGTAATCCGGGTGCGCGAGCATTTCAGCTGCTTCGCCAGGTCATCGTGCGTGAGCTTATGCCGCTCAATGAGGCGGGCGAAGGACCGGGCCTGCTCGAGGATACCCAAATCCTGCCGATGGATATTGTCGATCAAGGCCAGATATTCGGCGTCCTGATCGGAGTACTTTCGTACGATGGCAGGAATGATGGTCCGACCCACCGCGCGGCTGGCTTCTGCCCGGCGCGCACCTGCGATGAGTTCGTAGCGCCCCTCCGCCAGAGGTCGCACCAGGATCGGCGTGATGACGCCGCGTTCTCGAATCGATTCCTTTAATTCGTTGAGCGCGTCCTCATTCATCGCCAGTCGCGGTTGGTAGGGACTCGCATCCAGACGATTAAGCGGAATCTCGGTTACTTGTTCGCTCGACCCAGAGCCGAAGAACGACCGCATGCTTTTCGTTTCTTCCTCACGCCGCCGATCGGCCGACACCGGAGACAACGACTGATAGTGGGCGTCGGGAAGCGAATCGCCAATGTCCACGGGCTCCCGGTCACGAGACTTAGATTTCATGAGCTTCTCCTCCCCTCCACATCCTCGTTAAGCGTCCGGCTGCTTGAGAATCCCTGGATTTTGCGGTCCCTTCACCAACAGCTTCATCACCTGATAGTAGTCCCATGCGGCTCGATGATCGGGCGTTAGCCGATCCAACGGAACGCCCAAGCGGTCATAGAGCGTCTGTCCGCGCATGCCGGACTTCGTAATCGTCGCGTCGATACGAATGGGCGGGAAGATCGGATAGTACTTTTCGTACTTGTTCTTGATACTGGTCAGCGTGGAGTCGGTCACGGCCAAGCGATGATCGACGGCGACCGGCAGAATGCCGCCAATCGTCGCCTTGATATCGTAGTCCTGTTTCAGAAGACTCAGGCTTTCAATGACCTGGTGCGATCCAACGAACGACATATAATCCATGGCGATCGGAACCAGGATGCTATCCACGGTGTGATAGACCGATTGCAGAATTGGCGACAGGCCTGGCGGGCTATCGATCAAGATCAAGTCGTAATCCATATCCTTGACCGGGGCCAGGGCCTCACGAAGCTTTCCCACCGCTTCTCCGCGATTGCCGGCCTGAATCAATTTGGTTTCGGTCTCGGTCAGTGCCTTATCACTAATGATGACGTCCAGCGTTCCTTTTCCCGGGCCGGTGCGCACCCCTTTGACAATGACCTCCTCCAACTTGAAGCCGTTGTCCAGGAGATCATGCAGCGTTGAATCATGCTGAATCTTCAGCATATTCCTCAGCGACCCTTGCGGATCCGTATCCACGAGCAGGACGCGCTTTCCATATAAAGCCGCCGCCTGTGCGATGTGCACGGAGGTCGTAGTCTTTCCGACCCCGCCCCGCTGGTTATGAGGAGCGATAATCATCTCAGGGCCTCCCTCCTAGACGTGCAATGACCGCCCATTTGCTGTGTCACTTTGAGTCGCCCCTCTTGCCGAGCGCATCTTGATCCCTAATCTTCCTGATTTTTTCGACATCATCCGGGCTAAACATGCGGTAGGAATTTTTGTCATTGCGTGGAGCGTCAGGGACTTTTCCTTCTTTAATCCATCGCTTAAGCGTGTCGCGGTGAATACCCAACGCTTGGGCGGCCGCAGTCATTGTCAATTTGCCATTTTTAGAGACCTGGGGTGCTTCCTTTAGATCCCGCTTGATCCGTTCAACCGGTATGGCTGGGGTCTCTTTGGGCCGTCTATATGTCTTCATATCCTGGGGCAACCTGGGGTGAAGGTGGTGAACTTGAAACCTAGGGTGCGCACCATGTAGCAAGGATACGTAACTCTGTCAAGGAAATTAGATTGTGTCCAGCGGATGCGATGCCACATTATGTAGTATGAGATCACGTACGTGGACGAATGTTAATCGCTGCACAATTCTAAAGTTATAACTTTTATAATGTTAATCGCTGCACACTTCTAGTTTCATTTGCCCTACCTAGCTAGTAAATATGCTTTATTAAGGGGCTAGAAAAGATGGCCTGAGCCGCAAGAACCAGCTTAAAAACGCTAAGTTTAAGGAGATTCGTTAGGGGGGAAAGAAAACAGCGGTTATTAACAAAGCTGGGAGACGACGTGGCCTTGGTCAATCCTTGACGATCCATAAACCTGACGAAAATCAAACACGTAGAATGTTAATCGCTGCACATAGCAAAAGTCCTGAACCACTTTTTAGACTGTTGGGCACTTGCTGTTAATCGATTAACCGAATACTCTTTTGTATGCTAAGCGCGTAACGGTGTAAAGAATGATCGAGTATGAGCTAGATTTAGGATGGTTTAAGAGGAGCAAACCACTTCGGGTATTTGTCGGCAAGTTTGCGCTTGTAAGGCGAACGGGTGAGAAAACGCCAGATCACAACTTTCTTAATGAGGTCATAGTTCCAGTCGATGCCCATTTGATGGAGTTCCTGGGAAACGTCGTTGTGTAGCTGGCGACGCTCCGCGATCGGGAGGAGATGTTCGAGGCGCTGATACTCCGCAAGATCTGCGGCATCCATTTGATCGACGTAGGTGGCGGCAGTATTAGGATGGGTGGACTCAATCGGCGCCGGGAGGGGAGGGAGCCAATGCACTTCGTATGCAGCTGAGTACGTGTGCCCCGCCGGTCTGACCTGGGTCACGAGGCCGCGCTCCATTAAAGATGGGAGATACTTCTTGACGGTATCCCATGCGAGACCGGTCCACGTGCTCATTTGACTTCGGCTCGCTTCAATCATTTCATGCTGCTTTCCATGCTGCCGGCGGAGCAGCTGGAGATAGAGCAACTGTTCCCCTGGCTTCATCTCACGAAAACGCTCGTCATCTAGGACACGGAAAAATCGATCCAGTAAGGTGAGGCCTTGACCATCTAAGTTGGCCTCTGGCGGGATAAATCCCGCGGCCTCACCGTCGTCGTCAATGGACTCATTATAGGTACTAACCATTACTGTGTATAGCCCTGCGCGAATTTCACCAAATTACAGCGGGACGATTTATACCACCATATGGGGGCTAATACGCCCCCCTGTCAATAAGAAAAAATAACACCAAGGGCAGTTAAGTGGACATTAACCGCCGTTCGTTGACATTGGCTTAGGGAGGAGGGTATAAGGGACAAAATTCGAGGAAACGCCGCTCTGGACAACAATCCTTCCGCCGATTCTCCGCCGAGTGACAGAACCGGATCACCGGTCGACGCGAACACTGCGCTCGCGCCATTTCTGCCTGCTCGCGCACCGCGGCAGCCGGCGCTGGAGGCCGTCACCATGCTGGAGTGGCCAGATGACTGCCCGATCGGCTCGGACCGATGCACCACCCTAATCCGTCAGCTGATCGACGCCTTCTGTACCCAGTATCACGGACCCACCGAACGGCTGTATCGAAAGTCGCTCACCTACTTCTTTGTGTGGTGGGGGGCTCTCGATGAGCCCGGCGGCGGGCAAGAGCCGTTTACCGTCCAGCTCCTACGTCGCTATGCGGATGGGCTGAAGAGCCGGGAATGTACGGGACAGCGGAAGGTTCTAGAGCCGCGGACGGTGAACGCGTACCTCGCGGCCCTGCGCGCGTTTTGCCGCTGGCTCCAGGAGACCGGCCGGATCCGGACGAATCCGATGAAAGAGATTCGGGGCGTTCGGGTCCGTAAAGGCTTTGTCCGGGACAGTCTGACGGAAGTGGAAGTCACCGAGCTGCTCGCCACGTTCGATCGATCCGTCACGGATCCGCTCCCGCGGGAACGCGTGCTGCGCGACTACGCCATGACCGTGCTGTGGGTTGCGACGGGGCTCAGAAGCATTGAACTGGCGCGCGCACAACGCCGGCATTTGATCTCCAAGGAAGGCACAGTCTTGCTGCTCGTCCATGGGAAAGGACGGGACATGGCCGATGCCGACGCCCCAGTCGTGTTAAAGCCGTGGGTGCTGGCGCCGCTCAATGAATATCTGGACCATCATGAAGGGTGCCACCTCTCTGCAGATGGGCCGATCCTTGAGCGGCGCCCCGATCATCCGCTCTTCGCCTGGCTACGCGGGCCCGGACATATCTATTCAAAAAAGCGAAACGTGGCGCTGCTCCGCGGCTGTCGCGGCCTGTCCGCCCGATCCATTCAAAAGATGATGCTCGAGCATCTCAAAGCTGGGAAGCTCTATCGGCTCATCGATGAGCAGACCGGCAATATCCGCCCCATCTCGCCCCATTCCCTGCGTCACACCGCTGCATCGCTCGCTCTCGAGAATGGAGCCGAGCTCCATCAGGTACAACAGATGCTCCGCCACGCCGATATTCAAACGACGGAACTGTACACCCACCACAAGGACCGTATTAGCCATGCGGCAGAACATAAGATCCCGGATTTTACAGCCCGATTAAAACACGACTCCCACGCTTAGAAATGTGTCCTGGAAAGAAGAACTACATGGGAAACAACATGTAATTCAGCGGAGGGGGTTTGCTCTGTCCTTTTTAGAACCGTGATAGGAGAAACCTAGCATGGTTAAGAGTGATGTTCGTTATACAAGCTCTGAGCTTGAAATCTATGGCACACGGGTTCAAATCCCCAACGGGAACCGACAAACAACGGAACAACGGAATGATTGGTCTTGGGGAAAAGCTACTCTAACAGTGAATGGCTTCTTCTTCTCGTTTTGCGCGTTGACCTGTGCCAATTTGGCTCAGACCCGATACAATCACCCTTCGTCGATTGGGAAATTCAGCGATGATGGATAGGCTACCGCCCATAGCTTCCACATAGCTTCTGAGTGTGGAAAGCAAGAGATCTGTTCTTTGCTCAAGACGAGAGACGCCATCTTGGCCAATATGCAAAGCCTTCGCTATTTTTTTCTGGGTGTACTTATGGGCCTGCCGTAGTTCTCGCAAGGACATCTCTTCAGCAATCAGTTGAGTAGCTCTTGCCTCTATTCTCTTCCGTCGTCCTACACCAACTCTCTTCAGTTTTTCATTCAGTGTGGTAGCCATGGTTATCACGCCTTTCTATCTTTCTTTTTGACTTTTGCCAGGTGAGCATCGAAACGGTCGTCCGCCTTGCGTATCAAGTCTCGGTAGAAACGTCTTTGACTCACTCCCGATTTGTCACCAGCTACCAAGAGCATCGCCTTTCGGTCAGGATCAAACGCAAATGCCACTCGCCATTCGCCATTGTCAGCTTTGAACCTCAACTCTTTCATGTTAGCGTGCCGGGAGTCATTTAGTGTATCAACTGTCGGCCTACCTAGTGTCGGGCCGAAGTGTTGTAGCAACTCGGCATGCGCCAGCAATTCGTCTTGAACCGTCTCAGGCAGCGCATCGAACTCAGGTTCGAAATCATCATAGAACTCGACTTCCCATCTCTTCACGTCTCTAGTATGCATTACAATGCATATGTCGTCAAGAACATGTATGGGAAACCGCCAAGCGAATGCCGGATGCTCAATAGTAGATTGACCTTTACTTTCGACTACTTGCGAGCACCGAGGATACACAATCAAATACGTCGTGCTCACTGAGGAGAATTTCCGCCGTGCGAATGTCGAAGCGACCCAGACCGTCGACATTGTGAGCTTCGTGGACGCCTTGGAAATCGCTCCCATGTATTTCGAATCACCCTACTATCTCGCCCCCGACAAAAGGGGCGAAAAAGGCTATGCCTTACTGAGACAAACACTCATCGAAACGGGGAAAGTGGCGATTGCCAAGGTCGTGATCCGCACCCGTCAGTACAGAGCCGCGCTGCTGCCCGTGAACGACGTCATCGTCATGGACACCTTACGGTATGCCAACGAATTGCGGTCCGCCGATGAATTGGATGTGCCGACTCGTAACCTCAAGGCGGTCGGGACCTTCCCCCCGAAAATTACGCCATTGGCTTGGGAGTTCACCTGTGCTGAGATGGGCCCCACAGGAGGGGGCTATGACACGAAAACGGCACACGGAGGAACAGATCATCGCCGTGCTCAAGGACGCCCAGGCAGGCACCGGGGTTCAAGAGCTCTGCCGCAAGCACGGCATCTCGGACGCCACGTTTTATAAGTGGCGGGCGAAATATGCCGGGTTGGAAGTCAGTGATGTGAAGAAGCTCCGCCAGCTGGAAGACGAAAACCGACGGTTGAAACAGATGATGGCGGAGCAAGCGCTGGACATTCAAGCGCTGAAAGCGATCAACGCAAAAAACTGGTAGGGCCCAAGGCGAAGCGAGCGGCGGCTGAATGGAGCGCCGAGCGCTTTGGGCTCAGTGAGCGACGGGTGTGCCGCCTTCTGGCGCTGGATCGCCAGACGCTGCGGTATCGCAATCGCCGCCAGGAGGATGAGGCGCTGCGGACCCGGATCCGCGAGATTGCCGAGACGAAGCGGCGGTATGGCTGTCCCCGGATCTATGTGGGTTGCGGCGCGAAGGTTGGCGCGTGAATCGTAAGAAAGTGGAACGGATTTATTATCGCGACGAAGGGCTGTCGTTACGGCGACGCCGGCGGAAGAAGCTGGCCGCGGTGCCGCGGTTCGCGCTCCCCCGGCCGACGCAGCCGGGGCGCTGTTATGCGCTGGATTTCGTCCATGATCGCTTGGTCACGGGACGACGGTACAAATGTTTGACGATGACCGATCTGTGTTCCAAGGAGGTCCCGGTCATTGAGGTGGATGTGTCGATCGGCGGGGCACGGGTGTGCCGGATTCTCCACCGGCTCTTTCTAACTCGACCGCTGCCCGAGACACTGATCGTGGATAACGGGCCAGAATTCGCAGGGACCGCACTGGACGCGTGGGCGGCTCAGCATGGTGTGCACCTGCACTTCATCCAGCCGGGGAAACCGGTGCAGAATGCCTTTATCGAGAGCTTTAACGGCAAGTTCCGGGATGAATGTCTCAACGAACAATGGTTCCTGACCTTGCAGGAAGCGCAGCTCGTGATTGAGGCGTGGCGGCGGGAATACAACGAAGAACGGACGCACAGCGGGATTGGGGATGTGACACCCCAGGAGTTCATTACTCACTATCAAACCAGGGCCCAGCTGACGCAGGAGCTAACTTCCTCAGCTTTGGTGTAATAAATGGGGGAAGGTCAGCCGACGTCTACACTGTGCTCAATACCTACAATGCGGATCTTTACGAGCAGTTCTGGTCTGCAGGCTATGATCTAACCGACCGGCATGAGATGGGGGCCATTCTTGGTAGTGGAACAACCAACCGGCCGCTTCTTGGATTCGTAAAGCGACATCGAGCGGAAAGTCAGAAAATCCAGCATGAACTGAACATTGCATTGGGCTGTCATGTCCGGGCTGGAAACACAATGGATATGATGTCGCCTCCTTCGTAGCGTTCGTCGGTCACAATGACTACCGCCGCGGCAACTATGCGGGGACGGCCGCGAAGGTCCGTACTACCAACGGCAAGGCGTGACTGGAGGACCGCAGTAAGGCATACATAGTTGGCTAACAGGCAACGGCCGGACTAATGGCTTATGATGTAGAGGAAAGGAGATGTTCTATGGCAGGTGGTGTTGGCGTTGGCTAAAGTTCTGGAGGATGTTGTCGTCGCAACTCTGTCGAGCTTCCACCCTATCCATAAGGCTATCGAGTGAGGAAACGGATGCGGATCTATAGAGCGCTCGCCAAAAAGTATGGTGGGTAAAAACCGATATCGATCCTGAGCAATAAGGTGAAGTACTCGTTTACCCCGAGTGACGCTAAATCCTCTCCCTCAAGATGCGGCATGGTTGCTTCCTGAAGATTCCGCACCGTCTCGTCCAGTGTGACGCCTTGCGTGACAATGGCTAACTCTAAACACTCTCCGACGTAGCCTCCCTGCTCTCCGTGGCGGATCACGCCTTAATGGCTTGCTGTAAATCTGGCATTTCGCCTCCTTTGTGTCGATTGTACTGAACAATAACGTTAAAGGGGCAAGGCATTCGTTTTAAGAGCTCTCTACCAAACTCCGTCGGCCACAGAGCTCACACCGAAATACCTTTCTTTCAAAGGAGAATGGCCTATTCGGTCTCGCGTTCAATTGTTCCAAGCAATGTGCGCATCGTCATAGCCATTTTATGAAAGCGTCCCTCCAATGCCGAGGGTGTGATGCTCTCAAGCTTGGTTTGATGCCAAAAGGTTACTTTGTCAGAAAAGGGATCATTGATCTCTTCGGATGAACCAAATTTAAATTCTCTCAACCTGGATCGTACTTTTGGTGAACCAAAATAGTTTGAAGCACCCCCCATCTCCATACCAGAGTATAGGTCGCCATAGAAACCGACACCTATCCATGCCCATAAGGCAGAACCATCGTCTGTTGACATTGGGACGCTAAGAGGGCCTGTAGTTCGTGTGAGGTAGAACCCTAGCCAATGTGGGGACGAATGGAAGTCCACAGACCATGTCTGTTCGCCCAGGAGTTCAAGAAGTGTCTGGCTGACCGCTTTAATAGCAGTCGCTAAATCTAACCGAAGCTGTATCCACTTCTGCATTCTGTGGTGAAAGTTTAAGAGAGCTTGGGTATCAGCTATTTCATATTCCGTGGATAAATAGAAAAGCGCATTATCAATGGCCCATGGGTCCGCAAACAACTCATTGGCGCTCTTGATCGCGTCCTCGGGCTTGGCAGTTGGGGCCAGTCCAAGGATATGCATGAGACGACAAATATGACGATCTGGCTTAAAGTCAGATTTTCCTATATTGACAAGTTTGTGATCTCGTAACGCTCCGAGAATCATTCGTGAAAGAGCTGGACCCACTTCTAGGTCGTCATTCAGAAAGGCCATAATATCTCTGCCATTGCTTCGGTTCCAAATACCGCGCGGGTCCCCATCGAACTTGTCGACGAGCGCCTTCGCGATACGATGAATCCGTTTGTGGAATGCCGGGAAGCGGTGCAAATCGTATTCCCTTTGTCTGCGAATCCATTCCTCCTCAGAATGATCATTGATCCATTTCCAAAGCGATGCTCGATTGGGAGAGGGAACGACGGTAGTGAAGAAGCGTCTGGCCTTATTCCACGCAACCTTATATCTCTCCTGAAGGTCAACGCAGCATCCTAAAAAGAAGAAATTGGCCTGTTCCAATGTTGGCTCAACGCCAGGGGTTGAGGGAAGTCCTGGCCAAGGTTCGAAGTGCTCTGAACTCCCCCATTCATCTCTGAAAAATTGGGCGATCTCACTGACGATCGCCGCCATATGTATTGCACCGTCTGCCACCGTGCGAGCTTTTGAAGTAGGTTTATCTTTCAAGGGATTAACCGACAAGGCTTAGAGCTGCCGCCGTCGCCTGCGGAGGATGTTGAAGCTTGAAATAAGTTATGCCTTCTATTGGGATACCATCTTTCTCATACCGACCGAATCCCCAGACATCTTTATCGCGTAAAACAGCTTCCCAAACAAAAAGTCCGAAGCACCGCGCTGCAGCCGCTTCGTCTTGTCGGCAGACTTTGGAGTATATAGGCTCCCATGGCGTTCCAGCCCAGTTGTCTCCGGGGATCCAGCTTGAAGTTTCTATTTCGCTGCTTGCTAATATCTGCTGCAACGCCTGCCGGATAGCTGATAGATCTGCCACTGACAACCGGGATCTCCAAATATTAAAGTCCCGTTCATGTGGGACTCTTGTTACAAATGTTCCGCTGTCGACACTATATAGCAAGGCCCCCTCCTTCTTCCCTTGCGGGTGTTGATCCTAATCATGAAATGAAACATATCGGAGGGGATTCCTCGCACCATCCGGGAGCAGATGTGCGACGGAACCTCCTCTGTAACGGTTTCTTACAGAAGGTTCCGCTAATCTGCCCACAAACTCCCAGCGGCCACCGATGTCGAGAACTCCCCTTTTCCGATATCGATACCGCGTCGTTCCCGCGCGGTGCCAACTCTTGATCTTGTACACTTCACGAACCACACCACGATAGACGGCGAACGCATATACCAATCGATTGCGCCTCTCACCAATTTTCCATACCCCTCGTGTGATTTCATACAGCCTTTGTGCTTCTATTCCAGGACAGTAAAGCCGATTGATTCGTATCAGAACCGAAGGCTCTTGAATTGTGATCTTTCGGGCTGCATAACGGGCAATCAGATCATCGAGCGCCTCCCTCCCACGCATTCGAGCATCTCTTCCTCTGACCTTGTTGGTTAATTGTTCAAAGACGTCGAGTAGAGCGCACTCCACCGTATATGCAGTGGCTTCATCTTTGAGACCGTGGATGAGTATGTCGACGCGATGCCCTCGGAGACGCCGTAGATGAGCGAGGGCCCGTTGCCCACATCCTTTGCCTACATAGTAGACTTGGTCGTTTGTCTTACGAACATACAGGTAGACATACCAGCGAAGCCGTTCGACGACGCTATTCGGGATCCTATTCCGATTCATGGAGATTACCCCTGCGACTTCTACTTGTCGCCCAGTGAGGTGCCACTTTCAATGGTCGTCTGACTACGAGTTCCCGCAGCTTTAACCGCCCCCTCAAATAGTGTCGAAATTGCCCTCAGGAATTCTTTGGAATGCAGAGCTTGTCGCTCGGAGATGACAGGGGCCGCATCTTCAAAAATGGCTCGGACCTCGCCAGCACGTTGAACCGTTGATCCTGTTCCCCGATATTCATAGGCAGTCATCCAATCCCGCACTTGATCGATGAAGATTCGTTTTGCCGCTAAATCATGAAGTCGGGAATGGACTTCTTGTCTGACCGAACGGACTGCTTCTTCAACGTCTTGTTCGGCAGGCCTCGATGGCTTCCAAGCTCCTGGTTCTGCGATGAAAGCATCCAGTTGCTCAGTGACGAGGCGGATCAGATCCGCGACTGGCTGAAGCGTGTCATAGCTATCGGACCATCGATACGCCAGTCGTCTGGTCAAGGCTTTGATCCTTGTCCAATGTTCAGGAAGAATCGTTGAATAGGAACCTAGACCCAAGCGAGCGTTCCAGATCTGATGGAATTTTTCTGCTGCATAGCGCACCGGAATGACAAGCCGGTCAAGCTCGTAAACCGGCGTGGCAGGCACGTAGGGCGGCGGAGTGATGGCAGCCTGGATAACAGTGAGAAGTTTATTGAACTGTGCGCGAGTGGTATGGGCTCCATCTGGAAGTACTTTATGGATATTCGACACATAGAAAACGTGTTTATCGAGAAGACGACGGCGAAGGGTTTTCAGCGCTGAGAGGTCAGAATCTTGCTCAAGGGCCTGAAACGCATTCTCAAGTGAACCAAGCACATGATGTTTTTTCAAGGTAGCGGTTGGAAGGTTGTCGCCCTCCAACTGATCATAGTGGGTAAATACAATGGACAGTTTTGCGTCATGACCTGTGGCGGCCAAACTCCGCAATACCGCGACGGCACCAGCTTGCATGGGCTGCTTGGCACTATCCACGAGCAGGATGACGTCAGCACGGTCATAGCGCCTCGTCAAGGTAGTGGGCAGTGTAAAGTTTAACGCTGCCGTATGACCTAGGCCTTCTCCATCCATCAATACCATTTTGATATGTTCATCATTAGGTGCCCATGTCGGACAGAATGGGCCTGAAACTCGCAGCCCACTAACGAGTGGAGTCAAGAGCCTACCGAAGTTCGGTGCGTAGTTGCTTGAGAACCGATTGACGGTTTTGAGAAATAGTGCTCGCTCAGGTGATTCATAAGTCCAGGTCAGCGGCCATCCGGAACGATCAAATTGGAAAGTACCTATATTGAGGTTGTCGAATTTGGCTCGCACTTCGTCAAAGATGTCATCAATTAGTGACAGGGCCTGGTCATTGTTGAGCACATTCTGTTCGAGCAATTCGAAGAATGAATCCCGGTCTCCCGCTTTCAGTTGACTGAGATCATCGGATGAATAATTCAGAGCCTGGGAGACCCTCTTACGTTCCAAAGCGCCCAGCTGAAGAATGCGATCGACAAACCCCCTTACCGTCGCCTCTAAACGCCTTCGTTCCTCTGGATCAATGTCGGATGCCTCTATCGGTTCTAAAGGACTTTCACTGTCTTCCACTTCATCTTCAGTTTCATCACCGGGTGGAGAGGCGACGTTCCCAAGCAGGTAATTCAAGCGGAAGCGTTGCTCGCTATGCTCAAAGAATCGTCTTATCACCTCAGCTTCCGGTGCTTCCTCGGCAGCAGCTGACACGGATGCGATGAGGCACTCCTCGATATAGGATCGAACAAGGTCGTCGGACAGGAATGAGACGACCGCCTTAAAAGGCCCGGGAGACGTGATGATCTCAATATCAAAGACCGTAGTTTTGGCGGTTGATGTTGACGGGAATCGATCGCGCAGACTTGTTCCGATGAGTTGTCGGAGCAACGTCGTTTTGCCCGCACCAGTCTGTCCCAGCACTAGCACTCGTGCGTATCCCTCTTCTCGAGTTGGGAGGGGAAGGGCGGCATCTCGAGCGCTCCAGGAATCCTGCAGTTTGGATTCAATCTTGTCGTAAAAGATCGAAACGATTCTTGGGTCAAACTCTCTCGATGCGCGATCTTTGGCGGTAATGGTCCAGTAGGAATCGTCCGCCAGAATCGTGTTTATCTGAGAAACGAGACGGTCGGCCTCCTGGTCACTACTCGTTCCGAGTCCCTTTCTCAGCCGTTGGAATTTTCCATCCGCATCGGGCAGCAGCGGATGATGAAAAATCACACACCAACCTTCCCTTCCCTGGCTTCGATTTTTTGCGGCTCTAAACGATGTTTTCACGTGCCCTCCGTTGTTCAGCGTTGTTCACCGTATAAAGTAATGCGCTAATACGTGTCAACATAATAATTGAACAACGCTGAACAACCTTATAAATAAGTATGTTATGTTTATTTTAGAGCAGTAATATGAAAGCAAAGTGCGGCGAATATATGAAATCCGAGCGGATGTCTTGACAGATCCTATCTAAAGCCAAGTCCCAGTCAATTCGTTCGATCACGGCCGAGTCCAAACCGAAAGGCGCTTTAAGCTCCGCCATCCTTCCTGGTTAGTGCGTCGTCTTGCGCACTATCTGAGTCGCATTTCGATAAACCGTCCCACTCCATCACCGCAGGACCGATTCGTACCTGCTATCATCGCTCGGTCGGGAACAAAGTGGTTAAACTAACAGTGGAAGTGCTTACGAAGACATAAATGTATCGTAGGTGATTCGTAGGATCCATTGTAGAGGGAGTGCTAAAGAACGCGCAAGGGCAGTCTTATCCGATATACCAAGCGGCATGATGCCCGACCTGCCACACTGAAGGGAATCGATGCGTACTGCGTCTTAGCTATCCTCGGCTACTTGATTTGAGTAAAGTGGAAATCGAAATACCAGTCAATTCCTGCTCCACTGCGGCAACTTCCGGTATTGGGAAGGATGGGCTTCCTGGCGACCAGAGCTCTAGACTATCGCTGTGCTCGTCAAAATAACCAGGGCGTGTCGTGATGCGAACTGGGTTCGCCATGCCTGGAGCCTGGTAAGCGTATTCACCCTCCTGTAATTTCTTTACGATTAGGCCAACGGGCAGTGTATCGGAGTGCTGCAAGACCATGTCGAGGTCTCGCAAGGATAGTTTTGGTGTTGGTAGTGGTGGTTCTTGAAGGTCACTCTCAAGCATTGCGTCGAGATCGAAGCCTTCCCGCGTGGCTTGTTCAGCTTCTTGCTCTAATTCGCCGGTTAGGGCGGCACGTGCTTCTGGGTCGTGCGGTCGATTACCAAGTACGTGGCCAGTGATAACGCTAGACATCTTCGCGAGGATAGGTTGTAACCGGCCAACGACGCTTTCAAAAAGATGAATACGGCGTCGCAATGCCGAGTAAACGTCCGTTTCTACCGTGCCTTCATAGTGCAAATTGAGAATCCGTATTGTCGGGTGTTCTTGACCGAGACGGTCAATGCGTCCAATGCGTTGTTCGACGCGCATGGGGTTCCACGGCATGTCATAGTTTATAAGAGAGCCGCAGAATTGAAAATTTAACCCCTCGGCAGCGGCATCTGTGCAAAGCAGTACGTCTGCCTTGCCTGTACGGAAAAGTCGTTTAGCTTCTTCACGTGAGATAGAACGCCACCGACCATCTTTCTCGCAGACTTCACCGCCACGACCAGAAAAGCACATGACTCGAAAGGAGGTTTTGATAGCAAGTTCACTGCGCAGGAAGTCCATCGTGTCCGTATATTGGGTGAAGACCATTGTCTGCGAATACCCATCGGCGCGGAGTTTGTCTAACTCATGACGCAACCTTTCAGCCTTGGTATCCGGAGGAAGTCGGCGAATTTTATCAAGGAGGCTGGCAATGTCGTCCTTTTCCTCTTGCGCAAGGGCGGCTTTTTTTAGCTCTGCAACTTCGTCCGGCGCGAGGACTTCGTCTTCGACATCAAACATCGCCGTCTCAGCGTCATCCCCAGATTCATGCTGCATCCTCGAGCGGCCTGATCGCATTGTCGCGAGTCGATCTTCCAAAGTTTGGCGCAGAGCGTAAAAGCTGCTTGATAGCCGCCGTCGGTAAATCGTCATAACGAAACCCACAGCATTCTTCTCTTTTGCTGATGCCTGATTGTATGTTGTGCTGATGTAATTCTCGACCTCATCATAAATGTGGGCTTCGTCCGTGGATAGCTGGACAAAACGGTCTTCCACTTCTCGATCGGCAATCGGAGTTTTCATCTTCCCAGCCTTGTGATAACGGCGCAGCAGGTCGCGGGTGTGCCGGGATATGAGCCACCTTATTGGTGACTGAGAGTGCATGAGGCGCAAAGCCACACCCCGCATCTTGGCATCCATCTGGCGCCGAGGAATGGCAGCAGAGTCGCGCAGCGCGGATAGGATCCTCCTGGCTTGCAAGCCACTGGCTGCACCGGCTCGACGAGCATCCTCTTCCGTCGCTCTACCGTAACTTCTTTCTGTGGCACGAAACATTGCCGCGAGAAATTCCATGTCTTCTAGGGACGGCGATGGATGGTCCACTGCCTCAAGGAACTTGAGAAATGCGACTTCCTGCCACTCCGGTGGCAACCCTAGCACTGAAAGTAGATCCCACACTTCTACTGGATGTACTTGCATGGGCGTCGCTGTCAATAGGACGAGGGCCTTCGCCCTGTCCTTGATCCTGTTTAATAATTCGAGCAGACGATTAGGTCGCCGATCGCCGGCTAACCCAGGGGACTTGCGGCGGGCATGGTGTGCTTCGTCAATGACCACGATGTCCCACCCCTCCGCTTGCTCGGCTAGTTCAGGAATACGGTCGCGACGACGCATCAAGTGGCTTGAGGCAATGACGAACGGCTCTTTGTGCCAGTCAGCCCGCAGAACGAACTGTTCAAGTGACATATCTCGTCCGGGGGTTTGAAGCCAAAGGAGCTTATCGCCGTCGTAAATCGGCCAGTTCAAATTAAACTTTTCCCGAAGTTCCAATTGCCACTGACGACACACGCTGGCCGGGGCAAGGATGAGCACACGCCGGGCCTTTCCCGCCAGCCAAGCCTGACGGATCAGCATACCGGCCTGGATCGTTTTCCCCAAGCCGACTTCATCGGCAATCAAAAGACGTGGCGGCCAATGACCGTAAAGCCTCTGAAAAGCGCGAATCTGGTGAGGCCACGGCTCGACATTGCATGTGGCCTCGCCGACTCTTTCGCCGCCGTTCGGCATCTTCGGCGCTTCTCTTATGAAGGCCCACACTAACCGCCGCAGATCAATGTTGGGATCGAGGACAGGCGGTGAAGGTGGTGCTGTCATTTCGGCCGGCAACTGTACAGGTGAAATTTTGTGCTTTTTCTTGAGACGGGCGGGCAGATCATTTTCCGGTAGAAATCGAAGTAAGTCGTTGTGTAATGCGTCGACGACGGACATGGTGATGAGGTAATTGGAATCGCCAGCCCAGAGTCTAGCGAAGTTAGCTTCCTCTGCTTCTACCCGGGGGTCGTCACCAAGCCAAGAGCGAAAAATATTCAAGCTTTCCCAATTTTGCGTCCATCCTGCCTCAGTTTCATTCAAGCTGCCGTTGAAAGCGAGCCGGTCGCCTGTCTTGTCTTCGATAATTCCGGCTTTTTCATGGAAGATGCCTTGGGCAAGAATTGGACGGTGATGCTCGTCACATGGTACGGCTACCTGGACCTCAAGAAACTGGCTGGCAACCATCCATGCTAGCAATTCCAGCGCTTCCACTTCTTGCTGATTACCTGGCTTGAGAGGATTTGCGAGTAAATGAGCCTCCACTTGATCTCGGCATTTCGCGCCTTTGGAGATGGCATCAACCTCTGCAGGGTCTAGCGTGCAACCGACCAAAAGCCGCATTCTGCCCCCGTTCCTGATTAATCCTTCAAGGCCACGAGCGGCGAGGGTCAAGGCGCGGGCACGGAAATATCCGGTAAGGCGTTCATACCTAACAGCACACTCAAGAGCGGGCACATAAAACATCATGACAAGGTCGCCGTCGTCCGGCGTATACTTTAATTTCCATTCCCTGTCACAAAGAAGGCTCATGCGTTCTGTGTGTGCCAGAGAAAAATTTGCTGCGGCTCTTCGATATGATCCGCAAAGGCTAAACGCCGTAACTTTTCAATTGCCTCAAAATCGTTACCAGCACCGGCCACATCGCTGGGAAGTTCTACACCGCTGAAAGCGGTGCCGACTGGTAGAACCTCCAAAATGGCTTGCATGGCGGATCGAAAACTCGGATTGCCCATAAGTCCAACGCGCTCTAGCATTTCGCGGGCAGATTCAAGTGTTTTGGTATGGCCTTGATAGGCAGCATGGTGGAGCGCATCAATCATACCGCTCGAACCGTCCGCTGAGCCGAGTGCTCCTTTGTTGGCTCGTTGGACGCTGTCCCACAGAATCAAATCTGAGCCTTTCTTGGTGGCCACACTACCTACGATGTCTTTGTCTAGGTCAACGCCCACAGCGCGTGCAAGCCGCAACGCTTCATCGTAGGGAAAGATAGGTGCTTGGAATGCATCCCATGCCAAGACAAACCAAGATGTGCGAGGATCTAGTTCGGTACGGGCTCGCCTGTGAGTGAGTTGTTCCAAACGCCAGCTTTTAACTTCGCGACGTGCGGCGTTTAATGCATCCTCCGGTGAAACGGCGTAGGGATCCCATTCTTCGGGGAATAGTTCTTTTTGAATGCGCTTGCGCGAAGGTGGAAGTGGATTCGGTGTTCCCCGCTTTAACGGCCAATGTCTCGAAAATTCCTCCAATGCTGGGCCGAAGGAAGCTAAATACAAATCAACCCCGCGTATGCCGGCAGCTTGAAACTCGGCGACTCTTTTACGAACTGCACCAGCGACGAGTGGTTCCACATCTTCCCAATACTGCGTTTCAGCGTCGCTCGGAAGGACGGCGCGTGGCCGGCAGGCCAAGAGTATGGTGCTGTTAGCGGCAGCCTTGTCCTTGATGTGCATACTGCTTTCGGCCTCGGTATTGATCGGCCAACTAGCCGTTATGGTAAATTTCGCTTCCATGAGGCCTTTTGTCAGGGCATCCCAAGCCCCGGTGGCTTTGTGGGTGAACATAAGCGTCATGATGCCGTCCGGCTTCAACACGCGCCGGCACTCTTCAAAAATGGCAGCCATCCGGTCTTGGTAGTCGCGCCCCGCAAGGGCTTTTGCTCCTTTATGAGCGCGGAACTTTGCAGGATTGGCGACGGCCTCATTTTCCTTGTCAGTCAGCGGCCGGCGGAACAAGTCCGGCAAAAGTTGGCCAGCCGTGCGCTTCAGCCAGACATAAAAAAAATCCGACAACTCTGCGTACATCACGTTGTCATAATAAGGTGGGTCCATCACGATGCAATCCACGCTGGCATCGGGCAAGTGGTCAAGAGAATCGGCGGATTTGCACGTCAATGAAATGGGAGGTGCTGTCCATCCTGTAGCGAATAAGCTTTCTGTTTTTCCGCTTTCATTTCGTTCGTCATGCGGGCGAACTAGCTCAACTAACTCCTCGATACATTTTGAGGTCTGCTGCACGGCCCAGTCGTAACCTATTCCCTCTATTAGCGGGGCCATTTCTGCATGTGACCAACAAAAAGCGTAGTCATGGCGATTAAAAGTGTTAGCAATTACTTCCCGCGTGGACATCCAGACCGATTTGCGTGAATTATAATTCACCATCTTGTCGAGACTGAGGCAGAGGTAAGCGAATGCGGCTATGTTGACCTCAGTGAGTTGGTTACTCTGTTTATATTGTGCGAGCAGGTCGGAGAATACCTCCACACTGGTTGCATGACAGATTAACTGGCGCGGAGAGAATAAATCAGACCAACGTTGTGTTCCGTACCGGAGCTGTTCGTCAGTTTTCTGGCCTTGTGGGATCGGTTCTGATGGTATTACATCCATCGCTTCCCACTCTGGAAGTCTATCTGCTATGCGTGAGGCAATTGCTGCACTGTTGTCGTCGGTTCGACTCGGGGCACGATAGCCGCGTACCCATTTAATTTTCATTTTTCCTGACTTACTCTTTTTAACGATACGCCGCTTGAAGACTATAGCGAAAAGTTGCTGCCCCATTAGGCCGGCCTGTGCCTGTCGTTTAACTTCGTCACCGTCTATGATGCGCCCGCAATCGGAGTAGGGGCATGTGGCGTCCCCCTCTGCGACAGTGCCTTGGGAATGCTCACTAAACTTTGACACAATCTCAAAATCGCAGCGTCGTTTGTTGAGGTCTTTTTCGGGACGAGGAAGCAACCTTACTCCAGTGCCATTGGGCGCGAGTCGCCAGTTGGGGGACAGGGGTAGCAATCCTTCACAGTATGGACAATGAATTGTGCGAGCCCACAAATAAGCATCAGTTCGACAGTCGGCCTCTGGTTCTGGTGGAAAAATTCCTTGAAGACGATTACGGACTTCATTAGTGAATCGCTTCCCAATAATGTCAAACTCAGTTTTGATGGACATCCCTAGTTCGGCTGGCCATTTTACAGTCGCGTATTCAATCAGCGCGGCAACTGGATTAAGGTCATTAGCAAACGTCGCTAAACCGAGTCGCACTGCTTCAAATGGAATACTGCCCCCGCCTGAGGTTGGATCAAGCACTATAGGTTTACTAGGAAGGCTCTCACTAATCCACTGTCTATCAACTTCACTTGGATTCCATGTAAACGCCCTTTTGTAACCATAAGCGTCTGCTCCTAGGCGCTCGCCTGATCGATCGGCACGAGCTATCCTTTGCTTTGCCGCAATTGGGTCGCCGTGGATCCCGAGCACATGGTTGAATTTCTCTTGGTCTGCATTTCCTGGGAGAATAGAAGCTAGAATAGCTGCACGAGAGGCGACCAGCGGTCGTCGTGCCCACCAGACGTGCAGGTAGTAAGTGGGCGGCAATGCCGTCATGGATCGGCGTTCACGCACACTTTCTTCTCCAATTTGTGCAATCGGCAGCCAGCGTTCAATGAGTCGTGTGTCAGACGTTGACTGAGTCATTTAACGGCAGGGCGCTGCTGTGGCGAGGTCAGTAGAGTGCGCAACGCCGACAGTACGCGGCGCGGATTTTTTCGATGCATAGCCATTCCAAGCCAATAGGCCGCTTCCTCCTTGCCCATTTGTTCAATACCTTCAACGACGTTCCGAAGATTATCTCGACTCCGCATGGGGGCCAGTGCTCGAAAAAGCAAACCGAGGGTAAGCGCCATTTCTTCCGGCAATGACCAAGCCCGGGGCAGGCGCAAAGCCGGCTGCTGGAACGGCACGCCCGCCACTTTAAGTCGCCGCGTGACACGATGCTCAACGAGTTCAAGATTGCGGCCATGCAAACCAGCAATTCGTATCGGAGCCTTGAGCGCAGGTGTCGCAGGTGATGGAAGTTGCCAGACTTCCATTTCGGAATTTGACGGACCCAAGTAGTGGGCCCGCAGTTCATAGCGGGGTAGTGCCATGCTGGGATCGGCAGGCGCGCGACGCGCGATCGGACTCAAACGGCCTCTCCCAGTTAATAAAATGACGGACGAATTTTGATTTATAGTTTTCATGCTATTCATGCTACCGCCTCAGCAGCTGCGGATACATAGGCCGCGCCGCTCGCAAATTTCGCGAGTCGTTCGCCGAGCTTTTCCGCGGAGTCACCAACGACTGGAAGCCCAGGATTAAAGGTTAGTATAAAGGTAGCCTGTAAGTCGCGCTCCCGCGCCGCATTGAGCTGTGGCACAAGGAAATCTTTCACCGGCATGGCGTCGCCCGGTGTGCCGGTGAACTCAAGCTGCATTTCACCCCCTTCGCTCGTGACATAACCACCAGACAATTTGACCTGTTTGGTACATCCCTTTTCCGCATTCACACTACTTAACATTCGGAAGGCGTCTGTAGCGTCGAACAAGCGAATGGAAAGCACCTGCACATGGGAGAATTGTGCCTTGCGCGCTTTTTCCCAAAGCTCAACGAGCGCCGATTTCAGGACGCCTTCAGCAGTGATTGCGCCTGGCGATGGTGGGGCTGGCAATATTAGCGGATTAAAACCAGTTCCGGGTAATGGCACTCCATCAGTCGTGCCAGAATTTCCTGGTGGCGGTGTCGTCGTGGAAACTGGTCGAGGCCAGATGTATTTCTCCTTTGCAAATTGCATTGTAAAGACAAACGATTGTTCATCAATCATAATGCTTGCCATAGGGTCGCCTGGCCCGCACAGCAATTCGCCGCGCCGATATATGTAGTCACCTTGCTGGATGCCTTGAGTGATGGCGCGGATGAGAACCGAGTCATGTGCGTGGATGGACAACGAAGGGTCTTTGCGAAACTCGTCCCGTAAGGCGGCGGTTGCAATCTGACCTTTTTTCAATGGCGTACGGTCGCGAATATAGCCTGGTGATTCAGGTGGGTCTTCAGATAGACGAAGTTTTTGGTTCGTGCTCTCACGGAGCGTCCGTACGATTTGTTGCTGGCCGCTGCCTGGACGTTCTGAAGCGCTATGGATGTCCACGGCAGCGTGTGCTAAGTCCACAGGACTGCCAGATAACCGTTGGCGCGATGGATAGAAAATGTGCCGGTAGCACTGCTGGATGGCTGTGGCGACTTCCATCTCTGACTTTTGCTCTAGTTCGCGAACTTTTCGTTGCTGATGGTCCGCGAGCTCTGCGATGCGTTCAGCTTTAATCAATTCTGCGAGGGCTAAACGACGAATGACTTTCTTGCGCATTTCCTCAATACGCATCTCATCAGCGACAACAAAAACAAGATGGTTGCGCAGGCCTCGCAGGCCCACGCCATCACTACCCTTGCGCTCGAAAATTCGACCAATGATTTCCGGAATGACGTCCACTGTGGCGCCGACGGCGACACCGTCATACGCCATGACGGCGAGACGAGGGCGACCATTCCCGAGGTCGTCATCCACTTCGCCGGGCGCCGCGGGAAATGGAACGGTTTCAAAAACTGATCCGGCGACGCCACCGAAAATGGTCTTGATGCGGTCGTTCAGTTCGGCACGAGCATGCGCCGCTTCGACATTCGCTTCTTCCCTCCTGATGACTTGCGTCAAATTGGCCTCGGCAAGGAACCTCAGTGGCACGCCCGGGCGGTCATCCAGGTAGGACGATTCCTCACGGAAGCGTTTCCACGCGGCATCAATAAAGCTGAGGTCGAGGGTCGGACCAGCCACGGAGAAGCGTAAACGTTCCGGCGATAGACCTTTCAGCTGGTCATTAAAGGCAAGACTGTGAATGAACACAGTCCGTGCCGTGTAAGTGGTATATGGTGCAAGCCCGCCGTAAAACTTTTCGTCGAGTTCGACTGCGAGGGGCTTTTTGGTACCGCCGGCTATGTCATGGTTCACGGCTGGAACAAATTCGTTCCGCCCCAATTTGGTAAAGAGTTCTTGACGGATGGGCTCAAAGCCCAAATCCATGTGATGTAGATGAATGGCGGTTGCGTCCCCCGGTCTCGTTTGCCATAGCTGCCCAATGGTGCGAGCGAGCAAGCGCAACATGCCGCGCACGCGCTGAAAATTCTGAAGGGTGGCCGTCTTGGTCGTCAGCGTGTCGAGAACTTCAGGATGTAATGGGTAACTGACACGGAAGGCTTCGATAGTTTCCAAGTGATTCGCGTCAGGAGGCAGCAGTTCTTTATTGGCAAGCCAGAGCGACCGGTAGGCCTCGATAACGAATGCAGCCTTTTGAGGATCAATTTTTCCGAAGAGGCGACGGAGTAACACCTGAACCGTTTCATTATCCTCTGTCGGATTCAGGAGCGTCGCCTTACGGGCTGAAATGCTTTCTGCCTCCGCCATCTTGTCAGCGATGAATTGGTTTTCAGCGCTGTACGCATCGCCGGCTTTGCCTTCCTTGCCGATTGCGAGCGTATAAACTAGCGACACACGCGAGTTGCTTTCGACCGCTTTAAACAAAGATGTGAGAAAGGCACTTAACTGTTCACCTGCAGCGTTGCCATGTAGATTGCGGGCTTTCCGGAGATAAACAGAAAGCTCGTCAAGCAGGATGATGCACGGCTCACCACCGAACAGCTCGGCAAGCGTTTCAGCTCCCGGCGCTGTGTGACTCTCATCGCTCTTGCGTATGCGGTCGTACCCAACTTTGCCAGCGAGAGAGCACGCCAGTTCGCCCCACGGAGTGTGGGCGAGAATGCCGTCAGCCATGTTTCTGCCATTGGCAGGGTCGGCATTTTCGCCGTCGAAAGCAGCGATGCGGATCTTTGACCTAGGAATAAGCTTGGGGTCAATGAACTCTGCGACGTTAGCGACGCCCTTCATGCCGTTCGCCGCATGAGTCAGTGCTATAAGTCCGTGTGTCTTGCCCCCGCCATAACTGGTATCGAGGCGGAATATGCAAGCGGCGGCACTGGACTCGCCTGTGAGATGAGCCAAAACGTTGTGCAGAAGATTCTTCAATCCGGCAGTTGGATAGGTGTTGGAAAAAAAGCGTGCGGGTATCTTGTAGTCATCCGAAGCGGTGCCACGAATGACTTTGGCGAGATCAGCTGCAAAGTCGGCATCGGCAATCGTGCCACTCAACACATCTTTTCTTGGTTCACACGTTTCAAACACATTGGGCAGTTTCATATTTAAGTGGCCTTCATGTTCGTCGTTCTCTGAAAATGGCCTGCTACCGGCAGCGCAGGATAACGGTTTCCCGGCGAGAAATCACCTTGTTCAAAGGCATAGTAAACGTTAAGCCATGGGATAGCTGTTGACGAATGGCTGCAAATGATTCACAATTTTCGCTCACATCAAGAGACGCTGAGGCATCTGGCCCTGTGACGCGTCGGCAACCTGGTTTAGCCCCCAAGGTGCCAAAGCCAGCCCGAGAGGGAACGATACGGCGATGAGCAACCAAGGGCAGACTCTCGCCAGCCACTTCCCTTCTATATACTCAGTCCTGATCTGCCAAATAGGAGGTAAGTGCCATGCCAGAAGAGAGAGTTCGTCTATCACCGATTCACTTCGGGCCGCAGCTTGATCTGCAAGAATTTCGACGCAATCGTCGGGCCCCTCTGAGTTCCAAATCGCAGCCAGGGCCCGCTGTCTGGGCGTCATTTGATTAGTCATGAGTCCTCTCGCCTATGAGGCTCAGGTCGTCCTGTTCGAGCACGAGCTGCACCGCTTGCTCCCGGAACTCCTTCGTATACTTCTGTCGTGGGACCCATTCCATTCCACACCTCCAGACCTCTGATTGTAGGTTGAAGGCGTCCACTTTTTCGAGCCTACCTCAAGCTTCCAGATTGAAGGTATCGCGGTAGGGTCGGCACTTGAGGAAATAAGTGTGCGATCGAGCAGGCTGAGTCTCCACCATGGACCGCCAGATCGTGCTCGCGCTCGTTCGTCTGAACGACCCCACCCTCCGTACGCGACCTCTCGCCCTGGGCCCTTCAATACCCCGCGTGCCCTGCTCCATGATGTATCATTCGAAGCCAAAGAGGACGGTCTCCATGTCGGAATGCCCCTGGAGCACGCTCGTCGCTTGTGTCCATCACTCCATGTGCTTTCGCACAACCCATACCGAGTCCGAAATGCAGACCAATCGCTCACAAACGTTATCGCCCACTATGCGCCCGTGTGGGAACCCTTGCAGCCGGGTCCTTCGTGATGGATGTAACAGGCACCGCCAGGCTGTTCGGGCCTGCCTGTGATATCGCCGCAAAGGTGCAGGAGGAAATCTTCGACCGGTATCGTCTCGATGGCTTGGCCGGTGTAGAGTGCAACCAACTTGTGGAGAAAACGGCCGCTAGGTTGATCCGAAGTGACTGGTTATTTATGGCGGCCCTTTGACGGCCACGATAGAGTACCGTCAAGCTCCTTGAGCAACGGTTGATCGTCATTGTCTTCGTCACAGCGCTCGCGGGTAGATTCCATGGTCTCGTCGAACCAGATCAGCGAAAGGCACTGATTCCATTCCCGCAGCAGAAGAGCCTCTTCCGCCAACAATTGTCGATTCCGGATACCGTCCCTGAACCAGACATCCGAGGGGAGCGTGTCGTAATCCTCGCTCTTTGAGGAGCCCTGCATTAAACGGTTGGCGACACTCTCTTTGGGCAGGGGCACGTTGAAGTCAATCCAGCCTTTCATCTCGTTCAAGAATTTTGAGCGGGAGACGTAGCGGACGTAGCTGTCTTCGCTCAATACGAACGCACACGGTTCGTTGGCGCTGAGAGCAAAACGCGATCCAGTCGTTGTAATCGAGGCCTTGTACTTCTCCGCCAGTTCCTTTACGGCAGCCATTGAGATATCAAGGTCGCTCACATCCTTGACGAAAAGGTCATATGGAAGCAGGCATTCCGCCGCGAACACATCGCAGAATATTTCCTCCTGAGGGCGGCGGCCATAACGCATCAATGTGTTGGAGGTCAGCTTCGTGCCGTGTTGTTCAGAAGGCAGTTCAAGAATGATGTGGGCGATTTCATGTAGTACAGTGAACCGTTGACGTTCCTCGCGATGATTGCCATTCACGATGATGATATTCTTGCCCTTGAACTGTGTGGTCTGACCTGATTCCTCATCGGCTAGGTCGTTAGCGACCGTAATCTTGGCATTCGCGCTGGTAGCGAATCGTTCAAGATCGACCGGAATCGATGTGATTCCGGTACTCCGTACAAATTGGCGAGCTTTCAGGATGACCTGAAATTCGTCCATTCAGCCCTCATCATCACTAAGAAACTTGGTAAGGCGATTGACATGTGCTCGCCATTCGTCTTTCGATTCCGGACGCTTCCCCCGGAAACTCATCTGATAGGCCGGTACAAGTAGTTCTAGGTCTCGGTCTTCGTCCTCGATGAAAACGTCAATAAGTTGCTCATGAACCGTCTTACCCACTAGCAACTTTAAAAGCTGCGCACGGCGCGGCGTGAGCTTCAAGTACCTTATGAATGAAGCAACGACTTCATCCGACGGGGCGGTTTTCTCATCTTTCTCCAGCCGATGAATATAGGCATGGTCAATTTCACATAGCTTCCCAAGCTCCCGAAGACTTAGGTCTCGGTCCTCCCGGAACTTCTTCAGCGCGTATCCAAACGACATCGGCTTCCTCTTGACAGAATCCAAAAACATCTATATCCTGTTGTCCATATTGGACAACATATTGTGAATCTGTGCATCCAGTAAGGGTACTTCAGACTAAGAATTTTAAAACACTGTAGCCTGTACAGGCATACAATATAACCAAGGGCATCGGTTTGACAAGGCAAATGTGTCCCTGCTCGCGGAGAGGAGAATGGAAAGGCCCATCATATGGAGAACGAAGAAGAGCAGCAACTCCCCAACCGCCGCATTCTATGCATTGATGGAGGCGGAATTCTCGGCACGTTTCCCGCCGCCTTTCTTGCGGGCCTCGAAGAACACCTAAAGGGTCGCCCCATCGCATCGTACTTCGACCTTATCGCTGGAACCTCTACCGGTGGCATCATCGCCCTCGGCCTCGGCATGGGGTTGCGTGCGTCGGAACTTCTAGACCTTTATGAAAAGAGAGGTCCGGAGATCTTCGGGCAAGGGCGAGGAGCAATCGCGGACTTCATTTTCGACAAGCTACGATGCGGACGCTGGCTGATAATGAACAAGCACAATTCAAGGCCACTGCGGACCGTGCTTGAAGATACTCTTGGGGGCAAGCACATAGGCGACGCCCGCACGCGGCTGCTGATTCCCGCATGGAATCCGGTTGCGCGGTCGGTCTATATCTACAAGACGGCACATCATGCACGGCTTCGTAACGACTACAAAAGCTTGGCAGTCGATGCCGCGTTGGCAACCGCTGCGGCGCCAACCTACTTCCGCCACCACATCACGGAACATTCTGTCGGCCTCACTGATGGTGGAACCTGGGCGAATAACCCGATTGCGCTTGCAACCGTAGAGGCAGTTACTCTGCTTGGCTGGCCCCGCAAGTCCCTACGCATACTTAGTCTCGGATGTCTGGAAGAGACGTATAAGGTCCCGAAATGGGCAGGTGTTGGCTCGCTTGGCACGAAGGCGATCAAGCTGTTCATGGATGGCCAGTCGCACGGCGCGATGGGCATCGCGAAATTGCTCACCGGCCATGAGCATGAGCGGACGGCTATCCATCGGATCAATCACACCGTTCCTTACAACGCTTACAAGATGGATGACACCCGCGTCATTCAGGACCTCAAGGGGCTTGGATTCTCCATGGCACGGGATCGGCAACCGGTTCTCGATCCCGTGTTCTTCAGTCAACCTGCCGAAGCTTTCGTGCCAGTTTACGCACTGAATGAAGAGCCGGGTGACGCATCAGGAATGAGGTTGTCGTCATGACGATAGACATCAAGAAATATTCGGCGTTTCTCGACCAGGTCGCGACAGAGATCGATATCCCGCCGGGTAAGTATCAAGACGCCGTGGATCGCTACCAGGCTGTCGGAGAGTGGCTGCATGATGGAAGATACCCCGGGTGCGAGGGCGAACCAAGCATCTGCGTTCAGGGCTCGTTTCGTTTAGGAACGGTCGTGCGTCCAATCCGGAATGGAATCGAGACGTCGTATGATATTGACCTTGTGTGCGAGTTGCCGCTGCGCAAGGGTGAGACGACGCCTCAAACCGTGAAATCTACCATAGGCGACCGGCTTTGTGAGCATGGGACCTACAAGAAAATGCTCGAACCGGAAGGCCGCCGTTGCTGGACGCTCGAATACGCCGAGGATGATGGCGTCGGGTTCCATATGGACATACTGCCAGCGGTTCCCGAGCCGCGTGGACTACGCGACACTGCCATTGCAATCACACACAGGGCGGGTGCTGTCTATTCGTGGTCTGCGAGTGACCCGCGAGGGTACGGCAACTGGTTCGACCAGAAGAACGCAGCTGCTTTTCTGCGAGAGTCCCTGGAGCAGAAGCGGGCACTTCAGCGCCGTGCGCCGAATATCTATGCAAGCATCGATGAAGTTCCTGACCAGCTGGTCCGGACCCCACTTCAGCGTTCGATTCAGATCATGAAGCGCCACCGCGACCTGCGTTTCAATTATCATGACCGTCTCGACTATGCGCCGATCTCAATCATCCCTACCACCCTGGCAGCTACCCTCTACGCCAACGAGGCCGACCTCTACTCAGCCCTCTTTGGTATCATCCACAAGCTTCAGGCTCATGCTGCCCTGGTCGAGGGTAAAAACATCGAGCGGTCACTCGCGGACATCGGCTTGATCCGGCGTTTGCCGAACGGCAAGTGGTACATCGGCAACCCAGCAAAGCCGGAAGAAAATTTCGCAGACCGTTGGCACGAGGACAATCACGCCCGGGCGCGGGCTTTCTTTGCCTGGATCGATACCCTGCAGAAAGATCTGCTGAACATCATCAACGAAACCAAGCCGAGCGTGGTTAAGGAGGAGTTAGGCCGCGCCTTGGGCATGGGGGTTGTGACGAAGCATCTTGATGTTCTGGTTCCGCCGGATGCGGTCATCGACGCGCCGCCTCGCATCCACATCACCAGCCCCGCCAAACCATGGCTGGAAGAGTGAAAAAAGAACTTCAGCGCCAAATTGCCGACCTTACCGACTTTCACAAAAACCTGGCGACGGTTATCAAGGGTGCTGCCGGAACGATTGTGACGGGTGCGCTTCCGTTCGAAGCATCCGCCAACGGCCTGGAGACAATCTCGGAGTCTTTCGAGATCGAGTTAATAGTTCCAAATGACTTTCCCGAGTCGTTACCACGGGTCCGGGAAACCGGCGGGAGGATTGCGGCCGACTACAAGCATCGCAATCCAACGGGCACTCTGTGCCTGGCGGTCCCTATTGAACAGCGCCGCATCTTCTTCGAGCAGCCGACATTGCTCGGATTCGTTAACCGGCTGGTTATCCCATATCTTTATGGGTACTGCTTCTTCAAGAAACACGGGCGTCATCCATTTGATGAAGCGGAACATGGGTATGAAGGCATCCTTCGTCACTATATTGACACGCTCTGCCTGCGCGATGATCTTGCGGCGCTCGGCGTCGTATGTTTTCTTCTCGAACACGGTTATCGTGGACATCATGCTTGTCCGTGCGGGAGCGACTTGAAGGTTCGGACTTGTCACGGTCAGGCACTATTAAAGCTTCGCCAAATTCACAACGAGCGATCCCTTCAAAGCGATTTCTTCGCGATATTCGACCTGTGCTTTGCGAAATTTCAGGACGGAAAACTTTCTTTTCCGAAGCCATTGCAGGTGCAATTGCTGCGGCTTTTGAAGAGGTTGAAGAATTAGATAATAACGTCAGTTTGTGATCGAGGAATCATCGGAACACCAATATGCCTCAGCTCGACCGGATTCTGGCTTTGTAGCAGCACTGCAGACTAGTGAAATACTGCGCCACCCCCAATAAGCAAACGGAGCCTGTTCTGTGACATCTAAACGTCTTAAACTTAATGGTTCCGTCATCTTCCACTCGGACCGTGATTGGAGCCGGCCCAACTTCACTCCGCCAAAGTTCTCCTAGTACTCGAGTTCCCCTTTCTTGGACTCAAATGTTAGCCAGGAAGAAGGTTTCCATTTAGACTTAGCGTCGCGGAAGGATTCGACCTCTTTGGAAGAGCGATGCCTCAAAATTATTCGGCCCCGTGTCTGAGTATTTGTCCAATATTCACCTCTTAGCTCATTGTCGGATTTGCCAACAATTCGCAATTCAGCAGCGCCCTGCTGTGTCCCTTCACCAGCTCGGAACTCCTCACGCAAAGAGTATAAATAAATTAACTTACCTGCGTTAGCAGCATCGCTCTTTGTGATTTGTGCAACATAAGATACCCCATGACGATCCTCAGTAAAACTTATGACCGTGATGGCCATAAGATCTTGTTTAATGACGAAAACGATTGGGATTTCACGTTTGCAATCTACGATGCCTCGAAACCAATTCGATTGGATATGCCCAACCCACGTGCCCTGAAGATCTGTGATATTGAGAAGAGCGGAAAACGGCCATTTGTTCCATAGCCATTTGATGATTGCAGCCCACGACATGATGGTAGCTGTAATCGCTGTAGGTAATCGCATGATCGTGTGTTGGCTTATATCAAAGTGGTCAAGGGCTCCTATAAGCAATCCAAGAAACAGTATCAATAGAACTGCCGTGACATAGATGAACTTCTTGTAATCAAACGTATTCACTTCAGCGAATCATATGGCTAATGGCTGTGCTGTCCCACGTCTGAAGAAAAGCCCGCTATTAAAGTTGCTCAGAATGGCAGTCATTTGTACCGTGGGAAGAAGGGATCCCAACCATGCTGACATAAAACGGGCGCCAATGGGATGGCCTACAATGATAGGGGGAAGCAGTTCCGGTATAGGTGGAGCGAAGTATTGGCTGACATGAGTAATGTTTAACGTTGTCGCATCTACTAGATGAAAGCCATCATGGAACAAGGAGCTAAACCGGCTTGTTGAAAGCAAAAGCTCAATGCTTCCATTTAAGTTAGCCGTAGGCAAAGGCACAGGCGCGTTATCACCTGCTAAAGGGAGGACAGGCAGTACAGCAGCTGGCGGATAGTACAGTATTAGGCCTACTCCAGAAAAATCATTGGCCCTACTTGCGCTGAGCGCGACGAAGACTCTCCGCAGCCAATCTTCAGAAAGAGACAATCGTTGGTCTTCTAACATAGTGAGTTGCGTAGTGCTTAATACAGCCACTGTCTTATGGCAGTATTTGAAGCTGAGGCATAGGTTGGGAGGAGTCTTGTATCCGGGCTACTGTAGCGAAATGGATCGGAGGAAGCCAGCATATGTGGAGAACCAAATTGAAAGCTTCTTTATGAACTTGCCTTTGCATTGATTCGGCCAAGAAGAAGATATCATCACCACTGACGAAGACCTCAAGCAGTCTAGAGATCGCAAGTGATGCCGAGCAGTATCGCTTGTGATCTAGCACCCCACCATGATGAGGCGCCGATGTTAACGGGAGAGCGGAATGACCTTTCGGGTTGTCCTCCCCCGGAGTTCGATGTCCTTGAGAGCCTCCAACTGCTCCTTCAGCTCGGCGATTTGGTTCTCCCGTTCAGAAATACGCCGTTTCAAAACTGGCACCAACGAATTTGACTCGGCAGTCGCTGTCTTGGCCAAATGAGAAGCGGAGACCGGGGGGGCAGACGGTAGCTGCGGGTGCTGCACATCCGGATAGAGTAGTTTTGTTTCCCTCAGAAAAGAGTGGGCAAGGGTGATACTTATCCAACGAGGAGTCTCAATGCTGCCAACGACGAGCACTCTGAAACGGCGTGCTAAAACCCTCATGTTGCCGTATCCGGTCCCAAGATACCGCGTCACCTTGGTCCGTGAGCAATCCGGCTCAGTCCCGTCTCTACCAATCCAGACGGCAATCGGAGCCGTGGCTCTACTCAGGCCCTGTTTTGCGGGCCTCGATCGTGAGCAGTTCCTCGTTTGTGGGCTGGATGCCAAACATCGCATCATCGGCGTTAATATAGTCTCCATTGGCTCCCTGACCCTGGCGATTGTGCACCCGCGTGAGGTGTTTAAGCCGCTAATTCTGATGAATGCCTCGGCGTGGCTCTGTGCTCATAACCATCCCTCTGGGGATGTAACACCCAGCCAAGAGGATTGTGTTTTGACGAAGCGGCTGCGGGAATCGGCTGCGCTATTGGGCATCACCTTGCTAGACCATCTAATCCTTGCCGACGATTGCTGCTATAGCTTCGCTGACCATGGCTGGCCCGGTGGCTGAGCCGGCCTGAACAGATGCTTTAGCAGGCCCGACCGCCGACCAGGTGCCTTACTCACTCAATAGACCAGTCAGTTGGCCTAGCTCCCGGGCCTGTGAGCAGTGTGGTTCGCCTTCCCGTATCCGCTTGACATCGTTCCGCCGAGCGACCTCATTAAGGCATATTCGTCTTGTCCATTCTTGCATGGAGGACGCTGGATTTACCGCATCAGCCTTAGCAACGTGCCAGAGAAGCAATTTATGCCGTTGACTCGTCCGACGAAGGGGCTCATGCCTCCCTGGACGCCGGCAAGGTTATGGAGATGGTGATTAGATAAGCTAAAGTAGTACATGAGCTAGGATGTGTGCAAACCAGCCGCGGTATGGCTTTGCTTTGCGTTGGATAACGGTATTCTTTGATCCGCATGGCAGACGATCCGGGACGCACCGTTATTTCACATACTCTCGGACTGGAAACGGCTAAAACCAGCACAGGAAAGCGGATGGTGGAATCCTGCGTGTCCGCTATCGGCCGACCGCCGAGTAGGAATGAAATCGGCTACCCGCAGTTTCGGTTCTGCCAAACGTCACTGCCCTACCGAGATCTTGTGGGAGCACGAGATTGGCGGCGCACTTAATGGTCAGGGAGCCTCCTGCTCTCATTCTCAAGGTGAAATGAGCGAGTCTTTGGCGTACCATTGTCCCAACAGTACTCCATGGCATACGAGAAGGAGGCGCCATGCCGCATTTGCAGCAGACCATTAAAGCGGTCATCCGCCAGGGAGAGCGGTCAGGCTACGTCGCAGAGTGCTTAGAGTTACCCATCGTCACGCAAGGCGCCACACTAGACGACACGGTGCGCAATCTCCAGGAAGCAACGACGCTCCATCTTGAGGGCGAAGATCTAGCCTCACTTGGACTCAAGGAGCATCCGACCTTGTTGCTCACCATGGAACTTGATGCTCTCCATGCCAAAGCATCGTAGGTTAAGTGGAGATGACGTCATCTCGCTTCTCAGGCGGTTCGGATTTGCCATCACGAGTTAGCGCGGAAGCCACGTAAAGCTTGTCCGCTTGCATGCACAGGCGCGGCAGATACTGACCGTGCCACTCCACGCTGACCTCGCCACGGGAACCCTCCGCGCCATCTACCCCCAAGCCAGCCGATATATCCCAGAGAACGAGCTGCGCCACCAGTTCTTAACAGAATAGACGCGCGGGTCAGAATCACTTCACCGGGGTAGGAAACTCACGCTTCCCGAAGCGGGCAGAACAGAACTAAATGCGTGATGCACTGAAGGGCCGATCCCTTACACTTGTTCGGGATGCTATTTGCGCATTGGCAGAAAGCGGAGGTTTTTCTTCCTTGGCTGACAAATCCTGAATGACTTCGCTTTGATCGGCCGGCTCTCAAGTTCCTCCATAATCCGATCTTTCTCTTCTGATCGTAGCCCTGGCTGACGCAGCGCTTGTTGTTGTCCGCGCCTGAGGCCGTGAGACACCAAGCTGCGATTGCGTTCCTATGTCACGGCTTTGCGAAACTGTTTCTGCCATTCCTCCGAGTCAGGAACAAGCCCTTGCTTAATTGGTCGGCACGGCCCTTCTCGAGTAGGGGATACACGCGAGCTAAGTCATCAGCAAACTGCTCGCTACCGGATTCGAATAAGAACTCTCCATCGTCGGTGAGTTTTAGGTGAATGGCCCCTGCTTTTACACGAATGATCTCGCAATCGTCGGGATCGTCCACTTCCTCCAGAATATCAAACACCTCTTTCAGCTTCGTCCATACGCTAGGGACACGGCGCCGTTTCGTCAACGATACACGTTCATCTCGTTCCTCCACTCCGCATATGCTATCCGAAAATCCTCGGCATTAGAGACGACACATGTACAGGGAGCCGTTCCAATAACAAACTAGGCACTTCCCTCTTGGCAGTCACCCTTGAAACTGCTACAAAGAAGAACCTACTCGCTCGCCAGTGAAAGGATCCGCTATGGCTAAGAGTGCCTCAAAACAGATCCGACGACCGTCCCGAAAGTCCCTGGCCAACCTCGAGCCACCACCCCGAGCTAAGCGCCCAGAGGCACTGACATCACGTGAGCAGCAGCTACTCGAGCACATTTGGGCCGGATTCAAGAATAAGGAGATCGGTCTGCGTCTGAAAATCAGCGTCAAAACGGTTGAAGCCCACCGCGCTAATATGATGAAAAAACTCCGGGTCTCGAATACTGCTCAATTACTGAAAACCGCCATCCAGGACGGCATCCTTGAAATCAGACGTGCGTCGTAAGGGCGCTTGTCTGACAAATCAGATTAATCAAGTTACCCTCGTTCGAGATATTCCAGGTTCTCAACCAAGAAATCTTCCAGGTCCTTCTCAAGGGCACTGCGCTCGTCGTCTACCATATAATTCTCTGCTCTGCCTTTTTCATTCAGAGAGGATGTCGGGAGCCCATTAATCGCACAACGTCCAATCAAAGCCTGTTTCTGTGAGAAACAAATCGGGACATTCCATCACGATCTCCCACCAATCACAGCCGATCTCATCAGCGATTCGCTCGATATGTCCTTTGAGACGCGCATCCCATTCATGGTCCCACTTGTGAAGGATGAGCGCCCGGAGGCGTTGCCTGTTACTACTCATCACCAATATTTCAGCCGGACAAGTGCCGGCAAAAGCTGCACATGATGCATCGTTCACTCCTCAGGCTGTCGAAAGTCATGGCTCTGCAGCGGTAAACGACATATGCGCATCAAAATATGGTTCGGTGATGTCCGCTGGAAATGGCGGCAGCGGCTGTGCTGAGACCACAGCGCGTTTGCCCTCGAGGTCGTAGAATTCATTTCCTGAACTCTGCTCGATACTGATTTCGGTGACCGTTCCATTCCGATGAAGGCGAAACTTTATGACGACCGCGTACGCTTGACTGACCGACGGCGGCGACCAGAAGCTACTGATGCGGGTCCGCACGTTGTTGAGATAAGCGTTCGCGCGAGGAGAGACGCTGGCCACTTTCAGCGTGGAATCACCCGATCGGATCAAAGGAACCTTCGGCGGTAGTTGCACGCTTTTAATTTTCCTCAGTTCATCGTCAAGCTCACGAGTCAGGTCTTCTGTTAGGGACGGGCGCGCCGACGGCTTGCCAGAAGACAATTTGGCCGCCATGGACGCTCGACCGATCACGCCTTCTACAGAGACCACCTGGGCGATCCGGTCACTTGGCAAGTCCACCGTCACGGTCGTTTCATCATCCTTGGTACTCACGATCGATTTTAAATCGTACCAACAGAGATTCTTTTTATAGCTGTGAAACCCTAACTTCTCGGCGCTGTATTGACTCCCATCTCGTAAGGTCACCACCACGCGCAGGCCTAATCCATGAATGACTGACTCAAGTCTCTTGCAGTCTTCATCCTCAAGCCCGTCTTGCACCTTCGAGAATTCCTTTAGCGCCGCCTTGCCGGCCGTAGAAGCCTTTGCCCTGACCGGAAAGTTCAAGCCGACTCTGGCACCATGGCTTTCGACCGTGGGTTTTCCCACATCGATGTCATGTCCCTCTTCCTCCAAGGTGGCGATAAGGTGATTCACCGCTTGTTCGGCGGCCAGACGTCGCTGGGCTTCTTGTTCTCGGCGCTGCCGATCTGCCTCGACTTGGCGTTGTAGTTCCGTGGCTAACTCGTCTCCGGAAAGAATGCGTTTATATAAGGTTTTCTCAGACGTTTGAGCTTGGCGAAACTCTCGTTCAAGGTCTCGTATTTTCTCTCGCACCTGGTCCAACTGCGGGCTCGCGTCTTTCGCGGATTGGGCCGAGATCGCGGCGACGGATTCCTTCAGCGCCCCCAACTCCTTCGTCACGCTCAAATACTTTTTCTGGAGCTGTTCATACTCTTTCGGCATGGTAGTGCCACGGATCCGTTGCACCAGGCTTTCCACGTTATCCGTCTGCACCTCGGCTTTAATCTGGATATCAAAGCGGACACCGTCGCCAACCAACGTCCGTTTTAAGCTGACGACTTCCGTGTTCATCACGCCGCCGGCGATGGTTTTGATTTCCTCAACTGTCAGGTCCTGATTGATTGCCTTGGTATACGCCTCGACATAGGTACCCGCTTCTTCCAGGGCCCGTTGCTTGGCCTTTTGCAGCACCATGGCCTCCGCGAACGAGGCCGTCTCCCCGTCCCCCATGGTGTAGGTAGCCTGGCTGCTCATCACTTTCTTTTCCGCACTCGCGTCTTCAGCATAGACGCCGAGCAGCATCGTCAGTGCCAGTAGAACGCCGCGGGTACGACGACAGGAAGTGGCCGTCACGGCCGGGCGGTCGGAACCGATCAAGGGAACTAGAGGCGCGGAGCCGAGGGCATTGAGGTGCC
Organism: uncultured bacterium; assembly: GCA_965285945.1. GTDB lineage: Bacteria > Nitrospirota > Nitrospiria > Nitrospirales > Nitrospiraceae > Nitrospira_D. The sequence continues at coordinate 19,550 of CBDIWP010000038.1, read as the reverse complement.
GGAAGATGCTGAGAAATGTCGCCCTGATGAGCATGAGCTTGCCCCTGAGCTCAAGATAGGTGCGCTACTTTGCCTAGGTCTATGGCAAAGCGCAAGAGCACCCGTGGTGCCCTTTCCGGGCCCTTGCTGGCCAATCCAGCGATTCACCGCTCTCAAGAAGTTCCAAGCATGGTTGATGTCTGCAACAGCTCTCGTTTCAAACAGCCCTATCATTGGGCCTGGCCCTCCCGCTGCGCCTAAGGAACTCGACATGAGTATGGCGATCTGGTATATAGCTCCTATATATCAGCTAAGAGGTGTAGTATGCGCACTGCAACCGTGCAAGTCCCTGTCTTGATGAGCCCGGCGCAAAAACGACGGCTCGCCAGGAAGGCCAAAGCGGCAAATTTAACCATGGGCGAGCTCTTACGCCAAGGAGGCGAGCGCTTTTCCCCGACCGAGGATGACGTCATGCTCGATCAATTTGCCAAGCAGGTGACCAAGGCGACAGACCGAGCCATTCAGTCGATTGACAAGACGTTAGCCCTGGTCGCGCAATCTGAGGCTCGCATTCAAGCCATGTTAATGAAATCACGAAAGAAGCACGCCTAATGGGCCTCACCGAACGCGTCTGGGATGCGTTTGCCCGCACCATCAAATTGGCCGATATGGTCGAACAACTCAATGCGACGGTAGGCAAACAACAAGAGCGGATCGAGGACCTCACCGCCCGGGTCATCCGTCTTGAAACGGCACTGGAACTGGCTCTTGGCGCCGGACGCACGAAACGTCTTCCCGGCCCACCACGCTAGCACGCCCTCACGACCGGCAACTCATCCCAACTCGTCGTATAGGCCGGCGACCGGCGATCAAACCGTGGACGCCAGGCTTTGATGAACCCCGAAGACGCATATCCCACTGTGCCAGCGCCCCAACGGGCATTGACGGCGTCGACGGCGCGCATCAACCGTTTGCCCCCTGCCCGATCCCGATGATCAAAGCAATCGGTTTGCACCACGCCGGCAGGACATAAGGACGACAGGAACACGCCCGCCTTCTTGTACACGTAGCCAGGTCGGAAAATGCTGCTCAGACTCGCGATGGCAGCCTGAATAAGCTCGGGGGTGAGATCCGTCGGCACCGGCAATCGACGTGTGACCGCATTACTATATTGCGGCTCGTCCTCTTTGAAGCGGTTCGTTGTCACAAACACCGTCAGTACCCCCGCCGTCAATCCCTCCCGGCGCAGCTTCTCGCCTAGCCGCGTCACATACGACGACACGGCCTCTCCCATCTCGTCCATCGTCTCGACTCCTCGCCCAAAGGTGCGCGAGCAGGTCATGCTCTGTTTCGATGGCGGGCACTCCTCTAGTGGCAGGCAGCTCACCCCTCGAAGTTCAAGGACCAGCCGCACGCCAACAATGCCCATATGCTTTCGGATCCACTGGTCATCGGCATCGCGAAGCTGCAAGGCTGTGGTGATTCCGCATCTCGTGAGCAGTCGTACTGAGCTCGGCCCCACGCCCCACACATCCTCGAGCGGCATCCGACCAAGGAGGAGATCGCGGTCTGTCGCCGGACAACTCAACAGATCAAAGACGCCGTCCGTATCCGGCGTCCGCTTGGCAATCCGATTGGCAATCTTGGCCAAGGTTTTGGTTTCACCGATGCCGATCGACACGGGGATGCCGGTCCACCGCTTCACCCGCGCACGGACCAGTCGGCCAAACTCAGTACGATCTCGCGAAGGGAATCCTGCCAGATTCAGAAATGCTTCATCGATCGAATACACTTCCATGTCCGGGCAGACGTCTTCTAGGACGTCCATCACCCGTTGGGATAGATCTCCATAGAGCGTGTAATTGGAGGAGAAGACGTGGATCCGATGCTGCTTGATCAGGTGGCGGATTTGGAATTCTGGAACGCCCATGCCAATGCCAAGCGCTTTGGCTTCATTCGACCGCGCCACCACGCAGCCGTCATTATTGGAGAGGACAAGGACGGGCTGCCCATGCAGCCGTGGATTAAAGAGTCGCTCGCACGAGGCATAGAAGTTGTTGCAATCGACCAATGCGACCACGCCACTCACGTCGGCCCTCAAAGGGAATGAACGACGTTGGTGACGACACCCCAAATTTCCAAAGACTGTTGGTCCTGAATGTCGATGGGCAAATACAGACGGTTGGCCGGGAGCAGGCGTAGGCGACCTTCACGCTTCTCTAAGCGCTTGACGGTTAGCTCGCCGTCGAGCGCCGCAATGACGACATTGCCGTCGACTGGTTCGAGGGAACGATCGACGATGAGGAGATCGCCGGTATGGATCCCGGCATCGATCATGGAATCACCAGAGACCCTCACGAAGAAGGTAGCTGAGGCATGTTTTATCAAATGCCGGTTCAAATCCAGCTTGCCTTCGATGTAGTCATCTGCTGGCGAAGGGAAGCCGGCTGGCAGCCGAGCCAGAAACACCGGCAACGCAAATTCCGTGGACCGATCAGGGACGCACACCTCTTCCACATGCATGGTCAGTCCTCCTGAAGGGCGGCAGTCTAGTCTTTCGATGACGGGACCACAAGAGGGAGCACTCGAAAAAGAATCTCTGAACGGGGCGATTTTTTCGTCCGACTGGCATGGAAACGAGTCGTCCACACCAACTGTGGATATCTCTGTGCGAAGGTCATCTCTTCCAAGAGAATGACGCCTGAATTAGAGCATGGACAGCACTTTGCCTAAAAAGTAGGCATTGGTGCATGCCAGCCTCAGACGCCATATGTTGTGTCAATAGGGCCATTTTCCGGGTTTTGCATGAATCCGTGGGGGCGCGTAGTATTCGCTGGGCCGCGGAAGACGGACTTCTTCATTAGGAAGCGGGGCAGGCACCTCATTATCCACAGTTCTCGGCAATTTCTGAGGATAACTCGCCTCATGAACACCGCGTATTCGCTGTATGCCGGACGCTAGGCCCCCACGTATTCAGAAACGAATCTTGGCCTGGATCGGAGTCCTCTTTATAGTGCTCCTACCCCGCGCTCTGGTCGCAGCTCCGACTGAGCAGTTTTTCGCCAAAGTTATCGGTGTGACGGATGGAGACACGATCACCGTCTTGTACGAACGGGCGCCGATAAAAATTCGACTTCAAGGCATCGATTGCCCAGAAAAACGACAGCCGTTCGGTCAACAAGCCAAACAAGCGACGTCCTCACACGTCTTCGGCAAGAGGGTGGTCGTGCAGCCACGTGGCATGGATCGGCACGGCCGGCTCATCGCGGACATCACCTTCGATGACACCCACCATTTAAGCGAAGACTTGGTGCGGGAGGGCGCCTGCTGGTGGTACCGCACATACGCGAAGCACGATACTGTCTTAGCCCAGCTCCAAGAGGACGCCCGTGCTCTTCACCGAGGCCTGTGGAACGACCCTCATCCAATTCCACCCTGGGAATGGCGGAAACCGCAGTCCGCACCTTGAATTTGTGAACTGCTATAACCTCCGCAGCTTCTTCCCCTCGTGGAGGATCTCTCTTTGAGGCTGCACACGTTTCATGATGTCACCTTTGGCGCCGCCGTCTTCGACGCCATCGTCACAGAACAGGGCCTCTCCCTCAGTCATCGGTGCCTCCACATGAGCCAGCGTCAGGACCTTGGGCCACACACGTCACTTCAACATCGGCGCCGGCCGGCCTCGTCGGTTCCCGAATGGCACCTCACGGCTTCGACACAAGGCATTCCGTTGTGTTGCGTCACCAAATGCGACGTGCATCGTCTGGCGAAAGGATTCGGCATGGCGATGGACCGCACGCGTGGGCTCCCTTTTTGACCGTTCTCTTGGCTTGGCTACGCCGATCGCGGGCGAGCGAGCGACCCACCTCGACTTGTTTTTTACTGAATCTCCCTTTGGCGCCACGGCGGATGAAGCGGCTATCGCCCTTATGCGGCTCAATCCGTTCGCGCGCACTTGCGCGAGCTTTGCCGGTTGTTTTTCTTGCCATACGCACCTCCTTCTTTCTTTCACAGTACCGCCGACTCCGTCACCGCGCTCCTAGGGTCCCCCCTTATCAACAGTCCCCTCAGCGGATTACAATCAGTGCGCATGCCTTTTGAGCAACCATCGCTGTTCCCTCTTGAACCCAGCCCTGCCGCCGCCACACGGCCTGTGCACACCACGGAGGGTTGTGCGGCCGCGCCGACTGTTGCATCGGATTCCCTCGTCAGATTTGGAACGTCGACCTGGACCTACGAGGGCTGGCAGGGACTGGTCTATAAGAAGGACTATCCGAAGACGCGGTTTAAGCGGGAGTGCCTTGCGGAGTATTGTCATTATCAGTACAAGGACCGGCTGCTCTTCACGACGGTCGGCCTGGACCAAACCTTTTACCGCCCCCCGACGCCGGCGCAGCTCGAGCGGTACGCCTTACAAGTCCCCGCGGGCTTTGAGTTCTGTAGCAAGGTGTTTGAGCGGGTGACGATCCCGCGGTACCCCAACTTGCCGGCCGAATACGGCGATAAGGCGGGACAGGTCAACGCAGATTTCCTCAATGTCGATCTGTTTCTCGAATCTGTTCTCGCGCCGTATCGAGCGGTCTTCCGAGCGCACAGCGGTCCGTTCATTTTTGAGTTTCAACGATCCGGCCTGCCGGAGGACTTCGTCGCTCGGCTCGATAGCTTTCTTGCCGCGTTACCGACGGACTTCCGGTATGCGGTCGAAGTCCGGAGCCCCGCCCTCTTAACGGCTGACTATCTGGCCGTCCTCGCGAAACATCACGTCGCCCATGTGTACAACCATCACACGTGGATGCCGCCATTGATGGAGCAACATGAGCGGCTGGGCGGAACCTTCTCCGCCTCCTTCTTAGTCTTTCGCCTCCTCACACCGCTTCGCGTCAAATATGAGCAGGCCGTCCGATTGACCCAACCCTATAACAAGATTGTGGCCGAACTGCCGATGATGCGGCAGGACACGGTCCGCTTGGTCCGGCAAGCAACGGCAGAGAATCGACGCAGTTACGTGCTAGTCAATAATCGTAGCGAAGGCAGTGCCCCACTCACCTGCCAAGCCCTTCACGATTTGTTGTACGAGCCTTCCCGCCATGCTTGAACGAACGTTCTCCTTCTTACCGGGAATCGGTCCCACCAGCGAACGCCGCCTGTGGCGCGGCGGCATTACCACCTGGTCGACCTTCCTCGACTCGCCTTCCATTCCCGGCATCAATCCTCAACGGAAGACCACCTGCGACGTGACGCTCACGGCTGCACGAACGCGCCGTGAGCAGGATGACGCCCGATACTTCGGCGTCGCCCTGCCCAGTCGCGATCATTGGCGGTTGTATGAATGGCTGCGCCCTCGTGCCGTCTTTCTGGATATTGAAACGAATTCGTTCGGCCAAATCACGGTCGTGGGACTCTACGGCAGAGGCCGCTATCAGGCCTACGTGCGCGGTGAATCCCTCACGGCCGTCGCCCTGGCCCACGCCCTTCAGGACTATGATCTCCTGCTGACCTTTAACGGGAGCAGTTTTGATCTCCCCATGCTGATCGCCCAATTTCCCAATCTGCCCTTAGACCAGCCGCACATCGATCTCTGCTGGCTTGGCCGGCGACTCCAATATCGAGGGGGGTTGAAGCTCATTGAGAGCCAGCTGGGCATCAGACGATCGCCAAGTCTGCAGGGACACGACGGGAGCGACGCGATGGTCTGGTGGAACCGTTGGCAACGACGGCGCGACACCGCCGCGCTTGAGTTGCTCCTGGCCTACAATGAAGCGGACTGCGTCAACCTTAAACCTCTGGCTGACCGGTTCTATTGCGAACTGTCCGCTCAGCTGCTGCAAGAGTGAAGAAGACTTAGTATGGGTGGCAGCGCGTGCTATGGTTCTCTATATGAGGCCTCTCCATTCCTTCCACGCGGAGTCCTATGCACTTTTTTCTTCTGCTCTTATTCACGGCTGTGTTTCTTAGCTTCTTTCCAAAAATCCGCGATGGGCTCTTATGGCTGGCTGCCCTTGTCGCGCTCGTTTCTGTCTATGCCCTTGCCTTTCCCGAATCAGCCATTGCCGAGTTCCTCCACCAGCTGCTCTTGCATTAAGTGCTCACCGTGGAGGCAACAAAGCGCCTAACTCCACGTGTACATAGGAACCGTTGATTGTCCGCCTTCTCAAAGAGGAGCTTGCACCGGACCGTCCCATACCTGCTGGTCTTATACCGTTCCTCCTGAAAGCTCCTGGGGAAACAAATAGTCTCTCGTGATCCCGTTCGCAACCAGATACTGCTCGACCTCTCCGGCCGTTCCTGCAGGCAAGATGAGCTTCACGAAGATCGTCTCCAGCATCTCCCGCTCCTGCAACCGCCAGATGATCTCCAGATCCACACGTAAGTCCATCTGAGCAAAATAGATGGCCTGTTGATTCTTCGCCCGCTGATTTAAAATCTGACGGCGTGGGTGGAACATTAACGGCACTCCGAGGGCTTTCCCGTTGTTTCCATCCACATCCATTTTGGTCAAAATCATGTCCACGGAATCGACTTGCAAGGTTTTCCCAGTGGCCGTCGCATCACACACATATACCGCTCCCGCATCCTCCCCGCGGTGTTCGTTGGCAAAGAAGAGCGCCACATCTGATGACTCCGTCCAATCCAGAATATTCGTCCCTTTCAGCGGAAAGGGACCATCCTGACCTTCCTCCGGATGTTGTTGCACCCGTTTCATATATTCGTACCAAGGATCAATCCGCTGACTTCGCTCAAGTTCAAAGAGCGCTTCCGACGGCTGGGACAACACTCCAAACTTCAGGAGGTATAAATTCAGCAGCGAGAGATGCAACTGTCTAGAGTGCCTGATGCGCTCAGACCAGCGCTCATACTCCGAGATACCAAACAGCACGGCTTTGCACGATCGCACGAATGTCGAATCGAGCAACCATTGCGCCTTGCGATGGCCACGGAAAACCACGCGCCGATCGCCAGTCAAGCGCAGTTTTAGTGCTTGGAGCTCCGTCAGGAAATCGCCGAATGAATGGGGCAGCCATTCTCCAGTCGATGGCCGGATCCGAGTGCCAGGGCAAACAGGGCGAATGTCTTTCACGCGAGAGGTTCCTTAGGTGGCGGCTTCTGATCGGACGGAGAAATGGTCCAAATATCGTTCTCCCCCTCGCTGCAGTCGGTTGGCAATATGCTTATACAGTTTGGTCGTCTCAATGGATTCATGCCGCATCATTTCTTGAACCCCATCAAGGGGCGCCCCATTCATTAGCGCGTGGACGGCCGCCGTCTGACGGAGAGCCATCAATCGATAGTTGAAGTACGGTTTGAGACGGCGGCGAATCTCATTCGGCGTCAGTCGCGCTTCGCTGGCGGGCCGCTTGCGCTGCCATCGGATCATCCACTGTCGGTCTTTACTGAACAACGGCGCACTGGCCGCTAACGCCTGTCCTTCCTCCGCCGTTCGACGCCTCAGATATTCCTGAAGCTCAGCATAGACATCAGGCCGTAAGACTACGGATTCCCTATTGTTTTCTCTTTTCTGTTTGCCCTTACTTCGCACCTGTATAAACGCGACATCGCCGACCGGCAGCACATCAGCCACGCTCACTTCGCACAACTCGGTTTCCCGAATTCCCGTTCGGAGCATCAACAGCGCGATGACATAATCCCGATGCTCGATGAGTTTTGTTTTGGGCATGGCGGCCAGACGCGATCGCACGGCCTCCTCGCTCAAACAGGCCGGCAAAATGTCCGCGCGTGCCAGGCCCCCGACCGTCTGAAACGGATTCGCCGTCAGCAGCCCGGCGCTCACCAAGAATGTCCCCCATCGGCGGACCGACGACAGCCTGACGGCTCGACGACCTTTCGTGATTTTCTTGGCCTTCTCCAAGGCCAGGAGAAACTCCGCATAGGCCACTGCCACGGGATTGCTGAGTGGCTTCTGAGCGAGGGGCCCACTCTCCTCTTCCCACCAAGCCAAGAACTGGCCCACGCATTTCAGATACGTCGCGGCCGTCTCGGACGATAACGGGCCTGTGTCACAGTGCGCTTTGTAAGCGGCCACGCTGGCCTTTCCCTCGGCGTGGCGAAATGCGGTCGACGGAGCAATGTCAGCGGGGATGGGAGCCGTCGACATGCACGGGAACGCCAGCGACGGCACGTCCGAGAGGAAGTTGAGTTGCCCGGGCAGCGGCGGATCCACCCCCCGACGCGATGGCGGCTGTGTGATTAGTTGTCCCCCCTCAACCAGCGAATCATGCACGGGTATACCAGAGTCTTCCCATTCCTACAAGACGCGCGCGGGCCTGTCATGCATCTCTTATGAAGGGGTAAAAGTATGGTTTACCCGTGCATACATCTGTGCGAATGCGATTTATTGAGAAATACCCCCGGCTGGTCCCTACCTCCCAAGCGAAACAATCAGTATGAACACATGAACCGCGATGAGCCCTTAGTGCTTTGCGTACAGCAGTTGCGCAGGCACCCCGAGTTTCAGTTTGGTGCCCTGCCCGACCTGCGAGCATATGGAGAAGGTCCCATTGATCATCCGGACCCGCTCTTCCATGCCTAACAATCCAATCCCATGCATCTCTCGGGAGGCACCTTCCTGCGAAAACCCGACTCCATTATCCTCAATGGTGACGTGCAGCTCCTCTCCGTCCCGACGGAGGAAGATCACGACCTGAGAGGCTCGTGCGTGCTTTTCGATATTGCGCAAGGCTTCCTGGAGGACGCGGTAGAGCGTCGTGCTGATGATCGGATCCTGATCCGGCGGCACCGTCCCCTTCACATGGACCGCCACATTGATACCCATCCGATGCCCGTACTCGACGGCCAACCGTTTGAGCGCGTCCACGAAGCCCAGGTGCGTCAACACGGCCGGATGGAGCTCATGGGCTTTTGTCCTGGTCCAGGTCGACAAGCGCACCAGCTCTTCCCGGAATCGGGCCATCTGATCGAGCATCTCCTGAGGCGCGGCCGGAGGGGAGGCGAGAATACTGCCCATACCGAAAATCACACTCCCTAACTTGGACGTCACTTCATCATGCAGGTCCAACGACAACTGACGGCGATGCAGGTCCTCAGTGATTAACAGTCGATTCAGTAGACACCGCAGCTCCTCCCCATTAACAGTCGCCAAAGACGCCTGATCTACTGCGCCGCGTTCGTAGAGCGCGAGGATCCGTTCCTGTCCTTGCATTTTGGCGGTCAAAACATGCTGGAGGACTACGGCCTGAGCGTTCGCCGGTCCTGCCTGGGCTTGCTCCGAGATCGTCATGAGGTCCGCGCGAAGAAACGCAAGGTACACACTGAGCGCCAAGACCCGATAATGCGACAAGCGCTCGGGTCCCACGGGGACGGACGAGAACAGTTCAACACACACACTGCGTCCCGACGGAAGCCGCCCGCCCAGCCCCATCATCGACCGCACGCCGTACTGAGCGACAAACTCCCCTTGGCGTTGAAGCAGCGGATGCCCCTTGGCTTCTTCGATATGGACCACGTGTACGACACGATCCAAGTCTTCAAGCAAGCCTGCCCCTTCCCACCGCCCCACTTCTGCCAGATTCCGATCGAGCCCCCGAAGCACTTGCGCCACCACCGGCCGCACCCACGAGAACTCCATGTCCTCCACCACCAAGCACTGGTCCATCACTGGAGTCGCCACTCGGCACCATTCCCCATACTGGCCGCATGACCCCCTGAGCACACAACATTGAGTCTGGTCCTCGAGCCCCGCATGCCGTTGGCGCATCTTCGTCTGGAGGGCTGGCGCAACCAAGGACAGCGGCTCCGTCAGCGAGACGCGGGCGAGCAACAGGGCAGGCCCGCCCGTATCGGTCAACCGAAAATGATCGTAAAAATACTCAGCCACTGCTTGAGCAATCGCCTCCTCGGGAATCCCATCTGCGGCAACCCGCATGATGCGAAAGGCACATTGGGCGGCCGCCCGCAAGGTCATCGTGCCGGGATGGATCGTCATCTCGTCACCGTCGGACAAAGAACCCCCCGGCCAGCTGATTCCCGATTCCTCCGCGAGCTGCCGTTTATCCATATCCGTCTCCTTCTTCTATGAGTGAGCCTCGGCACTCTGCCCAACAACAGAGACAAATTGCCTGGCGGAGCTGCCAGTTTTCATTGGAGGACCAGCCAGTCGGCCCTAGCCTATTTACGGCGCGGAGTCGCCGAGTTGATGTGACGACCGATTTGGCGTGCATAACCGGCGACAGGATACGGCGTCTATTGAACAAGTACGGATCAAGCCCTGAGAGGAGGGGGCCGGAGAGGGGTTAGGAGACTTAGAGACGTTCTTGGGAGTAGTCCGGCAGCACATCGAGGCGCTCACCTATGGGTTCCGCCAAATCCGGTCGAGAAGATTGCAGCCCGTTCGAGCGGGCGTCGTTGCGCCGATCCGGTGACCAGCTCTACGTGACGTAGACTGCATCGCGCACCGCCATCAACGCCGCAGCGCCGAGAAGCTGCGCACTCCGGCTCATTTCCATGGAACGGGTAAACGGGAAGAGATTCAGCGGTCGAAGTCTTGGACGGCGCCGGCTAACGCATGGGAGGGTGCGGCGGGCAGCAGATGCTCAACGGGACGGAGCCCACAACAGCCCGCTTTGAGCGCTCCCCAGAACTCTGTAAGAGTGCTGCCCAGCGGCGTGACCACTCCTATCCCTGTCAGCATGACACGACGGCTCTGCACGGTCCCCTCCGACGTTGCCCTTACGCCGAAACGACCTGAATATCTGTCGGCGCCGCTTTGCGCAACAAACCAGCCTCCGACCACTGATAATTCGCGATGACCTGCGCGCGGTATTCGGCGCCCAGCTTTTCGTAGATGTTGGTAAGGTGGTACCGAACCGCCCGTTCGGTCGTGTGCAGGATCGTGGCAATCTCCCAATTCGATTTGCCCTCGCACAGCCACTTGACCACTTCCGCTTCCTTCTTTGACAACTCCACTCCCGTGACCGGCACATAATTGGCATCTTGTTCCGGACGACACCGCATCGAGGCCAGATGGATATGCGGAGCCAGGAGCCCCAGAATCTCCCGCAACTTGGGTTGTTCCTGTTGATCGAAATTACTGAACGCCATGTACGTGCATCGGCCGGTTTCTCCGCGCACCCCAAGCGAGAAACAGGTACGGACACCGAAATCGAGTTTGACTTCTTCAATCGGGCGCGGCGTCACATACGGTTTATCCACGCTGCAGATGTACGGCGCTTTCGTCGTTTGGATCAACGTGACTGAAGGATCGTAGCGGAAGCCTTCCGCGGCATACAGGTTGGATAACTCGGGATGGTACGTGGTGAAGTTGACTTCGAGATGATCACAGTTCGCCGTGGTGAAGGAGCCGATGGCGCCGAATTCATGAGGAACTAATCGCCCGACAGAATGGACCATGAGATCCAACTGCTGCAGCGTCTTCACTTCGGCGCACAGCGCTGCGATATCCATCACGCGCTGCCAATCGGCTTTTCCCATCGACATCACGGACCCCCTCGTGGCGATGTAATGAATCCTAAGTAACCGGTATGATACGGAAATCGTTCGTAGGAATACTAGCCCGGCTAATCGTATATTAGGCTGAAGACCTTAAGCTATCGCTTACCGAAGCGTAAGTTATTGAGAATATAAGGCAGTCTCTGCAATGTCCGCTTTTGTGCGCTTCGCTTCCCTCACTCATTTTTCGATCAGAAGAGGGCCCTCAACATGGACCCCAGAGCAGGTTTCTCGCCCCGCATCACCCTGTGCCCCACAACATGGCCGCAGAGTTTCAAGTTAGAATTGGACTACACGCTCAATCCTGATTGGGTCAATCGCATCGTCGATCTCCTGCAAGTCCGCGCGCATCATCAACAGGGCATTGTCATTTTGACGACCTTTCAGTGCATCGCCACTTCGCTGGGTCCTCCGCCTACGACAAGTGAGACCCGTAGATCTGCCGATCGATGGGGTCCCAGATCACAGTGACGGCAGCATCGTCGACATTGCCCACCGCGTATCACCAGGCTGCTGACACCCTTACGGGTCTCTAGTTACGGCTGCGCATCACGAACTGTGGACAACTGATGACATCGTGAAGCGGATCACAAGGTTCTTGCTGATTCCGTTCCCTGCACCTGTAGCGAACGATCGATGAACAAGCGTGATAAAGGAAAGTAAGTTGGCCGCGGTCATGGATGTGGTACCAGTGATCGCCCGCTGAACAATGTGGCGAACAACATCAAGGTCTAAGAGTTGAGACCGGAAGGTGTATGCAGGAAGCGGTTGAACTGCTAGCAACGCTGTACAAGCCGATCATGCTGGCCGCTTTGGTTTGATCTGCTGCGCATTCAAGACCACCCCTTCGGCAGGTCTAATCAACGGCGTATAGAGCGCTTCACCGACCGCGCTGGGCTGCGCCTCTTTGGGGGAAATCCGGGCGCCGAAATCTCCGAGCGTCCGAGGTCGTCAGCATCGTCAGCACGGTGCTGTCATCGGAATGGCGAAGCTGAAGGTGCTGCCTTGACCCACTTCTGATGCCACCCAAATGCGTCCTCCGTGGGCTTGAACGAGCCACTCGGCGATAAAGAGACCCAAACCCAGGCCCCGGCGGTCAATCAAGGCAAGTTGAGAAAACTTCTGAAACAGTTTGGCTTGGTCGGCTTCTGAAATGCCCGGTCCATCGTCGCGTACGGACAGTTCGATCTCAGTCTCCAGTTTGCGGGCCGTCATTCGAATGCGACCGCCTTCGGGCGTAAACTTGAGGGCGTTCCCGATCAGATTCGAGAGCACTTGAAGAATACGATCACGGTCCAGGGGGGCTACGAGCGGCTCGGCCCCGGCATCCACTGTCATGGTCACTGACTGGCTCGTCACCATCGGAGCAAAGAGCTCGTCGCATTCTTGTAACAGCAGACGCAGGTCGACCGGTTGCACGTCGAGATGCAGTTTGCCCTGCGCGATGCGCTCGACATCCAGCAAATCACCGATCATGCGGTCCATGTTGGCTGCACCGTGCTCAATTGCGGTGAGGTGTTTCAGTAACGCCGAGATGCTCAGCGTGCCTCGCGATATGTCCCGTCGGACGACACGCGCGGCAATGCGAATTGACGCAAGCGGGTTCCTTAAGTCATGGCTCACGAAGGCCAGATATTGATCTCGAGAAGAGAGGGCCGAGGTCGTGAGGGCATGCGCAGCGCGTTCGTCCGACAAGAGCGTGGAGACGGCGAGCGATGCGGCGTCCAGCGATTCTCGTTCTGAAGCAAGCGCCAGATTGGTTTCTGTGCGCTCCTTCTGGAACAGCGCCTCGATGATGAGGCGCTTCCGGACGCGCTCGTCACTCAGCGCCTCATCTTCTGCCTCGCGTTCTTGATGGCGTGCGTCGTCGGCTGTTTGGCGTTCATGAACGACGCCCCTGTTATCTGCCCCCGGCTGGTTGAGCTGGTCTGTTGCGGCCCGATGCTGGAGCCGCTGTGCATCTGCGGCTCCTCGACCCTCGCGAATCGAACGGGTCGTGTCTTCCTCAACTCTCTGCATCTCGTGCTCAAGGTGGTCGTCCGAGGTACGACGTTCCTCCTTGAGGCCTTTATCGGTTCGCGCGCGTCCGGACCGTGAGTCTTGGCTTTCCATCGCTGAAAGTCTAAAGAGAGAGTCCCTACAAAGCAATCACCCTGCTTTTGGAGGGACAACAAGTGTGGTAAACCGATTGCCTGCAGTCGCACCTGGCGCGTCTCGGAAAACCGAACTGTCTTGGCTGGCCGCACCCTATTCCACCTAAGACCTTGGAATACAAGCGCGGCTCCGCTGATGCACGACCTCAGAAAATGCACGGACCTATAGATTCCCTCTCGGCTCGCCAGAGGTAGAGTGCCGAAGTATCGCGCGCTCAAGCTCTTCCGATGCTTGTCCCTTATCAAGGACCTCGACTGCCCCGACTTTCAGCAGCGCATAGCGTGTCGCGGGATCCTTTGACACCGAAAGACCCACGATAATGACGTGAGGCCATGCCTGTTTAATAAGCCGTGCGGCCTCAATACCATTCATCACCGGCATATCGACGTCCATGATGACCATGTCGGGTTGAATGCGTGCGACTTGCTTAATCGCTTCGTGCCCGTTTTGCGCTTCACCTACGACACAGATTGAGGAATGCCCCTCCAATAACATGCGGAGCCCTTGGCGAATGAGGCACTGATCGTCTACCAAGAGGACTTTGCAGCGAAATGGCATGTACGACCTCGGTTTCGGGACGCATGGTGACTACCAAAGTTGATATTGGTTGTGATGGATGGAGAACCAGGCGACGCTCCAACGTCCAGCCGGGGGCTTGATCCAGTTCGTCGATCCCACTTCTTCCGCCAATCAGCCGAGCTGCAATAACCTCAAAGGATACCGGACGCGTCGTTCACATTCTTTCCGCCTAAGAGGAAGGCAATCGCCGGGCGCGGAAGGCTGGCAGAGCACGTCTAATCCGGCCACGATGGACAAGGCGACGACTCATCAGACTATCATAAAGCGGTCTCCCGCCAAGCCGCAAATGGGCGCGACCCCTGTAATCACCACCCAAATGTGCCCACTCTATTGCTAACTCTATGCCCTCTTGGGATGGTCCCCAGCCAAACATGCGGCCCTCAAACAGATTTATACTCCCCCCCTACCTCCGTCCGGCGTCCGTTTCGCCGGTATCGTTCGTCTTCCCGACGCTGGTAGATCGCCGCACCGGCCCGCCGTAATACGGTCATGGGCTCCCATGACCGATACGAACACACCATTAAAGATGCACTGCGACGACTTTGCGAGCCGAGGCTCGGCGCCTCGACCGTTAAGCCTTCGCCGTCCGGATCTCGCGCTTCAATGGCATCCGGTTAAAAATCGGGGCCTTCATCTAGATGCTCTCCCACCGAATTCCGTCTACCGGGCCTGGTGGCGGTGTGGATTGCATCATGAATGGCAAGCCACCATTCGCTCCCGCTACAGTAAGCGCACCGGGTGTCGGCGGTGCAGCCTCGCCAGGGTCGACCGCAATCATCGCACATTAGCCGAACGACGCTTAAGCGTAGTCTCTCCTGAAATCGCGGCGACCTGGCATCCGACTCGCAATGCCCCATTGACACCCGACGATGTCACCTTCAGCTCTCGCCGGAAGGTCTGGTGGCAATGCACCCAAGATCCGAACCATGCCTGGGACACGACCGTCAATAACCGACAACAGAGTGGATGCCCCTACTGCGTCGGCCACATGGGGTCCATATATATGTTCAGACAGAGACACACGCAGTCTTTAGCTGAAAGCCACCCAGAACTGAGCAAAGAATGGCATCCGACCTTCAACGCCCCCTTAACACCCGATCAGGTGACGGCCGGATCGTCGCGGCTGGTCTGGTGGCAGTGCCTGAGGAATTCTACACACGTCACACAAGTTCCGATCAAGTACCGCGTCCAACGGAAGAATGGGTGCCCAATCTGTTATCGACTCACTGCCAAGTCCAAGCACATGAAAGATCAGACAGCATCGCCCAGACCAACGATACAACGACGGCCGTCATAATGCAGACGACCTGCTTGCATTTGATCTTGTAAAGGGCGTATGCTCCGCGCCGTTACAATTATTAACTACTCAGTTAATAATTTTTTCAGGATGGCGTGAGCGTGCTGGACTACTCTTCCCCTCTTGCCGATGCAGCCCGGATGACTGGCGGCTTTGTACCGGATGCCGTGCTCAATGCCTTTACGGCCGTTCGGCATCTTCACCCAAAGCAACTCGCCTTGCTGAACTATCTCAACAACCGCCGGGATCCCATCGCTTCGCACCAGACAGTGCCTTTAAGCTATAGCCACTTGCACTATGCCACAGGCATCACCACCGAGCATATTCGCCGGAATGGATTACACCGTCTATTCGCGAGCGGTCTCTTGAGCGTTGTTCAACAGGGCTTTGGGGGCACGGTTTATCGACTGCACTATGACGCGGCCGTAGTCGCTCAGGTGATTCAGAAGGTGGGGGTCCCGGCCACCACTACGGTCCCGGTGCACCCGGAGGCGCCGGAACTCAAGGAAGAGCTCGCAGGGTTGGAAGCTCGGCTGGAAATGATGAAACAAGTACAAGAACGGCGCCGGCAGCTCCAACGAGAAGAATTTGAAGCGCAGCTATCCCCTGATCAACGCCACTGGTTTGTCCTGGAAGCGAAAAGACGGGTGGACCAACAAGACGGCATTCGGTTTATCCGCGATCGGTTCCCGCAGTATGAGGCGGAACGCCTGAAACTCGTTGACGAGTGGATTGCGCGACGTGCCTATGGATTACCACTCCCAGCTGCGTCGACATC
This sequence comes from uncultured bacterium, assembly GCA_965285945.1. GTDB lineage: Bacteria > Nitrospirota > Nitrospiria > Nitrospirales > Nitrospiraceae > Nitrospira_D. The sequence continues at coordinate 3,279 of CBDIWP010000038.1, read as the reverse complement.
AGCACTTGAGGAAGCGCCGATATGACCGCCATAGCGGGGCTGCTCACCACCCTCTGCTTGCTTGGCATGCTTCCCATCGCTCCTAGCCTCGCAGGTGGCCCCCCGTCTCTTAGTGTCACCGATCCCACAACGCAACTCAGCTTCACCTTTCCAGGCACCTTCCAACTCACCCGGTACCAAGATACCCCGTCACTTCAGCCGGCCCAACGGGAAGCGCTGCCGCGGGTGCTCGTCCTCGTGGAACGGCGTTTCCAGACGGGCCCGGCCCCTATCGTCATCGGAAGCCTGCCGACCATTTCTCTCGATGTCCTGACTGAATCCCGTGCCGCATTTAACCAAGTCTTCCTTAAACCTGAGTTTCGCAAAACCATCGGACGTCACACGGTGTATGAATTGCCCGCCCACCAAGGCCCCGTGGAACATCAAGTGTTTGAAATCTTGTTCCACTGAGTGCAGACCGCATCGTGGAGATCGCCGGCCACAGGTACTATTTTTCATTGGGGACGTCTGGTGTGAGCGGCTCGGCCCCTACACATTATGACGAAGTGATTGCGGGAATCATTGGATCTCTCGGCGGGTCATTATGAATACAGTCCCCATCACTATGATCGTAGGCCAGCTCCTCCAGATGTCCCACGCCGCCTTGACTGCCTCGCGGGTACATCGCTACCAATAGCACGCCACCACCAATTTCGCTTTTCAGTCCCTAGCTGGTCTCTCTCTACGTTCTTAGCACTCACTTCGTCTCTTCCTTGACAGGACCTATGAGCACGTACCGCACCATCCTGGAACAAACACCTGCGCCCTGTGCGTTGTACGGCATGGGCCTTACCCCACAGGACCCACGTCGCGTCGACTGGCTCATGAAAGTACACACGGACACGCTGGCCCTCTTCGGATCACCACCGCAATTAACCCTCAAAGCCGGGCAGTTCTTCATCCGGCCGTGCATCATCGTCGTCCTGCTTTTTAAGATAGGCGCTCGAGCCGAAAATCCCATCATCTGCGGGTTTCTCAACGCCTTCAACGACAACTTTGTGGGCCTCGACGCCATGCGACAACTCCAGCGTCAGCCACAACTCAATATTCATGTTTTCGACGAACGCCTGACCCCGAAACGGCACATCGTGCTGTATAACTGCGCCCGGCAGTTTTTCAATCAGGCCGTTACACACATCGAGCGCGCTGAACCGTGGTCGATGTCCATGTTTGATCGGGCCCGCGCCCAGCTCGAGCAAAACCTGCCCACCCCTCAAGCGATATGGGCACAACTGTAACCTTCTAAGGGAGTACCCTATGAGTAAAGTGGTTGCCATTCAGTTTCTTATTCAAGACCTCACCGCGCTCAGCCGGGCTTGCACCCGTCTCGGCCTCGAATTCGTCCGCGATCAACACCAGTATCGCTGGTATGGCAATCGCGGCCAGGAAGAAGGAGTGCCAGAAGGCTTTACCCGGGAAGAGCTGGGCGCCTGTGAGCACGCGATCCGCGTTCCCAACAACGCCCAAGCCTACGAAATCGGGGTGGTGACAAGACGCGACGGACAGCCCGGATACACACTGCTTTGGGATTCCTATAACCGTGGGTACGGACTCACCGACTACGTCGGAGAAGGCGCCCAGAAACTTCTGCAGGCCTATTCGCTCGAAGTCACCCTGGACCAATTCGCCCAGGTTAACCATCACCTCATCGACCAACAGACCGCAGAAAACGGTGCGCTGATTTTAACCTTTGCGCAGTAAGGAGCACGGATGGCCGAACAATATCGCGTCGTCATTCAACGAACCGGCAATGTCACGGTTGAAGTCATCGGAGGGCAAGGGGCGGCATGTGGGACGCTCTCCGACATCCTTGCCAAGGCCTTAGGCCAGGTCTCGCACACGGAATTCAAACCGGAGTACTTTGACCATGAGCAGCAGCACACCCAAGTTGCACAGCATTAACATCGCGCCCGACGGTACGGTGCGATTCATCTATGATGACATGCTCAAGTCGGTCGTGGAGGCCGGCGTTTCTGCCGTCCAACGCGCCTCGTTTCTCACCCAGCAGACCGATGGGCAATGGCTGGCGAATCTCGAACCTGTCAAAGGGCCGATCCTCGGTCCCTTTGCAACCCGCGATCTCGCGATCGAAGGCGAACGGGATTGGATCAATACCCATTGGCTGCCGACGCCCTATCCCCTCTTGCCTTGTCCTCTGTAACTGCCCCTTCCTCTGCTCGGAGAGGTATCCGCCATGTCAGGAGACACGCCACCGCAGGTCACCTTCACACGTACATGGACTCAACGGGGATCGTCGTTTACGGCGGACAAGCAAGCACAGCTCGCCTCTGTCTTTGCGACCCTCGCCTGGCAGCCCTTCCCCTGCACACTCAGTTTTAGCGAGGGCTATGTCGTCAAAGCTTTCCTCGAGCAGATGACGGTTCAGCAGATCCTAGAAGTCGCGGTCAGTTCACGACTCGCACCGTACGGATTGCTCGGGCTACACTGTCAGTATGCTAACGGCCGCGCCAAGGTCTACATCTTGGACCGCGGGGACGACGCGATCTTTCTCGCAACCGACTTTTGGCCTCATACTGAACGGCGAGAATCACCATGACTGCCCAGCCTGAATAGAGGTTTTGCACTGACGAAATCCTGACACTGCCGCCCGCTCACTTGAACGCACGGATAGCCGCGGCCTTGGGGTTTGGACAATGGAAGAATCTCCCTCGATCAGCAAAATCGTCACATACCCCTCTAAACCCAGCTGCCTGGTACCGGCCGGATTCGTCGGGCCCCGGTCTGTGGTTATTCCGCAAATCTCCCGCCCGGACAAGTAATCGGCGACCGTCCTTGCACGCTACCTAAGACCGGGCTACCATGAGCCTATGGGACTCGGCGAGCTCTATATCTCCCTCCTGCTCCTGAAGACCATGACCTGGCAGCAAACTCAGTTCTATTCGTATTGCGCACAGCAATCCGACCCTGTCGCATGTGTCGATTCAATTCCTTCTCGGTCGGATCTCGAAGACAACCTAATGTACGCAGACGAGCCTACTCCGCAATATCGGTCCGGCCAGTTTTATCATTATCAAGATCCGACGCCTCTTCCCGAAAAAACCTGTCCCGCCTATCTCCGTCGCCAGTGCTACTAATTCGATTTTGAACAACCCTCGCTAGTGTCCTGAGTCAGAAGTCCGTCGACAAAAGCGAGCCACGCTAGCCAATATCTCATCGGCAGTTTTCGTCCACACGAAGGGCTTGGGTTGCTCGTTGGTGTAGGCGATGTACGCCCGGATG
>CBDIWP010000037.1:0-22845 GCA_965285945.1 uncultured bacterium | reverse complement strand
GGCTCACTTTGCGAATCCAGGTGTCCAAGAGCGCATTGATGCCGCCGTTCATCCGGGTGTTGCCCATCTTGCCGATGATGCCCAACACCGGCATGCCCGCGCGGTGCTTGAAGCAGCGGGTGCCCGCCCCCTTCATCATCTCGATCATTTCCGGCGCATAGCCCTGCTCGCGCAGCCGCCGCGCGCCCGCTTCGCCGCTGTAGCGCGTCGCCACGATGATCATGGCCTTGGCGGCATAGGTGAAGGCCGTGTCCCACGACACGCGCAGCATGTCATCCAGGAAGCGGCTGTCAAAATTGTACTTGCGCTTGGTGGCGGGCGTCAGCTCGGGGGAGCTGTCGTCCATCCAGGCCTTCCAGCCTTTCCGCATCAACGGTCCCTTCAAGCGGTAGGGGCCGTATACGCGGCGGTGGAAGGTGTACCCCTTTAAGCACATGCGCGGATTGTGCGCGAACGTCCCGCGGTTGCCGTAGAGGTCTTCATAGGTCTGGTGATCGTAGTTCTGCTCAACCCGCATCACGACACCGTTCCGGACGAAGGCCCGGATGCGGCAGGCGTGCGTGTCGTTGGGAGAACACACCCAGGTAAACGAGGAATCGTACCGGTACTGATCGTGATAGACCCGCTCCCACGACCGGTCCGGGTAATCGCCCAAGGGGTTCCCGACTTCGATGACCGGCTGCAGCGCGGTCAGCGCCAGGACTTTGTCCGCCACCGCCACCGCGGCGACGGTCCCCACGGACACTTTTAAAAATTGCCGACGTGACAAAAACATGAGTGACACCTCCTAAAGTTGAGGGCTTGTCCCCAAGCCCACGCTTCCTTCTCTCACTACCGCCCACTCTCTCTCCCACCTCCCTTCATCCGATATTTTTGACGGACTGGCCTCCAATCTGGCTCCGCATGGCGCAAGCACTAGTACAAGGCCCATGCCAAAGGCGTTCTATTCATGAGCATCATGGCGAGAAATAAATTGTGCGGAATCAATGACTTATGGAGCAGGAACAATCGAAATGGCAGGGGAAAAAATGAAGGTGTTAGATTCTACTGACCCAACGGTGCAGCGATGCAACTATCATCAATGAATACAATGACTTGCACTGTCAGTAATGAATGACACCATCGGCGGTTCAGCGAATCTGCAGACTAGTCGCGGGGTTTATGCTGAATGGGAGCGGCCGGTGTCAGGAAACAGTGACATCCGGCTCAGTTCTCTTTCAAATACCGGCGCATGATTTCGTGAAAGTATGATCTCGGCAAACCGGCTTCATTTGCGGCGTGGGTGACGTTGCCCTGATGGTGGTCGAGTTTTGCTTTGATATAGCGCCGGCTGAACTCTTCCAAGACTTTCTCCTTGGCCTTGGCATACGGCAAAGCGAGGTAGTCTTCCTGAGCTCCTTGGGAGGGATCCACAACCTGCAGCAGGCCCAGCACGTCCGCGCGGCTGATGCGATCACCTTTGGCGAGCATCACGGCCCGCTCGATGACGTTGCGCAATTCCCGGACGTTGCCCGGCCAGGGATAGGCCACGAGTTCCGTCACGGCTGACGGATGGAGCCCGTCCACATACTTGCCGAATTCTTTGGTGTAGCGGGCGATGAAGTGCCGGGCGATGAGCGGAATGTCCTCCGTCCGTTCGCGCAGCGGCGGCACCCTGATCGCCATGACGTTGAGCCGGAAGAACAGGTCTTTTCGAAATTCGTTCCGCTTGACCTTTTCTGTCAGTTCCTGATTCGTCGCGGCGATGAAGCGCACGCTGACCTTCTTCGGTTGCACACTGCCCACCGCCCGTACTTCCCCGACCTCCAGGACACGCAGCAGCTTGGTCTGGAGCGGAAGCGGCAAGTCGCCGATCTCGTCCAAAAACACCGTCCCGCCGATCCCATGTTCGATGAGGCCCAGCTTATCGGCCACCGCCCCGGTGAACGCGCCTCGAACATGGCCGAACAGTTCGCTGTCGGCGGTGCCTTCCGTGAAACTGGTGCAATCCACCACCTGGAACGGACCGTTCCGCTCGTCGCTGCGTTCGTGTATCGCCCGCGCGATCATTTCCTTGCCCGTGCCGGTCTCGCCGATAATCAGGGTGGTGGACTGTACCTGCGCCGCACCCTGAATCATGGCGACGACATTCTGGAAGGCCGGACTGACGCCGACCAGGTCGGTAAAGGGCACACCCTCCGCCTGCCGGGCGGGCTCGTAGCGGTACAGGATTTCAGAAATCCGCATGGCCCGATGGATGCGCGCCGCCAGGTCCAGCTTCTCGAAGGGTTTCGTGACGTAATCGAAGGCGCCGCAGCGCATCGCTTCGACGGCAATATCCACCGTGTCGACCCAGCTGATCATAATGACCGGAATGCGTCGGTCCATCGCTTGGACCCGTTGCAGCAGCTCAATGCCGCCCATCCCCGGAAGACGCACGTCGGAAATGACGAGGTCGATGCGCCGTTCCTTCAGGATCTGCAGGCCGCCTTCGGCCCGCGCCGCAATGACGAGCTCCACCTCTTCGTCGTCCCGCCGAGGCAATTCCTCTTCGACGGTCCGGAGGAACATTTCGACGTCTCCTCCGTTATCCTCCACCAGCAAAATGGTAAAGACTTTGTCTGTGGTGCTGTACATTCGAACACTCCTCGTTATTCAGTGGTCCACGGTGCGGGCCTTCCGTCACACGGCTTCGACGCGGTCGTTGGCCGGCAGAGGATGAGGCGAAGCCCTGGACAACACCGGGAGACGGATATAGAAGGTGCTGCCCGCCCCGGGCGTCGATTCCACACTGACCTCGCCTTCGTATTGCTCAACCACGGTTTTCACGATCGACAGACCGATACCCGACCCCGGTATGTCTTCCGCAGCGACACGCTGAAAAGGAAGAAAAATACGGTCGAACATCGAGGGATCAATCCCGATGCCATTGTCGCGCACGTAGAACAAAACGCCGCGCTTGCTGTCCATCGTGCCGATCTCCACGTGGGGGTCCGGCTGAGGGCCCATGTATTTGATGGCATTGCCGATGAGGTTGTCGAACACCTGTTTGACATGAATGCGCCGGCATCCCAGGCGCGGCAGGTCGGGGGCGATCGTGACGCGAATCCGGCGTTTCACACGCTCCGGCTCCAACAGGGCCAGCACTTCGCGCACCACCGAATCCACGTCCACGCTTTCCATGGGCGAGGGTTCGTGCGTGATTCGCGCGAGATCCAGCGTGCGCCCGGCCAGCGCGGCGAGGTCTTTGCCTTCATTCTTGATCCACGTGAGATACTGCACACCCTTCCGATCCAACCGCCCCGCATAATCCCGTTCGATCCAGGAGGCGAATTCCGCCACCCGGCCGGCCGGCGCTTTCACTTCGTGCATCAGCTCGGCGACATTGCGCTCGATGGCCTGGAGCTTTGCCCGTAACGTGTGTGATTCGGATTCCACCGCCTCGAACAACCGCGCATTTTCCATGGTCACGGCCGCATAGGAGGCGAACTGCTGGGCCAGCTGGATGTCCCACTCCGTGAAGGTCCGCACGCGTTTGATATTCAAGAGCACCAGGACGCCGTGGCATTCATGGGGCCCCACCATGGGGACCGCCATATAACTCTTGGCGCCGAACTGATCGCGAAAGCGCACCGGTCGATCGGCATATTCGGAGAGGTCGGTGACGACGACGGGGCGTTTGGTCTCAAACGCCTGATTGGAGAACGGGGTTTCCTCAAACAGCATGATCTGCTCACGAATCCGATCAAACGCCGTTCCCGACGCCGCTTCGACCAGCCAGCAATCCATGGTGAGATGGCGGACCATCAGCACCGCGAGATCGGCCTGCAACGATTCCGTGGCACGATTGGCGATCCGTCGGAGCACCCCTTCGAGTCCACCGGGCTCGAGCATCCCTATTTCTTCTCCGGTCGCGTGCAACGCCTTCATCTCCTCGATATGGGTCTGAATCGTCTCGGCCATGCGTTCAAAGGTCCGGGCGAGCTGCCCCAGCTCATCTTTTGTATGGACCTGGATCTTCGTGTGCAGTTCCCCGGCGGCCATGTGCTCGGCGCCCTCGGTGAGTCGTGTGAGCGGTCCACGGATGGTCCGATGGAGAAACACGAGCGCCGCAACCGTCAAGCCGAGCGAGGTCAGGAAAAAAGCAATCTGCAATTGGTACAGGGTTTGAAGGCGGCCCGCCAACTCCTGCTCGATTGATTGCACCAGATCATCCATATCCGTGACGAAGGGATCGGCCGCGGCGAGATACTCCTGTTGTCGCCCCGCCACATGGTCACCGGTCGATCCTAACGTTCGTTCCAACGCAGGCCTCAGTTCGGTGGACCAACGACGGTGCAGGACTTCCATCCGCTCCGACAGCTTCGAGCCGAGGCCGGAGACGGAGCCATCCTCGCGGGTGCCGAAACGCAACCCTTCCAACACCCGCTCCAACTCCGCCATCTCGTTTCTGATCACGTCCTCTTGTGGGCCGGTGACGGAACCGGAGAGGCGCTGGATCAGGGAGGCGAGCTTGTACACGCGCATGCGCTCCGCTCCAGCCTGTTCGATGGCTTTGCTCATCCCGCTCAATTGCCCCGTGAGGTGGGACGTAATCAGCAGCAAGAGGCCGAAGGCCATGGAGAGCCCGCCCACCACCAGACCGACTTTAAACAGTATCGAGCTCGACCCACGCTGCCACATAGAGTCTTTCTGGCCGGTCACGGAAACTATCCCGTGCTCACGCCGGACGACGGCTCGCTTGCATTTATGCCGCGGCGTTCACACGGCACCGCATTCGAAACCCGCAGCGGGGTCAACTTTGCCCGGGCGCGGGCTGCGCATCCCGCGCGCAGCGAAACCCCAGCCAGTTCATGGTCGTTTTGGGATCGGTGCCGTTGCGTTGCGACACGCGCACGCTCGGCGTGCTGTCGACCCAGCCGCCGCCACGGAAGGCCTTCTGGCTGCCTTTGTCGGGCCCTTTAGGATTCCGATCCGGCGCCGTCTTGTAATAATCTTTATCGTACCAATCAGCCACCCACTCGGCCACATTGCCGACCATCTGAAAGACGCCGTAGGGGCTCACCGCATTGTCATACTTGAAGACGGAGATGATCGGCGGATAGAGGAGCAGCCGTTCAGGCCGGTCCCGCACGGGCCCCGACAGCCCGCCGCGCCCATAGTTGGCGCGCGACAGACCGGCCATCTCGTTGCCCCAAGGATAGATGCGCCCGTCCTTATCGCCGCGGGCCGCCTTTTCCCACTCGGCCTCCGTCGGCAGGCGCTTGCCCGCCCACCGGCAGTATTCGTCGGCATCGTACCAACTGACATGCATGATCGGATGCGCCGCCATGGTCTCCTGAAAATTGCCCCCGTCGAATTTCCAGTCGACCTGCGGCGGACGGTTGGTCGCGAGCACAAATTTCAGATATTGCACCGTCGTCACTTCATACTTGTCGATGTCATAGGCGTCCAGCGTCACCGTATGTTGGGGAAACTCGACGAGATACGAATTCCTGTCGACCTTCTTGTCGCTGCCCATCAGGAAGGGCCCGGCGGGAATCCGGACCATCTCGTCGTAGGCCGGCAGCTTGATGCGCTCGGCGGCGAGCTGCCGGCCTGCGGCGGTCCACTCCTGCTTGACGTCCCCGACATCCATCGCTCGAACCAGTCCGCCCGCTCCCACCAATCCTGCAATGATGGCACCCGCAATGATAGTTCCCCTTGGCACGCTCGCCTCCTTGTGACTTACCTGTCCGGTTGTGGCTCTGAATCCGTGTCCTTCTTGAAGTCTTCGAGCGGCTGAAAATTCACCGGCAGCTGGAACAAATAGTCCGAAACCGCCCGCATCTTCACATGCTGGTATTCGACAATCCAGCTCCCGTCTTTTTTCGCCAACTTCATGGGAAAATGAATGTCCGTAGCCACCCACTGATAATACATCTCGGTCCGCTCCCCCTGTTGGGTGGTGACCTCGTAGAGCACGGTCGGGTGTCCTTCGCGAGCCTCTCGTCCGATCTCTTCGCGCGAGACTTCCCCTTCCAGCCGTTCCGTCACAAAGAGATCCTGCTCGGCGCTGTAGGGCACGGTCTTGAAGTGCTTCATGCGCGACAGGAGCAGCCACACGACCTGTTTGTCCTTGCGCACGATGCTGACGCCCACCGGACCCATCGCGTGATGTTCGATGCGCCACATGTCGTCGCGATAGTAAATATGGGCTTTGGAGGTGCGGCCATCCATCTTCGTGATGCGGTCCGCGGTGAATTCGAGGGCCCAGGCCGGGACGCCCGCCTGCAGCACCAGAGTAACGATGATCATCCACACGAGACGAGACATAGCCGGTGACTCTATCATAGCGGTGGGGCCGGGTGGCAGGTCACATAGCGAGCACGGCTGCGCCTTGAAAGGTGCCGGCTTTGAGCGCCTGAAGAGCCTCGTTGGCCTGCTCCAGCGTGAACCGCAGGGTATGTGGCCTGATGGGGATCGAGGCGGCGACATCGAGTAAGTCGAGCCCGTCCTGCCGGGTGTTGGCGGTCACGCTGCGGAGCACCCGCTCGCCGAACACCTCATGATCATAATCGAGCGCGGGAATGGGCGACATATGGATGCCGGCTAAGGCGAGCGTCCCGCCTCGTTCCAAGGCTCGGAGAGCGGGCGGGACCAGTTCGCCCGCCGGCGCAAACATGATCGCGCCCTGGAGTTGCACGGGAGGTCTCTCTGTCACGCCTCCCACCCAGTGGGCGCCCAAGGCCCTGGCCAGGTCTTGATGCGCCTTCCTCAGAGAACTGACGTAGACCTCGCAGTCCCAATAGCGCGCAATTTGAATGGCGATGTGGGCCGAGGCGCCAAACCCATACAGCCCGAGGCGCTGCCCCGGCTTGATCCCGCTCAACCGGAGGGCTCGATAACCGATAATGCCGGCGCAGAGCAGCGGCGCCGCTTCCTCATCGGAGAAGACGGGAGGAATGGGATAGGCAAACCGAGCCGGCACAACCGCATACTCCGCATAACCGCCATCGACCTGGTAGCCGGTGAATTGCGCCCGCAGACAGAGATTTTCTCTGCCGCTTGAGCAGAAACCGCACCGGCCGCACGTGCCTTGCAGCCAGGCGATCCCGACTCGATCATCCGGTTGCAGCCCGGTCACGCCCGGCCCAAGGCGGGCGACGGTGCCCACCGCTTCATGGCCGGGAACGATCGGCAACGCGATGTCCGGCAGCTCTCCTTCCACCACATGGAGATCGGTTCGGCACACCCCGCAAACATGCACCTTCACCAGCACCTGGCCCGGGCCCGGCTCCGGGATCGGACGGTCCTGCATGGCCATCGGGTGGCTCGCAATTTCGCCGGTCCGGTTCAGCACCATCGCCTTCATAGTCAGCCTTCAGCCCTCAGCTTTCAGGGGTCTAATGGGAAAGGCTAATGGCATGGGTCAGGGGCAAGTTCTGGTCTATCTGATCCGTCTGGTCTGTTGGCCCACCCCAATTGACAAGATAGACGAACAACCAGACAGACCATCGCGCTTCACGAGGTTTTCTTGGCCTTGACGCACTCGATGTCCAGCCGGATGTGCACCTCGTCGCCCACCACCAGCCCGCCGCTATCCAGAGTCTTGTTCCAGACCATGCCGAAGTCTTTCCGGTTCAGCTTCCCTTCCGCATGAAATCCCGCTCGCTGGTTGCCCCAAGGATCTTTGGTGACACCGTTAAAGTTTCCGGTGAGCAGAATCTCTTTCGTCACACCGCGGAGCGTGAGATCGCCGACGGCGGTATACCCGTCGCCAAGCTTCTGATAGCTCTTCATTTTATAGGTCATGAACGGATATTGTTCCGCGTCGAAAAAATCGGCATTGCGGAGATGCGCATCGCGCTTCTCCTGGTTGGTATTGACCGAGGCGGTACCGATCCGGGCTTCGATCACTGTAAAGGTCTTGGCCTCGGGGTCCATCTCCACGACACCGCTGTAATCCGTAAACCGGCCGGCTGTCTTGGACACCACCATGTGGGCCACCCGGAACTCGATGATCGAGTGATCCCGATCCACCTCCCACCGCGCCGTTTCCGCCCCTGCCATCGCCGGGGCCACAATCGCCAGTCCACACACCACGCCGCACATTGCCCACACCCGTGCTGCCATTGAGTCTCCTCCTGTGCCGTATCTTATTTTTGCGGGGTCACCGGGGCCGAAGGGGAAGTGGGCCCCGGAGGGTTCTTCACGGATTGAGGATCCTGGGGGCCGGCTTTCGCCCCGGTCCGCATACGGACGTGCACGTCGACCGGCTCCGAACCCACACTCTCGGGAAATGGAGGAAAGGGCTGAGCATGCACCACCGCAAAAATGCCCGCTTCATCGATTTCTCGCGCGCCGGATCCCTTCTCGATCTCGATCAATTGCGCACGGCCGCTGGGATAGAGCCGAAACCGTACTCGGACGGTCTCACTCGACGGCGAGTGACGCACCCGCCGGGCGGCGCGGCTCCAGCTCCGGCTGACCAGTGAGCTGATCTCATGCCAGTACGCCGCGCCTCGACCGGGCGCGGGAAGAGGCATGAGATCCTCCTCCACCATCGGTCCGGTCGGCAGGGGCTTGACGTCGGGTTGCACTTCCTCTTGCGTCTCTCCTTCCCCGCTCTCTCCGCTTGCAGGAAATACCGACTCTTTGGAGTCTTTCGTATCACTGCCAGGACTCTGCTCCCCCAACGTCACATACACGATCCGCGTCATCACCCGCTCCAATTTGTCTTTTTGTGACCGGGCGAACGTCACTTGAATCCGCGCAACCTTGGGAATGACCGATAACTTGCCCTGGGGAATCGGCTCAAGACTGACGGTGCCCTTCAGGACCATCGACTCGGGATCCGGCTCCAAAAGCACCAGCTGCCGCTCAAAGTGGATGGATTCACAGATGGCCACCAGGGGGGCATGCCCCTGTGTCACGCCGCCGACGGCCATAGAAAGCTCCACCGGTTGACCGATGGGGATCTCGCCGGAAGCATCAGGATTGCCCAGGTCAAAAGCCACCCACCGTTTGCCGGCGGTGGCCTGGACGCTTGTGGAGGACGCTGCGTAGAGGGACGGCGAGAAAGATGGCCAGAGAAGGGACCCGAGCAGACCGGCGATCACAAATACCCGGTTGGAAGCTCGAGCCACCATAGCGCCATCCTACTGATCCCGTTGAAGGCTCTGCAACCGATTTTTTTACTCCGGGTCCACAGATGATCGGGCGCAAAGAATACGCTAGAATGGCTCATGCGGGCACTTGTCAAAACCACCGCGGCACCGGGCCTCACGATGACGAGCTGGCCCGATCCCACCCCGGGTCCAGGGGACGCGGTGGTGAAAGTAGCCGCGACGTCGTTATGCGGGACCGATGCGCATATCTACCGCTGGGACGACTGGGCACAACGCCGGATCGCACCGCCGCGGATCATCGGCCATGAACTTTGCGGCCATGTCGTGGAAGTCGGACGCGACGTCTCCTTGGTGAAGGTCGGCGACTACGTCGCCGCCGAGTCGCACCTGACCTGCGGGCGCTGTTTTCAATGCCGCACCGGACAAGCGCATGTCTGCAAATCCTACAAGATTCTGGGGATCGATCGGGACGGCTCCTATGCCGGCTATGTGGCACTGCCCGAAGGGCTGTTGTGGCAGACCTCTCCCGACCTCGCTCCTGAATTCGCGTGCCTGCAGGAACCGCTCGGCAATGCGGTGGACGCCGCGCTGGCCGAGGATCTGCCCGGACAGACGGTGTTGATTACCGGATGCGGGCCCACCGGCCTCTTTGCCGCGGCGGTCGCCCGTGTGGCGGGCGCCTCCTTGATCATCGCGTCCGACGTGAGCGACTATCGACTGGCGCTCGCCAAACAACTCGGCGTCGATCATACGCTCAATGTCCGTACGGACGGCGCGGAGGCGATGGCCACGGTGATTCGGGACCTGACCGGGGGAGACGGCGTGGATGCCGCGTTGGAAATGTCCGGCGACCCGGCCGCCATGCATCAAGCCTTTCGCGCTGTGAAGAACGGCGGTCGGGTCACCTTGTTCGGCATTCCCACGGGACCTGTCTGTTTCGATTTGCCCAACGAAATCATTTTTAAAGGCATTCGTGTTTATGGGGTGACGGGCCGGCGGCTGTTCCAGACCTGGTATCGTCTCGCCGGGCTCTTCAAGGCCGGTCTGAATATTCGCCCGGTCGTCACGCACATCTTTCCGATGCAGGAGTTTGCCCAGGGCTTTGAGTTGATCCAATCGGGCCAGTGCGGAAAGGTGGTCCTGATTCCCTAAACAGGTGCTGAAAAAATGTCTCCAACTTCGTTCTCGGCAAAAGACACGGGGCGCTCACCATCTCGCGCCCGTGCACAAACATAATGCTCGTTATTCCTCGCGTCGCGCACCCCAACGTACCCAAGGGTACGCTGCGGTTCGTGCATCACCTGCGGCCTTGTTGGATGACCTTTTCGAGCACCTGCTGGAGCACAAAAAAGCCGTAACTGAACCCTAATGGCCTACTCGTCGCTTAAAAAAGTGCTCGATCAGCAACTGGCCGACATTCGATCGGCCGGACTCTATAAGCGCGAGCGGCAGTTGCTCGGACCGCAGGATGCCGAAATCCGCGTGGCTGAGGGTTCGGTCTTGAATCTCTGTGCCAACAACTATCTGGGGCTCGCGAACCATCCCGCCATACATGAAGCGGCCGTTGAAGGCCTCCGGCACCACGGATATGGGATGGCCTCCGTGCGCTTTATCTGCGGGACGCAAGATCTCCATACAAGGCTGGAGCGCTCGATCAGCGCGTTTCTCGGGACCGAGGAGACGATTCTCTACAGTTCCTGTTTCGACGCCAATGGCGGTCTCTTCGAAGTGCTGCTGGACGAGCGGGACGCCGTCATCAGCGACGCGTTGAACCATGCCAGCGTCATCGATGGCATCCGTCTCTGCAAAGCAACCCGCCTGCGTTATGCCCATAGCGACATGGTGGAGCTGGAAGCGCGGTTGCGGGAAGCCGCCTCGGCCCGTCTCCGGTTGATCGCCACCGACGGCGTCTTTTCCATGGACGGCGATTCGGCCAAGCTGGACCATATCGTGGCCCTCGCCGATCGGTACGAAGCCGTCGTGATGGTGGACGACAGTCATGCCACCGGCGTGCTGGGCCCGAAGGGGCGTGGCACGCCGGCCCACTTCGGCGTGGCCGACCGGGTCGACATCGTGACCAGCACCCTTGGAAAGGCCTTGGGCGGCGCCGCCGGCGGCTTCACGTCCGGACGCGCCGAAATTATCGAGTTGTTGCGGCAGCGCTCCCGGCCGTATCTGTTCTCCAACGCGGTTCCTCCCGTCATCGCGGCCGCGGCTTGTCGGGCGGTGACACTCGTGGAACAGGGGGACGAGCTTCGGACGCAATTGCGTGACAACGCCCGGTTGTTTCGGTCGGGTCTGACCGCACTGGGGTTCACGCTCGTGCCCGGTGAACATCCGATCATCCCCGTGATGCTCGGCGACGCACGCCTCGCCTCCACCATGGCGGATCGGCTCCTCGAAGAAGGCATCTATGTGGTGGGGTTCAGCTATCCGGTCGTCCCGAAAGGTCAGGCGCGCATTCGTGTGCAAATGTCGGCCGCGCATACGCCCGCGCAATTGGAAAAAGCGCTGACGGCCTTTGCGTCGGTGGGGCGCCAACTGGGAGTGATCGGACCGGGATAATCGGGCCTCGTTGGACGTTTTATTCCTGGATGGCCTTGGCGCGCCGTTGCAAGTACGCGTTCCGGACAGCGGTATAGAGGTCCAGGGTCGCCTCCTCCACCCCTTGGAATTTTTCAAGGTTCAGAGATCGGTCGTTCACGATTTCGAAGACACGGCTGCCGGTCTGGATGAATGTCGTGGTGGTCCGGTCTTTATGCGGGATGGCGGACGGAACGCCCTCGACCTCGATGAGCGGCGCCACCAGCCAATTGATCGGGTTCATGAAGATATCGCCGACATAGCCCACGAGATCCCGCACGGTAAACGGCGGCAGTAGCGGCAGGACGACATACGGTCCCGGTCCCACCCCATAGAAGCCCAGCGTTTGCCCCGTGTCCTCTTCGGGGGTCTTGAGGTCCAGATGCTGGGCCACATCGATCAGGCCCCCGATTCCCACCGTTGAGTTCACCAGAAAGCGCCCGGCTTCAATCCCGGCGCCTTTCACCTTGCCTTGAAAGACATTATTGAGGAATCGTGGCGGGAACCGGAGATTGTAGAAAAAATTGCTCACGCCGACTTGAACCGGATTGGGCACGACAAAATTGTATCCCTTCGCCACCGGCTTGAGGATCCACTTGTCGAACTGGCGGTTAAACTCGAAGACTTTGGCATTGACCGGCTCCCAGGGGTCGTATTCATCCAAGCCTTCTTCGCCGGGAGTCGCGAAGGGATCAAAGTCGTCAGACACTGATTCAGGAACGCCCGGCTCGGCCGCCGCCGAAGTCGCCTTCGAGGATGCCACTGCCTGGGCAGCAGAACTGGTGGAACTGATGGGGGGTAATTCCTGCGAGGATGCCGGAAGCGTGACCGCGCCGTTCCGGCCCGCGCAGCCGCTAAGCCATATCAACGCAACAACGACAAGCACTCCATAGCGAGGTTTTCGCTGATCGGTCGTCACACCGCCCGTCTGGATCATCATGCGTCCGCGAACATCTCGATTCCTCCGACACCGGCCTGCTGAGCGAGTCGCACTGTATCAAAACTTGACGGAATCACCAAACGTTCTTTTCAGGACGCGTCGGCTGCGATCAGCGACTGAGCACGCGGCGGGCAAACTCGGCGATCCGGCGAAAATAGGCGGCTCCACCCACCACATACGTATCGTTATGATCGGCGCCGTCGATCTCATACCACTCCTTCGGCGGCTTGGCTATGTCAAACACCTGTCGGCCGAACTGCACCGGAATGATATGGTCCCGGTTGCCGTGGATGATCAGTTTGGGCAATGACAGCTGCGGGAGCCGATTGATCAAGCGATACTCCCCGCCGAGCAACCAGTGCACCGGCAGCCCGCCATAATAGAATCGGGCGATCGCTTCGACGGAAGGGAACGGCGACTCCAAAATCAGCCCGGCGGCAGGCTTCTGCGTGGCCAGCTCGCCGGCGACCGCCGCGCCCAGCGACCGTCCGAAACAGATCACTCGTTCCGGGCGGATCCGCCTCGTCCGCGTGAGATAGTCGTACGCGCCCAGGGCGTCTTGATACAGCCCCGATTCGCTCGGCAGCAATTTCTGGCTCTTGCCATAGCCTCGATAATCGAAGAGCAAGGCGGAAAATCCTAATTCGTAGAGGCGGCGAAGATTGTCGAGCCGATGAATGATATTGCCCCCGTTGCCATGGCACCAGAGCAGGACGGGGCTCGTCGCCGCCGTTTCGACGTACCACCCGAAGAGGCGCGCGCCATCGGCGGCCGGAAACCAGGCGTCCTGGAGCGGCAAGCGGCTGATCGCCCGCCAGTCTTTGTCCTCCCAGGAACCGGGATGATAGAGAAAGACCTGATCGAGGAGGTTCACTTCAATCTTTCTGAGAGGGACATGGAACCGGCTCTGCGGCAGGGTCACGATACCACCAATGGATCCGGGCGCACTAGCCCTCGAATCTCACGGACGATGGGAAGACGCGCGCTATGGTCCATATTGCCGAAGAGCGACGACTCAGCTATAAGAGCGATCGCCATTCCGCAAAACCGTGTGTCAATGGAATCGAAGGAGCACACACCGTGACAAGAAGTATCCTGGCCCTATTCGTGCTGTATGCGGCAGTCGTTTTATCAGGGTGCTCGATTGCGATGGCGCTGAGCGGTGAAAAGGAGCCGAACTTCGACTACATCACCGTCGGGGCGCCTCGCAATCAAGTGGAAGCAGAATTCGGGCATCCCGTCGCCGCCAACAAACTGGACGACACAAAACAAGAGGCGGTCTATAAGTACGAGATGGGTAATTCGCCCAATCCTGGCCGGGCGGTCATGTGGGGGTACGCCTGGTTGACGATCATCGGCATCCTCGGTGAGCCGATTTACTCGCTGATCGAACTGAGCCAAGGACATGATGAAGAAACCCGCATCGTCTACGGACAGGATGAGCGCATTGTAGAAATCCACGGCTACACCCCGCCGATTTCAAAAGTCCTGATCGAAGCCAACGAGGCGCAGGAAAAGTACATCGAGCGCCGACCCCGCCCAGCGGCAGCTCCAGTCCAGCCGGTACAGGCGCCGGTTACACAGTGAGTGCAGGTGAAACGTCGGACCCGGCTAGAAATAGGCCTGCACTGAAAAGACAACATCATTGTCGTGATCGCGGTGGTTATATTCCAGACGCAGCGCCCAATTGCGGGTGAGCGTCACGCGGGATCCAACGAACCAGCGGATGTCATCCGACCGTTCGCCCAAGGCAAATTTCAAATAGGAGCCCGTGGCCATAATCTTCCACCGCTCCGTCACATCAGCCAGCAGGCCGGCCGTGCCTCCACCGCCGATGCGATGGCGCTCCTCGTACGCAGGACTGTAGTTGGCCTCCGCTTCCGCAAAGGCAAACCACACTTCTCTCTTCAGCCAGCGCGATTCCACGGCGGCGCCGACACCGGTGTTGAATATGCCATTGCTGCAGAGACGGCACCCGTGGTTGCGGATGGTCTGCATGCCGATGTTCACCTTCCACGAGGGTGCGCGAAAGACGGAATCAATCGGAGAAAGCGACACAATATTCGCGAGGGTCGCCCGCTCGACTCTCGTCTGATCGGCCGCGTTGTAATGCCGCGCGGTAATCGAGGCGATTTCGATTTGCGCGTCCGGCGTATACCCGACTTCGGGGTCGAGCAGATCGTGGTATCCGGCTCGCACCGACACTTCTTCAAACGTATCGTCGTTCCGCCAGCCGGCCCCCATACTGGCACGGGAGGTCCGATGCCCGATTTCCGGCTGCTTCGCAAAGGGCACCACCGTGAACGGTTCGGAGGGAATCCGGAGCCGGCTCCGAGCCGTTAAGACGTCCCGGTTCCGCTCTTTCAACTCCGGCGGCGAGTCCTTCTTATCGATCCGATACCGCAACAAATCTGAGGCGAGATCGAGGACAAACGTCTGCCGTCCGACTTCCAACTGAGCCAATGCCGGCGCAGCGACGTTCCCCGAATCTTCCGCGATCGCCTCGGCCAGGCGCCGTTCGCCGGAGGAAAGGAACTCCCGCTTTCTTCTTATCACGTTGCTGCGTGAGGGCCGATAGGCCACCTCCGACACCAGTCCGGGCTTGGAGGCAATGAGCCGAACGGTATCGGCCGGGATCGTCCAAAAAACAAATTGATCCGTCAGATGGAGCGTGGGGTCCGCAAAATCCAAGAGGGCCAACAGATGATACGAGCAGTTTTCTTTGAAAAAGAAATAATCGAAGTAGGCATTGCCGAGTTCCCATGCATGCATCAGGAGCCGACGCATCTGGTCCTCAGTGAAATGCAACCGGTACTCCCAAATGTCGCGATTTTCGATGTCCCGGTATTCCTGAACTTTCAAGTAATACGGAATGGTCGAAAAGTACCCGCGGTATCCTCCGAAGATGCCCTTGACCGGATAGGCGATCCCGGCATC
Source organism: uncultured bacterium (assembly GCA_965285945.1). GTDB lineage: Bacteria > Nitrospirota > Nitrospiria > Nitrospirales > Nitrospiraceae > Nitrospira_D. The sequence goes on along the minus strand of CBDIWP010000037.1, from coordinate 7,296 downwards.
CTTCGGCACTTCCGCGGCGTAGTTGATCGTATACGCAAGAATGCGAGTCTGCTCGGTCTGCCCCTTTTGGTCGACGCGCAGCAACGTGTGGCCGAACATGGAAGCCGGATTGTTGAGAAACGCCGAGGGGAAAATCAGCGTAATGGATTCGGCTTGGAATTCGTCGTACCAGCGAGTGAACCGGTCGCAGGCCTGCTCAGGCAGACGCGCCGGATCGAACGCCAACTGCTCCTTGAGCCAGTGATAGCGGGCGACGAACGCGCATTGCGCCGGTTGCTGAGACCGGCCGACCAACTCCTGAGAAAAAAACTGTCCGAGAGTGGCCTGCAGTTCGGCCTCCGGGTCCGTCTTCCCGCTGCTGGACAGAAAAAACCCCGGATCATCCTGCTCACTTTCATAGCCGCCCCACAGCGTCGATCGATAATGCAACAGGAGGCGCCATTCACGAGATTCTGCAAGCCGGTGCTTCCGCGCCTGATCGATCAGGACCTCCAAATAGGCGTCGCTCGCCAGTACAGGAGCCACGGCGCACGGAGCCAGAAACAGAAACAGAACAACAAGGAGTGAACGTTTCAAAGTGTGGGGGAAGAGCGAAGAAGGGCCCTGGCCACTGCGCCAGGGCCCGCGGTGGAGCTTAGCGAGTGGACACGTGAGCGAGAACCGGATGACCGGCGATCGCATCATTGAGAGCCTTGACTAACGCCACCGGCGAGGCTTCGCCGGATTTCACCAAGGAGGTGTAGCGTTCTTGGGTCATCGCAAAAAATGCCGGCTGGTTCTCCGCGGGCACTCCCATCAAGGAAGCGAGAGACGCCAGATGCTCACCCTGGCCCTGAGCCATTTCGGCTGAAAGGGCTTCGAAATTCAGCGAGGCAAACACCGTCGTTTTTTGTTCAGCCATGATCTTGCCGTCGTTGGTGCAGCCGGAAGTCCCGGTGCTGATACCAAACGTCTGGCTGCCAAAGGTGCCGTTCGTGGTCGCCATCAACACTTGAGGAGCAATTTCCTTCTGACCTTTGTAGTCGTTCCAGGCCAGCTTGCCAAGGCCGCAGCCGGGACCGGTATCCGGATTGCCTGCCATGGCGAGCCCTGCCTGGAGACCAAAAAACACGGACACGGAAAGCAACAGCACCTTCTTGACCATAGTTCCTCCTCCTGGTTACGTATGACTGCCCGGCGAAATGCGCTGGGCCGGATTATAGCCCACTCCTATAAATTAGTTGAAGAAAAAATTCGGTTCTGCGGCAGGCGGGTGCTTCGCGAGTATCCTCCCCCTTCGCCTGGAGAGGAAGTCCTGACATGACGTCATCCAAGGCCTTGATCAAGGCCGCGGGTGAGTCACCCCGAGCGACCACGTCACGATACCGCTCCTGAACGGGAGCAAGAAGGACCGGCTGTTGGAGGCTGAGAGATGGTCACCGTGATCGCGGGCAAATAACAAAAGGAATCCGTTCCAACGTGTTTCGCTAGCACGCGGCCTTATCCGGCAGTGAGATGAGAGATGGCTTGACCCGCCTCTCGGAAATCACGAGCAGGCCGATCCCCCGGGGCAGCGAAAACCGTCTTGGACCAGCGGAGCCGGGATTGAAGAGAAGCGTCTCACCATACTGCGCGAGCGTCGGCCGATGGCTGTGCCCAAAGATGCAGATGGCCGGTCGCTCGTGGTCCAGCCAGGCCTTGGCCTCTTTCACCAACTTGCCATGTTGATACAGAACATGCCGGATGCCGATCGTCACTCCGCCTCGGCGAATGATGAGCTGGCGAGGCCGCCCGCTCCGCTCGTATTCATCGACATTGCCTGACACCGCGACCACGGGGGCTATCTGTTCGAGGCGGGTGATGACGAGCGGGGCTCCGATATCACCGGCGTGGAGAATTTCGGTGACGCCCGTAAAATGACGCTCCACAGCGGGATCGTACAGTCCATGGGTATCGGCAATGATGCCCAGTGTGATTGCACGCGCACGGCTCATTGCGACCCAGCTGGTTGAACGCCAAGGGAGGCCCGGATAGTCGCGTAATCGAACGTGAACGGCTCCGTCGTGTGTTTGGGGAGCTTCGTTAATTCCGCCCGCAAACGCTCTGCGCGCCCGGTGCTCATGGGATGGGTCGACAGCAGTTCCACCCGCCCTTCGTCATGCTCGGACAATCGTTGAAAGAAGGTGATCATGCCGGCCGGGTCTATCTTGGCCTTATGGAGCAGTTGCAGCCCCGTGAGATCGGCCTCGGTTTCCTGTGCCCGCCCGAACTTGAGCGTCAGCAGTTCGACGCCGACTTGCCGCATAAGCCCGACCAGACCGCGCTGATCGCCGATCATGATTGCGACCACCGTCATGACACCCACGTTTTTCACGATGCGCTCCAGCCCATGCCGCTGCAGCACATGGTTCAACTCATGTCCCAGCACCCCGGCGACTTCCTCACCGCTCTCCGCTTTTTTGATCAGTCCCGTGAAGACGACGACGTGCCCGCCGGGCAGTGCAAATGCGTTGACGACGTCGCTCTTCACGACCGTCACCTCAAACTTGTACGGATTGTCCGGAATCTGCTGAGTCAGACGCTGCGTTATCTCTTGCACCGCCGTGACGGCCGGTCCTTCCTTCATGACGTCCTGATGGCCGAGAAAGTCCCGATAAGCAGCTTCGCCGAGCTTTTGCTCCCACTCGACAGGAATCCGGTCGACGGCGAGTCCCACCAGCACATCAGACCCGAACCACAGTCCTACGACGAGCGTCACGATGGTGCCCCCCACCGCGCTCCATATCACGCGCCGCCGGTATCGCATCTGACGAACGCGCTCCGCCGCCTGCTCGAAGGGACGGTCGAGATGGGCGGGCGCCGCCTGGCGAAACTCACGAATGAGATCGGGATGGTTGAAGTACAGCGTGCGCCCGCCTAGTCCGCCGTCCCATCTCAGCACGAGTTGGTCGTGATCAAGCCCACCGGCGGAGACGGTGAGATCCGAAAAAGAAACCGTTTCCGCCCGGCTCTCGGGCGACCCTATGCCGAACATCAGGCTGAGCCCGTGCTCCGCGATCTGCACGAGACAGGGCGCTCCGCTGGCGGGAAAGTCGTCACCGAAACAAAGGGCGTTAGCCTTCATAAGGACAATCAGGATGAGAGGCAAACGGGGATAATCATTCGGAATGGCATTCGTGTATGGGGCGACGGGTCGTCCTTACTCGGAGACCGGAATAAATTGTCGTATCCAGGACCCGAAGCTTCCCGGGTTCCGGCTTTGGATGTACACGACACCCGGCCCGCGGAACCGGCACACCAGGCCTTCACCGGACGTAAAGCTGGCCACCCAACCGGAGGCGGCCTTCTCAATATTGTAGAACGTCGTCGCAGACCAGGCCACCAGGTGGCTATTGTCCACGATATATTCCTGATCCGGCTTCAGTTCGATTTTGTGGATGGCACCGAAGCTGTTGAGCACCAACGTGCCGGTGCCGCCGATCTTCAAGATAAACAGCCCTTCGCCCCCGAGCAGTCCGCGACTGAGACTCTGCATCTTACTCTCGACGGTGACGGTATCGGCGCCGGCCAGAAATCCGTCCTTCTGGACCATGTACTCATTCACTCCGTCGAGCTCGATAATGACGATTTCTCCCGGCACGGTGGGCGCTAACAGCACCTCCCCTGAGCCACGACTGGCCCGCAACGTTTGAAAAAAGAACTTTTCCCCCGTGAGCAACTTGCGGGACAGCGCGCCAAGAAATCCGCCTTCCATCTTGCTTTCGACATCGACCGTCGGTGAAGAGGCGACCATCGCCCCCGACTCAGCCTTGATGTGCTCGCCCGCCGCAAGTTCGACGCGAACCATCGGAAATGCTCCCGGATACAGAATCTCGCTTCTCATATCGTCAAATCCTCCATCAATGGGACGCAGTACCAAGCCGGGAACGTGGCAAGTGGCGGTGATTCTGTGGAATACCCGGAGCGCTGTCAAGCGAACTCATTGGCTGGAATCGAATCCCGGCAACACTGGAATGAGGGAAGAAAGCGAAAAGCGGAAGACGACGCGCTACCGAGGCGCTGGGGAACCGGCATCCGTTTCAGCGGATACCGCGGTCGCCGGACTGACTGGAATCCCCACGACGATATCGGTTTGAGGATCCGCATCCTGATCGCGCCCATCATGGCCGACACTGTAGAGCGCCGCTTTCTTCCGGTTGACCAGCATGGGAAATCCTGTGTAGGGATCATAGAAGTCCTGCCCCGCTTTGGCGATCCGGCCGGCCAGATCGGCATCCTGCGGACCGCGCCGCAGCCAGCCTTGCAGCCGGACGAGACGAAGCCTGGCATCCAAGTCACCGAGCCGTGCGGTATAGCGATTCCATTCAGGCAGGGGCTCCAGGCCTATGAGGTTCTCAAGGGGATCGCGAAAATAATCGATCACGTTGCGGGCCGGCACATGAATGTACTGATCGCGCTTCGGCATCACCCCATAGAGATCGTCTCCGGCCTTGGAAGAGGCCTCAAAGTATTCCGCGTAAAGGTTCAATCGGCGTTGTTGAGGCAAGGGAAGCATGGCGGCCGTGACGGCATACAGAGGCAGATCTTCTGCGCGTTCGGCTTTCAACTGCGCTTCGACATGTCGCGAGGCCCACACTAGTTCACTTTGCATCGGCCATCGCAAGGACTGTTCGGCCGGATCGAGCGGACGCAACATTTGAGTGAGGCGGCCAAGCATCTTCACGTCGAACCCCGGATCCATGATGAATCCCGAGGCCACCGCCGCATCGTCTTGTACCGCCCGGAGCGCCACCGTTTTCAACGAGAGTGTCCTGGCCTGAGCCAGCACGGTCCTCCAGGCTTCCATATCGGCTTCCAGCCGAGCCATTCCGGTCTCGGTTCCAAGCACCACGCCCTCGGCCACATATAGCTGATGCGCAAATGCGATGGAGCGGCATGGCGGATTGACGGCCTCGCCGTATCCCCAATCCTCGAACGGCAGCTCGAGCCACTGTATGTACCGCGCCAGTGCCCGCTCGTTCTTCCCAGCCCAGGCCTTGATGGTATCCCGACGGGACCTGATCGCGCCCACGGGATCCCGTGCACGGAAGAGCTCGTTTGCTACATATGCACCTCCCTGTGTCTGGCCACCGCGCCCATCGTTATCCGGGCCGCCGAGGCAAGCCGCAGCCTGGCCGGCATCCTTCCCCTGTCCCTGTTGTTGATGCCCGAGGTGGAACACGTCCTGCCCGGCCGGTGCGTCAAATCCCAGGAGAAACACATAGCCGTTCTGCTTGGTATCCGACAGGGTTCGTAGCGGCACCGTGGTGAAGCGGCGGAAGGCCGATGAGGGCGATTCCTCCATCACCATCCAGGTCACGGCGACGGCGCCCAGGCCTATGGCCGTCAACGTGCCCACAAAGCAAACGAACGCCAGCGCTGAAATAACCATGGCACGCGTCGTGGAAAAGCACGAGCCGATCAGTATTGAGAGGCCGAGCCGCACGCGCGCGAGCTTCGCACGGAGCCGCCGTCGGCCCTGCTTGGGGTGAGCCGCATGTTCCGTGTTCGCCGCCGCGGAACTGCCGCCTGAGGCGGCAAATAAGTAATCGACTGCCGCGGCCGCGCTTGAAACGCATTCCTCTCTCGGTGCCTCTTCCGGTACCCAGGTAGGAACGAACGGCGCTGGCGCCAGCGGCTCGGTAAACCGGATCGCGGCTCCAGTCTTGATCCATTCATCTTGGTCTTCCATCGGTTGGGCGATGGGAGCACCTGTTGACCTTCCGGCCGCGGAAACCGGCTGGTCCATCGACTTCACATTCAGGTCTTCGAACCGTTGAGCAACCGGATGAGCAACCGGAGGGGCGAGGTTCTGCCCTTTGCTGGGAGTGGGCCGATGTACCTGAACCGCCACTTCTCCCGTTTGCCAGTGTGAGACGTCTCCGATAAACGCGGGCGGCATCTGCGGCGACTCGGTGGGAGGGGTCAAGGAGGACGACACTGATCCGCGATCATCCACGTGGACCTGGTGCTCTATTGGCGGTGCATCTGAAGCCGGACCCTCTTGCATCGGCACCGGGGGACTCTCATCCACCGGGGCCTGAACAGTCGCTTCGCCGATGGTGAGGTTGCCCGGTTGCTCAGGAACGACCGACGGCTGGATCGTGCGTTCTTCCGCATCAACCATCGGCTCAATCGCCATTGACAAGGGCGGCGTCCACACTTCGGCCGTCGAGGCCTCAACGGTGAGCGCAGAGAGCACGGCATCCTGCTGCATGTCGCTGGCGGCCCTATGGACAGGCTCACTGCGCTCCGGCTCACGACCATCGCCGGTCACCTCCAGCGGGGAATGATCGAGCGCTCCCGAGGATTCGGCCACGGCCGTAGTTTCCGTGGATTGACCGGGCGTCTCCTCGCTGCGCTGGAGACGAAATTCATATTCCGTTGCTGGGACTTCAGCAACAACGTCCCCATACGACGCCGTTTCTGTCTTCTTTTTTTCGCCACTTGCTTGCAGAGGACTCGTAGCCTGGACCGACTCCCGACTGTGTGCGGGTGCCACCCCTTCAACGGAAGACTGCGCGAGATGGTTTCCCAGCGAGACGGGGATGCCCATGCCGGTCGGCGGAAAGTCGACGGCGACGATTGTGATGGGCCCCGCAGAAGACGCTGCTGGTTCCACATGGCCTTGCAATGCCGCTTCTACCGGCTGAACCCCTGATTCAGCAGCCGTGCCGGATTCTTCATGACTCTGAGGGGACAGAGGCTGCAGAACCTCTTCCCTCGGCTCTTCGGCAGGCGCGTGCTTTCCGAATTTCCATGCTCGACTAATAGACTGCCAGGAAAACCCGCCTCGTTTCGGTGGATCTGTTCGTGCATCCGTGGACTTATCCCGACCGGACCCCAACCCAGCCGTTTCTCCCGGCCTCTCTGCAATCTGGCTGGCAGGTGAATCGGGTGCCGTCCGGGCGGCGGTTTCCTCCGCTCCCACTGCCTGTGGCGCTGGAATCGTGGCCTCCTGCACCCGTTCCTCTGGCGCTTGAATAGACACCGGTTCAATTACAGTTGGCGGTTGAAGCGTGCGCCCGAATAATTCCGGCTCGGCGGAGTAGACCGGCGCTTCTAACACCGGCTCTAAAACCAGCGGCAGTGACGGCAATTCAACCGCGGCAGCTTCGGGGTCTGGGAAGGACTGAACCAGAAGCAGAGCAGGCTCGGCCGCTGCCTCAACAATGTGGATCGTCGCGTCTTGCACCTGGTCCCATGGCATGGAAGCCGGCGTTGACTCGAGCCCCGCTCGCTGTTGCGGCTCAGGCCCGGCACCTTCAGAGTCGGCAA
>CBDIWP010000036.1:0-43435 GCA_965285945.1 uncultured bacterium | reverse complement strand
TGGTCCAAGCCGTGTTGATGGCGGTGTGGCAACGGCCGGGCCGGACGCCGGTCATTCTCCATTCCGATCGCGGCTGCCAGTTTACGTCGGAAGAGTACCAACAATTCCTCGCAGCGCACCATGTTACTCTGCAGCATGAGTGCGGTGGGCAGTTGTGCCGACAATGCGGCCGCCGAAAGTTTCTTTGGCGTGCTCAAACGCGAGCGGGTGAACCGCCGGCAGTACCGGACAAGGGCTGAAGCCAGAGCGGATCTCTTTGATTACATCGAACGCTGGCACAATCCCCGGCAGCGCCGGCGACTGGAGATGCAGCAACGGGGGGAGAAACTCTTAACTCAAGTGTCCGCGGAAACGGGGTAGAACCCCATTGATCATCAGTCTAGGAAACTGACTAAGGGTCTCACAATCCCTAGGATCAGGCTTTTTGTAACTAGCGTGCCGGCTTGATCGACGCCTTGAGCCATGCCGGTCGTCCTCCGGAAGGGATACTGTTGTTGAATCTGAGATGTTAAGGAACTCGGCAGCTCATAGATGAAGCGATGCTCGTTTAAGAAGCGAGCCGTAAGGTGCGACAACCACGTAACTCGCTTGTGGCGACACCAATGGCGCAGCGTTTTTCGGATAAACGACTGGAGCTGCTCGAGGTAGCCATATGCGCGAGCACATCAGAAGAAAGAGGAATCCCATAATACTTCACAGCGACCCCACGATGCGTTGTTTGACTCTGGAGTAAAATGATTTGCCAATTGCTTGGAAATTGAGAACGGTCATGGCGAGCCTCGGTCAGGACAGAACGTCGCGCGGAGCCGCTGCTGGCGTGGCGCCAGCCTGCGTTTATCCGCGTTCTTCGAACAAAAAGCCGGCACGTCGGTCCAGGGTCCGTTCGATGCGGAACGGAGGCAGTGCCGCCAGCGGCGGACCCACCGTCATTTCCAGCAAGGCCGTGGCTTCTTCGCCTGCCCCTTCTTTGAGGTACCGCAGAACTCTGACGAGCGCCGTGCGGGGCAAGAGCTCTTTGCCATTGGGGTCAATGGCGACGGTGACGGGTGTCTGGAGCCCTTTGCGAAACTGGACGCGCTCGGGCTGGTACTGTCCGGTGCCGCTGGACGTACGGGTGAAGCCGATTTGATGCTGGATGAGCCACTGTTCGAGTATGGGAAACTCGCCTTCCAAGGCGAAGCCGTTATAGAAATGCAGATGATGGCTGTCGTCGAGCTCGCGGCACAGATCCGGTTCGGTCATGGGGGTAAACCGCGGGGTTTCCCAGCCGAGGCTTACGCTGGAATCGGCGATCACGCTCAACAAGTCGGGAACGAGTAAGCGGTCGACCGTGCCTCCGATGATAATCTCAGCAGGAAACTGATCAACGGAGGCGGGGATGTCCAGCTCAGGCGTGGTGTCGGTTTCGGCTGGCAGTGTGCGAATGCGGGAATGCGGCTGCGGAGGGATTCCCAGGGCGGTATCACAGACGGCCTCGAACAGATTGAGGAGAACGTCGAGATCATGCAAGACATCCACCGGATCCCGGTGGCTCAAACGCAGAACCGCCTCCTTGATCCAGGATGAGACGGTACTGTCTGCCCGAAGCTGGCGTTTGGCTTCTTCAGGGTCGGTGAGCAGATGCTGATAGAAGGGGGTCATGCCATACCTATTACGTGCTGTGGATGAGGTAGAGGTTCGGGAGTTTCCGCTTGAGCGGAATCACGGGCACTGGGGCGATGGCGGCCGGCGCCGGGGGGCACGGCGTGAGAGGAGCGGGTCTCATCGCGGACCGCACGGGAGTCGTACGGGCTGGGGTGGCGAGGAATTCTTGGGAAACATAGACGCAGTCCTTCGTGGACGTCAGTCGCAGGGCTTCCCACAGCAAGGAATCGGGCACATTGGCGAGCGTGGCGAACGAGGGGCGATGGCCAATGATCAGGAGTTTGCACTTGCCGCGGGTAAACGCGACATTCATCAATTTGCAGGGAGCTTGGTCGCCAGTGCATTTGCCCAACATGGTGCGGGTCAGATCGCCGGTCACGGTCGTATCGAAAATGACGATGTCACTCTGGCGGCCTTGAAAACTATGGATGGTCCCGACCTCGACGGAAGGGGTGAGGTGGGCTTGATCGAGCATTTCCTGGATCAACCGGACCTGATTGCGGTAGGGAGTGATGATGCTAATGGTCGGGGATTCCGGCCGTGAGGGTGACAGGGCTTGTTTGGCTAAGGCGACCGCCAGCGTGGCATGGTAGCGGTTACTTGGCGAACCCTTATGGTCCTTTTCCACCCAGGAGTGCCGGTCGCTGGTATCGATGAAGGCCAGCGCCTTGCCGGGGATCGGGGCATGATCAACCAGTTTTTGCCGGGCTTCGCGTGTACGGTCGTCCGTGCAATAGGCGAGACCCGACCGCTGGTACAGGCAGGCAGCCACGGCGGCGATATCCGGATGCATCCGGTATTGCGTCCGAAGGGCGGCGACGCGGGGATCCTGGTTACTGGTGATGCCGGCCAGCTGATAAATGTCCGTCGCTAGCCATTGCTTGGCATGGATCGTCGTCGATTCGGCGATGGGCGGCAATTGAAGAAAGTCTCCGACAATCATCACTTGACGGCGGGCGAGGCAGAGCGCGGTGAATAAGGCCGGCGGACTCGCCATTGAACCTTCATCGATAATGACGACGTCAAAGCGTTCCCGATCGAGCACCGGGGCGGTATAGGTACGGGTGATGGTGGTCGCCACGATTTGCGCCTGTTGAATCAAGCGTTCTTCGGTCGTCACGATCTGCCGTTGGCATCGCGTAATGGCGTGATGGAGCTCGATGAGCTGTCGCCGTTCCATGTGCAGGATCGTGTCGAGCTGATCGAGAGGGGGGAGTGGCCCATGCGTGTCCAGGGAGTGTAGGAGGAGCCGTCGACTGGCCAGGAGATCTGTGCACAACTGTTCGGCCGCCGCGACCTCGGCAGTGAGGTGCGTGAGGGTGGCCGTCGAATCCTCGAGGCTGAGTTGGGCGGTGAAGAGATCCGCTTGGATGTCGGCCGGATTGCGGAGAAAGAGCCGTCGCCAACGCGAGGCGTTCCAAAGCAAGTCGAGTTCCTCCTGAGCCGCCTCATAGGTGTCTTCCAAGGACCGGTGATGGGTGTGCTGCTCGGCCACCAGGCCGGCAAGCTGTGCGACCTGATGGGCGGTCTCGGCATAACGGAGATCGAGCGCTTCGAGTTCCCGATGAAGTTGGCGTACGGCGTCCAATTGGGCCGTGCGTTGGGTCAGACGCTGCTCTTCAGCTTGGAGAGTGGCGAGTTCAGCTTGGAGGTTGGTCATCGCCCCTTCGGTCAAATGATCGAGAGTGACAAAGCGCAGGTGGTCAGGGGCATCGTCCGCGCTCAGGCCATACCGAACTAAGGCCGTGGGGGGAAGCGCCGGCAGTTTGTCGAGGACCGACTCTAAGGCCTGATCGACAGCGGTATTCGTATTGGCGACGATGAGGACGCGATCGCCTCGTTCATAGGCGATCTTCGTGCTCGAGCCAATCACCATGGTCTTCCCGGTGCCGGGTGGCCCCCAAATATAGGAAAAGTCGTACTGCACAGCTCGGAGCAAAGCTTCATATTGTTCCGAATTGAGGGTGGGATCTGGCGCGATCTCCACGGTGGGGCCGATCGGTTCAGGACGGGCCGACGGAGTAAAGCATTTCATCGCGAGACTGGTCAGATAATCCTGTGGGTGTGCATGAATGTTGGCAAGGCGTTTGTCGAGCGCCAAGAGCAGGCGCATGCGGTCAATACTCAAGCGGGCTTCGGGGATGTAGTCGGCGAGTTCGGCGGTGAGGGAGAGGGTCAGCTGATCGATAGTCAGGCCCAGAATCACGCAGGGGTGCGGCCGGCCGTCGATGACCAGCTCGCCTTGCGTGTCTTGCAGATAGCCTTGGAGCGGCATCATGGGACTCCGGAAGGTGATGCGGTGATGCCGGCCATAGCGCCCTTGGACGCGTCCGTCTCGCAGGGGGAGACTGATGGGTTTACCGTTGTTGGGAGTTTGGCGGGAATTCAGTTCGTCGCGAAGGGCGCGGCGGAGCGAGTGAATGAGTTCATGAAGGGATGAGGGAATGACCGGAGTTCGAACGGGGGACGCATCCAGCATGGCGAGTCTCCTCAGAGAAGTCAGCAAGCACATCATCACAGGACAGACTGCGCTCGTGGCGAGCGCCGGACGAGAAAGCGAGTCGGTAGGATGCATGAAGGGCGAGTGGGCAGTGGTGGGAGAGAGCGAAGCGAAGCGAGGGGCAGTCGGGCGGCAGGGGTAATAGGAGGCGAGGCGCGTGGGGTTGCGAAGGCAGGGCGAAAGGAGTACCTTAGGGGCAGTTATTCATTTCTGGTAGGCTCTTGCTGAATTCTCCACACCGATTCTTCTAATCGGTTGTTCATCTTCTCGTTGCGGTTCTCTCTTCTTTTCCTTACTACGTCCATTTGCTCCCATCGACTGTCCTGTCTTGTTCGACTGTGACCTGAACAGTCCGAGCGTTTCGTTGTCCGTCTACTCTCTGTCACCCATTCACATTTACTCATTTCATGATCGCCGTCTGACCGTTGGTCAAGAGGGCTTTGAGGAGGTTTGTGATGACACAGTGTTTACTGTCGACGTTTCCTGAACGCACGGTATCGGATGACCAACTCCACGCGCTGATGCCCAGATACTCGATCGCAATGGTTCGGCATGTGAATGCGATTGCCAACCAATCGAGCGAGAAGGTGTACCCGGATATCACGATTGGACGTTGTTATCCCATGCGATGCATCGTGCGGCCGTGTTACTGACGTCGCGTTCGCGGTTGAAGCTGCGATCAGACCGTCCCAGTCTCAATTAACTCCAACACATCAATTATTTCATGAAACCCAGACTGCACGGCGTGGTCATTGGGTACGGGAGGCGTCTATGGAGAGCGTGAAGGTGGTAGTGGAAATTGTTCGGGATGTCGTCTTGGTGGAATTACACGCCGGTCATGTGGCTCAGCGTGTGTTTCAGCTGGTCTATGATGACATTTTCGATCGATTGGATCAGCTGATCGATGCAGGCACGGCACGGTGGATTAAAGCTCGGCAGGATCACTTCGTGGTTATGCCGCAGCGTGACGTGACTTCGATCGAGCTGGCGACCGAGATAAAGAAACAATTGCGGCTTTGATTTGCTCGGCCTGCTTCTGCTGGGTTGCGGTGAATTGATGCTGCTGTTTCAGATGCTCAAGCTTCGCACGTAGTTTCTTCAGCGGATCCCCCACCTGCGCATACTTCAACCCTCCCACAAATGCTGCGTTTGTCCGTTGGAACTTTTTCCGACTGTCGATAAACCGGATCAACATCATTTGCACGCGTCGCAATGGCTGGTTCGTCATACGCGCTCCTTGGTTGATGCCACGTAGTGTAGCACAGCCGGAATGTTGATGACAGATCGAGCCCTGCGTTGTCGTCTCTCTCACCATCACTCGTTATCCATTTCCATTCCAAGGAGGTGTCCTATGTTGTGTGGGCACAATTACGGACCCTGTTCTCGCACACGCCCGACAAGTCTGATGTGCGTGCGATGGCTGGTCGAGTCATCTGCGACTACCAGAGCCAGACCTCCACGATTGCGCAGTTGGCCCAGAATCTTCAACAGAAGGTGTCTGGCCAACGCTGTCTGCCCGATGACATGGAATATGCCTATGCGTCAACCGTGGTGTCTGTCGCTCGAGAGCGTGGACCCATTGGCCGTGAAGCATTGGAAGTGTTCACCGGCTATCGTGAAGAGGATCTCGCGATGCTGCATGGGATGGCGTCGGAGGCTCTGAGTGAGGCGTATGTCTCGCTATATGGGCATCCGTTTGGCCATGTCTAGCTGAACCACTTCTCTTCATTCTGCTCGTGCATCCATCGTTTCTTTCTCCCTTTCCCTTACACCCTCACATCTCACACTGGCACCCTTTATTGAGGTGTCCAAAGAAAGGATTGCTATCATGACACACACCACATCTGTGCTGACTGGAACCGTTCAGACGTCTCAATTTCTGAGCAACTTCCGGTCCTTGAAATCCATTGTAATCGCCGCTCGTCTCTCCACGCGTATGCAAGGCTTGAGACAATCCAGAGTGCTCTTGCCAGGCTTGAGTTCGTTGAAGCCGGTTGAGCGTCTGGATGACATGCAGTTGGAGCGGTTAATGATGGAGTTGGAAACAGGTCGTTATCGGATCTCGCCGGCCAATTGGATGAGACTGCGTGAACGGCTGTATTACATGCAAGTCCATGAGTTCGGAAATCGTCAGCTTCGCAATGAACGGACGGCTGATGAAAATCGTTATGACCAAGACAATCTCCCACTGGCTCCCGACCTGATGTGGCGTTCGAAGATCCGGGGACACGTCATTGGGTTGGAGGATGGACGCTTGGCTCGACGGGTGGATCATCTGCGAGCGATTCCGTATTGCGGTTTGCAGGTCCCTGTCTGGTTGTCAGATGTGGAGCGCGCGCAGGATGGAATCAGTCTCGTGCGATGGATCACCGGGCCCATGCAATGTGCGCGTTGCGAAGGATACCATTTGGGCGCATCACCGTCTGGATCGTCTGTGACTGTGCCCAGGGCTCAGGAGACCTCGTCTGCTGAGATCACCTGTCCGCATTGTCATGGGGAATCCTTGCGGTTTGAGCGTGAAGGCATGGTCTTGATCGCCCATTGTTTGTGTGGGTGGGAAGGCGTGACGTCATTGCTTGGGCTGGATGCACAGGTGGTCGCGCAAAATCTCCACAGTGTGTTAGCTGCTCCCATCCGCGATGTCGAGGATGAGGAGGAATCTCTCATGCCCAGGACGAATTGGGATGGGATGGTCGACACACAGGTGGAGGCATCAGAGGAGGAATTCGAGGAATCAGAGGCAGGCGACTTAGTGGAGACCTTGGTTGGAATGACGGAGGGAACTGAGACGTCGGCAGAGCACACTGAGCCCTCGGAGTCCGCTGCAGATGACATCCAGGATGAGATGGATGCCTTGGACGCAGTGATGACACGGGATATGGTGCAGTTTTGGGCATCGCCAGCACACATCGGCTTACGTCGCCTGTTGCTGGACTACACGATGCGCGGGCAATTGACTCCCTCGTGGTTGGTGGAACGGTCTGAAGCCAATCCTGAGCATGTCGTGGTCTCTCGCGAACGCTTGGGATTGATTTGGATGGTCGCGGCGACATTGACGCAAGCATGCGGACGGTTTTCACTGACGCAGCAAGAGGAATTTGTCGCATGGCTGATCGAGAGTTCCGACGACGAACTGCGACAGTTCTTGCCTGAAGGAACCGAGGAGCTGCCGTTGCCGAACGTCTATGCCAAGATCAGGTCTTGGATGCGTTCGTGCCGGCAGCGTGTCATAAAGTTTCGCTCACAATCGGCTGGCGTAAGATTGCTCTCGCGTCAGTTTGGAGTGAGTGAGACAGCCTTTCAGACTGCGATTACCATGATCGCCGTCTAAGGGTCATCTGTCTGGTCAGAGGCGAATCTGGACCCCTGAAGAACAATCAGGACCAGGTTCTGCCTCTGACAACAGAAAAAGGGAACGGAGTGTGTGATCGCAAGTGGACTGACTATAGGGCAGCCGTTGTGGAACCCTCCAGTTCCCTTTTTTTTTGCCTGCGGGAGGTCGCGAAGGCCTTAGGCCGCCGACGGCATGGCCACGCGCGGCTTGCTGCCGAACTCGACGTGGCTTGCCCGCACCTCGCCGACCGTGACTTTCTTGTCGCCAATCTGCTGTTTGCGGAAGTGCAGCCGGCCGTCCACGGTCACTTCCTGGCCCTTGACCAGGTTGGACCCGCAGCTGAGCGCCTGCTTGCCGAAGACGCTGACGGGGATGTACTCCACCGGGCGCTCGGTCGTGCCTTTGCGCGGAATGCCGTTGACGGCAATGTTGAGGTTGCACACGGACTCGGCGCCGTCGCGGATGTTCCGGACGATCGGGTTCTCGGTCAATCGGCCGATGAGGGTCACAGAATTCTTGTTCATGGTGATGGACTCCTTACAGGGGTGAATGAGTGAGACCCAGACGAAACGCAGCTGGGCGATGCGGGGTGAGGGGATGCGGATACTTACTTCACGGGCGTGGGACCTCCTGCTGCTGAGAGTAAGAAACGCAGAAACACCCTCATGATCGGGGCGGCACGGGGCGTTAGGCGGCGTGTGCCGTAGGCACCTGGGCAGCTGGGGGTAACTGTCCGGTTTGCCGCGCGATCGCTTTCAACGTGTCGACGTCAAGGCCGTAGTCGCCGGCGAGGAGTTGACACCCCGATTCCTTCTGCCGGAAGCGCTGCAGTTCGTTCGCCAAAAAGTGAATGAGCGGATTGAGCAACGTGTCCGTCTCTTGGAAGACCTCGGGATCCGGATGATGGACAAATGGGTGCGTCGTCTCCGGGTCACCGGCTAAGAGAGCCAGATCTTCCCGGCTGAGGCTCTGCAGCCAGTCCACAATCGGCTGGACCTGGGCTTTGCGCGAGGCGCGCAGCTGGCGCCAAAACTCTCCGCAGGCCTTCTTCTGCTGCGGAACGGAGGCGGGATCGACTTCGGCATGAAAGTCCTTCAGCCAGGCGCTATTGGACTCGGTCAGCAAGCGGCCGGCAGCGGCCCAAATGGCCATGCGCCGATTGGCGTTGTCGGTTTGCTGAATCGCCTGATCGATGAGGCCTTGCCGGAGGGGGGATTTGCTGGATTTGAAGAGATGACAGGCCGGCGAATGGATCAGATCGCCCAGTTGGCCGATTTCTTCGCTGACGACTTCGGCGAAGACGGTCTTGAAGTTCTCATGATCCACGGAGTTTTCCAGGCGGGCGGTGGTCATCGCCAGGAGGTGTTGAATCACAATGGAGTGTCCCGTGGTTGCCAAGCGACGGCTCGGATCGGCGAGCATGGCTTGGATTTCCGCCAGTTCGTCCGCATCAATCGGCGTGGTTTCCGGCAGGACATCGATGCTGATGTCTTCGTCGAACGGCGACACATGGTCTTCGCTGGATTCCGTCAGCGGGTCGGCCTGATCGAGGTCGTCCATCTCGTCGCCCAGGACATCGGATTCCTCGTCCGAGGGATCGACCGCCGCCAAAGGCTCGATGACTGGGGTATGCAGGAGCGCGAGGTCGTTGGCGTCTTCCTCTTCGCGGGTCAATTTAATGAGCGGTCGAGAGAGGCGTGTTCCACAGGGGATGCAGACGAGCGTGTCGTCCCCGTCCCAGTAGGAGGAGCTGCGGAGATTCGCCTGGCACTTGGGGCAGGCAATGGTCGGCTGGACCGTGACGGAGGCCACGGGGGTGGTGCCGGTGCCGGTGCTCGGGAGGTGTTTCCCGTGACACTGGGGGCAGAGTCGGGAGCCTTTTCGCGGGGTTCGCAATTGGCAGGCCTCGGAGAGCCGCATGATCGTCTGGATGCCGCACAGCGTCTGGATGCGTTTCTGATCGAGCAGGATGGCCTTTCGTCCATCCGGGAGAACGACGGTGGTCCGAGGCTGCGTGGAGGTGGACGGCTGGCGGGTGACGATCGGGAAGGTAGGCTCTGCCATCCCGTCCTCATAGCGCGTTTCCCGGCTGTAGTGCCGGGACAATTCCTGGGCGGCGAATTCGTCAACCAGCTTGGCGTAGCGATCTTGGAGCGTGGGGAGCACGTCCTCCGGGCATTCGTTGATGTCCAGAACCACTTTGGCCGGCATGGCGTAGGGACGTTCGTAGAGATCAAACTCGTTGCCACTGTCGTCGAAACATTCCATGGGAGACTCCTTTGTGCGTGAGGGCGTCAGAGGGCTGAACTGGGTGTTAGGCGGCGAGGGCAGCCTTCTTGGGCAAGTCTTGCAGGTAGATCTGATCCATCCGGCAGAAGAGGTGGTAGCTGACTTTCTCGTCCTCGCTGTCGGCGGGCTTCCACTTCTTGATCTGTAATTCCGCATTGTGCACGGTGACCTTACGCCCCTTGGGCAGGCGCTTGGAGAACTCGTCGAGCTTGGTCCGATCGTTCCCGCTCACTTTCACTTCAAAAAACAGCGGGGTGTTGTCCGACGGAAAGTTCGAGTGATGCGCGACGGAAAAAGAAAGCAGGTGTCCTTGGTTTGCGGTTGAATAGATGCCGGGATCGTGGGTCACTCTCCCGCCAATGGTGCAGTAGTTTTCGTCTTTCACGGGGTACTCCTTTCAGTGCATTTGTGGCCTAAGACCATGTGAGGAGCACCCTGCGCGGAGCGCCTGGGCGGATGATTGCACTTCTAAATGGAGACGGGTACCGTACGGCCGCATAGGAGCGTGATGACCAAGGAGCGGACAGCGAACAGTATCTCTGAGCACACGGCGTGCCCTGATCGATTATCTGACAGCTTCAGTAATGTCGTGGTCAGGGCGAATGCAGGAGGACAACTTTCTGGCTCGTCTGTATGACTTGTCCAATATTGCATCAACGGACGGGCGCTTCGAGAATGCGGCGGGTGATATCTGGAAACACCGGGTTATCAATTTAGGCTGGCCGGAGGAATGGGTTTTCTTCGATGCTCGCTTTAATCTCCTGTGGGTCGCAGATGAGGAGTTTCTGCGGTTCTTGTGCGAGACGGTGCATCCCGTCATTCGGCTGGGGACGGAGGAAGCGCGCCACTTAGTGGCAGCCAACAATGCGGAACTCAAGGCCGATGGGTGGCAACTCGTGGAGGTGAAGCCAATCTCCGGCAGACCTGTATTCGGCTTTGAGCGCGTCGGCGTCCGCGCTTCGATCTTTGAAGCTCCCACCGGCTGGCAGAAAGTCGATCGGCAGATTCAAGAAGTACGGTCGCGCTTGGACACCGCGAAAACGGAGGAACAGTTTCAGGCTGTCGGGTCGGGCTCCTCTGCCGGGAGGTATTGATTACGGTCGCCCAATCTGTCTTCGATCCCTCTCGCCATGTGGCCTTACGACGAAAACATTCTCATCGTTTTCCAACTGTCCCAGAATGGCTGTTGGATTGTCACCGATACTGCGCTACTACTTGGACGAACGTTCTCGCTCATTCTGCAAGTCAGCCGTGTGCATAAATCTATTCCCATCGCCACGGGCCTCATCCGGTGGACGGACACACCCATTTATGGCCTCCAATTCCTCGCCATTGATGAATCACAGGGAGAGTCGCTCAAAGACGTTCTGAAAGATTTGCGATTGCTGGCCTAGTGCCTGAATGAGCGACTGGATATGGGGAGTTGTATGAGTGTATGTTGCCCCTCCCGTGTCACATATCAAGATAGGGAAGGAGCAGGATATGGCAGGAAAAGAACGATGGCAAACACAGGATGAGGAAGAGGAACATCGTCGGGCCTTACTGAGACGAGCGAGCAAAGGGGATGCGAAGGCTCAAGAGGCCTTAATGGAGACCTATGGAGTACGCTTGTATTCCGAACGTGAAAAGGCTCAATTGGTTTATGACGCTCCGGCGCCACGTCGTCGGGCTGCTAAAGAAAGAGGCGTGAAAAACAAGTGACAAGAATAAGAATGCATGATGCCACAGCGCTGTTACTCCAGAAACTTTAGGCATTCCAATTCTGCAAAGGTAGATGTGGCTTTTCAAGTGGCTCTATCGCCTCACAGGTACGATAAAACGCTTGTGCCGAAACGTAAACGGACTAAAGCAGCGTTGACTCCGTGGGCCCCTTGCGCGGCAACCAACGGTAAGACCTCCCGAAGCATTCGCTTCTGACGTTTTCTGGTTTCATTTAGATTTCCCTTGCCCTAAGAATCAGCCGAATCCACTCTATTTGAAACCAGCCGGGAAGCCCACATTTCAACTAAGTATCTCGATGAGCGACTTGATAGCCGCCTCTATTTGACGTAAACGACTCCGGGCAGGTTCTTGAGATCCGCATCCCCTGTAACAACTTCAGCATCCTGATCTCGTGCGGTGGCATACACGATCGCATCGGCCATTGCCAAACTGTGTCGCAGGCTTAGATCCGCTGCCAACAATGCGATAGATTCTGTTAGCTGGATTACCTGGGTTGCACTGAGCCGTCCTGCAAACAGCAACGCAGTTTCCTCTCCTCGTTCCCGTTTGATCTTCTTATAGACCTCATACAGGACGATCGTGGGCGTGATGAGTTGATACTTCGGAGCGAGATACTGGGCATATTGGTCGGCAAACCGTCCATCGGTAAAGAATTCGATCCATCCGCTGGAATCCAGCAAAATTTTCACAGCCGGTCCTTCTTCTTCTCTCGGAGATCGGCCGCAGACATACCCTTGAGTGCACCTCTAAGCGATTTAAGGGGCACTTCTGGAACAAGGGTAATCACGCCTCCCTTCTCCACCACCTGCAAGCGTTGGCTCGGCGTGAGATGGAGTTTGTCCCGGACTTCCTTCGGGATCACGACTTGGAACTTGGAGGAGATCGTCGTTGTGGCCATGGTTACTCCTTACGTTTTATTGATCGATGATCATACCGTCTTACTTAGACGTCGTCAATGTTGCATATGTCATTCATACTCGCATGGATTGCCTAAATGGGCGCTTGCGGACAAGCCTCTAGGAAGAGTGAGCGGGTATCTGGCGCGCCGCAGGGCACATGCCAGAGGGGCGCCAAGCCCCCGATTGGTAAACGGGGCGCTACTTCTAGAGGACAGAAAGTGAACATTTCCAGATTGCTAGCCGGGGAGGCTCTCTGAAAAAGATACGCCAAAACCTCTAGCTGCGTCTGCCATCGGGGTGTGGTGGCCTCTGACGCCCCACAAACCGGCGCGTTGTCGCCGGGGTGGGGACACCGCTGGACGCTACGCGGGCGTCCCGATCAGTCTTGAACATGGAATTCCAGTAATCAACCTTTGGTGTCTTTTGTGATGACTCAGCTAATAGCAGTAGCGAGCAGGAGTGTGAACTGGGCAGGTTCTCTCTGGCAGGGGCGCCGGTTTTTGGTAGTGATAAAACCGGTCCGATGAATGGTTCAGGGATGAATGGTTCAGGGGCGGGTCGCCTCCATAGAGCAGGTACTCCTGAAGATCCTCACGGGAGGGGAGGGAGTCGTAGCAAGCGATAGGATCGCGCTGCTGCGCGCAGTACGCATAGAATTGGGTTTGCTGCCAGGTGAGGGATCTGAGGAGCAGGAGCGAGATATACAATTCGCCAAGTCCCATAAGTTATGGTACGCCCGTGCTTGGTCCCGTGCAAGGACGCCAGTGGACTACTCGTCCGCGGTGTGTGATGGAGGGAATGAGTGGAGCGGAGGAGGGCGGTCGAAACAGTAGGCTTCCCATGCGTCATACTGAACTCCGACGCAGGGACGAAAGTGAGGGGAGGAATTGCGTGCCACTGACGTGACTCATACCGCGCCCTGGTTGCGCTCTAAGCTACCCGTAAGCCGAGATAGTCATTAGGTAGAGAACTCTCTGGCATGACGCTGGTCCCATTCCGAGACAACTCTTACGTGATGTTGGGTTGCCAGCCAGTGGGTAACGAACTATTAAAGTAAAGCTTGAAGAATGGCCAAAGTTGAGTCGGGTGCAGGCTTGAGAGTTGGCTATCCTTGCTTGGATCAAGGCCAGCCCTCATCCGCAAAACTAAACATCCGGTCATGGCCAAAGATCAAATGGTCGAGCAAAGAGATACCCATCAGTTCGCCGGCCTCCCGTAGTCGTTTCGTTAGCACCCGATCCTCGGGGCTGGGGACGGGATCGCCAGAAGGATGATTATGAGCACACATCCAGGCGCCGGCATTCATTAGGATGAGCGGCTTGAACACTTCTCGAGGATGCACAATGGCCAAGGTCAGTGAACCGATCGAGACAATGTTAGAGCCAATGATGCCGTGCTTAGAATCCAACCCGCAGACCACAAACTGTTCGCGATCAAGCCGCTCAAACAACGGCTTCAAAGCTGCGCCCGCTGTAACCGAATTTGAAATTCTAGCGGGTACGGATTCCGCCCGGCGCTCTCGCACTAGCGCCACGCGATACAGTGGCATCGCATAGCTTTGTTTGCGCTTCGTCGGCCGAGGTGATTCCATCAGGCCATGTGAACAATCGACGACCATGGAAGGCTTCTCCTTCTTCTCCATTAGTCCCATCATGGGACTAATGGTTGGGCACATAAAGGAAAGCCCGGATAGCGTTCTTGCATGACGCTTGCTCTAGGATTAGGAGAGATTCCTTATCGGGAAGAGCCTGCTCGCTCCTGTTCAGTGATGGCTCGCAAACACGGGCAACCTTCCTGCGTGGGGTAATGATCAGAAAGGGGAAAAATTAGCTACCTGGCCCCAGGCTAGAGGGGGCAGGGCAACAGGGGATAGGGAGCTCGCAGCCAATTGGTATTGATCCAGTCCCGTTCCCCTTCAATCGCCAGCTCACGAGAAGGAAATGGACCGAGAATTGGGCCGTTGACCGGTTCGAGATTCGCGAGCCATTGGCCGTCGGTCTGTTGGATGAGAAACGAGGCGCGTTGGATGGTGGAGACACCCCCCTCCAGTATCGGCCTCAGTGTGTCATCATAGATAAAGCGCACGGTGCCGTCTGGCGCAATATTAATGCTGTGCAATTTGGGTGGGCTGTTGCTCATGGTCAAAGTACTCCGGTTTGAATTCTGTGTGCGAGACCTGGCCTAAGGCCTTGGCGAGGATGTCCGAAAGGGTGCCACAGACGGCGCCTTGTCCTCCGATCACTTCGACTGTGACGTTGCCGGTCGGTTGAATGATGACGCGGTATTGTTCCGCCATGCGTGCTCCTTATTGCGCGAAGGTCAAAATCATCGCGCCGTTCTCGGCGGTCTGTTGATCGATGAGGTGATGGTTGACCTGAGCGAATTGCTCCAACGTGACTTCCAGGGAGTAAGCCTGGAGGAGCTTTTGCGCGCCTTCGCCGACATAATCGGTCAAGCCAAAGCCCCGATTGTAAGAGTCCCAGAGCAGCGTAAATCCCGGCTGCCCATCCCGTCGTGAGACCACTCCGATCTCATAAGTCTGCGCGTGGTTGGGAACTCGGATGGCGTGCTCGCAGGTGCCGAGCTCTTCCCGGGTAAAGCCTTCCGGGACAGCTTCTTCTTGGCCACGATTGCCGTACCAGCGATATTGCTGTTGGTCACGGACGAATTCGAGGCCGAGACGGACACAAGCCCGGCTGAGCGCGTTGAGATCCTGGATCAGAAACTGAATGGCAACTACCTTGCTCATTGGCATGCTCCTTGGGGAGTGAAGGTTATAACTGGGTCCAGATCGCCTGAGGCGTCGGCAACGTTTGCTCCAACTGAGTACGAGCACGGTCGAACATCGACATTGACCAGGGTTCGACCGGTTCGATATGCGTGATGGCTTCGGAAACAAAGTGCTGGGCGCAGTTGTCGAGGACGATATGGCGTCTCGCGGCCACCTGTTCATCGAAGACATGGATATTCGTTATCGTTAGTGTCGGAGTTGCCGCATCACGGAGAGTCGACACAGTTATCGTTGAACGCGTTCAGAAATCCCACAAACGATAGATTGTCGTGAGAGATCCGATCTGGAAGAGGAGAGTTAGAAACCTTGGGGCAAGGGGCTAGGAACGGAGTGTAAGCGTTTGTCGTTATACCGCGAACCGTCACCGCCCATCGAGGTCGGACATAAGGGCACCGTGAAGTGCCTGGTTACCTTTTTCCGACAATCGTATCTTTCGCCGCCTCCAGACCCGCTTGATTTCCACGTGTGTATCGATGCGTTTAATGGGTGTCACGGCGACATGGGACTAGGTAAACCTCCGTTGTATTCATCCATGACGCAGGCCAACCCGCTCGGCTATTTAGGCGACGCATCACGATGTAGACGCTGCTCGACTAAGACGAGGACGTGAGGAAGGGCCTCGCGTTGAGCGGGTTGGAGGCGGGGGTCGTCCGGACGAGATGGGAGAAACTGGGGAATGTAAACTCAAGTTCGTGGACGGGTCCGTCACACTGAGGAAATTGGTTTCGCCGAGGCTGTCGGGAAGCGGTTAGAGCGTTGCGAGCAGGAGGAACGCGCCCGTGATGATCCAGAAGTTCATCGTGATGACTCCTCGGTCTGAAGGCATGATGGTATCCGCAAGGTTTCTCCATATGCCTCACGGGCGATCCATTCGTCGATGAGGCGCAGTCGTTCCGCTTCATACAGGGGGAAGCGGTCGCGAATGAAGCGAATCCCATCTTGATTGTCGACCCGCCGTTTGGCTTCGATCGTAAACCACCGACGGTGTTCGGGCGTTAAGTGCGCTTCGAACTCTTCCCGTTGAACCGCTCTCCGGCACTCTTGAAGTTGTTTGGCGATGGTCAGCCGTTCCCCCAGGGCAGCAAGCTCGTCCTGAAGATGGCTGGAGGGTGCGGCCGGAACAATGGGAACGGGCGTTCCGACCTTGTGAATGACTTGACTGAGGATGTCGGCATCAAAGTGGAGGCGATAGATGGTGCCGCCGAACCCCTGGACGACCACGCTCAGCAATCCGCTGGCAAATAAGCGATGCAAGCCATTCCGGCGGATATGCTCAATCGTGATGCCGGTGGCATGGTGAAGATGGGCATAGCTGAGGGGCATGGTCTGATGGGGGGCCCCGGGATCACGCCGGCTATTGAGATAGCTCAATAAGGTGAGTTGTTTCGGATGCAGGTGACGGACCGCGGCAAAAGCGTTCAGCAGGGTGTCGGGCAGAGGTCCGGTGGTTCGATGAGAATCTGGGCTGAGAGAGACGTCCGACACGCTTAATCATCCTGTAATGAATATTAACTGATAAGTTAATTTTTGTTACACTGAGGCACTATACGTCTGGAGCCCAATAGAAAGCAAGCCTCTTTTACAGGACGGTTTGGCTTTGCCCGGCAGTCTTCATCTGTTTGGATTTGGCGTCGAGGCGATAACAGATCGAACAGCTATGCTTTCGTCGGACAAGATAATAGATGGAGACCTGTCTGATATGCTCTGGATTCCTCAGGCATTGCCACCACACCCGCCGCGTCGATCCAGCGGTCACCTTGTCGGGCGTTAACGAACCGTTGAGGGCAGGATGCCATTGTTTGCTCAGCTCGGGGTGACTTTCCGCCAAGGCCCGGGTGTGGTTCGTTTTGAGCATATATTCGTTCGCCATAGGGCCCGCGCAATAGGGGCAGCCACTTCGTTGGCGGTTATTGACGGTCGTGTCCCAGACATGAAGCGGTTCCTGGGTGCATTGCCACCAGACTTTCTGCCGGGAGCTGAAGGTGACATCGTCGGGGGTCCACGGTGCGTTTTTGGTCGGATGCCAGGTTGCAGCGATTTCTGGAGAGATCACGCTTAAGCGCCGTTCGGCGAAGGTTCGGTGATTGCGTTCGACTTGTGCGAGGCTGCAGCGCCGACACCCTGTGCGCTTACTGTACCGGGAGCGAATGGTGGCTTGCCATTCGTGATGCTTCGCACAACGCCACCAGGCCCGATAGCAGGAATGCGGTGGAAAGGCATCCAGATGAAGACCTGAGTTTTTGTGGGGATGCCATTGGAGCGCGAGATCCGGCCGGCAGAGGCTTAAAGGGCGTGCTGCCGGCACTCGTCCTGCTGAGTGGCCGCTGTGAATATCCCACGGAGTGGTCGTATAGGTCATGGGCAGGGTCCCATGATCTATTACGGATGGCTGGTGATGTGATAACCACCAGCGTTGGTAAGAGGGCAAGAAGCGGGAAGTCAAATGAGGTATACAAGAACGGACAAGCAGAGGCGAATTATCTGAATAACTTAAGGCTTGAGGAGGGATACCTTAAGGGGGTTTGGCTTTCCCCGAAAAAAATCACTAGCATTCCTAGTAAGGTGTTGTTTATCATACCGGCCGCACTTAGGGTTCAATACCTTCCGAGGAGGGCCGGATGGTAATGGGGAGGGCCGATTGGCAGCGCGTGATGGATATCGCGGCGCTATGCGCCGAAGTGAAGACGTTGCCGCAGTTGGATCTCATGGTCCATTCCATCGGCCGATTAGTTCCTCATGAATTCGGTGCCATCGGCTCCTTCACCACGGCGAATTGTGAGCATCTCGAAGTCAACTTCACGACCTACCATCCAGAATTATCAAATCTATATGCCGCCGAAGGGTTCCGCTACGATCCTTCCGTCACGCTGATCCAATCGACTAAAGTGCCCTACATCTGCAGTGTCGATAAACCGTATGTGACGCCGCGGCCGATTGAAGAAGTGAAACTGGATTTCGGCGTCCGCACCTGTTTCTCGCTCGGGGTGCGGGGAGAAACCGGCCGGTGCACCTACATGGCGTTCAGTAATTTCGAAGAACGCGAACAACCCAAGTTGCGGGAAATCTTGGGGCTCTTAGCTCCGCATATCCACCTGGCGTCGATGCGTTGCCGTTCCGAACAAGATCCGAATTATGTGGCGGTGACAGGGATCCCATTGTCTAAGAAGGAAGTGGAAGTGGTGAAGTGGTTGTGTGAGGGCAAATCGAACTGGGAGATTGCCACCATCCTGCACACGACGGAACGGGCGGTTCGCTATCACCTCACCCACATCTACGAAAAGCTAGGGGCGGAATATCGTGCGCAGGTCATTGCGAATTATCAGTGGTCGGAGGCCGGCTTGTTGCGTAAGGCCGTGCCAACAGATATTCAGGTCGTTCCGGCGTAGGGCAACGTCGGAGTGACCCGTGCAGAGGCGTCGTGTCGTGCTGACAGGCCTGGGGGGTGGTCACGTCGCTGGGCAGCACCCTCAGCGTGTTCAGGCGGGGGTTCCAAACGGGCCACTGTGGCCTCGGTCCCGTTGAGTATCTGTTGCCGGCCGCGCCCCATTTTGTTAGGCGGCTCCGTCCAAGACTTCGACCTGCTGGATTTCTTCCGGTTCAGCCACTGCATGGAAATGAGCCCGAGCGCGCAGCTCCTCGGGGCCGCAGCCAGGATGGCGGTGCGCGATGCAGGCAATGTCCGGTTAGCTCCGGAGACGGCGGTGTGTGTCGGGTCCGCCTTGGCGCACGCGATCGAGCAACCGCCGGTGTCACGTCGATCGGGCGAGGACCTGATACCATGGCGGCGTTGATGACAGGGCGGGATCTGTCTGCGACGCCGGCAAGGATGCTGGCCGTGACCGGCGAGTGAAATGTACAGCCAGGGCTGTAGCGCCGGCGCTGGTGCGTTAGGGCATGCGGCTGATTGGATTCGATGAGATCAGGCGACCACAGTGGTGGTGGCCGGCGTCGATGCGCCGTTAACCTCCACGATGGTGCACCTATTTTGTGAACACGGGTATCTCGCCCACGAACTCCCGCGGCCTTCCTCTCTCCACAGGATTTGGCGGCAGCCATGTGGCCGCCTGCTTAGAGCGAGGTCCTAACTTACTGCCCGTCTCTCCTCATACGGCGTCACCCGTCGTGGTTACATATGAGCAACACGTTTTTAGAAGAGTGGTTTGCAAGGCAGGCCCAGAGCGGTCTCCAACGCACGTCCTACCCCTGTGACACCTCGCCGAAAAACTCACTAGGGCCACTGGCCAGTCCTCCAGGGAAACCTGGCATCTCCGCCAGGTCAATTTAGCCCTCCACCTGTGGCAGGGTGCCGAGGAATCGCGAAGAAACAAGAAAGAGACGGGATATGGACCAATGGCAGCGCTCGGAGGAATCGGGAATCAGCTGGCCGGCTCTCGCCTTGCCCGACGGGGAGGACGTGACGATCCATCCCGGCACGATCACCTTGCGGGCGGCTGCCCAATGCGCGTTTCGCATCATGCGGGCGGGCGCCGATGGCATACCGGAGGAGGCGATTGCCCAAGCGCTGGCCGAGTATTTTTACGATCACTTTCGAGTGATCGACACGGGCGGACCTGCCCTGTTGTTCGCCCGCGTCTCGCTGACGGAGGCTTTGTGCCGCCTTACGCCCGCCCTGCAGACGAGGCTGCGCGAACGTCATAGGGGGATCGACGAGCAGACCCGATGTTGTGTGCTCAGCGGCTCGTGCGGGCAGTATGGGGAATGGTGCCGCGTGGTGACCCCGACGATGGAGCATTGTATGGTGGTGGATGATGCGGAGTTCCCATCCGTGCGGCCGGTGGTGGCCGAAGTGCTTCGTGGACTAGATCGGAATCTGGCTGAGGTGGGGCGGTGGGAAGGGGCGGGGCTGCTTGAAGACCTGGATCGTGCGGTGCACGTCGTGCATATCGAAGAAGCCATGGGGCATCCTCTCCTGCAGGGCCAAGCGGAGTTTGTGGCCCATCACGGCGTGCGGTCGATGATTGGGCTCGGCGGCCGGCTCCCCTCTGGACGAAGTGTGTGTGTCGAACTAGTTTTGTCCATTCCGGTGGGGCCGGAGCGCCTATCCCATTATCGGGTGTTGGCGTTGAGCGTGTACCTCGCGTTTCTTCGTGCGGACCTCATGACGATTGCGGAGCAGACCCAGGGACAGCAGGGTTTCGCAAATGCTCAGGCACTGGTCCTCCAGCATCTCTTGACCGCCACAATGCAAGGGCAGGAACGGATCCTGGCGCTTTATGAACGCGGCGCAGTGGATCAGGCGTCTCAGGCGAGTGTGAATGCGGAGGAGCTGCGGTGCCTGCTGAATCGACTGTTGATCACTGAGGACTTGCATCGTCGGCAGTTGTCGTTGGATCTGCATGATGAAGTGACGTCCAAGTTGGGGAGTGTGATTTTCGGCATGGGGAGTATGCTCGCCTCCCCGCCGGCCGCGTCTCAGGACCTGCTCGAGCAGCTGGCACGATTCAGGGAAGAGTTGGTGCGCTTGTCGGCGTGGACCCGGACGAAAGCGCACGAACTGCATCCGGCGGTGCTGACCAACTTAGGGTTCGTCGACGCGTTGAAACGGTTGGCCGTGGAGTATGGACAGCGGATGGGCATCACCGTGGCGGTGCAGGTGAAGGGCACGGTCCCGCAGGATCCGATCATCAGCACCACGCTCTATCGCGTCGTGCAGGAGGCCCTGCGCAATATCGAAAAGCACGCGCGCGCCTCTCAGGTCGTGGTGTTTCTCCACCAGGACGGAGAGAGGTTGCGCGTGAGCATTGAGGATAATGGGGTCGGCTTTTCGCAGGAAGGCGCCTCCCGGAAGTTACAGGGGATCGGATTGTTGGGCATGGAAGAGCGGGTCCGGATGATTTCTGGGACATTCTCGATTGTCTCCCAAATCGGCGAGGGAACAAAACTTGAACTCGTCGTACCGGCGCAACTGCTGTACGTCAAGCGCGAACGCTCTTGCTGATCGCTCCCGGCCCAGGTCTCGACAACCTTACAGTCGATGGCGTCGGTTCCCTTCCGGCTGCAGCGTGGCCCCTCCATGATTCAACCGTAGATCGTCACTGCGACCTGGCAAACCGCAGGCCGCCTGCTCATGCCCCAGTGCTTCGGCCGTGGCACCATTGTTCACCGGGATTGGCGTTCTGCCGACAGTGTTAATGAATCCATGCCCCAGGCGCTGTGATGTTTGTGGAGTAGTTTCGTCCTGATCGAAGAGCTCGATAGACGCTTGACGGGCAGCCAAATGGCTATAGCATGATGCCAGATGGCATGACTGCGAAAGGGGTGCCGATGACCATAACCGAAGAGCTCATCAAGGTGCTAGGCGGACAAGGGACGATTAAAAAACGAGTGGACTCACTCCAGGACCTCGCCAACATTGTTCGTGAAGGAATTCCTTTCCCTTCCCTCCTCGCGTTGTCTGCCATGGCTCATTTGGATTTGAACACGATGAGCCGGGTGCTGATGATTCCCACTCGAACCTTAGCCCGCCGACGGGAAGCGAAACGTCTTTCTGCAGAGGAATCGGATCGGCTTGTGCGCCTCGCCCGGATTTTTGCTCACGCCATCGACGTCTTTGGTGATCGGGAGAAAGCCGCGGTCTGGCTCCGGCGCCCCAACCGCGTGCTGCGTAACCAGCCCCCGATCGAGGCGCTCGACACAGATCTCGGCTCCCAGGAGGTGGACACCATCCTTGGCCGCATCGAACATGGTGTCTATAGTTGATGAAGGCTTGGCGCCTGGTTCGAAACGTCTATGCGAAACCAGACGGGGAGGCGGCACGTCTCTATGGGGGCCGCTGGAACTTTCCCAAAACGGCGGTCGTGTATGCCTCGAGTAGTCTGTCGCTTGCCATCCTCGAATTCTTAACCCACCTGGATAGCGACCTCATTCCGAACAACGTCGTAAGTCTGTCCGCCCAGATTCCCACCTCTTTCCCCACTGAGACGATATCCACGGCCGACCTACCAGCCAACTGGCGAACGATGGACCGACATCCAACACTTCAACGCCTCGGCATGGAGTGGGTTCAACAGGGACAGACGGCCATTCTCTTTGTCCCCTCAGCGGTCGTCCCGGATGAGCACAACATCTTGTTGAATCCTGGCCATTCAGAGTTTGGACTGATCACCTGGAGTCTACCCATTCCGTTCAGCTTCGATCCTCGACTCTTCAAGTAGGCCCATCGAGATCGAGTACCACGTGACCACTTTGAAAAGTTCGCGCTCTGGGCTCAGACGCTCAGGCCGCGACCTCTTGTTTCCAGGTGCGTCGACCCGCTGCCACGCCTGTGATGAGCCCGGCCTTGCGGAGCCGATCTAAACCACCATGAAGGTGTTGTTTGCGCGGCTCGGCGTGACGGCCGCGGGTTGACCAGCGTCACCGTCCTTTCATCCATTGACCACTCATCGCCCCGGTCCTGTTAGCACCGCCGAAATAGCATCTATTCCTCTGTGCGTTCCGAAGCGGCCCTAGTGCATGGCGTGGTCGCACTCTAGGTGTGCACCTAGGCTGTTTATCGCAAGGATAAGGGCTAAATAAGGCACATTCTTATTCCTGTCTGACTTACGGGGCCGTCATGATGACGATCCGTGCGCTTCTCTCGACGCTTGCAGTGCTGGTATTGGCCTGCTGCGCCACGGGGTGTGGCGGCGACGGAAATGGGGGAGGGGGCCAGAGCCCGCCATCATCACCGCCGAGCGGTTCCGTCACCACCTTCAATCAGGCGCGCGGCTTCAACACGATCGTCCGTGGTGTGGCGCCGACCCAAGATGGGACGGGTGACGTCTGGGTCGTCGGAGACTTCACGGTCTATACCGACGTCGTGTCGCGCCAGCTCATCCGGCTCCATGCCGATGGCACAGTGGCCCAGACATTCGCTCGGGGGGCGAATAATCTGGTCACCGATGTGGTGCCGGCCCGTGACGGCAGCGGCGACGTGTATCTCCACGGCTGGTTCACGGAATTTGAAGGGCAGCCGGCCCCCGGAGGCCTGATCCGACTCAACAATGATGGGACGCGGGACCCAGGTTTTCGGCCTAGGCTCGAGGATCGCGGGTTTACGCTCGTGCATACGGTGGTCGCCATTCCAGACGGCAGCGGGGATCTCTATATTGGCGGCTCATTCACCAGCTACGGAGGGACGCCGATTCGGCACCTCGCTCGCATCCACGCCGATGGGCGTCTGGACCCGTCGTTTAATCCGGGGAGCGGCTTCACAGGGTTTTTTGACGGCACCGGCCCGGGGTCTATGGTGATGACCGTGGCCCGCATGGCGGTGGAGGAGGAAGGCAGCCACCGGCTCTATGTCTCCGGCATCTTTGGGACCTATCAAGGTGCCACGGTGCCGGGGTTGGTGCGTATTCTCCCCACGGGCGAAATCGACCGATCGTTTGCCATCGGGACCGGACCAGGCGTCATCGTCCAGCGGCTCGCCATCGAGGCGTTGTATCTCCCAGCGGACGGGACGCGGGATATCCTCCTCGGTGGCCGGGTTGCGAGCTGGAACGGTGAAGCCGTACCCCGCGGACTGATCCGGGTGCATGAGAACGGATCGCTCGATCGGTCGTTCACCCCTCCGTCGATGTTCGTCTTCACCATCGCATCCGCTGGTCCAGGGACGGGCGACTTGTATGTCGCTGGACCCCAAGAAGACATGGGCGATCGCGTGTTGCGCATCGCCGCCAATGGGCGACCCGTCGCAAGTTTTCCGGAACGCCGGGTGAACGGGACGATTCTCGCGTTGGCCCCGACAAGGGATGGCACGCAAGACGTGTATGCCGGCGGCCTGTTCACTGCCTATGAAAACGTGGGTGTCAGCCATCTGGCTCGAATCCGGTCGGACGGCAGCTTGGACCCGCGCACGGTGCGAGGGACCGGGTTTAGTCAAATCGTGGGTCATCTCGAGCCGGCCGGGGAAGGGCAGGTGTACGCGGCCACCTCGGGGCAGTACAACGGCACGGCAGTTAGAGGGGTGGTACGGCTTCGAGCCGATGGCACGGTCGATCCGGAATTCCAGTTTGGTGAGGTTCGGCAGGAGTTCGTGGGAGGCTCAGTAGGGGCGGTGACCCGTGCGTGCGACGCCAGCGACCGGCTCTACGTATCGGGGCATTTTGTGACCTATGATAACCAACCCGTGATCAGTCTCATGCGACTTTTTCCGGACGGCCGCCTTGATCGCGGCTTTGCGACGGGATCCGGGTTTCACCATATCCTTCCCCCGCCTCGCGTCGGTCCGACGCTTGACGCACCGGCCATCGTGTGCGCGGAAGGGAATGCCGGGACGCTCTATGCCTATGGACAGTTCAACCGCTACAACGACATGGTCGTAGGCCATCTCGTCAGGCTGCGCGCCGACGGCACACTGGATCCGTCCTTTGCGATCGGCTCGGGATTCGATGATGAGGTCTTGGCGGTGGTCCCGGCGGGCGATGGCAGCGGAGCCGTGTATGTATCGGGACTGTTTCGCACGTTCAATGGGCAGCCTGTGGGCACTGGACAGTTTGGGGTCTCGCTGGTCCGACTGCTCGCGACCGGTCAGCTCGATGCGCAATACCGGCCGCCACCCGACGCGACGATCGCAGAGGCGGCGAGTTTGGACGGACGCGGAGACCTGTACGCGCGCTCTCGCGAGGGGCGCCTGTTCAGACTCCGCCCGGACGGGAGCGCGGATCCGACCTTTACGAGCGCTCCACTGCCGGGCACGCCGCTGAAAATCTTGCCCGACCGACAGGGCCGTGTGCTCGTGGTGGGGCAGGGGCAAGTGGTCGGCACTTCAGAACTGCTTGGCTACGTGGTGCGGCTGACCTCCACGGGCGCCATCGATCCGGCTTTCACGGGTGATACGGCGATGGATCGGTCGGTGTGGACGGCGGCCGAGGCCGGGGACGGCACGGGCGACGTCTATATCGGCGGCGAGTTTACTCGCTACCGTGACCGGACGATGCAGGGAATCGCGCGACTCACTCCTGATGGGTCGCCGAAATGATGGGGAATGCCGACGCACAACCGCAAGCAAGCGTCCGTTGAGATCCATCACGCTAGGGTATTCCGATACCACGTCCGCGGAATACCCGTGGACTCAGGAAGGTGGCACATTGGTCCAATGGAGAGGTGCGAGAGCGGCTGAATCGAGCAGGCAGAAAGCTGCACCCAGCTAACCGGATCGTAGCTTAAATCATACCCTCTCCGCCAACGATGTTCTATGTACGTACGCTCTTCGCTCTGGTCCCATCGTCTAACCGAGGACGCCGGCCGTCAAGCCGGAAGCACGGGTTCAACTCCCGTTGGGACCCCCGTCTGCGTGTCACGGCGCCGTACCCGAGCTGGCCAAAGGGAGCAGTTTGCAGCACTGCGAACACCGGTGGTTCAAATCCACCCGGCGCCTCCATATGAGTAGGGGTGAAACTTCCAGTGAGGCCAAGGTTTGCTTCCTGCCCGCCTCCAATCCGCTACGACGTAAATTGCTCGTGGTGGAGAAACGCGTCTAGATCCGTGGCATCAAAGAAGAGAGTCGCACTTGCTCGATGATGGTGTTCCATGGCGAGAAACTCTCGGATGGCGGTGAAGCTTACACGCGAGCTGAAGAGAAGCGATGCGAGTGCAGGCATACAACAAGCCCCCGCTTCGTGAACATTCAGGGCGCTTCCGGTGGAAAAGCAGTGCCTGCTAAAGCTTCAGCCAATTGTGTGTTTCCAGGTCCCCTTCAAAACGACAGCAGCTTAGCTGCATTGGACTGGTGTTCATGTCGATCTCGACGGCATAGCCGATTGTAGCTTTCTGCCAAGCGCAGTAACGACGAAGCCATTCACGCTCCTGGGCGACCTCGCGGTTCCGATGGCGCGGGCGATGGACCTTCCACTCGAGGATGGCCAGAGGGTGGTTCACGGCCCCCCATTGTGCGTCCCAGCAGGTCGTTGTAGGCCGTTCCCGAATGACAACGTCGCGCAAAACGCCTTTCTTCACATACCCAGGCGGCTGCGGGACACCGACCTCAATGCCGATTTGCGCTGGGTCATGTAACACGCCGCTCGGCTCACAGCACTTGATGAGGTAGCCGAAAACGTATCGATTGACCCAGTCGTGCTCCTTGCCAAACCACTCTTGCGAGAATGCATCGGCGCAAAAACGCGTCAGCGATTGCGTAATCAACTGATCTATCGATGCAGCCATACG
Source organism: uncultured bacterium (assembly GCA_965285945.1). GTDB lineage: Bacteria > Nitrospirota > Nitrospiria > Nitrospirales > Nitrospiraceae > Nitrospira_D. The sequence continues at coordinate 17,087 of CBDIWP010000036.1, read as the reverse complement.
GTACCGCCAGATAAGGCGGACGCATTGTCGAAAGGTCGGAGGCAAGGAGCAATGTAATTGCCGTTCAATGGAGGCGCGAGCCTTCTCACACTCTCCTTGCCTCCACATTGGGTGGGCTTCCGGTGAGGGCCGCTCTCGGCAGCGTGAACTTTGGCGATGGGGCCATGGCCTTGTCGCCGGTACGACCAGGTACGCTCCCATTGAGTTACGTAGCCTGCCATGGCGTTGCTCGGGACGAGCTGATACCGGCAGGGCCTGTCACAGCGTCATGCCCCGAGCGGGACGAGGCTACAAATCTCGTGATGATCGCCGATGAGACCGAGCCCTCCCCAGCATTTGCGAGGAGCGAGCGAAGCAAGCAGCGGGGGAACGGACAAGAGCCTAGGGAGAGCAAGACCGGGCATTGCGAGGTTCGAAATGACGTACACCCATCCCTTCACGGTATTCCTCACCACTTGATCGACCACATCGCTGGCGGGAGTTTGCCAAATAAAGTGCGAGTCCACAACAACAAGCCCGATCACGACTGAGCGGATCCAGGATCCATGCGCGGGTAAACCATTCTTTTCCCGTTCATAGATCACTTCACGGGAGCGCGCCGCCGCTTGTAGGAGGGGAAAACTTCTGGTATACCCAGGCACGGCTTTCACCCAGGGGGCAGAACGATTACACAACCGTCTCGTTCGGGTGCGGACCGGCCGCTGCCCGGACAGCTCAACTTCCTCCTCGACGTCCCGCCGCTGCCCGTCTCGGCTGTTCCACACGTTTCTGTCGTCTCTGAAGCTGCTTCACCGCTCGCCTTGCTCCCTGCCGAGGGGTTGGCAACCCTCGAGGCGTATGATCTCTACTGTCATGAGCAACGGCTGTCGCGCGAGACGGCCGCTACCTATCTGACGTGCGTCCGCCAGTTTCTGGAGTGGTGGAAACACGAGAGCGACCTCGCTCAACAATGGCTCAGCAACCCCGTGGCCGTGGCCTATGCCACGTTTCTCCTTGAACTCGAGCAGGAAGAGGAGATTACGGAAGGGCGGCGGGCTGTGCGGCTGTCGGCGGTTCGCCGCTGGGGGACGTTTCTCGTCAGTTCTGGCCGGCTGGCCACGAACCCGTTTCAGAAGATTACGGGGCCTGACAAACCGACCGACGTCCTGCCGGCGTGTTTAAGTGAGGACGCCGTCCGATCCCGGTTGGCGGCCATGCCGCGGGGGAAACTGATCGAGCTGCGCGATTATGTCATCGCACTGCTGATGCTGCGGACCGGGATCCGAGAAACCGAGCTCTGCGAGGCCAGCGTGGGAGACCTGTTGCCCGTTGGAGAATTGGCCTTTTTGCAGGTCCGAAGCAAGGGGAAAAAGAAGAAGGAAAAGCAACGTGAATCCGTCGTCTTACGACCTGATGTGTATGTAGCAGTTCAAGAGTATTTAACGCGCCGAGAGCGAGAGGAAGGACCGGTGCCGGCGAGCGGACCGCTGTTTACAAAGGACCGCGCGTGGAGGCTTCGTTGGGAGGGCATCCGGCCGGTGGGGGACAAACGGCTCACGCCGGACGACATTCGCCGCAGGCTCAAGCGGTACTTTAACTTCCGCCTGATGTCTCTCCGGCAGACGGCGGCCGTCCATGCGCTCATGAACGGGGCGCCACTCGACGGCGTGCAGGAGATGATGCGGCACGAGTCGCTCGAGACGACGAAGCTGTATAAGAAAATCGCGAACCGGCTGCAGCGGGGTGGGGAGCGATTTCTCGACCATTTGGCCGCTGCCAGCACGGGGCCATCCCCTTCAGAGGGAGCGGCGACGCCCTAATCAGCAGTCGGTGGGCAATGGATTGGATCGCGGGACTCGTCCTCACCGGGCTCATCGTCTATCTGATGCGGCCGCTATCGCCGCGACGGGCCGCCCGGACAGCATCTCCCTCACCACCAAGCGTCACTGTCTCCCTCTCCACGTCCGCAGGGCCATCGACACTCACGATGCCAGGCTGGCCGACGTGGAGCTGCCGGATGGTCGGAGTCTCAACCATGAGCATGAGATGGTTCGAAGCGGTCATCCCTGGCGGGTATTCCAAGTACTCCAAGCATTCAGATCCCGCCGTCCTCGAAAGAGACGTTCGTCGATCGCGCCGGGGCTTGTGGCAGGATGACGCCGCCGAGGCGCCCTGGCAGTACAGGAAACATCGTCGCCGGTGAAGCGGTTAGGCTGTCTGGGTCGGTGATGGCCGAGCGGTAAGGCGGCGCCGCTTCCACAACACTGCAAGATCAGTTGTCCAGATTGATTGTGGCCGAGCTGCGAGTGCGGTCTGCGTGCCACGTCGGGCGATGCTGCGATCCGGTCCCCAATATCGTGGCTCGACATCCGCTGGCCGGACAGCCCCCGTGACCATGAGGAGCTGCAAGGCTTTCTTCTTCCGCTGCCGTAACTCCCACCAATGTTGCCATCGCGCCATGACCATGACCTCCTACCGGCGACGATAAGGTGTCAGCACTCGCCACTCAATCCCCACAAGAGAGGGGGGTCGTATCAAGGATGAAGAAAGCCGGATTGCGCGTCGGTGATCGGTAAATCTAGCTGGCGCCGGTTCCCATCAAAGCGCGCGCCTGGTTCCCCAGCCGCAGTAGAACCGGTGGCGAAGCGCGGCTGGGCCATGAGCCGGATGCGACGCCCTACGAAAAAGGCGCCCGCCTGCATTGCAGTCTCGCGACGCGCACTCTTACAATCGCGTCTCATGGTTTCCATTTATCTCTGGGTCTTCTTTGTCTTTATCTCCTGGCTCACCCCAGGGCCTGTCTCGGCGCTCGAGCGAGATTCGCCTGAACGTTTCTTCGCTGAATACGAGCGCGTGAGCCGCGGCGTGGAGCGCCTGTCGGACGGCTTTCAGCATCTCGGTTTTGAAATAGAGATGGGGCAGGTGCTGAAGGTGCTGGACCAACTGGCTGCTGCCCGGGAGCGTCTGGCCCGATATGATGCCGCCCGACTCGCTCCTGGGAACAGCCGGTTCATCTCCGTCGAGCATTCAAGACTACGGGCCTTGTTTTACGCCTATGAAGCGATGGCACAGATGTTGTCGGCAGAAATTGACTACCAGGTGACGGGTACGGAGGCCCTCAAACGGCTCGCCAGTCGATACCGCGAGACGTGGGAGGAAGCGGAAGCAGAGATTCACCGCACCCGGACGGTGCGTTAGGAGCATGCGGTTGTCGTCATGAATCAAAGTACAATTGGCAACCGGCAATTTCAGTAAGGACCATGCCGATCGGACTCAGAACAACCGAAGAAGAAGCCTTGAGCTGACTTGTAGCGCGCCAGCCCCATAAACATTCCTGTCAACTGCCAAACGGCGCTGTCTCTCTGCTGTATGGCAAAACCCCCCTGAGAGGTTGGATGAGTGTGTATGATCCGGACGCCTGTAGTGAGGTGGACTCGGGAGGGTGAAGAGTGGCACCGGCAGTTTTGTGAAGCGGCCAATGTACGTGAGCACGAATTGACATCGGATAATCTCAGCACCTTCGATCTGGTCTGTTGCGATGAGGTGTTTCGAGGCCAACTGAAGATTTTGCATGCTCACAACCTGGCGCCGCGGTCCGGACTGAGATTATGAAGGTCTTGAGGGACAGCCGCTCAAGCCGCGGAGCGTTCGTTTTCGTGAAAGAGGGGAGACCGCGTAAGCGGAAGTAGCTTGAGTCCACGGTGATCCCGCTGCTCTGCCAGGTGCTGTAGCCCTTCTAATTGAAACCCCACTTTCCTCAATACCGCAGAATAGATCCTTCTTGGCCCATCGCCCTTTTTCCCTGTGCCTTCGCCTCCTGTTCTTTGTTCGTGAATCACATACTCCGACGTCTCTCACCTCCGCGTTTGCCGTAAGCACACCCAGCGTGCCGAGGCGCGCGCCGGCTACCACAAAACCGTGCATTAACCCCTGGAGTACCGGAGCGCTTCATTTTGGGGCTGTGCTAGGCGGGTCATTCCCTTGACCGCTCTATAGTAAGGGCCAATCCTGCTAAGGACTGTGACGGCCTGTTGCTTTCTAGAGGTGGATCATGGATCACTCGTCCAGGGCAACTGATGTGGCCATCGTGGGCATAGCAGTTCTCGTGGCGCTCGGTTTTCACGCGTGCAGCGGGAATGGAAGCGGCGGGCCATCAGAGACCGACGGTGCGCCGCAGCCGCCTAATTTTTCTACGGCGGTGTTCCAGACATATGTGAAAGCGTCAAACCCGGGCGGCGGACTGCTGAATGTCATCGATCCGGTTCCGGGCGATATGTTCGGCCGAGGGGTGGCCCTCGCCGATGGGACACTGGCGGTCGATGCGCCATTCGAAGACGGGTGCGCCACCGGGGTGAACAGTGATCCCTCGAACCAAACGTGCTTCGACACGGGGGCCGTCTATATCTTTACGAACCTGTATATCTTTACGAACCTGGGCAGCACGTGAGTGCAGCAGGCTTATATCAAACCGGATCATGCCATTCAGTTCACCGGACCGTTCGCGTCCGGCGCCCACTTCTACCGCGTCGCGTTAAGTGGGAACACGCTTGCAGTTGGTGCGCCAGCCGACCCGGGCTGTGCGACAGAGGACGAGGCCCGCCGATGTCCTGGAGCCGGCGCCGTCTATGTCTTCACGCGTTCCAACGGGATTTGGCGGCAACACGCCTCGCTTCGGCCTGGTCAGGGAGCCGTGTACGTCGGGTTCGGGGAGAGTGTGGCCCTGGAAGGCGACACCCTCGTGGTCGGCGCGCCCGGTGACTCGAGTTGTGCGACGGGGATCAACGGCGGTCAATCAAATACGGGTTGCGCCGGCGCCGGTGCGGTGTACGTCTACACGCGCACCGGGGAGGCCTGGCAGGAACAGGCGTATCTCAAGGCTTCCAATGCCCACGCGCCGAACAACACCGCGGCCGATTCCTTCGGCGCCGCAGTCACCCTCAACGGAGATACCATAGCAGTAAGCGCCCCGCACGAAGACAGCTGCGCCCGCGATGTTAATGGCGATGCATCCAATAACGACTGTGCCGACTCTGGCGCGGTGTACGTCTTTACCCGGGCCGAAGGCGCGTGGACCCAACAAGCCTATCTGAAAGCCTCCAACACCGAGCGAAACGATTCCTTTGGGGCGGTCCTGGCTTTGTCCAGCGACCGTCTGGCGGTGGGCGCGCCCGAGGAAGCCAGTTGCGCGACCGGCCTCAACGGAGACCCAACCAATAACGGCTGTCCCCGTGCGGGGGCGGTCTATGTCTTTGCAAGAACTGACACCGGATGGCGCCAGGAGAGCTACGTCAAAGCCTCCAACACCGAGGCCAACGATGTCTTTGGGCAGTCGCTGGCCTTGACGGACACCGCGATGGCGGTCACGGCTGGGGAGGAGGGAAGCTGTGCGCTCGGTCTCAACGGCGAGCAGGCGAACAACGGTTGCTTTGCCGCCGGCGCCGTCTATCTCTTTATGCGGAACGGCTCGACATGGCAGACACCAGGCTATTTGAAGGCGACGAACACTGAGCCGGGAGACCGCTTTAGCTCCGGGCTCGCCCTGCAGGGCCGCACGCTCGCCGTCGGGGCGATCGGGGAGAGGGGCTGCGCGCCAGGCATCAATGGAGATCAGACCAATAACGATTGCGCGCAGGCGGGCGCGGTGTATGTCTACAGCGCTCCATAGCGGAACGACACCCTAAACTCGAACGGGGTCTGATCGATCACGGCACATCCCGCCTGGCCCAATAAACGAGCAGCCGGTAGTAGTTGGCCCGTCCCAGTCCCACCGCGCGACAGGCTCGCTGAACTGGAAGGCCAGTGACGGCCGCCAGATTGGGTGACAACCTCGCCGCCCTTCAGCAGGCCCTAAAGCTTTTGCGTTCTTCTGAATGTCGAGTATTTGGATCACCATTTCCAGGGCCGCCTCTGGGTCAGACGAGGCGGACGAGCGTGGAGTAAGGAGGCAAGTGACTGTCGGTGGTTAACAGTTCCAAGGTATCGGAAATTGCTTGGGCGACTAACATCCGGTCAAACGGATCGCGGTGGTGAAAGGGAAGCTGTGCCAAGGTTATCGCGTGATCTACCTCCATAGGAAGTTCCAGGAATCCGCTGGCGGCAATCCCAGTTTTGAGATCGTGTGGATCGGCTTGGAGTCTACCGATGGCGATCTTGATGACGGCCTCCCAAAGCGACACCGCACTGATATAAACTCGGTGCGCCTGCCCAATGGCTCTTCGCCTGTCTTTGGTAAGGAATTTCGAGTCGGCGAGATACCACAGATAGAGTTGCGTATCGAGCAGTATGTTCATTCTACGCCTTCAAAGGCTTTTTGCAGCTCCTCGGGCAGCGGGGTGTCAAAGTCTTTCTGGATGCGAATTTTTCCTTTGAGGAAACCTGGCTTCCGTGGTGGTATCTGCGCCGTCACTGGCACGAGTGTCACAACCGGTGTTCCGGCCTTCGCAATCACAACGGTGGTTCCATGTGTAGCCTCCACAATGAGTTGCGACAGTCGTGTTTTAGCTTGATGAATGTTGACAATATGCGGCTTTCTCATAGCCCCTCCTAACTTAGCTAAGCTTAGTCACGGTAGCATCTTCAGAGCCAAAAGTTCAAGGTATGGGCCGCCGTCCTCACGTAGTAGGCGCCCATCAAGTAGCTCCCGCACCCGTCGCGACGGCCGCCATAGTGCCTCGCTTGAACGCCACATCAGAGATCTTACCGCCTCAGTCATCCGTCTAGAAACCGCGCTTGAGCTCCTCCTCGGTAGTTACGTGGCAAAGCCCTTCCTCCAAGTATCGTGACTTCAGTCAAATATCGTCCCAGTTCCTTCACTATCGCCGGATTCCTTCCCGCAACTATCATCGCTTCCTTGGAGGCCACACTCTCCGAACCCGACGTACACGGCTGCCTGACCAGGCCCTGCCGTGTCTGACGGCGATGTCAGAAAACACGTGCAGAGGTACCGTGCGGCGTTAGGGCGCAGCTTGCAATACTGCGATTAGCGGTTGCACTCTGCTCGGTGCCTCCCGATCAAGCCGGTGGCTCATACGTCTTCATCCGGGCGCGCCCCTGCCCATAAAAGCTAGCATGCCTGCGCAGTTCTCGTCGCCAGCGTCACAACACATTGGCCCCAAAAAACCTTCTGTAGCTCCGCTTCCAAGATAGGACAAGCTTCTCTTTAAGCTGCGCAGTTTCGTGAGAGGCGAGCGTGTTTGCACAGGCACCGATCTCGTCGGCCGCCGACTCGATCTGCCGAGGCATTCGCTTGAATCACTGGCGGGATCAGATGATCCAGCAGGGTGATGGCCAATGTCCCAGCGGGTCCGAGGGTAGCGCCCTCATAGGGATGGTTATGACTAACACCAGCCCGAGGCATTCATCACGATCAGCGGCTTAATGATGCACTCGGCAGTCCACCCAATAAAGCCATAAAGCTTTACTTTAACTATGCCTGCACAGCAAGAGCTTCCGGCCTAGTGAAGCCACTCGGGTGCCCGGCGGCAGCTGACGACCTAGATGTTGAATGTGAGTAGACTGTCGTTTCCGCCCGAGAAGGCGAAAATTGTGGCGTGTTACTGTGAGCAGCCTGTCGTGAATTTATGGAGTTATAGCTAGCACTTACGCGTATGCGTTTTGAGACATACAAAAACTGACTAACGATGGACGAACTAGCGTGGAGAGGCGAGCACAGGGAAGACCTTCGCGGTAACGGGTGGTGGGCTGTGGTACAACAGAAATCCGTTATTGGGATCTTCGACGATTTTGGCCTTTGGATAGTACGCCAAGACGAGTGCGAGCCTGCTACGAAAATCTCGCTTGAACCAATTCATCTGACGATAGCCTTGCCCAAAGTGTGTGAGCAGGGCGGTCCAACTGATCCAGTGAGGCGCTTGAGTCGGGGATCGCCAGAGCCGTTGTGCGAGCCATGAATAGAGGTCCAGGGCGAATGCGTTGTTTTTCAGTCCCTCGATGGCTTTCATGTCCAACGGGACCGCGTGAGAGCTTAAGTTCTCAAAATAGGCTGGGCTGAGCGTGACACGAGCGGGCCAGAGCACACGGTGCCTGTCATTCTTCGGGAGCCACAGATCGAAGCCGTCCACGATGTTCATGCGCACATGCTTGGCAGGGTAGGGCGGACTGGCGGGAAGCGCGAGATTAAACGATGACGCGGATAGCCGCGTGAGCTGATCTTTTAACATACGGATGCTATGGCCGTTGAGGTTGAGCCGTAGCGATCGCACGAAAGCCGTTAAGCTGTCTCCCACTTCGATATCAGGCGACTTCTTCAAAATCGCCTGGGTATTCAAATAGGCCAAAATCAGTCGGGGTTTGGGTCCGAACGGGAGACCAAGTTTCACCCACGTATGAGTGTGGGGCGCGAAGGCTTCCCCGGCGTTGAGAAGCAGACTGGCATGACCGTAATTGCGCCGCCAGTCTCTGGCCCCGAGGAGATCTCGATGGGGCAACGAGGTTTGGCAAAATAAAAAATACTGATGGGCGATCTCATCCCTATCTGGCGGGCGATCATTTAGCGATAGGCAGCCTTCTATCCGCCCCTTATTGCGGGGGCGAGGCGGTTTGGTTGCTTGCAACACATTGGAGATAACGGGCGGCGCGGTGTTCTCTGTCATGCGACGCGGAGAATACCGTGATTCCTCGGGAAAGCAAAGGGCCGTGCGGCACCCAGATAAGGTGAAGTATCACTTTAACTTTTGCTAGGGCATCTTTTCCTGCAGCTGTAGTTATCACACGTGGTACTTAGACTCTACATCACAGACCGAACAGGTGTCGGTGGCGTGAGACCACGGTCTCAGACCCGAACACGGCCTAACTGGCATATCAATCTGACGATCAAGTGAAATACCGGATGGCCGAAGGCCAAGGAGCCGATTGATTTCATCTAACCATTGAGGTACTGCAGAGGCTTGTTACACGGAAGGGACATAAACATCATGGCGCTAGATCAGCTCGATGCGTTGGAAGCACGGATAGTGGACATCGCCAAACTTGTGCACGAATTAAAACGGCACAATGCCTCACTGGAAGAAGGCCTCAAAGCAGCTCGCCAACAAATCGCGACGGAGGAAGATCTGGCGCAGCGACGGGAGAGTGAGCGGCTCGACATCGAATCGAGGATTGAAAAAGTGATTGGCGACATTGAGCTGCTGGAATACGAAGAAACTCCCGATCAAGTAATGAACTAGCCGCGGCGCATTGAGCAAGAGGTCTCAATCCGTCATGACTTCGAGGGATGGCTCCACTGCTCTGCGTATTCTCTGAGCGTATGCGTCCTAAGCCTCTGTTAACGTGATGGATGCCACAGGGACGTGAAGGACCTGACCGAGTGCCGTGGCGACCTGGCGCATAGTGAACGGGCCTGGATAGAAGTCGTTATCCCAGTACTGGACTAACTTGCCATCGAGATGATGCCGTTGGCGATGCCATATTGTCGTCGGGCCGTGGGTCCTAGAACAGCTCTGCCACGGACGATCTCCCGACCGACTAGAAATACCACGCCACCCCCGCCAGGAACGTGCGCGGATTGCCCGGCACGAAATGAATGTCAGTGACGGGAGCCGGTTCATTACGGAGTTGAGAAGCGAATGCGAACGTCGCCTGCTCCCACTTCGTGTTGAAGAGGTTTTGAATAAAGAAAAACGCCTCCATTCGCCCATACGGCAGTTTGATCGGCAGTTGATACCGTTCCGACAGATCGAATTCGACCCAGGAGGGCGCCTTGATGCTCCGATCCTCAATCAACGGACGGACGCCTAGATACGTCGCCTGCAGCTGCGAGGTCAGACCCTCCGGCCACCGCAGCAGAACGGCTCCATAGGCGGTGAGCTCAGGGGCCAGCGGAATCGCATCGCCATTGCGGAACTCCGCCTTCGTCCAGGTGAAACTGCCATTGATGTAAATGGGCCCCCAGACTTGGCCCCGCGCCGCCACTTCCACACCTTCCCGCTTGCTCGCGCCGCGGATTTCCGTCGTGCCTTCGTCTCCCACGAACACGAGTTCTGATTGCAGATCCAAACGCCAGAGCGTCGCAAGAAACTCGAGTCCCTCTTTTCCCCAGGGCCGCGAGCGGAGGCCCACTTCATAACTTCTCGATCGCGCCAGCGGCGCGGAGCCTGGCATGACCGCGGAGCGGGCGTCGTTGCTGTGAAAGCCTTCTCCATAATTGGCGAAGAATTCGGTGTTCGCCCAGGGACCGAGGATGAGATTGATCTTCGGCAACAGGATGCCGGAATTCGTTCGGCCCGCCGGCTGCTCGGCGCAGGTCGGGCATCGGTTACGCACGTTGAAGGTAAACGTCTCGCCGCGGAGGCCGCCGACCAGCCGCAGCCAGGGCAGCGGTTGGATGTCCGCCTTGATGAACGGCGCATAGGAGGCTTCCAGGATATCGCTGTCGGTCGTGACCCCCGTCGGCGTCCGTGTCGTTTGCGTGCCGAGACGGGCATGGATGTCGTCCACGCGCGTTTGAAATCCGAGCGTCCCGATCACGGGCATGCCCAACAGGTCCGCGCGTTGCCGATAACCGAGATCGCCTCCGTACATGACCCGGCGATCGGACTGCTGGATGCCGTCGCCCGTCGTGGGCGCGCCGTTCGCCGCAATGTCATTCAGGAAGAAGGTGAAGTTTGTGAACAAGTCCAACCGGTAATACTGCCCGTAGGCGTTCGCAAAAAATTGCCCGCCCGACGGCGTGTCATAGTGATAATTGAGGACGGCGGTGGAGCGTAGTGTCTTGCCGCCTTCCGACGGATCGATCGCCCCAAAACGGTCGAGCGTGCCGTCCTGCACCGCCCGTAGAGGAATCTCTCCCGAGGCGTACCATTGCGCCTTGTGGAACGTGGCCTTCAGACTCAGCTCGTCCCGTCCGGTCAGATTCGTCGTCATCTTGCCGAGCAGATTCGTCCGGAAATACCGATTGTCATGCTGAAACGGTCCGTTCGTATAGTAGCCTTCAGCGGCAAACAACGTCCGTACCCGACCGTGGGTCGGCGACCCCATGAGCAGATACCGTTGGGTATAGAACTGGCCGCCTGCAGCCTGCAGGATCCCTTCTGGAACGACCTGCTTCGTTCTGAAATGCACCGCGCCGGCCGTGGCAAAGTCGCCGTATTCCGGAAGATAGGCTCCCTTGTAGACATCGAGGCCTTCGATCGTTTCGGGAATGATGAAGTTCAGATCGGTGTAGCCTTGGCCATGCGCATGCGTGCGCAGGTTGATCGGCATCCCATCCGCAAAGAACGCGACATCCGTGCCGTGGTCGGCGTCGAACCCACGCAGGAAGTACTGGTCCGCCTTACCGGCGCCGCCCGAGTGCTCGACGGCAATGAAACCGGGAATGAGGCGCAAGACTTGCGCCGGCCGCCCTTGCGGCTGCAGCAGATACTCTTTGTCGGGAATGAACTGTTGGGACGACGCGGCCACAGGGCGATCGGAGACGATGGACACATCCGGAACATCGATTTCTCCATCATCGGGGTCATGCGCGAGCGCGAGGGATGTTGCCGAGAGGCACACCGCACAGAGAGTCGTGAAAAGCACACGAGGGAATACACCGCACATGGCCCACCTCCAAAGATCTCCGATATGGACGTGGGCGCTGGCCCATGATGTCTAGCCGGTTGTCTGTCGAGCCGGCTCAGACCTTTGTGGTCTGGCTCTATTGTGATGCAACACAGGGACGAGCGGCGGACTGTCAAAGCGGTCGCTCTTCATGGGGATCTGCGCACGGAACGCGGTGAGCTGGATCACGCGTGCGAGCGTGCGTGATTGGGTTCCCATCACCTCAAATTGTGCGCCCGTGAGGGGCAACAGGAGCTTGCCTCCGGCGACATGGCGCACGGCCGATGCGATACGACGGGTGACTTTCCCGAGCATCGAGCCGAAGGGACGAGATTCACCGAGGCCACAATGATGTGGGCCTCTGGCACAGCCAACCAGGACCCAGGTTGCTCCTGTCCTGGCCATCCTTTCACGCGCTCGACGCTCGACCATTCATCGTCAGAGCCACCACGAGAGACTCTTCACCGCATGGTTCGCAATTCTTTGATGAAGCGACGGCCCACCCCGCCGCCCGGCCATCGATGGACACACATGCGCGCGGTCCGCGGGGCGTTCCATGGTGGATTGTGTGTGCCCTTGCCGACTCACACATCAGGCACCCCGCCATCGGCTCCTTTGGCCGCTCATTGTGCCAGGGCATAGACGACGGGAATATTGACCACAATGTCCGGACGTCCGAGTGCCTGCTGCATGGAGAGGGGACAGGCCTGACGCAGAACATCCATGGCCGCCATGTCCAGCTCATCGTAGCCGGAGCTTTTCTGGATTTTGACGTCGGCCAGATTGCCATCGGCACGAATGATAGCGCGCAGCACCACCCGGCCTTCCCATCCATGGAGACGGGCCGCCGTCGGATAGCGCTTCAGCTCGGCCAGCCGCCTGCCGATCGACTCGATCAGCCATCGGTAGTCAGGCCGGGCAGCCGGCATGGGCTGAACCGCTTTCGCCGTCGGTGGCACCGGATCGGTCATCACCGGAGGGGAAACCGGCTCTCTGGCCGGATCGGCCGTCCTTTCCCGGGCCGGTCCCGGTGTGGTCGAGGCAATCGGCTCTTCGAACTGAGGAGCCGGTGCCGAGTATTTCTCGACGACCCTCGTCTCCACCGGCGCTGGTTCCGCTCGCGGTTCCGACACGTGCTCGCTCGGTGTTGCCGGGGAAGAGGCAGCGGATGGAGCCGGGCTGGCCTCGTCAGCCTGTCCTACCGTCAGCCCCACCTTCGCTTCTTCGGCGGCGCCGGCGCTCGACTCGGGCGTGGGCTCGGCTTGGTGGCGCGCTTCAACCGGACTGAACTCCCTGACCGGGGGATCGCCCTTGGCGACGATCTCAGCCCGCTGCGGCACGTCGACCCTAGCATCAGTCCTTGATGGCTTCGCCTGCTCAACAGGCAGGGGACCGGTAGGCTCTGTATGTGTGTTCGTCGAATCTTCAAGGCGTGGACTCGGCACGTCCATCGGCGTGACAGGATGCGCTCCCGCCTCGGTCATCCGCTCAATCTGGTGGGACTCTTGAACAGGCGGTGAATCCGGGCCTGGGACGACGGACGGAACGTTGGGGGGGTGCCGCGCTTGTGCCTCGGCGGCTGCCGCAGGCTCATGGCCGGACAGACGCGCACTGGCGGCCGGCGTCTCGACAGCCTCCGGCTGCTCTTGTTGAATCGCTGCCCGGGAACGGCGAGTCGGAACATCCGGCTGCGCGTACCGGAGAGCCGCAGGGTCCGGCTGCTGGTTGTGCCGGTCCGCATGAGCCGTGGCCGGATCAGCCTCGGACGTGACTGTTTCTCCGAGCGGCCGTTCGGGGGGCGTGTCCACCAGCGATACATTCCAATGAACAGGCTCCTGTTCATGTATAGGCTTCAGGTGCGATGCCAGCAGGACGGCCAGCGCGATGATGATGGCGTGCATGGCCGTGGAAGCGATCCAGGCTTCGAGGGGAAGCGCATGATCGGTTGCGTCGGTCACTGGACGATCACCTCCGAGACACTGCGTCGCGTCATTGGAGGCGTTTCCCCGTCGTGGTCATCGTCAGCTTGCCGTGCTTGACGCCCTTGACCGTGATTAACGCGTCGGCCACTTTGCGGATCTCCGATCCTTTACCTTTCACCACCAGCACCTCCAAACAATGGTCGTGATCGAGATGCACGTGCAGACCGGCCAGGATGTGCCCTTGAAAGTCATGCTGAATCTGCGTGAGCTTACTCGTCAGGTCGCGCACATGATTGATCGAACACGAAGGTGATCGTGCCGACCGTGTCCTTGTTCTCATGCCATTCTTGGCCGACCAAGTTGTCGCGGATCAGATCTCGTAGCGCTTCTGACCGATTCGTATATTTGCGCCGCGCAATATGCGTATCAAATGCGTCGAGCAGGTGATGATCCAGAGAGACCCCGAAACGGACCAGCTTCTTCACAGCGCAAATCTCATGGAAGTGGGTGACACGATTTGTAAGTTAATAGCACTGACTGAACCAGTGTCAATGATGAAGCGACGCATAGGGGAGATTCCCTCAAGGACCAATAGCTTTTACTAGTACGGAAGAAGAGCAGGGCGTGTGATACGTGTGATGCACTGGCTCCATGAAGCGCGTCTTGAACGGCTTCCTTCCAGTGCGAGCCGATCAAGACATGCGACCGCGCGATAATCACTGCCTGATTCTTGCCATCTCGTCCGAGATACACGGCAGTCAATCGGCCCACGTTCACCATCACGGAAAGGAAGGTGTTGCATGAGAGGACAGATGTGGCATTCGCATATCGTCGTCGGTGCGGCATTTGTCGGAATCGCTCTCTGGGCTCCGTCTATCGTTCAGTCGCACGAAGGACATGGCGGGCCGCCCGGACACGCCCACAACTTTCTGACCGCCGACGGGCAGCCGGGGCAGGGCCAGGCGCAAGGCCAACAGCAACAGGGCTCCATGGAGCGGCTGCAGTCGGGCCGGCCGGATACGAGGCAGGGTTCAGCGCAACAACCGGGCATGCAGCACCAGCAAGGATCCACCGGCGCGCCCGGCTCAGGCGGCATGGCAGGTGGCGGTGGAAGTCAACCACGTGGGGCCGGTGGCGGGATGGCCGGCGGCGAAGGGATGAGCGGACGGTGATGGGCGTGTGGGAGAGACTGAAGCTCAGCGGGGGGCTTCATTCTGTCGGCGCTGGGCTCGTTCTGCTGGGGCCGGACCGGCCAGCGGCGGCGGAGGAAAGCGCATGCGGGCTCGTCTGCACACCTCACTTCAATCGTCGATCAGATCGAGGCTGTCGTCATCGGTTTCAAGAATGCCCGCCGCATTGCGATTCTGTTGGTTGACAGGGTCTGTACTTTGCTGCCAGACTCGGGGAACTTCTGTAATCCCCTGTGCTCCGTCTACGTGGTAAGAGATGCGCGCACTCACGTCCCGCGTACTCACATCCATAGAGTGGAGACCTCGATTGAAACAGACGACCTCCCCCATCGCGACGGGCTTTGAGCGCTTCCGCAAGACCACTCGGCGTGAAGTCTTTCTCACCGAAATGAATCGGCTCGTGCCGTGGGCCGAGCTCTCCGCCTTGATCGAGCCAGTGTATCCGAAGCCGGACGGAGCCGACGCCGGCCGGTCGGGCTCGAACGGATGCTGCGCGTCTATTTCCTGCAGCAGTGGTTCAACCTCTCCGATCCCGCCGTGAAGGAGGCGCTGTATGACTCGGCGGCGATGCGAGCCTTCGTCGGCATCGACTTGGGAACGGAACCGGTGCCGGACGAGACCACGGTTTGTCGTTTTCGGCACCTGTTGGAGCCCAGCGGCTCGGCCATCCACTCTTCCAGATGGCCCATCGTGGATGCCACGATTATTACCGCCCCGAGTTCGACGAAGAATGCCGACAAGGCTCGGGACCCCGAGATGCAGCAAACCGCCAAGGGCAAGCAGTGGTACTTTGGCATGAAGGCCCATGTCGGGATCGACAGCCACAGCAAGCTGATCCATTCGGCGACCGCGACCGCCGCCCTGTGGCCGACAGCGCGATGGTGCCGGCCCTCTTGCATGGCCGGGAAACGCGCGTCTGGGGGGATCGGGCCTATCAAGGGCAGACCGCGATCCTGCGTCGCGTCGCCCCCCAGGTGCAGGACTTCACCAACCGCCGCGTCCGCTATCAGGGCGTCGTGGATCCGGCCGAGTGGGCCAAGAATCCGGACCAAGCATAACCCATCAGGTTCAAGGGGCCATGCCCGACCCGCACGTAGCCAAAGGGGAAGTCGATCTTTAAGAGGACGCCACAACTAGGCAAGGTTCACGAACAAAGGAGTGACCTAATGCAAAATTCATGTCGCGTGGTACTCCACGCATTCGGATGGATATTCGTCAGCTTCCTTTTGATGGCGTGCCAATCGCGCACGGAAACCTACGATCACCCCGTCGTCGGCCAAGGACATCTGCGGTCTGGTTCCATCGCGCCGGCCGATCCACAAATGCAAGCCGTCCTCCATGAATTACGGGCCCTTGAACCAAAGCCGATTGCCACATTATCGGCCGAGGACGCACGCGAGCAACCCACGCCCGCGGATGCTGTGAAACGCCTCCTCAAGAAACAGAACCGAAGCACGGACCCGGCGCCGGTCGCCGACGTGGACGACCGGAAAATCCCGGGCAAGGACGCCCAGATTCCCGTCCGGATCTATACCCCCAATGGGCAGGGCCCGTTTCCCGTCATTGTGTACTATCACGGAGGTGGATGGGTCATCGCGACCAACGACGTCTACGATTCCTCCGCGCGGGCGTTGACCAATGCGGCCGACGCCGTCCTCATCTCCGTGGAATATCGCAAGGGGCCGGAACACCGCTTTCCCGCCGCGCATGAGGATGCCTATGCGGCCTATCTGTGGGCTCTGGCGCATGCAGCGGAGATCAATGGTGATCCGAAGAGAGTAGCAGTCGCCGGAGAAAGCGCGGGTGGCAACCTCGCGGCCGGCGTCGCCCTGCTGGCGAGGGAGCGTGGCCAGCAGCTGCCGGTCCACCAACTTCTGGTGTATCCCGTCGCCGGTCACGATTTCACGACGCCTTCGTACCAGGAAAATGCGGATGCCATGCCTCTTAATAAGGCGGCGATGCCGTGGTTTTTCGAAAAGTATTTGAACAATCCGGCCGATGCGAAGAATCCATTGATTTCTCTAGTGCAGGCCAAGGATCTTCGAGGCCTTCCGCCCGCGACGGTGATTACCGCCGAGATCGACCCGCTGCGCTCAGAGGGAAAACGATACGCGGAGCGGCTTCGCGAGGCAGGAGTCCCCGTGACCTATAAAAATTACGAGGGGGTGACCCACGAATTCTTCGGCATGGGCGCCGTTGTCGATAAAGCGAAGCAGGCGGTCGCGCTGGCCGGTTCCGAGCTGAAAGACAGTTTCAATGGAACACTGAGCGGAATGAGGTGAACGCTATTCGTCCCACCCCTTTCCTCGCTAGTGTGCCGTGTCTTAAGTATGGTGACTTATGCGTCGCCTTCTGGTACTACGGGGCACACGGAGGTGCGACCCATGCGAGTAGCCGTCCCGATTCAGCTCACCCACGAGGAACGTCACACGTTGGAACG
>CBDIWP010000035.1:0-46769 GCA_965285945.1 uncultured bacterium | reverse complement strand
GCAATGGGTAGTTCTATGCCCAGAAAGTCATGGAAGAGGCGGGTACCCACTTCCTGGGCCGCCACATCGTATAGCGGATGTAGAGTTCCCAAATAGCTCTGGCACCAGCAATACCACCATGGACGTTCATGGTGACGGGAACCGTTCACCTCCTGTCGATTTCAGGTTCCCACCTCGGACTCGTGGCCGTCGCGGCCTTTTGGCTGGTGAGACAGGCGGTGCTGTGGATCCCGGCTTCCCTGCTGTTGAGGCTCTCGAGAACGCTCACGGCGTCACGCATCGCCATTCTGGTGACCTGGCCCATGGTGGCGATGTACGCCCTCCTGGCCGGCGCAGAGTTGGCGACCATCCGGTCGCTCGTCATGATCACGCTCGCTTTGGTCACCGTGTGGATCGGGCATCAGCGTCATTTGCACCATGCCGCGGCTCTGGCAGCCCTGCTGATCCTCTTGCACGATCCCCGGGCCTTGTTCGATATTTCGTTTCAGCTCTCCTTTCTCTCGGTGCTGATCATCATCCAATGTGTGCGGTGGTCCGGCTCGGACCGCGACGAGACGGCGGCCGCTCCTGCGCTTCTCCCGCGGGTCGCCCGGCACGGACGGGATGCGCTTCTGATGAGCGGAGCCGTGACCATCGCCACGCTTCCCGTGGTGGCATGGTATTTCAACCAGGTGCCTTGGATGGGGATGGTGACGAATCTCGTTGCCATTCCCATGACCGGCATGGTCTTGGTGCCGCTCGGGTTGTGCACGGCTCTTTGGTCCGTCGTCACGGGCTCCGATGATCTGGCTTTGGGCCCGCTTCAAGAGCGGCTCTTTCGGTGGCTGGTCCTGGGCCTGCGCTGGTGCGCCGGCATACCGGCCGGAGAATGGCACATTGCGGCTCCGTCGCTCCCGGCTATGGCCCTGTTCTACGGCGCGCTCGTGATCGCCGGCGTGAGCCGTCTGTCAGGCCGGTGGCGCGCGGCCGGGCTGGCGATCGCCCTGGCACTCGTCTGTTGGTGGATGT
Organism: uncultured bacterium; assembly: GCA_965285945.1. Lineage (GTDB taxonomy): Bacteria > Nitrospirota > Nitrospiria > Nitrospirales > Nitrospiraceae > Nitrospira_D. Next base: position 45,761 of record CBDIWP010000035.1, on the reverse strand, counting down.
GGTCGCCTCGATTAAGCGTCGATGGGGACCGTTGGCGGGTCACGTTTTTGGATGTCGGGCAAGGGGATAGCGCGGTCATCGAGTTGCCTGACGGGCAAACCGTGCTGATCGACGGCGGCGCCCGGTACGAGCGCTTCGACATGGGGCGGGGTGTCGTGGCGCCGTTCCTGTGGAATCGCGGCATCCGGCACCTCGACCAGGTCATCGGCACGCACCAACAACTGGATCATGTCGGGGGGCTCGCCTGGGTGCTTCGTCATGTGTCAGTCGGCCGGTATTGGGGGACGGGCGTCGACCGCCCGGAGCAATTCGTGGCCGACCTGCAATCGGCCCTGCGGGACCGGGCGATTCAGGAGCGGATCGCCGTTCGAGGGCAGGATCTGCTCCCCTCCGGACCCTGCCGATTGGTGATCGTGAATCCGGGGGCGCCGACGAAGGAAGCCGGATCTGTGCTCCATGTCCGTGGAGGGACGGCCTTGAATAACCAATCAATCGTGTCGCGGTTAGAGTGCGGCACCCAGTCCGTGCTGTTTGCCGCCGATATTGAGGCGGATGGACTGCGTCATCTCGGCGTGGACGGACGGAGGCCCGCCACGGTTTTAAAGGTGCCTCATCACGGGGCGAAGAGTTCGCTCGATCGGGAGTGGATCAAAGCCATTCATCCCGAGTATGCGGTGATATCGGTCGGGTCGGCCAATTCGTACGGGCATCCCGTTCAAGCGGTCCTCGACGCGTATGCAGAGGCACAGACCACGCTGGCCCGCACCGACCGCGATGGCGCCGTGTGGGTCAGCGGCCGCCTCTCCGCCTCGAGCATCACTGTGACCCGGATGCGGGATCGTCTGCTTCTGCCGATTGATCTGCGTGTCTGTCTCTGGCCTTGTGAAAAAGAGAATTGGCGGCGCTTGTGGCTCCAATTTCTGGACTTCAGGTAACGCCGCTCCCTTACCGGCCTCTTGCATTTCCTCCCGGCGGTGTCAGCGCCTCAACCCCGTTGCAAGTGCACCCGTGCCGTAAAATGGCAGAAGTGAACGATTTATGTTCGTCTCTGGCCGTAATGCGTACGGTTCATAGCAAAAGGGTGCGGAATCCCGCAGTATTGGCAAATTGCTAGCAAGGCATAGCATGTGCACACTGTCCCACGCGCGGGTACCACCGTGTCTCAAAGGAGTGACGATTATGCCTAAGCTGGTTCGCATTGTGATTCAACTTCCTCTCGAGTTGAAAGAGCAACTCGATCGACTCAAGCAGCAGGGATACACGACGAGCGGCTTTATCCGGGCGATGCTGGAGCGAGAGCTCGAAAAAGTCGACAGCCGCCCGCACCAGGCGATACGCAAGGTGGTCAATAAGTAGCGGTGGGAGTGTTGCCGCACAGAAGGGAAGAGTCAGTGACGTCACTTTCAACACGAACGCGGGAGGCGCCTCAGGAATCTCATGGCGCGGCTGAGACCGCCGGGTGCTCGCCCGTCGGGCTAGAAACGGCCGAGTCGTCCCGTCGATGGCAATGTGCCGCGTCCCATGAACTGAGCCTGGTACGGGACGCCGTTCGGGCACAGACCGCTCCGCAGCTTGACGAATGCCGCCGGCTCGCCGCCGCGTTAGTTGAGGAACTGCATCAGAGCGATGACTGTGTGCGATGGGCGCTCATCGGAAAGACGGACGATTATCTCTTGGACAACGCGCTCCATGTGGCGGTGGTCAGCGTCAAAATCGGAATGGGGTTGCGTTACACGGCTGCCAATCTGGAACAGATCGCGCTCGCCGGTTTGCTGCATGACCTCGGTATGTGGTTGTTGCCCGACTCGTTGGTGCACCGGTGCGGCGCGCTGTCACCGGAAGAAGAGGTGGTTGTCCGAGCGCATCCGGAACGAGGCCGCCGTATTCTCGCCGGTCTCGGTGCTCCCCTCGTCTCGGTGTCCGAGATCACAGCCCAGGAGCACGAGCGATTGGACGGCAGCGGATATCCGTGCAGGCTCAAGGGCCAGCAGATTGCCGAGTCCGCGCAAATCATCGGTCTTGCCGACGTCTTCGATGCCTTGATCACCCCCCGGCCCTATAAAAAGCCGGTGGCCCCGCACTATGCCCTTCGGGAACTGCTGGTACATGGGAAAACGATGTTTTCACACCGGGTGCTGAAGGCTCTGGCCGATCAGATCACGCTCTATCCGGTGGGCACCGCCGTCCGTCTCAATTCCGGACAGATCGGCACGGTGGTGAAGCTGAACCCCCGCTACCCGCTCCGCCCCACGCTCCGCATTACAGGCGACCGGCGGCAGACCGGCGAAGGACAGGAAGAAGAACTCGACTTGGTACGCCGGCCCTCCACGCATATCGTGGAAGTGCTGCCGACGGCCGCATCGTAGGAGGAAGCATGGGACGCATCCGGTATACCCCGACCGCCGCATGGCTGCTGATCGGGCTCGCGGCCGTGTCTGTGGCAGGGTGCCGGAACCCTGGACAATCCTCTTTGCCGCCGTCGGCCATCAGCGCCCAGGCGGTTTCGGTCCCTCCGCTGCCCAAAGGCGATGTGTATGCCGATGAGACGGTGCCGACGGCCGACACGCCTATCGAAAGCGGCGATGCGTTGGACATCGTCATCCGCCGGGGCGCGGGAGAGGAGAAATTCACCGGCGTGGTCCGGGAAAACGGGAAAATTGCGATCGGCTTCATGGAAGTCGATGTCGGGGGCCTCACGACGGCATCGGCGGAACAGCGCATCCAGGAGGCCGCCACGCCGTTCATGCGCGAGCCACGCGCACAAGTGGCACTGAAGAAGAAACTTCTGAAGGTGAAACGCATCTTCGTGTTCGGCGACGTCAAGAAGCCGGGCATGATTCCCATGCCGCGACACATGACAGTCCTCCAAGCGATCGCGGCCGCGGAAGCCTACCAGGAAACGGCGCTGCTCGAAGAGATTCGGGTGGTGCGGGGCGGCGATCTGGGGAAGCCGCGGATGCTCACCGCCGATCTGGCGCGCGCGTTCACCTATGGAGATTTGTCCCGCAATGTCGCCTTGGAAGAAAACGACGTCATTTTCGTGCCCCGTGAGCACCTGGGCGACGCGGCCGAGGCGGCCAAGAAGATCATGCCGATTATTCAGGTGGCGATCATGCCCATTTACCCCGCTTATCTTATTCCGGCATTCACTGCGGTTAGATAGGGCGACCACTGTGTAAGAGGCGCAGACATGGCCCAATACGAGCTGAACGTCATCGACTACTGGCTGATCCTCAAGAAACGGAAATACCTGATCCTGGTATCGGCCGGTCTCGTCGTGTTTTTTACCTTCGTGTTCTCGGAATGGTTGAAGCCGGCGCCCCTGTATGAGGCGGTGGCGCGGGTCAAGTTCGAGCGCAGCACGACCGTGGCGCAGCAGCTCCTGGAGTCGCTGTCCTACTCCAACGCCAACGATCTGGGCACGCAGACCGAATTCATCCGCAGCTTTCCGGTCATGGAGCGCGTGGCCCTGGATTTGCGCCGCGTGGCGACGAACCTGACGCCCGAGGAAAAGCGATCCGCCGCCTACCTGAATACCATTTACAATTTAGGACAGGAGATCAAGGCGCAACGCGAAGGGGACACCAACATCATCCGCATTTCGGCCGTCTCCGAGGACCCGGAGGAGGCCGAGCGCATGGCGAACTCCACCGCCCACGCCTACCGGGTGGAAAACATCGCCACACGCAATCGTCTGGTGACCGAGTCGCGGCGCTTCGTCGAAGAGCAGCTGGCGATCCTCGAAACGCAGCTCAATCGGTCCGAAGAAGATCTGCGGGCATTCAAGGAGCGAGAGGGCCAGGTGTTTCTCTCCGATGAGGCCCGGGCCGCCCTGGAGACCTTTACGAAGCTCGAAGAGCAATACAACGAGGTGATGCGCAAACGGGCGGAAGGGGAACGGCAGATCGAAGTCTTGAAGCGATCCGATGCCGCGGTGCCCAACCACACGGGACGGATCTTTACGGAAGAACAGAACGCGCTGCTGACGATCCTGAACCAGCGGCTGCTGGATCTCATTCAGGAGCGGGATACCCTGCTGATCAACTATACCAAGGACCATCCGCAGGTCATCGAGCAGCAGAAAAAAATCGACAACGTCAAGGCGGAGATGATCCAGGAGCTCCGGTCGAAAGTCCTCACGCTCAGTGACCGTGAGGATGCGCTCCAAACCCAGCGCGATCATTACCGCACACGGTATCTGCGGTATCCGCAGGCCGCGATTCAGATGAGCCGGCTGGAACGGGACGTCAAGGTGAATTCCGATCTCCTGGCCACGCTCAAAGGCAAACACCAGGAATTGCTCATCAAAGGCGCGGAGCGGATCGAGGAAGTCACCGTCATCGTACCGGCCATGACGCCCAGGCTCGCGATCAATGCGTCCCATCTGAGCTTGAACCTGGCCATCGGACTGCTGATGGGCTGCTTTCTCGGCGTGGTGCTGGCATTCGGGCGGGAGTCGTTCGACACCTCCATCGGAACGATCGAAGGCGTGGAAGAATTCCTCAAAGTGCCGGTGTTGGGCATCATTCCCCAATTCGATCATAAAGAGCTGGCGGAGATGGCGAAGACCGTCCTGCCGAGCGGCACGGCTGCGTCCGCGGTGGAAAGCCTGTCCAAATTGATTTGCCTGATCGATCCGAAATCGGTGTTGTCGGAGAGTTTGCGGTCGCTGCGCACCAATATCCAGTTTGCCAGCATGGACCGCCGGGTGAAGTCCATCATCTTCACGAGCGCCGGCCTCGGCGAAGGGAAGAGCACGTGCGTGATCAATCTGGCGATCACCATGGCGCAGGAAGGGATGCGGGTCCTGCTCGTCGATGCGGATCTCCGAAAGCCCATCGTCCATCAGCGCCTTGGGCTGGACCGCGAGCCGGGCTTGGTGGATGCCTTGCTGGGCACCACCTCCTGGCGCGCGTATGTGCGATCGGCCACGGATCTGATGTTGGGCACCGTGGGCGTCGACCGGGTGATGAATACGCCGGGGCTCGACAACCTGCATGTGCTGACGAGCGGATCGGAATCCGGCAATCCCAACGAGTTTCTGAACCTCAATAAGATCAAGACGCTGATGTCGGAAATGCAGGAGGAGTACGACATGGTGCTGATCGACACCCCGCCGATCCTGCCGGTCACCGATGCCGTCGCGTTCAGTTCACGGGTGGATGGCACGATCCTGGTCTATCAAGTGGGCCGCATCGGCCGGAATGCGCTGAAGCGGGCCAAATTTCTCCTCGATCATGCGCAGGCGAACGTTCTGGGTGTGGTGCTGACGAACGTCAAGTCGGAAGTCACTCCGGAATTCGGCCTCTACCGGTACGAATATCGATAATGCGATCGGCGGGAGATTGCTGTCATGCAGGCGGCTATTAGACCGCAAGATACGGTGGTGATATCCGCGCTCGGGGTCGCGATCGCCCTGGGTCTGACCATGACCACGCCGGCGGTCGGGATCCAGGCCGTGCTCGGATTCCTGGTGGTGCTGGTCGCGCTGACCTCCGTGTCCGCCGCGCTCTATTTGCTCATCCTGTCCATGCTGCTGTCCCCTGAGATCGCGATCGGGCGGATAGAGGGACGCGGCGTGGGCGGGCGGGAACTCTCCTTCAGAATGGACGACATCCTGCTGGTCGTCATCGGACTGAGCTGGCTCGCCAAAAATATCGTCTATCGCGAGTTGGCGCTGGTCCGCACCACCCCGCTGAATTGGCCGATCGCTTCGTACATGGTGGTCTGCGTGGTCGCCACGTCCATAGGCATGGTGGAAGGCCGGGTGAATCCCTCGACCGGCTTCTTTTTCGTGCTGAAGTATTTCGAGTACTTTTTTGTGTTTTTCATGGTGGTGAACCATGTCCGGACAGGCGGGCAGGTGGTCGGCCTGGTCGTCGCCCTCCTGGCCACGGGCTTCATCATCAGCCTGTTTGCCATCTATCAGATCCCGAGCGGCCAACGCGCGTCGGCCCCGTTCGAAGGAGAGACGGGGGAGCCGAACACACTCGGGGGGTACTTGGTGTTTCTGCTGGCCGTCATCACCGGCCTGGTTCTGCACATTCGAACCGGCGCCATCCGGGTGGCCCTCTTGGTCCTGGCCGGATTCTGCGTCCTCGCCCTGATGGCCACCTTGTCGCGTTCCTCGTACCTGGCCGGGGCCGTCTTGTTAGGGGCGGTGGGCGTCACGCAATGGCGGCGCCCGCGCGTGCTGACGATGGTGTTGCTCGTCGTCGCCTTGATCCCGCTGCTGGCCCCGGCCAACGTGAAGGAGCGAGTCAACGAAACCTTTTTCGGCCGCCAGTACGGGGGGGAGATCCGAGTCGGACAGGTCGCGCTCGACTTGTCGACCACGGAACGACTGAAGTCCTGGGCCTATGTCTTCCGGGACTGGGTGCAGAATCCGGTCCTGGGCAGGGGCGTGACCGGGTACGCATGGGCCGACGCCCAATACGTCAAAATTATCGGTGAAACCGGGTTGGCCGGGTTGACGGCGTTCGGATGGATCATCTATCGCTTGTGGCGCTGTGCCCGCGAGTCGTTCCAGACGCAAACCGATCCCTTCGCCAAAGGGCTGGCTCACGGCTTTCTGTTGGGGCTCATCGCGATGTTGGCGCATGGGATCGGCGCGAACACCTTCATCATTATCCGGATCATGGAACCCTTCTGGCTCTGCGCCGGGCTGGTGATGTTGCTGCCGACGCTGTCGGCCGAGCCGGACCCCGTGAGCCCGGCCGCGAGGCCGCTGTGAAGTGGTTTGTGTTCTGCTATTGGTTTGAACCGGATGCCCCGCGCGATCCGGTCGGGCTGGTTCGCATCTGGACCATGGCCGAGGCCTTGATGCGGGCGGGGGATCGGGTCACCCTGTTTCCGCCCCGGTACCGGTCTTCACTGGTCCCTCGATCCGCGAGGGTTTGTCCCATCCCGCTGATCCCATGCCGGCTGATCCGACCGTGTTCGTACGTGGTGCTGTCGTTCCTGCGCGCCTTGTGGCAGGCGGCGGCCACAAGGCCGGATGTCGTCTATTACCGATGGATGGTCAGCCCGCATCCCTTGATGCTGGCCAAACTGCTCGGAGCTCGTTGTGTCTGCGAAGTCAACGGTGATCCCGTTCCGGAATGGTCCAACCGCGCCGGCGGCTGGCTGCGCGGGCTGACGCATGGGTTGGCGCGGTGGGCGTTCACCCGCTGCGATGGCATCGTCGTGCTGACGGAGGGGCTGAAGCAGGAGTTGGTTCACCGGTACGCGGTTCCGGCGGAACGGATTGCCGTGCTGCCGAGCGGCACGGATACGCAGGTGTTTACCCCGCGGGAGGTCATGGCCTGCCGGCGCGAAGTGCGCGTCGCTCACGAAGGGCCCTGCATTGGATTCGTAGGCAGCTTCTATCGCTATCAGGGCTTGTCCTATCTGTTGGACGCGATGATCCTCATCCGGCAGGCCTGCCCCGGCGTGCGTCTGTTATTGGTGGGCGACGGGACAGCGGCCGCGGAATTGAAGGCGCAGGCCGCTCACCTGGGGTTGACGCCGTCGATTCAATGGACCGGTCGCGTCCCCTATGAGCGGGTGCCGTATTTCATCGGAGCCATGACGGTCTGTGTCGCCCCCTTCCGGGGAGATCGCGGAGAAACGTCACCGGTCAAGATTTTTGATTACCTGGCCTGCGGGCGACCGGTCGTGGCGAGCGCCATTCCCTGTGTGGAAGCCGCGTTTCCGGTCCAGAGCGGCGTCCAGCTGGTGCCGCCGAATGATCCCGCGTTCTTAGCCGCGGCCATCATGGCCCTGCTGAACGATCCCGCCGCCTGTGCGGCCATGGGAACCGAAGGCCGCCGGTTTGTCGAGCGCCGATTCAGTTGGGCGCAGATCGTCGCGTCGTTGCGGATCTGGCTCCAGGAGACGGAGGCCCCGCGCCATCATGCGCATTCTCGTCTATTGTGATGAAGATCTGAGCGTGGCGGCCGGCGGCGCGCGCCAGGTGGTGGAACTCGTTAAGGCGCTGGTGGGGCGAGGTCACGACCTCACCGTCGTCGCGCCCAGTCCCATTGCCGAGTGCCAGGATCTTTCCGACCTCCATGGGGTGGCGCTCAAAACCGTCCCGGTCCTGCGGCGGCGAGGTTGGCGGCCCCTGTCCTTTCTTGTGGGATCACTGACCCTGCTGCGCCGCACGCTGAACGACCGGCGACCGGATGTCTTCATCTGGTTCGACTCGCCGGGGCAAGTCGCCCCGCTCTGGGCCATGCGCCACTGCCCCCTAGTGTATTTTGTGAACGGCCTGCCGCAGGAAGAAGTCCAAGGCGTCTGGCAGTGCACTCCGCTCCGGCAGGTGTTGTCCTACGGCGTACGCCGGGCGGCTGAACGGGCGGATGCGCTGGTCGCGGTCTGTCCGGAGCTGACCGAACGCCTGAGCGCGTTTTCCAGGATGGACGCGGATCGCTGTGTGATTATCAGGAACGGCGTGGACCCGTTCCGCTTTTTTCCCCAGTCCCCGGACAAGGCCAGAAGGGATCTGGGTCTGACGGGAACCGGCCCCTACATCATGTTTGTCGGGGGATTCTTTCCCTGGCATGGCCTCGAGACGCTGATCCATGCCGTCCCCATGGTCGCGACGTTGTTTCCCGAGGTGCAAGTCCTCCTGGTTGGCGACGGGCAGACGCGGGCGGCCCTGGAACATCTCGTCGGCCAAAAGGGTTTGGCCACGCACGTGCGATTTGCCGGGCGTGCCGCCTTTGACGCCGTCCCCGCCTGGATCGCCGCCGCCGATGTCTGTGTCGTCCTCCATAAACCGATCCGGTCGTATCCGGGCGATTCCATGAAGCTATGGGAATACCTGGCCTGCGGCCGCCCGGTGGTCGCCACGGCCGGCCCGGGATATGGCGAAACCGTGGAAGCCATGGGGGCGGGACTGGCCGCCGGGCCGGATGATCCGGCGGACCTTGCCGGGCAATTGACTCGTCTCCTCGCGAATCAGGATCTCCGGATCCGGATGGGCGAGCGCGGGAGGGACGGCGTCCTCGAGGCCCATACCTGGGCCGCGCGTGCCCGTCAGTTGGAAGCGGTCTGTCATGCGGCGATGGATCGAAGGCGGGCCGCATGAGCCCCGTCACCCGCCAGGACCCGGATCGGGAATCCCCGCGGCTCCGGCACCGGATCCTTCGCGCCGGAACCTGGGCCGGAAGCGGATTCATCCTGGACAAGCTCATCGCCGCCGTGCAGCTCGTCGTGCTCGCCAGAATCCTGACCCCCGGAGATTTCGGTTTGATGGCCGCCTCCGCCGCGATCTTGCTCGCCACATTGACGATCAGTGAATGGGGAGTGGACTCCGCCTTGATCGCCAAGAGCGAGGTGAACGACGACGATCTGGCCCTGGCCTGGAACCTCACGCTCACCCGCGGCGCGTTCATGGCGCTGCTGGTCTGGAGCTGTGCCGGCTTCATCGGCGACGTCATGCAGATGCCGATGCTGGCCTCGCTGCTGCGGGTGCACGCCTGGGCGCTCATCCTGCAGGGGGCGCAGAGTCCGGTGATGGCGCTGTGGGGGAAACGCCTCGATCTCCGGCGCCGCGTCACGTTCGACGTGATCCGGCGCGGGGTCGAAGCGGCGGTCACGATGACGCTGGCTGTGGCGTACCGGAATGTGTGGGCGCTGGTGATCGGGCAGCTCGCCGCGCTGGCGGTCGGATGCGGCCTGTCGTTCTGGATGGCGCCCTTTCGTCCACGGTGGTCCTGGCGCCGCTCCTCCTGGTCCTATTTCGTACGGTATGGACGGCCGCTCAATGTCACGACCTGGTGTGCGTTTGCCGTGATGACGGGAGGCGAACTGGTCATCGCGCGGGTGCAGGGACCCGAAGCGCTCGGCTTCTACCAGGTGGCGCTCGCGATTCCGCTGTTGATGGGAGCCCGCGCCACCGCGCTCATGCAGCAGATCAGTCTTCCGACCTATGCCGCATTGCAGCGGGATCGGCCCGGCATGGTGCGGGTCTTCGAGCTCCACCTGCGGCTGGTAAGCCTGGTCTATCTGCCCGTCGCGGTCGTCATGGCCGTCTTGGCGCCGGTGATCGTGCCGCTGCTGTTCGGTGCCCAATGGCTCGGGAGCGTGGATGCGTTGCGCATGGGTTCTCTCTATGCCGTATGCGCGGGGTACGCGAGCGTCATGGCGGCGCTGCATTACGGCGCCGGGCGACCCGATTTGCAGATGACCGGGTGGATCGGCCAATGCGCCATCTACGTCATCATGGTCGTGCCGATGACGGTCCGCTTCGGCATCCTGGGCGCGGCCGGCTCGCTGGCGGCCAGCTATGTGCTCGGCCTCGTCTTGCAGGGCATCGGCACACGCCGGTTGCTGGGTTCGGCTGCGGACGAGGCGTTCCGGTCTTCGGGACGGTTGGGGGTCGTCGTCGGGCTGTCGGTGGCGGCGGTGATCCTCGGCGCTCTGATGCAGAATCGTGCCGCGGCGCCCTGGATGCCGGCCTTGGCCTGGGTCGCAGGAGGCGGCTTGTTCGGATGGTACGTGTGGAGCATCGAACTGCCGAAACTCAAAGCCTTGTGGACCTATCAGGCGCAGGTCGTGAGGACCTCATGAAAGCCGATCAGCCGGATCTGTCCATTGTGATCGTGAGTTACAACACAAGAGGGCTCTTGCTCGACTGTCTTCGTTCCGTGTATGCCGCGACTGATACGATCCGCTTTGAGACCATCGTCGTGGACAATGCTTCACAGGACGGCACGGTGGCCGCGCTCCGGGTGCAGCATCCCGCGGTGAGGCTGATCGAGAACCAGAGCAATGTGGGATTCGCCAAGGCCGTGAATCAGGCGTTGGCCGTCAGCTCGGGACGCCATGTGGTGCTGCTCAATAGCGACACGCTGGTCGGCGACCGGGCGCTGACGACCATGGTGGCATGCCTGGACGGAGAGCCCGGCGTGGGGGCGGTGGGGTGCACACAATCGACCGGGGATGGCCAAGTGTATCAATCCTGTTTCCCCTTCCCTTCGATTCGGGACCATCTCCGGTACGCCTGGTTCTTCCGGCGGATCGCGCCGACCATCCAAGGCGCCCTCGCGGCGGCCCGGGCCATCGACTGTACGCGCTCGCAGGATGTGGACTGGATCAATGGGGCCTGCCTGATGGTGCGTCGCCGGCTGTTGGAGGACTGTGGCGGGTTGGACGAGGGCTACTTCATGTACTTCGAGGACGTCGATCTGTGTCAAGCCATTCACCGGCGAGGGTACCGGATTCGCCATTTGGCCGAGGTGGGCATCGTGCATTTGATCGGACGGAGCAGCGAGGGGAACCGCGCCCGGCTCGCGATGGAATGGGAGTTCAGCCGGATCCGGTATATCGACAAGCACTTTTCTCCGATCAAACGCCGGATCCTGAAAGGGTGGATCGCCGGCGGGGCGGCGGTTCGTCTCCTCAAATCGCTCGTGCGCCGGGGACCGATGCCGGGTGGGGAGACCTCCCGCTTGTACCTGGCCCTGTGGCACCGGTTATGGACCGGCTCAACCAGTTCCTTGTCGATTGCAGCTGCTGCCGATAAACGCCAAGCGGAAGGATCCTGTTGTGGAACGCCGTGAGGCCTATCCCACCGATACGCAGCATGTCGTGAACCTGTCCGGCTATGTCTGGGCGGCCCGGCATCTCCCTCCGCTTCCCCGCCGACGGATCCTGGATCTGTCCTGCGGGACCGGGTACGGAACGGACTACCTGGGCAGCTGCGCCGGCGATATTGTCGGGATCGATTGCGCCGTCGACATTGTGGCCGCGAGCCGCGCCCGGTATCCCAGAGCCAATGTCTCCTTTGTCGCGATGGACGGCTGCGCGCTGGCGTTCCGGGATGCGACCTTCGATGGCATCGTGTCGCAGGACACCATCGAGCATATCGAGGACGATCGTCGGTTTGTGGCGGAACTCGCCCGCGTGCTGAAACCGGACGGAGCGCTGGTCATCTTCACGCCCCACGGCAAAGGGCGGGGCGCCACGCCGGAGGATCCGTTTCACGTGCGGGAGTATACGCAGGACGAATTCCGGGCGCTCCTGGAACCCTATTTTTCGACGATCCGCTGGTACGGACGCCGGCAAGGCGACCGGCTGAAGACGGCCGAACGTTCGATGGACCTGGTGCGCCGGTTCGATCCGGTCGGTCTCCGCAATTTCGTGCCGCGGGCGATCCGGCATGCACTCGGCAGTTGGGTCAGCCGCCTCCGGGGCGGACCCGCGCTGCATGAGATCGGGCCTGCCGATATCGAATACCGGGATGGTGTGGCAGCGGATACGAACCTCATCGGAGTCTGCACCAGATGACCAAGGCCTGTCCTCCTGCCGGCACGTCTGCCTGGACGCCCGCGAGGCTCCTGTTGCTGGCGGCGGCGATGGCCGGCTTGTCAGCCCGCATCTGGGTGGTGCGGGAGGCGCCCGGGCCGGCCTTTGCCGTCGATCAGTTGTTCGATACGTTGGCCTGGAATCTGGCGTCTCGTCATGAATTCACGCTGGATGGCCTGCATCCGGCCGCGCACGTCGGACCGTTGTATCCCCTGGTGCTCGCCTGGTTCTATGCGCTCGTCGGCCATCGTCCCGAATGGGTGCCCGGCTTGCATATCGCGTTCGACATGGCGACGGCCTGGTGTGTGTACCGGGTCGGCGCCGCGTTGTACGGCTCCCAGGCCGGCGCCTGTGCCGCCGCGCTCTTCCTCGTCTATCCGGCCTACTGGACGTACGATGCGCGCATCCGCAATGAGTCGCTCTTTACATGGCTCGCGACGGCATGGCTGTGGGCGGCCGTGGTCTCTGTGCAGCGACAGACCGTCAGCCGGTATGTCGTGGCCGGCTTGTTGGCGGGCCTGGCGATGCTCTGTAAGCCGGTGGTGCTCGTCCTCGCCGTGCTTCTGGCCGGCCTGGTGTTACTCGGCAAGGTGACGCCTGTCCAAAAAACCGCCTGTGCCGGCGGGTACCTCCTCGCCTGCCTCCTGCTGGTCCTGCCCTGGACGATCAGAAACTACTACGCATTCCATGAGGTGATTCCCGTATCGGCCGGCCTCGGTGCGGGACTCTGGATGGGGAGCGATCCCCAGTCGCAGGGAAGCTGGCCGATGACGCTCGAACAAGAGTCCGCGATCTGGGAGAGCGCCGGCCTCGCCCCGCTGCCCTATGCGCATGCGATGTATGACGTACCGGCCGACCGGATGCTGCGCGACAAAGGATGGGCGCGGATTGCCGGCGATCCGGTGGCCTATGCGAGGCTGATTGCCATCCGGGTGTGGGACTTCTGGATCGGGAACGATCTGTATCTGGTGAACTCGGCGAAGGGCTTTGCCGACGGATGGCGGGCCGATTCAACCGACCGCGGGCGGCTGGTCGCGGGGTTCAGCCTGGCCAAACGCTTGGTGCTGGTGCCCGGCTTGATCCTGCTCGCCCTGTGGAGCCTGTGGCGGGACCGGGACCGGTGGCGCGTCCTGCTGCCGTTGTGCCTCTTTCCTGTCGGGCTCACCGCCGGCTATGTCCCGTTCACCGTGGAAGCCGGCCGCTATGCGCTGCCCGTGCTGCCGTGCCTGATGCTGCCGGCTGCCGCGCTCGGCCTGCGATGCCGGATCGCACAGTCCTTGATGAGCCGCACGTGGTTGTCCCGGACGAACATGGCATGGCATACGAACTGACCAGAAGGAGTTTTCACCATCTCCTGGCGCAGTACCGCCCGTCTCGCTACGAGATGTTCGGACAGGACGATGCCCGCTTCCGGACTCCGATGCACCATGCCATGAAATGCCGGGACCGGCTGCATGTCGCCTTGCGCAGCGGGTTGCGGACGTTGCCGTCCGGGCAACAGACCATCGTCGATTTCGGGCCGTTCCCCGGAAGCCTCCTCCGCCTCCTCCGCACTCTGGCGTTCACGCGGTCCGCCCGCCTGTTCGGAGCCGGCTTGATGGCCAGTGAGGAATTTGTGCGAGGCATGCGGGACGAGGTGCAGGCGGAGATCTTCACGGTCAACCTGGATCCCGCCGGCCCGCATTTCCGCGAGAAAGCCTATGGCGAAACCGTGCCGCTTCCGGATGGGTCCGTGCGTCTCGTCTTTGCCTTGGAAATCATCGAGCATCTCACCTCGCCGCATCATCTCCTGAGAGAGGCGTACCGGATCCTGGGATCGGGCGGCCACGTGGTGCTGACGACGCCGAACGTGACGCGGATCGGCAATATCTTTAAACTGCTGGTCGGCCGCACGCCCAACGACCGCTTGGCGCCTCCGGGGTACGACAATCCGGAGGATGAATGGCGGCCGCATGCGCGCGAATATGCGATGCACGAGCTGGCGGACATGCTGCGGCAGGCCGGGTTTGAGGTCGCGGAAGCCCGCTGTTTCCTCGGAGAGGACACTCAGGCCTGCCGGCAATCCGCGCGGCAACAGGCCGTCAATTGGGCGAAGTGGCCGTTTTATCTGGTGCCGCACCTGCGGGGCAGCCTGTTGATTGCGGGGCGCAAGCCATGACGCCCATCGTGTTGGCGGAATTGGCCGGATCAGCCGGGTATGGCGGGGGCGAGCGCTATCTGGAACTGCTCTTCGACGGCTTGGACCGCGACAGATTCCGGCCGCTCCTGATCTGTCCGGAGCCGGGGCCGTTTGTGGACAAGATGCAACGCAGGATTCCGACCCGCGTCGTGCCGCTGGCCCCGCTGGGCAATCCGCTGGCCTTGTTCAGACTGGCGCGCCTGTTGCGGAAGGAGAGGGTAGCTGTCTTGCAGACGCACGGGGCCCGCGCGAACCTGTACGGGCGTGTGGCCGGATGGCTCGCCGGAGTCCCCCGCATCGTCTCGACGGTGCACAACTCGATCAAGGATTATGAAGTCAGCCCGGTCCGGCGGTGGGGCTACGAGACCATCTTGCGGCTCACGGCGCCGTTGGCGCATCGGATCATCTGTGTGTCGGAGGCCACGAGGCGGGATGTGCTCGACAGCAGGACCGGATCGGCGGGGCAAGCGGTCACGATCCGCAACGGGATTGAACGGGCCTGGTTCGATCGCCGGGGACATGGCGAACGGGTCCGAGCCGAGTGGCGGTGCGCACAGGGCCCGGTGCTGGTCGTCGTGGCGCGGCTCACGGAGCAGAAGGGCCATCGCTACCTGATCGAAGCCCTTCCCGCCCTGCTCGCGGAGTGGCCGGCCTTGTGCTGCCTCTTTGTGGGAGCCGGCGACTCGCGCGAGCCGCTGCAACGGTTTGCGCAGCAGGTCGGGGTGAGGGAGCGGTGCCGGTTCGTGGGAGCCACGGAGACGGTGGCTGATTTCTACGCGGCGGCGGACGTCGTCGTCCTGCCCTCGCTGTCGGAAGGGTTCCCCTTTGTGGCGTTGGAAGCGCTGGCCATGGCGAAGCCGCTGATCGCCACTGCCGTGAACGGGGTGCCCGAGATCGTCGAGCACGGCCGCACCGGGCTCCTCGTCCCGCCGCGGGACGCCCCAGCGCTCACGCTGGCCATCCGCCGCCTGTTGAGGGATCCGGAAGAGGCGGCGCGGATGGGAGCGGCCGGCCGGGTGCAGGTGGCGGCTGGTTTTCCCGTGGAGCACATGGTGAAGGCGACCGTCGGGCTGCTGGAGGAGGCGGGGCCTTCTTCGGATCCTGAACGCCGATGCAGCACGGGAGTCGCCGCATGACGACGACCGGGATCACACCGGAGATCCGGTCGGCCTGTCCCTGTGGCAGCGGAGAGCCGCTCCGGCCCGTGTTTCAGACGCTCACCAGGCGGTATGTCCGCTGTTCCGGCTGCGACCTGGTGTTTTTGCATCCGCGCCCGGTGCGGGACCGGGTCGAAGAGTACTTTCGCGACCGGTATGACGGCGACTATGGCGAGGCGGAAGCGTCCGACGATCGCCTGCCGGTCTTTACCAGCGTGCTGGATCATCTATCGGCGTATCGGCGGCCCCCCGGCACGCTGCTGGACGTCGGGTGCGGCGACGGCGAGTTTCTCATGCTCTGCCGGCAGGCGGGATGGACCTGTGTCGGAATGGACCTGTCGCGGCGGGCCGCCGCCCGTGCGGCCAAGCGGGGCTGCACCATGCTGGCGCCGGAGTCTTTGGAACGGCGGGAGGGCCTCGGCCGGTTCGATGCCGTCACGTTGATCAACGTGCTCGAAACGGTGGCCGAACCTTCAGTCATGTTGCGGCAGGTGGCCGACGTCTTGACCGCCGACGGCCTGGTGCTGGTGCGTGCGACCAACGGAGCCTTCCACCTGCCGATGCGGAGGCCGGCGCGCTGGGTCGGCTCGCAATACGATCAAGCCTTTCATTGGTATCTCTACACGACCAAATCGCTGCGCACCTTGATGGAAGCGGCCGGTCTTCAGATTGTGGGGGTGCGCAACTCACGGCCCAGCCATGGCCCGCTGTCGCCCGCGCACCCCTGGCTGAGCCGGGTGAAATGGACGCTCAGCCGCGGCCTGCTGTGGCCGCTGTCGCAAACCTTGTATCGGGTTTCCGGCGGGCATCTCGTGTCCGCGCCGTCTTTCGAAATGGTGGCGGTCCGCCGGCGGGGGACCCGATGACGCACGGGTATCCGACGCGGCCTCATTCGTGGCGGCGGACGCTGCGCCGGTGGGCGGCCGTGTTGCTGCTGGGCCTCCTCGGAGCGGCCGCGGCGCT
The DNA here is from genome assembly GCA_965285945.1 of uncultured bacterium. Lineage (GTDB taxonomy): Bacteria > Nitrospirota > Nitrospiria > Nitrospirales > Nitrospiraceae > Nitrospira_D. Next base: position 29,168 of record CBDIWP010000035.1, on the reverse strand, counting down.
CGGTGTGCGGGCGCTGTTGGAGTCGGTCGGATCGGCGAAGCATACCCGCTATGAGCCGGTGGATGTGCCGCCGGCGCAGGTGTCTCCCAGGCATGAACGCGAGCGCGAGGAGTATCAGCGGCGGGACCGGGCAGTGGAGAAGGGGCGATAACCATGTGCGGCATCTGCGGCATCATCGGAGACGACGACGGCCTGGTCCTGCGGTCCATGTTGCGGCGTCTGGTGCACCGCGGGCCCGATGAGGAAGGTCTCCATCGTGAGCGCGGGATCGCGCTCGGCGCGCGGCGTCTGCGGGTCATCGATCCGGAAGGCGGCCGGCAGCCGGTGCGCAATGAGACCGGCACGGTCTGGGCCGTCATGAACGGGGAGATCTACAACTACCGGGAGTTGCGGGACCAGCTGATCCGGTCGGGCCACAATTTCCGGTCGCAGGGCGATACGGAAGTCCTCGTGCATCTGTACGAAGCGGAAGGGTTGCAGGGATTGCATCGTCTCAGGGGTATGTTTGCCTTTGCCCTCTGGGACCGCGAACGACAGCAGGCATTCCTGGTACGGGATCGTTTGGGTATCAAGCCGCTGTACTATGCGCGGCGCCCAAGCGAGGCCGGTCCCGGCGCCTGCGTGCTGTTCTCCTCCGAGCTGCCGTCGCTGCTGGCGGCGCTCCCTGATTGGCACCTGCGGCCCCACGCCATCGGGGACTATCTCACCCACCTGTATGTGCCCGGTCCGGACACGCTGATCGAGGGGGTCCTGCAGGTGCAGCCGGGCGAAGCGGTGATCATTGCACAGGGACAGGTCACGGTCGAACGCTGGTATCGTCCGGCGGCGCAGATCCCGGCCGCCCGGCGCGGGCGCGCGGAGGGCGCGCCGGCGGACATGCTCGACACGTTGCGCGAGGCGGTCGGCGCGCACCTAATCAGCGATGTGCCGCTCGGGCTGTTTCTCTCCGGCGGACTCGATTCGGCCTCGTTGCTCGCGATGATGCAGCGGCAAGGCACCGGAGCGGTCAAGACCTTTTCGATCGGCTACGAACATCCGTCCGATCAGGCCTTCAACGAATTGGCCGCGGCCAGGGTTCTGGCGAAGCATTTTGGCACGACGCACACCGAAGCGGTGCTCAACCCCGATGCCGTTTCGCTCCTGCCCCGGGTGGTGGCGGCCATGGGGGAACCCTTTGCGGATTCCTCGGCCATCCCCACGTTCCTCCTGTCGGAAGTGGCGCGGCGATCGGTCACGGTGGCACTCTCCGGAATCGGCGGCGACGAACTGTTCGGCGGCTATCCCCGCTATCTCGGCCTGCGAGCTGCGGCCCGGTACCAATGGACGCCCCGCCTGCTGCGGACCTGGGCGGCCCGCGCGGCTTCCCGCGCACTCCCGGAGCGCGGCACGGCCCGGGACCAGCTGGGCCGGTTGAAACGGTTTCTCCTCCATGGCGACCGGCCGCTCAACGAACAGTATCGTCGCTGGACGACCTTCGTGCCGCTGGAGTGGGAAGGCCGGCTCTGGAGCGCGCGTTTTGCGGAGAGGATGGAGTCCGGTGAATGGCGGCCTGGAACGGAATCACTCTACGATCAGTGGCCCTCGGCCGACCCCTCCGATAAGGCGATGGGGGTGGACCTGCAAACGTATCTGCCCGATGACCTCTTGCGCATGGGCGACCGGATGAGCATGGCCCATTCCCTGGAGTTGCGCGTCCCGTTCTGTGACCATCATCTGCTGGCCAAGGCGCTCGGCATTGCCGCCTCGGTGCGATTCGGCGGGGGGCAGCTCAAGGGATTCATGCGCCGGATGCTGCGCGGCGTCGTACCCGAGCGGATCCTCCACGCGCCCAAACAAGGATTCATGGTGCCGATGGCCCGGTGGATCCGGGAGGATCTGCAGGAGATGGTGCGCGATCTGCTGTCGGATGATGCGATCCGGCGGCGCGATTATGTGCGACCGGCCTATGTGCGCTGGTTGCTCCAGGAACACCTCAGCGGGCGTCGCAATTGCGCCGATCAGCTCTATGCGCTCCTCGTGTTGGAGCTATGGCATCAGGGCGTGGAGGCGCAGGTGTCCGAGCGCGAGACGGAGGCGGCGGTCTTATGAGAGTGGTGTTGACGGCGGAGGTGACCGCCGAGCGCGTAATCGGCGGAGCCGAACGGGTGTTGCGGAATCAGGCGCTGGGCTTGGCCGCCCTGGGCCATCACGTGGACTTGCTGACCCGCGCGCCGGACGGCGCGGTCGAGGACGCGATCACGGTGGGCGGGATTCGCGAGTGGCGCTACGCCGTCAATCGCGCGCATGAAGCCTCGTTCCTCTGGTCTTCGGTCCGCCGTTCCCTCGCGCTGTTCGATCGTCTCCGTCGGACGGAGCCGATGGATGCCGTCATCATCCATCAGGCCCTGGCCGGATTGGGGCCCCTGCTCGCCCGCCGTCATGCGGCCACGCGCTGGCTCTATGTCTGCCATTCGCTCGCGCACGAAGAATATGAGACGAGGCGAGGAGCGGACCGCGGGACCGCCGCCACGTTCCGCTGCCGGCTCAACAGCCATGCGCGCCGCTGGATCGAGCGCGCCGTCATCACGCGCTGCGAGCGGGTGGTCGTGCTGAGCGACTTCATGCGCCGGCGGGTCATGGCGGTGCATGGGATTTCCTCGGAACGGATCGTGGTCATCCCCGGCGCCACGGACCCGCAGGCCTTTTTGCCCGCGGCGGACCGATCGGCGGTGCGCCGGTCGCTCGGTTTGCCGGCCGACCGGACGCTGCTCTTCACGGTCCGGAACCTGGTGCCCCGGATGGGGCTCGAGAATCTGTTGGACGGGATGGCGGCCTCCGGCCTGGCTCGCCGGCGAGGCCTATTGATGATCGGCGGCGAAGGGCCGCTCCGGCCGGCGCTGGCCGCGGGCATTCGCAAGCGTGGATTAGACCATCTCGTGCGATTGGTCGGGTTCGTGCCCGAGGCGCAACTGGCCGCCTACTATCAGGCGGCCGACCTGGTCGTGATGCCCAGTTTACAGCTGGAAGGGTTCGGGCTGGTGACGGTCGAGGCGATGGCCTGCGGCACGCCGGTCATGGGCACGCCGGTCGGGGCGTTGCCTGAAATCCTGAATCAGGTGGATCCGATCCTGGTGGCCGAGGGGACCGACGGAAGATCGCTGGCCCGGGCGCTCGACTTGGTGCTGGCCGGGATCGACGAACCGGGCAAGTACGGGCGTTGGTCGCAGGCCGGCCGGAAGCTGATCGAGCGCCGGTACAACTGGGCCAGCCATTGCGCGGATCTGGCGGCGCTCCTCGCCCGGGAGAGCCAGGCGCGGCGAGCGGCATAGGAACCACCGTGGCACCTCTGAAGATCGTCCACATCATTACCCGCTTGGATCGCGGGGGGTCCGCTGAGAACACCATGCTCACCGTGCTGGGATTGGATCGCACGCGGTTCGAGCCGGTGGTCGTGACCGGGCCGGCCGGGTCGTGCGATGCGCAAGGAGGCCGGGCGGCCACCGCCGAGAACATCCGGCGGCTCGAAAAAGAATCAATTCGCTGTCACGTGGTTCCGTCCCTCGTCCGGCCTCTCAGTCCCCGGCGGGATCTCATGGCCTGGTGGCAGCTGTTCCGGATCTTGAAGCGGGAGCGTCCGGACCTCGTGCATACGCATACGTCGAAGGCGGGGGTCCTGGGCCGGCTTGCGGCCTGGCTCGCCGGCGTGCCCGCTATCGTCCATACGCCGCACGGTCATGTGTTCTACGGGCATTTCGGCCCCGCCCGCTCCCGGCTGTTTCTCGAGATCGAACAGGTTTTGGCACGGATCACCGGATGGTTGATCGGGCTCACCGAGGCGGAGCGGCAGGACCATCTCGTGCGCGGGGTCGGCCGGGCCGAACGGTTTGCCGTGATTCCCAGCGGCATCGATCTGGATCGCTTTCGACAGGCCCGCGTCAATGGCAAACGGATTCCCGGCTGGTTCGGCTGCCCCGCGGATGCGGTCATCGTCGGATCAATCGGCTGGCTCACCGATATCAAGGGACATCGGTTTCTGGTGGAGGCCGTGGCTCAGTTGAAGGCAGAGTATCCGGCCCTTCATCTCGTCATCGTGGGAAGCGGAGACCAGCGCGAGGCGCTCATGAGGCAGGCGGATCGCGCCGGGGTGCGGGAATCGGTGCATCTGATCGGCCATCGGGAGGACATCGAGGCCTGCCTGGCGGGCTTTGACTGTTTCGCCCTGCCTTCGCTCAACGAGGGCATGGGCCGCGCGTTGATCGAAGCGATGGCCGCCGGATTGCCGGTCATGGCGAGCCGGGTCGGCGGGATTCCGAGCGTGATTCAGGACGGCGAGAACGGGCTGCTGGTGCCGCCGGGAGACAGCCGGGCGCTGGCAGACGCACTGCGCCGCCTCATGGACGACCCGCCGTGGCGGCATGATCTGGGAGCCCGGGCGGCGCGCACGATCGGACCGGACTACGACCGTGCCGGTATGGTGAGGGCGCTTGAAGCGGTTTACCGGCAGGGGAGTCGCGCATGATTCCAGGACGTCTCGCCAGGGCGGTCTTGGGCATGATGGTCCTGGGAGCGAATCTCTGGCTGCATCCCGTTGCGTCGGCGGAAAGCGAGCCGGCGCCACGTCTGACCCTCAAGGCCGCCATGCACGTCCATAGCACCGCCAGTACCGGCCGGTTGAGCCTCGAAGCGCTCGCCCGCCGAGCCGAAGAGCAAGGGCTCGATGTGCTGGTGCTCTCCGACAATTTTACGTTGCGGTACGACTATGGGATCCGGCCCTTTGAACGGCTGCTCAAATATCAGCTGGCGTTCCCGTCGATCATGGAATACGGGATCGGCCGGTTCCTCGACGAGGTGCGCGCGGTCCGTCAGCGCCATCCGAACCTCATCCTCGTGCCGGGCGTGGAAGTGGCGCCCTATTACTACTGGACGGGATCGCTCATCCAGGGCGACCTCACGATGCACGATGCCCAACGGAATCTCCTGGTGATCGGCCTGGATCGGGTGGAGGACTATGCCGCCCTGCCGGCCCGCGGCAATCCACAGTCCTTCGCCTGGGACGAGCAGAGTGTCGTGAACGGGTTGCCCCTCCTGCTCGGAGTACCGGCTCTGTGGGTCTGGTGGCCGGCGAGGCGCCACGTGCACCGGGGTCAGCGGCGGCGTATCTCCGCGGTTCTCCTGCTGGCGGGTGCTGCCGCGCTCGGGATCCACGCCTGGCCTCTCACGAGTCCGGCGTTCAGTTCCTATCGCGCGGGAGCCGGGTACCAACCCTATCAAGCGTTGATCGACGCGGCGCGGCAGCGCGGCGGGCTCGTCTTTTGGTCCATGACCGAAGCGCGGGACTTCAGCCGGCATGCGTTCGGTCCGCTCGGCACGGTCACGGTGAAGACCGAGCCTCATCCGGAAGCCTTGGTGCTCACGAGGGGATACACGGGTTTCGGCGGGCTCTATCAGGATACCAGGCGGGTGGTGGCGCCCGGCGGCATCTGGGATCAGGTGCTGCACCGGGCGGCGTCCGATCCGCTGGACCCGGCTCCGACGATGATCGGGGAAGTCGCGTTTCATGGGTTCGAGGATGCGGGGAAGGATCTCGATCGAGTCTATACGGTCCTGCAAGTGACGGAACGAACGGAGGCCGGCGTCCTGGAGGCCTTGGCCTCGGGCCATGCGTATGCCGTCGCCAGGGGCGACGAGCAGATCCTCCTCACCCTGGACGATTTTCACGTGACGGCCGATCATGGTGAGCCCTCGGCGGGCGGGCCTCCGGCACGCATCGGGGACCGGCTCCAGGTCGTGGCCGGAGCGGAGATTCTGATCCACGCCGCCATTTCGACCGCCGATCAACGGCCGCATCCGGCGAAGCTCAGGCTCATCCGGTCCGGCCAGGTGATTCACCAAGTCGAGGGGCAGACGCCGCTGCAGTTGGATCTCGCCGATCGCGATGCGCCGGCCGGTCAATGGCTGATCTATCGCGTGGAAGCGACAGGCAAGAGCGGCGAGCTGCTCACGAACCCGATCTTGATACGGAAGTGATGAGTTATGCGTGACACGTTATGCGTGATGCGTGACGTGTGAAGATAGGCGGACGTGATGGGTGATCTTACGCCCGTGATGGTGATGCGTGATGAGAAGATGTGAGGACGGTGATAGGGGACTGTGATGGGTGACGAGAAACAGCCCGGGGATACCTCAATCCGATACGCAACACGCATGATGCATCACGGTATTTTGAGGTGCTCAGAGATCAGTGATGAGAAGATACGCATGTCGCATCACGTCCCACGCTCATATGCCGTTATCCGACACTCATCACCCATGACGCATCACGCATCACATCATTTCCTATACCCATCACGGATCACGCGTCACGCATCACCCTCCTATGCCCGAAACGCATCACGCATCACGCATCACGCATCACATCTTTCCCTATACCCATCACGCTCTTTATGAGAGTCACGATTCATCAACCGCAGTTCCTCCCCTGGCTGGGCTATCTCGACAAGATCGACCGGGCCGACCTCTTTATCGTGCTGGATACCGTGCAATTCAAGAAGCAGGAATGGCAGAACCGCAATCGCATCCGGACCGCGACCGGCTGGCAATGGCTGACGGTGCCGGTCTTACAGCGCTTCGGCCAGCGGATCAACGAGGTCCGGATCAATTCCAAGACGTCCTGGTCCGCGCAGCATCGTCGCGCGTTGACCCTGCATTACGCGCGCGCGCCGCACCGCGACCGGTATCTGCCCGACCTGCTGGCCCTGTACGCCCATCCCTGGACGAACCTCTGCGACCTGAACCTCGCCGTGCTGCGCTGGCTGCTGCACTCCTTCGGCATCGACACGCCCATGCGGCTGGCGTCCGAATGGACGGCGCGCGAAGAGCCGACGGACCGGTTGGTGGATCTCTGCCAGGTGGCCGGGGCCACTCGGTATTTGGCCGGTCCCGGCGCGGACGGGTATATGGACAGACCGCGGTTCGAAGCGTCGGGGATCCGGCTGGAGATGCAGGCCTTTGAGCATCCGGTCTATCGGCAGATCTATGAACCTTTTGAAAGCCGTTTATCGGCTGTCGATCTCCTGTTCATGCAGGGCGCCGGCGCGCTCGCCACGCTGCGCCGGGGCCGATGCGATCCATCATCCATGATGACCGTGTAAAAGGGGGCGACGTATGGGCACCAGGACCGAACCGATGCGCATCCTCGCGCTGGGGGCACATCCCGACGACATCGAGGCCGGCTGCGGCGGCACGTTGATCAAATATGCGGAAAACGGGCATCGCATTTTTTTGATGGTGATGACGCAGGGCGGGCAGGGAGGCTCCGCCGGCGTCCGGACCAGAGAGCAGGCGCGCGCCGCCCGGCTCCTGCAAGCGGAAAAGGTGTTCTGGGGCGGCTATAAGGACACGGAGCTGCCGCTCGGCCGCCATCTCATCCAAACGGTCGAGCGCATCGTGAAGCAGCTCGATCCGCATTTCATCTTCGTGAACTACCACGACGATACGCACCAGGATCATCGCCATTTGGCCATGAGCACCATTACGGCGACCCGCTACACGAAGAACGTGCTCTTCTATGAAGGGCCGACCACGCAAAACTTTGCGCCCACCGTGTTCGTGGACATCGATCAGGCGCTGGACCGGAAGATCGCATCGCTGCAGGCGCATGCCTCGCAGGTGAAGAAAACCAATATCGAAGGGTTGAGCATTGCGGACCTCGTGCGGTCGTCCGCCCATTTCCGCGGCATCCAGGGTCGGGTGAAACACGCAGAAGGCTTTCTCCCCTTGCGATTATTTATTAATATTGGCGCATGACGGCGGCCGCCACCATGATTCCGCATTCACGTCCTGCGCTGGGACCGGAGGAGATCCGGGCGGCGACCGCGGTCCTCGAGTCCGGCCACCTCTCGCAAGGAGCCGTGGTGGAGCAGTTCGAACGCCGGCTGGCGGAGTATCTCCATGCGGCCGGAGGAGTGGCCGTGACGTCGGGCACGGCGGCGCTCGAAGTGGCCTTGCGGGCCTTGGAGGTCGGGCCGGGCGATGAGGTGATCCTGCCCAGCTACGTCTGCGCGGCGCCCTGGCTGGCGGTGCAGCGGGTGGGCGCGACGGCCCGGCTGGCAGACATCGAGCTGGAGACCTTGCTGGTCGATCCGGCGGCGGTGCGGCGCGCCGTGACGGTCAAAACGAAGGCGCTCATCGTGCCGCATCTCTTCGGCCTGCCCGCCGATCTCACCGAACTGGAACGGCTCGGGATTCCGATGATCGAAGATTGCGCGCACACATTGGGAGCCCTGGAGCAGGGCCGGGCAGCCGGATCGGTCGGGCGGCTCACCGTGTGTTCGTTCTATGCCACGAAACTGCTCTGCACGGGGGAAGGCGGGATGGTCTTGTCCCGTGACCGGTCGCTGCTGGAGCGCATGCGCCGGTGGCGCGAGTACGACGGCGCGCCCTCGCTCGATCCGGCTTCGACCAACATGAAAATGACGGACCTGCAGGCGGCCATGGGCCTCTCGCAGCTCGAGCGGCTGCCGTCGTTTCTGGCGCGCCGCCAGGCGCTGGCGCGGGAATTTCGCGCGGAGGTCGCCGGCGCGCCCGTCATCGTGCCCCCGGTGCCGGCGGGCCGCAGCCACATCTACTACCGGTTTGTCGTGCGCCTGCCGCATCGCCAGGCGGCTCCCCTCGGCCTCAGCGAGACCATCGCCCGGTTTGAAGAAGAAGGTCTGCAATGCCGGAAGCCGGTCTTTCGCCCGCTGCATCGCTATCTCGGACTGGACGGATTTCCCGCAAGTGACGAGGCGGAACGGACGGCGCTGTCCTTTCCCTTGTTTCCGGCGCTGACCGATGAAGAAGTCGCGCGCATCCTGACGGCGCTCGGGAGGGCCTGGTCATGAAGACGCTCGAGACGCCGGCGCCGCCCGCCCTCTGCTTGGCTCCCTGGCGCTGGGTGACACCCGTGGTCGCCGGGGCGACGGCCGGTGCGGTGACTCTCGCGGTGCCACCGGTCCGGGAGCTGTTCCAGGTGCAAGGGCTGCAGTGGCTCTGCGTGCTCCTCTTCGCCTTTCTGGTGACGGCGGCCTTGACGCCCTGGCTGGTCCAGGCCGGGCATCGCTGGAAATTCATGGACCAGCCGGCGGAGCGGAAACTCCACATCCATCCCACGCCGCGCCTGGGCGGCATGGCGGTGTATGGCGGATTCGTGGGGTCCGTGCTGCTCAATTCCATTCTGCCCGATTGGATGAGCGCCATCCTGATCGCGGGTTCGCTGCTGCTGATTATCGGGGTGCTCGACGATCTGGGTGAACTGCCGGCCTGGATCAAACTCTTGGGGCAAGTGGCGGCCGCGTCGATCGTGGTGGCCTCCGGACAACTGTTGACGCTGTTTCCCGCCGGCGCGTTCGGCGATGCGGCCAATCTGCTGTTCACGCTGTTCTGGATCATCGGCATCACGAACGCGTTCAACTTTTTCGACGGAATGGACGGCTTGGCCACCGGCTTGGCCGTCCTGATCGCCGGCTTCATGGGCGTGGTGGCTTATCAAACGGATCAGGCCGGGCTCGCCGGGCTGCTGCTTGCCGTGATCGGCGCCGGGCTCGGATTCCTGCCGTATAACTTTCGCGGCCGCCGTCCCGCAGTCATTTTTCTGGGCGACGGCGGATCGACGTTTCTGGGATTTACCCTCGCCTGCCTGGCCGTTCAAGGCCATTGGGCCGATTGGAGTCCCATCGTCTCGTTCAGCAATCCGCTGCTCATCTTCGGGGTGCTGATCTACGACATGGTGCATATCACCGTGGAGCGCATCGCCACGGGCAAGGTCCGGACCGTCAAGGAATGGCTGGACTATGTCGGCAAAGATCATCTCCATCATCGCCTGGAACGTGCGCTCGGCTCACGCCAAGCCAGTGTCGCGATGATCTTCCTGCTCACCGTCTGTCTCGGGCTGGCGGCATTGGCCTTGCGCCGGGCCGGTACGATGGAGGCGGTCCTCCTCGTGTGCCAGGCGAGCCTGATCGTCGCCATGGTTACCCTGCTGGAAATCAGCGGCCGCCGCCATCAGCGCTAGCAGGCTGTTGACAAAGTCCGCCAGCTGCGTTCTCGCGGCGCTCAGAGGCTCAACGTACCGCCGAGAGTACGCTTCGCCTCTTCCCTTGCTGCGGCCTTGCTGGACGGCCTTTCTGAACAGCCTGCGGACCATTCTGTGATCGTCTGGAACCTTCCGATTTCCACTTTTCCGCCGGTGCCAAGTAGTTTGCCAACATTCCGCTAGGTGATGCCACGGGAGCACAAAACTCTTTCTATTTCGCAGCCGCTCATATAAATTCTCTCGTTCAAGCGTGCATGGGACGATATGCCCAGACGCTCCTCGCAAGGCACGCAGTAATCAACGAGGTCGCTGAACCATGAGCATCTTCATCACAGGCGGGGCGGGATTCATCGGCTCGAACTTCGTGCTGGACTGGCTGCGTCACCATGACGAGCCGATCATCAACCTCGACAAGCTCACCTACGCGGGGAATGTCGATAATCTGGCGGCTCTGCAAGGAGACGCCCGTCACACGTTCGTGCGAGCCGATCTGAATGACGGCCAAGTCATCGCGCAACTGCTCGAGAAGCACCGCCCGCGCGCGGTGATCCATTTCGCCGCAGAAAGCCATGTGGACCGCTCCATTCACGATCCTGAGGCCTTCATCCAAACGAACGTCGTCGGCACGTACCGTCTGTTGGAAACGGTGCGCGTTTATTGGAACGGCCTAGCCGGCGAACGTGACGCATTCCGATTGATCCATATCTCAACCGACGAAGTGTACGGCTCTCTGGGGAAGGACGACCCCGCCTTCAAGGAAACAAACCGCTATGAACCGAACAGTCCGTACGCGGCGAGTAAGGCGGCATCCGACCATCTCGTGCGGGCCTATCACCATACCTATGGGCTGCCGGTCATCACGACGAACTGCTCCAACAATTACGGTCCCTTCCAGTTTCCGGAGAAGCTCATTCCGCTGGTCATTCACCATGCGGTGGCCGGCAAACCGCTACCCGTGTACGGCGACGGGCAACAAGTCCGGGACTGGCTCTACGTGTTGGACCATTGCAGCGCCCTCCGCCGCGTGCTGTCAGCCGGCCGTCTCGGCGAGACCTACAACGTGGGGGGGTGGAACGAGCAAGCCAATCTCAACGTCGTCCAGGCAGTCTGCTCCCTGCTTGATGAACTGAAACCCAGAGGGGACGGCAAGAGTTACCGGGAGCAGATCACCTTTGTGAAAGATCGTCCGGGCCACGACCGCCGGTACGCCATCGATGCCACCAAGGTGGAGCGAGAACTGGCGTGGAGGCCTCAGGAAACATTCGAGACCGGCTTGCGTAAGACCGTCCGCTGGTATTTGGACAACCAGCCATGGGTGCAGAACGTGACCAGCGGGGGGTACCGCCAATGGATCGAGAGGCAATATCAGGCATGAAACTGCTATTGATCGGGAAAGAGGGGCAGGTCGGCTGGGAATTGCAGCGTGCGTTGTCCGCACTGGGCGATCTGATCGCACCGGCCCAACATGAGCTGGACTTGGAACATAGCGCTGACGTGCGCCGGTGGATCCACGACCATAGACCCGACGTCATCGTCAATGCGGCCGCGTACACGGCGGTGGATCAGGCCGAATCGGAGCCGGAGAAGGCCCATCGCATCAATGCCGACGCCGTGAGCCTGCTGGCCGAGGAGGCGGAACGGCTCGATGCCTGGCTGGTCCATTATTCCACGGACTATATCTTCGATGGCCGGAAAGCGGCCCCGTATGAGGAAGACGATGTGCCCAATCCGCTCTCGGTCTATGGCAAGACCAAGTCAGAAGGAGAGCAGGCGATCCGTGAGCGGCAGGCCAAGCATCTGATCTTCCGCACGAGCTGGGTGTATACCGCTCGCGGGAACAACTTCGTGAAGACCATTCTCCGGCTCGCCAGGGAAAAGGAACGATTAAGCATCGTGGCGGATCAGCACGGTGCGCCGACCAGTGCCGAGTTGCTGGCGGATATCACCGCTCTCGCGCTTCATCAGCTGGGCCAGGAGGAACGACCCGAGGCTCTGGCCGGCACCTATCATCTCGTCGCGCAGGGGGAAACGACATGGCACGCCTACGCCCAGTATGTGGTGCAGGTCGCCAAAGAATGCGGCGTGGCGGTCAAGGCCGGTCCGGATGAGATCCATCCGATTGCGACCGACGCCTATCCCTTGCCCGCCAGGAGACCCAGTAACTCGCGGCTCAGCACGGCCAAGCTCACCCGGAATTTTCATGTGCACTTGCCGGATTGGCGTGATCATGTCCGCCGGGCGATCGAAGAACTCGCCATGCGAGGCTCGTTGTGAGCCGCAAGGGCATTATTCTGGCGGGGGGAGCGGGCTCGCGGCTGCACCCGGCCACGTTGGCGATCTCCAAGCAGCTCCTGCCGGTGTTCGACAAGCCGATGATCTATTACCCGCTCACCACACTCATGCTGGCGGGGATCCGGGACATCCTCATCATCTCCACGCCGCAAGATACGCCGCGCTTTGAACAGCTCTTGGGCCCCGGTGACAAGTGGGGCCTGAACCTGTCCTATGCCGTGCAGCCCGCTCCGGGCGGATTGGCACAGGCGTTTCTCATCGGCGAATCGTTTCTGAAACACCACGCGTCCGCCCTGGTCTTGGGCGACAACGTGTTTTACGGTCATGATTTGCACGATCTGCTCGGGAAGGCCGTGGACCGGAAGGGCGCGACCGTCTTTGCGTATCACGTCCAGGACCCCGAGCGGTACGGCGTCGTGGAGTTTGACGGACAAGGCAAAGCGATCAGCCTCGAAGAGAAGCCGTCGGCCCCGAAGTCCAGCTACGCCGTCACCGGTCTGTACTTTTATGATGCCCAGGTGGTCGAGCGAGCCAAGACACTGAAACCCTCGCCGCGCGGTGAACTCGAAATTACGGATCTCAACCGGCTCTATTTGGAAGCTGGCACACTCAGCGTCGAGATCATGGGCCGGGGATACGCCTGGCTCGATACGGGCACCCATGAATCGCTGCTCGACGCCAGCCAGTTTATCGCGACCATCGAGCGCCGGCAGGGTCTCAAAGTGGCGTGCCCGGAAGAAATCGCCTATCGCCAACGATGGATCGATGCCGCGCAGTTGACGAAACTGGCCGAGCCGCTCACGAAAAACGGCTATGGCCTGTACTTGCAACAGGTTCTTCGCGAGACCGTGTATTAACAGGGGAAGACGTGATGCGTGATGGGTATCGGAAATAACGTGACGCGTGATGCGTTTCGGAATGAGAAAGACGCTTGGCTCATCACTGATCATAGATCACCTCTAAATACCGTGATGCGTGACGCGTGATGAGTATCGTAAATGACGTGACGCGTATGAATGTGACGCGTGCACGGAGGGAGCCTTGATGCGGTTAGGATCGACATGAAAGCGATTCGACTCGCCATCCCCGACATTCTGCTGATCGAACCGCGCGTCTTTGCAGACGAACGAGGCTTCTTTTTCGAAAGTTTCAACCAGCGCGCCTTCGAGGAAGTGATCGGAAGGAAAGCGGCCTTCGTTCAGGACAATCATTCGAGTTCCACCAGGCATGTGTTGCGAGGGCTGCACTATCAAGTCAAGCAGCCCCAAGGAAAGCTCGTGCGCGTCATAGCCGGCACCGTGTTCGATGTCGCGGTCGATATCCGGAAACGGTCGCCGACTTTCGGGCAATGGGTGGGAGAGCTGCTCAGTGCAGAGAATAGAAAGCAGCTCTGGGTCCCGGAAGGATTCGCTCACGGGTTCGTCGTCCTGTCCGACCGTGCGGAGATGCTCTATAAGACCACGGACTACTGGGCGCAGGAACATGAGCGCTGCATCATCTGGAATGATGCCGCGCTTGGGATTGCCTGGCCGATCGATGCCAAACCGGTGCTCTCAGTCAAAGACGCGCAAGGTTCCACCTTCCCGACGGCAGAAGTCTTCGTCTGAATCCTCCCACATGTCAGTCGGTCTGTCCTGTCTGTCTGGTCTATCTTGTTTATCTGGTCTATCTGGTTTATTTGGTCTGTCTGGTTTATCTCGTCACTCGTCACTAGGGGAGGTCGAAGCTCTGGCTGGCCACCATATCGAGGTTGGGACAACATGAGCAGGAATGGTTAACCGGGACTCTACCCCTCGCAGCCTCCCCTTACAAAGGGGAGGAGGAGATTTTGAGATGGGTTCTAGAAACTGATTAAGCGCCGGCAGGGTCTCAAGGTCGCGTGCCCCGAAGACCGATTCGTCTAGATCCTCACCGCACGTCAGCCGTCGGCTAAGACCCCGAGACAGCGTTCGCACGCCGCGGCGGCTCACGCCACCTCAGCGCAGGCCCGGATCCAGTCTCGCCACTCGCGCGCGCTCGCCTGGCCTGCTCTCAAAAATACACATGGAGGCCCAGCCCGACCGTCTCCACCCGTTGGAGAAAGAACTGCCCATTCGGCGAGCGGCCGGTGTAATACTCCGCCAGCAATTGGACCCGGCGGTCGAGCACGCGGACATGTTCGAATTGGACGCCGGCGCGCACCGACAGATTCGTGATCCACTGGTTCTGCTGGTCCCGGCTGTAGCAGTGCGTTTGAACATCCGCATAGGCGACCGGGCGAAGTCCGTACCGCCAGGGTGACGGACTCTCCACTTCGATCCCGTATTGCGTGCGAAGCGGACTAAGGTCCGACGGATCCCTCCGGACCAACGTGCCGAGCCCGCCATACAGCCGGAGGCCGTCGAAGACATCCCAGGAGACTTTGGCGTCCACCATTTCGTAGCTCACGTTGGTGCGCGTGACAGGGCCGTTCAACAAAAATTCATCGCCGAGATGCGAGCTTTCATGGAGATAGCGGACGAAAAGCGACCAGTCGCCGGCCCGGTAGCTCGTGATCAGCCCCACCAGATAGTCGGCATTGAGCAGGTGCTTGCTGGCCGCTCCGATGTCGAACAGGCTGAACACGCCGGCCTGGACGCCGATATCCCACGTGCCGAACGGGGCGCGATGGCGGTAGAGCGCCAGGGTCTCCCCGAAATCTCCGGCGAACGCCGTATCGACGTTCCCTTCACCGCCGGTCTGGTAGGAGCGGGCGCTCGCCGCGAAGTGCGGCCAGCGCGGATCGGCGTGGAGCGGCTCGAACAATCGTCCTTGCGGGAACCATTGCGATGCGGGCGGGACCATCGAAAGGCCATCGGCTTCCCGGCTCCGTCCTGCCGGCGGGGCGGGATCCGTCACCACCTCCACATGCCGGACGCCGCGGATTCTACCTAAGGCCTCCATCAACCGGTTCCGGTCGCTGTTCCGCATGCCCGGGGCGCGGACCCTCACGAACCCTTCCTGCACCTGGACGGACCCGGCAACCAGATTGAAATCTTGTTCGAGGACCGCCAGCGCGTAGCCTTCGATATGAGGGTCGTCGAGGGGCTGTGCGCCGGCCTGTTCGGGAGAGTTGAAACACACAAGCAGCAGGAGGGAGAGAGACAGTTGGCCAAGCAGCAGGTGCATGATCGCGCCTCGAGCAGGAGCGGAATGGCTCGTGCACTATCACCTTGCCTAGCTAGGAAGGACCCGGAGTACGGGGATGAACCCTGGGTGTGATGGGGGAGGAACCTGTATTGGATGTAGGGAATGTACTGCTCACAGAATCGGCTTGGCAGCTCTAGTGTTTGTACGTGGCTTCCTAGGGCCCATTGGCCCTATGAAGGACCCTTGCGATAGGCTACATTTCCTCCGTTCACAGGCCTTAAAGAATCCTCGAATGGCCTTTGATAACGTTCATTCTAAGTACTAACACTGAACAGAGATTCGTTCGGCCATCTCTCAGCCAAGAGCAGACGCTCGCTCGGCAAAATGTTTCTGGACCGGGTCCATTCACGGCTACGTACTCTTTCGTACCGGGCGCTGTACTCATGAACCTTCAGTCGCCTCCAGAATCACTGCATATTTTGCTGGTCCCCTCCTTGCACCGGTGCACGAGCATGTAGGGCCACCACCAAAAAATAGGAGCGCTCCGAGTGGTAGAAAAGGGATTGAAGTCATTCGCCGGCAAGCATGTCCTGCTGTTGCAGGGGCCGCTGGGCCCGTTTTTTAAGCGACTCTCCAAAGACTTTATCAAGCAAGGGGCACGAGTCAGCCATATTAATTTCAACGGCGGTGACTGGCTGTTTTATCCGGGGCATGCGGTGGCCTATCGCGGCCGGATGGAAGAGTGGCCTGAGTATTTTTCGCGCATCTTAATTGAATGGCAGATCGACGTCGTGTTGATGTTCGGGGATTGCCGGCCGGTGCATGCCTGCGTCCGCGAACGGGCGGAGCGGTTGGGCATCGAGGTCGGCGTATTTGAAGCGGGCTATGTACGGCCGTCGTATATTACGTTGGAGCGTTCCGGCCTCAACGATTTCTCGCAGCTGCCCCGGTCGGCGGAGTTTTATCGGACTCTTCCCCCAAAGGACGTGGACGTGCCCCGCCCGGTCGGCCAGGTCTTCTGGCACGCCGCCCTCTGGGCCATCCTGTATTACGTCGCCTGTTCCCTGCTGCGGCCCCTCTTCCCCCACTACGAGCATCACAGGCGGCTGTCCACACGCGAAGCGTTTCCCTGGATCCGCGGGCTGTGGCGAAAGTTTTACTATAACTGGGCGGAACGGGGGACTTGGCGCCGGTTGCAGAGCGAATTTTCCGGCCGATGCTTCCTCGTACCTGTGCAGGTCCACCATGACTCCCAGATGCACGTGCATTCCGACTACGCCGACGTGGACACGTTCATCCAATATGTCGTGGCGGATTTTGCCGAACATGCGCCGGGTGACAGTGTCCTCGTCATCAAACATCATCCCATGGACCGGGCCTATCGCGACTATACGAAGCTGTGCGCGGCCCTGGCGGAAATATATCGCGTCGAGGGCCGCCTGCTGTACGTGCATGACGTGCATTTGCCGACCCTGTATAAGCATGTCCGGGGCGTCATCGTCGTCAACAGCACGGTCGGACTCTCGGCGCTTCTGGCCGGGGTGCCCGTCAAGGTCTGTGGCCGCGCCAACTACGACATTCCCGGCATTACCTATGCGGGCCTGTTGAGCGAATTCTGGCATGCCGCGCCGTCACATCGGCCGGACCGGAAGGCGCTGGCCGGTTTTCATTCGTACCTGATTGATACCACGCAAATAAACGGCAATGTCTTTAAGCGTCTTCCCAACACCGGCTTTTATTCGGGGGTGGTCTGGAACGTGGGCGCCAAACCGGCGCGCGTGCCGGTAGCCATGAAGGAACGGGCTCTCGAACCTCTCATGGATGACATAAATGTGGCGCAGGAAGCATGACCGTTGACGCCAAACTATTGACGTGTGTTGAGGTGAATCTCCTCATGACCTCCGCCCCCGGTCCGGAGCCATAACTCGGTGCGTTCCTCCGCCTCCATCACCTGGGCAGTCTGGAAAGCGCTCTTCTTGCGGGAAGCGGTCGCGCGGCTGTCGGCCGGGCGCGCCGCCTGGCTGTGGATCCTCCTCGAACCGCTCGTGCACCTTATTTTCTTGAACGTGCTCTTCGGATTCATTTTGCAGCAGGTCGTCTCCGGCATCGACGGCGGTCTCTTTATCGTCACGGGGCTGCTGGGGTTTTTTATGGCGCAGAACACAGCCTTGCGCTGCAAGGACGCGATCGACGCCAACACCGCGCTTTTTGCCTACCGGCAGGTGCTGGCCGTCGACACGGTGCTGGTGCGGGCCGCATTGGAGGCCGTGCTGCTGCTCATCAGCGCGCTGGTGCTGCTTCTGGGGCTCGGGTTCCTCGACTACACAATCCTCCCCCAGGATTTCCTGTTGGTGATGGTCAGTTTCGCGGCCCTGTGGCTGGCCGGCCTTGGCTTGGGCTTGATCCTCTCAGTTGCGGCCGAACTCATACCGGAAGTCGGGAAGGTGTTCGGGATGATGTTCCGGCCGTTGTATTTTCTGTCCGCTGTCATGTACCCGGTTACTGCGATTCCCCCGGCGTACCGGGACTGGTTGCTGCTTAATCCGTTGGTCCATGGGATTGAAAGCCTTCGTGTCGGGTTCTTTCCGCAATATCATGCCGTCGCGGGTGTGAGTTTGGCGTACCTCCTGGGTTTTGCCATGGTGACGGTCTGTCTGGGACTGGCCTTGCACGTCCGTTTCGCCACGAGATTTGTGACGCAATGATTACGGTGGAGGACGTGTATAAGCGCTATCGATCTGATCAGGGCGTGGCCAAGTGGGTGTTGGAGGGTGTGACCCTGGCCATCCCCTCGAAGGTCAACGTGGGACTGATGGGACGGAACGGCGCCGGGAAATCGACCCTGTTGCGGTTGATCGGCGGGATCGATATGCCGACGCGCGGCCGGATCGAACGGCACTGCCGGGTGTCCTGGCCGATGGGTTTTGCCGGGGGGCTCCAGGGCTCGTTGACCGGAAGGCAGAACGCGAAATTCGTCTGCCGTATTCATGGCCACGAGCAGGATTTGCCCGACCGGGTGGCGTTTATCGAGGACTTCGCCGAATTGGGCGAGGCCTTCGATGAGCCGGTGAAAACCTATAGCTCCGGCATGAAATCGCGATTGCAATTTGGGCTTTCCTTGGCGTTCGACTTCGATGTGTATATTTCGGACGAAGTGACCGCCAGCGGCGACGCGGCCTTCCGGAAAAAAGCCGCCGATGCCTTCAAGAAGCTGGCAAACCGCGCGGGCCTGATCATGGTGTCGCACGGAGAAGGCACGCTCAAAGAATTCTGCACGGCCGGCATCTGGCTGCACGAGGGCCGGGCTTACTGGTTCGACAAGATCGACGAGGCCCTCACACAATACAAGGCAAGTCTCGCCCTATGATGAACTTCATTTCCCTCGAGCCGGCGCCGTCCGAAATCCAGGCCCCCTCGGCTCTCCGCTCGGCCATGGTGCGCGCCGCCGGACCGCTCAGGAAGAGGAGCTGGATCTTCCTCCTCACCATCCTGCTCTGCCTGTTGGCGGCCCTCTATTGGGGTGTCATCGCGTCCGACCGCTATGTGTCCGAGGCCCACGTCATCATTCAGCAGACCGAGATGCCGATGAACCAGACCATGGACATCTCGACGCTCTTCGGCGGCGCCGGAGGCACGAGCCGCGCCGACCAGATGCTGCTCCGTGACCATCTCCTGTCGGTCGACATGCTCAGCACGCTCGATGCCGGCCTGAAGCTCAAGGAGCATTACAGCGACCCGAGCCGCGACCCGCTGTCCCGCCTCTGGTCGGCGGACATTTCGCAGGAGTGGTTCCATTGGTACTACCTGTCCCGCGTCAGCGTCGAGTTCGACGAATATGCCGGCCTGTTGGTGATCCGCGCCGAAGCGTTCTCCCCCGAGAAAGCCCATGCCATTGCCAGCCTGCTGGTGCAGGAAGGGGAGCGGTACATGAATCAGATGGCGCACCGGCTGGCGCAGGAGCAGGTGTCGTTCATCGAAAAGCAGGTGGGCCAGATGAGCGAGCGGTTGATCAAGGCGCGCCAGGCCGTGCTGGCCTATCAGAACGAGCGCAACCTCGTGTCGCCCCAGGGCACGGCCGAAAACCTATTCGGCATCATCAACCAGCTCGAGGGGCAGCTCACCACGCTCAAGACGCAGCGCGATGCCCTGCTCGGATTCCAGAAGGCGCACAGTCCCGCCGTCATCGAACTCAATCTCCAGATCGCCGCCGTGCAAAAGCAGATCACCCGCGAGCAGGCGCGCCTGACCTCGTCCGAGCGGCAGACGTTGAACCGGGCGGTGGAAGAGTATCAGCTGTTGGAACTGAATGCCGGATTTGCGCAGGACATGTATAAAACCGCGCTGGCGTCGCTGGAAAAAGGCCGCGTCGATGCGGGACGGACGCTCAAGATGGTATCGGTGCTGCAAAGCCCCACCCATCCCCAGTATCCCTTGCAGCCGCGCCGGATCTACAACACGGTGGTGTCGATGCTGGCCGCCTTCCTCTTGGCCGGCATCGTGGGCCTCCTCAGCGCCATCATCAGGGAGCATCGAGACTGATCCATGCGTTATTTGACGACCCTCCTCGTCGTGGTGTTGTTCGCCACCACCGTATCGGCCCAAGAGCAGAGTTTTTTTGGCGCCCTCGGCTTGGGGCAAAAACTGACCACGCCTCCACCGGCGAAGCCGCCGATGGGCATGCAGAAAGCCGGCGCCCTCGGGCCGACGGCTCCGCCTGATACGCCGCCGGTAACCGCGCCGCAATCGCCGCAAGGCGTGACGGAGATCCGGCCGGATGTGGCACAAACCGATGTGGACGCCATCAAGAGCCCGGTGTTCGGCGCCCATCTGTTTACCGGCGCCTTTGCGCGGCAGGGGCCCACCCAGTTCAACCCCGACTATCTCATCGCCATCGGCGACAGCATCCGATTAACCCTGTGGGGCAGCGTCACGTTCGACGGAGTCCTGACCGTGGATCCGCAAGGCAATGTGTTCATGCCGAACGTGGGCCCGGTGAAGGTGCTGGGTGTGCGGAATCACGATTTGCAGGAGACGATCGAGAAAGCCGCCCGGCGGGTGTTCAAAACCAACGTGTTCAGCTATGCGAGCTTGGCGGAAGCGCAACCGGTGCGGGTGTTTGTCGGCGGCTTCGTCAAGCGCCCGGGCCTCTACAACGGCACCTCGATGGACAGCCTGCTCCATTATCTCGACCAGGCCGGAGGCATCGATCTCGACCGGGGCTCCTTCTTGAATGTGCAGGTGAAGCGGGGCGGGCAGGTGCGTGTGCAGATGAACCTCTACGAGTTCCTGCTGGAAGGCCATATCCCTCAAGTGCAGTTGGCCGACGGCGATGTGATCTTCGTCTCCTCCCGCCAACGTACGGTCACGGTCGGCGGGCTGGCCGAAAATGCGAAACGCTTCGAGTTTGCCAGTCCGGATCTGAACCTGACGTATCTCATGAAACTGGCCAAACCCCTGCCGGACGCCACCCATATCCGGATCACCCGCAATACCGGGGTGATCAAGAACATCGAATACTATCCGATCGGCGAGGCCGGTGAGCTGCGCGTCGTCAATGGCGACCAGATCGAATTTACGGCGGATAAACGGCCCGGGACCATTACGGTCCGTGTCCAGGGCGAGCATCTCGGCCAACAGGAGTATGAACTTCAGTACGGGTCGCGACTGGGCGAGCTGATGCGGCGGGTGCAATTCTCGGAGCGGTCCGATGAGCACAATGTGCAGCTCTTCCGGTTAAGCGTCAAAGACCGGCAAAAAGCCATCCTCCAGACCTCGCTCAAGAGTTTGGAGGCGTCCGTGCTCACCGCACGATCGGCCACCAACGATGAATCGGTGCTGCGCACCAACGAGGCCAATCTGATTTTGCAGTGGGTGGAGCGCGCGAAGAGTGTGGAACCCACGGGGCAGGTGCTGATCGCGCAGGCCAATCAGCGGGATGAGCTCTTGCTGGAACAGGGAGATATCTTGAATGTCCCGCTCAGGGACGGGCTGGTGCTGGTCGGCGGCGAAGTGCTGTTCCCCAACACCATTGCCTATGAAAAAGACTTGTCCGTGAATGATTACATCGAACGAGCCGGGGGCTATACGCAGAATGCGGATGCGTCGCGGGTGATCATTGCGCACCGGGACGGCAGTTTCAGTGAAGGAACGGGGGGCTTCTTCAAAAAGGTTCACGTGCGAGTCGGGGACCAAATTCTCGTGCTGCCCAGGATCGACGTGAAGTCGTTGCAAATCGCCAAAGATATTTCGCAAATCCTGTTTCAGATGGCGCTGATGGCCGGTGTGGTGACGAATATATTCTAGGAAAGATCAGCGAAGTTGTTAGCGGTATCGACGTGAAGTGGCGGCAGAGCGCGAAGGAAATGACGCAGATTCTCTTCCTGATGGCATTGATGACTGGTGTGGTCATCAGGATCTCGTGAGGCGATGGGGCAGGCACTGATGAACGGGCGGGGCACTCCGCAGCGATATGGGGCCATCCTGGCAATGCTGGACCACCTCTCCGTCCGGCTGCGTGTACGTTTTAAGAACCCCTCATTGAGCGGTCTCCAAGGCAGCATCGACGGCGTGCAGTCCGGGACCTTGCGGGGCTGGGCTTACGGTGACGACGGCCAAGCGCTGACCCTCATCGTAAAGAAGAACGGCGCGTATCTGGGCGAATGTCAGGCCAATGCGCCGCGCGCCGACCTGGCGGCGCTGGGCATGGGCGACGGCCGCTATGGATTTTCGCTTCCGGTTTCTCGCGATTTTGCCGTCGAACTCGGCGACGTGCTCGAAGTGATCGACGCGGCCGGGCCCTCGCGCAAGATGGCATTGAAGATGACGCGGCGGGTTGTCGCGAGACCCGGCTGGAAGGGACCGTTTGCCAACCGCGCCGATCATCACAAGTCCAACGGTCGGTCCATCGACTCCTCCAAAAGTGGAGGATCGTTCATGCAGCCGTCGGCAGCCTTGTCCGGTTGTGATGCAGCGGCTCTCACGGCCACCGACGTGGAAGCCCTCGCCGGCCGGTATGCCGCATTGGCTGCCGAAAACCGGCAGCTGCGAGTCCAAGTAGCGGAATACGAAACCGAGCTGCAACTCAATCTGCTCCAGCTGCGTCAGGTGCAGGAAGAACTGGAAACCTGGTTTCTCAAGTGCCAGGAACTGCAGGGCAGGCAGGAATCCTCAGCGAGACTGAATGATGTTCACGCGCTTCCGTCCGGTGCCCGCAGCCAGACTCAGGCGGGAGGCGGCCGCTCTTGAAACAGGCGGGCACAATCGGAACCACGGCGCTGGGTCAAGTGGGCTACCGGCTCCAGTTCGGCCCGACGGTTCTGTACATCGATCCCTACCTCAGTGATTACGTCGAAGAGGTGGAAGGCCCGGAACTGCGCCGGTTATTTCCCTTGCCTTGCGCGCCCGAGTCGGTCCGGGATGCCGCCTGGATTTTACTGACCCATGCGCACATCGACCATTGCGATCCGCACACCATCGGCCCCCTGGCTGAGGCCTCGCCCGGCTGTCGGTTCCTGGGGCCGGCGCCGGTGCTGGACGTCTTGCGGCAGCAGGGGATTGCGGAAGCGCGGCTGCAATTGGCACCGGAGGGAACCTGGCTTCACCTCGATGAGGCCGTGAAAGTCACCGCCGTGCCAGCGGTGCATCCCACCGTCGAGCGCGACGGCCAGGGCCGCGTCCGGAGCGTCGGGTACGTCCTCGAGTATGAGCGTCGCCGCATCTATCACGCCGGGGATACCTCGATTGCCGACGAGCTGATGCGGGCCCTGAAGGCGCTTGCGCCGATCGACATTGCGTTCATACCGGTGAACGAACGCAATTATTTTCGCGACCGGCGGGGCATCATCGGCAACATGACGATCCGCGAGGCCTTCGGCCTCGCCGGGGAAATCGGCGTCTCGGTGCTGGTGCCCACGCATTTTGACATGTTCGCGCCGAATGCGGTGACGAGAGAGGAAATCGAGCTGCTGCACGCCCTGCTGAAACCGGCTTGCGCGCTCAGCCTGTATCCGACGGAACTGTAAGCCGGCATGAAGCTCAGCATCGTCATACGGACCTACAATGAAGCGGCGCACCTCGGCGGCCTGTTGAAGGCCATCACCGAACAACAGGTCGCGCAGGACAAGCTGGAAATCCTGGTGGTGGATTCCGGCTCGACCGACGGCACGTTGGCGATTGCCGAGTCCTTTCCCGTCAGGATCCTGCACATCAAGAAAGAAGAATTCTCGTTCGGACGATCCTTAAACATCGGTTGCGCGGCGGCGATGGGCGACGTGCTGGTGTTCGTCAGCGGCCATTGTCTGCCGGCATCCAAGGACTGGCTGAGCGAGCTGATTGCGCCGCTCCGCAACCGGAGCGCCGTGTACAGCTACGGGCGTCAGATGGGCAACGGGCAGAGCTATTTCAGCGAGTGCCGGATCTTCGCCAAATATTTTCCGGCCGTGAGCCGGATCCCGCAAGAGGGATTCTATTGCAATAACGCCAACAGCGCGCTTTTGCGAAAGGTGTGGGAGCAGCACCGGTTCGATGAGGAGTTGACGGGTCTGGAAGACATGCACCTCACCAAACACCTGGTTCGTCTTGGGCATAAAATCGCCTACGTCGCGAGCGCCCCGGTGTTTCATCTCCATAGCGAGGGCTGGGCGCAAGTCAAACGGCGGTTTGAGCGCGAAGCCATTGCGCTGCAACACATCATGCCGGAGGTGCAGTTGTCCTGGTTCGATTGTCTGCGGTACTGGCTCAGCGCGACCTCGCTGGATCTGCGGGCGGCGCGCCGTGAAGGCCTGTTGCTCAGTCGGGCCGGTGAGATCGTCTGCTACCGGCTGATGCAATACTGGGGCGCCTATTGCGGAAACCATATGCACCGGAAACTGTCCAAGGGCCGCAAAGAGGCCTATTACTATCCACGCTAACCGGGCCAAGCCAGGAGCCGATCATGGGACTGTCACAGAGCGAGCGCATCGTCGCGCTGCTGCCGATGAAAGCCAACAGCGAGCGGGTGCGGGGCAAGAACTTCCGCCTCTTTCACGGGAAGCCGTTATTTGAATGGGTCCTGTCCGCGTTACTCGGCACCCGGGAGATCGACCTGGTGGTCATCAACACGGATGCCCGCCACATCCTGGCCGAGCACGGATTGGTCGACCGCGACCGGGTGCTGATCCGGGACCGGAAGCCCGAGATCTGCGGGGATCTGGTGAGCATGAACCTGGTGCTCGCGGACGACGTCGCCAACGTCCCGGCCGATGTGTATCTCATGACCCACACGACCAATCCGCTCCTGACGACCAAGACCATCCAAGAAGCCCTTGCGTTGTACTTGAGCAGCCGGGCGCAGGGGACGGCCGATTCGGTGTTCACCGTCAATAAATTCCAGACGCGCTTTTATCGGCAGGACGGCAGCGCGGTCAATCACGATCCCGATAAGCTCATCCGCACGCAGGATCTGGAGCCCTGGTACGAAGAAAATTCCAATCTCTACATTTTTTCGCGCGCCAGCTTCGCCGCGACGAATGCCCGCATCGGCCGGCGGCCGCGGATGTTCGAGATGCGCAAGACCGAAGCGATCGACATCGACGATCAGGAAAGCTGGGATATGGCCGAAGCCATGGCCATGCACCGGTCCATGACACAAGGGAGCTGACAGATGGGCATGCGCATCCTGGTCACCTGTCCCCCCATGTTGGGAATGATCGAAGCCTTCCGGCCCCTCTTCGAGGCGAAAGGCATGGAACTCACCGCACCGAACGTCGTGCAAACGCTGTCCGTAGAGGCACTCGTCGACCTGGTGCCCCAGCATGACGGCTGGATCATCGGCGATGATCCGGCGACGCGGGAGGTGTTCGCCGCAGGCAGGAACGGGCGGCTGAGGGCGGCCGTCAAATGGGGGATCGGCGTCGACAATGTGGATTTTGCCGCCTGCCGCGACCTGGGCATCCCCATCACCAACACGCCCAACATGTTCGGCGGTGAAGTAGCGGATATGGCGGTCGGCTACGTGATCGGGCTGGCGCGGGACACGTTTGTGATCGACCGGGGCGTGCGGAAAGGGGAGTGGCCCAAGCCGAGCGGGATCTCGCTGGCCGGGAAAACCGTGGCCTTGATCGGGTTCGGCGACATCGGCCGGAATACCGCCAAGCGGCTGGCTGCGGCCGGCATGCGCATCATCGCGTACGATCCGGCGGTCACCGAGGCTCCGCGAGAGGATGCGGTGACCCTGTCGGTGTGGCCAAAGCGTTTGGAAGAGGCCGATTTCATCGTGGTCACCTGTGCCCTGACTTCCTCGAGCTTTCACCTCCTCAATAAGGACTGTCTCGAGCGGGCGAAGCGCGGGGTCAGAATCGTCAATGTCGGACGCGGGCCGGTGATCGAGGAGCCGGCGTTGATCGACGCGTTGGAAACGGGGCATGTTCACTCGGCGGCGCTCGATGTGTTTGAGCGGGAACCGCTGCCGGCCGATTCTCCGCTCCGGAAGCACCCGCGCTGTATATTCGGCTCGCACAACGCCTCCAACACGATCGACGCGGTGGACCGGACCAGCCGGATCGCGATCCAAAAACTCTGCGAATTTCTGGGGTGTCTATGAACCGCCCGCGGACGGTGCTCATCACGGGGGCCAATGGCGGCATAGGGCAGGCGCTGTGCGCGCTGTTCCGGCAGAACGGCTGGTTCGTCGTGGCGACCGACCTTCAGGGCACCCATCAAGCGACTTGCGACCGGTATATCTCCGCCGATCTTTTACAGCTCAGCAGCGATTCGTCCTACCGGGAAGACCGCCTCCGGCAGCTCCGGGCCTGCCTGCCGAACCCCGAAAGGTTGGATGCCCTCATCAATAATGCCGCGAGGCAAGTAGTCGCGCCGGTGGAAAAGCTGATGGCCTCGGATTGGCACGACACCTTCGGCGTGAATGTGACGGCGCCGTTCCTCCTCGTCCAAGGCCTCTTGAAGGAACTGGAGCACAGCCAGGGCACGGTCATCAATATCGGGAGCGTTCACGCCGAACTGACCAAGCCGCAGTTTGTCGCGTACGCCACGAGCAAAGCGGCGCTCGTGGCGCTCACGCGCGCCCTGGCGGTCGAACTGGGCGGGCGCGTACGGGTCAATGCGGTCTGCCCCGCGGCGGTATCGACGCCGATGCTGCTGGCGGGATTCGAAGGAAACGACGAGGGGTTGAGCAAGCTGGCTGGCTGCCATCCCAGCCGATGCATCGGCACGCCGGAGGAGATCGCCGGGATGGTCTTCGCATTGGCCTCGAGCCTGTCGCACTACGTTAACGGTGCCGTTCTCAATGTCGACGGCGGAATCGGTTCCCGATTATGTGACCCGGCCTAGCATGGAACCGAGCCGCCTGTTGAGATGGAAGAACTATCATCGCGGCGAGGCCTGTCTGCTGATCTGCAACGGGCCGAGCCTGAACGAAGTGGACTGGTCCCGCGTGCCCCCGCACCTGGTCCGATTCGGGCTCAACAAGATTTATCTGGGGGCAGCGCGGTTTGGATTCGTCCCCCGCTATCTCTGCTGCGTCAATGAGAAGGTCCTACGGCAGTCGGTGCAAGCCTTCAATCGGCTGAGCGCGGTGAAATTCGTGAGCAACCGTCTCGATACGGCCTGGTATCCCGACCATCCCTTGCAATACCGCATGAACACGCAGCAGCTGCCGGACGAAGCCGGGCCGTTCAGCCGGGACATCTGTGCGTACGTGGAAGAAGGCTGGACGGTGACCCATGCGGCCCTGCAGATCATCTACTACATGGGGTTCGCCCGCGTCTGGATCGTCGGCATGGACCATCGCTACTGCCAGGCGACGCCCGGTGAAGAAAACGTTCCGGCAATCATCGACGGTGAGGATGTGGATCACTTCGACAGCGGCTATTTCGGCGGCGGACTCGAATGGGATCAGCCGGACCTGATCAATAGCGAACAGTCGTATCGCGTGGCGCGCGCTGTGTTCACGGAGGCGGGAAGGACCATCGTGGACTGCACCATCGGCGGAGCCTGCGAGGTGTTCGAGAAGCGCCCGATCTCCGACCTCTATGTCTAGAGCGACAACTATGAAACGTGAGGGACGAGCATGACAAGAAAAGTGGCACTCATTACCGGGGTTACCGGCCAGGACGGGGCCTATTTGGCCGAATTGCTGTTGATGAAGGGATACGAGGTCCACGGCATCAAACGCCGCACGTCACTGTTCAACACCGACCGGATCGACCATCTCTATCAGGACCCGCACGAAAAGGAACGGCGGTTCTTTCTGCATCACGGCGATATGACCGATTCCAGCAGCCTGACGCGCATCATGCAGCAGGTCCAGCCGGACGAACTTTACAATCTGGCGGCGCAGAGCCATGTGGCGGTGTCCTTTGAAGAGCCGGAATACACGGCGAATTCCGATGCGTTGGGCCCGCTCCGTATCCTGGAAGCTATCCGCATCCTGGGCCTCGAAAAAAAGACGCGGTTTTACCAGGCTTCAACCTCTGAGCTCTACGGCCTGGTGCAGGAAATACCCCAGAAGGAAACGACGCCGTTCTACCCGCGCAGCCCCTATGCGGTCGCGAAGTTGTATGCCTACTGGATTACCGTGAACTACCGGGAAGCCTACGGGATCTATGCCTGCAACGGGATTTTGTTCAATCATGAATCTCCCAACCGTGGGGAAACCTTCGTCACGCGGAAGATCACCCGCGCGCTGGCCCGTATCAAACTCGGCCTGCAGGACTGCCTGTATTTGGGCAACCTGGATGCCAAGCGGGATTGGGGCCATGCGCGCGACTATGTGGAAATGCAATGGCTGATGCTCCAGCAGGAAAAGCCGGAAGACTTCGTGATCGCGACCGGCGTGCAGTACAGCGTGCGCGATTTCGTCAATGCGGCCGTCAACGAACTCGGGATGCAGATCAGGTGGGAAGGGACCGGATTGGACGAACGGGGCTACAGCGAGTCCGGCGCCTGTATCGTGGCGGTGGATCCACGGTACTTCCGTCCCACCGAGGTGGAATCACTGCTGGGCGACGCGACCAAAGCGAGGGTCAAATTAGGGTGGGTCCCCAAAATGACTTTCGAGGAACTCGTCGCCGAAATGGTCCGTGAAGACCTCAAGGCATCAGAACGGGATGAGCTGATCAAGCAGCATGGCTATGCGGTCTTAAATAGCCATGAGTAATGCCGCTTCCACAAGGCCGAAGGTCTACGTGGCCGGCCATCGCGGCATGGTCGGGTCAGCGCTGGTGCGCAGCCTGCAGACTGCCGGTTACACCAATCTAGTGACCCGCACCCGCACGGAGCTGGATTTGCTCGACCAGCGGGCCACATTCGATTTTCTGAAGCAGGAGCAACCCGACTACATATTTATCGCGGCGGCCAGAGTGGGTGGAATCCATGCCAATAACACCTATCGGGCAGAGTTCATCTACGAAAACTTGATGATCGAATGTAACCTCATCCACGGCGCGCATCAGGCCGGGATCCAGCGGCTGTGTTTTCTCGGATCGAGCTGCATCTATCCCCGCGACTGTCCGCAGCCCATCAAGGAAGAGTATCTGCTCAGCGGCCCGCTGGAGCACACCAACGAGCCCTACGCGATCGCCAAGATCGCCGGCATCAAGCTCTGCGAGAACTACAACCGGCAGTACGGGCGGCACTATGTCTCAGCGATGCCCACCAACCTGTACGGTCCCAACGACAATTACGATTTGGCCAACAGCCATGTGCTGCCGGCGCTGATTCG
>CBDIWP010000034.1:0-9307 GCA_965285945.1 uncultured bacterium | reverse complement strand
CCCCTCTTTCTCATGACCGTCCCGTTTTGCCCACGCCCGGCGGAGATCAACCCGTGCACGTCGTATGCGAGCAGATCGCCGATGCAACCCACGCTGATGTCTGCCGCTGGAAACCCCGCGAGGATGCTGGGATCGTTCGCATAATGTCCCTGGCGAGGAAACACGGTCGTCACCCGGAGCCCCCAGGCTTGCTTGACGGCCGTCAAGATGCTGAGCTTGTCGTCCACCAGCACATAATGATCGGCGGGATAGCGGCGCTCAACCTCGTCGAGTTCCTGTTCTTTGTGAATGTAGATCAACACGTTTCTCTCGACCGCCTCATACAGCCCCGAGCGCTCGATCTTGCGCGGCTGAAACACCACATCCCCGTCAGTGAGGATGACAGGCGTCCCCCATTCTCTGCACCGCTCCGCCACCTCAAGCGAACGGGGGTAGAGCCGACTCGCAAAGGGATAGTTCATCAGGTACGACGAGATGGAAAACAGGTTGTGATCGTGGGCATGGTCGATCCGATACCGTTGGAGGGCGCCGAGGTAGTCGGCGTAACCGAGTTCCGCGCGCAGTTGTTCGAAAATCGTCCAGTACTGTCGCTGACACGCGAGGCCGACTTCACGTTCGAGATGCCGCCGAAGATCGGCCGCCACTCGATCGTTGTCGAGCAGCGTATTATCGACATCGAGCAGGAAGACGACGTGCTGCGTCCTCGTCTTGCGCGCCCTCCGCGGTGGTTGTGGTCTATCCTTCAAGTCATTCTGCCTCTTCCCACAAGCGCTGCCCGCCGGTGAAGGCATGGGCATTGTCGCCGAGACGCGCGCCTTCCGGGAGCTGCGTGAGTTTCTTGGCATTGCCTCCGCCAAGCACGACGTAATCGGCTACCAGGGCGGTCTTCAGACGAGTCACGACATCGTCAACCGCTCGCCGCCACTTCGTTTTGCCAAGTCGCTCAAGCCCGCGAAGCCCGACATAGTCCTCAAAGGTCTTGCCCTTCTTGTACGGCAAATGAGCTAATTCCATCGGCATGATTGCCTTGTCCGCAATCAACGCAGAGCCAAGCCCCGTTCCCAAGCCGAGAAAGAGCATCCGGCCTCCATCATAACTACCCAAAGCTTGCATGGCCGCATCGTTGATCAACTTGACGGGACATCCGAAGGCCTTCTTGAAGTCAAATCCCACCCAACCGGCCCCCAAGTTTTTCGGCTCCTCCAGCAGCGTACTTCGACTCACGGGACCGGGGTACCCGATCGAGACCACGTCATACATCCAGCCCTTGGCCGCCTTCACCACGCCGGCGACCATCTGCTTCGGCGTCAACGCCGGACCCGACCGAAACTTTCGAACGGTCTGCTGTCCGGACGCGAAGATCTTCACACTTGTGCCGCCCACATCCACGACCAGCACCTTCATCGCCTGCCCTCTGACGGATCCAGAAGCCGCACGGGAAACTGGCCGGTCGATTCGTCGATGGATCATTCGTGCTCCTTCGGGCTCTGCCACCCGCCGAACGGGGCAATCAGCACTTGGGACTCGCTTGGTCCCCACCTGCCCGGTTCGTACTCATAGACCGGCGTGGGCACCGTCAAGATCGGGGTCCACCACGCGCCAGGTCGCTTCGACGCCGTCCTGTCGCGCAACAAACGACGCGTCGCCGATCAGACGTTCGTAGGCTTCCATCACGTCGCCCCGCTGGTGACTCACGAAATGTTCGGTCTCCCGTCCGATCATCTTTTCTCCCTCGACCTTGGCGCGTGCCTTCACCGCCAGCCAGCACGATCGGCCACAGCGCCTGCTTCCTGTTCGCATGTTTCATAGGACGCTCCTTTCCTCGCCGGTCACGAATGAACTGCCGCGCAATCACTCATTCTAGAATGGCTTTCGCTCGCTTCTGCCGGTAGGCGTTGCGGACGGCGGTATAGAGGTCGAGCGTCGCCTCTTCTACCCCTTGAAACTTTTCCAGATTGCGCGAACGATCGTTCAGGATCTCCCCAACACGTCCTCCGATCTGCACAATGGACGTCGTCGTCCGATTCTTATGCGCGATTACCGACGGCACCCCATGGGCCTCGATGATCGGCAGGACGAGCCAGTTGATCGGGTTGAGTGCGATGTCCACGACAAACCCGAATCCGTCGCGGAGGTTGAGCGGCGGCAGAAACGGAAGGACCAGGTACGGACCCGATGTGACTCCATAGAAACCGAGCGTCTGACCGGCATCTTCTTCCGGTGTCTGCAAATCCATATATCCGGCAATATCGAGAAAACCTGCCAGGCCGAGTGTTGAATTCACGAGAAATCGGCCCATCTCCACACCGGCCCCTTTGATTTTGCCCTGAAAGACATTGTTTAAGAATCGCGGCGGGAAACGGAGGTTATAGAAGAAGTTACTGACCCCGACCTGTACCCTGTCGGGAACGACAACATCGTAGCCTTGCGCGATCGGCTTCAGTACGTATCTGTCAACCTGCCGATTGAAGTCGAACATCACCATATTGAACGGTTCCCAGGGATCGCTGTCTTCCTCTGTCGCACTGTCGTCAGATGCTGCAAAAGGATCTTGGAGCTCGTCCCGATGTGACGCGTCAGCAGACCCAACCTCAGCCACTTCAAGCTCAGACACTCTTTCAGGTTCTAGGTCGGACTCCACATGCGGGGATGTGGACACTCTCGCCGATTCACCCGGCGGAATACGGTCGGGAACCGTGCTACATCCTGCCATGGCCATAAGACCAAACAGCACCCACGCCGCGGCCGGCCGACACAGCCGATTCTGAACGGCCGTTCTCGTTGCAGCGGCCGCTAGCCCTTGCGCCGCGATCACTCGCACAATTGCTCGCTTGAATCCTTGATGACGTTTGCAGAAATCACGTTGCCCTCCTATCTACATACTCAAGGCACTTAATGTGCCAACCCTGGAACGCTGTGCGTGAACCACAATGAGGTCAAGCTTGTCAGAGGCTTGGACGATACGTGTTCTATTGTTGCGGCACGACCATCATCGACCGAGGTCGCGACATTCCATGCCGACCGCGAGGGTTTTCCTGATTCCATGATGTTCCTCGCGGACGTCTGTTGGACCATGCTCCTGCCCATCGCGCCTCTCTCAGCAGCGCGTGTACGGTAGGCGGCTGCAGCCGGAAGATACTGTTGCTCGGTGTATTCGTGCACGGTCCGGTTGGAGGAACAGCGCGGCGTCAACTGCGCCATGTTGAACGACTCCGCCGAGTCCTGCGGATCTTTGCGGCCCAGCGCCGACAATTCGCGGAATGGTATGCCGAGTTGCGTTTCGGCCTATCGACCAAGATTCAAAGGCAACGTGCTATCGATCGGCTTATTGACAGGTGTGTTGTCTTACTCATCAGCTCTCCCTTATCGCTACATCTCACACGGTCTCTCCGACTGCTGCGAGGATGCGGTTGGAGCACGGTTGACCATGGCATCCTTCTTATGTTCCCGGCGTCGCAGAGACCCCGCTCTTGAGGCTGAGCAGATAACTGATTAAGGCGGCCAGATCTTTCTCCTCCAGCTGGAACGGCGGCATGACAGAGCCCGGCGAGACGGATTGAGGATTTTGCAAGTGCTGTACATGCCACTGCCGGTCGGGTCGTCGATCGGCCACATAGGAGAGATCGGGGCCGATCTTCCCTCCTTCTCCGTGGACCCTATGGCAAGCGGCACAGTGATGTTGCGCAAAGAGGGCTTGGCCCCGTGCCACGAACGGCTCCACTTTCGGCAAGGCATGGAGATTTTGCAGAGAGATGCCGAGCAACACAAAGACCGCGACCAGAAACAGGGCGCCCGCGCCCAGCGCCATGGGGCGCGAAGAGGGGCGGCGCTCCGGATTACGATCAAGGAACGGCCAGAGCAGCAATCCCAACACGAACAGGGAAGGCAACACCCATGTGGCCAGCGGTCCGAGCGGCCCCCCCATGTATTTCAAGAACTGATAAAAGAAGAGAAAGTACCACTCCGGTATCGGGGTAAAGGTGTGATCGGATGGATCCGCTCGATCGGCCAGAGGAAATTCGATGGTGACTGCCAGTACACAGAGGAGGAGAAAGACCGCGAAGATGACTACCGCATCCATGAAAACCTGGCGCGGATAAAACGGCTCACGACGCTGCTGGGCTCGTGCCTCGCTCCACGGTCCCGCCGGGCCGACCCTCCTGAGGATGAGGAGATGCAGAACAATCCCGCCGACAATCAGAGCGGGAAGGAACAAGACATGCAAAGCAAAGAACCTCGAGAGGGTCAGAGCCCCGAGCGACGCACCCCCGCGGAGGAGGCGGACCAACAGATCGCCCACGAGCGGCACAGACGCCACCATATTGGTCCCGACCTGGGTAGCCCAATAGGCATTCTGGTCCCACGGTAATAGATATCCAGTAAAGCCAAACCCCATCATCAGCAGTAAGAGCACCACGCCCACGATCCACATGGGCTCGCGAGGTGACTTATAGGCGCCGTACAGATACACCTGCAGCAGATGCAGCCCGACCGCGACCATGACCGCAGACGCCCCCCAATGATGCAGCCCCCTGACGAACCAGCCGAACTGCACTTCATGCTGAATGTATTGAACCGTGTCATATGCCGCATCGGGACTCGGAACGTAGTACAGGGCGAGGAACATCCCGGTCAGCGCCTGAAGGCAGAACAAGAACAAGGTCGCGGACCCGAAAATATAGACCCAACTGGCCCCTCCTGGAATGGGTTCATCAAGCAGAGTCCGTGTCAACGACTGAATCCGCAGGCGGCGATCAAACCAGCTATAGACAGTGGATAACATGTTTTATCCTCCGGCCTTCGGGTGGCGAATGTGGAAGGTTCCGCAGGAGCCAGATCCCTCTCGCCTTCGGCAAGACGGATTCACAGTTCCACCGCATGATCGAGCCCCGATTTAAAATCTTTGTACAGGACCAGCAGCTGCCCGTTCTCGATTTTGATTGGCAATTCATCCAAGGGGCGTGGAGCTGGACCCGCAAGGACTTTCCCCGTGACGTCGTAGACGCTCCCATGGCAGGGACATTGAAATTGTCTCGCGGAAGCGGCCCATCGATACCCACAGCCGAGATGAGGACACATGGGAGAAAATGCCGTAACCGTTCCGTTCGATTGCTTCACGGCCCAGACCGCCTTCTTCGCAATCGCGGTTCGCCACCCCTCCTTCACGGTCCTGGAAAACTCCAGTTCCTGCGGTTCGTTTGGCACGAGGTCCTCCGCCTTGCCGATCGTGGTCCAAACCTCTTCCCGCCGCTTAAATGCAGGGGAACCGACATAGCCGAGCAGCGGAATGACGAAGCTGATCCCCATCACGCTGGGAATCACTCGAATCATCCAAATGAAGAAGGTGCGCCGCGGTTCGGCGGGGAGGCCTCCCTCGTTGGTTCCAGAAGGTTCACAGGAATGTTCGGAGGATGTCATACGCCTCTACCTTCACAATTGAGATGGTTGTGCAGCATTGGGCGGCTGAGTCATGCCCGCCGTGCCTCATGCTGAATCTGCCGTTCGGCCTCGAGCCAGTCCTCGAAGTCGTGGCCATGGACGCAACTTCGCTGCGCATAGAGCTCATGGGCCCGTTGAGCGATCAGGTGATGGGCATCATCCTCGCGTCTTCCATCATCCTCGGCAGAAGACGCAGGCGGACGATCCAGGCGTGTGAGCGGCTTAACCACTTTCTTCATGTTCCCTCCTCTTCTTCGCACAGAGACCTCTCACGGCGGGCACTTCAGCTTGTTCAACGCGTTCAGCGCCGCCACCTTGTAACATTCAGCCCGGGTCGGATAGTTAAAGACCCGTATTAAGCAACTAATCGAGGCCACCCTTGAGGGCCAGCACGACCTGGCCCGATATGATTCGGCTTTGGAGGCCACCACGATTCACACGTGGGAAAACTGCGGGAGGGGGCGTCTTACCCGACTCGCAAAGTCGTGATAAATCCGATACCGGTTTGAGTGAGGATTAACTGTCCCGACCGGCTAAGCCTGTCTACTTCCAAAAATACCTGCGACCAAGAAAACCATTCTAAGCGCTGTGTTAATTCCTCCAAGGTACAGTCAGGGTTCGTTCTGACGACTTCAAGAATTTCCTCGGCAACTGTGTGCTCTCGCAACATGTGCACCTCCTTGCGCTGAACGAAGTTCAATGATGGCCATAAAAGCAAGTTATATTCCGCCTTACCAACAAGACCCTATCCACATGCCACAAAAAAGCCGCTCGACAAAACAATGAGATAGGATCGCTGTCTGAGGACAGGCTCATTGAGTTCATGGACAACGGAATTTTCATCCGGATTGTGCACGGTGCGTCTCGTGCGGAAACGCGCAGATTTGCCGAAGTCCACGTCCTTCAAAAAGGGACCTGTCCATACATACAGGTCCTGTCCTGTCCGGTCGCCGACGATCGCACGGTACATTCATTAGGGAGGGTTCTTGATCGGTGCTATGAAAGTCGCCGAGTACGGGCCCCATTGGGTCGAGAGACAGTTGAACTTCGTTATGGCCTCATTTTCCGATAGCACACCAATGTGGATCCTTTGCCGGTTCGACTCTGTACGGCAAACTGAGAATCAAAGGGCGGGGTATGGGAGATCTAGAACCTATCTCAAAATGGTTGGATCGATAAAAACAGTTCCTATAGTGCGCCCGCCTGTTGCGACTGCGCGACGATCAATGGGACGGATCCGAGAGCATATTCTCGAGGAGCACATCCCCGGAAGGCCGTCCCGGTTGCAAGCCGGTGCCGGCGGTCCTGTGATTCTGAAGACCGGGGCGCAATGGCATATGCTCCTGCAATGTTATCCAAACTGAAATATTATGTTGAGAATGAACCTCGCTTGAGATTAGGGACACCTACAGTGATGCGAGCGCGAGATGCTGCGCGACATCCTCACACAGCCGGCGAATACGCTGCGGGAGGGCGGCGCGATTGACGAGCGCGAGAGCTTCATCGATGCCACGTTGGCCTCGGCCAAGGGCGGCGGCGAAGACATCGGTTCTTCGCCGGGGCAAAGGCGTCAAAGAGAAGTAAGAGCCCGAAGGACCTCACCGGCCGATGTTTCCACGCCAGACCAGTCCTAACCCTCTCAATCAATTGACGCCCCGATACATGGCGGCGAAAACGGTTTGACTGATCATCTGCTGGCAGCAAGATAGGCCTACGTTCATCGGTACTACCCATGCGCTACGAGTACGATTCGATTGTGAGAGTCACGCGCCATTGCCAACCGATTCAGTTTCACATTCGGGAGCAGCACGCCGCCGCTCATCCAGACCTCCATCGCCACCGATGGATTCAACTACCCCCATCGGCCGTTCCTGCCAGAATGGTTAGGCCAAGAATATTTGGCTGATTGCGCACGTAGTCGGTTGGCCCGAATCGTGGGGTCTTCAAGCCAGCCGCAGTTAACACATCGGTATCCCTCAGATCGGATACGGCTATTCTCCTGATGGAGACCCATGAAGTCATCGATGATCAGCAATCCGCCACAGCGTGCGCATACCATTTGTGTACCTCCGTCGATCAACGCAGAGCTTCCGTTCCTAGCCCTGAGCCAAGCAAACCTTGTACCGTTCGAGGCTCTCCTGGTCTCATTGCGGCAATCGCTTGAGATACCGATGAATTCCGGCTCGGATTAGTTCGTCCACCTGAACACGGAGGGACCCGGACCGTGAAGGGTCGCGACTAACAGCGGCCTATAGAGCGACGGAGGAAAAACAGGAGACAGAACAAGTTCCGAACCATGAATGTAAATACACTTACGTTCTTTCTAATTCCATGGGATCACTCCTGGCCGGAGCGGCTTGCCTGTGCGGGAGTGGGCAACGGCCCAACCATTCGCGAGCTCACTAGCCCAACTGCACACCAATTATCTCGACTCCTATGTCTTACACAAACTCTATCACTGGTGTTCGTCTCGTTTTCTGTGAATAGCAGCGGAGGCCGGCGATCGCACCAAAGACGGCGCCGGCCATAGTATTCATGGTGCAGCTCGATGACCCCCATGCCCTCGACGGCAGCCCCTTCGCGCATTCGCGGCCGCCTCGCACATTATCTTGGGATTACACACTTGCTTGATCTGCTCCGTGATCGCACGCCAGAGACTGTCCGTATGGCCAGTTCACCAGTCAGGAGTTCACGGGACTCCTGAAGCACCACGGCATCCAGATCAGCATGGACGGGAAAGGGTGTTGGCGGGACAACGCGTTCCTGGAACGACGCTGGAAAAGCATTAACTACGAGAGGTCTCTCTGCATGCCTAGGACACCGTCGGCGCAGCGGGGCTTAGAACGCTACCTGATGTTCTACAATCAGCAGCGACCACACCGAGCGCTTGACGACCAGACGCCAGACCAGGTGCACTGCGATAACCTGACTGCACGGTGGACGATCGCGTAGTCAGAAACGCCCGAGGCGCCACTTACGGAAGAGTAGGCTGTCCAACCAACGGGGCCACCTGTCATCTCGAAGTAGGCCATAAGCGCCCATTGAACGATTCAATAAACGCATTTTCCACGGGTTTCCCCGGCCGAATAGATGAATTGATCTCTGACTTTGAAATCTTAGCACTCGCTAGGTGCGGGATCATTGCTTGACCGTGCTCCTCGGCTCAGACGAGAGGAACGGTGACAGATCCCAGACATATTTCCCGACGGGTAGCGAAGCTCCGCGCTCGTGCCACTCAACACGTAACTAGTGTACCTCCGCCATCGGTGAGCGTTCTTCAATTTCTGTGCACTTCATCCACGGATGCAGCACAGCGCCGACGCCCGCCCCGACCATGGCAAAGGGCATTGCCACGACAAAGAGCGGTAGCCCGATGCCGTAGCCGACCCATTGCAGGGCAACACTCTCGCGTTTCTGGCCGACCTCGACCACGCGTTTCGCCGGATACAGAGGAAAGGTGCCGTATTCGCTACCCAAACTGGCACTTTCGCCTACAGTCCGACAGCGTGCGTCACTCAATGAAGGTAATAGGATCATAGTGAGCATCAGTAGCACCGCGTTGATTTTCATTCTTTACCTCCTCCGCAATGCATCACTCGCGCCCAATTCTAACTCGGCGGGAAAACCTGAATCTTCTAAAAGATTACAATCATACCTGTCTCTGCTTGCCCCATGTCTCGGTGAGTGCGAATCTTGATCAATTGGTCATCAGCGTTTCTTGTAAGGTGCAAAACTTCTCCCTGAATGATGGCAGAGACCGAGGAAGTGTAATTATGTTTGTGCTGATCGTCAATCCTGGGACAACGCAATGTAGATTGCACATCATCTGTCCGGTTTTTGTAGCACGTGATCTAATCAGTACTAATGA
>CBDIWP010000033.1:0-19083 GCA_965285945.1 uncultured bacterium | reverse complement strand
GACCTGGTTGTAAGGTCGGGGCGGTGACAGGGTGGGAGCGGCCCGGCCGCTCCCACCATCCTGGCGTGTACGCTACGCCGGGGAAGGCGTCAGGGGAGGGCGGGGTTCCAATCGGAGCTCCGCCCTTTCTGTTTTTGTCACCGTGGCAGTGTTATGTGTTATGAAAGGGTGTCGCTCCAGTTTCTCGCACATCAGAAAGCGCTTCTCTTGGGCGCCTTAGCGAGCCGCATATATTGCAGAAACAGGTGAAACTACCTGCCGGCACTCTATTCAGAAAGCTCTCTACTTGACCGAAGTTGTGATTAATGCGATTGTTTCGCCGTCAATCATCTGATCGTAGCCACGAGTCCAACTATGAACGATGAGACAGAGCCCTAGAGCATTTACTTGTATAGCGACATAGCAGTGAACAGCATGGCAGAGGCAGTACATATCTAACGAGAGGTAGAGGATGACGAACGGCCGACTTCGTATGCAAATGTGTACCGTAATGGTGAGCGTGGTGGCGGCGATGATGGTTCAGGAGGGATGTGCATCCAAGCAAGTGGCATCCACATCCGGTGACCAATCGACCACGATGACAAGCAAGGCTGAACCGCTCGAGAGGGTCAAACAAGAACCAATGGCTTCGATGGAGACCGGCTTTTCCGAGGAACGAGCCCCTATCAGAGAGGCGGGAGATGATTCCCGGGTCCAAACTCCAGCGAGCGGTTCGGTGCCGACCAGCAGTTTGGCCCCCGGGTCCAGCCAGGAGAGCGCCTCGGCGCCAACCAGCCTGAACGACATCTATTTCGACTTTGATCAATATACCGTTCGCAGTGACGCGCAAGACGTGATGGAGGCCAATGCCACCGCTCTACGCGTCCAGTCAGGGGCGGTGGTCATTGAAGGCCATTGCGATGAGCGTGGGACCTTGGCGTATAACCTGGTGCTCGGTGAAAAGCGGGCGAGGTCGGCCAAGCGGTATCTGGAAGAACTCGGCATTCCGGCATCACGCATCCAAACCACCAGCTATGGCGAAGTCCGACCGCTGTGCCGCGATCACAACGAAGCCTGTTGGGGCAAGAACCGGCGGGCGCATTTCGTCGTTCAATAATGTTTCTCGGTGAAGGCAAGGTAAGGAGGTCGAAGTGAAAGCATCATGGATCCTCATTAGTCTCATCCTTATGAGCCTCGGGGGGTGCGCGGGCAAAGGCGACCGGATCGATGTGGCGATACCCGGGAAGTGGGCCGTACCTGCGGCGGCAACATCCACCGGTCCTCGCATCGCGGTGCTGCCGTTTGACGATCAGCGGACAATGCAGGCACATCTTGGACAGCGCGATCACTTTTGGGGCGGGCAAAGTTATTTCGATCTGCCGGGCGACAGCGTCTCGAGGGCCAGCGCGCTGGCCCTCGTGGATTATCTCAATCGCAGGGGATGGCGGGCATCGTTGGCCAATACCTCGGCCGCCGATGGCGCCGAGGTCACCATTATGGGAACGTTGACGGATCTCTCCATCAACGCCAAGAGCGGCTTCATGCACACCGATCTCTCGGCGAAGAACAGCCTCGCATTTCAGATCAAGAACCACAGCGACAATACCCTCGTACGGGAGCGCGTATCAGGGTCTGCCACGGATCAAGTATTCTGGTTCAGTCAGGAAGATGCGCAGGCGTTGTTTAATGAGTTGCTGGAGAACAACTTTCAGAAGTTTGTGAGTGATGTGCGCATGGACGGCCGTGCCATTCGCCTGAGGTGACAAACAGGCGGAAGGACTGAGAGCCGTCGACAGAGCCGGCTCTCAGTCAGGAGCCTTGTTTTACCGGCGGGCGGCCTGATCGCGTCGGCAGCTTTCCTCCGCCAGCATCCGTTGACCGGGGGTCGCGTCTTTGGGGATGCGTCCCATACAGGCCTCGAGTGAATCACCATGCGTGCCCGCCGCGACTCGATCGCCGCTCTTGGCGGTGGCATTGCCCACGATGCCGAGGCGGATGGCATCATCCCTCCGGCAGCCTTCTTCGGCCAATTGCCTCGTGCCGGCTGATGCCGTCGATGGAATCTTTGCGAGGCAGCTTTGGAGCGAGTCGCCCTGAACGGCTGTCGATCCGCC
Source organism: uncultured bacterium (assembly GCA_965285945.1). GTDB lineage: Bacteria > Nitrospirota > Nitrospiria > Nitrospirales > Nitrospiraceae > Nitrospira_D. Next base: position 16,990 of record CBDIWP010000033.1, on the reverse strand, counting down.
ATTGGAGCTCAACGAAGTCGTTCCATCGCTTGCACACCCGCCCATCCACAATCCCAATGCGGTCACAAACGCCGCAGCCAGACATTTCTGATTCATCATCACGGTGGTTCCTCCTTAAATGGGTCCGAAAAAGGGTGAAATCTTACTCTCAGGCTCGAAGTGAAACAAGAGGCTCGAGTCCTGTCATTGCGACCCTGGAACCGACCTGCGGTTAGCCGTGCTTTGCAGGTCCATGTCCAGCACCACTGCACTGTCCGGTTTCTTGGGGTCCACCCGAACTGGCATCCGATCAACCATGAGCTTGATCATCGGGATAGCCGCAATATGGGAGGCTTTGTCGTGGATATTCGAAAAAAGCGAGATCCGTATGTTTTTAGGGCGCTCGGCAGAGCGCAGTGGTGAGATCAGATCTTGTCCCACAAAACCGACCAGCATTCCGCTTCCGTCGGCCAGTTTATGAACTTCGTAGGCATTGAGGCCGGGCGCCACAGAATCTAAGACGAGATCCGGACTTTGAGTCACCAGGGCGATGCCGAGAAATTGCGGCGTGATAAACCCAAAAGTTCCGGTCGGTGCTTGCGAGAAGGGTACCTTGCCGGAACTGCCCAATTCATGGACGTGGTTCTTCTGTCTCAACTGCCGCCGCAATTCCGCTTCGCTTTCGGCGGATTCGATGACGACCACCGCCGGTGCCGCTTTGGTCATCGGCAGCACCTCGGTCTTTCCAGCGCCTGACGGCCCTCCGGCTGCCTGCAACGGCGCGGGCGGAAGACTCATAAGACCCACGAGTAAGCCGACTTGCATCAATGTCGTGTGTGTGTTGGCCATGAGCACGTTCCAGGTGTAAACCGATTCAGAATTTTCGCCGGATTCTAAGAAGCTCTTGCGGGAAAAGCAAATGGCTGAGTCAGCAGAGTTGGGTCGAGAGTTTTCTACAACCCATGGCCAGGAAACGAGACACACGGATTCCAACCAGGGGTCGCGAATGGAAAGAGGAAAAGCAGAGGCGGCGCTAGGTGCTCAAGCCGAATATCAACAACCCGAAGAGCCCGATCATGGCCCACAGCAGCTCTCGGTCGCCGCATTTACTGAACCAGGAGCCCATAGATCTCTCCTTTCAATGAGAAGTCACCTGATGTTCAGCAAGGCATATACCTTTCTGTAAAAGTAATATGCTTCAATGACTTACGATTATGGAGGTCGAAGAAACCGAGCGATCCCGCACGCCGCGCACCGTGCGAATATCATGAGGCTAGAGCTTAGCCTGGCGACGGTTGCTTTACGACATCCGCATGTCGGGTCACCGCGGCTGGTTCATCTGTCGTCACACTCAGTCCGGGACCCCAGCGATGATTGTCGCGTCATTTATGGCCCGCCGTTTGCTAAATAATTTGCTAACAAGGCGTTTTCCTCTCACAAGCTGTCACAATGGCGACTTGTGCGCCGATAGGAGCGAGGCGGGTGTCCCATTTTGGGGCAGGCGGCCTTGACCCTATCTGTTCACAGGGCTAGCCTGGAGCCTAATGTCGATGGAGATTGAGAACTGGGGCCCCATTTTAGTGGTGGACGATGACGCAGATATGCGGGAACTCGTCCATGACATGCTGAAGGATCGCGGCCATCAGGTGACCACGGCCGGCAGCGGTGCGGAAGCGCTGAAGGTGCTGGGCGAACAGGATGTTGCGGTGGTTCTGACTGATCTCCGGATGAAGGGCATGCAGGGGCTCGAACTGCTGGCTGAAATCCGGCGCGCCAACCCGGACATCGGCGTGATCCTGATGACGGCGTTCGGCTCGGTCGAAACAGCGGTGGAAGCCATGAAGCACGGGGCGAGCGACTATTTGACCAAGCCGGTCAAGAAAGACGAAATGGTCCGCGTCGTCGAACGAGTCATGCGGGAGACATCCTTGCGCCGGGAAGTCGGCCGACTGAGACGCGAAATTCATAAGGAATACAGTTTTCATCAGATACTGGGGAAAAGCAAAGCGATCCAAGCCGTGTTCGACTTGATCCGCCGGGTCGCGGATAGTCCGACGAACGTGCTCATCACGGGGGAAAGCGGAACAGGCAAGGAACTCGTGGCGAAAGCCATTCACTATAATAGCGACCGCAAGGATAGTCCGTTTGTTCCCGTCAATTGCGCCGCGATTCCCGAGCCGCTGTTGGAAAGCGAGCTCTTCGGGCACATGCGGGGCTCTTTCACGGATGCCAAGATGGACAAACGCGGCCTGTTTGAGGAGGCACAAAAAGGGACTTTGTTTCTTGATGAAATCAGCGAGCTGCCGTTGATGCTCCAGGCGAAGATCCTCCGTGCGATCCAGGAAAAGGAAATCCGGCGTGTCGGCGCGAATAAGCCCGTTGCGGTGGATGTGCGCATCATTGCAGCCACCAATCTCAATTTGAGCGAGGAAGTGAAAGGCAAACGGTTCCGTGACGACCTCTACTACCGGCTCAACGTCATTGAGTTGAAGTTGCCGCCTTTGCGGGAACGGCGTGAGGACATCCCCTTGCTCGTGGAGGCCTTCCTGAAAAAGTGCGGACAAAGCCGCGGTAAGGACGTGAAGGGGGTGAGTGAATCGGCGCTCGCCATGTTGATGGACTATGACTGGCCCGGCAATGTGCGGGAGTTGGAAAACATCATCGAGCGCGCCGTCACCTTAAGTCGTGGTCAGAAGATTGTCCCTGAAGACCTCCCGTCGTTTATCCAAGGGGCGCGAGGCGATCGCCGCGTGCTGGATGAGGCGGCCGAGCGCACGCTGCCCCTCGAAGCGGTGGAAAAGGAATATATCCTCAAGATCCTCGAGAAGATGGGCGGCAACAAATACCAGGCGGCGCACGCCTTGGGCATTGATCGGAAAACGCTCTATCGCAAGCTCGGCGAAATTGAAGCAGAGAAATCGCACTAGTCGCAGCAGTCCATTCCCGTCGCCGGAATCAGCGTGAATCCCTCCAGCAAGAAAGCGCCCGTACTTGAAACCGCTCCCGTCCCGCTCTTGACGGTGGCTATTTTTGTGCTCGATGTGCTGACGCCGCTGGGCTGGGGGGCCTGGATGCTGTATTTCATTCCGTTGGTCCTCATGCTGCAATCGCATCGTCCCAGTGCGCCCTTTCTTTTTGCGGCGGCCGCCACGGTTCTCACGGCGCTCGGCGGCCATCTGTCTCCCCGCGATATCCACTCCGGAGCCGCGTTAGTGAATCGATTCCTTGGCATTATCGTGATGTGGGCCTTCACATGGCTGATGGTGCGACAGAAGCGGTCGAGCGCGTTGTCGAGCGCCTTATTGGTCGGGGCTGAAACCGCACGGTCGCAAGCGGAAGTCCATCGGGATGCCGCTGTAGCCGCGCGGGAATTGGCCGAAGCGAGCGCGATGGGCGCGATTCACCGTGAATCGCAGGCCGCCAGGGAGCTGCTGATCAGCAGTTTGCGGCTGGAGAGCATTCTCCAATCCGCGATGGACGCCGTCATCACGGTTGATGAAGCGCAACACATCTTACTCTTCAACGAGTCCGCCGAACGGATGTTTCAGTGCCCGGCCAGGGAGGCGATCGGCCAAAGCCTCGACAAATTTATCCCGGCCCGCTTTCGCGAGGCCCATCGTCACCACGTCGAGGGCTTTGGCCGGTCCGGCGTCACCAGCCGCCGAATGGGAGAACTCGGCATGGTGACGGGGCTCAGGGGAGACGGAGAGGAATTTCCGATTGAAGCGGCCATTTCCCACATTACCGTGGAAGGCAAGACCTTCTATACGGTCATTCTGCGAGACATTACGGAACGCAAGCGGGCGGAGCGTCTGATGCGCCAGAGCGAAGAGCGGTATCGGCGTCTCATTGCGGTATCTCCGCTGGCCATTTTCGTGAACCGCGGCGAGCGCGTGATTTTCATCAACGATGCAGGGGTCCGGCTGTTCGGAGCGGTCAAGGCCGACGAACTCCTGGACAAGTCTCCCTTCGAACTGTTTCATCCAGAGTGCCACGAGGTCATTCGCCAACGCATCCGGCAGCTGATGGACGGAAGTCTCAACGTGCCGGCCGCCGAAGAGAAAATCCTGACGCTCGACGGAAGGATCGTCGACGTCGAGGTCAGCGCCGCCCAATTTACCGACGAGGAAGGCCCGGCGATCGTAGCCATGCTGCGGGATGTGGGAGAACGCAAGCGGCTTGAGGAGCAGCTCCGGAAAACGGAGCGTATGGCGGAACTCGGTACGGTCGCGTCGGGCATGGCGCATGAAATCGGGACGCCGATGAATGTCATCCTCGGCCGGGCCGAGTACCTCATGGAGCGGGTCCAGGAAGAGCCGGTCAAGAAAGGCCTGCAGACCATCGTGGCGCAGGTCGAGCGCATCACCAAGGTGATGAACCAACTCCTGTCGTTCGCGCGTCGCCGGCCGCCGGAACGGCGCGCGGTGGATCTGAGTGAGATTGTGGAAAATTGCGTCGACATTTTTCACGAACGCTTCGCGAAGAGCCGCATTCGTGTCGAGGTACGGCTTGATGCCGATTGTCCCCGCGTCCATGCCGATGCGGATCAGATGCACCAGGTTTTAATTAACCTCATCATGAATGCCGTCCATGCCATGCCGGAGGGCGGCATCCTGAAGATTCACACAAGCCCCGCCGGGGACATGGTTCAACTGATCTTATCCGACACCGGCCACGGCATTCCGCGACAGGCCCTCGATCGCATCTTTGAACCCTTTTTTACGACCAAGGAGTTCGGCAAGGGCACGGGGTTGGGGCTCACGGTCGTGAAGGGCATTCTGGAGGAGCATGGAGGGTCGATTGCCGTGTCAAGCGAACCGGACAAGGGCACGACTTTCTCGGTGCTGCTGCCGAAGAGCCACTAACCACAGTTCAAGCTTGGCACGCACGCATCCATTGTTCTCCTCTGCTCCGGCGGCCCTGCATGACGGCTCCTCCAATCGATCCATGGGGCATCTCGCAACAGAACGGATTCCATCCAATGGGGTCTTTCTCGCCAGCCGATCGGCTGCGGACGGTTACTTCCCGCCTAAGAGCCTTTCAAAACATTGGATTCCAGAGGTCTCCGTGCTGGGGCAGGATGGCATCCGGCTTGCTCCTTCTCTATGCAAGGGAAGAAGGAGATCACTATCGTGGCATGGAAACGCCCATCGGTGCTCGTCGTGGAAGACGATCTGGAAATGCGAAATCTTCTCTTTGAAGAGCTGTGGAATGAAGGGTATCAGCCGCGCGAAGCGCGGGATGGAAATGAGGCGTTGTCCACGCTGCTGCAATCCAATCCGGATCTGATCATCACCGACCTCCGCATTCCGGAGGGCGGCGTGGAGTATGTGAGCCGGTTGCACAGGCGTATGCCCCGTTGTCCGATCGTCGTCATGACGGCTTTCGGCGACGACAAGGCCAGCCGGGACCTGTTGGCCGCGGGCGCCACGGCCTACCTTAATAAGCCGGTGCGCCTCTCGGAATTGAAGGCACGGGTTCGCGAGCTGCTGAGTCCGGCGCTCCATGCATCAGACCGCCCGGGCTAGGTCAGTCGCCTCGAAAGGACGGTTCCAGTGGGTCATGAGATGGCCGGATCTCAGCCAGCGGAGTTCGCGGCTCCTCTGTTCAGCGACCGCATTCTGCAGGCCCGCCTTGAAGCTATCCGTCAAGTGGCAAGCGGGGTCTCGGATCGTGTGGCCGTCATGGACCGTAATTTTAACGTGGTCTATGCCAATGAAGCGGCCTTGCAGAGCGCCGTGTCCCCGGCCAAGCCGGTGCGCCAGGCGAAATGCTATGAAGCATTTGCCTCCCGGGTCGATCCTTGCGGAACGTGTCCGGCGGTCAAAGCATTCGAGGCTCCTCAGGTCCAGGCGGTGGCCGGCGACGATCGAAACGACATGCCCTCCTGCGGCATGCAGCAGGCTTTTCCACTGGCCGGTGCTGATGGGACGGTCAGTTCCATGCTGGTCTTGTTCAAATCGCGGCCATCCCAGTCCCATGGTACTTATCCAGCGGCTGCGTCGGGGGTCACGGCATCGGGTCCGCCGCAAGGACTGGGCAATCTCCTTGGCCGCAGCCCGGCCATGCGGGAACTCTTCGATATGCTCAGACTCGTGGCGGATAGTCAGGCGACGGTCCTCATCCATGGTGAAAGCGGAACGGGAAAGGAACTCGTCGCCAAAACGATTCACCGCTTAGGCCCGCGGCAGGCCAAGCCCTTCATCGTGGTGGACTGTGGATCCCTGCCCGAGACGTTGCTGGAAAGCGAGCTCTTCGGACATGTTAAAGGCGCGTTTACCGGCGCGACGGTCAATAAACGAGGTCTCTTCGAAGAAGCAGACGGCGGAACGCTGTTTCTCGATGAAATCGCCGATACGACCGCGACGTTCCAGGCGAAGCTCTTGCGGGTCCTGCAAGAAGGAGAAATGAAGCGGGTTGGCGGCAATCAGCCGATCAAGATTGATGTGCGGGTGTTGTCGGCGACCAATAAGGATCTCTCCGAGCTCGTCACGGCCAAAAAGTTTCGTCAGGATCTCTATTACCGGCTGGCGGTGTTGCCGATCCATGTGCCGGCCTTGCGAGAGCGAAAGGACGACATCCCGCTTCTCGTGGAGCATTTCACGGCGCTGGCCTGCCAACGGCATCAACAGCCCGTGCGCCGGGTACCGGAGGAGGTGATGCTCGTGCTCAGCCAAGCCGAATGGCCCGGGAATGTACGTGAACTCCAGCACTATATCGAGCGAGCGGTCGTCACGACTTCGGGGCCGGCTCTCTCCTGCCCCGATAAAGTGTCTCCCATCGCGAAGGAAGAGCACGGCGATTTGCGAACGGTGGGCCGGAGCGCCGCCAAGCAGGCGGAGCGTGCGCGTATCATTCAAGCCTTGAAGCAGGCGTCAGGCAATCGCGTGCGCGCGGCCAAGATCCTTAAGATCAGTCGAGCCAGTCTGTACCTGAAATTACGGAACTATCAAATCAGCGACACCGAGTCGGCCGGGTAGCGATCGAGGGATCTGGACAGCTGAGACGACGGCGGACCGTCCGATCTAGTGCACCCCTCGACTCCACATAATCCTTCTTGGCCGCATCACGCCACAGAGCGCTCTCCCGATAAAGCCATCGCTTCATCTGCCATCTATCAGGCCGTCATCTGCCAGTCGATGCGCGGCAGGGCACCGGCGCATGTCCTATTTCGACTCAGTTCCACGTGATCGCTGTCTAGGAAATTGGACAGCGTAACTGCATGAATGACTGAGGTTTCATCCGGAACAGCTGCTTTATGTCCAATCGACTGGAAGCGTTGCCGGCGGCGAGACGGCCTTCCTATGGTCCTTCGGAAACTCGAAAGCGTCATGTTGGAGCGACGATTCAAGCTCGTCCAACGTTCGGGCCGGTAGCGGCACATCTATTGCGCTAGGGAGAAACTGCTGGTGGAGGTATGGGTGATTTTGGACCGGCCTCCGGATGACCCTCTCCCTTCGCAAGAGGGGCGCTTCCACCAGCTCTAAAACAAAGGCCGAGGAAAGCGGTCAGCGGTCAGCCACTAGCACTGAGCCGGAAGCTGAGCGCTGATGGCTGATCACCGAAAGCTTCATTAACCATCCGCCGATGATGGCGGGCATAACCGGGAGGCCGTAGCTATGAGGTCTTTTCTTTCACAATCCAGACGCGAGCAGAGGTGCCCCCAGGCGGCGCTGACGCTCCACAGCGTCCTGCTGGCCGGCAGTCTGGTGGCGACGCCGGGGCTGTACGCGGCTGGGCCGGGGGATTCGCATCAGGGTCATGCGGCGCCGGTCGCCATGCCGGGATGGACGCAGCAATTGAAGGGGCAGACGGTGGTGGAAAACGCCATCGAAGGCCGCGCGGGCAATGCCGAGAAGATGGAGATGCAGCACCATCGTCTCATGCAGAAGCTGGAGCAGCAGGCGCAGAAGGACGCGCAGGCGCAGCCGACGTCCGGGGCGTTCAACAACACGTCCATGATGCACCAGTACATGGGGCAAGACGGCAGCAGCTTCCTGCTCATGACGGATTCCGGCAAGGGCGAGCCGGTGTCGCTGTCCGGTGGCAAGTGCCCCGCCAACGCGCCGGTGAAATCATTCGACGTCTCGATGATCAACATCGAAATCACCTTGAACCGCTGGCTCGACTATTATCCCGGCTATATGTACGTCCTGACCGAGGATGTGGCGAAAGTCCGGGCGGAAGAAGACCAGAACAAAGCGGCTCGAGACAAAGACGGGTTTGATCCGGGCGCGGTGAGCACCGGGTTGCAGGGCGACATGATCCAGCCGCTGGTGATGCGTGCCAACCAGGGCGATTGCATCAAAATGACCTTGCGCAATCAGATGGAGGGCGAGGACGGCAGCTTGTTCATTCAGGCTTCCAGCATGATCGTGAGCGCGACCGGCAAGCCGGCGACCACGACGAATCCCGAGTCCATCGTCGCTCCGGGCAAGGCGCAGGAGTTTGAATGGTACATCCATCCGCAGATGCAGGAAGGCGTGCGGCAGTTCCATTCCTACAGTCATGACCGGGAATTGACGGTGCTGGGTCTCTTCGGCGCCTTTATCGTCGAACCGAAGGGCTCCAAGTACCTCGATTCGCTCGGCATCGGGACGGATAAGGAAGTGAAGACCGGCTGGCAGGTGAACATCGACAACGGAACCGGACCGGACTTCCGTGAATTCGTGCTGTTCTATCACGAGATCGGCGATGAAGCGTTTCGCCCGTTGAATAAGAAGGGCGACTTTCTGCCGCAGCGCGACCCGTTGACCGACGCGTATCGCCCGGGCGGCCGCGCGATCAACTATCGCAGCGAGCCCTTCGGCATCGACCAGATGCATTTGCAGCACGAGTATTTCGGGTTCGAAGACGAATCCATGGCCTATAGCGCCTATACGTTCGGCGATACGCCGACGACCATCGCCCGCGGCTATTTGGGCGATCCGGTGAAGTGGCGGTTGGTGCATGGCGGATCCGAAGTGTTCCATAGCCACCATCCGCACAGCGGAACCATCCGCTGGCAGCGGAGCCCCGGAACGGAGCCCAACAACATGTGGGCGATGGGCTCGGATGGTCCGGTGAAGTATCCGGTGGTGCGGACCAAGTCCGATCGCGTGGACGTGGAAGTCATCGGTCCTTCGGAGTCGCTCGACCTGGAGCCGGAGTGCGGCGGCGGCGGCTGTCAGCACCTGGCGGGCGAATTCCTCTATCACTGCCACGTGGCGCACCATTATGTGGCGGGGATGTGGGGGTACGGCCGTTTCTATAATACGCTGCAAGTCGGCGCGGCGCATACCGACACAATGCCGGATCTGCAAGAGTTGCCGGATCGCAAAGGCCGCATGAAACACGGCGTGTCCTCCGACAAGTTGATCGGGACGACCGTCGATTGGTTCGGGAAGTCCTTCAAGATCGTCGATAAGAGCCAGAAGACCAATTGGAAATCCGATCCGGTGATCGTCAACATCAAGGATTGGGTGGAAATGTTTGTGCCCGCCCAGGGCAAGCCGGGTCATTCGGACAAGGAGAAGGATCAGATCCTGGCCTATGACTCGACCGTGTGGGATTGGAAGTGGGACGGCAACATCGCCCGCGGCGAGCGGGAGAGTACCGCCCAGAATCCCAAGTATCAGTGGGCCGCCAAGTGGGACGACAGCACCAGACCGGCCATTCTCTTCGACCCGACCACGGGTAAAATGGCCTGGCCGCTGTTCAAGCCGCACTTCGGCAAGCGGGTGCCCTTCTCCGCAAATCACAGCGGCGCGCCCTGGCTGGAACCGATTCACCAGGATGCGAACGGCGAACGGACGTCTGAGCCGGCCAAGCCGGGTGAGCAGGGCCGCTGGAGTCTCTGCCCCGACAACGCCAATCAGAAGTTCTACAACCTGCACTTCGTCCGCATGCCGATCACCCTGGCCAAGAAGCAGGGCAAAGAGCCGGCCATCGTGGACAAAGATGGTCTGATCTACGTCCTCCATGAAGAGGAGAATCTGACCAGAGCCAATGACGATCTCAAGCTGCCGGCGGTCATTCGGGCCAACGTGTATGACTGCGTGGACCTGGTCCTCACCAGCGAATGGAACGACGACGACTACACCAACTTCCAGTCGTCCAAAATCAACATCCATCCCCACTTCTTCCAGTTCGACACGGGGAATTCGGATGGCGTGATTTCGGGGTTCGAATATGAAATGTCGGTACGGCCGTTCACCATGTTCGGCAAGCCGAACAAGCACGGGTTGCCCGCGCCGATGGTCGCTAAGATCGTCGGAGGAGCCAAAGCAGGAGCCGGCAGCATCAAGGTTCAGATGGCTCCGGGCGCCACGCCCTTCCATATCAACACCGAAGTGATGGTGGGCATGGATTGTCTGGAGAAGGGCAACGACCCCACGGCGTCACTGCCGCGGGACAAGAGCTGTTCCGAAGTCGCCCGGATCAAGGACATCAAGGGCGATCAGGTCACGTTCTTCAAGCCGCTGAAGCACAACCATCCGGCGAACGATCTCGTGTCGCCGGAGTTTGTCCGCTACCGGTGGTGGGTGGACGTGGATATGGGGACGGTGTTCTGGCATGACCATGCGTTCGGTGCGACGACCTGGCCCCATGGCGGGTTCGGCGTGACGATCGTGGAACCGTTCGGATCGACCTATCATGATCCGAAGAACGGGAAACTCGTGTACAGCGGTCCGATCGCGGACATTCACAGCAATGAGCCGATCGGCGCCGGCGTCAGCGGCAGCTTCCGTGAGTTGATGGTCTCCATCCACGACACGGTGCCGCACACGGTCAACGTCATCGAAGCCGGCAATCCTCCCGGACAGCCGATCGAAGTGGCGTTGGAAGCGGGCAAGACGGTGTCGTTCCAGATGCCCGACAAGATCTTGAACGCGCCGAACAAGTACATCAACGGCGGCACGCATACGACCGGCAGCGGGTTCAATTTCCGCGCGGAACCGTTTGCGCAACGCCTGTCGAACAATCCGGATACCTCCAAGCTCTTCAGCAGCGCGATCCACGGTGATCCCGATACGCCCTTGTTGCGGGCCTACACCGGAGACACCATGGTGTTCCGCCTGTTGCATCAGCTGATGAACGAATCGCACGTCTGGACGATCTCCGGCCATACCTTCCTCACGGAGCGGTATGCGGCGGATGCCAACCGGAAGAACTCGATTCACGTCGGGATCGCCGAGCGGTATGACCTCGTCACGAAGGCGGGCGGATTCCAAGGCATGCCGGGCGATTACATCCACTTCAACGGCCGGAGCTCACACTTCGCCGAAGGCGGATGGGGAATCGTGCGCGTGCTCGATAAGGAAGTGCCGGATCTCAAGCCGTTGCCGCGGGGGACCAATCCTCTCGGCATTGCGGCGACTCCGAGTTCCGTGTGTCCGGCCGATTCTCCGGTGAAGAGCTTCAATGTCGTGGCGTTGGATCGTCCGATGAAGCTCAACCCGAAGGCGCCGGATGTGATCGAAGTGGATTTCGAGCGGAAGATCGAAATGACCATGCCGGAAGGCAAGATCTACGCGCTCGAAGAAGAAGCGACCACCGTATCCAGCGGGGCGACTCCCAATCCGCTGACATTGCGCGTCAACCTTGGCGACTGCATCAAGGTCAATCTGAAGAACAAAATGAAGGCGAGCCGGGCATCCTTCTTTGCGCCGGGCCTGTCCTTCGATCCCAAAGACAGTCAGGGACTGAACGTCGGCCACAACGGCGGGGATCAGACCATCGGCCCGGGCGAGAGCCGCGCCTACACGTACTACGCGCATCCGTCCAACAAGGAGACGACGTCGTTGGTGTGGGATGGCGGCAACATCGTCGTCAATCCGCGCAACGGATTGTACGGGGCCATCATCGTCGGCCCGAAGGGATCGCAGTATCGCGATCCGGTGACCGGGGCCGATGTGTCTCAAAAGAACAGCTGGAGAGCGGACGTCATCGTCGATGCCAGCTTGCCGGAGAACGTGGGCAAGCGGAACTATCGTGATGTGGCCCTCTTCTTCCAAGATGAGGACAACATCATTGGCACCGCGTTCATGCCCTACGTGCAGAACGTAGCCGGTTTGACGTCGGTGAACTACCGTGCTGAACCGTACAAGTTCCGTGAGGAGCAAGGCTGCTCGCTCGGGAAGATCTTCCAGCCTTGCGTCGTGGACAAGCCCGAAGATCCGATCACGCCTCTTATTGAGGCGCATGCCGGTGACGCGGTGCGCATCCACGTGATCGGGGCCAACAGCGAGCAGAACGGCATGTTCGGCGTCGAAGGCCATGAGTGGCCGATCGAACCCTACATGCCGGGTGCCGACATGATCAGTGTGGTGGAGTATGCCGGCTCCGAGACGCTCGATGTCTTCATCCGCGGCGGTGCGGGGGGACCGTATCGTCAGGTGGGAGATTTCGTGTGGTCGAATGCACGGCTGCCCTACACGCAGTCGGGACAATGGGGCTACCTCCGGGTGTTGCCGGCCGGCGACACGCGGATCCAACCGCTCGGGGCTCAGGGTATGGGTGCCAAGCGGGCGGAGTCGGAGCCCGATGTGAAGGCCACACCAACCGCGATGAAGTAAGCGGGTGGACATGGCGTAGGACTGATGGGGGAGCTGCCTGTAACACGTAGCTCCCCCATCGCATTTCAATAGTTTTGAGTTCTGAGTGTGTCGTGTTGAGTTGGGCTCAAGCCGAAGCTTCAAAACTAAAGATTAAAAACTCAACACTCAAAATTAACATTTCTGGGGAGAGGCCGGAGGAAGGACGATGTTCAAACATATCGCTGCGGGCGCGATCGCGCTGAGCGTAAGCTGCCCCGTCTACGCCTATGAAGCCATCACCGTATCGGAGGGCGGAACCCTCACGGGTACCGTCAAGCTCGAAGGCAATGTCCCCAAACCGAAGGGGTACAACCTCACGACGCTGCCGGATCAATTCTATTGCGGGCGCATTTCCGATGGGCAGGGCTGGCGCATCTTGCAACCGTTTCAGGCCGGGCCGGCGGGCGAGTTTCGCGAGGTGGTGGTCTATCTGGAAGGGATCGACAAGGGCAAACCGTTCGACGACGGGGGCGTGCCGCAGATCGAAGCGAAAGACTGCCTGTTCCTTCCGTTCACGACGGTCGTGCGGGACGATCAAACGGTGACGGTGGTCAACATGGATCCCGTCATGCACGACATCCAGGCCTATGAAACATCGCATTTGGGTGCCCGCGTCCTGTTCAACGTGCCGCTGCCGATGAACCCGCAGCACCCGCGCAATTTGAAGGAGCGCAGCGATGCCGCGATGTACCACCAACACATGGCCGGCCCGCCGATGAAGCAATTGGTCAATTTGAGCAAGGGCCGCCGGATCTTCGTCATGCAATGCGGCTTCCACGCGTACATGGAGAGCTGGGGCCTGGCCGTCACCAATCCCTACTTTGCCAAGACCGACCAGCAGGGCCGGTTCACGATACCCGACGTGCCGCCGGGCACCTATAAGCTGGTCGTATGGCATCCCTATATCCGCACCACGATCGAGCACACCGTCACCGTCGGGCCGAAGGGGACCGTGGAGGCCCATATCGTGGTCCCGGCTCCGACCGGGCGGCTCTACGCCAACGAGGTGATGGATCATCCGTACGTCCGCTACAACGTGCCCGAGGACACGCAGAAAGAAATCGATCCCATGATCACAAAGCAGGAGCACTGAGACGTGAAGCGTGAAACGTTAGGCGTAAGGCGATGAAGAGCACGAGCCTCCAATCGATGCATCTCAAACGCATCACGCATTGCGATGTGAAACGTGAAACGTACAGCGAAGAAGAGAATGTGTGACGAAATGATTCGACTCAGACGCGTCGCGCATCACGCTTTACGCTTCACGAAATGCACAGTGGTCGTTGCGCTGTTAATCATACTATGCATGACGACCGCGCCGATCTGGGCCAACCATGAAACTTCCAAGCAGCCGCCGCTCTGGACGCCGTTGGATGAAGCTGAGCGGTTGGCGGCGATGGAGACCCCCGGCGGCATGGTGCGGGTGCCGGCCGGGTCGTTTCTGATGGGCAGCGATCTGAAAATCGATCGTGCCGCGGGGCCTCAGGAATTGCCGCAGCACGAGGTGTACCTGGATGCGTTTGTGATCGATATCTACGAGGTCTCGAACATCGATTATCTGCGGTATGTGCTGGCGACCGGCACGGCCTGGCCGCAATTCTGGCGCGAGAGCCCGTTCCCTGAAAAGGCCGCCCTCCATCCCGTGATCAACATCAGTTGGAAGGAAGCCGACGCCTATTGCCGATGGGCCGGCAAGCGGTTACCGACCGAGGCGGAATGGGAAAAGGCGGCGCGGGGCGAGGACGGACGGGTCTTTCCCTGGGGCAACGAGCCCGCCGGGTGGATCAAGAGCAACATCGCCCATCCCGGGTCCAAGCGCGGGTTCAAGTATCCGCCGCTGGCCAATGTGACCCGCTATGACCGCGGCGTCAGTCCCTACGGAGTGCGGCAGATGGCTGGCAACGTCAGCGAATGGGTGGCGGACTGGTTTGATCCCGAGTACTACCGCCGGGGAGTCTCCCGCAATCCGCAGGGGCCGGACACTGGAGAATTGAAGGTGTTTCGAGGCGGGTCCTGGAACGAAGACCCGGAGGTCGCCCGGTCGGCGGGCCGCAACGGCGGGGAGCCGGATCGCCGCAGTTACTTGACAGGATTTCGCTGTGCGAAGCGGGACGTAGGTCATCGGCCGTCAGCGATCAAGCTATCAACTGACTCCACGCCTTAACTGACTGAATCATGCCTATGGACCGGAACGAAACATGGGAGGCCGAGTGATGGAACGCAAAGAAGTCGACACGCTTCGCAAATGGGAATGGGGCGTCAACGCCGTCTTGGTCATCGCCGTCTTGTTGATCATGGCGCACGTGGCCTGGGGCCTCGACACTCAGGACATTCTCGTCGAATGGACGGCGGCCGGAAAGAAGATCGCCGCCGAACGGGTGGCCACCTGGCCGGCCAAGGACGAGATGGTGTTGGTCCCCGCCGGTGAATTTCTCATGGGGAGCGATAAGAAAACCGACCGGCTGGCGTACCGCGGCGAGATGCCGCAGCGGCGGGTCTATCTGGATGCCTACCAGATCGGCAAGTACGAAGTGACGGCCTTGGAATATCTCAAGTTCGTGTTGGCGACCAATCGGAACCCTCAGCTGGATTGGCGCTACGATGGGGGCAATTTCCAGGAGGCGATGGCCCATCACCCCATCATGCATGTGTCCTGGTATGACGCCGATGCCTACTGCACCTGGGCCGGGAAGCGGTTGCCGTCCGAAGCGGAATGGGAAAAGGCCGCACGAGGCACCGACGGACGGCTGTATCCCTGGGGCCGGGAACAAGCCGGACCGACCCGCGCCAATTTCGGGCGGACGGGGTTGTCCGGTCCTGTGCGGGACCGTCCGGAACGTCTGCTGTTGTATCCGCCCATCATTTCCGTCGACAGATATGACCTGGCCGTTAGCCCCTACGGGCTTCACCAGACCATCGGCAACGTCGCCGAATGGGTCAATGATTGGTACGACAAGGATTATTACGCCACCGCGCCGGACCGCAATCCGACAGGTCCGAAGACCGGTACGCAGAAAGCGTTTCGTGGCGGGGGCTGGATGGACAGCACGACGACCATGCGCGTGGCGATGCGGAACGGAACCGATCCCCACACGAAGATCAATTGGATGGGATTCCGCTGCGCAAAGTCAGCGGCTGATAGCCATCAGCTGTCAGCCATCAACGACCAGCAGGGAAAGAAGTCTTAAGCTGACTGAGAGCGGAACGCACTTTGTGTGCAAAGTAGCCGACAGCCGTCAATTCTAAGACGCTGAAAGCTGATAGCTGATCATTCAATGACACGTCTACTCACCATCTTGATGCGCGTGCCGCAGGCCCGGGCGCGCGTCAACACCACTCCGCTGTCGAGCCTGACGAAGCTCTGGCAACGCCTGACCTGTTACAGGGCCAGTCTGGCAGTGGCGGATCCGGCGCGGTACTGTATGGAACAGACCGCTTATTTTCATACGCTCGTGGGATGCGAAGGACGTCGGTGTCCGGTGCCCTGCCAGTTCGTCTGCACACCTTGTTTGCAGCTGGGGCAAGAGACCTTGTCCCCCGCCGCTGAATTCCGATACCGGGCGGCGGCGCATGCCGCTGAGGTCGACTGGTGCCCTCACCTCAGGATCCAGCCGTAATCCCACCCGAGCAGCCATTGTCCTTCCACGTCCTACTCCTCTGGATTCATCTCATCGCGGCGATCAGCTGGATCGGCGGGATGCTGTTTCTTTCCGTGGTCCTTGCGCCGCTTGTCAGGAGCCGGAAAGCCGCGCCGGAGTTCATGGCCTTATTCCGGCTGGCGGCGAGGCGGTTCCGGCTCTTCGTTTGGAGTGCCATCGTCCTCCTCCTCAGCACCGGGCCTCTGCTCATCGTCCAACGAGGCTGGTCCCTGAGTGATCCGAATGACTGGCCTCTGCCCCTGAAGGTCAAACTTTCTCTCGCCGCGGCGCTGATCATTCTCACCCTCTCGCATGATCTGGTCTTCGGACCTCGGATGAGGAGACTCGGCGCCGTTCCGGCAGACCAGAGGTCAGCCTGCGATCAGGCTCTTGTTCGCAGTTCCGCTTGGTTGCCGAGGCTGGCCCTGTTGGTCGCGCTCTTCGTGATCGCAGTCGCTGTTGTGCTTGCCCGCTCATAGCCTCTCCTGACTGCCGCATTCTGCAACAGGAATATGCCGGCCATGTAGCAATGCTCCCCTGTGCCACTCAATCCCATGTCCGGCGGACCTCAAAACGCTCACATAGATTCATAAAGGCATGTCGTTCGGCTCCGGGTGCCCTCTTTGCAGTAGCGGTTTGTTTGAACCGAGGAGGCGCAATGCATCCCATTCATCCCATGTTGGTACATTTCCCAATTGCCCTCCTGTCCGCCAGTGTCCTCTTTGATCTCCTCGGGGCAAAGTGGCGGTCTCAAGACTTTCAGATCGCGAGCCTGTACAGCCTTATTCTAGGCAT
>CBDIWP010000032.1:0-40487 GCA_965285945.1 uncultured bacterium | reverse complement strand
CAGCAACTCAGCCGGAAGATCGAACCGGAGATCGCCAAGCTCGGGAGCACGTTGGGGAAAGAACTGGACGAAACGGTCAAGCAGCTCAAGGAGGAACTCAACGCGGCGCGGCGCGGCCAGCCTGACTGATCGGCGTCACATGGAGTGCGGGAGCGCCCGCAGCCGTGCGGTGAGCCGGAGATTCTCCCCGTAATCCACCGGGCAATCGATCACAGCCGGCCGGTCCAGCGTCAAGGCTTCCGCCAGGATGGGCGGGAGATCGGACGGCTCGGCCACACGATAGCCGGCGGCGCCAAAGCTTTCCGCGTAGCGCACGAGATCCGGATTGCCGAAGTCCACGGAAGAAGCCCGGCCGAAACGCGTCATCTGCTTCCAGCGGATGACGCCATAGCCGTCGTCGCGCCACACCAGGATGACCAGCGGCACACGCAGCCGCACCGCCGTTTCCAGTTCCTGTGAATTCATCAGAAAGCCGCCGTCTCCGGTGACCGCCACCACTCGGCGATCCGGGTACAAAAGCTTGGCGGCGACCGCACCGGGCACCGCGATCCCCATGGCGGCAAAGCCATTGGACACAATGCAGGCATTCGGCACGTCACAGGGAAACATCCGAGACATCCAGAGCTTGTGGGCGCCGACATCGCAGAGGACGAGATCGTCCGGCCGGAGCGCGGCGCGCAAGTTCGTCAGCACATGCTGGGGACGCAGGGGCCAGGAACGGGCCTCGCTCAGTTCGGCCTCGAATCCATCCATCACCGTGGTGCGGCAGGCCCGCGCCCATGCGTCGGCGAACGGCAACAGATCGCGGCCCACCTCCTCCAGCGACAGCCGGACATCCCCCAGCACCCCCACCGCGACCCGGTAATGTTCATCCACCTCGGCGGGCGATCCATCGATGTGCACGATCCGCTTGTCCCGGCTGGCGTTCCAGAAGCAGGGCGCGTATTCGACGAAGTCGTACCCCACCGCAATGACGACGTCCGCCTGTTCCATGACGACCGTCGCATAGTCCCGCGTCAGGAGACCGATCGTATACAGCGACAGTGGATCCGCATCCGGCACCACGCCCTTGGCCATGAAAGTGTGCAGCACGGGAATGTGCAAACGCCGCGCGAACGCCCGGACCGCCTCGGAGGCCCGTGCGCGAATCACGCCGTTGCCCGCCAGGATAAGGGGCCGCTTCGCGCCGGCAATCGCCGCCGTCGCGCGCGCCACCTGGGACCGTGCCGGCTCGGGCGTGACCGGTCCCTGCACATAGAGCGGCACGGCGGCGTCATCGCCGAGCCGGTCGTCCGCCACATCCTCCGGCAACTCCAGGTGCGTGGCGCCCGGCTTCTCCGTCTGGGCGATCTTGAAGGCCTTGCGGACGGCTTCAGGAATGATTTCGGCCCTGGGGAGGGAGGTATTCCACTTCGTCACGGGCTTGAACATCGACAGCACATCGATGTACTGGTGCGACTCCTTATGCCGGCGGGTCAGGGACACTTGACCGGTGATCGCCACCAGCGGGGCCCGGTCCAGGTAGGCATCCACCACACCGGTGAGCAGATTGGTGGCGCCGGGCCCTAAGGTGCCGAGGCACACCCCCGCCGTGCCCGTGAGCCGTCCATGAACGTCCGCCATGAACGCCGCGCCCTGCTCATGCCGCGTGACGATAAAGCGGATCGGCGAGTCGAGCAGCGCATCCATCAACCCCAGGGTTTCCTCGCCCGGCAGACCGTAGATGAACCGGACACCTTCGTTTTCGAGACATCGAATCAGCAATTGTGCCGCATTCATTGATCAGCAGGCTCCCGGTGCATCATGAGGCTATTCTATCAACCCTCCGCCGCGGGGTGGCGTGCCGTGATGATGACTGGAAAGGGGCCCACGTCGGCGCGGCGCACATGTCAGTCAAGGCGTTGCAGCAGCTGTTGCAGCTGGTCCACGAACGGCCGCTGTCCGGGAAGCAGTTTGATGCGTGCACGCGACAGATCGTACCATTCCGCCCGGTCCACTTCCGGAAACTCCTTGATCCGTCCCGATTTCGGCGGCCATTCCAGCGAAAAGAGGTTGCTCGTAATCGCACTGGCATCGGCATCACCCGCCACGGCCCAGGCGGAAATGACTTTTCCTCCCGGCTGCCTGACCGGAACCAACGGCACACAGTCCCCGCGCAGTTCCAACCCGGTTTCTTCATGAAACTCGCGTTTGGCGACGGTCAACGGATCCTCCGTTGCGTCATATTCCCCCTTGGGAATGGACCAGGCCCCGTCATCCTTGTTAGTCCAGAAGGGGCCGCCCGGGTGAACGAGGAACACCTCCACCAGGCCGCGCGTCTGCCGGTAGAGCAGGATGCCGGCACTGAGCTTCTTACGCATGGCTGTCCCTTGTCATCGGACCTGTTCTTTTCCGGTACGGTTGGACCATCGCATCCTCCAGGGTTTGCCCCAGGACACGGATGCGGCAAAACCGGAGATAGTGATCGAGTGAGATCTTCCGGGTTCCCGGTGACGGCCGCCGGGAGAACCCTTGCTTCATGCCGCGGGGCATCCCTGTTCCCGGAGCAGGAACCCACAGACCTAAGAAAGGAAAGAGCATGACACACACTGTACTACAGAACTCATTCTCCGGATTTCTCATCCTCGCCCTGTCATTGGTGTCCGCGGTGACCGTCGCTCACGCGACCGGATCGGAGACAAATGGCTCCCAACTCCTGTCCGGAGACCGCGTGCTCCTCGGCACGGTCGAAGAAGTCAGAAGCGATCAGGCACGGATCGACACCGGTGAGGGCCAGCCCCGCTTCATTCCGATGAATGTCCGGAAAGACAAGGGCCTGCCGGAACTCAAAAAGGGCGATCTGGTGGAGGTCACGGTCAATGACCAGAACCTGCTCGTCGATGTGCATAAGGCCGGCGAGGCCAGCCGCCATCGTATTGTGCGAGGCCAAGTGGCCCACCCGCTGGAGACCGGGCACGACAAGGCCGTGATCCGGACTGAGGATGGGAAGGAAGAGTCTCATGCCATTCGGCCGGTCATCCGCAGCAAAGTGGCTTCCATTCCTGTGGGCGCTCCTGTCATCTTTCTGATGGACGAGCTGGGCAAGATCGTCGACGTGACGTTTGGCAGCACCGAAGCCGTTCATCGTTCGGCCGAACTCTCGCAACAGAAAAGCCCGCTGAAGGGAAATTTGAACCGGATTGTGGGCGTGATTTCCAAACCGTTGGATCAGAATATGATCAGCATCCGGCGCCAGG
Source organism: uncultured bacterium (assembly GCA_965285945.1). GTDB lineage: Bacteria > Nitrospirota > Nitrospiria > Nitrospirales > Nitrospiraceae > Nitrospira_D. Next base: position 37,251 of record CBDIWP010000032.1, on the reverse strand, counting down.
ACGGCACAGAGCAGTCGTACCCGGTGCGTCCGCTGGTGCAGGAGAGACTGGGCGCCTTATCCAAAGGGGATACCGCCGTGCTGTTGGTCGATGAGGCCAACACTGTGACGGACGTGGCCTTCGTGCCGGGCGAAAAACAGTGAGGCGACCTTATGCGATGGCTGTTACCTGTCTTCATGAGTCTGTTGGGGACAGTGGCCGGCACGGTCCCGGTTCAGGCGCAATTCGGCGGAGGCACGACCGATCGGCCTATCCCCGTCCCTCCGCTCGCTTCCGTGGAGGCGCCGGGGCTTTCAACGAATCCCTTGAGGTATCTCGACGGCCCGGGCGCCAAGCCGGGTGATGACCTGTTGAAGAGCCTGGATAAGGATCTGGGCCGATCTTCCACGACGATCACGGGAGACCCGCCGCGCGACCGGCCTCTGGAGGGACCGCGGCCTCGGCCTGGTGAGGACCTCGGGAAGGGCCCCGCCACCCGGTAGACGTTCTAGCGTCGGGCCGGAGGGCATACCCGTGCCTACCGTCGCGTCCAGGAGCGGGTCTACCGCTCCCCAGGCAACTCAGCTTCCTTTCCGATCTCCAGACGCCGTCCCTCCCGCCTGTTGCCACTATCCTTGTCACCCCTGAGCCGTTCACCCCTGCCGGAGTTCCGTTATGCCGAGCGATCGGCGAGCCTCGAGGCCTATGCTGAGCGCTGCAGGTAGCAGTCGTTGTCAGCCGAGACGCTGCGATGTATTTAAAATGTGTGAGCCGCTTTCTCAAATGGTGGGAGGAGGCAGGCGGTCTTGTCCAGGAGCGGCGACACGAAGAGGCTGGCCACAGCATATGCCGGATTTCTGGTTAATCTTGAGGGCGCGGACAAGATCATGAAGGCCGACGGCGATTGTGCGGATGGTCCTCGATCAATCGGCCTGGAGCCAAGTGCGCGTGGCGAATGAATTGCGGAAGCAGGCCCTCATCATCTCTCCGGACGACGCGTCTGGTGCATCTCGCTGCGGCATGATCTGGAGACGATGCCGAAACGCTTGAAGGCGTTAGAAGCAAAGGTAGCCCAAGAAGGGCTGGTTTAGACGGAATCCCCAGGTCATGGCGTTGGAGAAAGCTACAGCCGATAAAGAAGCCCTAGGGACGCTCGAGGGCGTCGGCCGGTTCTATCAGCAGATCTTGATCGATACCTACAGCAAGGTCCGGGCTGGCCAAGTTGACCGCCGTGCCGTTCTTCGGGTCCTCACCGATAGCAGCAAGGAATACTGCGGCGCGCCGTGGAGAATATCGATCACACGCGGACCAAGGCCCGACATCCTCAGACGAACGGAATCTGTGAACGGTTCCATAATGACGATTTTGAACAATTTTTAGCGTGTCACCTTCAGCAAGAAGGTCTGTGTTTGGTTGCAAGCGTACAAGGAGCAGCGGCCCCATCAAGGCCGCTGGTGCTATGGCAGCCGATGCAGACATGGCTCGACAGCGTGCCGCTGACGAAAGTGAGAATGCTAGGACTCAATATCTGTCAGATGAAGTCTTGAGTTATACAACTACCTGAATTTCGTCGGAGCAACAAGATGGAGAGCTATAAGGGACCGCCCAGCTTACTTAACTCAAGTGTCGCCTCGAGGTTATTTACTATTTCCCTGAGGGTGACAGTACTCGCCTCAATCCCTGCGACAAGAAACTTCCCCTCCAAAGAATCACCCTGGCGGATAATGTAGATTTCCTTCCCCTTCCCGAGGAACGCCCGTTGCTGTCCCTCATGCCGCAGATAGCCAAGATACCGGTACTGCCCCATCTGTTCACGCAGATGTCGTACCATGGCTTCCTTTTGCTGCTGAGCCGCAAGAGCCGCCAATTCTTCCGGTGATGGTTTGCGGTGGGGCAGGTAACGGCGCCGCTACGGGTGCCACGGGAGGTGGCACAGGAGGCGGCGCAGATATTGCGACCTTGGGACGCGCAACCTTGCGCTTTTCATTGCTAACAAGCTGAGCGTTTTCCCACGGCACGAAGATGTTCCGTCTCGGAGTGACGGGAACATTACGTGGCTGGACCGACCGTTTCACATGGAGATCCTCACCTGCATGATTTGGCGCCATACTAAGGCCGCGTTGCTTGCCAGACATAAACTGTAATGGCACCTGTCGCGGCTCCGTCACCATCATCCCCCGCACCAACAACAGGACGGCCCACAGTCCACCCAGACTTATCAATAGGAGCTGCTTGATGCGAATCCTCATGACAGATCCTTCGTGAGGGCAGGCGGGCGTAGAAATGTGGCAACGGTCACATTGAACACCACTATGTTCGACCGGGCGCGTGCCGACTTATCGGCCCGGGCCGCATCCAGACTTTCTACGACCAGGTACGATTCGGCGGTCTCTAACCGATGAATGAATCGATAAATCGCTGCATAATCTCCGCTGACTTTGAATGAGAGCGTCGCTTTGACCGGGAGCAGGCCCTCAGGTTTTTCGACTCGGTAGGCCATTCCAGGAATGACGACCTGCTCGGTTCGCCCCAGTTCGGAAATGGCGACCGCGAGTGTCGAGAATTCCTCTTGCGTCGGAAGTCCTTGCCAGAGGGTGGCCACTTCTCGTTGCGCAACTTTCACCCGCTCCTGCAAGGCGCGAGCGGACCGAAGCTGCTCCTGTCTCTGCTTGGCGGCGCGGTACGATTGCTCTGCGAGTAGTAGCCGCCCCTCTGCCGGCACATGTACCGTCAGATGCACCACTGCAAGGATTCCAGCCGCACACAGCATGAGTCCCAGCAAGGGAATCAGTGCCCGCTGAGCCGACCCCGCGAGCATGGGCATTTGGATACCGACATGCTTCATCCCGAGTAATCCTTTACAACATCGGCCGGTACACTACCGTGAGGCTGTATTCGACGACCTGTCTGGGTGGCGCTTCGCCATCTGTTACGGATTGGCTCACCCCATGACCGACCGTTCCGGCCGTCTCGTGACGCACTTCATGCTTCGACAGCACGGCCTGGCGAAACGCTCGGTGTTGTTGGAGCTGATGGACAAACTGATTCAGATCTTGGAGTCGCTGCGCCATTCCTTCAAGGACAACCGCCGACTCTTGAAGATTTAACTTGATGCTCGCAATAGACACTTTGGACGGCACCGCTTCCTCCAGATCGCTGAGAAGCCGGGTCCAGGAGAAGGTCCGTTTCTCGGTTAACTGGTTAGCAAACCCGACGTCGATACGCGCGGCACTGATTTGATCGGGCGTCAAAAGGAATCCATCACGTTTCATCTGTGCCGCAAAGGATTCGTTCAACGACATAGCGCGCCTGGCCGCCGCATCGTAGCGTTCAGCGGTTTCCTCCAGGGATTGACTGTCCACTTTCCACCATCCGGCCAGGATCAACAGGCCTAGCAAGACTGCGAACAAGCTCCATTGACACCACCAAGCCACCCGTACTTCCGAGGACTCGAGCGGAAGACGACACACCCGAGTGGCCGGGCCTCTCCACAGGCCTCCATACGGGGAAATAGTGCTACGCTGCCACGGCCACATCATGCGGTCACCACACTGGCAAGGGCCGGGAGTCCTCCCGTGGGGAGCGGCCACATAGATAAGGAGATCGTCTTATCCAGCTGCGGGTGGCACAGCTGAAGCCGCCATGCAGCATGGCCTACTGATAGGCAGGCGTCAGGATTTTCAGGGAGCGGGGGGTCGAATTGGCTGATCCGGTCTGGGCTGTATAGCCGAACGGCTCATAGGTGTACTGCGTCTGCACCGTGCCGGTGTTGTCCCCTAATGCAACGGTTGAGCCTAACGCGTCCGTCAGCAGGGCGCTCGCGCCTCCTCCATCGGTTCTTGTGAAGAATTCATCGATTCCGAGACCGGTGAGGAGATTGGCCGTGACGGCCCCGCCGCTCTTCTCCTGCACCGGATTGAGCCCATCGTAGACAAAATTGGTCGTCGTGCCATTGATCGTCTTGCCCGTTCGTCGCCCGAAACTGTCATAGGCAAAGCTGGCGGAAAAGCCGGTGACGCTGATCCCGGTGAGCTGATTGCGCGCGCTCCAGGTATTGGTCTGGGTGGTGCCCGAGTCGGTGATGGTCGCTAAGTTGCCATTGAGATCGTACCCGAGGGTATTGGTGCCGAATGTTGTCTGTTGGTTATTGGCGTTGTAAATCAGCGTCGTGAGGGCTGGCCGCAGGCCGGTGCGGGCCAGGCTCCCGCCGATCTTGATCCGATTGCCGGAGGTATCGTAGATGTAGTTGAGCTCGGTATATTGAAAGAGAGGCCCGGCATCATTTCTGGACGTGGCGCTTCTTGCTGAGGCTTGAAAAGCCTATAAAGGCTCCCGATCTAGTTCAGCGGATCAGTAACAGACGTGACCTTAATGTACGTGGCATCGTAGGCGAACGTCGTCGCGCCTGGATCGAAATCTGTGAGTTGGGTCTGTTACAGAGTAGAGGGCGATGCCTTGTTGGCTGATTCGCCATCAATGCCAAGGTTGTTTTCTTTCATCCAGTCTAAAACCTTGGGAGGGTAGTATTTTGAAGCACGAGTAAAGAACCAACCGAACACGGCAATCAACAGGAAAACGCATACAAAAAGCACTTTGACTCCCCACTCATTCGAGGGGACTCCATCAATGTCAATAGTCGCAGACGGATTGAATAAGGTTACGAGGCTCCACAGAGATCCGAATGCACCTCCAAGTAGCCAAAAAACGCCCAGCACTCTTCTTACAAAGAAGTTGAATGCGTTCCAACAGTGATATTCGACCCTTCGTACTTTCATATGCAAAAAAACAAGCTATTGACACCCACAGGATGAGGTGGATCGTCCTTTCTGTAGCCAGGATGAGAGTACGGGTATACGAATAGCCAAGGTAGTAGTTGAAGTGACTCCTATCGACGATTGCACTCCATACCCCGCACCATACTTGAGACCTCTACTGACACCGGTATTCCCTCCCCCTCCATACTGTGCTGAAAATCCAGATGATGTTCCCCAACCCGCATTAGCATCAATCTGGGTAGAGAGCTGAGTGCTAATCCCATTCGGAGTGTCGCAGTCTGAGTGCCCCACTGACGCCTGTGCTCCCACACCCGCATATAGACCTATTCCCGCTGACCCGGTCGCTTGGAACTGGGCTATGAGTTGCCCACTTGATGTAATGCCTAAGTTTGCTCCGCCACCAAGAAAAACTCCAGGGAATAGCCAAGGACTGCCTCCTATCAAAAGGTTTACTCCCCCTGTGAATTGCCACTCAAGGCCGAGCGGATCAATTAGGATCAAGGGACTATTGCCGACATAAGCATAGTAATTTGCGTCTCCACCCCCAAATCCCATTGGATCCTCAGCAATGAACCGTTGCAGCCGTGGATGATAGTAACGCGCGCGATAGTAATACAGCCCGGAGTCATCTTCCCGTCCCGTGTACTTATAGCTGTTCGTATTGGCTGCTCCGGTCTGGGCCGTATAGCCGAACGGCTCATAGGTGTACTGCGTCTGCACCGTTCCGGTGTTGTCTCCTAATGCAACGGTTGAGCCTAAGGCGTCGGTCAGCAGGGCGCTCACGCCCCCACCATCGGTTCTCGTGAAGAATTCGTCGATTCCGAGGCCGGTCAGAAGATTGGCCGTGACGGCTCCGCCGCTCTTCTCCTGCACCGGATTGAGCCCATCGTAGACAAAATTGGTCGTCGTGCCGTTGATCGTCTTGCCCGTTCTTCGGCCAAAACTGTCATACGTAAAGCTGGCAGAGAAGCCGGTGACGCTGATCCCTGTGAGCTGGTTTCGCACATTCCAGGTATTGGTTTGGGTGGTACCCGAATCGGTAACCGTCGCTAAGTTGCCATCAAGATCGTACGTAAGAGTATTGGTGCCGAATGTGGTCTGCTGGTTATTCGCGTTATAGCTGACGGTCGTGAGTGCGGGCGGCAGGCCGCTCCTGGCAACCGAACCACCCGTCTTGATCCGATTGCCGGCTGCATCGTAGGTGTACGTGAGATCGCCAATGGTGGTGCCGCCGGACTTGTATGTGATCGCGGTCAGTTGCGACGCCGCATCGTAGGTATAGGTGAGGCTGTTGCCGTTCGGCAGCGTCAAACTCGTCCGACGATCCGCATCGTCATAGCCGATCGTGACGGTCGGGGTGCCCTGCTGCACTTGCGTCAGTCGATTCGCATTGTCGTAGGTGTAGGTGACCGCGGTCTGGCCAGCCACGATCATGCTCGTTCTCCGACTCGCGTTATCATAGAGATAGTCGATCTGGCCCAGTGCCGTCACTTCCTGCATGAGCCTATCCAGACCATCGTAGATTCGGGTGATCGTTGCGGTGACGGTGCCTCCTGAATAATTTTCTTGCACCTGGGTAATCCGGTTCCCGGCATCATAAGTGTAATTGGTCGAAGTCCCATCGTGAAACGTGGCTTTGGTCTTCCGGTTCAAGGCATCGTACGTATTGGTCGTGACCTGGCTCTTGCGATCGGTCACCGTCGCCACGTTCCCATTGTTATCATACGTGTAGGTCTCGGTATTGAGCAGCGGATCTTTGCGGGTCGCCGCACGATTCATGTTGCTGTAGGTATAAACCGTCTGTTGGGATTTCGCATCGGTGACCGTGAGCAGATTGCTGTTCGCATCGTATGTGAATGCCGTCGCGCCGCTGATCGCATCGGTGAGCTGCGTGATGCGATCGAGTGCATCGGGCGTATACAGCGTCTTCTGTCCGAGCGGATTCGTGGATCTGGATGCGGTGCTAATAGAAGTCCTGCCAAGGCCAGGCAGCCGCGGCGGCCGGTTACAAGGGCACCACGGTCACGTGCACCTGACGTTCCCGCGGACCATCCAACTCGACCAACATCACCGATTGCCATGTGCCGAGGACCAGTGCACCGGCTGACACAGGAATGGTAAGGGACGGACCGATGATCGACGCGGCCATGTGGGACCAGGCATGCGACGGATCGTGCGCATGGCGAAACCGAACGCGGGGAATCATCTCCTCCACGACTTGTAGAAAGTCCTGCTCCGTCCCTTCCCCGATCTCACCGGTCGTCACGCCGGCGGTCGTGTGGGTGATGAAGACCTGGCAGAGTCCTTCGCGGACGTTTACTTTCCGGATCACCGCCTGCACGTGCTCCGTCAAATCGATGACCTGCTTGAGCTCGCTGGTGCTGATGCGCAATACCTCGGCCATAGGCCCTTGCCTTCCTCCCATGACGATGATCCGGCCTACAGTGCAAACCGTAGAACAGAGAGCACCATCCGGTCAACGAAAGTTTTGAACGGTCGTTTGGAGCCCCTCACCGACGAGCGAGGCATGCTTGCCGTGTCCGGGTCGCCCTTGCCGCTATCCGTGCGGTTCCACATGAGCCCGCCGCACCGTCTTTCACTCCTTGCGTCACCTCAACGAAATGAGTGTCTTGCCCTACAGTCTGAATGACCTGTTGCCGGACTGATTGGCTGAGCACCTGTGAATCCGCAGATTTTCTGAGAGGAATTGCGCTTAGAGACTGTGGCATATGCATTGCTTAAGCGCTTGTCAATTTTCACTGACATTCCTCGTGAGAACGCGCCACCGGAACAGCCGGCCGTGTGCGCCAGAGGATTGCCTGCTCAAGGAGGGGTGGCTGCATGAAGACAAGGCAACAGAGGACCTGGACAGAGTCGTTTCCATCCACCGTCCGGATGGATCGCCTGATCCACCTGTCGATCGCCGTGACGACGGCTGTCATGATTTCGGCCGGTGCGGCTTGGGCAGCCACGCTGACCTGGAGTGCCAATACCGAACCCGACCTTGCAGGCTATCGGGTCTACCGATGCAGTTCGCTCCCCTGCACCCGCACATCGGCCAATGCGACGGTCCTCGCGACGCTGGGACGTGTCACCAGTTTGGATATCGGCACCCCCGCCGTCGTGCAACACTACGTGATCACGGCGTTCGACTCGGCGAATAACGAATCGCGCGAGAGCAACCTCGCCACCTATACGCCGCCGGCTCCGGCGCCGCCGCCACCAGGGCCCTCTCCCTCGCCGTCTCCCTCTCCCTCGCCATCTCCTGAGCCTCCGCCCGCGCCCTCACCGGAGCCGCCTGCGTTGGTTCCCCCGCCCGCGCCGGTCAACCTGCGTCTCAACTTCGGGAACTAGACAAGGCACTGCGCGATTATGCGGCATGTCGCCCGAACCGGAAACGAAGGAGCGCCAGGCAAGAAGAGAAGAGATCCGCGAGGAAAGCACTGCGCCGCCCGGCAGGGCCGGTACCGGACTGGGCGCAGCGACCAGATCGCTCGGCCGGTTGACGATATCCATGTAGAGGCGTGGCTGCCCGGCCGTCAGAAAGGAAGCCGCACCTCATCGACGCGGTGGACCGCCAATTGGCTATTTCGGCACGCGTGATTGCGACGGACCTCGATCGATCCGCATGACGAGCTGCACGTGGGAGTCCGTCGCCATCTCCGGCTTTCTCAGCTGAACCAGCGCACGGAACAAATGTTGAAGTGCGGTGGCTTGAGGACTGTCGGCGACGAACCATTCGCTGCGGCAATGAAAACAGCGCTCCGGAGGATCTGCTTGCGGATGCGCGAGGGGAAACTCTGCGGAGGCGTGGCACTGTACACAGACTAGTTTGACGGCGCCCAGGTCCGTCAGATCGATATTCAGCAGCCGTTCACTCATTGATGATGACCCCTTCTGTTATCGCGGTGAGGCGCGCCGAGCGGCGCCAGGCCGGGCACTCTACCATTCCCATTATAGAATAAGCACCAGGGGGCGGATCGAACGGCGGCCTGTTCGTCGCCGCTAAGGGCGCTGTCATCATGGCTGCGGAAAGCGGCGGGTCAACAGCGTCCCGGGCGGTGGCTTATCCCGGCACATCGGAGAGCCATGAGCGCGTTCGGGGTGGGCCGACATCTCCTGAAGGACCAGGGATCAGGCTTCCTCTCTACGATACACCCAGGAGGTGGCCCGGCACCTTGACGATGAAGGCGTCGAGGCGGTTGCCCCCGAGGTTCGACGTCCAGATATAGTATTGGCCCGTGACATCCAGATTCCCTTTGGGAAGCTTATTGTAATCTTCGCTGCCCCCTCCCGGCGCGTCGAGATCCGTCATGACAGGGGCCACCACCAGTTGATCGAACGAACCGTCGAGCTTGAAGCAGAGGATTTCATTCTGGGCGTAGGCGACGCGGTCGGCGGTGCTGCCGCAGGCGTACTGCCGTTCCATTGGAACGCCGGCCTTGGCGTTGGTGTGGCTGATGTGGTTGATTTGCATCAGCTCCCAGTTATAGCTCTGATGGTCGGCCGGTCCCCGGCTCACCGACGGGCCGAAGGTCCAGGTCAGAAACGCATTCGGGAGCGCGTTGTAGCCATCCCCGCCCACCACGTACCCGAAGCCCATGTCATGGTGGCCGACCGAGCCGACGCCGGGCAGGTTCAGCATGCGTTGCTCCGTACCGGTGTACAAATCGATCACCAGGTTATCGACGTCGTTGCGGCCGTCGAGCTGCTCCATGATCAGCACGTAGCGGCCGCTCTTATCGATCTGGCATTCGTCGTAGTCCCCCACTTTGGGGAAATAGCGGAAGACTTTGGCGGATTCGGCGAAGACGAGACAACCGAGATTTTCTCCGCTGCTGGCAACCTTGAGAGTGGCGGCATGTACCTGGTCATCGTTGCTTGAAGACATCTGCCACACCTGGCGGTCCGGCCCATACTCCGACGTGAGGTCATAGACGATTTCCGATTGCTTGGTCATCACGTCGAAGCGCACCATGCGGGGGCCGTCGTTCACATACAGCTTGGTGGGCAGCTTGGCGCTAAAGTACCAACCGCCGGCTCCCGACCAGCTCAACGCATCATTGCCGTCGAAGAGCGGACCGAGGCTGCTGATCTGTTCCGTCGTCTTGTCGTAACTGAACAGGGTCGGCCCTTGCCCGCCGCGCGCCCGGTCCAGGCTCAAGACGATCAGCATGTGGTTGCTGTCGACGTGATTGTTCATATTGCGCCAGTAGCTGTAGCCCAGAGGAAACAGACAGTCGTTCCCTCCGCAATCACCGGCACTCGTGACGCGCAGCGCCTCCGTATTATAGGGCTCCGGAAACCGGAAGGACCCGCGCCCGCTGGGCATCAAGGCCCGGGACTGCTCGCCGGTCCAACGAGGACGAATGGAGCTGCCGGCCTTTTGAACAAACCCGCCGGGGGCCGCGGACGCGAACGCTGACGGTGCGCCGGGTCCCGTCCCGCCCCCCGAGTCCCCGCCGGACCCGCAGGATACGAGAATCATCGATGCCAAGGGAGCCAAGAAAGCCGCTGTCAGCCTCTGTATCGGAAACGCCATGGGGAGAACCTCACTTCGGTGATTCAATAGGGTTGGTCATGGGGCCTTGCGCGCCCGGTCGGGCCGCGCGTTCGAGATGCCTACCCTAGCGAAAACCCGAGGTGAGGTTGCGAAGAAGCCCTAAGAGGCAGGTAAAGTTTCGGCTAAGATGTAATTGATGAGCCGTAAATTCTTGGCCGGAAGCCGCTGGGCGGCCGACGCCGTTGGAGACGTCGCGGCACAAGACGCCCAAGCATCACCTGCCGGAGCTCGGCGCCCGGTGGCATTTGCCGCTGCGACCGGGTAGGCTCGCGCCGGTAAGGAAGGGGGCAGATGGAAGAGGCGGCACAGCAGGCGGGCGAATCCGTAAGCGGGCGCGTCACCGCCCTCTATGAAGTACGCGCTTCGGAACGAGACGCCCTGGCCCGAGCCGAGCGCATTGCGCTCGATCAAACGGTCGAAGCCGGCGCAGAGGGGCTGACAGAGGACCTGCGGACGCGGATCGTCGGCCGGCTCGAGCACCTGCGTGCAGTGTCGCCGCGACGATTCGAAGCCACGATCAGTTATTCCGCCGACCTCATCGGCGACAACTGCACGAGCCTTCTGAATCTGCTGTTCGGGACGAGCAGTCTCCGCCGCGGGGTGCGCTTGATAGCATGGAATCTGCCGGACGCGCTGGCAGCACGCCGGGCCGGGCCGCGTTTCGGGCTGCCGGGCCTGAGAGCGGCCGTCGACGTGCCGGACCGGGCGCTCGTCTGTGCCGTGCTGAAGCCGCTGGGGCGGTCGCCGCAAGAGCTGGCCGAATTGGCCTTCCAGTTCTCGGTCGGCGGCGTGGACTTGATCAAGGACGATCAAGGCCTTATGGATCAATCCTTCTGCCGGTTCGATGAGCGGGTCACGCGCTGCGCCGAAGCGGTGGCGCGGGGAGCGGCCGAGAGGGGACGGCCCTGTCTGTATCTGCCGCACGTAAGCGGCGCGTTGGATGTCATGCGCCGGCAGGCGCGACACGCGAAAGAGGCCGGCGCAAGAGGTCTTCTCGTCGCTCCGGGTCTGGCGGGATTCGATTCACTCCGCGCCCTGGCGGAGGATCAGGCGCTCGCGCTGCCGATCGCGAGCCATCCGGCGTTCCTCGGCACGTACGCCCTGAGTCCGGACAGCGGCCTGGCGCCCGCCGCGCTCTACGGGCAACTGCCCCGGCTTGCGGGAGCCGACATATCCATCTATCCGCGCTTCGGCATAGGGTACGGGATGAGCCGGCCGGACTGCCGGGCGGTGGCTCAGGCCTGCCTCTCATCTCAAGGCCCCATGCGGCCGACCGCCCCGACAGCCGCCGGACGCATCGGTGTGGAAGAGGTGAAGGGCTTGGCCCGGTTTTATGGCCGCGACGTGGTGCTCGTTTTAGGGAGCCGCATCCAGCAAGATCCCGACGGAGTCGCCCGCGCCACCCGGCAGTTTATGAAAGAAGTGGAACGGTGCACGAGCCGCGTCCGCGCAGCCTGACGCAAGAGCGCGGATATCCGCTGTTATTTGAAGCCCACCACCATGCCGTCGGGGCCGGACAGCCGGGTCACCAGCGTGCGCTTGAATCCGACGTCCTTCATCCATGCGCTGCAGTCGCGACCGGTGAAGTCAAAGCCGCCATGGGTTTCGATCAGCATGTTGAGGCTCATCAGGAGCCCGAAGGCGTTCTGTTTGCGGCCGTCGTCAATGAGGGCTTCATGGATGATGAGCGCGCCTTTCGGAGGAAGCGCCTCAAAGGCCTTCCGCAGGAGCATGAGCTTCTCATCGAGGTTCCAGTCGTGAAGGATGTGCCCCATGATGAGGACGTCCGCCTTCGGGAGCGGATCTTTGAAGAAATCGCCCTCGTGGAACTGCAGCCGCTTTTCGAGACGGTGATGCCGCCGGTACGCCTCAAATACCGGACGCACGACCGGCAGATCCATGCCTCCGCCGCTCAGATGTGTGTGCGCCCGTGCGATCTCGACCGTCACGCCCCCCTGGGCGCAGCCGATATCCACGAAGGTGCGGTAGCGCTTCCAGGGAAACTTCTTCGCGATGCCGCGCCCTGACTCGATGCTGAGCCCCGTCATGGCCTTGAGGAACCCTTCGAGCCGCTGGGGATCGGCATACAAGGCGCCGAAGAAATCCTCTCCGGTTTTCGCTTCGTTTTGCGGCCGGCCGGTGCGGAGTCCCTCCGTCAGGGAGCCCCAAAAACGATACAGCCGCGCATTGGCCATTTCCAACATGCCGCCGATATACGAAGGCTTGGACCGGTCCAGATACCGCGCGGTCTCCGGCGTATTGCCATAGCGCGATCCCGTGCGTTTCAGCATGCCCAAAGCCACGAGCGCATCGAAGAAGTCGCGCGCGCTCCGCGGATGCAGCTTGAGCCTTTTGCCGAGGGTCTCGCCATCCAGCGGACCACGGGCCAGCTCCGTGAACAATCCGAGTTCGATGGCGCTCAACAGCGTCTTCGATCCCCAGAACCCCAGCCCCAACTGCATGACCTTCGCAGGCGATAGTGGACGAGTGGCCACGGCGATGACTCCTTTCCCGAGTAGATGCGAATAGGCTCGGGTATCCGCGAGATTCCCGTTCACAGAGCGGAACGTTGCGCTGGGATTTTCATCCATCCTCTGATTGTCGTCAAGCCCGCGTCGGCCATGGCACAGTCCCAGGCTTCACACTCGGCGCACTGAATCCCATATCCGCAGCGCCATGCCCTGCGGCTACGGGCCAGGCGGGAGAGGTTCAATGCACTGATATGTCCTGCCCTCAAATACAACCGGGACGGCTGACGATGGAAGAAAGGATGAATGGAGATCGGAAATGAAAGAGGCAGCGGTGAATGGCCGGGCATTCCTGGAGAGGGCGCGGTGGCATCTCATGCGAGTAGAACTACTAGGAATGACCCGAGTCTTGCGACTTGACGAACCAATGACCAAAGAAGTGGCAGAGCGAAAGAACACCCCTTCCTCGATGATTCTTAGACCATATTGGTCTTGAGTTTTAGAAGAGATGTGCTCATACTCCCACTTCTTTCTCAGCTGCTCTTACATAAACGCACTTCCGGTACTAGTACGCATGTCGGGGTGACCATGTTGGAGCCCTTCTCTTCTCATCAACAACAGAGTTTCTTGAACCTGCTCGCGGAAGACGCGCCGCTTCCGGATCTCTTGTCCCTCATCGCCAAGCTGGCGGAAGAGCGAGCCCCCGGGACCGCGTGCATGATTCACATCCACGATGGCATGGCAGCGGATTCAGTGCCGCATGACAGGCAAGACGCCTGGCGCCAACCCGTTCGATCCGGGCTCGGCCACACGATCGGAAGCATTGTCCTCTCCGGCCCGGATGGCCGCCAGGCGGTTGAACCCCGGCCGCTGTTGGAAGCGCTCGCCAAACTGACGGCGCTCGCATACGACCGTCACGGGCTTCCGGCTGAGGTGCGGGAGCGCAGCCGGTTAGCGGCCTTGGCGGTGCGTATCAGCGGGATTCAGAGCCGGACGCGGTCATTGCACGACATGCTGCAACAGTGTGCCGAGGCCTTGGTCGAGGATCTCGAAATGGCCTTCGCCCGCATCTGGCTGCTGAATGAGGCCGAGGAGACGCTGGTCCTCGCGGCGAGCGCCGGCCTGTCCACGAATCTGCATGGGACCTATAGCCGCGTGCCGGTAGCTACCTCGCTCAAGATCGGCCGGATGGTGCAGGACCGCCAGCCGTTGCTGACCAACCGCATCCTTGAGGAACCGTGGATCAAGGAGCCCGAATGGGCGAAGCGGGAAGGCTTGGTGGCCTATGCCGGCTATCCCCTCGTTGCGGATGATCGCGTGGTGGGTGTGATCGCAATGTTTGCCAAGCACCGGCTCCCGCCGCACACGCTGCAGGCACTCGGGGCGATGGCTGGCGGCTTTGCGCAAGCCATCATCCGAACGAAAACCGAAGACCAGCGGCTCGACCGCGTCAAGGAATTGCAAGCGTTGCATGAGACGGCGTCCTTGCTCCAAGCGGACGAAGCGGTTCCCCAGCTCTTGCAGAAGGCGGTTTCCCTGCTGCCGGCGGCCTGGCGCTACCCCGACATCGCCGCCGCCAGGATTCAGTTGGCGGGACAGGTCTACCAAACAACCGGCTTTCGCCACACACCCTGGCGGCAAGTCGCCGAGTTCCGGCTGGCCGATGGCCAGCGCGGAAGCCTGGAAGTCGTCTATCTCGAAGAGCGGCCGGTGGAGGAGGAAGGTCCCTTCCTCCTCGAAGAACGCCGGCTCATCGACTCGCTGGCAGAGATGCTTCGGAACTATCTGGAACGGAAACAGGCCGAACTGGCCTTGCGGGAAAGCCGCGACTTGTTGCGCCGGCTCAATACGACGCTGGAAGACCAGGTGAAAGAACGGACCCTGCAACTGGTGGCCAAGCAGGAGCAATTGCGCTCGCTGGCGATCGCTCTGAGCCGGACGGAAGAGCGCGCGCGCCAGCAGTTGGCCACCGATCTCCACGACAATCTGGCGCAACTGTTGGCGCTGGCCAGAATGAAGCTCCTCCGGGAGCACCAGGCCAGGGAACCGTTCAAGGTGCTCGACGAAGTCCGCGGGCTGCTCGACGAGTCGCTCACCTATACGAGAACCGTGATGGCCGATCTCCGGCCCCCCCTGCTCAGCGACGCCCACGATTTGCAGCGGGCGATCTCCTGGGTCGTCGATCGCGTGGAACGCCGCGGATTGCGGGTGAGGGTGCAGACCGACCGCATCCCGATCGTGCTTCATGAAGAGGTGCTGACGGTTACGTATCAGGCCATTCACGAACTGCTCTTCAATGTGCTGAAACATGCGCAGACCCCGGACGCGACTCTGACCCTGCAGCACGACGAGCAGTACCTGAAAGCCGTCGTATCGGACCGGGGAGCCGGCTTCGACCCGGATCATCGCGCGGCGGCATCGAAGGACGGCGGGTTCGGGCTCTTGAACATCCGGGAACGCGTGGAGCTGCTTGGCGGACGTCTGACGATCTCCTCCCGTACCGGAGAAGGCACGTGCTCGACCCTCATCATGCCGCTCCGGATCGATCCTTCCCACACGCACCTCACCAACCCATCCGGCGCCCGGGCGTCCGACCGGGCGAAGGGCCTCCTTCAGCCCCCGACGGAGGCAGCGGACTATGTGACACGCATCCTGCTGGTCGATGATCACCGGATCGTTCGCGAAGGCTTGCGCAGCATTCTCGAAGAGCAAGCGGCCTTGCGCGTCGTCGCCGAGGCGTCCGACGGCCACATGGCGATCGAGCTGGCGCGGCAATTGAGGCCGCACGTCATCCTGATGGACGTGAACATGCCGAACATGAACGGGCTCGAAGCCACCCGACGGATCGTTGCGGAATTTCCGGAAATCACGGTGATCGGCGTCTCGATGCACGACGATGGACAGATGGCCCTCGCCATGAAGGCAGCGGGAGCCGCCGACTACGTCTCCAAAGGAGAAGCCGCCGAAAAACTCGTGGGAGTGATCAGAGAGGCCATGAGCGCCCGGCGGTAAGGCTAGAGACGTGATGCGTGATCCGTAGTGCGTGACGGTTGGCACAGATAAACAAGACCAACCAGATAAATCAGACAGACCAGACAAACCAGAATGTGCTGAAGGCTGATAGCTGCACGCCCGTGCGTCTCATTTTTCAACTTCGAATCCGTCGTCCTTCCACCAGCGCCAGCCGCCGTCCAGCTCCATGACCGGATAGCCCTGAGCGGCGAATTGCACCGCCGCCGTCGCCGCGAGATGGCACACGATGGAATAGCAGTACAGCACGTTCGGCTTGTCCTTACGCAGGCCCTTGAGATTCTGCCATTGCTCTTTCGGCAGGTTGATCGCTCCGGGGATATGCCCCTCGGCATAGTCGTCCGCCGCCCGGACATCGACAATATTCACCTCGTTGTTCTTCATCATCCGCTCCAGCTCGACCGGCCCTGTCGTGAATGCCATCTTCGTCTCGAAAAACTCCTTCGCCCGGACCGGATCATGAATGTTCACTTGGGTGGCCATCGTGTTCGCCTCCATTGTGGGTGGGAAGTACGCGTAGATTGCCTGATTCTGTCCCAGTCGTGAACTGCCCAATCCCCTAACCGCCGCCGCGAAACCCTCCCCGACTCGCAGCTCACGTCCCTCACGCGGCTTGGCGAAGAGACGCCGGTTCCGCGGTCCTGGCCGGCTCCGGCGCCCGTTCATCGATTTTCCCGATCCACATGATCAGCGCACCTAGCACCGTGCCATACCCGAAGACGAGAACGGCCAGCAAGAGGGTGGCGACAACACTCACATCAATTTTAAAAGACATCCTCGCACCTCCCCGATAATGGACAGATCGGACTGACTGCGGACCGATGTCTTCGTTGATTTTATACCCGCCAACCAAGACAAGAGCCCCCGGTCCATCCCCTGGTCCTCCCCGTTGACGCTGCCCCGGAGAGGGGAGTAGCGTGAAGAGCAGCGATCCAACGCACTCGATCGCAGGCGACTCGAGCGTGGAGGCATCCGATGAACATTACAACCCTCGGCCCCTGGGTAATCACGGTGAGCATTCTCGGTTTCATCCCGGTCGGAGACAGCGGAACCGTCGCAGCCAAGTCATCGGCCAAGGCAGACTCGGACGGCTCGCACCAGGCATCCAAGCCGGCCAAGCCGAAAAGCGCGGATCCCGCTGACCCTCAGCCGGGTATCGGAACAGCGCCTCCCGCTCAACAGAATCCCACACCTTCTCGGCAGACACAGATCGTCGAAGAGCGGCTGAGACGGGGCGAAATGGATGAACCGGGTCCCCAGGGCCGGATCAGTGACCGATTGGACCAATTCTATCAAGGGCCCGTAGACCTCCCCGGACGACAGGCAGCGGGCACACCGGACCGCTGACGCGATACGTTCCGGATCGGCCGACGGACCGCCGGACGTGCGCAAGACTTCTGTGCCCATGCCGCGCCGTGCACACTTTCACGACGCTCATGCCGCTTTCATTCCCTACCTTGATCCGCACAGGAGACGCCTTAACCTGCATCCCGGCTGCTCCGCCGGGTGCCGGGTAATCCCGACCTCCTATTTCGCCATTCGCGGCGGACAGAGCCGCTGTCTCACATAGCGCAGAGCCGGCGCATTTAGCAGACAAGATGACAGGGGGATATGTCACAGGTGCAATCATCAGTGAGGCCTTCACGCATGCACCGCCTGCGGTCATGCTTGTTGACCTTCGTCGCAATGGCCGGCTTCTCCTTCCTGATCCAGCAAGCAGGAGTCGCCGGCGAGACGACCCTCTTGAGCCTCGGTCCCCGCTTCGGTTTCACCGGACAGAGTCCTTTTCTCGGCCGCCAACAAAAGCATACCTTCTCTCTGACCGATGTGGCGGCCGTCTTCGGACTGCCCTGGTCCTGGCCGCTCGGCGGCAGTCCCTGGCGCCTGGAAACGCGGTTCATCACCAGCGCCGGACTGCTGACCGCGGCCGGCGATGCCGGACTCGTCGTGACCGGCGTTCCGCTCCTGGCGTTGAGCGGCTGGGAACGCTTCCTCTCCATTGACGCCGGCACCGGTCCGGCGTTGTTCAGCCGCGACCGATTCGGGATTCAGGATTTCGGGGGACCGGTTCAAATCATGGCCACGATCGGCCTCGCCGTCAATCCCATCGCGCATGCCTTCGCAGGAATCCGCCTGCAACATTTTTCAGACGCGGGGTTGTACGGATCCAACGGCCTCGGGGTCGATCTGTACCTCATCGAGGTTGGCTACAGATTTTGACCTGCGCATCACGCCGGCTCCCGGCCCAAGCCGGCCCGCGCCCAGATCATCTCGGCCGGCCGAACGCGAGTGCTGTGAGCGGTCGTCTGTCTGCAAGCCGCTCCGTTGAACGCCTGATCAGGCACCCCCTGCCACGCCTGCGCTTCATGCGACGTCCGGCAAAGCGCAGCCGGGCCGGTTTCCAATTCACAAACCACACCATTCGCGGTACAGTGTGCCCCTCGTGAAAAATCGATCGACCATGGTGAAAACGCCCCGTCTCGCGCTGTTCGCAAAGCAGGACCTCTGGGCGGCAGATCTCGGGACGGCTCCGTTCCTTCAGCGAGTCGGCCTCCAAGCGCTCCGGCTCGCGATGGCGGTCGCGTTGGAATTCCGTCATCGCCTGCTCGATGCGCGGGCCGCTGGCTTGGTGTATACGACGCTCCTGTCGCTGGTCCCGTTTCTGGCCGTCATGTTCTCAGTGCTCAAGGCCTTCGGCGTGCATCACCAGATGGAGCCGTTGCTGCTCGAGGCCTTGGAGCCGCTGGGACCCAAGAGCCTGGAATTAACCGCGACGATCATCGGTTTTGTCGACAACCTCAAGATCGGCGTGTTGGGCGTCGTCGGCGTGGCCGGGCTCTTTTACACCACCTATTCGCTGATCGATAAGATCGAACAGGCCTTGAACGCCATCTGGCTGGTCCGGCAAGGACGCTCGTGGGCCCGAAAGTTTGCGGACTATTTGAGCGTCGTGCTGGTCGGGCCCGTCCTGGTGTTCACGGCGTTCGGCGTACTGGCCTCGCTCCAGAGCCATACCGTCGTGCAGCAGCTCCGGGAGATTCAGCCCTTCGGCTCGCTGTTGTTCTGGGCCGCCGAGCTGGTCCCCTTCCTGGTGCTCTGCGGTGTGTTCACCTTCTTGTATAAGGTTATTCCTTACACGCAGGTGCGGCTGAGTTCCGCGCTGGTCGGGGGCATCACCGCCGCGATCTTATGGGGAATCGCGGGAGAGGCCTTTGCGAAATTCGTCGCCGCTTCCGCCAAATACAGCGCGATCTACTCGAGCTTTGCCGTGCTGATCCTGTTCTTATTGTGGCTCTATGCCGGATGGCTGATCGTGCTCATCGGCGCGCAGTTCTCGTTCTTCCACCAGCATCCCACGGCCTACCGCTCGCGGCTGCTGTGGCAGCAGGGCACGCAGGCCTTTCGGGAGCATCTGGCTTTGAGCCTGCTTCGGGTGCTGGCCGGCCGTTACCTGAAGGGCGAGCGCCCTCTACGCCCGTCCGATCTTGCCGGCGAGCTGACCCTGCCGCTTTCGCTGGTGGAGGAACAGGTGGAGCGCCTGGTTGAACAAGGCCTGATCGGCATCATGAAGGATCCGGAAGGCGTGACCTTGATGAAACCGCCGGAGCTGATTTCGATCAAAGAGATTCTGGACGCCACCCGTGGAGGGAGCGCCATCGAAGTCCGCCCGCTCCTCGATTCGCATGACCCGATTGATCGCGTGCTCCGGCGCCGGGACGAAGCGACCGAGCAGGCTCTCGCCGGACAGACCCTCCGGTCCCTCGCCCTCGAACATCCGGATGGTCCCGAGGCATCCCGGCTGGCGGCTGAGCGGACATAGCAGACCACTCTGCCGGCAGACAGCACCCCCATTGGGCATGCCATTCAATGCTGCGCTATTCTCTCAGCGCACTCCGTCTCTGACCCGCCGTCCGGATCTTGACCCAACCACCTCACGACCGTTCACTTTGACCGCACTTGCGGCTACAATCGGCCCATGCGACCCGTCGTCTATTCTATCGCCATCGCCGGTTGGATGACCGCGGGATGCGGGCAGACGGCCGATTTCCTCAATGCCGCCCTGATGCATCCGGTGCTCGTCGAGGATTTTGAAGCGCCGGTCATCGCCACTGTCTCCGCCTACCCGGCGGGTGAAACCCTGGACACCGCAGCGACCCGGTGGAACGTTGCGGCCGGAGGGATTGAAATCGTCAATGCGGCGGGTCATCCGGACACAGCCGTTTCCGACGGACACCAGGCAGCCCATTTGACCGGCTCGATGACCACGACGTTTCCGACGACCCGGAAAAAGCAATACACGCTGACCTTCCACTATGCCCATCACAACCGGCTGGGCCTCCAGCCGGGCCGTGGGCGAGTGGAGGTGCTGGGTGTGGGACCGACGTTGCTGGAAGCGGAGTTCAGCCATGAGGGAGTGGCGTTCGATTCCTACCGCCGGTACACCGGCACCTTCACCGCTGACCACCCGCAAACCACGTTGCGGTTTACCTCCCTCACGCCGGGACCCTATGGGATCACGCTGGACGGCATCTCCGTCCTTTCCGTGCCGCCCCCCTTGCCGATCCCGCCTCCCCGACCTCAATAACCGTGGCGCCGTCCGGGCTGTGCTGCACAGCGGAGACCCGCACAGGGAGACAGCCGCGCGGTGGGCGCATTGGACCACGCGCTGCCGTGGAGGCCCTGATTTCCTCAACTACCGGATGGTCGAAGTGAAATGCTGGAGGTGGTTTCTTTGGATCTTATAGCACTCGCAGCAAATGCCCGACAGGCGCTTCTGATCGCGGATTTTAATAGAGCCCCTCGAACAGGCGATCACCTCTTTAGATTCCAGTTCCCCCAGCACCTGCAGCACGCTCTGCCGATGAGCGCCCAGCATCTCGGCCAACATTTCCTGGGTGACCGCCACTTCCTCATATTGGATGCGATCCGTACAGGTGAGCAGCCACCGGGCACAGCGTTGTTCCAGCGAGTGGAGACGATTGCAGCCGCTCGACAAAGCCAGTTGGATTATTAACGCACAGCAATAGCTCTGGACCAGCCGGCAGAATGCAGGGTGGCAGTCGACCACCTGGCGGAATTTTTGGGCAGGCAGGCGAATCACATTCCCGGGAATTTGCGTCACGATCCGGATCGGGGCGGCCTGTTCGCCGAGGTGCGGGTCTCCCAGGATGGCCGGCAGTCCCGCAACGCCCTCATTACCCACCGTGGCTACTTCCACCGTTTGGCCTTCGAGGGTGGAGACCATCATGGACAGTACCGCCGTGACCGGAAAATAGACGAATGCATCAAGGCGGCCGGCTTGATAGAGAATCTGTTTGGGCAAGATGAAGGTTTTCTCCATATGGGTCCGCAAGCTCCCCAATTCAGCTGGGGGGAGTTTTCCCAGGAGACCATTGGCAAAGGCATAGGATTCGACGGATTCCACACATCCTCCTCAGGGCAGAACAGAGCGCACGCACAACTCCGGGACCCGGCCCTCGATCGAAGCGTGGATATTATACTGAGTGGTGTACCTCCATTCTGTCGCGTAGTCGACATTTGGGAATGCAAATCGAGTTCCACATTGGGTCAGTCTCCTACTCTCACCCACCGGCTCTACCGGCTCCCAGCTCCATGCGAAAATGCGGGAAACAAGAGACGCGTCTGCAGCTTGGAATACGTACACTACTGTACCTGAACGCGAACACGAGACAAGTTGTCCAGCCGGCCGTACAAGACGGTGCAAATAGCCCGGCGCTTCAACAGCCGGATGCCGGTCACTCGCTTTGAACCGCATTCTGAATGGCCCGATACAATCGCTCTCCTGCTTGGTCTTTTGTCACAAAAGACGAGGCACCGGCGTCCGTAATAACCCGTTCGATATGATCCCCGCCTTGGACAGAAAGTCCGATCACCGTCGTCGAAGGAAACCGCCTCTTAATCCGTTTGGTGGCCTCGACCCCGTCGACCCTGGGCATATTGACGTCCATGATGACGATGTCGGGACGGTGTGCCTGAGTCAGATCGACCGCTTCCTCGCCGTCCGCTGCTTCACCCACTACTTCTATGTCGTCATACAGCTCTAAGATACTCTTGAGCCCTTGACGGACCATGGCATGGTCGTCAACCAGGAGCACGCGAAGGGTCGTCCCGCCCGCCGTCCGCCGGCCGGCCGGCGGCTCGCAGGATTCCCCGGTTTCGTTCTGAGAACTGGAAGAACGGCCGTTCGGGGGAAGGACCAGCACAGCCCTCGTGCCCTGCTGAGGAGCGGAGAGCAGCTCCAGCCGGCCGCCCAAAGCCTCCATCCGCTCCCGAATACTGAACAGGCCGAAGTGGTCCAGCTTCCCCTTGTGCTCGATCGCCGTCGAGTCGAGATCAAAGCCCCGGCCCTGGTCGATCACGGCGACTTGCCGTTCGCCTTGCTGGGTCACGGACACCGACACCGTCGCGCGATCGGTCTGCGCATGCTTCACGACATTCATGAGCAGTTCCCGGACAGACAAAAAGATCAAGACGGCCTCATCTTCCGGAAGTTCCAAGGACAGCTCCGTCAGCTGCAGATCCACGCGCAAATGGTTGCGCTGCATCTGCTGGGCCAGCCAGGTCAGCGCCATGGTGAATCCGAATTCGCGCAGCACGGGCGGCGTCAATTCCGCCACCAACGAGCGGGAATAAGAGATGGCGGACTCGAGCGCATTGTCCGCCTCCTTGAGCTGGTTGGAAAGACCGGGGTCCTCTACCGCGCGCATGGTTTGCGTCAGCTTGAGGCGAGCGACCACCAGTAACTGGCCGAGATAGTCATGCAGCTCGGTCGCGACTTGCCGGCGTACCCGCTGCTCGGCTAAGCTCAACTCGGTCGCCAACGAGCGGAGCCGGCCCTGAGACCGGACCAGTTCCTCCGTCCGTACCGCAACCCGTTGATCCAGCTCCCTGGTCAGCAACCGCAGCTCTTCTTCCACCTGCTTACGTTCGGAAATATCCCTCAACATCGCTGTGAAAAAGCGACGGCCCGGCAACCGGGTGTCGCTGATGGACAACTCGATGGGAAACAGCGCGCCGTCCTTCCGACGGCCGATCACCTCCCGCCCGACGCCGATGATCTTCTTCTCGCCCGTGTCCCGGTACCGTTGGAGATAGTGGTCGTGTTGACCGTGATCCGGATCCGGCATGAGAATATTGACGTTCTGACCGACCAACTCCTCCTCGGAATACTGGAAGATCCGTTCGACGGCCTGGTTGATCGACTCGATCGTCCCTTGCTCGTCGATGGTAATGATGCCGTCCACCGCGGTTTCCACGATTGCGCGCAGGTGCTCCCGGCCCTCGCGCAGCGCCTCTTCCACCCGCTGGCGTTCGGTGATGTCACGGAGAATCACCATGTAGATGGAATTGCCGTTGGTACGGACATGCGAGATCGACGCTTCTATGGGAAACTTCTCCCCATCGGCTCGAATACCGGCAATCGTCCCGAGTTTGCCCATCATCGGACTCGCGTTGCCCGACTCCCACAAGCTCTTCATGAACTGCCGGTCTTGGTCCCGAACGAGCGAGGGGATGAAGCGGTCCAGGGCGATCCCGTGCGTCTCGGCCGCGGCACAGCGGAACATCCGTTCTGCGGCCTGGTTGAAGAAGACGATCTTGTGCTCCTGATCCACGGATATGATGGCGTCCATGGCGGACGTCAGAATTGCCGTGAACGTCGCCTGGCTCTGCTCCAGGTCATGCACGGCCTTCCTGTGCGCCGTCATGTCATGCACGATCGTCGATGCACCCAGGATCCGGGCGTCGTCATCCCGAATGGGGTGAATGGTGAGCACAATATCGATGAGCGATCCGTCTTTCCGGCGACGGGTGGTTTCATACCGGTCCAGGCCTTCTCCTCGCCTCATGCGGTCGAGGATCTCGCGGTGCTCCTGGAGCCGCTCCTCCGGGTACAGGATGCGAGCCGGTTGCCCGATCGCTTCCTGAGTGGAATATTGGAACAATCGTTCAGCGGCGGGGTTCCAGCTCGTAATGAGGCCGGAAAGATCCTCGCTGATCATGGCATCGTGCGAAGAATTGATAATGGCGGCGAGGTAGGCTGACGCCTTCATCCTCATGCTCTCCGGTCTCCGGGTCTCACCGGCGCGTTCAGGATGGACGGCATAGATCTGTCCTTCAATAAAACAGTTTCGTGCCGTAGCAGGCCGGAGTATAGCTGGTCTTCCCCGGTACGAGGACCTAGGGTTGACCCCAGTCATTTGGGCTACTCATTTTTCCTACAAACATCGGGATGGCGGAAACTAAGGTCGCGCACCATATAGGGGCTCCCGCAGGGGGGAACTGAGATTCCATGGAAAGAGGAGCATGAATAGGCGAAAAGAAGTGACCGAACAAGAAGAGGGGTTTTACCACTGGGGACGTCCCCTGTAGGTATTTCCTCTTCGTCTTTCCCCTTGAAAACACATGAGAATGAATCCGGCTCCCGGCAAGCAGCATCTATTTACCTTCACTCGTTACGCATGGTCCCTATCGGGACAGGCCTGCGCCTGGACACGGGATTCCTCACTATCCGGCCCCATTGTCCCGTAGGCCCTAGATTGGCATCCGCTTTGCTCTCCTGAAGCCGCACGTTCCCGGATCGCCAAGGAGGATGCTCCTACTCTGTGCATGCTGTGAAGGAAGGGGCGGATCATGACGACCGAATCACTCAGTGCGCCGATCAAAGAATTCATGCGATGCTGTGAAGTGCTGCTCAGCGAACCGGTGAGCCATCACACACTCACGCAGGACGAACTGGAAATCATCCACATGTATCTGGAGTCGCTTGCACAGCGATTCCCCCTCCCCCACAAACCATGACGGCCGGGCCCAGCGCCCGACCCCATGCTGGAGCGCCGGCGCAACCTCTAGCGTTCGCGGCACCGTGTTCAGGCCCGCTGCCTAGGGCTGCCGGGAGCACACTGCTAGCCGTGGCGGGGTCTGCCGATGACCGGCCCATCCTCGGACACGATCATTCTGCTCCGCGAGAGCGGGATCGACCCAGCCGGCTCGGCGGATTCCCGCGGGGACGGGTGGATGAGACGCGCATGTGCTGCGGCGGGGGATCTGAAGAGCGCAGGTATGGGGCCGACGCCGCCGGACAGGCGGGCAACCTACAGCGGCGACAGGACCAACCGCAGGAGACCGGAGAGATCTTCCATCTGCGCTGAGGGCATGGTCAGGTTGATCTGGCGGTTATACCCCCCCTCCACGGAGAGTTGCGTCGACCACTGTCGTGATTGCTGCAGGTCCCAGGCAACGACGCCCCTCCCGCCGACATTCCCCAATTCGATGAGCCGATCGCTGGAACGCGTTTCGGAGTAGTTGCCCAGCGCGCTGATGAGCAGCCGTTGGCTTTGTTTGTACTTCATGGCGAGCGACACGGAGGGCGAATCGATGTTCGCGCCGGACCAGCCTTGCCGCTCCGCGCGGTAGCTCAGTGTGGGGGCGATCGTCAGAATGTCGAGCGGCCGGAAGGAGGCCGTCAGCGTTTGGCTCTTGACGCGACTGTCTCCTTGCCGCACAAGGTCCGTTTCGAGACTGAAACTGGACGCCAGCCGGGCGCTCCATTTGTCCGTGCCATACCCCAGTGCCGCCTCCACCGTGTGATTATGTTTCTGCAGCGGGGCGCTCCCGATCGGCACCACGGTGCTGTTGGCGGCATTTCGTGAATAGGTCACATCGAGGTTCGGCCAGGCCGGCTTGTTCCAGGAAAGGCCGATTTTGCCGTACTGCTGCTTGACGCGCGAGCGCGTGGGGTCGCCCCCCACGTTATCCCATTGATGCCCCACCGCACTGCGCACGGTGGTCAGGCCCTGTTTCCACTCGCCCCACACTTCCCGATGCGCCTGATCGGGACCATTGTGGAACGCTTGGCCGGCCTCGCGGAGCCGCATGCCGTAGCGGACCGATCCCAATGACCCGGTGAGGGCGAGTCGCATCATGCGCGCCGAGGGATCGTTTCCCTTATGGCTGGCCAGCCCGGGATGGGCGCCGACGGACCCTCCTTGATTCGCTGCGACTTCCGTTTCCGTCGAGAACGCGCCCTTGAGCCAGATGGTCGAGGCAAGGACCCCTTCGGTGCGCGGGCGATCGGCTTCGAGAACCAGGTCCCGTACGTTTCCCGGAGCCGCGGGAGGAGCATACGAAGTGCGTGTAAAGTTCGCCTGAAACACAGCATTCCCGGCCGGCTTTGGAGCCGTCTGCAAACCGTGATCGGTAAACCAGGACGACCACCGCCGGGAAAGCGGATCCGGCGGGTCTCCGCCGGCCCAGGCCGTGTGAGCGACGAGGCTGATCAGCAACATGAGGGCCGGAGTGGGAAGACAGCGTCGCGACATGGGGACTGGCAGGATAGTAGTCGGGAGGCCGCTTGGCTTCAATCGTCGAACGTAAGAAGCGGGTAAAATCTGCGTAACGTTTCTCAGGGAACGCTAGGGTCAGAACCTGGGACTTGAGAGGGGAAATAAAGAGAGGGAACCGACAACCCGATGAGGTGCGGTGTGAGGCCACGGATATGAAGGCACCGCGAATCTTCATCACGCAAGGGACGAGTGTGGAGAGGCCGGCGATCCTTTAGCTGCTTCGGGGAATCTTTGCAATGGCTCGCTGGATGGCGGTGTCCAACGCAGCGGCATCGGTTTCCCCCTTGACGAGGAAGTCGATCGCTCCCAATGAAAGGGCTCCGTCTTTCATGTAATTCAAACTTACGACCGTCAACATGATCACCGCTCTCTTGTATGGAGCTGCCTCACCGACCAGTTCTTGAAGGACTTCGTAGCCCGACTCGCCGCTCTTCAACTTTAGATCTAGAAGGATACAATCAGGGTTGAGGCTTTCCGCAAGCGCGAGCCCGCTTCGGGCATCCTGTGCTTCAGAGACCTCGTACGGATGGGCGCTTTTTTCCAGGTACCGGCGGTAGGTGTACCGGTCGGTTTCAGAATCATCGATGAGCAACACTTTCGTGACAGGCGGCATCGAGCCATCATAGGCACACGAGCCTATGCTCCTTGAGAAAGGGTCACGGAGAAACAAGGCGGCGTTGTTAGTGCCGCTCTTTTCGACGACCACGCCCGCAAACAGCGCAAAGATTATGTACCCCTATGGTGTTCCTCCTATGCGGGTCCGCCTTACCCCTACTGCGTACCCACTCCATTCCGTCTATTCGACAGTACTTGTTTTCCTGTAACGCCGGTGACTGGAAAAAGCCCTGGCGGCACGCTCCCTCGCACAACCACGCAGAACCCCATCCCGTCGCCTCCCCCGGCGAGCAGACGAGTACTCACGGGGAACTGCCTCCCTTCTAAGGTTCCTCAGGTTCCGCGCGGATCTCTGACCGGATCAACGGACGAAGGCGAAATGCACGGCCCACTTCGTCAAGTTGATGTGCACCGGCACCGATCCATCCACATACTTCAGACCATTGAAGTTCGGCGCCACGCTCGTCATGGCACACCCGGTGACGGCGAAGCAGAACAGGACACACGCGACAGTTTTTGATCGGCCCATAGACTACACCTCCGTGTTGTGGATGAGAGTCTATGGTGACCGCCGCTCCAGTGATGCGAGAACTAGGCGGAACAGAAGCCGGCATTTATCGAGACCCCTGAAGTCCGAACTCTCGTTCTTCGCAGCGGATGAGTTCTGCAGGTCAACCATCGGACACTCACACACCGTACCCGCGAGGCGGCGGCGCCGAGCCGTCGTCCCTAGGATTGTGGCCGGATACGGCGCAACAGGATCCACCCGATCGTCCCGGCCGCCGTGGAGGCGAACAGAATGCCCACCTTGGCCGCCATCAACGAGGGCGCGTGGGGAAAGGCCAGGCCGGCAATGAAGAGCGACATCGTGAATCCGATTCCTGCGAGACATCCAACCGCCCAGAGGTGCGACCAGGATACGCCCGGGGGCAAGGCGGCAAGGCCGCTTCGAATCGCCAACCACGTTGAGAAAACGATGCCGACCGGTTTGCCGGCGAGCAAGCCCAGGAGAATGCCCAGCGCCACGGGGTTGAGCAGCATAGCGCCGACGTTCGCATCGAGCGTCACTCCGGCATTGGCGAGGGCAAAGATCGGCATGACCACGATCGTGACCCAGGGGTGGAGCACATGTTCCAAGTGCTGCAGCGGGGTCTCCACATGCTGAACCGCGGCTTTCATATGCGTGGCGATGCGATGTCGTTCCTGGTTGGCCAAGGGGGGCTTGTCCGGCGACAACACCGCCTCGAACCGGTCGAGGAGCGCCTTGCCTTTGATGAGAAACTGGTGGCCGGTCAACCGGGTGCGGGCGGGAATCGTCATCGCGGCAATGACCCCGGCAATGGTGGCGTGCACCCCCGACAAGAGAAAGGCCAGCCAGAGGCCGCCGATGCCCAGGACCGCATATACCAGCGGATGCCGGACGCCCGCGAGATTGGCGGCGATCAGCAGAGCCAGAAATAGGGCGCCGACCGCCAGGTTCACCCATGAGATCGTCGACGTGTAAAAGAAGGCGATGACGAGCACCGCCATGAGATCGTCTGCGATGGCGAGGGCCGTCAGGAACACCTTTAAGGCCAACGGGACCCGACTGCCGAGCAACGCGAGGATGCCGAGGGTGAAGGCAATGTCCGTCGCCATCGGAATCCCCCATCCACGGGTGCCCGGTCCGTCCGTATTCACGATCGAATACAAGACGGCCGGGAGGCAGGCCCCGCCGACGGCTGCGATCAACGGCAAGGTAGCCTGCCGGAGTGACGCCAGCTCCCCAACTAGGATTTCCCGCTTGATCTCCAACCCGATCACGAAAAAGAACATCGCCATCAAGCCGTCGTTGATCCATTCCAGCACCGTTTCCGTCAACGCATGCGAGCCCACGACCAGGCTGACCGGCGTGTCCCAAAATTCCGCGTAGGACCCAGCCCAAGGGGAATTGGCCCACACCATCGCCACAACGGTGGCGGCCAGCAACAAAATACCGCCTGTGGACTGGGCATGAATGAACCTCTGGAAGGGCTCGACCATCGGCTGAATAAAGGGAGGATCCTGCGCCTCCGTCCCTTCCGTAAGCATTGCCCTCGCTCCTTCATCATCCTGCTTCACATCGTCCTCCGCTTAAGCCAGCCGATTGCTAATGACGCCGTTCACAATTTCTGAATGCGTTGCCGTGCATCATACAGGTTTCCGTTCGCCCTGGGTGGCAGGCGGCTCACCGCCGCCGGATGGCATACCTCAAGAGGGCGCAATCGCGGCGAGCCGGTATTCATACAGCGGTGTGATGCGCCGCTGGAGGCTCGTTAATTTGTCCGGGAGAAGATCAGGAAATGCTGGCTGTCAATTATGTCGAAGTCCGCCACCGGCCGGTAACCAGCCGACTCCATCCCGCGCCGGACGACGTCTTTGTCCGTCCCATGGCCGAAAAGACCGGAAAAGAAACCATGCAGATGGAAAGCGAGAATGGCCACGCGGGCGTCCGGCGTGAGGTATCGGGCCAAGAAGCGGAAATAAGCGGCGCGGTCCTCCATATGATGGTAGGTATCGCAGGTAAACACGAGATGGACCGGTTCCGGGAATTTCGCGTCATCCGACTCGGCGTGAACCGGCACCACATTGGTGATCCCGCGAGAGGTCATGTCCTTCGCAAGGATATACAACCCTCGTCTCGTCGATCTCAACGGCATACACGGTTCCTTGTGGTCCTACCGCCTCTGCCAAGTGCCAGGTGAAGTATCCGCCGCCGGCTATTGAGAGCCTCAGGGATGATCTGGTCTTACCGGTCGTGTTCACATCTGTTCGCAGTTCCATCGCTGGACTCCTGCCTCGCTGCCAATCAGCGGTATAGCAGCCGCAGACCGGCGGACCTCGTCAAGCACGCGACTGGAACAGCCGGCTCCGTCGCGATATCAGGCCTGTTGACAGCGGTTTTCAGAAAGTGCATGCTTTTTCGACTTCCTGCGAGGCCACCTATGGAACCGGGGTAGTCCTGGGTGATCCCACAAGACTGAGTCGGTCCGGTACACAACGACGCCCTCACGGCTTGGATCGCGCCGTGAGGGCGTGCCTGTCTTCAGCACCTTCCCTGTCACCGTTGGTTGTCCCATCTCGTCACCAAGGAGGAGTGTATGAGGCCGGTGCTCAGTCTCCTGACAGGACTGCTCGTGTGGATGCCTGCGCTCGCATCAGCCGAAGGCGCGGGAGGAAGCTATCGCGGCATTGCGTCGATGTACTACACGCTGATGTGGCTGGTCTTGTGTTACGGCGTCTATGACGTCTTCGGGAAAAAAGCGTTGTACGTCGGCGGCCCGTTGCTCGCCGTCGGCACCTACATGATGCTGCCTCCCGGATAAAGCCGTTCTCCGGCGGGACCTGGGGCAGCCGGTCGTTCGCTGCTCCAGGCCCCGTTCATATCATCCCATCGGTCGCCCTCTCGTTGACGAAGACAGCTTTTCATCTCGCACCTCCCTCCCGAGGTCTCTTGCCCAATCAGGAGAAGCTGCCTGTGAGGGGAATCGATTGTCGCTCAGAGACGGTCGGGAAAATTGGAGATGATCCCATCCACACCGATGGCCGACAGCCACCTGATGTCCGCTGGTTCGTCGACCGTGTAGACGAATACCGCAACCTCTTTCCGGTGAAGCGCCGACACATACTCTTCGGTCACGCAGTCCAGTGCCAGCCCGACGTGAGTGACGCGGGCG
The DNA here is from genome assembly GCA_965285945.1 of uncultured bacterium. Taxonomy (GTDB): domain Bacteria; phylum Nitrospirota; class Nitrospiria; order Nitrospirales; family Nitrospiraceae; genus Nitrospira_D. The sequence goes on along the minus strand of CBDIWP010000032.1, from coordinate 6,762 downwards.
TCCTCGGCGAATGCCGTGAGGTTGACGGGGGCCGCTTCGATCAAGGCCAGCGTCCGGGCCGATGGTCTCGTGCGGCGGATGGCGAGCAAATCGGTGTGCCAAAAGGACGCATAGATCACCGGACCGGTAAACCGCGTTTCCTCGACCACCTGACACACGTTCTCGCCCAGATGTTCATCCTTGAGTTCCACCATCGCACCGGTCAGCCCGTTGATATGGGTTAACGCGTCGCGCAACGTGGGGATTGTTTGCCCGGGGCTGATCTCGAGCGTCCGCACGCTGCTCCAAGGAAGGTCACTGACAGCCCGGTCTCCGGGCACCAGCTTTCCCAGCGTTCGGTCATGAAAGAGCACCAACATGCCGTCGCCGGTAGACCGGACATCGAACTCCACGAAGTCCGCTCCCAGTTCGATGCCCTTCTTCAACGCGCTGAGCGTGTTTTCAGGCGCATGGCCGGCGGCACCCCTGTGGCCTATCTTGAGCGGCTTACCCTGTTGAGGCATCGGATCTGATCCGTCGTGAGTAATGACTGCCGTCGCGTGACGCGCTGCGGCAGACCGGCAAGCGGGCCATCGCCCGGTTCATACGGATGATACCGGCTGCCCTGGATCACTGGACAGGCTCTACTCCATCCGCCTGGCAATCGCGCCCCCAGCACATTGGCCGGAGAACGGCACAATCCCTCATCTCCAGGACCGCTCCGGGCTCAGTAAAGTTCCCGCTTGCCGGATGCAGCGGGCACCAGCATCCATACCAGGATGCCGGACACGAAGGTGTTCCAGACAGCCACTGTTCCTTCTTGATAAGAGGACCCTACGCGCGCCATGCCCATGCGTCAACAACTCACAAAAAGATAAGCGACCTTTCTCCCTAAAGAATCTGTCTCAGCCCTGACATAGTTGAGACTGTCTCCTCTCCCCTACAGGATTTCACATACCATCCGGTACAGATCGTTGGATAATGCGTCCTGTCGCCCTTCCGTCAGGCCATTGCAGGGCATAAGTATTGCTCCATGAGTATTGCCAGCACCTTAGGGCATTCACCACACAGGGGGCACCGCATGTGGGGCACAACCAAACGCGCTGAGAGCCAGGCGGACGGCGACCACTTCACCGTCCTCGGGAAAGACGTCACCTTCAAGGGAGTGGTCCATTTCGAAAGCACCGTGCGGCTCGACGGCTGCTTCGACGGCGAGATTCACACCAAGGGCATCCTGGTCGTCGGCGAGCATGCGGTCATCCGGGGAACCATCACCGTGGGCACGCTGATCAGCAGCGGAAAGATTCACGGCACGGTGACCGCCACGGACAAGGTGCAGCTGCTCAAACCCGCCGTGCACGTCGGAGACATCACATCGCCGGCGCTGTCGATCGAAGACGGGGCCTACTTCAGAGGATTGGCGGATATGGGCCCCGGCCCTTCGTCCCAGGACGCCTTTCAAAAGATCGAGGCGCTGTGCAGCGAATCTCTGGGGCAGAACGAACCGCGCCTGCTCCTTTCGGAAAGCGAACCAGGCCACCAGTCATCATTGCCCACCCATGCGCCGGAGAACCTGGTTTATCGAGCGGTGCCGCAGTGACGGATCATTGGGGCTTGAAGCGGTCCTATGCGCCCAACAGGCGTCTGTCATATCCGGGGCACCTCAACTATTCCCGCTTCTCGCGGCGCTTGAAGACACCACTGTGGTTGGCCTTATTGGATCTGTGGCGGAAAGTCTTTTCTAAAAGCAGATGACGCATGAGACGAGGAAGAATTGGACGGCGAAGACCCTGAGGTCAATGAATCAGACCGCCTATCGCGCCCCGGGGTTAAAGATGGCTGGGACAATGCCGCTCGGAATCGATCCGAGAAGAGTGGCCGTAAAGGCCGTCCCGGCATCCGCCTGAGACCACGCCGGAGAGCGATCGTTCCAAGACAATCCATCCGGCAGTCCCGGAACATTACAAGCCCGACCGCGCTCAGTGCCGGTGCGCTGTGACTGAAACAGACAGGCCCGGCAGGATGTCGATAACAAGATTACAGGGGAGAGAAAGCGAGAGTCAGAACAATCTCAGACGATCTCACAATTATCCGCAGGCTGTTCACAAAGGCCGTCCAGGAGGAATAACGAGCGTCACGTTTGCGCGCGGGCGCGAGATGGTGAACGTCCCGTTTCTCTGAGGCAAGGCGTACTCCGTACTGTACGGTGAGGCTCTGAGGTTCACGCCGCGCCGAATAAGGCGCGGCACGCTTGTGAACGCCGCCGAGATGGTGAGGTGGCAGTGTCCCGCGAGAACGCTGCTGGCGGGCTTTTCAAAAGCCTGCGAGGGATCGGAGGCAGGGTCTCAATAAGGTCTGTGACTCGTTCACGGTCTCCCTGACGGTACCGAAGAAACTCCACTCCGAAGTGACCCTCTTTAATCCAGCGGACAACCGAGACTTCGACCGCGAGCGGGGTTGGTTCCTGAGTCACCGCAATCTGTAGGGAGAGATACGCCCCTTCAATCAGCTCGATGTCGCTCCGGAGCATGCAGCCCGTCGGCGAGAGGTCGAGTAAGACTCCTGCCGCGGCGCCCGTATCGCTCTGAATCTGTGCCCGATAGCCGACGGGAATCCGAGTGCGACAACGTGGTTGCATCGTCCTCATCTCCTCTTAACGTTTCCTCAGTGGATATCGGCAGAACCGATTGAAACCTTAATTCGAAAGCCACCGGGTGGAGCCGGGCGCTCGATGGCAGGGACATGCCTGTCGCCGGTTCTATCCTCCGCATAGACCGATGACTGTTCGACCACTTTCACACTTTCACCCCTGCCTATGATCCTCGCGTCGCAACCACATAAAGGCTTGATCCTCCTCGGCAACCCGCTATCATCCGGCACCCGGCGCCGATTCGGCGCTGAACGGTGATGGAAGAGCGAGGCCGGACTCGCCGTAATCTTGTAAGGGGCAATGAACCACCATGGACCCACTTCTCAAATACTATGTCGTCATGCCGGTCACTCTTGTTTGGGCGCTGGTCTCCATTCACGGGGGGAGAAAGGGGTGGAAGTGCTTCGTTGAGCCGCCGACCTGCCTGGAATCCGTCTATTCCCACGCCTTGTTGAAAGCCCTATTCGGAACGGACGTCATCAAAAACCTTGCGGTGACCACCGGATGGATCTCTCTCGGGATTGCGTTCTATGTGATGTATTGTCTCTAGCCTGACCCACACGGCCGGCTGAGGGCTCAAGGAGCATCGGACGGGAGGGACGGCGCTACTTCTTGCCTTGGACGGACAGTTCCCAGCGGTAGCCATCAGAATCGTAGAACCAGAGGCCCATGTGGGGTGAACCGGGTGCCTCCGGGCCGATTTCGTCGCCGGGATCTTCGACCTTGACCTTGTGCTTCTTCAAGTGCGCGAGCGCCTTTCGCAGGGCGGTCATGGTCGGCAGGTGAAAGGACATGTGACCGATCGTTTGCGGTGAGGGTTTCCCTTTCGACAGGACAATGGTCACGTTGTCGTTGCCCACGGCGATCCCGCCGTCATACTCGAACTCCTTGCGCAATCCCAGCACGCGCATGAACCATTGGGCGCTATGCCGCGGGTCGCGGACGGCGAGTCCGAAGTGGCCGACGGTGCCGAGTGTGAACGGGACCTTCATGGTCATACCTTAGCGGAGCGCAGGAGCGTCTGCCAAGTCCTGGCCGAGAACGCCCCCTGATGACAGCGGATCCGAGTCAGGCTTCGTGGGTCTGCAGAGCCTTATGGCAGCGCCCGTTTTTTGATATAGTGACGGAGTGAGGCGCTGAAACACCGATGCGCTCTGTACCTCATCTCCTCCTGTGGTGCGCGCTCTGCGGCGTCACCCCCTCGTTCGCGGCCACTCAGATCTATCGCTACACGGATGACGCCGGTACGCTGATCTTCACCAACGAACTGCAGTCGATCCCCCGGCAATACCGCCACCGGGCCGTCCCCTTGTACACCGAGATTACGTCAACCGCCGGGGTCGTTGCTCCCGCTCAACCGCAGGCTCCGCCCGACCCGGCGACCCGAGTCGTCACCGTCAGCAGCGACTATCGGATGGGCGCGCACGACAGCCGGAGCGATGCCATGCGCGTGGCCATCGAGTCCGCCAAGCGGCAGGCGATCGAGCAGGCGGCGAGCTATCTGGAGAGCGTGACCGAAGTCAGGAATCTGGATGTGACGCGCGAGGAGATCCGCTCCTACAGTGCCGGCATCGCCGTGGTGCTCGATCAGCAGACCTCGACGAGGATGGAAGACGGCGCAGTCGTCATCCATGTCGATCTTACGGCGCAGGTCGATCACAACGAAGTCGTTCAAGCCATCATGGCGCTGCGACAGAACGAAGACGCTAAACAGCAACTGGTCTCGCTGCGCATGGAAACCGACCAGTTACGGCAGCAGCTCAACGCCGCCAATCAGGCTCTGACGACGGCCCAATCGCCGGAGCAGATCCAAGCCCTGACGGCCGACCGCCAGCAGGTGCTGAATCAGATGGAAGCGCACGGCCTGGTCTCGCAAGTCTGGACCGAGTCGATCTATGCGCCGGTCCTCTATGCCTATCCGGGACTCGCCTTCCGCCAAGTCAACGGACTCCTCTTGCAAGCCAGACAGCTGGATCCGGCGAACCGGCATCTCCAGGCCGCTCAACAAGCGCTCGCCGCCCGGGCCGGGACTCTGCCTGCCGGCGAATCAATTCAGCTGCCGCCCCGGACGTCGCTCCATACGCATCCTCACGGAGACCTGTCGAGAGAGGCAGGGACCCTCCATCAGGGATTGCTCTCACCGTCACCCCTGGCGGCGCCGCTGCTGAAACCGACATTCCCGCAAATCCAGCCGCTCGGAGTGCCGCATGGCTCCCTCTCGCAGTCCCCCCTCTTCGCTCCGTTTTCTCTGGCCCCGACATCCCCGCAAATCCAACCGCAGGGCGTGCCTCATGGCTCGCTCTCTCAGACTCCGGCGATTCCGGTATTCCCACAAATCCAGCCGCAGGGCCTCCCTCATGGCTCCTTCCCTCAAACCCAGGCGATTCCGGCATTTCCACAAATCCAGCCGCAAGGCGTGCCGCATGGCTCGCTTTCGCAGACGCCCGCGACCCAGACGTTCCCACAGGCCGCCGAACGCTTCTCCGGAAGCAGCCGCGGCGGCGGACCGGGACGCTGAATGACGAGCGCACCTATACTCTTTTTTAGAAGCGGCAAGCCCGGCCGGACGGATGCCGGCCACTGGCCGGGCAGCGCACGTCAGATTCTGAACGACGGGCACCGGAAGATGTATCGGAACTGCTCAGCAGGAGCCAGTCTCAATCGGCAACAAGCCGTCTTTCTACTGGACGAGAAGCAGCGTCTCATGACAACGCGCCATGACCGCGCGCCTTTGTCCTGTCGAGCCGCGCCCGGGCGAAGCGACTCGCAGATCCCCTTGCCCGGAATAGGCCCACACTTCCACAAGCCCGGCCTCAGTCGCCCCCCCTACCACCACGTAGGACACATCCCGATACGTTTTTAAGCCAACTTCTCACCGCAAAAGCGGCGCGCTCCGACAGATCGTTTCAAGGCTTTCGGCTACGCTTCTTGTAAGCAAGTCATTATCCATGTGCATTGGCAACGGAGGCGACCATGACCAGGAAGATACTCATCGTCGATGACAGCGCGCTGATTCGGAACTTAGTCTGGGAGACGCTGAATGCCTTGCCCGCCGTAACCACGTTCAGAGAGGCGGTGGATGTCCCCGATGCGGTGAAGGCCCTGTCACAATGGCAACCGGATTTTGTGACATTGGATCTCCAGATGCCGGGAGGAAGCGGGCTGGATGTCTTGCAGGCCATCAAAGCTTCCGGTCTCTCCCCGATCGTGATCGTATTGACGAGCCTGTTAGATCCGCAGACAAGGGCGGCCTGTTTAGCAGCCGGTGCGCACTTCATCCTTGATAAGGTATCCGATATGGACCAGCTCCATGGAATCGTGAGCAACCAGATCCCACCCCACTGCTCACCTTCAACCCGTATCGCTTCTGCAATGAGCGTGATGCTTCGTGCCTCAAATCTTTGCTGATGGCGGGACTCTTCCTTCGTAATTTGACGGCTGCGCCGGTGCAGGAGCTGAGGAGCCTGGGATTGCGATATCCGAATGGACAGGAGACCGGCGTTGGCCCGACGTGTTACGCGGCCTGGTCCTGTGGTTCGTTCGTTTCGATTTTGTGGAGTAAGGCCTTCGCCCGCTCCACGCCGGCCTTGAGGGTCTCGAGTTCGTCGCTCAGCGGACGTAACGCTCGCTGCAGCTCGGTCATCTGCGCGTCAGCTTGCTTCAGCGCGGCCTCGGGCCGCGCCCGCTGTTCCGAATCGGACGGAGAAGCCGGCCGTTCAGACCGCATCTCTTTTGGTAAACGCCGCACCGAGAGGGCCAGCTGCGCAGCGGCAATCGCGTCCAATACGGCCGACCGCTCCACGTCAAGACGCTTTACCTTGGGAGAGCGGTTCACGTAGACCTCGGCCGCGTTCGTCAGCCGATGGAGTGTGTCGATAAGGTCTCGCCCTGCGTGCTGTTTCCGATTCATCCTGTCCTCTCCTTTCTCTCTTGTACGTAGAAAGACATCCAACCTGCATCGAGGCGGCAACCTTGTGTTCGCATCCTATGAAGGCCCGTCAATTCACCGGTCGTGACGATGACAGACCCCACGATAGGTTGACACGTTCATCAGCCGCACCTCAGTCGCGCCTACGCAGTGTAGGACGAATTCCGATAGGTGTTTCAGCCATCTTCCCACCCCAAAAGTAGTG
>CBDIWP010000031.1:0-26067 GCA_965285945.1 uncultured bacterium | reverse complement strand
GATTCTCGGACTGCTGGGTCCGTTGCATACGGGTGCCGCTACCGCAGGACTCGGCTACACGAATCATGGCGGAACGCTCAGTACGCAGGGCATGGCGTTTGTGAATCGCTGCAGCTGGGCGCATTGCCTGAGGGAAGCCGCGCGGCTGCTCGAACTCGCCGAAGCGGATCTGCTGGAGCCGGAAGAGCGTCGGGCACTCGACCGCAAGCGCAGCCCTCACGGGGTGATTATTCCCGAAACGGTCGCATGAACAGGGCCGGTCGGATCCCCAGAGAAGCGTGGCTATGGGCGGCGACCCTCGCCATTGGCATGCTCATCGGCGTCGGGATCTATACGTTCGTGTACGCGCGCGGCGGCTCCTATCTCACCGACAATCCGGAAGCCTGCGTCAATTGTCACGTGATGCGGGAGCAGTATGCCGGCTGGATCAAAGGCAGCCATCGCTCGGTCGCGGTCTGTAATGATTGCCATACGCCGCCAAAGCGATGTACGGATTTCTGCACGCCTACGCCTTTACGACCGGCCGCTTTCCCGACGAAATCCAGATCACACCGCACATGCATCGATTGACTGAACGAGCCTGCCTCAAGTGCCACGCGGCCATCGTCGAAGCCATGACCGTGACCGGCGTCGCCAGGGAGAACCTGACCTGTCTCCGATGTCACGGCGACGTGGGTCATCAATAAGAGACTGCGAGGACTTTATGAGCATGACGAGAAAACTGATCCTGGTTCTGGTGCTCACCACCGCGGCAACGATGGCGGTGGCCGCTCTGTTAGTCAACATTGTCCAGCGCAAGCAGAAAGAGAAGCAGGTGTTCTTCCGCGTCGTCGAACTGACCGACGAGACCGAAGACCCGGCCGTGTGGGGGAACAATTTTCCGTTCCAGTACGACGCCTATACCAGGACCGTGGATCAGGTGCGGACGCGCTTCGGCGGCAGCGAAGCGGTGCCGCGGACGCCGACCGAGGCCGATCCCCGCTCCGTGGTCGCGCAGTCCAAGCTGGAGGAAGACCCGCGGTTGAAAACCATGTGGGCCGGCTATGCCTTCGCCCATGATTTCCGCGAAGAGCGCGGTCATGCCTACGTGCTGAAGGACCAGACCTATACCGAACGCCAGATCGTGGCCAAGCGGCCGGGGACCTGCCTGCAATGCCACTCGTCGGTGTACACAGCCATGAAAAAGCTCGGCGACGGAGATCTGTTCAAGGGCTTCGGCAAGATGAATGCCCTGTCCTATGCCGACGCGCGACCGCTCGTCTCTCATCCGGTCACCTGTATCGATTGCCATGCGCCCGACACCATGCAACTCCGCATCACGCGTCCGGCCTTTATCGAAGGCCTGCGGGCGTTGAAGGAACAGGAGGGCGTGAAGAACTACGATGTCAACACGATGGCGACCAGACAGGAGATGCGGTCCTTCGTCTGCGGCCAGTGCCATGTCAAGTATTACTTCCAGGGGCCGGAGAAGCGGCTGGTCTATCCCTGGGCGAACGGCCTCCGTGTCGACGACATGCTCGCCTATTACGAGGAGACGCAATTCAAGGATTGGACCCACGCCGAGACGGGGGCGCCCGTGCTGAAGGCGCAGCACCCCGAATTCGAAATGTGGAGCCAGGGCATCCACGCCCGATCGGGCGTCGCCTGCGCCGATTGCCACATGCCGTACAAACGTGAAGGGGCCATGAAGGTCAGCGACCATCACGTCCGCAGCCCTCTGCTCAACATCAATCGGGCCTGCCAGACCTGTCACAAGTGGCCGGAGGCGGAGTTGAAGGATCGCGTGGAAGCGATCCAGCATCGGACATTTGATCTTCGCAATCGCGCGATGGACGCGCTCGTGGCGCTGATCCATGATCTCGGTGCGGCCCGAGCAGGCGGCCGGAGCAACGAAGCGCTGGCCGGGGCGCAAGCCCTTCAGCGCAAGGCGCAATTCATGGTGGACTTCGTCGAGGCGGAGAATTCGATGGGATTCCACGCGCCGCAGGAAGCGGCGCGGATTCTCGGCGAGGCTATTGACTATGCGAGGCAGGGGCAATTAGCCCTGCACGCCGGGCCTCGCGCAAAGCCGTAGCGTGCTTTGTCCGGGATCTTGCGTTCGCCGACCGCATGTCTCTATTGTTCGGCAGGTTCTGGAAATCCTGTGAGACCGGGTACGCCATGAGGGACCGATCATCCACCCAAGCGCGCGCAAGGGATCTATCGCAAACGCCGGCCCCGACCGTGAGGTTCCGTCTCAGAGCCGGGTCGGTCTGACGCAGACAGGAATCATGGCGCCTCCGATGATCCGCAAAGCACCTGGAACGGCAGCCGCCATCGAAGGAAACGGCACATGGGTTACCGGCAAGCGGCTCACCGCGCAGCATGTCACGCTTGTGTCCCCGGAGGCGCGGGAACTCACGAATAGACGAGGACCGCCTTGGCTGATACGTGTACTTATAGTCTGGGGCCACCAGACCATTTGCCAGTTGCTTTTCAGTACAATGGTACTTGCCTGTCGGAGGAGCGACCATGAGTGAAACTCAGCAGTCCGAATCGTCGCAGGTCGATGGAGTGCAGCACGTCTTCCATCCGTCCGATTTTTCGCCCGCGAGCGAAGTGGCCTTCGCGCATGCCTTGAAGATCGCTCTCCTGAGAGAAGCGAGTTTGGATATCATGCATGTCGCATCTGACGACAACACTGAATGGTCCGAGGTGGCGGGCGTGCGGTCGATGCTTGAACGGTGGGGCCTGTTGCCGCCTCAAAGCGAGCGTTCTGACGTGGCGGCGCTTGGAATTGATGTAAAGAAGGTGGGTGCGCTCGACAGCGACCCAGTGCGCGCCGTCCTACGGTATCTGAAGTCCCATCCGACAGATTTGATCGTGTTAGCCACCCGGCAGCAGGAACCAGGGCTTAGTTGGATGCAGGACTCCGTGGCAAGGCCCATCGCGGAAGGCGCCGGTCAAATGACGCTGTACATTCCCCACGGCCGGCCGGGTTTCGTCTCTGCGCAGGACGGCTCCGTGTCGCTCCACAGCGTACTGGTGCCGATCGCCGCAGAGCCGCCGCCCCAGCCGGCGATCGAAGCCGCTCGCTGGGTCACAGAGGGACTTCGGCTAACCCCCGGCACGGTGACGGTCCTGTACGTTGGGCAGCACGCGGAATGCCCCGAGGTCCAGCTGCCGGCCGCCAGTTCCTGGAGATGGAATAGGCTCATCCGAGAAGGAGAGGTCGTGGACACCATCGTGCAAGCGGCGCAGGAGACGCAAGCCGGGCTCGTCGTCATGGCAACGAACGGGCGCGACGGCTTCTTGGACGTCTTTCGAGGCAGCCACTCGGAGCGTGTCTTCAGCCGGCTTCCATGCCCGCTGCTCAATTTGCCGGTCGGTTCGCTGCTCGGGTAAGTGTGCGGTGGGGATGTGGGATCAGCATAAGCTCCTCCCTTCGGGCTTCACAGCGACACCGCTCTGATATAGACCCTCGGTGCGCCCGCCCAATGGCTCTTCGCCTGTCTTTGGCAAGGAGTTTAGAATCGGCGAGATACCAAAGCTAGAGTGGCTATCGAGTAATAAGACAACTGGGCGTCAAAGTCTTTCTGGATGCGAATTTTGCCTTTGAGGAAACCTGGCTTCCGTGGGGGTATCTGTGCCGTCACTGGCACGAGTGTCACAACCGGTGTTCCGGCCTTCGCAACAGTTGGGCCGCGGCTTGCGTCACGGTCAAGCCCAAGGTGGGCAAAATATCCTCTCTCAACGTTTCGCCTGGGTGCGGCGGATTATGCATTCGGCTCATCGTCGTATCCTCCTAGTGACAATCGTGGTAATCGACGAGTACAGCATCCTCCCCATCGAATTCAAAGGTCAGTCGCCAATTCCCGCTCACCGACACCGCATACCGCCTCTAGACAAAGAGATGGAAGCGTTATAACATTGTAGGAACGCAAGATATCATGATAAAGCGCTTACAAAAGCACGGCAATAGTATGGCCCTCATCATTGAGAAGCCGGTCATGCAGGCACTGGGCATCACGGAGGAGACACCGTTACAAGTGACGGTCAACGGGAATGCGCTCGTCATTACGCCAGCCAACGTCGGAGTGGGCCAGGAACGGATGAAGGCGACGATCAAAGAACTCCGGAAGACCTACGGTCCCATGCTGAAACGGCTGGCGGACTAATGCCGTGGACGGCGTCCTCTTTCTCAGTGTAGACGACGTTCTTTTGATCCATGCCGACACCATTAGTATCGACGGCGGCACCCATGGAATGAGAGACCACGGCTTACTCGATGCGGCCGTCGCCATGCCGCGCCAACAGTTCGACGACGACTATCTCCATGAAGATATCGCTGCAATGGCGGCGGCCTATCTCTTCCATATTGCCCAGAACCATCCATTCGTCGATGGCAACAAGCGCACAGCTGTGTTGTCTGCCCTGGTGTTTCTCCGCCTCAACCAGATCAAAGAGTTGCCAGACCCCAAGGAGCTAGAGGCCATCACACGACAGGTCGCCGCAAGTGTGTTGGGCAAAGACACATTGACTCATTGGTTTCGAGAACACACTCAGCAGGAATAACACGAGCGCCGATTCTGATGCGGGCGAGTCACGAGACCGGGCAAGGCCTCCAGGGCTCTCGGCCTGCGCGATATCAGTGGTGGGTCGTGTTTTCTTTAAACCCCAAACGGCACAATCAAGCCACTGAGAAAAACGAAGGGTGCCCAGGACGCCATTGCGGCACAGGCAACGGCACCCACTTCGTGGACACGGGCGATACCGGCAGGCGCAGGTCCCGTCGGACAGGCTGCCTGTGCTCTCCGCTTCAATCTATTATCCTGAGTGATACTGCTCGGTATCACTTGGGATCAGACGGGGAATCATCCTTTCCACATGGACACCCCAGCTTCCAGCTAAAGAACCTAGGAGGACAACTGGCGAGGCGAATCGAAAAACAACTCAGCGGGAGAAGGGCCGGTGCCTCGCATCGGAATGCCAAATTCCTTAGCCAGGCGCTGCACGTCCGGTTTGGATTCACAATAGAGCAACCCCCTGCTGAGATGAGGTCTGAACAATCTGCCATCCGAGGAGCGTTGAGCCTGCGACTCGGCGTTGGTGGATCGCCGTGTGAGGCCCGAGGGGGTACCTACCGTCTGCCGTTCCCATGTGCCAATGTCTTCGTGCTGTTTCGAAATGCACCTCATAAAAATATCTATTGACCAACGATATGGGCAGCCCTAGAATGTGCCGCAGATTGCCGCACTGTGCAGCATATAACGTCATTTACTCAATGAAGCAACACACAAGAAAGAAGTCACGGCGTGTCAGTGTTACTCTCAGTGGCGAAGAATCTGCCAGGCTGGACGCACTAGCTCAAAAATCTAAGCTGACACATAGTTGGCTGGGACGCTATGCAATTAGGCGATTACTGGAAGCGTATGGCGCCGGACAGTTGGAGCTGCCGCTTGCAGCTATCCCAGATTGAAGGTATCAAATCTATGTACGGCTCGAGTTACAAATGATCGATGGGACTACTCTGCGACGAAGCGGCGGAAGATACGCGATCCTGGATCAAGACAAATTACGGGGAGGATACTACACATCCAGCGATGTGGCGGAATGGCTTTGTGCCTGGGCCATCCAATCAAAGAACGACTATCTTTTAGAGCCTAGCTGTGGCGATGGCATTTTTCTTGAGGCGGCAACAAAGCGTTACATCGCTTTGGGCTCATCTAAAAAATTGATCCCACAGCTCATGACTGCGGTTGAAATAATTCCTAGTGAAGCAAAATCTGCGCGTAAAAAACTCAATACCTTACTCGGAGCTAAAGAGAGCGGTGTCGTAAAAATTGGTGATTTTTTTTCTTGGTGGAAAGAATCGAAACAGCCGGCCTTTAATGCTGTCGTAGGCAACCCTCCTTTTATCCGTTACCAAACCTTCCCAGAACCACATCGCACGACAGCAATGGAGATAATGGCTGCCCTTGGGTTATCTCCGAATCGGCTGACTAATATTTGGGTGCCATTTGTGGTTGCAGCCGCTTCTAGCCTCAAGCCAGGCGGGCGGCTAGCTCTAGTACTTCCCGCTGAATTACTGCAAGTGACATATGCAGCACAGCTACGATCATTCTTGACAGATCGATTCGAACGTATCGATATCATAGCCTGTAATGAGCTATTCTTTGAAAAAGCTGAGCAAGAGGTTGTTTTACTTCTAGCCAGCGGTTCGTTAGCTACTCCTTCCAGCACTAACGTCTGTCGCGTGACGCTAACAGAAGCCCACACCCTTACTGAGGTTCTGACTAGACCGCCATCCGAAGTGCTTGGGAACGCACAGCCAAAAACTATCCACCATGATAGCGAAAAATGGCTTAAATATTTTCTGGCAGAGCGGGAGATTGCCTTCATGCGGGCAATGCGCACATCGGCCATAATAACCAATCTTTCGACTCACGCTAACGTCGATGTAGGTGTCGTGACGGGCAAGAATGAGTTTTTTGTGCTGACAAGTGTCCAAGTAAAGGATCTTGGGCTAGAGGGTTACACTAAGCCTCTTGTCTCACGGTCGGCGCATCTGAAGGGCGCTACCTTATCTAAGGCAGATTGGAAATCCATGGCTACTGCCGGTGATCGAGTCCACCTGCTTCACGTCGCATCGCCAAAGAATTCGAGACCATTGGGAGCTTTGGCGCGCTATGTCAGGTTTGGCGAGGCTAATGATGTTCATAAGGGATATAAGTGCTCTATACGATCTCCCTGGTACGAGGTTCCTTCTGTTTGGACACCGGATGGCTTTCTTTTTCGCCAAATCTATGACTTCCCAAGAATGATATTGAACAGAACAGAAGCCACGTCAACAGATACCATCCACCGAGTGACCTCTAAGCATAAAGACTATGAACGAGTAATAGCTAATACTTACACTTGGCTGACTGCCGCATCCGCAGAAATTGAAGGTCGAAGTTACGGGGGCGGCGTTCTAGAGCTTGAACCCACAGAAGCGGAGCGCCTGCTTGTACCCGCCCACCTAAACGGTGCAATGCCGCTTTTGGAGTGTGACAAACTGACGCGCGCTGGGCAATTGAGTAAGGTCTTGGAAGAGAATGCGCGCATCGTACTCATGGGCCACATGGGCTTATCCTCGGCCGAATGCCGCATGCTACGCGATATTTGGATTAAAATGCGGGACCGGAGAATGGCTCGTCGTCGACACCGCCCCGCCCCAACTGCACTATGACGGAGAACCCGGACAAGGTTCTTGCTCGGGTGCGTGTTGCAGAGCTAGTCCAAAATTTTCGGCGAAATGAACAAGATTTTCTTCGTCTTGACTATAACGAGACGCAGGCGCGCACCGAATTTATAACGCCTTTGCTTGAAGCGTTTGGATGGGATGTCCACAACACTAGGACACAGCCCATGGCATTCCGCGAAGTCATCGAGGAAGCCACTGTCGAGGTCGGTCCTGAGAAACTCTCCAAAAGGCCTGACTATGAGCTGCGTCTCGCAAGGCAGCGTAAACTTTTCGTCGAAGCCAAAAAGCCTAGCATAAATATAGATCGATCTAGAGAGTCCGCATTCCAGACGCGCCGCTACGGTTATTCTGCAAGCTTGCCAATTTCTATTCTTACCAATTTCTACCAACTCGCAGTCTATGATTGCCTTCATGCTCCCTTCGATACAGACGAGCCTCATGTCGCACGCCGTTTCTTTTCAAGATATGACGAATTAGACTTGCACTTTGATGAACTCTGGCCCTTGCTTTCTCGCCAAGCCGTCCACTTGGGTGAGTTCGACCGGCTCCTTGGCGTAGGTGCCACTAGGCATGGAGCCCAACAATTCGACGACTATTTCCTTAGCCAGGTACGATTATGGAGGGAGTACCTTGCGATAGACATTCATGCCAATTCACCTGATCTCACGCCGGCAGAGCTGACCTATGCGGTTCAGCTTTTCCTGTCACGCATTGTCTTCCTCCGTGTATGTGAAGATCGCGAAATTGAAACGTATCAGACTCTTAAAAATTTGCCGGCGAGTGACACATTTAGTGCCTTAATGCAGATACTTCGTCGTGCAGATGAGTTCTATGATTCTGGGCTTTTTCGTCTATTAGAGGATGCGCGCCTTGGCATTCAAATAAGCGATCATGTCTTACAATGCATCATTACACAACTGTATTACCCACAAAGTCCATATACTTTTGCTGTCATTGAAACGGAGGTACTCGGAGAAATATATGAGCAGTTCCTAGGGGAACAAATCACGGTTGCCGATGGCACCGTTCAAATCGTGAGTAAGCCGGAAGTCCGTGAGAGTGGTGGCGTAGTGCCGACACCTCGTTACATAGCAGATATTATCGTGGAGCGCACACTAGCCCCCGCCCTAAATGGAAAAAGCCCAATACAACTGACGGGATTCACCGTCGCCGATATCTGTTGTGGTTCAGGAATATTCCTTCTGTCAGCCTATGAGTTAATTCTTGATCATTATCTGAATTGGTACATTACCAATAACCCCCCAGCCCACATAGGGCGTACCATTTGTGCCGCAAATAATGGACAGTGGCGGCTAACTTTCGAAGAAAAGCGTCGGATCATGTTGGCTCACATTCGCGGCGTCGATATCGATTCCAACGCCGTTGAAGTGGCCCGGTTCAGTCTTCTGCTCAAGTTGATCGAGAAGGAAACTGCTAGTGATTTACGCGATTACGTGACCCGACTCAACATTCCAGCGTTACCTTCGTTAGATAAAATAATTCGTTGCGGGAATAGTCTTGTTTCGCCGACAGAGTGGGCATCCGCATGTGGTCAGATGTCTGCGACGCTCTCTGAGAAAATCAACCCGATGAACTGGTCATATGATTACCCAGACGAGGTGAGCCAAGGCGGCTTTAGTGTCATTGTAGGGAATCCTCCATATATCCGGATCCAGACGATGACCACCTATTCTCCGGAAGAAGTGGCGTTCTACAAGAGCGAAGGATCTCCCTATATCACAGCCCGCCAAGACAACTTCGACAAATATGCACTCTTTATAGAACGCTCACTTATGCTCTCAAAACCTAACGGTCGGGTCGGGCTGATTACTCCTCACAAATTCATGAACACTCAGGCGGGCAGGGCGCTAAGGAACATTATGGGCGCTGGAAGACTGCTGAAAGAGATAATTCATTTTGGAGTGAAAAATGTTTTTGGCAGCGAAATTGCCAATTACACCTGCATCCTCATTCTGGATAAGGCCGGACACAATTCGATCCGCTTGGAACGTCCTGGTGCCCTCGAAGCTTGGCGATATGGGAAACAAGGAATCCTATCAGATATTCCTGTAGATACTTTGGGCGAGGATAATTGGCAGTTCGCCAATACGGAGACCCGCGCTCTGTTTGACCGTATAAATGCAGCGTATCCGGACCGCCTGGGGCGTATAGCGGAGATTTTTGTTGGAGTCCAGACCAGTGCCGACAAAATTTACATATTCAATAGTACAGGCGAAAGCGCCGACACCGTCTTGCTACATTGGAACGGCCGTGACTGGCCAATCGAACGTGGAATTCTGCGTCCATGCTTGCTAGATGTGCCTTTGTTCTCTTATGCCAAGCCCGAACCAAACGCATGGATAATATTCCCATACAAGATTATGGCAGCAAACAGTCGCACCGTGGCTTCACTTATTTCACCTAACGATATGGCCCGGTATTTCCCAGGCTGCTTGGACTACCTTCAAGCTCGGCGTGTTGAACTTGGTAGAAGAAACGTCACTGGTGGAACGAATGCAACTTCGCAGTTCTATCAATTCGGTCGTTCCCAAAGTCTTATCAAGTTTGACACCCCGAAAATCATTTTACCTGCGCTTTCATTGGAGCCGCGGTATGCATACGACGACCAAAACATCGTAGTGACAGGCGGAGGCAACGGGCCCTATTACCTACTTCGAGCTCGGCCTGGCAGCAATTACACAAATTTGTACCTTATGGCGATACTTAATCATCCGATGAGCGAGGCCTTTGTACGCTGTAATACCAGCACATTCCGTGGGGGGTATTACTCTCACGGTAAGCAATTTATCGAAAACCTTCCCATCCCAAGCCCCCAACCCAGTGTCCGAGCCGAAATTGAAAGGTTAGTAGCTGAGCTCATTGAAACTATCCAGGCTATAGCAGCATGCAGGATACCGCATCAAAGGACTATCAAGGAGCGCTGCGCAGTTGATCTTCGCAATAACATAAATCAAATTGTTTCAGACCTGTTCGGCCTATCTGAATCTGAAAAGGCAGTCATGAACGCTGTACCAGTGCCAGGGTGACGTTCCAGGATGCCTCTGTTAGGGTCGGAGAAGGTCCTACGCTAGGGACCGGAATCGCAAACAGAAGTAAATGAGCAAGATTAGGAAAGATATTAGTCAGATAGACACAGTGGTTGTGCCTGCCAGGAAAGAAGGATTTGATAGAGTGTTCTTAGGAGAGAATCGATGGCATGCTATCAGACTTCACCCATTAATAAGCCCTCAGATTAAGTATATCGCCGGGTACCAAGTGGCTCCCATTTCAGCAATAACCCATATTGCTCGAGTCCGTTGCATTAAACCTTGGGGCGACACCGGTAAAGCGGTTGTTAATTTCATCGGTAAGGCAGCAGAGATAGGTCCTATAAAACAAGGGACTCGTTTGAAGGGTCTTCAAGGCTTGAGATATGCAACAAAAGCCAACCTGGACTCGGCGATGACATTGGACGACGTCTGGCCTGCCAATCCGTAAGCTCCCCTGAAAAGAAGACAGGTCAAACGGAGAATTTTTTGGCACTGACGTTGGTCCCATTCCGAGACAACTCTTAACGAGAGCAGGCCGCTTCTTCGGCACGCATGCTGCCCTGACGTCAGTTATTGCTTTTTGGCGGCGTTTAAGAAAATCCCCGGAGGGGTTTAGGAAACCGCCCGCCGCAATCTGTTCTGATGCTCTCTTAGATCTAACCCGATATCCGCATTTGCCGGCGTCTCGTCGTCTTCATGAAGGCCTAAGTATCGCTCGGTTGTAAGAGCAGAAGCATGATCAAGCAAGCGCTGTGTTTTTCGAATGTCTTTATACCTGTTATACGAAAGCCGGCCACACGTCCGCCGCAGATCATGCGGTGCAAGGCGGTTGATCCCAGCTAGTTTGGCGTATTGCCTAACAATATTATAGACCGACTGGGTCGTTAGGCCTTTCCCTGTACAGCGTCCTCGAGCAGAGACCGCACGAAATATAGGTCCCTCTCCGATGCAGCTATGCTTCAGCCAGTCATCGATTGCTGCCTTGACGTGATCGGGCACCGGCACAGACCGGCGTTTTCTCCCTTTACCCATAAAGTCGGCGATCTGCCATCCTGCGTTCTTTGCATAAGAGAGATGTCTCTCTTCCAGCACGATAACTTCCGCGCGGCGGAGCGCACAGGATGTGAGTAGCTGCAGAACTGCAAAGTCCCGTTTACCGCGCAGGGTCTGAAGATTTGGTGTCGTAAGAAGTTGCCGTGCCTCCTTTGCCTGGAGCCATGTCAGGTGACGCTTAGGTGAAGCCGGAGGATTCTTGATTTTTTGGATTTGCGTCGCGACAAAAGGGTTAAGACGTTTTCCCTCAGCCGCGGCAAGCGAGAGTTGCCGAATCACGTTCAAATGTTGGGCCACCGTGGCTGAGGCTGCTTTCCGGCCTATGAGCTGGTTGCGATAGCTGAGGACAGCCTCCTTCGTGAGGCGATTACGGCGCTCGGTCTTGAGCCACGGAATAAACTGTTTCAATACATTGGCGTAGGCGCGACGTGTTTGCGGCGAGGCCCCTTGCGCAATGACCTGGCGCCGGAGCGGCTCCCAATTAACTGGCGTCCTCATGGCGGCGACAGTGTAGCGCTTTACGGAGCCGTTTGGAAAGACCTATTTATGATATTGGACTATATCATAAGCGGCTGCAGACCCAGCCCTCGCCGAGGCTGAAGCGTAAGTTCACCTAAAATCGAGACAGGTCAAACGGAGAACTTTCTGGCACTGACGTTGGCCCCTTTCCGAGACAACTCTTAACGAGAGCAGGCCACTTCTTCTATTGTGTATATCCCTAAACCTTAATTAGCCCTTCTAGAATACGCCCTCCTACTAGGCTCCTATGCCTTTCTCGATTCGTACCTACCGTCGCATTTCTGTGTAATGCGCTGTTAAGAACAAATCTGGTACATGCGTCAAACGACCGCTTTCGACCCAAAGCCGAAGTACACGACCGACCGGTATCAGAAGGGAGGGTCTTACGCCGATCCGCATAAGAACCAGTGATACATGGTCGATGGGTCGTAACGCATTGCACCACCGTCGATGATGGGATAATGTTCACGATCATTGAAGGTGTTTTACGCGGGTAGAACAATGGCAGATCCGGTTCTTATGCGGATCAGCCTAAACGAATTTAGGCTGATGAAATGACCGATCAGGACGCACAGCCTGCAAGCCTTCGTTTCGATGAAGCGAAAAGCTTCTCGGACAATTAATAAACGTTCCTCGCGAGCCTAGAAAAGGTTGACGCAGACATGGCCATCATTCTGCGCGACAACTGGGCTGCGCTGATCGCGGTCGTCCGCGAGGGCGAGAGGGATTCGAAGGCGCGCAGCGAATTCAACTCCAAGGTCGCATCGGCGCTAGACTCGCTCCTTAATCCGGCTAAGCCAAATGGCGGGGCATGATGTCGCGCTACTTCCTCACCAGGCTAGCTGTCGAGGGCTTCCGCGGCGTCAACAACGAGAACGATCCGCTCGATATCGGCTTCGAGCCAAACTCCGTCAACTCCGTGTTTGCAGTCAACGGCATCGGGAAGAGCTCCATTTTCGAAGCCCTGTGCTACGCAATCCACGGGGCCATCCCGAAGCTCCAGTCACTCCAGGCGCAGGAACGGCCGCAGGATTACTACTGCAACCGTTTCCATTCAAAGAACACCGCCTCCATTGCCCTGGAGTTCCAGTGTGACGACGGTACCGCCCCCATTTCCATCCGTATTGACCGAGACGCAGGCGGCAACCGAACGGTCACCAGCCCGAGTGGGCATTCCGATCCAGAAGCGTTCCTTGCGACTCTCAAGGAGGCGTTCGCGCTGCTCGATTACAGGACGTTCGCCCGTTTCATTGAGGAATCTCCCCTGGAGAGAGGCCGGACGTTTTCGGCTTTGCTCGGCCTCGCCGACTACTCCGACTGCCGGCAGGCGCTCCAGGCCGCCTCCGATTCCCGCACCCTCAATACTGACCTTGAGATCAAGGTTCTGACCACGGCAATCGGTGCCGCACAACAAGCTGCGCAGCAGGCTCTCGTCACCCTGAGATCGAGCTACGAGAACGTTACGGGCAAGCCTCTTGAAGACATAGTTAAGCTTGACGAATGCGCCGACGAAGTCACCTCCGCACTAGGTAACGTGGAACTCCTGAAAGCCCACTTCGTCGGCAAAGCCCTGAACGACATAGACTTTGGCAAGATAAAGACGGCGATTAAGACGGCCGAAGCGGGAGAGAAGCGGCGTGAGCTCGAGAAGGCTGTCGAGTCTATCGCCGCACTAGAAGCACTCGTCGTTCACGATCTCGCGGCTGTAGCGGACGAACAGCACAAGATTGGTGCGCTGATCGACGACCGGGACAGATTGCTTACTTTGACCCGCGGCGACCTTTTCAAGCGCCTGTACGAGTCCGCCAGGGAGGTGATTTCGAAAGGTGCCTGGACGGAGGACGAAAAGTGTCCGCTGTGCGACAGCAACCTTTCGTCGTCTATACGCGGGCACGTTGACGAGCAATTGGCCCAGTACGCGGAAGCTGCAGCCAAGATCTCGGAAATCAAGGATATGTGGCAGGCATCCGCGTGGAAGAAGTGCCTTTCGGCCCATGAAGCGGCAGCACCCCTCGCGGTTGAGCCGCAGGCCAGGCAATTGGCCGCTATGGATGCGGACTTTGCGTTGGGCGATATCTCCAGAGATGACCTGGCTGCCGCTGTAACATGGACCTCCGGTCTCACGGCAAAAGTCGCGGGCGTTCTAATGACCGCGCAGGGCCGGAAGGAGGCGCTTGAAAAGGAACTGCCGCCGTCGCTGGTCCAACTCACGGAGCAGGTCGAGTATGGGCGGCAGTTCAAGGACGCCCTGAAGCTCTATCGGAACAACCAGCAGGAAGAGAGCGCGCAGCAGTCGCGTCTCGATGTTCGCGAGAGATGGAAGACGTTCATCTCGAAAGCGACGACGGTCTTTGCCGAGGCTGAGGCGGCTTTGTCGAAAGCCAGAATCAAGGGCATTGACGCGGAGTACAAGTCCATGTTCCGCGAGATCATGCAGGTTGGCGACGTGGTCCCCGACCTGCAACGCGCTGACGACAGGGAAGACCTTCATGTGCAGCTCAGCGATTTCCACGGGCAGCACAGGTTATCCGCGCGGGCGCTGTTGTCGGAGAGCTACCGCAACGCGCTTGCGATCTCGGTTTTCCTCGCCGCCGCGCTGAAACATTCCGGCGCGCCGCGGTTCGTTGTCCTGGATGATGTCACGTCGAGTTTCGACGCCGGGCACCAGTATTTCCTGATGGAGCTGATACGGACGAAACTACAGCAGCCGCAGAACACTGACGGCCTCCAATTCATCATCCTAAGCCACGATGGCTTGCTGGAGAAGTATTTCGACCGGCTCGGCGGCACGACTGGATGGCACCATAACAAGCTTCAGGGATCGCCGCCGATGGGCGCAATTTTGCACCAGGCGCAGGGCGCAGATCGCCTCAAGACGACGATCGCCTCGCTTCTCTCCGCAGGCCAAGTGTCGCAGGCCGAGCCGCTCATTCGGCAGTACCTAGAGTACAAGCTCCAGCAGATCATACGCAGGGTCGATATCCCGGTTCCGATAGACTTTGCGATCAAGGACACGTCGCGGATGGTCAGCAACTGTCTCGACGCCATCACCTCTGCTGTCGAGCTCCACAGGAAAGCCGGAACGCTCGTGCTCGATTCGCAGCAGGTGCAGGATATCGACACCGCGCATGTGCCCGCCATTGTCGGTAACTGGGTCAGCCACTACGAGACGGGATCGGGAAGCAGTCTCTCGGCGCCGGTACTCAGCGGCGTGATTAAGTCCATCGACTCCCTTGCCGAATGTTTCAAGTATGACGATGGGTCGGTGGGCGCAACTGTGCGCAAGTGGTATAGGTCCCTTTCAAAGCGGTAGTTGCAGCAGTCAAATGACAATGCCAGACCAGCCTAACAACAGCATGCAGCGGACGGCGCTCAGCACCACCGCTGATGCTGCGCGTTAGGGCACAAGGAGACACGAGGTGCCAACCAACAGCCTACCACCTTGGGCATCTGGTCCCGGAGAGATACTTAGGCACGGGCTTGGCCTTCTGCACGAGGACACGGACACGAACCGTCGACTTGCAATGATTGCCATCGACAACGCTGTCGAGCTGACGATCAAGACGTACCTCGGTCTACCCAAGCGTATTACGGGGCTTCACGTTCCGCGAAAGGAACTGAACGAAATTTCCGAGAGTTTTCCGGCCCTTCTCGATGCGATCGAGCGACATGCGCACGACAAGTTATTGGGAATCGATCTCGGTGAAATCGAGTGGTACCACCGACTCCGAAACGAGCTTTATCACCAGGGAAATGGTCTGACAGTTGAGCGCGACAAGGTGAACGTCTACGCGCAACTCGCTAACGTTCTCTTCAAGAACTTATTTGGCATTGAGCTTGTTCATCCCCAGGCCGGCCGAGAGCGTCTTCTCGGCGACTTTCTCGAGGCATGGATCGATCTCGAGCGGTCCCTCGTTTCAATGGCGCAGGATCACTCGCCCACGGGGTCACAAGGCATGAGTATGCTTCAAGCGGCCCGCTTCCTGCGCGGAACCGATCTTGTTTCGAAGGAAGACGTACGTGATTTCGAACGCCTCCAGCAACTACGAAACAAATTGGTGCACGGCATTATTGATGACCGAGACGCTTTAACCCCTGAGATTATCAATCAGTACGTCAACTACGCGAAAAATTCTCTGAGGAATAGCGTGTGTCCTAACATGCTCGTCAACCAGACGCCCGCAAGCGCGCTCCGCTGGCTCGCGGTATCTTCCGTCGCCAACACTCCGTCAGGCGCCGGTTACGAGCGGCGTTAACGCGGCAGGGCTGAGGCCGCTTTATGGCGGTGCGATCTTGGCACTGAACTTCCGCACTTGGCCGTTTCCGACCATTCGTGATCTGACTTCGCGTCGCGGAATGCAAAGGCTTTGAGGCAGATCCGCATCCACCACTTGCTTCGACTCAAGCCAGCTCATCACAACGCTGAAAACTGCGCCCTTTCTCTTGGGTACGGCGCCTGGTGCGAAAGTCGCAGGATGTTCACGGCTTGGACGCTTCACGGTTTGCGCCATGATCAACGCAGTGGCGTACTCGCTAAAGGCCTGGGCACATTTGTGACATGACTTCAGGAATTCTCGCAGATGACGTAACGGAAAGAGCCGCCAGGCTGTGAACCCTTCCGCCGAATCTCGCTGCGGCCCGAAACGATGATGATGGTTGCGCGGTCGGCTGCGCGTGTAGGCGCACAAACATTTTGCGAACGACTACAGACTCTGATATATCCCACGTAGCAGTCATCATTCAGATATTGGAAGGGGGGTGAACGACTCATGGCGACGAAGAAGGCAGCAAAGAAACCAGCCGCGAAAAAGACGGCGGCAAAGGGCAAGAAGAAGTAATTGCTCTGGGAGGCGATGGCCACATCGCCTCCCTCCCCATCCTCCCCTCCCCACAGTCGGCCATTCGTCATTCTCTAACGCTCCGACTTGGTCCAACTAATTGGCAGTGGATGTTGAGCGATGTGTTGTCGCTTTTCTATCCTCCCTTAGATCTTCTTTCTCTCCAATCTTTGATCAGAAGAGAAGAAGGAAGGCTCGTGATGTTCTTTACTGCGGAGGTCGGGTCACGGATGCGCTGTGATCTGATGGAGTCGATTCGACGATTGAGCGCAGGGACGAATAAAAAAGGAAGGGTGACGGCCACATCACCCTTCCTTTCACCGAGGGCTAGACCCTTGGCAACGAAGAAAACAGCAGCACTTGAGACTATATCTCAAGCATCGCCCTCTGAATCACAAAATTTGTAAAAATTTTTCCAGCCAGCATGTCATGTGCTATTTCAATACGATACATCCATAGATATGATGTATTTCTCGATGTTACGAGGCGAGACCGCTTGGAGCGGTGCCCTCACTCGAAGCGTTATGCGCTACGGCTCGGCACCAAGGTACTCACGCGCTTGCGCTGACAGACACCAATGGATTGTATGGAGCAATCCGCTTTGTCACGATGGCTCAGGAGCGGGTCTTCGAGGTTAAAAACTTCCGTCGTGCTCCCGACACCCCTCCTGGCCCATTATGGGACCTAAGTAAGGTGTCCATAAGATTGGGGCAGAACTCACCTCAGCGGCGGAATCTCTACCTCGCCCGGATCGCGGCCAGCCCATTCCATCGACATATAGACGGCGCGCGGCACCACCGTGGTATCCACGACCAGAAATGCTGGGCCAGGCCTGAACCGACAATGTGGCCGGGTTGAAGCGGAGCAGAGTTCCGCTGTTGTGCACGAGCCACAGTGTCCCATCGGGATCGGCTGTGAGGTCGATGAAGCCGGACTTCGGCAGCCTGGCACAGTGGTGTAGGTCCGGATCTGACTGGTTTCACCCCGGGCTGTCGTATCGTTATAGCTGCCGAGGCCCTGCGTGAGGCTGGCAAACCAGGCGGTGCCGTCGGGGGTCATCGCGACGCCCCGCTGATGCTCCATAATAGCCGGCCGGCACGTCCAATGTATGCGGCCCGCCGTTGAACGGCGCGGCCGGCCCGTATGTCGTAAAGACCCAGCGAAACGATCCTCTTACCCAGGCTTTCGGATCCGGGTTCCAATTGAACAGACCCACGCCGTTGATGGCGCCATTCAGCAGTTCCCCGGTAGGCAGGACGAAGAGTCCGTACTGTTCCCCATCTGCTGCACCAACGTTCCGTCGGGGTAATGCCACCAAATGTTGATGTGGATATGGTCGTCCCAGCATTAAAAGAGGCGGGCCAGGCCGTCCAAGAGAGAGCCATAATCGTGTAACTTTAAGACGTCCGTGAAATTGCAATCAGAATTCTCACAGAACCGGCCTATGTAGAATCACTGATAAATGGAGCGCGAGAAGGGACTGCTGGCCAAATGGAGGGTCTGCTATGTCCCTCGGATAGTTGTCTCATGCCATGTGACGTGCTTTCCGTAACGCTTCCAGTATGGTCCCGTATAATTCCGCTACGGCTGCTTCCTTCGTCAGCACCGTGTGAGCACCGGCCCCGCACATCGTGGCTTGATTATCGGGTCCCGCATTCACCGAAAGACCGATGATGACAATCTCCGGATGGATGGCCTTAATGCGTTTGGTGGCTTCGATGCCATTCATCTTGGGCATATTGATATCCATTACCACAATGCAGGGCAACAGCTCATGAGCCGCTTGCACGGCTTCCTGTCCATCCGACGCTTCTCCAACGACTAAGACATCGCTATATCCCTCAAGCACCGAGCGCAAGCCCTGCCGCATCATGCCATGATCGTCAACCAACAACACTTGGATTGTGGTTGGCTCTACTCGTTTCTCGGTCGGAGAAGACGGAGTCTGAATGGGATGGGACTCCATCACCTGAGGGCTGAATGCCTCAACGGAAGGAACACATCCTTCGGACAATGGAAGTATGAGCGTTGCGATGGCCCCTTTCCCGGGTTCGGATGCAATATTGAAGTTCCCGCCCAATGCCTCCATGCGTTCTCTGATACTGAAGAGTCCGAAATGCGACGAAAGGGAAGATCCCGACGGAGTGACTCGCGTAGATGCGGGGTCAAACCCTACCCCATCATCTCGCACTTCGATGTGTAATGCGTCAGAGGATATCTTCGTCTCGACAACCGCTTGCTTGCAGTGCGCATGCTTAGCGGCATTGATGAGCAACTCTCGGACGGACTGAAAGATCAACACCGCCTTATCCTCCGGGAGGTCCAGCCGTTTTTCGGCCGATGGTCTGAACGTGACAGATAAGCGATGTTGGTGCTGCATCCGTTCCACCAGCCATCTCAGCGCGGCATAGAGTCCAAACTGATGCAAGATGGGAGGGCTCAGATCTGCGACGAGGGTTCGAGTGTAGGAGACTGACTCACTGAGGGTCTGATCCATTTCCCGCAGCAACTCGTCACTTTTCGATTTTGAGATAGGATCTTCCGCCACCCTTATTTGGCTCAACTTGATGCGGGCGAGCACGAGGAGCTGCGCGAGATGATCGTGCAACTCGGCGGCAAGCCGCTTCCGTTCGCGTTGCTCGGCCAAATTAAGTTCAGTGGCGAGGGCCCGCAGTTTGCTCTGAGACGCCACGAGGGCCTGCGTACGTTCCTCCACGCGCCATTCTAACTCCTCTTTCCATCGACGCAGTTCGGCTTCGGCATGTTTCCGCTCCGTGATGTCCTGGACAATACCGACCATCCGGTTTTTACGGTGGCTGGCCACCACTTCCCCACGGCTCGCAAACCAGCGTACAGTTCCGTCGGTGTGGATCACTCGAAACTGCGAATCGAACGGCTCCTTCCGCGCACAAGCCCCCTTAAACTCCTGTAGCACACGGGTGTGGTCATCGGGGTGAATAAAGTCAGCCAATTGACCTGAACGAGCGGCCGCATGCTCAGACGAGAGACCAAGCAATGCCGGAATGCGCTCATCCCACACATAGTGACCCGCTTCCAGATCCGTTTCCCATGCGCCCAGTCCTGCCACCTGCATCGCCAGCTGGAGCCGCTCCTCCTTCTCACGGAGCAACTCGGCGGCACGCTGTTTCTCTGTCTCAGCTTCCGACTTATAGAGTGCGAGTTGAATCTGGGTATGCAGGTCGCGATCGTCGAAGGGCTTGAGCACATAGCCGAGCGGTCCTGTCAAACTCGCTCGTTTCAGAGTGTCTTCGTCCGAGTGCGCCGTCAGAAACAAAATGGGTATGGAGATCTGGTACTCAGACCGCAGTCGCTCAGCGGTCTCAATGCCATCGAGCCGTCCTCCCAAACGCACGTCCATGAGGATCAGATCAGGCAGCTCCCGTCGAACCACTGCCATGGCTTGCTCACCAGTCGAGACCTTGCCAATCACCCGATAGCCGAAGCGTTCCACCTGACCGGCCAAATGGGCGGCCACGACTGCCTCGTCCTCGACGATCAATACACCTAGAACCATGAGAGCCCTACCAGAGTTCAGAACCTGCCGGAGCGACGAAAAGAGGCCGCTTTATCAGAGCAGGATGGATGTATTCCTGAGGTCGTTGAGCTAAGTGACTAGGGCAACACCTTACATCAATACCTTATAAATAAGATCTAGGGATACCCCTAGGTGTGCAATATAGGTGGCTAAAACTTCCCTTGTGTAGTCACTATTTAGACAAAGTTCACGCTTTGAATTGGTTGGAACCAACAGCGGAGGAAGGGACCATACCTAGGTTAGGTACTGCGGGTACTGCACATCGAGAAAGATTGGATCTCGCCTTCCGCCTGAGCCGGTATCAGCTGAGACCAATACATTCTTTACTGCCGCCATGCCCACAGAGGGATATCAGATTCTCCCGCATGATTTCACCGCAACGCTCACATTTCATCTGCTCTTTGGCCTCCTATCCTGCTCCTCTTGAAATTGAGAGCACCTTCAAGACATGGTCCTGAGCGGACTGAGGAGGTGGCGAGATGGCAGCAGACGCAAGCGAACCGATTGAACGGTGGACGGCCAAACGGTGCGTGGCGCGTGGGCGCGACTATCCTGAAGGGGGGAGACCTCCGTGGCCGAAGCGGCCCGGACGCAGGGGCTGTAGCAACAATTCGTACCGGCGGTCCATTCTGCACTCCGCCGCTTGTGATACCACAGATCTAGCCAGATATACCGGGATGGTCGCTGGCCCTTTTGTGACTACCTTTTCGTGGGTGATGATAACTTGCCCGGATCGTGGTCTCGATTCCCTTCGCTTTTGTATTTGTGCTTAACCCATTGTTGATATTCGATCTGCATCATCATGAGGCGGTTTTCGATGAATAGTTGCTCGGCATCCGTTAAAGATGGACGCCCACGCAATAGCGCCTGCACGCGGCTGGCCACCTGATGGAGGTCCTGGAGCACCGTTTCGTTTAAAGAGATATGTTGCAATGGTCCCGTCACTTCTCTTGAGGTTCGCAACATAGACACAATAGCCGAACACTATAAGAACAGTCAGAATCCTTTGTCTATCAGCGATGGCCTACAAAATCGAAGTTGGCACTACCCTAGTACCGTAGTAATATTAGTGGCATCAAGGGGGATACCCGGGGCGGAAATTGCTCCGCTGCGGTACACTGGCACACATGCGGAGTGTTTCCTCTCCCCTCAAAGCACCCCCTTCTAAGCCTCCCATCCATACCTGTCATTATGATCTGGAGGTATCCGCAAGAGGCTACTTGACCGGTTCCTACATTTGCCTCATTTGCGGTGAGAAGCTCAAACAGTCTCATTGGCTTCGCATCTACAAAGCCACTCACGCCAAGCGGCGCACCGAAACGAAAGCTGCTTAGAGTGATGCGGTCGCCCTAGAGGCCTCTCAAGTTCCTTTATTCTGTCGCTTGTGCAGAGTCCCGTGCTCAAGCGACGGCGAGGCCGAGGTTAGTGTGAGACGCAAGCCGCCCGTTACAGCTATAGAGGACAAGCCTGCGATCCATGGCTGTTCGCCACCATGCGAGCTCGCGGAGAATGGAAGAAGGATTAGCGATGTCTATCGAACCGGACTACATCCCAGTTTTGAAGATTGCCAGATAGTCTTGTAAGCGCTTTGTGTCTGCAGGAGCTACCTTGATAAACTCGGCACCGAATGCCGCATTGGTCGCCCACCGCAGCACGGCAAGACTAACCTCAATCGGAGATTGGTTCGGTGAGGGGAAAATCAGTATGCAGGCTGAGTCACCTGCTTTGACCGGTGCTGTTGTGCGAACGGCACACCCTCCGCGGGAAAGGTTGACGAGCGTCCCATGCCACTCATGGCCAGTTTCAATGGCATACAGGCACGTGACCTCAAGACCAAACCGAGTGGATTTACGCTCAGTGAAACCGCCTTGGCGACCCGCGCCTCGCTGCCTGTTTTGCGATCGATTGGTTTGATCATCAGCCATGCAAGCTACCCGCTTGAGCTGGATTTCATCTTATGAAACCACCACGATTATTTCGTTGGCGCGTTCACCCTGTGATAAAACTGTTCGCTTTGGTTCCAGCCGCCATTTGCAACTCAGCTCCCACCGCATCAATGAGGTGTGCCACAGTCAGTGGCTTTGTCAGTGTTCGGTGGGCGCCTAGGATCTTGGCGACCTGGAGATACTCCATCTGGTCTGCGCTGCCAGAACATACGATGAGCCTGGTCCCTGGGGACTGGCGGTGCAACGCGACCGTCAGTTCCAATCCATCCATGTCGGGCATCAATACATCGGTGATGACGAGGTCAGGAGAACTCATCTTGGCGATGTGGAAGCCTTGCCATCCATTGCTCGCCTGTTGGACAACGTGACCCTCCCCTTCCAGTACCTGGCTCAGGAAACGAGGAATCTGTGGATCGTCGTCGATGACCAGTATGGATGCGATAGCACACCTCCTATGTTGCACCTGAGTATGGCCGACAAAAGAAGTGTTGTCTGTAGGCAGGTACCTACCTCCATAACTGAGGTGCTTCCGTGCTGCTCTCACCGCCTTGGGGCAATAGGACCTCACTTGTAGGGAACGAACCTACGCAACTAACAACTCGAAAGGAGGTCGGTCGGTTGCGCTGCACCGTAATCGGCATACGGCCTCTTTCCTCATAGTCAAATCGATGTCCTTCGATGTTCACCTAGACCCATTCGGGAATTATGCCAAGTCTTTAGGCATCGAAGACGCTGGGACTCGAACCCAGGGCCCTCGCCTTAAAAGGTCAAATCAACGGTGTTTCGTAGTGCTCGCTACTGCAACGGTTTCCCCCCAGATCGCAGATATACCGCAGTTTAGAGCACTCCCTTGTATCTACGTCTCGCCCTTCTTTCCTTTCCCGTTCCGCCGTGTCTTGTCACAAATCTGTCACAACCGGTCGTATGGCAAAGTGGCATGCGGTGTAGAAAGTGTCACGACGCCTCCCTCAGAACGATGAGGCCGCCAAAACCACAACGCAGCACCTAGGGAGAATAAGATTCGGGCCTCGGGTTAGACCTCATAGGGGACCCTCTCCAATCCAAAGTACTGTCGAATAATGCACTAAGTACTTTTGACCACACTTCTTCCAGCCGATCCCCCGCACCAGGAGGACGCATGAGACCCCAAGGATGGCCCGCAGCTACGACATGGAACGGGTTGCTTGTTCTGGTGTTGCTCTTATCGGGTTGTGGGGGTGGCGGGAATGCGGGTGGACCGGACGGCGGGAGTGCCGCCCCCGCCGCGCAGGCACAAGGCGATGAGACGGCCCCTGTTGGGACGGCGGTGACGCTGGATGGCACCGCGAGCCATGCCCCGTCTGGTGCCCCTGTCTCCTACCAGTGGACGCTGACGGAGAAACCACCGGGCAGTACCGTGTCTCTGACTAACGCGACCTCTGCTCGGCCCACGTTCACGCCTGATATCGCCGGCCGCTACACAGTGACCCTGGTCGTCACAGCCAGCGGAGTGGCTAGCCAGCCGGACTCAGTCAGCATTGATTGCGTGCCTGGTAATGTGGCGCCTCGTGCGAACGCCGGCCCCGATCGCAGCGCGGTTGTCGGGCGAGCCATCACGCTGGACGGAACGGCGAGTCATGACCCGAACAATACGCCAGTCACCTATAACTGGCGCATCGTCACACAACCTACCGGAAGCAATGCGGTCTTCACGAATACGACCGCGGCGATGCCGACGTTTACGGCGGACATATCCGGGTTGTATTCAGTGGCCCTCACGGTCAGCGACGGCAGTCTCACGAGCCCGGCCGATCAGATGGAGATCACGGTGGGCACGGGCAACCTCCCTCCGGTGGCGAATGCGGGACCGGACCAAGCAGTGACCGTTGCGGAAGTCGTCACGCTGACCGGATCGGGCAGCAGCGACCCCAATGGCGATCCGCTCACCTATCGCTGGTGCTTACAAGGCAGGCCGGACGGCAGTACCGCCACGATAAGTGCGGCCAACACGGCGCAGCCCACCTTCACCCCAGATGTGCCGGGGTCCTACGTCTTCTGCCTCACCGTCAATGACGGACAGAGCGCCAGTGCGTCCGATACGGTCGTGGTGGAAGCCCAGCTGCCTAACTTCGTGAACGGTGTGCTGCAGGCCTATGTGAAACCATCCAATACAACGGTGCCACAATTCCGGAGTTTTGGACGCAGTGTAGCCTTCGAAGGCAATACTCTCGTGGTGGCGGCGCAGGACCCCAGTTGTGCTACGGGTGTCAATGGCGATCAAACCAATAGCAACTGCCGGAGTGCCGGAGCGGTTTATGTCTTTATACGGTCTGGCGAAACCTGGAGCCAGCAAGCCTATCTGAAAGCGTCGAATACCGAGGCGCATGATGGTGGCTTTGGCACGAGTGTGAGTCTCAGCGGCGACATATTAGCTGTCGGGAATGTGGCTGAGGCCAGTTGCGCACGGGGCATCAATGGCGACCAAGCCAATAACGGCTGCCTCTCCTCAGGGGCCGTGTATGTGTTTACGCGCACAGGAACCACGTGGCGCCAAGAAGCCTACGTCAAAGCCTCCAACGTCAATCCCAACGGCAACGCAGAGCAATTTGGCCGCGCCATCGCGCTTAGTGGAAATACGCTGGCAGTCGGTGCCCCTAACGAGGGAATCTGTGAAACCGGCAACCTCCCCTGCACGCCAACGGGTGCGGTGTATGTCTTCACGTGAACTAATAGTGTGTGGACCGAAGAAGCGCATTTCAGAGGCTTCAATACCGTCATAGAGAATAGATTTGGCGAGAAGGTGGCGTTGGACGGCAATACCCTCGCCGTGAGTGCAATCGGTCAAGGAGGCTGTGCCACCGGCATCATTGATGTGGTCGGTGACAACGGCTGTCCTTATGCCGGTGCGGTGTATGTGTTCACTCGAACATCTGGAGTCTGGAGCCAACAGGCCTTCGTGAAGGCATCCAATACTGGCACGGATGACCAGTTTGGAAGGGCCCTGGCTCTCAGCGGCGATACCCTCGCCGTAGGAACGAATCTTGAGGACAGCTGCGCAACTGGTATCAACGGGAACCAGGCAGATAACGGGTGCCCCGATACCGGGGCAGTGTACGTCTTCACGCGCAGCAACAACCTGTGGGCGCAGACGGCGTATGTCAAACGGAGCCCTTTCATCACGACCCATCAAGGCTTTGCACAGAGTCTTGCGCTCGATGGAAGCACGTTGGCCGTGGGGGCTGGGGACAAGAGCTGTGCGACAGGCTTCAACGGTCAACCTAGCGTCACTGAGTGCTGGTTGTCGGGGGCGGTCTACCTCTTTACCCGAACACCGACAGGCTGGGCTCAGCAGGCCTATGTCAAGGCGTCCAATCCAGACGCGTGGGACTTCTTCGGTGAAACGGTAGCCATTGATGGGAATACCCTTGTGGTCGGCGCGCCCAGCGAGGACAGTTGCGCCACAGGGGTCAATGGGAACCAAGCGGATAACGGTTGTACAGGATTTCCTGAGCCGGACGTATCCTTTGGGCACATCCTTGGCGCGGGAGCTGTGTATGTTTATGTGATGCAGGAATGACCCTGTGACTTGTGAGGAGACGTGAGACACCGCTTCACACATCGCCCGACAAAACCGCCTTTCATAAATACTACTACTCTCAACCGAAACCTGATGGCGAGAAAGATCACAATGCACTCGAAGACTGCTTTCCAACGATCGACGATAAGTGGCCGAAGATAGTTGACTGACTTCATCATCGGGAGAACGTCAACGATTCGCTAGTGTCCTGAGTCAGAAGTCCGTCGACAAAAGCGAGCCACGCTAGCCAATATCTCATCGGCAGTTTTCGTCCACACGAAGGGCTTGGGTTGCTCGTTGGTGTAGGCGATGTACGCCCGGATG
>CBDIWP010000030.1:0-10156 GCA_965285945.1 uncultured bacterium | reverse complement strand
CCCAACAGCTCACGGGTGTCTGCCACTTGGAGGGTCATGAGAAGTTGGCCGGTTTTGAGTTGAGTTGCCTGTTGGCTGGGATGCCACATTCGGTCCTTGACCCAGGCGGCGGTTGGCTTATCGAACTTCAGTTTCACCGTGATCCGCTCGCCTCGCATGACGACGAGCGCGTCTTCGACGTAGGCGTCGATGTCGAAGTGGAGCGGCATTTGATAGGGATGATCCGTAGGCGTGAGGGCTTTGATCCGTTCGACGGCGAACATCCGCACGTCTTTGCGCCTGTGGCAATAGGCAATCAGATAAAGCGCTCCATCGACGTAGCGCAGGCGATAAGGATCAATTTCCCTGCGAGTGGTCGCATGGCGCCCGGCTGAAAAGTACCGCATTTGTACCGTGTGACGATGGGCGATGGCTTGCGACAGCACATCGATTGTTTCACGATGGTTCCGGTAGTTCTTGTACGGACCCAGACCAACCGAAAACCATTGGTCCAAGCGCTGAACATAATCTGACGCTTCAGATGGAATGGCGGCATTGATCTTTGTGAGCGCCGAGTTGAGAGACGCGGCGATCAGGGTGCCCTGTAGCGGCGTGAGCAATTGCCGACTGAAGGTCAGCGCCATCAGCTCAGTGGGAGACAGGCGGAGCGCCGGCACATTTCGAAAGCCATCCAGCAAGCGCCAGCGGACTTCGCCATCAATTCGTTCGGTGAGTAAGGGAAAGTGGGACGCTTCGAGTGCCGCTAGATCCCGGCGAACGGTTCGCGGGTGGCGCGTCAAATCGGCCGGAATGGCGTCAACGAGCTGGGCTAAGGTCAAGCCCTGCCGGGCGGCGCCAAGACGCTGCAGCAGATGCCATTGACGTGTGACTTGATCATTGCGCGGCATAGGACCCTAGAACCAATTAAGGTAGTACCATGCCACAAATGCGGAAGATTCGGAAAGGATTGTGACGGACGACACGCAAGCGGGTCGAGTTGCTAAGTCTGATTGTCCGCGCTCTATCACAATTGACCTCCAGCGGTGGCCGCATGAGGCAAGCTGTGCGATCTCCTGAACGTCTCCAGCCGGCCGGTGACCAGCCTGCTGGTGGCCAGCTTGAGAATTGAATTGCAGCCAAACGATGTCGCCACGCTCCGGCACATATGACCGTTGCGGCATTACAACGCCTCTCGTCCCATCGCTCGCCGAAGTCAGTTCTTTGTGGAGATTGCGTGAGGTGATCCGCTTCACGAGGTCCTCGAGGCGGCTTCAGGATGAGCGCCCCTTTTCTGACTTCAATGTCCAAGTCATCCTTCACCTTCAGCCCTGCTTCGTCTGCCACGCTCTTTGGCACTCGGATGGCTAAGCTGTTTCCCCATTTTTGGGCGGTCGTTCTCATTGCGGCACCTCCATTATCCCTGGTATCTACATCGTAGATACTACCTTGCTGTGTGGCGTGCGCCAAAGGCGTCATGTCTACGGGAATTGTCATTTTGACTCCTGTGGAGCGGTGGCGATGCTCGATGCGCCGGGGCATCCACCTTGTATAGACCTTCAGCACCGGATCGCGAGAATCAGGACTTCGCCGCCGCACGGATTCACTGTCTCTCAGAGCAGTATCGAGTATTCCTCTAAACTCAGACGGTGCGTCATGCGCAGTATGTCCACTAGGAAGCGTAAGGTCTTAATCGATCCGCTCCGGCTCCTGAATGTCTAAGGCTTCGCTTCTCGTCAGCACTCCGATGAGTCTTCCCCTGCCAGCATGTGGTGCATCTGCGCACTGGCGTGCATGCGTGCACAGCCCCGCTCCTTCTACATCCTGCCCTCCCAGGTAGTCTTTCCTTATGGGGCCGCTGACTTTGTGGGGCCCTGTCCCCATTTAATCGACGCGGTCTGACACGGTACTATTCTTGCTGATGCTCTCGTTCTCCTGCTGATGAGAGTGAACCTGAAATAGATTCACAAAGGAACGGCTTCAATGGATGCCATCCCTGCACTCATCGCCATTCTGGCGCCCCTCCTTGCGAGCGGATTGATTGCCGTGCTTGGACACCAACTGGGCGAGCGAGCCGCCAGGATTAGTATTAGCGCCCTCGCCATTTCCGCGACCAGCGCCCTCCTTGTCCTGTACCAGAGCATCCAATATGAGCCGGTGGTGCTGAAACTGCCCGGGATGGCCAATCCGTTTGTCCTCACCTTGCTGGTAGACCGGTTGACGGCAGTCATGATGGTTTTGATTACCGGCGTGAGCCTTGTGATCCACGTGTTTTCCTACCGGTACATGCATGACGACCAAGGGTACATCCGATTCTTTGGTCAGATCAGCTTGCTTACCTTCATCCTTCTCAGTCTGGTGAGCAGCGGTAATCTGCTCTGGTTGTTGATCAGTTGGCATGCGATCACCTGGCTGCTGCCCGCCTTGCTGTCGTTCGACCAAGGAAGGCCTACGGCACGACAGGCCGGCCGCACCACGTTTTGGGTACAGGCGATCGGCGATGTAGGCCTGTTGGTCGCATTCTCTCTGATTTACGTCGCCTACGGGACGTCCGATCTCGGCGCGTTATTTCAGATGATCAAGGAAGCGCCCATTGCGCCGGTCTTTTTCTCGGGCACCTGGTGGGAGATGACGGCACCAAGCGCCATCACGCTGGTGCTGGTGCTCACGATCATGACGAAGTCGGCCCAATTTCCGTTCCATGTGTGGCTCCCGGGAACCATCGAGGCGCCGACTCCCGTGTCGGCCCTGCTTCATGCGGGCATCGTGAATGGCGGTGGGTTTTTGGTCAACCGCTTGGCGCCCCTGTATGGCAATGCGCCGGCGTCGCTCTATCTGATGTTTCTGATCGGCGGGCTCACGGCTTTAATCGGCGCCTCCACGATGTTGACACAATCCAGCATCAAACGAACGCTCGTGTATTCCACGATGGGACAGATGGGCTATATGGTGATGGAATGCGGACTCGGCGCCTTCGCGCTCGCCGTGTTTCACCTCTGTGCCCACGGGCTGTTCAAAGCGACACTCTTCCTCAATTCGGGCACCCACATTCAGAAGGCGCGAAGCGAATTCAAGCTCCCGAGTCACAAGCAGGTCGAACCATCGACCGACTTTTCGTTGATGACCTGGGCGACCGGGTTGGCCGTGACCTTGATCCTGCCATTGATCATCCTGCTCGTTGCCCATGGCCTAGTGCATATTCCCCTGCTTGAAGCGCAAGGAACCCTGATTTTCCTGTTCTTCGCCTGGGTCACGTCGGCCCAAGCGATCTTTAGTCTCTATCGCCTCAATGCGGTGGCGTCCTGGAAGGTCTCATTGACGATGGTGGCCACGCTTGCGCTCATCAGCCTGACCTATCTCTGGGCAGGCGAAGCCTTCACCGGCTTTCTCTATCCCGAACCAGGAGAGGCGGCCGGCTACTTTCAGGCTGCCTCCTGGCATACCGGCGTTTTCGATGGGTTTGTGGCACTCGCCGCCATCCTGGTGATCGGTGTCTGGATCGTCCTGTATGGCGAAGCCCATGGCGTGCAGTTCTTGATCCCCACCTGGCTGACAACCATCCGAACCCGCGCCTATGTGGCATTCCTCAACGGCCTCTATGTTGAAGATCTGCTGCAGGCCTTGGGGAGGCCGCTCAGAGGGTCCGAGGTTCGCCCGCAATAGACGATCGGACTGACTGAAACCCCCACGCGACACGGAACGGTGCAACAAGCACAACGCATGATCCTGAACAGAACGCCGAAGATCGCAGTTCTCTCAAACCGACCGGAGGACGCCCTAGCTGCTAGAAGCGTCACTATGATGATTCCCCATACGCCTTGGGTGGAGATATTTGGCTCAGCTGGCCGCCATGCGGAAGCGGCGGTCCGAGCAGAGCGGGTATCCCTGACGCCACCAGTACCGATTGGCTTAGGTAATGCTTTTGAGATTAGCTGGTCGCTCGATTCCGCACGGATAAACAGTACGACGGGACAATGGATGGCCTTAGAAGGAGAACGCATGATCAACTTGACACTGCATCCGATGAAGGAAATCAAGATCGTGGTCCAGGGCGAACACCTGGCGTTTGTCACTGACTTGCTTGATCGCGTCGCGACGGGCTATACGATCATCAACAATGTATCGGGCAAGGGCCACGATGGCTTTCACGAAGGGCATCTGTTGTTTAACGATACCAGCAGCCAGGTGATGGTCTTCACCGTCGTGCCGGAAGACCGGGTTGAGCCGATTCTAGCGGGCCTGGGTCCGTTGTTCAGCAAGCATTCCGGCACGATGTTCGTCACCGACGTTGCCGTCAGCCGCCGGGAGCACTTCGTGAGCTGATGAGGCAGATCTGCTGCCGCGTTGGTGCCGTTGTTGACTTCGCGCATTGTCCCCTGCGCACAATGAATGAAAACAGATACTCATGCATGGTCCTCAGCAGTTACCACCCCAATCCTCGCCGCCGCCGCAGTCGGACGTCGCCGCGCCAGACGTGCTGGCTTGGCTGACTGACTGTATCCAAAGCGGCCTCTGTTTCGTCTCCCACGGCGACGTCATCTTCGAAAATGCGCACTTTGGAGGACTGGTCGACGCGCCCCGCGGAGCGCCGGGGCTTCCCTTCCGGAAGCAACTGCTTGATGTGGCCCTTGCATGGCAGCAAGAACCGCTCCGCGCGCAACGCACCACCGCGTATCACCTCTGCGATCGGCAGGAGCAGCCGCTCATCTACGAATGCCGGTTCACGGTTGTGCCCTTTTGCGGCACGTCCGGGGTGCTCATGGTGCTGGACAACGTCACCGAACGGACGCTGTTATCACGGGAAGCCTCGCAGGTGGCCCGGTTTCAATCGGTGCTGGCGCAAATCGGCTCTCTCGCCGTGAGTGGAACGCCGGTCCAAGAGATCATGAACGAGGCCGCCCGGCTGACGGCCGACGCCTTGCACGTCGAACTCTGCAAGATCCTCATTCCTCGTGAATCGGACGAGCATCTGTATCTCGTGGCCGGCGTCGGCTGGCGTGAGGGTCTGATTGGCACCTTGACCGTGGAGGGAGGCACTCATTCACAGGCCGGCTTTGCCATTCGTGAGCGGCAACCCGTGGTCGTCCGTAACCTGCACACCGAAACCCGTTTCAAGCCATCACGGCTCCTGTCAGAGCATGGCGGGGTCGCCGGCATGAGTGTCCCGATGATGGTCCAAGACCGGGTGTACGGCGTCATGGGTGCTCACTGCAAGGAGGTGCGGGATTTTACGCAGAAGGAATTGGAATTGCTCTGCTCGGTGGGCAACACGATCGCCACCGTGCTTGAACGGTGGCGCAGGGCGGAAACGCAGTTGGAGCTCTATCACCGGATGTTTGAACTCGTGCAAGACGGCGTCATGCTCACCGATACGGACGGCACCCTCTTGGAATGGAACCCGGCGATGGAACGATTATCGGGCTGGACGCGAGCGGACGTCATCGGGCGGACGCCGGCGTTATTGAAATCCGGGAAACATCCTCCTGACTTCTTCGAGCGCATGTGGAGTACCATCCGGTCGGGATCAGCCTTCGTCGGACGGGTGGTGAACCGGCGCAAAGACGGCTCGGAGTTCCTCGCATGGGAGAGCGTCAGCCCGGTGAAGGACCCGGACGGAACCATCCGCTACTTCCTTGCGATTTTGACGGACCTGAGCGAGCGCGAGCAAATGCTGGAAGCGCTGCGCCATACGGAGCAGGTCAAACTCGTCGGCCAACTCGCCGGCGGCATCCTCCATGAAGTTCGCAATCCGCTGATCGGACTCGGCAGCCTGGCCACGCATTTAGCCGATCAAGACACCCTGCCGCAGTCGGCCCGTGACCGCTGTCGCTTGATCGCGCGCGAGGCCTCGCGCATCGATGACCTGCTGGAGTCTCATCTGGAGCAATTGCGGCCGCGCCCGTTCGAGATCACCCCATGCCACCTGCCCGCGCTGGTCGACGATACGCTGAGCTTGCTGCGGCCCAGCTTGTTGAAGCACCGTGTGGCGGTGCGCACCTGTGTGACGGCGGATCTGCCATGGGCAGAGGCCTCTCGCGCCCATCTCCTGCAGGTCTGCTTGAACATCGTCATGAATGCCATTGACGCCATGCCGAATGGAGGCGAATTGACCATTACGATGAGACCCGAGACGAGGCAAGCCGCGGGAATCCTCATGTCGTTTGCGGACACCGGAAAAGGCATTCCACCCGAGGACCTCCAGCGCATCTATGAACCGTTCTTTACGAACGGCAAAGCCAAGGGTGTCGGTCTCGGCCTCACCATTACCCAGGACATGATCGAGCGGCATGGCGGTCAGCTCCTGATTCAGAGTCCGCCGGGGAGCGGGGCGATTGTGGACATATGGCTTCCACTGAAACGAGAGGGATAGCATGGCATGGCAGCTCCTCCTGGTCGAAGATGAGGCGTCCGTTCGAGAAGCGTTTGCCCTGCGTCTTACGGCCCAAGGCTACGTCGTGCAAACCGCCGGGTCGGGAGAAGAGGCCCTGTCGCTGCTGCGTTCCTTTGATCCCGATATTCTGGTCTTGGATCTCGTCATGCCCAATCTCTCAGGCCTGGATGTGCTCGCCCACATTCAGCAGACCATGCCGACGCTGCCCGTCATCGTGTTGACCGCCAGAGGCACAGTCAAAGACGCCGTGGAAGCCATGCGCCTCGGGGCGTTCGATTTCGTGGCCAAATCCATCGACATGGAAGATCTGCAGCATACACTGCGGCGCGCCACGGATCTGCTTGCGTTGCGTCGAACTGTCCAATGGCAGAGCGGCCAGGAGGTGGACCGCTATGCCCTTGATCGCGTCATTGCCAAAAGCCCCGTCACGCAAGTGTTCCTTCAGCAAATCCGAGAACTGGCGAAGAGCGACCTGGTGACCGTCCTGCTGCAAGGGGAAACCGGCACCGGGAAGCAGTACATGGGCCGGGTCATTCACTTCAATAGCCCGCGGGCCGACAAGCCCTGCACAGAAGTCGATTGCCCGTCGATCCCGCGCGAACTCTTCGAGAGCGAGTTGTTCGGACATGAAAAAGGATCCTTCACCGGAGCCGCCGGCCGCAAGTGCGGCCTGATCGAACTGGCGGAGGGCGGGACCGTCCTGTTCGACGAAATCGCCGACTTGCCGCTGGCCCTGCAAGCGAAGCTCCTTCGGGTGCTGGAAGAGCGGACGCTGCGCCGTCTCGGAGGCTCCACCACCATTCCAGTTTCCGTGCGCTTCATGGCCGCCACGAATCGCAACCTGAAAGAGGCGGTTGCCAAAGGCGAGTTTCGCGAGGATCTCTACTTCCGGCTGAACGTGGTGACCGTGACCGTTCCCCCACTGCGAGAACGCCGGGACGATATCATTCCGCTCGCCGAGCAATTCATGGTCCGCTCCGCCATGGCACTGAAGAAACCGGTCCGGACCTTGGGAGACAGTGCCCAGACGCTCCTGCGGCAGTA
This sequence comes from uncultured bacterium, assembly GCA_965285945.1. Classification (GTDB taxonomy): domain Bacteria; phylum Nitrospirota; class Nitrospiria; order Nitrospirales; family Nitrospiraceae; genus Nitrospira_D. The sequence continues at coordinate 2,745 of CBDIWP010000030.1, read as the reverse complement.
CTATTTCCCCGGCAACGTCCGCGAACTGAGCAATCTTCTTGAACGGGCCGTGCTGTTTTGCCACGGCCCGACCTTGGAAGCCACTCACTTTCCGTCCGACATCCAAGGAGCGGTCCCCCCGATCTCGCCGAAGGTGGCTGGGATTCCGCCTCCTTCGAGCCTTTCTGATCCGGCCACCGTGCACATCACCTTTGCCGTCGGAGAACGGACACTGGCAGATCTCGAAGATCGCATCATCGCCGAAGTGCTGCAACGGTCGGATGGCAACAAGACCCTGGCCGCCAAACATCTGGGCATCACCCGCTGGATGCTTGACCGGCGGCGAAAATCTTAGCAGACTCTCCTGCGCTGCATCCTCCGATTCCTCGCTTCATACGTGCGAGCCCGCACGCATCGTCGTGCGCGCCGTGCAGGGATACACGGTTTGTCAGACGACGCGAGGCCCGTCGAATGGCCACAAGGGAAGTCCGAGGCATTTTGCGTGATTCCTCACCGCTTGCTTCCGCCTGATGCGCACGACTCTAACGGAACCTATTTTGCAGAGAGCCCGTCATCCTTGGAAAACGGGAGAGGGATCTCATGCAGATTGCGCCACTAGTCATCGCCCTGCTTCTGACCACTTCGGCTGGCTCTGAGTCATTGGCTCATCCGGCTTCTCCATCACAGCCTTCGCCCACGACACCGACAGTCTCAGAGCATGTCATTCTCTTTGTGCTGGAAGGCGTTGACCAACAGGTGCTCAAGAATGGATCCATGTCGGTACTCAGTCGTCTCGTACGAGATGGGGCCGCGACGTGGTCGGCCGAGTCGATCGCCGCTCCGCGTCGGCTGCCGGCGATGGCCTCCGTGCTGACGGGACTGCCGGTCGATAAACATGGGATCACCTGGGATGCCTTTGAATTCAGCCGGGGCTACCCCCGACCTCCAACGCTGTTTGATTATCTCGATCTTAGCGGAGGACGGGATAGCGCGATCTTCTTCATGGATGAATCGCTCTATCAGCTGGCGAAACCGGAACCTTATACGGATTACCAGATGTGCGGACCGCTGAAGCCCGAATGCAGCCCCGAGCGAGTCGTGTCCTACATCCGGCAGTACTTCAGAAAGGCGATGAGCGGGCAAGGATACGGGCATGCGATTGTGGGCCTGCCGCATCTCCTCGTGGTGCACCTGCCGGCTGGAGGCCGCGCGGGTGCCGAGCATGGGTGGGACTCGGCTCCGTACCACACGGCACTCCGATCGGCGGATCGTGCCATGGGGTCAGTGCTGGACATCTATCGAGCCCATGGCCTCCTGGACCGCAGCACAATTTTTGTCACGGCGTTAAGTGGCACCGGCGGGGCACAAGGACCTTCCACGTCGGTCTCATCGCGCGTCCCTTGGATCGCCTCCGGGGTCGGGATCAAGGCCGGCTACGCGATTCAACAGCCCGTCTCGATTGTCGACACCGGGGCAACGGTGCTGCGGAGTTTCGGGTTGGACACGCATACGGAATGGGACAGCCGGGTCGTGGAGGAAGTGTTTCGCGAGACACGCGCGGGCTCCGCGCTGCCAACGAAGGGACAATAGACGGCTATGACTCATGGCACACAAAGACCGCGTCTCCGGACCGCCGCGCTGCTGATACTGGCCGGCAGCGTTTGTCCGCTGGTCCCGGCCGGCATAGGATTCCCCGCGACGGCGGAACGGCCGACGGCCGCCGAACAGGACCATGCCATCACCATCGATGCCACATCGATCGTATCGCAGAGTTGGTGGCAGATACCCGGTGTGACCCCCTCGATTTGGACTTCCGATCCGGAAACCTCCGACGCCTATCGGACCACCGATCCTCGTGTGCTCCGCTTAACCGCAGGCCAATACAAATTCATCAGTTTCACCTTCGATTTTCCCTTTGAGATCACCCAAGAGGGAACCGTGGACTATGCGTCGTCACTCGACCAATGTGTGGGAGGGCGAGGCACCACCTCCTTAATCGTGCGTTGTAAACGGACCTATCCGCATGGAGGGATCCGAGAATATTCTTTCCCTCCATCAGGAACCAACCAAGAGGCACCATGAAGACCTATCCCCGCTTGCTGATCATTGTCCTGGCTGCCCTCGGACCGATGCTGCCCCACGACGGCTGGGCGGCCTCGAAAAACAAGCTGGCGCCTCCTGCCGGTCAGGAATCCTCCCGCTTCGCACTGCGCTACGCCGAAGCCTTGGCCTCAGGACACATTGACGAATGGGCTCGTCTCGACTTGGGCTGTCTCAGCCGGCTCCGTCAAGACAAGGGCGCGCCGTCTGAAACTCGCTCGACCATCATGCGAACCTGCTACGAAGACACCGTCACAGCGCACCGCGCCTTGATTCAGGGGGAATTTGAACCCGGCATTTTGGGCCCCAACGGCCGTGAACGAAGCCTGGGTCTGCTGTCTGAAACCCATCGGCACGCCGATCGTTGGAAAACGTATCCACCGGCGATCTTTCTCTCGCCTGCGGTCCTTCAATCCGATGTGAAGGCGCGGCCGACCGTCGAGGTCCGCACGGTTTCCCCATCCAGAGCCGTTGCCATTCAGCAAGGAACGGCGGCCTCGGCGACTGTCAGCGGCACACTGGTCGAGTTGGCCGTCACTTATCCCGATCCGTTCACCGCCCCCCTGGCGCTTGCGCCCGGTGAGGCGTGGTGGGCGAGCGGAACGGCTCGTCGCTATCAACCGGTGCACAGTGTGGTGATCCGGTTGGTCGTCGCCGGCAACCTCC
>CBDIWP010000029.1:0-7179 GCA_965285945.1 uncultured bacterium | reverse complement strand
ACGGCCTTAATCGGCGCCTCCACGATGTTGACACAATCCAGCATCAAACGAACGCTCGTCTATTCCACGATGGGACAGATGGGCTATATGGTGATGGAATGCGGACTCGGCGCCTTCGCGCTCGCCGTGTTTCACCTCTGTGCCCACGGGCTGTTCAAGGCGACCCTCTTCCTCAATTCGGGCACCCACATTCACAAGGCGCGGAGCGAATTCAACCTCCCCGATCACAAGCACGTCGAACCATCGACGGACTTTTCGCTGATGACCTGGGCGACCGGGTTGGCCGTGACCTTGATCCTGCCATTGATCATCCTGCTCGTCGCCCATGGCCTCGTGCATATTCCCTTGCTTGAAGCGCAGGGAACCCTGATTTTCTTGTTCTTCGCCTGGGTCACGTCGGCCCAAGCGATCTTTAGTCTCTATCGCCTCAATGCGGCGGCGTCCTGGAAGGTCTCATTGACGATGGTGGCCACGCTCGCGCTCATCAGCCTGACCTACCTCTGGGCGGGCGAAGCCTTTACCGGTTTTCTCTACCCCCAGCCAGGAGAAGCCGCCGGCTACTTTCAGGCCGCCGCCTGGCATGCCGGCGTCTTCGATGGGTTTGTCGCACTCGCCGCCATCCTGGTGATCGGTGTCTGGGTCGTCCTGTACGGCCAAGCCCATGGCGTGCAGTTCTTAATGCCCGCCTGGCTGACAACCATCCGGACCCGCGCCTATGTGGCGTTCCTCAACGGCCTCTACGTGGAGGATCTGCTGCATGCCTTGGGAAGGCCGCTCCGAGGGCCGAAGGTACGCCCTCAATAGACGGTCGCCTGACTGAACTGAGCACGACGACACGGGAGGGTGCAACAATGAGCGACGCGCAACGCATGAACAGGACAGCACGCCGAAGCCCGCGGTCCTCCCAAACCAACCGGAGGACGACGGGACAAATGGACGGCCTTGCATTTTGAAGGAGAATCGCATGATCAGCTTGACACTGCATCCGATGAAAGAAATCAAGATCGTCTGAAAGAAATCAAGATCGTCGTCCACGGCGAACACCTGAGTTTTGTCACGAACCTGCAGGATCGCGTGGCGACGGGTTATACGATCATCAACAACGTATCGGGCAAGGGCCACGATGGCTTGCATGAAGGGCATCTGTTGTTTAACGATACCAGCAGTCAGGTGATGATCTTCACCGTCGTGCCGGAAGACCGGGTTGAGCCGATCCTGGCGGGCCTGGGTCCCTTGTTCAGTAAACATTCTGGCACGATGTTCGTCACCAACGTCGCCGTCAGCCGCCGAGAGCACTTCGTGAGCTGATGAGGCACATCGTCCGCTGCGCTGCTGCCGTGGCCGTGGTTGACTTCGTGCATTGCCCCCTGCGCAGAATAAATGAAAATAGATACTCATGCATATTCCTCAGCAGTCACCTCCCCAATCCTCGCTGCCGCCGTCGGACGTCGCCGCGCCAGACGTGCTGGCTTGGCTGACTGACTGTATCCAAAGCGGCCTCTGTTTCGTCTCCCACGGCGACGTAATCTTCGAAAATGCGCACTTTGGAGGACTGGTCGACGCGCCCCGCGGAGCAACGGGGCTCCCCTTCCGGAAGCAACTGTTTGATGCGGCCCATGCATGGCAGCAAGAACCGCTCCGCGCGCAACGCACCACCGCGTATCACCTCTGCGATCCTCAGGAGCAGCCGCTCATCTACGAATGCCGGTTCACGGTCGTGCCTTTCCGCGGATCGTCCGGGGTGCTCATGGTGCTGGACAACGTCACCGAACGGACGCTGTTATCACGGGAAGCCTCGCAGGTGGCCCAGTTTCAATCGGTGCTGGCGCAGATCGGCTCTCTCGCCGTAAGTGGCACTCCGGTCCAAGAAATCATGAACGAGGCCGCCCGGCTGACGGCCGACGCCTTGCACGTCGAACTTTGCAAGATCCTTATTCCACGTGAATCCGACGAGCATTTGTATCTCGTGGCTGGCGTCGGCTGGCGTGAGGGGCTCATCGGCACCTTGACCGTGGAGGGAGGCACTCATTCACAGGCCGGCTTTGCCATTCGTGAACGGCAACCCGTGGTCGTGCGCAACCTGCACACCGAAACCCGCTTCAAGCCATCACGGCTCCTGGCGGAGCATGGCGGTGTCGCCGGCATGAGTGTCCCGATGATGGTCCAAGATCGGGTGTACGGCGTCATGGGAGCCCACTGCAAGGAGGTGCGGGATTTTACGCCGAAGGAATTGGAGTTCCTTTGCTCGGTGGGTAACACGATCGCGACCGTGCTTGAACGGTGGCGCCGGGCGGAAACGCAGCTGGAGCTCTATCACCGGATGTTTGAACTCGTGAAAGACGGCGTCATGCTCACCAATACCCAAGGCACGCTGTTGGAATGGAATCCGGCGATGGAACGATTATCGGGCTGGACGCGAGAGGAGGTCATCGGGCGGACGCCGGCGTTATTGAAATCCGGGAAACATCCCCCCGACTTCTTCGAGCGCATGTGGAGCACCATCCGGTCGGGATCGGCCTTCGTCGACCGGGTGGTGAACCGGCGTAAAGACGGCTCGGAGTTCCTGGCGTGGGAGAGCGTCAGCCCGGTCAAGGACCCGGACGGGACCGTCCGCTACTTCCTCGCGATCTTGACGGACCTGAGCGAGCGCGAGCAAATGCTGGAAGCGCTGCGCCATACGGAGCAGGTCAAACTCGTCGGCCAACTCGCCGGCGGCATCCTCCATGAAGTTCGCAATCCGCTGATCGGACTGGGCAGCCTGGCCACGCACTTGGCCGAACAAGACACCCTGCCGCAGTCGGCCCGTGACCGCTGTCGCCTGATCGCGCGCGAAGCCTCGCGCATCGATGACCTGCTGGAGTCTCATCTGGAGCACTTGCGGCCCCGTCCGTTCGAGGTCACCCCCTGCGACCTGCCCGCGCTGGTCGACGACACGCTGAGCTTGCTGCGGCCCAATTTGTTGAAGCATCGTGTGGCGGTGCACGTGTGTGTGACGGCGGATCTGCCGTGGGTAGAGGCCTCTCGCGCCCATATCCTGCAGGTCTGTTTGAACATCGTCATGAACGCCATTGACGCCATCCCGAACGGAGGCGAACTGACCATTGCGATGAGACCCGAGACGAGGCAAGCCGCGGGAATCCTCATGTCGTTTACGGACACTGGAAAAGGCATTCCACCGGAGGACCTCCAACGCATCTATGAGCCGTTCTTCACGAACGGCAAAGCCAAGGGTGTCGGCCTCGGCCTCACGATTACCCAGGACATCATCGAGCGGCATGGCGGCCAGCTCCTGATTCAGAGTCCGTCCGGGAGCGGGGCGATTGTGAACATCTGGCTTCCACTGAAACGAGAGGGATAGCATGGCGTGGCAGCTTCTGCTGGTCGAAGACGAAGCGTCCGTACGGGAAGCGTTTGCCCTGCGTCTCGCGGCCCAAGGCTACGTCGTGCAAACCGCCGGTTCGGGAGAAGAGGCCCTGTCGCTGCTGCGTTCCTTTGATCCCGATATTCTGGTCTTGGATCTCGTCATGCCCAATCTCTCGGGCCTGGATATGCTCGCCCACATCAAGCAGGTCATGCCGACGCTGCCGGTCATCGTGTTGACCGCCAGAGGCACGATCAAAGACGCCGTTGAAGCCATGCGCCTCGGGGCGTTTGATTTCGTGGCCAAATCCATCGACATGGAAGATCTGCAGCATACGCTGCGGCGCGCTACGGATCTACTCGCGTTGCGCCGGACAATCCAGTGGCAGAGCGGCCAGGAAGTGGACCGCTATGCCCTTGATCGCGTCATTGCCAAAAGCCCCGTCACGCAAGTGTTCCTTCAGCAGATCCGGGAACTGGCGAAGAGCGACCTGGTGACCGTCCTGCTGCAGGGGGAAACCGGCACCGGAAAACAGTACATGGGCCGGGTCATCCACTACAATAGTCCCCGGGCCGACAAGCCCTGCACAGAAGTCGATTGCCCGTCGATCCCGCGCGAACTCTTCGAGAGCGAGTTGTTCGGACATGAAAAAGGATCCTTCACCGGAGCCGCCGGCCGCAAGTGCGGGCTGATCGAAATGGCGGAGGGAGGGACGGTCCTGTTCGACGAAATCGCCGACTTGCCGCTGGCACTCCAAGCCAAGCTTCTTCGGGTACTGGAAGAGCGGACGCTGCGCCGCGTCGGAGGATCGACGACCATTCCAGTCTCCGTTCGCTTCATGGCCGCGACAAATCGCAACCTCAAAGAGGCGGTCGCGAAAGGCGAGTTTCGCGAGGATCTCTACTTCCGGCTGAACGTGGTGACCTTGACCGTTCCCGCACTGCGAGAACGCCGAGACGATATCATTCCGCTGGCCGGGCAATTCATGGTCCGCTCCGCCATGGCACTGAAGAAACCGGTGCGGACCTTGGGAGACAGTGCCCAGACGCTCTTGCGGCAGTACCATTTCCCCGGCAACGTCCGCGAACTGAGCAATCTTCTTGAACGGGCGGTGCTGTTTTGCCACGGCCCGGCCTTGGAAGCCGCTCACTTTCCGTCCGACATCCAAGGAGCGGTCCACCCGTTCTCGCTGAAGGCGGCTGGGGAGCCGCCTCCTTCCAACCTCTCTGATCCGGCCGCCGTACACATCACCTTTGCCGTCGGGGAACAAACACTGGCAGATCTCGAAGATCGCATCATCGCCGAAGTGCTGCAACGGTCGGACGGCAATAAGACTCTGGCCGCAAAACATCTCGGCATCACCCGCTGGATGCTTGACCGCCGACGAAAACCTTAACCGTCTCTTCTGGGCCCCATCCTCCAATCTCTCGCCGCCTGCGTGCGGACCCGCACGCTCGGCGTGCGCACCGTGCAGCGATACACGGTTTGTCAGACGACGCGGGGAGCAGCCCTCGGGCCCCTCGAAAGGCCATAAGGGAAAGTCCGACGCATTCCGTGCGATTCCTCACCGCTTGCATCGCCTCATGGGCACGACTCCAGCGGAACCCATTTTGCAGAGAGCCCGTCATCCTCAAAAACGGGAGAGGAGCTCATGCAGATTGCGCCATTGTTCATCGCCCTGCTTCTGACCACTTCGGTGGGATCTGAGTCACTGGCTCATCCGGTTCCTCCCTCACAGCCTCCGCCCACGACAACGACGGTTTCTGAGCATGTCATTCTCTTTGTGCTGGAAGGAGTGGATCAACAGGCGCTCAAGACGGGGTCCATGTCGGTATTCAGCCGCCTCGTACGGGACGGGGCCGCGACGTGGTCGGCCGAGTCGATCACCGCTCCGCGTCGGCTGCCGGCGATGGCGTCGCTGCTGATGGGACTGCCGGTCGACCAACATGGGATCACCTGGAATGCCTTTGAATTCAGCCGAGGCTATCCCCGACCGCCGACGCTGTTTGATTATCTGGATCTCAGCGGCGGACGGGACAGCGCGATCTTCTTCATGGATGAATCGCTCTACCAGCTGGCCAAACCGGAACCCTATACGGATTACCAGATGTGCGGACCGCTGAAGCCCGAATGCAGCCCGGAGCGAGTGGTGTCCTACATCCGGCAGTACTTCAGAAAGGCGATGAGCGGGCAAGGCTACGGGCATGCGATTTTGGGCGTGCCGCATCTCCTCGTGGTGCACCTGCCGGCAGGCGCCCGCGCGGGTGCCGAGCATGGGTGGCATTCGGCACGGTACCATGCTGCACTCCGATCGGCGGATCGTGCCATGGGATCGGTGCTGGACATCTATCGAGACCATGGCCTCCTGAGCCGCACCACGATTTTTGTCACGGCGTTGACCGGCACCGGCGGGACACAGGGACCTTCGACGCCGGTTTCATCGCGCGTCCCTTGGATCGCTTCGGGGGTCGGGATCAAGGCCGGCTACGCCATTCAACAGCCCGTCTCGATTATAGACACCGCCGCAACGGTGATGCGGAGTTTAGGGTTGCACACGCATACGGAATGGGACAGCCGGGTGGTGGAGGAAGTGTTTCGTGATACCAGCGGGGGCTCTGCGCTGCCAACGAAGGGACGATAGACTTGCTATGACTCCTGACACACACAGACGGCGTCTCCGGACCGCCGCGCTGCTGATACTGGCCGGCAGCGTTTGTCCGCTGGGCCCGGCCGGCATAGGATTCCCCGCGACGGCGGAACGGCCGACGACCCCCGAACAGGACCACGCCATCACCATCGATGCCACATCGATCGTATCGCAGAGTTGGTGGCAGATACCCGGTGTGACCCCCTCGATTTGGACTTCCGATCCGGAAACCTCCGACGCCTATCGGACCACGGATCCCCGCGTGCTCCGCTTAACCGCAGGCCCATACAAATTCATCAGTTTCACCTTCGATTTTCCCTTTGAGATCACCCAAGAGGGGACCGTGGACTATGCGTCGTCACTCGACCAATGTGTGGGAGGACGAGGCACCACCTCCTTAATCGTGCGTTGCAAACGGACCTATCCGCATGGAGGGATCCGAGAATATTCCTTCCCTCCATCAGGAACCAACCAAGAGGCACCATGAAGACTTATTTTCGCTTGCTGATCATTGTCCTGGCTGCCCTTGGACCGATGCTGCCCCACGACGGCTGGGCGGCCTCGAACAAGAAGCTGGCGCCTCCTGCCGGTGACGAATCTTCCCGCTTCGCGCTGCGCTACGCCGAAGCCTTGGCCTCAGGACACATTGACGAATGGGCTCGTCTCGACTTGGGCTGTCTCAGCCGGCTACGTCAGGACAAGGGCGCGCCGTCGGAGACTCGCTCGACCATCATGCGGACCTGCTACGAAGACACCGTCACAGCGCATCGCGCCTTGATTCAGGAGGAAATTGAACCCGGCATCTTAGGACCCAACGGGCGTGGACGAAGCCTGGGCCTGCTGTCTGAAACCCATCGTCACGCCGATCGATGGAAAACGTATCCACCGGCGCTCTTTCTCTCGCCTGCGGTCATTCAATCCGATGTGAAGGCGCGGCCGACCGTCGAAGTCCGCACGGTTTCCCCATCCAGACCCATTGCCATTCAGCAAGGAGCGGCGGCCTCGGCGACTGTCAGCGGCACACTCGTCGAGTTGGCCGTCACCTATCCCGATCCGTTCACCGCCCCCCTGGCGCTTGCGCCCGGTGAGGCGTGGTGGGCGAGCGGAACGGCTCGTCGCTATCAACCGGTGCACAGTGTGGTGATCCGGTTGGTCGTCGCCGGCAACCTCC
>CBDIWP010000028.1:0-42848 GCA_965285945.1 uncultured bacterium | reverse complement strand
GCGGAAACTTGAGCCGTGGCGCTGTAGACGGCCATGAGCGCTGCGAACGTGAACCCGGCGGCTTGCGGCGGACAGACCGCAGCGGCGAGGCTGAACAGCGTTAAGAGGGCGATCATGCTGACCATGCCGGCCGAGAAGTACACAAGGACGGCCGAAGCCGCATCCTTCATGAACAGATACCCGAGCGCCATCATGACGCTCAGCGTGACGCTGAGCGTGAGCAGCTGCGGAGTGGAGAATCGTCCGGCGAGATACCGGCGGTAGGTCCAGGCGCCGATCGTCGCGCCGACCGAGCCGATGGCGACCAGTTGCCCGATAAAATATTGGTCGAAATCCAGATGGTCGACCATCTGGTAATACATGGGGGTGCCGAAGTTAGGAATGAGGCTCCAGAAGGCGAGGAAGCCGGCCACGCTCCACAGCGTGCGTGACCGCAGCGCGGTGACGAGTTCGCGCGCGGTGCGCTGCATCCTATCAGGCTCGATCGGCAAGGGCCGTTCGTCCACGAAGACCCAGGCGGCCACCAGGACTGCAGCCGGCGCGCCGACCATGATGAGCGCCGCCGTCCGCATCGCCGCGGCCGGCTCGAACGCCTGGCTCAGCCATCCGCCGACGAGCGCCGTCGCGACGGCGGCGAGATTGAGCCAGGTCCATTGCTGCCCTTGAAACTGTTTGATGAGACGGAGCTTGAGCCCCTGTTCCACCATCAAGGCGTCCACGACGACGTCGATGGCCGCGATGCCGAGTGTGCTGACAGCCAACGCCCAGACGATCAGCTCGGCGGATAACAGCCGGCTGAGCGCCAGATAGCCGATCGTCGCCAGTCCCGCCATCAGCACGAGGTAACTCTTCCGGCGATAGCCGAATAGCGGCACAAAATCGATCACCAAGCCATACAGCGGTTTGATCATCCAGGGAATGGCGGCTACCGCCAGCAGCGCAGCCACCGCGTCGGCGGTCAATCCCATTGACTTGAAATAGTAGGTCAGGGGCTGCTTGCTCAGTCCGCCCGCAATTCCTTGCGCGAAGTAAACGAGCCCAAAAAACAACATCAACCGCCGTTCCGCCGACTGCGCCGGGCGAAGGCGGCTTCCTGATAGAGGGATATGCATAGGACTCGCACTGTACTGCCTGCGAGGGGACGGACCACCCGGTGGAGCCCTGGCTCAATGAAGTGGTCGGTCTGGTCTGGTCGGTCTGGTCTGGTCGGTCTGGTCGGTCTGCAGGTCGGTCTGCAGGTCGGTCTGGTCTATCTGGTCTGTCTGGTCTATCTGGTCTGGTTGGTCTGTCGGTCTCGTGGGCCTGCTCCATCCGCTTAGTCTATACGGTGCCCGCCGAAAGTCAGGAAGCCATCCATCAGAAGAAGCCGGACAACCGAAAGAATTGAAACCAACGTGCGGAGCGCAGGTGAAAGAAACCGCTCAGTCGGGCTTTTGTTGCGAGGAGGAGGGTTCTCGAGCGGGGTGGAACGTTCGTGAACGGGATTGAATGACGGATCTGCTCGGCGCAACGTTCGCAGATGCCGTGTGTGACTTGAGTGGCTGATGGTATGAAGCTGAGATAGCGATCGCACCACGCGCATTGACGTGTCATGGAGCCCTCCTGGACCGTATCACCGGCGCCCAACCAGCACATGACCCAAGGAAGCATAGGATGGCTTAGGAAAGTCTCCTACTAGGAGAGTCCCTAGATAAGGGATGGATGACCCCTCCAATTTGGGTGAACGCGCAGGCGCCGACATCGACCGGCTCAGGTCGGGCGCGGTCCTGAAAGAGGCGGTACGTTTCGTCGCCGCTACGTAGCCAGGGTCATTCTTTTCGGGGGAGGCGCCGGAGAACCGGGCCAGGTGAAATGGCTGAACAGCCATGCCCGCCCATAGGCCGTGGCCAATGGGATGGGATCGTCATCCCGATCGGCCACATACAATTCCCTGCTCTTCCAGGGCTGTGATGCCTCGGCGCGGTAGAAGCGAATCAAGCGGATGATCCACCGTCCCCGCGGCCCCATTTCCGTATGGATCCAGTCCTCGCAACAGTCAGTCGGCACGGGGAGCGGGAGGCCCAACACGAGCGCGCTGTTCGTGGAGAATGCCATTCCGGCAGGGCTGACCGGTTGGTAATTGACATGATCGGAAGCCGGTGCGAACCACTCCTGCTCCCGTTCCTTCACGGGTAACTCGTTGCCGGGCCGGTAGCCCAACTGACGAGCGATCGCCACGTTGAGAGCCGTCCCGTCAAGCGTCAACACCTCATCATGCGGAAATAGGCGGGCCAGATTAGACATGACAGCACCCCCTCGCTTCTATAAACAGCGATTCGCCGCGGTAATCCACGAGGATTATCCCTAGATGGGGAGGTTTGTTTGGTTCATTGAGTTTGTTTTGTTTGTTTGGTTGTCAGACCGAACCAGACAAAGCAGATACACGAGACACACCAAACAGACGAGGCTAGTTGGTGGGATGAGGAGGTTTGTTTGGTTCATTGAGTTTGTTTTGTTTGTTTGGTTGTCAGAACAAACCAGACAAAGCAGATACACGAGACACACCAAACAGACGAGGTGAGTTAGTGGGATGAGGAGGTGTGTTTGGTTCATTGAGTTTGTTTTGTTTGTTTGGTTGTCAGACCGAACCAGACAAACCAGAAACACGAGACAACACCAAACAAACGAGGTGAGTTGGTGGGATGAGGAGGTGTGTTTGGTTCATTGAGTTTGTTTTGTTTGTTTGGTTGTCAGAACAAACCAGACAAACCAGATACACGAGACACACCAAACAAACGAAAGCTAATTGGCAAGATACGGCGAACTGTGGAATCTGGCCTGGGATGGGTGATAGGCAGACGCCGGCTCGCCGGCCAGCGCCTCCTGATTCGACCAGACATGGCTCACCGCGGTACGAATCGAAGACAGCAGCGACTGAGAGGAACCTTTGATCAGGAAGGCGGAGGCCCCCGCTTCTAATGTGGTCGCGATGAGGCCCTGTTCCGAATGCGCACTATGCACGATCACGCGACAGTCGGGTAACAGCTGGTGCAGTTGGCGGACGGTGTCAAGACCGTTCAGGGCCGGCATGTCGACATCGGTCAATACCAGATCGGGTTTGAGCGCCCGGGCGGCCTCGATGAGTGAAGCCCCGTCCTTCGCTGTGCCGACCACGTGGTAATCAGGCTCGAGCAGGGTCTTGAGGAGCGTAAGAATCTGCGGATGATCGTCGGCCAGCAGGATGCGAAGACGTGCCATAGGCCACCTCATCGGTGTGGAGCTAATACCGGCGAGCATACAAATCTTCACCAAGGAGGGGAGAGAGAAGACCTACGGGACGAAGGGGGGTAATGTACCTGGTCAAGGCACCACGATTACGGGGGAAGCCGGCAAGGGGCTTGTTGGTTTCGGATCCCTGTCCGATTGAATCACGCCCTCGACAATCAATTAGGGGTACTTCTTCATCGGTCCTTCATGCGGAGAAGAGATATCGACGGTCGTCGCATTCTCCGTCCACCGGATACGTACATTGAGGACTGAGAAGTGTGCTGTCAGGCGCTCGAAATCCGTTATGTCCTCCAGGGCGACCCCGTCGGCCGCTTCGAAGTGACAGACTCGATGAATAGGATTGGTCGCTTGTGCATCAGAGAGGCCGCCGGAATCTAAGTGACGGGTGGAGGGGTGGCACTCGATCCGGGAAAGGGAATCGCTTGATGGACCATGGAGCCCGATTGCGGCACGTCAGAAGCCGGCCGTCCGCTCAGGACGGATGGTTCATTCGCGGGGCAGGCTTTTGGTCACGGTGCCGGATTCCAAGCTGACCCTCGTCGCACTGGCATGATCGGGGGCTTGTGGCTCCTGATAGTGCTGGAGTCCCAGGGACACGGAACAGACCATCAGTGGTCTCTCGTGATGGACCGGACAGTAGGGCCACCCTTGAATGGACCCGGACACGACATCCCCGTAAGAGACGTTTGTCTTACAAGCGCCGCAGAACAGCACGGCCTCTTTACCCGCCGGTCGGACTCCTGATTCCAATTGATACAGGCTCAATTCCAGCCAATGACTTTCGTCGGCTCCCGGTTTACGCAGGCGAACGGAAGGAGGCGAGGGCTGGCGGTCCGCCTCGTCCCAATCTGGAAAGCGCAGATTCTGCTGATGTTCCGACTCTGCGAACATGACATCCCTTTCTCACGGTCTTTCGAGCAGGACGCAGACTAGATGTACGGCGTATAAGCATAACCGCGTCAAGCCTCATGAATGAACATGAATGAAAACTTATCGGTTGGTTATATGAATATAGATATGATGGCGCCGCTATTCCGTTGCGTGCGGCCGTGCACTATACTGCATCGCCGCCTCCGTCTCAAGGGGAATTTCCGCGGTGGCGGCCTGTTGACTGGTTCGCAATCGAGCCGAAGGCAAATGAAGCGACGTCGAGCAAATCGTCAGTGGTTTTTCGTGATGCACCGGACAATAGGGCCAATTCTGAATCGGACCTGCGGCAGCTTCTCCGTAGGGAATGTCGACTTCACACGCGCCGCAGTATAGCAGGGCGCGATGTCCCACCGGACCCAGCACGGCCGCCAGTTCATGCAGTTGAAACTCTAACCAGGTTGATCTGCCGGATTGCCCTTGCATCATGGGTTACCCAGGCTTGAGGATGAAATAAGGCCCCCTCAGATCATACAGGCCATCAGGTTCCAATGCACTGGTAGAAATTCTGGTTTCTTACCTAAGTTTACTGTAGGGAAAGTCCGACGAGCGGAGGATCCGATTGTTGAAAATCGCCAGGGCCGGCAATTAGGGACGAGGCACGCCGCTCAGCATCTTTCTCGCTTCGTCGATGAGGAGTTCGCGACAGGAGCCGGGCTGAAGGTTGCCTAGCAGGAAGGGGCCGTATTGAATGCGGCGTAGCCTGGTCACTTCGTGGCCGAGCGCCTTGAACAATCGCCTGATCTCGCGGTTTTTGCCTTCGGTGAGCGTCACCTCCAGGTGGGATTCGCGTCCGGAGGCCTTCTGGATTACCATGGCCGCGCACTGGAGCCGCTCGCCACGATCCATCAGACCCGCGAGTGCGGCCTGACGAACGCCTTCCGTCACGCCGCCCCGCACGGTAACCAGGTACCGACGTGGCACGGCCTGCCGGGGGTCGGTCAGAAAACTGGCGAGCGCCGAGTCGTTCGTGAGCAAGAGCAAGCCGCTGGTCGCCTGATCCAGCCGTCCGACTGCCTGCAGGGTCCGCCACCTGGTGGGGAGCACGTCAAAGATCGTCCTCCGGCCTTTCTCGTCCTCTTGTGTCGTGATCACGCCCTTGGGCTTGTGAAACAGGAGGAACCGTTTGGCTTCTTCCCGAACCGCCTCATTGTCGACCGATACCTGATCCCCGGGCCATGAGACCCATGTGTCGGGCAGGCGAATGACGCGCTGATTGATGGAGACCCGGCCGGCACGAATCCATTCCTGCGCGGTGCTCCGGCTGGCGATGCCGAGTTTCGAGAGCAAGCGGTCCAGAGTGGCCCGCAAAAGGCCGTCGCCTTCACGATGCAAGGGGGCGCCCGGCTGCTTCGCCAGCGTCGGCGGATGAGCCGGCCGTTTTGGAGACGCGCTTTTTCTGCTCATGTGCGATGGCTCCGGCAAGCCCGTCTCTACGTCGTACACTGCGGGCCCTTCGGGTGGCAAGCGCCGTTTTGCAAGCGCCGTTTTGAAGGAGGGCAAATCGAGAGCAGTGGTGCCGAAGAAGTGATAGCGAGCCGGGACTATGGGGCAGGGCGGCTCACCGGGTCACCGTCTCCTGGCGCAACGTGCCGGTACGGCTCAGCTGTCCGATGATGACTGTGGAGGAAACACATTCTGGACCGGTTCGGCATGACCATCTCCACTTTCGGGCCATACCTCCGATCTGTTGCCCAAGGATTTTTCCAGCAATTCGTTCGCACACATGCGAATAATGCCCGCCTCATCGTCAGTCAAGCGCTCGCCCTGAGCCAGGGCGCTCTGCAGTCGTTCGTTCACCGAAATCAAATCACGGACTTCTTTTCGTAGCGCATCCATATGACCTCTCCCTTCCGTGGTGCAGAGTTCACCCACATATGAACGCCGTTCTGCCCGGCACTGTCATCCCGGCAAGGCGACCTGGAAGCCGGCCCATTCCTTCACGTTCTTTTGATTGCCTCCTGCGTGTAGGTAATCAGTATCGCCGTTCCAGTCAAGTCGCGTCCAGGGCACAGAGCCGGCAGAATCAGAACAGACGGAGGGTGTAAAAAGTTCGGCAGATCAAATAGATGTGAACCAGAAAGAGGGTCGCTATGCGGCTTTGGGGGGAATGAACCTGGTCCGACGCTGGGAGGCGAGTCTGGTGATGGTGTCATATAACTGTTCTCCCGCCGTATCCTTCGATACGAACGCAGCGGCCCCGGCCTGCTTCATCGCCTCCATCACCGGTGCGGAGGTATTGACCGACAGCCCGATCACGATCACGCCGGGGTGCGCGGCTTTGATTCGTTTGGTGGCTTCAATGCCGTCCATCTGGGGCATATTGACGTCCATTAAGATGACATCGGGGCTGCTCTCCGCCGCCATGGACACCCCTTGCACCCCGTTCGATGCTTCTCCGACGACCGACAGATCCTGGTAGTCTTCCAGGATGGCCCGGAGGCCTTGCCGGACCATGGCATGATCGTCCACGAGTAAAATCCGGTGTCTCCCGGCCGGTTTCTCCGGCACGGTGTTGTGTTTCCGATCCCGCAGGCTCGTGGTCGCATGGACCGGTTCAGGGTTGGCGCCTGCGGCCAGTGCCAACTCCAGCGTGATCGTCGTGCCGGCGCCTGGAGCGCTGTCCACATGAAGGCGCCCTTCCATTGCTTCCATGCGCTGCTGGATGCTGAAGAGTCCGAAATGCTCGCCTTCCGGCTTGGCCTCCAGCGTTCCCGGGATGAAGCCGCGACCGGTGTCTTTGACTACGATGCGCAAATGGTTGGACGGCGTCTCGACCGTCAGTATCACCGTGGCTCTGGTGGTTTGGGCATGCATCGCCACGTTGAGCAACAGCTCGCGCACCGAGTGATACAGCAACAGCGCCTGATCATCCGGCAGCGGAAGGTACTCCCGCCCGAGGGTGAGGTCGACGGTGAGCTCATGCTGTTTCGGCATCTGCTCCGCCAACGATTTGAGGGCCGAAGGGAGTCCCAGTTCGTACAACACCGGAGGGCTCAATTCAGCCATGAGGATCCGGATGTACGATAAGGACTTGGTAAAGATATGGTCGATATCCTCAATCACCCGGGACGCGAATGCGTCAGCGGCCGCCATCCGGAAGCGAGCCTGTCCGATCTTCAACCGTCCCAGCACCATTAATTGCCCCAGATGGTCATGTAATTCCGTGGCCAGTCGTTTGCGTTCGCGCTGTTCAGTCAGCATCAGTTGGGAGGCCAGAGACCGGAGCTGGCGCTGTTTTTTCAAGAGGGCTTCGTTCGTGTCGTGCTCGTATTGATAGCGCCGCGCCAACTCCTCGGCTTGTTCCTGCACCTGGAGTACATGCAGCGTGAGCTGCCGGTTCGCGTCGCGCAGGCGGTCGTTCAACCAGTTGGACGGCCCCTTTGCGGGCGGTTGCTGTCCGTCATTCGACATAGCGGTCTTTCAACATGCCGTTCCGGTTCCGCTCTCTGACATGGCTGTGCTCGGACGAAAGGCACAGGGCAGCCGATGTGACCACCAGGGTACTCTCGGTACCCTAACGCGCGCCGAAGATGCTGTGCCACTAGGCAGAACCCAGTGTTTGGTCAGGCCTCCGGTCTCGCTCCAGGGTGCCCGAGCGAAGTCGCCGGGTCAGACTCATCGACACCTCGGCAGCGGCCATCATGGGCTCCGGCCGCCAGACCGATTACCGGTTGACCCGGCCCGAGGCTGTTCGAGCGTAGGGGCTACGGCTGGTCGCTCATCGCGCTCGTCGCCATGCCGGCCGGCTCAAGGGCCAATTCGTCGTCCAGCGGTTCCAGCAACGGGTCCGGTTCTACATGCAGCTTGCGGGCAAGCGCCAGGAAGCCCGTGCAGAGGAGCGAGCCATACAAGGCCGCCGCCATATCGCGCTGCGGATCCCACACATCCCCCTGATGGCCGACGAGCGCCCGTTCCAGATCCGGGTGGGTGAGTTGGCCGGCCCAGGCTTCCATGATTTCCCAAAAGCCGCTGAAGCCGAGAATGGTCATCACGACCAGGTAAGGCAGCAGCCAGCCTTTGGCCTGACAACGGCGCCGGAAGATGTCCACCAGCGGGACGGTCATCAACAAGCCGAAACTGAAATGGACGATCCGGTCAAAGTGGTTCCGGTTAAAAGCGAAGAGCTGGTCGAGCCAGAATCCCACCGGGACTCTCGGGTACGTGTAATGAGCGGCAACGGTGTGGAGCGTGAGCCAGACTGTGATCAGCACATAGGAGGCATTGGACAAGGGAAAACGCCGGTGCGTGGCGATGAGCGTGGTGACGAAGACCATGGGCAGGACGTTGATGCTCCACCACACCTTCTGATCCAGGGGCGCAATGGCCATCGCGCAGAAAAACGCCAGGTACCAGGCGAGCATGAGTTGAGGGATCGACCATCGTCGCCAGATCGGAGCGCCATGCGTGTCGTTCATCACTTCTTGGTTGCCTCCTTGTAAAAGTAGAGGATGTGCGGGGTACGGCGGTAAGGTCCGTCACCCTACCATAGAAATGGCGGGACGTAATTTCGGCCGATCCCCTAAGGGCGAGCCGGTCCTCCGTGAAGCCGGAGCCTTCTTCGTCAAGCCCTTGCACTGGATCGGAGGTCCGGGTTGCGACAGGTATGGAAAACTCAGGACGCTGTCGTCTCTTAGGGAAGACGGCAGCAGGCAAGGGCGGACAGAGAGCCGGATGGGAATGAAGTGCGTATGCGCGGCTTACCGCGCGCCGGCCGGCGCCTGCGTTTCCTGGCGGAGCGGCTTGAGCGCGTTGCCCCAGGCGATGACTTGGTCGAGCATGGTTTCAAGGGACGTCTCATGATGAGCGGCCGGCTTGAAGACCCGGTAGTTTTCGAAATCGCTGTAGAGCGACAACATGACCTGCGCGCGCACGTCCGCGATCTGCAACTCGCCCATCACCTGCCGCAAATGCTCGACCGCGCGCACGCCGCCCGCGCTGCCGTAGCTCACGAAACCGGCTGCCTTGTTGTTCCATTCCGCATACAGATAGTCGAGCGCATTTTTCAGGGCCGCCGACGTGCCGTGATTATATTCCGGCGTCACAAAGACAAAGGCGTCCAGCGACGTCACTTTTTCGGCCCAGCGTTTCGTATGGGGTTGCCGGTACTGACCCATCGAGGGCGGGATGGGCTCATCGAGCAATGGCAACCGGTATTCCGCCACATCGATCAGTTCACAATCGGCATCCCGCCGTAGTTTTGCCTTCTCGTAGACCCATTGGGCGACCGCTTCGCCATTGCGGCAGGGTCTGGTGCTGCCCAGGATGATCCCGATTTTCATAAGTCACTCCTTCTTACGTCCAAAATGTTCATGGTCTCTCAGCATGTGCAATTCGGCTCATCCGTTGCCACTCGGCGCTACCCTGGAACGTGGTCTTTAACAGGACGCCGGACGCGGAAGGATGTCGTCAAGCGTGCTCCTTTGCGCTGTGAGGATTGCCTGCGGCTCCGGGAAGTGCCGTGTTCCGGCTGGTAGGACGCGGACAGATCGGCGATCAACCGCCGGAGCCGGTTCAGCAACGTGGACAGATCCAAGCGGAGCGGATCCTCCTGAACCGTCCCGGCGGCATCGCCGGGGCGAGATGCCGGATCTTCCGTTCTTGTTGCGTGCGGTCGAGGTCGATGAAGGCGCCGTGGTGTGGTGTTATGACCCCGCTGCCGTGCCGCTGCGAAATGGAAGGACTATTCTTGTCCGCCGTGGCCGCCTTCGCAAGACGACGTCGCGTGAGCCGGAGGGTTCCTACCTCACCGCCGGCGCGAGTGCGCCCGCACAGAGGACTTCCCACTGAGCCGCCAGATTGGGACTGCCGCCTCCCCAGCCGATAATCTCGTCCTTGCTCCCCGGTGCGATGTCGGCTCCGATTTCCTCCCATTTCTTGAAGGGGAAACGCGGGTTATTCGTGGCAAACCGCGGACGGCCTTTGCCGGGACCCTCGTCCCAGAGTCCCGCATAGACATAGGTATTGCCATCGATGGGCGTCATGCGGCCGGCCAGGCAATCCGCGCTTGCCCGGTACAACGAGCGGCCGCCGGTCCCCCCGTTCTTCACTTGTTCCTTCGGGCAATATTTATCGCGCGGCTTGAATGTCGTGCACCACTTTTCGGCCTCTTCCTGCAGGACCTTCGCTTCCACCATCGCGTTCGCAGTCCCGATGCCGGATTTGGAGATCGCCTGCGGATTGAGGCACTTGGCAAGGGCACAGATCGGCATGAATTCGCCGGCTCCGCTCTGTGCGGCGCCTGGCAGTGAGCACAGCGCCATGGTGATCAAGGCGCCACAGAGCCAGAGCCGCGGGAGCAGTCGGTTGGACGCGTGTGTGAAGGGATGCATAAGGTCGTCCTCCTAAGTGGTTCAGCGCGGCCTGTACGGTAGAAGAAGCGCCCTCTCGTGTCAATCCAGAGCGGGAGGGCCTATTCGACAAGGAGCGTGCCTGTCATGTCGCCGTGGCCTTTGCGTCGGCAGATGTAGAGATAGGTGCCCGGCGGGGGAGCGACGAGGAGTCGGAGCGACTGTCCCGGCCGGAGCATCACCGGGGCGGTGGCCCCACCGGCCTGTTCCTGTAATGAGGCTCTGTCTGCATACAGGAGGACGGGGCTGTCGAACTCGTGTACCTCTCGTCCGGCGTTGTAGACGACGAGCGTCAGAGGAGCCGTACCCGCCACCCGAATGAGCGATGGGACGAAGCGGAAATCTCCGGCCGTGAGAGAGACTGTCTGCGTGCCGTCACAGGCCAGGCCGAGTCCCAGGCACAGCAGGGCGCCGGAAAGAGCTCTAGGCATAATCTGGCGCTTGGCCGTCTTTCCACTTGATGCTGCACCCGATGCTCGGTTTCTGGTCCTGCCCGATGGGTGTTCCCGCCAGCAGGGCGTCGATCGCCGCGCGTAGATCGCGGCCGGTGACCGGTTTCTTGTTGCCGGGGCGGCTGTCGTCGAGTTGGCCTCGATAGACCAGCCGGCGACCGGCGTCAAACAAGTAGAAATCCGGTGTGCAGGCGGCCTTATAGGCTTTCGCCACGTCTTGCGTCTCATCGAAGCACAAAGGAAAAGTGAGGCCGAGCGATTGCGCCATTTCCTTGAGGCGCTCGGGCGCATCATCCGGGTACCCCGCCGGGTCGTTACTGCTGACGGCGATGATGCCTAGTCCGCTGTCCTTGTAGTCGCGCCCGATCCTGGCGATTTCCTCTTCGACATGGTGCACATAGGGGCAGTGCCGGCAGATAAACATCACGAGCAACCCAGCTTGGCCTGCGACGGAGTCCAACGAATAGGCGCGGCCCGTGACGACATCGCGCAGTGTGAAGGGTGGGGCGACGGTTCCAAGCGGCAGCATGACGGATGCCATAGCCATGGGAGGTCTCCTCGATTGGAGTGTCGGTCTGGTCTATCTGGTCTGGTCTGTTTGGTCCGTCTGGTGGATGAGATAGACAAGATAGACGAGACAGGCCAAACAGACAAGACCGAGCTCACGGTCGTTTCTTCGTTTTGGCCGTCGGAGGAGCGGCCAGCGGATCGTCCGGCCAATGATGTTTGGGATAACGCCCGCGCAACTCCTTGCGGACCTCCTGATAGGCGGTGGCCCAGAAACTTGCCAGGTCTTGCGTCACCTGCACCGGTCGTTTCGCCGGGGACAGCAGATGCAGCATGACGGGAATCCTGCCGCCGGCGACGCGAGGCGTCTCCTTGCAGCCGAACATTTCTTGCAGCCGGACTGCGAGAATGGGCGAGTCCGGCGTCTCATAGTCGATGCGGATGCGGGACCCGCTGGGGACCGTCAGATGGGTGGGCGCCAGGCGGTCCAGGTCCCGCTGCTGCTCCCAGGTCAACAGGCCTTGGAGCGGTTGGAGCAGATCCAATCGCTTGACCCGGTCCAGCGTGGTGATACCCGCCACATACGGCCCGAGCCACTCGTCGAGCACCCGCAGCAACGCCTCATCCGACAGATCGGGCCACGCGGAGTCCGTACCTCCGGTCCGCCGGAGTAATTGCACGCGGGCGCGCCACTGCCGGAGTTCCGGCGTCCAGGCCAGGATGGCGAGGCCGGCTTGGCGCACGGCCTGCACCAGGGCGGCGGAGAGGAGGGAAGGATCCGGTTGGGACAGGGCCTGCTCTGAAAGAACCAGCGCTCCGAACCGCCGTTGTCTCGATGCCCGCACAGCTGCGGCTTTCTCGTCCCAGGCGACCTCGTCGGCCTGGCTGATGTCGTCGGCATAGAGGATTTCAATGTCGGCGAGCGAGAGGGGCGCCGCCAGGTCGATCCGGGCCCACTGCGCGCCGGCATCCAGATCGGCGATGACGAGATACGGCTCCACGCCGAGCGGATCGGGATACGGAAAGAGCGCGCCCCGCCCGTTGGCGAGGAGGTAGCGGGCGTCACGGCCGGGCTGCCGCTGGGCGATCCGGTCGGGATAGGCCAGCGCCAGTAATCGGCCGGCCGCATGGACATCGTCAGGATCTTCAACCTGCGTCTCTCTCGTCTGCCGGGCCATCTGGCGCCGCCAGACTTCCGCCGTGCGTTTGACGCGTTCACAGGCGCCGCGGTCGATGCTGGCGCCGGCCGCCTGATCCTGCTGCCCGCGCAGGACATCGAGCCGCAGCCGAAGATCGGCATTCCGCCAGCCGGCCGGCCCCCGCACGATGTCCCGCTCGCTCATGAGGGCGGCAATCTCACAGGCCAAGCGGGTCCGGCTGAGCGGCGCGGCCCGGATCAGCATGTGGGCCAGGCGCGGGTGCAAGGGCAGATCGGCCATCTGCGCGCCATGCGGTGTGATGCGGCCGGTCGCGGACAAGGCACCTAGCTGCTTCAGCAGCTCCTGGGCCCGTGCGACGGCTCCGGCCGGCGGCGGCGTCAGCCAGGACAAGGCCGAGGCATCGTCCGCGCCCCAGAGGGCCAGCTCCAGCATCAGCGGTGTGAGGTCGGCATCGAGGATTTCCGGAGGCCGCCGCGGGCTGAGAGAGCCTTGTTCTTTTTCCGTCCAGAGCCGATAGCAGAGACCCGGCTCCAAACGGCCGGCCCGGCCGCGGCGCTGGTCGGCGGAATCCTGCGTCACGCGGACGGTGTCGAGACGCGTCAGCCCCGAGCGCGGGTCGAACCGGGGCACGCGCAGCCGGCCTGCATCGATCACGACGCGCACGCCGTCGATCGTCACGCTGGTTTCTGCAATGGAGGTCGCCAGCACGACCTTTCTGGTTCCCGGCGCGGCCGGCGCAATGGCGGCGTCTTGCGCGGCCTGCGGCAGGTCGCCATGCAGGGCCGCGACATGGATGGCCGGACCCAGCCGGGCGTCGAGCAAGGCCCGTTCGACCCGCCGGATCTCCGCCATGCCGGGCAGGAACACGAGCAGGCTGCCTTCATCCCGGGCCAATGAGCGCCGGATGGCCTGTGTGACGGCGACGTCGAGGTGCCCGGTCAACGGTGCGTCGAGATAGCGGGTCTCCACCGGAAACATCCGCCCTTCGCAGACGATTGGGGGAGCCCCGCCCAGGAGATCGCCGACCGGACCGCAATCCAATGTGGCCGACATGACGAGCAGGCGCAGATCGGGACGGAACAGCCGCTGCGTTTCCAGGCAGAGCGCCAGTCCCGTGTCGGCCTGCAGGCTCCGTTCATGAAACTCATCGAACAGCACGGCCGCGTAGTCGCTCAGCGCCGGATCGTGCTGGAGCAGCCTCGTGAGAATTCCCTCGGTCACGACTTCGATGCGCGTGCCGGGCCCCACCTTGGTATCCAGCCGCATGCGATAGCCGACCGTCCCGCCGACCGGTTCCTGGAGCGTCGCGGCCATGCGATGCGCCGCCGCGCGCGCGGCCAATCGGCGGGGTTCCAACATGAGGACCTTGCGCGCTTGCCTCCAGGGCGCCTCGAGCAGGGCCAGCGGGACGCGTGTCGTTTTTCCGGCGCCCGGCGGCGCGGTCAGGACTGCATTCGGCTGACGAGTCAGTGCATCACCGAGCGCGGGAAGGATGGCTTCTATTGGAAGTCGGGACATGCTACGTATACGATCCGGCTGGCGCAGACTCTACCAGACAATCGACGGCATTAACGAGAGGATCAAGACGCATGGCGCGTTTGACATGGACGGAACAGCGACCGACGCAGGCTGGCTGGTATTGGTTCCGGGGGCAGGCCCATGAGGCCGATCCGTTCATCGTCCAAGTCGACGAGGCGGGGCAGTTCCAATGGCCGGATGGGGGCTATCAGGAAGTGATGCTGGCCAAAGGAGAATGGGCCGGGCCGATCGAAGAGCCTACAGAGTAGGCGGCACACTGCGACGAAATCAGCGCCGGCCCCGGAGCCGACTTCAGCAAGGCTCGATGCCGCTAGGCGTCGGGCCTTTTTCTTGCCGAAGTATGACCACGCAGGGCGCTAAGTCGCGAGGCCGGGAAGAGAACTACAACCCAGGGGACCCACTAGGAGGAGAACGGATCATGAACTAGTACATTGATTTAGGACAATCCCACGTGACCGGTGGAGAGCAATGAGACATGACTTCGAAGTCGAGCAGGATCTCCGCTTTCAATACCGTGAATGGCAGGGCGAACGTATCGGGTGGGTCATCATTGCCTTGCTGATCGGCGCCGCACTCGGGGGATTCTTCGGTCACCACCCGCTTGCCAGAGTAACCGGTCACACACCCGACGGACGCCTGTTCATTCAATATGACCGCTATGCCCGATACGAAGCCACTGTCGATTTGCTTGTGATGCTGGAGCCGGGCAAGGATGGCTCTAACCTCGTTCGCCTGTGGTTTGATCCTCACTATCTCGACTCGCTCAAGGTCGTCGCCGTTTCGCCGGTGCCCTTACGGGGTGAGGCCCGCGAGGGAGGACGGGCCTTTGTCTTCCAGACCGACGGCAGCCGGTTCACGGCTACGGTATCCATCCAATTTGAAAGCATGGGTCTGGTTCACGGCAGCGTCTGGGCGGACGACGGAAGTCCGATCATGGTGAGCCACGTGGTCTGGCCTTAGGAGCAAAGAGGGATGGACTCGATTCTACGAGGCCTGGCCGTCTACGTCTTCTTGCTGGTCCTGTTTCGAATTGCCGGCCGGCGGACCCTCTCCGAAATGACGAACTTCGATTTCGTCCTGCTCCTGATCATCAGCGAGGCGACACAAAATGCGATGATCGGGAACGACTATTCGGTGACCAACGGGTTTCTGGTCATCGTGACCTTGATCGGCATCGACATCGGCCTGTCTGTCATGAAACAGCGATTTCCTTTGTTGGAACGGTACCTGGATGGGTTGCCCCTGGTTATCGTCCATGAGGGGCGCCCGGTGAAGGAACTCATGGACAGAGCCCGGGTGGATGAACAGGATATCCTGGCGTCAGCCCGGGACAAGCATGGCTTGGAACGGATGGAGCAAATCAAGTATGCCGTGCTTGAAAGAAACGGAGGGATTTCCATTATCCCGAAAGGAGAATAATCGGTGGGTTTCGGCCCGTGGGCCGTTTCGCCTCTGTCTCAAGAGAGGCAGCGCCTCTTGCGGTTCTGGCCCCCCTCGTTGTGATCGCTCATCTCGCACTCCTGGGATGTGCCGGGGTGTAGCTGCCGCCGTTGCCTCCGCCGCCTGACGTTCGCTTCTCATTACACTCGAGAGTACCTCAGCGATGAGAATCCGCACTTCCGTATCAGGTTCGGAACCCCTGGTCCGGTGACCAGGTCCTTTGAACGCGGGGTCTATGTGGTCAGGATGCCGCAAAAATCCCCGCGGTCCTCCGCCGAATTGTCGAGGCGACTATGGTATGCTTGGCGACGAATTTTACTGCCGTATCATTTTAGATGGAGGGTTGCGTCATGGGGCGTTTCGGTGGGGATCCGATCCAGCGATTGATGAGTTTGATGTTCAAGGCGCATCCGTGGCACGGCGTGTCCATCGGGGACAAGGCGCCGGAAGTGGTGACGACGTATATTGAGATTGTGCCGACGGATACGGTGAAATATGAAGTCGACAAGGATAGCGGCTTTTTAAAAGTGGATCGCCCCCAGCGGTTCTCGAACTTCTGTCCCGTCTACTATGGCCTCGTGCCCCAGACCTATTGCGGTGAAAAGGTGGCGGGCCTGTTTGCCAAGCGCGCCAAACGCAAAGGGATGATCGGCGACGGCGATCCGCTCGACATCTGCGTGTTGACCGAGAAGACCATTCCCCACAGCGATATCCTCCTCACCGCCATTCCCATCGGCGGGTTCAGCATGGCGGACGGCGGCGAAGCCGACGACAAAATCATCGCCGTGATGAAGGACGACGCCGCCTATGGGGATTTCAAGGATATCGGTGACGTGCCCTCCACGCTGATCGACCGCCTCCAACATTATTTTCTCACGTATAAACAGGCGCCCGGCGCGCTGGACCATAAGGTGGAGATTACGAGTCTCTACGGGCGCGAGGAAGCGCTGAAGGTGATCCGGGCAAGCCATGCGGATTATCGGGCGAAGTTTCCCGAACTGGAATCCCTCTGGCCCGCCGGCATGTCCAAATAGCGCGAGTCGGATCCATGGGCATCAAGCGGCAGGAAACCCAGGGAGAGACATCAAGACCGGACTCTCCGTCGTGGGACACGTCGCGGGAGTCCGGTCTTTCCGGCATCCTCCAAAACTTGCTGTCCCGCGAGTCGGACTTCCGTGCGTTTCTCCGGCGTCGCGTTTCCGATGACGCGATGGCCGAGGATTTGCTCCAGCAAAGTTTCATGCGGGCGGTCCAGCAGGAGCACCGCGGGGAGCCGCCGGAGCAGGCGGTCGCCTGGTTTTATCGCATCCTGCGTAATGCCGTGGTGGATTACTACCGCGCCCGGGCGGGGGACGACAAGAAAACCGCGGCCTTCCTGCAAGACCTGCGGGCTTCGGGCGACGACAAGACGCCGGTGTTGGATGAACTGCGTCCCTCCGTGTGCGCCTGCCTGCAGCGGCTGCTTCCCGGCCTTCGCCCGGCCTACGCGGAACTGCTCCGCCGGATCGATCTCGAAGGCGAAGCACCGGCTGCCGTGGCGCAGGATCTCGGCGTCACGATGAACAATCTCACCGTGCGGCTGCATCGGGCCCGGCTGGCCCTGCGGAAGAGCCTGGAACAGACCTGCGGTGTGTGCACCAAACACGGCTGCCTCCACTGCACCTGCGCCTAAGGGCGGCGGGATCACGCCGATACAGCAATCCCCGAACTTCTGTTGTCGCTGGACTACCTTTCCTCCATCCTCCACGTTCTGACAGGACACGCGGGCAACGCCGGTGCCTTCTAAAACCACATCCGCACGCCGGCGACAAACCGAACCTGACTCGGATCTCCCCCTTGTCCTCGCACGAGCGTCGCGGTCTCTCCAAAGCTTCTGTCCAGCGAGATCCCCACATACGGGGCCAGCTCACGTCGGATTTCGTAGCGCAGGCGGAGGCCGAACTCCAGATTGTTGAGACCCGAGCCGGTCGTGAACTCTTCGACCCGTTGCACGGCCACATTGGTTTCAAACCGCCCCTGAAGGATCAGCCGCTGGGTGAGCAAGAGATCTTTCGTGAACGAGAGGCGGGCGGAGACCGCGCCGTGCTGATCGATAAACAGCGCCGATTCAAATTCATGACTATAGGGGACCAGCCCTTGGAGACCGATCACCCCGAATCCTCGCGTCACATTGCGCCCGCGAAACGATTGCGTCTCCATCCGGCCGCCGAACTGCACGTCGTAATACTTCTGGACGAAGCGGCCGTAGAGCAGCTGGAAATCCACGTCATAATCGGCTTTGAATGCGGTGTCCTGCTGGCCCTCGCTCTTGAACCACAGGCGATTGTAATCTCCGCCGTACCAGCCCTCGACATCCCATCGATAGTCATTGTCGGTTCCACGCCCACTGCTACGCGGACGATACTCGAGGACGTCGACTAACGTGAACAGACGTGTTTGCCGATCGTTCACGGGACTGGGCCAGTCCGCTCGCGGAGATACGTTGGATAGGGTGCGAGTACGCTCGGGGAAAGGCCCATACAAGGCAGAGCCCTGTGGAGCGGGAGAACCGATCGCATCGGCGATCGGGCCGCGGCTCCTGCGTGAAGAGTCGATCAGTTCATTCGTATGGCTCGATTGAGCATGGGCCACGGTCGGTTCAATTGTGCTCCCTGCACACATCAGGGCCATGAGGAGCCGAAGGGAGAGACCGTTCACCAGCCTCCTCCTTCGTCATGCAGAGACTTCGACGACGCGGAACATGCCGGCTTCCATGTGGAAGAGGAGATGACAGTGAAAGGCCCATGGGCCAGGGGCGTCGGCGCTGATGGCGACGGACACCCGCTCGGCCGGTTTGACAGCCACGGTATGTTTCCGAGGCAGGTAGGGGCCCGCGCCGTTCTCGAGATGCATCCACATGCCGTGCAGATGGAGCGGATGCTCCATCATCGTGTCGTTCACGAAAGTGAGCCGAAGCCGTTCACCGTAACGAAAATGAATGGGTTCCGGTGCGTCCGAATATTTCCTGCCGTCGAACGACCACATATAGCGTTGCATATGGCCCGTGATATGCACTTCGATCTCGCGCTCCGGCTCCCGTTGGTCCGGGTAGGGAGCCAAACTTTTCAAGTCGGTGTAGACCAGCACGCGCCGAGGACTTGCTTCCAGGCCTCTGCCTGGTTCATGCAGGCGATTCTGCGAATACTCGGCGACCGTTTGGTTGCCGGTCCCATGGTGATCGGGGCCGTGTTTGACCGGTGTGGCGCCCGGGATCGATGAGCGGCGGCGATCGTCGGTCTCCACGGCATGATGTTGCGGCACGCCGTGGCTGTTGGTATGGGCTTTGGATGGCTTCATATCGGACAGCTCCGCGGCATGGCCACCGTCATGGCCGGCCATGCCCATGTCTTCCATCGTCCGGAGAGGACGCGGCCGGCGCTCCGGAATCTCGGCGGTCATCCCCGGGCGGGTTGCCAGCGTGCCGCAGGCATATCCGCTGCGGTCCATCGTTTCGGCGAAGATCGAATACGCGCGATCCCCGGCCGGTTCCACGATGACATCATAGGTTTCCGCCGGTCCGAAGCGGAACTCCTCCACACCAATGGGCTGTACGTTTTGTCCATCGGCCTGCACGACGGTCATCGTGAGGCCCGGAATGCGGACATCGTAGAAGGTCATGGCGGCGGCGTTGATGAAGCGCAGCCGCACCCGCTCGCCCGGCTGAAACAGCGCGGTCCAATTACCCGACGGCGGCAGACCGTTCGTCAGGAACGTGAAGGCGGAGCCCGTCACGTCGGCAAAGTCCGTCGGGTCCATGCGCATCTGATCCCACATCAAGTAATTCCGCAGGGCCGGCCAGAGACCCCATTTTGCGAGGTCCGAGAAGAACTCCGGCGCCGCGCGCTTCTGGAAGTTGTAGTAGCCGGAGGACTTCTTCAGGTTGTCGAATAGCGCGTCCGCCGGCTCGAATGTCCACTCCGAGAACATCACGACATATTCGCGGTCATAGCGAACGGGGTCCGTGTCCAGGGGGTCGAGAATGATCGGCGCATACATGCCTTGCAACTCCTGGCCCCCCGAGTGGCTGTGATACCAGTAGGTGCCGCTCTGCTTGATCGGAAACCGGTAGGTGAAGGTCGTGCCTGGGTGAAGGCCGGCGTAGCTGACGCCCGGTACGCCGTCCATGTGAGGCGGCAACAGGAGCCCATGCCAGTGAATCGAGCTGATTTCCGTCAACCGGTTCGTCACGCGTAGCGTCACGTCTTGACCTTCCTTCAGACGGATCAAGGGACCCGGAATCGTTCCGTTGATGGTCATTGCGGTTGAGGTCCGTCCGTCCAGCGTAACCGGGCTTTCACTGATGACCAGGTCGATGATCTCGCCGCTCAGGATTGCCGGTTCCGGGGCAGGTGAAGTTGCTGGCATGGCAGAGTGAAGGGCGCAAGAAGGCAAGACCTGCTGCATCGCGAGGAGCAGTCCCAGTGCCCCCCCGTGCTTCAGCAATTGCCGTCGCGAAAGAAAAGCGCCGCTGAGCCCGTCCGGTCCCTCGGTGGCGTTCATACCGCAACGCTCCTTGTACTGATCTTGCGGGTCATGCGGTCATCGATTCCATCCCGTGTGCACAGCACCCAGAGATGCGCGTATTCATAATTTCAAGTTCCGGAGCCGTAATGCGTTGCCGATGACCGAGACCGAGCTGAACGTCATGGCGGCGCTCGCGATCATCGGGCTCAGGAGCACCCCGAAGAACGGATATAAGACGCCGGCGGCTATCGGGACGCCCAGCGTGTTGTAGGCGAACGCAAAAAAGAGGTTCTGCCGGATGTTGCGCATCGTCCCGCGGCTCAACCGGCGGGCCCGCGCGATCGCCCGCAGGTCTCCTTTCACGAGGGTGACTCCCGCGCTTTCCATGGCGACATCGGTTCCCGTGCCCATGGCAATGCCGACGTCTGCTTGCGCCAACGCCGGCGCGTCGTTGATGCCGTCACCGGCCATGGCGACGGTATGGCCCTGCGCCTGCAACTGCTTCACCACCGCGGCTTTCTGTTCCGGCAGCACCTCGGCCTGCACCTCGTCGATGCGGAGCCGGCGGGCCACCGCTTCCGCGGTCGTGCGGCTGTCGCCGGTCAGCATGACGATCCGAAGTCCCTCCCGGTGGAGGGCCTCGATCGCGTCGGGCGTGGAGGCCTTGATTGGATCTGCCACTCCCAGTAATCCGGCCGGACGGCTGTCGATGGCCACGAACATGACGGTCTGGCCCTCTTTCCGAAGCGGTTCCGCTTGCGCCTCGAGTCCGGCCGTATCGACCCGCACCTCGTTCAGGAAACGGGCGGTGCCGATCGCCACCGCGCGGCCCTCAACGGTGCCTTGCACGCCTTTGCCCGTGACCGAACGGAAATCCTGGACTTTCGCCGGGAGGACGCCTTTGTCCTTCGCTCCCGCGACGATGGCCGCCGCCAGCGGATGTTCGCTGTTCTGCTCCAACGCGGCGGCCAACCGAACGACCTCGGATTCCATGTAAGGGGCCGTAGGAGTGATACTGAGGAGGCGCGGCTTGCCTTCCGTCAGCGTGCCCGTTTTATCCACGATCAGCACATCGACCTTCGCGAGGATTTCCAGCGCTTCGGCATTGCGGATCAGCACGCCGGCCGTGGCGCCCCGGCCGGTTCCGACCATGATGGACATCGGTGTCGCCAATCCGAGCGCGCAGGGGCAGGCAATGATCAGCACCGCCACGGCGTTGAGCAGCGCATAGGCCATGCGGGGCTCCGGTCCGTACCAGGCCCAGACCACGAAAGTCGCGGCGGCGATCAGGATCACGAGCGGGACGAAATAGGAGGCCACCACATCGGCCAGCCGTTGAATCGGCGCCCTGGTTCGCTGGGCCTCGTTCACCATGCGGACGATCTGCGCCAGCAGCGTTTCGCGGCCGACACGCTCGGCGCGCATCACAAAACTTCCGGTGCCGTTCACCGTCGCGCCGGCGACGCGATGTCCCGGCGTTTTTTCAACCGGCATCGCCTCGCCTGTGAGCATCGATTCATCGATGGCGCTCGCGCCTTCCAGCACGATGCCGTCGACCGGAATCTTCTCGCCGGGCCGCACCCGCAACCGGTCGCCGACCTGCACTTGCTCCAACGGCACGTCTTCCTCGCGCCCCTCAGCCCGGACGACGCGCGCGGTTTTCGGCGCGAGCCCGAGCAGCGCCTTCAACGCGCTGTTCGTCCGGCTGCGCGCCCGCAACTCCAACACCTGGCCCAGGAGCACGAGGGTCACGATAACGGCGGCGGGCTCGAAGTAGACCGCGACCTCGCCGCCATGCCCGCGGAACGAGTCGGGAAACAGACCCGGGAAGAGGGTGGCGGCCACGCTGTACCCGTAGGCCGCGCCGGTGCCGAGGCCGATGAGGGTGAACATATTGAGATGGCGGTTGACGATCGAGGCCCAGGCCCGTTGAAACAGAGGCCAGCCGGCCCACAGCACGACGGGGGTGGCCAGGAGAAATTGCGCCCACACCAGGATGCTTCCCGATACGGCTTGTTGCAGCGGCTGCCCCGGAAGCATGTCGAAGACCATGAATCCGAGCAGGGGCGCGCTCAAGGCAAGGGCGATCCGGAACCGGCGCGTCATATCGACCAACTCCGGATTGGCTTCTTCTCCCGTGACGGTGCGCGGTTCCAACGCCATCCCGCAGATCGGACAGGTGCCCGGCTCCGCCCGCACGATCTCCGGGTGCATCGGGCAGGTGTATTCCGTGCGGGTCGTCGGGGCCGTCACGTCAGCCGGTTCCAGGGCCATGCCGCATTTGGGGCAGGCGCCGGGCCCTTGCTGGCGCACTTCGGGATCCATCGGACAGGTGTATTCCGCCGTGTCGGCGCCTGCTGCCTCATGAGTCGCCTGATGTGAACCGCCGTGCGCCGCGGCGGCGGCTCGTTCGACATACCGCTCCGGATCAGCCGTGAACTTTTTCTGGCAGGAGGGATTACAGAAATAATACGTCCGGCCTTTGTATTCCGACATTCCCGCCGCTTGATCAGCCTGCACCTCCATGCCGCAGACCGGATCGATGTGCGGTGCTGTGGCATCGGGTTTCAGGTAGCGTTCGGGATCGGCAGTAAACTTTTTCAGGCAGGACGGGCTGCAGAAGTAGTAGGTTCGTCCATTGTGTGCCGCCATTCCCGCCGCTTGATCAGCCTGCACCTCCATGCCGCAGACCGGATCGATGTGCGGTGCTGTGGCATCGGCTTTCAGGTAGCGTTCGGGATCGGCAGTAAACTTCTTCAGGCAGGACGGGCTGCAGAAATAATACGTCCGTCCCGCATGTGTATGGGATCCCGCGGCATGTTGGGGATCGACGGTCATGCCGCAGACCGGGTCGATCTCGCTATCCTTCGCCCCGGAGGGCTGAATCATCGGGAGTGGTTTCATCGTATTGCTCCTTGTTTCGCCCTGTGCCGGTCGACTGCAGCAACAGTCTGCCGATGTCCCGTGCATCATGATCGGCCTCCTTCCTCATTATCCGCCTCGTGGCCGTATTCTGTCTTCGTTGACAGCCAGGCGCCGTCATCTCTACAGACGGACGAGGAAGGCCGATATTACAGTGGCCTCGTCTGGGCTATTCAGGCTAGGGCAAGCCCTAGCTTCGAAAGGCCTCTTCCCATTGTAAGATCCGCGGTCCTCCAGGGCTAGTCACCCTGTTCAGGGAGGTAAACCCCATTTGATGACCGGTATCACTCCGACGGTGGATTTTCAGGCTCTCTTCGAAGCCGTGCCCGGCTTGTACCTCGTGCTCGATCCCGATCTCCGCATCGTCGGACTCAGTGACGCGTACGCGCGCGCCACGATGACGCGCCGCGAGGACATCATCGGCCGGCGCTTGTTTGACGTCTTCCCCGATAATCCGGGCGACCCTGCGGCGACCGGCGTGCAGAATTTGACCGCTTCACTCCGGCAGGTGCTGAGTCATCGCTGCTCCCACACGATGGCGGTGCAGAAATACGACATCCGTAAGCCGATCCAAGAAGGCGGGGGGTTCGAGGAGCGGTATTGGACTCCTATGAATTCGCCGGTGCTCGCTCCGGACGGCTCGGTGCGCTACATCATTCACCGTGTGGAGGACGTCACCGATTTTGTTCGATTGCAGGCCGCCGGTGACGAGCACAGCCGGGCGAACGAGCGACTTCGCACGCAGGCCGCGAAATTGGAGATTGAAATCCATGGCAAGGTTCGCGAGCTTGCGGAGGCCAATCAGCACCTGAAGCGGGCGAACCAGGACATCACCGCGCTCTATGAATCATTGCGGGACAGCGAGGCGCGGCAGACCTTTCTACTTCGATTGGGCGACGCCCTGCGTTCAGAACCCGATCCTATCGCCATTCAGGAGACGGCGGCCAGGGCCTTGGGCGAGCACCTGCAGGCCGATCGCATTATCTATGCGGAATTGGATCCTGTGAACGAGGACACCTTCATCGTGCACCGGGATTACCTCCGCGGCGACATGCCGTCTGCCATTGGAACGCACCGCATCGGGGACTTCGGTGCCGATGTGGCCAAGGCGATCGGCGCCGGACATGCCCTCATTGCGGCGGATGTGGCGGCAATCCCCACGCTGACCACCGACGTACGCGGAGCCTATGAGGCGCTGGCCATTCGCGCCTATGTGGCCGTGCCGCTCGTGAAAGCGGGCCGCGTCGTGGCGTATCTGGCGGTCAACCAACGGTCCCCGCGCGCCTGGACTCCCTGGGAGGTCATGCTCGTGGAGGATGTCGCCGAGCGCACCTGGGCGGCTGTCGAACAGGCCCGTGCCGAGGCCAGCTTGAGCGTGTCGGAAGATCGTTATCTGGCCCTCTTCAATTCCATCGACCAGGGGTTTTGCACGCTCGAAGTGTCGTTCGATGAACAGCAGAAGCCGGTCGACTACCGCTTTCTGGAAGTGAGCCCTTCATTCGAACGCCAGACCGGCATTCGGAACGGGGCCGGCCGCTGGATGCGCCGGATCGCGCCGGATCAGGATGAGCACTGGTTCGAGCTGTACGGCCGGGTGGCGCTCACCGGGGAATCGGCGCGGTTTGAGGAATACTCGACGCCCCTCGGCCGGTGGTGGTCTGTCTACGCGTTCCGCATCCAGGATCCACGGTTGCGGCGCGTCGCCGTGCTCTTCAACGATATTACCGAGCGGAAAGTGACGGAGGAACGGCTGCGTTCCTTTGCGCAGGAACTCGAAGCGCGCGTCAACGAACGGACGGTGGATCTCCTCCAATCGCAAGAACGGTTGCGCCGCCTCGCCAGCGAATTGAACCTGGCCGAGCAGCGCGAACGTCAACGCCTCGCCTCGGAGCTGCACGACCACCTCCAGCAAACCCTGGTCTTCGGTAAACTGAAGCTGGGGCAAGGCAAACGGCTGGCGCATGACGACCGTTGTGCGGTGCTCATGCAACAGGTCGATGACGTGCTCACCGAAGCGCTGGCCTATACCCGCACTCTGGTCACGGAACTGAGTCCTCCGGTGCTCCGCGACCACGGCCTCGCCGCCGGGCTGAAATGGCTGGGCCGATACATGACGAAATACGACATGGCGGTCCAAGTTGCGGTGCCGGACGAAGACGCGCCCGACGTGCCGGAAGATCTCAGCGTGCTGCTGTTTCAATCCGTCCGGGAACTGTTGATCAATGCGTGGAAACATGCCGACACTCGTCAGGCTTCCGTGACCATGGAGCAGCGGAAAAGCCGGCTGTCGATCGAGGTTCGCGATCGCGGCAAGGGTTTCGATCCGGCCGCCATCACGGCGAGCGATATGGCGGGCGAATGGGTGTCCTCGAAATTCGGCCTGTTCACCATCCGTGAACGAATGACGGCGCTCGGCGGCTCTTTGGAAATCCAGTCGGCGCCGGGCCAGGGCACCACGGCGACGCTGGTCTTGCCGGTGGTCCAGACGGCCCGCATGGATCTCGACGGAGGAGGGCCTGGTGAGGGGTCGGAGCAACGGACTGACGAGGATCACACTCCCGTCATGGGCGTGCCGCCGGCCACCGTTCATCAGCCTGCGCGCGTGCGCGTGCTGCTGGTCGATGATCACATCATGGTGCGCCAAGGTCTGCGCTCGGTGCTCGAAGGATATCCCGATGTGGAATTGATCGGCGAAGCCGGCAACGGAGCAGACGCCGTGGCGATGACGGCGCGCCTTAGGCCTGCGCTCGTCGTGATGGACATCAACATGCCCATCATGAACGGGATCGACGCGACGGTGCGCATCAGAGCGGAACATCCCGGCGTCCTGATCATCGGCTTATCAGTCAACGCCGGCGGGGACAACCAGAGAGCGATGCTCAAGGCCGGTGCCTGCGCGTTGCTCACAAAGGAAGCGGCGGTCGTGCAGCTCTATGACGCCATCCAGAACGCCGTGAGGCGCTCGGGGTGAGCGATCGACTCACTTGTCTTGTTCAGAGAGACTGAGCGCCACGTCGGTTTCGAGCGCGAACCGTCCACGGCCGCGCGGGACGAGCCGGACGTCGGGACATTTGTGCTCCATCCGTTTCCGGAGCAGGATCAACCGGCTTTCCAAATTGTCCTTGACTTCCGGCAACCCCAGCCAGGAATCCATCCGCAGTTCCCGATTGGTAAATTCCGTCCGCGATTCTTTCTGATGCTGCGTCAGCAGCCGCCACAAGATGCGGCCCGGCACGTTCCGGATCAGATAGTCGCCATCGACGAATACGCAGTCGTCCTGATGAAAGAAACAAAAATGTCTTACGCGGGGCGCCTCGGTCACTTCCGAGGACCGGGCCTGTGCCGGCCGGCCGGGAGAGGCTTCATCCATGTCCCGGCTCAAGGCTTCGATGCCGGTGGCGAGTTGAGCGGCGAGAACCGTCAACAGCGTATCTTCCCGCGGCATGAAGGCCAGCGGGTCCGTGCTTTCCACGGCGAGCACGCCGACCAGCCTGGCGCGGGTGACCAGGGGCACGGCGATTTGGGCGGCCGCGCCGGCCAGGCCCGGGAGCGGAATTTCCCGGCAGACCGTTGCGGCTCCCCCGAACGCTTCCGCGCGGTCCCTCACGGCACGGGCATAGCGCAGGCTGTGATCGATGGCCGACAATCGCAGCGCGCGCCGGGATCGCGCCACCATCCCGATCAGGCCTTCCCCGAAGCCGACCTCCGATCCCACCCCGTTGTCCGGATAGCCGCGGCTGGCGATGGTGAACAATTTACCGCCGGCTTCGTCGGCCAGCAGAATCATGGCATGCGAGAACCCCAGCCGTTCATCCAGGAGTTGGAGCGCGGTATCGAGCAAGTCTCCCAGGGCTTCGGCCCGGTTCAGTTGTTCGGCGGCCAGCCGCAGCAACTCCAGATCCTGATCCAGGAACAGTCGGGACGGAAGTTCCGAAGGATCGGGCGTGGGCAGGCGGGTGAAGCCTTCCACCCGCTCGATGCGCAGCACGCGATACACGTCGGCCGCTCTCAGGCGGAAGACCTCCGCCATTCCCGCATGAGAGGCGATGGCTTGCAACTGGAGCGACATTGACTCGAAGAGAGGGCCGGAGGACTCGGCATGTTCGAACCGCAGCTGCAGCCGATAGGCCTGCAGCGTTCTCGGGTCGAGCAGCATGGCGCAGGCGAGCGGATTCTCCCGCACGTTGCGATGCGTTTTGTTGAAAAATTGATGAGAGATGGCCACCCTGGCCGGATCGACATAGTAGACCTGACTGACAAACGTGATGTTCGGGGTGCCGTCGCGTGCGCAGGTGCTCAAGGCGGCGGGGATCATGCCTTGCAGGCAGGGCCAGAGATGTTCCAGTTGTAAGGGGGCGGAGTTCATGGCGTCATCTTCTCGCCGGCGCCGGGCCCCGGTGTTTGATGAAACGCCTCGGTGACCCGGACCTCCACGGCCACAGCCGGTTCGATGACCCACGCTTCCCCGAGCGACGAAGGGACACCGATGGCCACGAGTTCCTGGACGAATTCCCGATGCCACGTCCGGCTCTGCTGCGCATCCCGCCGCGTGGTGGGCCGGATGGCCTGGACCCGGCCCTTGAGCTGGCAGGCCACATGGTCGGTCGGCCTGGTGCAACTGATCGCCACTTGGCCGTTGTCGCGCAAATTCTGCAGCGTCTGCTTCGAAATCGCTTCCGTCAGGTAGATGGTCACGGAGCCGTGGTCCTGGCCCACCCGGATGCCCCAGGCCCGCGTGCATTCCGGCATGAGCGTCGCGTTCCGCGTGCCCACGACCACGGAGACGCCCGTCCGGAGCAGTGCGATCATGGCGGGTGGAATCATCGAAGCCCTGCCGGTGGTCCGTTAAGAAAGAAGTAGGGCTACGATAGCATATTCTTAGGAACCGCCGCCCGGCCGGCCATGCTAGGGTCAGCCTGTCGAACGGTGATGGCCGCACCTTCGGCGTCTCACTCACCCGGCCGCACGAAGGAGGTTCCCAATGGCTCGCGCGCTGCTGTTTGCCACGACCGGTCTCCTCGCCGCGATGGCGGCAGGTCTGCCCCATCAAAGCCAGGCCAACCCTCACACCGTCGCATCTGGCCCGGGCACTGCTGTCCGGTTCATCGCGCATGACTACGGGTACGCCGGTCCCGACCGTATTCCGGCCGGCATGACCACGCTCGAAATCCTTAACCAAGGCCAGGATCTTCATCACGCGCAGCTCATCAAACTGGCGGCCGGCAAGGCGCCGCAGGAATTCGCGGCTGCCATTAAATCCGATCCCGTCCACTGGCCCGCGTGGGTGCACTTTGTCGGCGGTCCAAACGCGGTGGTGCCGGGGGAGCGGGCCACGGCGACGATGCGGTTGGATCCTGGAACCTATCTTGTGCTGTGTATCATCCCCGACGAAAAGGGTGTGCCGCACGTCATGCTCGGCATGGAAAAGCCGCTTACGGTGACGCCGGCCACCACGGTGTCCCTGGAGGACCCGGTATCCGACCTCACCATTACACAGCGGGACTTTCTGTTTGATCTTTCCCAGCCCATTACCGCGGGGACCCACACCATACAGGTCACGAACGGCGGCACCCAGCCGCATGAGGCGGTCCTGGTGCATCTGGCGCCGGGTGCAACGGCGAAGGATTTTATCGCGGCGTTTGAGCCGGGCGCAGCCGGCCCTCCCCCCGGCCGCACGATCGGCGGAATCGTCGGACTGGATCGAGGGCGCCGGGGGTTTTTCACCTCTCACTTTGAACGGGGCCAGTACGCGCTGATTTGCTTTTTTCCTGACCAAACCACCGGCCGACCGCATTTCGCCCAAGGCATGATCTCCGAATTTACAGTCCGGTAACTCCATGCGGTGGTCCGGAAGGGACGTGGGCGCTGTGGGAGCGATCCCGTGGCGCTCACGTCGGACCTTGCGCAGGTTCAAAACCTCGATGCGGTCAATGTGATATCCGCCCGAGCCCAGGCCTCGTTGAATCGGGTCTCGATTTCGGCCGCGTCGCCCTTCCGCTGCTGCGCCTTCAGGCTCTGCGCGAGTCCAAACAGCGCCCAGCCGTTACGGGGGTGTTGCCGAAGATCCTCGCGGTAGGTGCGCTCAGCTTCGGCCGGCCGGGCGGCTTGCAGCAGGACCGCGCCCAGCGCATGGCGAACGGGAACATGCCAGAGCGGCGGTTCGTAATAGCGGACGGCATCTTCCAGCCGGGCGGCTTCGGTGAACTCCGTGACGGCCTGATCCAGGTGCCCCTGGCGAGCTTCAAGTTCACCGGCCAGCACCCGATCGGCGATTGCCGCCAGGTCCCGGACCGGCACGACGCCGACCGCGCGGTCTTCCGGAAGGCGACGAGCGACCTTCGCCAGCGCCCGGCGTTCCGCATGGGCCTCCTCGAATCGAGCGGTCGCCGCCAGGGCGATGCCGCGGGCATAGTGCCAGATCACGGTCGTATAGAGTAACTCCTCCGGCGGTTTGGGCATCGCCAGCATCTCGTTCCATCGTCCGAACCGCACCAGCGCGAACGGCAGCGTCGGTGTGAACTCTTCCAGTGCCGGCACGGCCCGCGCGCGCTCCCACGGAACCAGGTGTTGAAGATCCTGCGCGGCCTGTAAGGCCTCGCGGCTCCGGCCTTCCATCGTGAGGGCGGCCCAGAGAAAATGGAGGTTGTGGGGGTAGTAGCCCGCCGGGTAGATGCCGGAGAGCGGACGCTCAGCCAGATAGTCATGATCGACCGAGACCGCATGCACGTTGTGTTCGGTGGCTTTGTCATAGAGTCCCAGCCGGAGATAGATATGCGCCGGCATGTGCACCAGATGCCCGGCGCCCGGCGCCAGCCCGGCCAACCGTTCCGCGCAGGGCAACCCGCGCTCGGGGCGGGACGACGCTTCCACCGCGTGAATATAGTAATGACACGCGCCGGCATGGTCGTGGTCTTTCGCCAGCACGCGCTCGAGTGCGGTCACGATGTCCTCGGCGCGGCCTTTGGGCCGGCCGTCGGCCGTCCAATAATCCCAGGGCTGCTGAACCATGAGGGCTTCGGCGTACAGCGTGCCGGCCGTGGCATCCTCGGGATACTGTTGCCACACCTGCTTCATGGCGCGGGCATAGTCGGCATCCAGCTTGGCTCGGTTGACGTGGTCCGCCCCCGAATAGCGGGTTGCCAGAGCCTCGATGTAGGCTCGTTCCCGCGCCGTCGCCTGTTGTGAAAGGGCCAACGCGGTTTGCAGGGACGTGGCGGCACGCTTCTCCCGATCCCGATCCATTGCGAGATTAATGTTAGGCCCCAACGCCAGAGCGACGCCCCAATGCGGCATCGCGGCCTGCGGATCCAGCCGCGCGGCCTCCTGAAATGAATTGATCGCTTCTTCGTGATTGAACGCAAAGACCAGCCGCAAGCCCTGGTCGAAATACTGCTGGGCCCGGTCGGACGATGTGGTGATCGGGTAATGCAACGTGCCGAGATTCCCGAAGAGGGGTACCGTGTTGGTCACGCCTTCCGGCGGCGGCGCGGCAGGTCCGGCATAGGCAGGCCCGGCCGTCATAGAGAGAACCGATGCCAGCGCGAGCCCTGTCCACAGAGGACCAGGTTGACGTGGTGGGTGGCCATCATGAAGCAGCATAGGGGGGCTCCTTTCTGATGACTGAACGGTACATCTACAATACCAATCCAGGACGAGTGTCTCAATCGTGACGCTTCGCTCGCTCCCTGTCCTCGGCATTCATCCCGGGATGGCCGTATCCTAGGCCATCCCGGATGCGGCCGACGTGTAATGTGAGGACGGCTCGTTCGATGACGTTGTGGAGTTCCCGGACATTGCCCGGTCAGCTGTAGCCGCGGAGCCGCCGCGCCTGGTCGGGAGTCAGCGGCGCGACCGTGCGGCCGATCTTGGACGCAAATTGACGGGCAAAGGTGGAGGCGAGACGCACGATGTCCTCGCCTCGCTCCCGGAGGGGCGGCAACCGCAAGGGAAATACATTCAACCGGTAGTACAGATCCTCGCGGAACGTGCCCTGTTTCACGGCGGAAGCCAGGTCGCGGTTCGTGGCCGCGAGTACCCGCACCGTGACCTTCCTCGTGGCGGCACTGCCGACCGGGTCGAATTCCCCTTCTTGCAGGACGCGGAGGAGTTTCGACTGGAGATCCAGAGGCAGCTCGCCGATTTCATCGAGGAAGATCGTCCCTTTGTCCGCCAGGGCGAACCGGCCCTCTCGTTTCCTCGTCGCCCCTGTGTAGGCCCCGGCTTCGTGGCCGAAGAGCTCGCTTTCGATCAACGTGGCCGGAATGGCGGCGCAGTTGACGGTGATCAACGGTTTGTCCCGTCGCAGGCTGGCGGCATGGATGGCCCGGGCCACCAACTCCTTGCCGGTCCCGGTTTCCCCCAGGATCAGCACCGTGGCGTCGGTCGGCGCGACCTGCGCCACGTCGCGCAGGACCTGCCGGAGCACCGGGCTGTCACCCAGGAGGCGGGTGTCTTGCAGCGTCTGGAGCTCTCCCCTGAGCCATTCCGCCTCAGCGGTCAACGACTGAATTTTTTGTTCCGCCGCGACGCGGTCATGGACGTTCCGCAGAATCAGCGTGGTGAACCGGTGCCCGTGCAACTCGAACCGGGACAGCGTGGCTTCGGCCGGAAACGACGGGCCCTCGGGACATCGGGCGGTGAGTCCGCCGGGGATCCAGCGCGCTTGCTCGCCGTCAGGACGGGTATCCAACTCCGCGATGAGCGCGGATAAACGCACGGCATCGCCGGGAGCGATGAAGCGACGAAAGTCCTGCCCGGTGATCGTCGTCCCATCGCAACGAAAGACTTTCTCGGTCGCTGGGTTGACGCGCGTGACGCGGAGGCGGTCATCCAGCTCGATGATCGCGTCCATCGCGCTGTTCAACAGCCGGCCGACTTTTTCCTCCCGCTCGCGCACGTCCGCTTCGGCGCGCAGCCGCTGCAGCTCCGCCGCCGCACGGGCCGCAAAAATGCGAAACAGCGCATGGACCCGCGGCTCGGCAGGAATCGGCCGGCGGTCGATCACCGCCATGTGTCCGAGAATGCGGCCGTCGATGTCCTGTAGAGGCACGCCCATGTAGCTGACCGCGCCCGCCGCCCGCAGTTCTTCCTCCTCCGGGTAAATTTCGAGAATCCGGTCGGGGAAATGGACGAGCTCGCCGGTCTCGATGACCCGTTCACAGGGCGTCCCTGCGATATCCACGGCGTAGTTATGGACCCATTGATTATCCATCCAGAAGGCCAATGCGTGGAGTCGGCGCTGCTCCGGGAAATATTCCGTGACCCAGGCGCCATGCGTCCCCAGGGCCTTGGCCAGGTTCTGGACCAACGCGGCAAAGAAGCGTTCGCCGGTTTCCATGGCAGTGCCTTCCAGAATGGCGCGCAAGGCGGTCTCGGCCTCCAGGCCATGGAGAGGAGAGGCGTGATCGGCGGCGGAGGATGACATACCAGGCACGAAGTATGAAGCGGGGGGCGAACCCGTTGCAAGAGGCGACAGACGCTCCTCCTATCCCGCCTGGAGATGTTCCGAGTGTGTCCGGCCGGAAGATCTGTGCTTAAGTAGGGAACCTCTTCTCGAAACCGGCTCCAGGCACAGGAGGCGCACCATGGCCGCTGGCATCACACCCATCCCCGAGGGCTACCACAGCATCACGCCGCATCTCATCAACGAGAACGCCTCCCGGTTGATCGAGTTTCTCAAACAGGCGTTTGACGCGCAGGAACTCAACCGGTTGTCCGGTCCGGACGGCCGCGTCCTGCACGCGGAAATTCAAATCGGCGATTCGATGCTGATGATCGCAGAGGCCACCGGCGAGGGGAAAGCGATGCCGGCCTCGCTGGCCCTGTATGTCCCGGACGCCGACGCCACCTACAAGCGCGCGCTGGACGCGGGGGCCGTCTCGCTCCGGGAGCCGGCGGATCAATTTTATGGGGACCGCAGCGCCGGCGTGAAGGACCTGGCCGGCAATCACTGGTGGATTGCCACCCATATCGAAGATGTGCTGCGTGAAGAGCTGCGGCTGCGGGCCGAACGCTGGATGAAGGCCGGCACCAAGTTGGAAGTGTAGGGGGACCTCCACTTCCAGCCATTCACGCTTCATACGTTCATCAGTGATGAAGGATCTCCACGGGCCTCTCTGCCCCCGCGGCCCTCGGCCTAGTCCCTCCATCGACGCCCCGTTCTCATTGAACCATAAGCGGTACTTCATTAAGATTCAACACCTTAGCTTCATGTCGATTTGACGATTCGGCGACGACTATCTTGTGCCGGTGAGATTGCCGGTGAGCAGGAGGCGACCATGAAGTATTTGTGTTTGGTCTATGTGGAAGAACCCGTTCTCAATGCCCTCTCGAGAAGCGAGCGCGTGGCCCTCTCGGATGAGTCGCTCGCGTATTGCGAGGAACTGCAGCAAGCCGGCCAGTTCATCGCCGCGTCGCCGCTCCATCCGGTGGAGACGGCCACCACGGTGCGGATGCGAAGCGGCAAGCTCTCCACCACCGACGGTCCGTTCGCAGAGACCAAGGAACAACTGGGCGGGTTTTTCATGATCGAGGTACGGGACCTGAACGATGCCATCCGGGTGGCCGCGAAGATCCCGGCGGCCCGTCTGGGGAGCATTGAGGTCCGGCCGATCAAGGACGGAGGATGCGCGTGATGGAGCGGAGAGGCATGTCGTGCCGACAGGCGGGATAGGGCGGCGCTGTAAACGACGAACCCAAAAAGGAGAGGACTTATGAGCGGAGTACGGCTACTCGTTGGCACACGCAAGGGGGCTTTCATATTGACGGCGGATGGCACACGCACGGATTGGACCGTGGCCGGTCCTCACTTCGGCGGGTGGGAGATGTACCATTTGAAGGGGTCCTCCGTGGATCCGAACCGGTTGTATGCCTCGCAGACCAGCAGCTGGT
This sequence comes from uncultured bacterium, assembly GCA_965285945.1. Lineage (GTDB taxonomy): Bacteria > Nitrospirota > Nitrospiria > Nitrospirales > Nitrospiraceae > Nitrospira_D. Next base: position 8,891 of record CBDIWP010000028.1, on the reverse strand, counting down.
TCGGGCAGATCATCCAGCGGTCGGATGACGGCGGCAAAACCTGGCACCAACCGGGGACGCCTCCCGGCGAGCCTACCACCGAGCCGGACGGGACGCCGAAAGGCGAGAGCAACAAGTTCGTCTACGATGAGAGCAAGGAAACGGGCAAACCGCTCACCACCCATCAGCATTATGATGGCTCACAGCGCCCCTGGGAGTTCAAGCGGGTGTGGCATCTCGAGCCTTCCCTCACCGATCCCGATACCGTCTACGCCGGGGTGGAAGATGCGGCCTTGTTCCGCTCGACCGACGGCGGCCGGTCCTGGCAGGAACTCTCCGGACTGCGCAGCGCGAAAGGGCATCTCTGGCAGCCGGGCGCCGGCGGGATGTGCCTGCACACGATCCTGCTGGACCGTCAGCATCCGGAAAGAATCTACATCGCCGTTTCCGCCGCCGGCGCGTTCCGGACGGATGACGCCGGCAAGACGTGGCGGCCCGTGAACAAAGGGTTGAAATCGCCGTACGAACTGCCGGATCCTGATGCGGAAGTCGGCCACTGCGTGCACCGCATTGCGATGCACGAGTCGCGTCCGGACGTGCTGTTCATGCAAAAGCATTGGGATGTCATGCGCAGCGACGACGGCGGCGAGTCCTGGCGCGAGGTCAGCGGGAACCTGCCGACCGATTTCGGGTTCCCGATCGGGGTGCACGCGCATGAGCCGGAGACCGTCTACGTCGTGCCGATCAAGAGCGACTCCGAACATTATCCGCCGGACGGCAAGTTGCGCGTGTACCGGAGCCGCACGGGCGGCCACGAGTGGGAGGCGCTGACGAAGGGCCTCCCGCAACGGAATTGTTATGTGAACGTCTTGCGTGACGCGATGGCGATCGACTCGCTCGATCCCTGCGGCTTGTACGTCGGCACGACCGGCGGACAGGTGTATGCGTCGGCCAACGGCGGGGACAATTGGGAGCCGATTGTGCGGGATCTGCCTCCTGTCCTCTCCGTCGAGGTCCAAACGCTATGACGGCCGCTGAAAATGGCCGCCAGCTTCGTTCTCAGTCGTGCGTCTCATTGCGGCGTAGCGCAAGGCTACGCCTCACTCGGCGCACTCCCTGCGGCCTTGCTGGACGACCATTTTGAGCAGCCGTGAGGGGCCGAGCGCTGAAAATGCCTTCCAGCGGCGTTCTCAGTCACGACTCTCGCTGCGACGTACCCAGCGGGTACGCCTCGCTCGCGTCGTTCCCTGCGGCCTTGCGGGAAGAGCATTTTGAGCGCTCGCATTCTTTCCTGCGGCCTTGGCCGGGAAGAGGCGCGTCTCGGGGCGCTGGGGTGGGCGTGTGATAATTGAGGCCATTGTGAGCGGCCGTTAGGGTAGCGGGCGCTAATGGAACAGCATTGTGAGCGCTCGCAATCAATCGGAGTAAATGGATGATTCGAGTCGTGTTGCCGGCACATTTGCGGACGTTGGCGCGGGTGGACGGCGAGGTGGCGCTGGAGGTGACGGGACCGGTCACGCAGCGGTCGGTCCTCGATGCGCTCGAGGCCCGGTATCCGATGCTGCGGGGGACGATCCGCGATCATGTGACGCAGCGGCGCAGGGCCTTCGTCCGGTTCTTCGCGTGCGAGCAGGATCTCTCCCACGACCCGCCCGAGCGGCCGCTGCCCGATGCGGTGGCGAGCGGAAGCGAGCCGCTGTTGATCGTGGGCGCGATGGCGGGGGGGTGACCAGGGAAGGTCGATGCGCGCGCAGCAGGCGGCGAGTCACACTCAATCCGGGAGGAGTGGTATGCCTCGTTATGTTGACGGCTATGTCTTGCCGGTGCCGAAGAAAAACTTACAGGCCTACCGCCGCATGGCGCACAAGGCGGGAAAGATCTGGCGCGAGCACGGTGCGCTCGAATACCGGGAATGTGCCGGCGACGATCTGAACGTTCCATTCGGCGTTCCGTTTTCTCGCCAGCTCAAGCTCAAGGCCGGCGAGACGGTGGTCTTTTCGTGGGTCGTCTTCAAATCACGCACACACCGTGACCGGGTCAATGCCAAGGTGATGAAAGACCCGCGTCTGGCCGGCATGGATCAAAAGACGATGCCGTTTGACCCTCAGCGCATGCTCTACGGCGGATTTCAGATGCTGGTCGAGTTTTGAGCCGCCGAACGATCCAGGAGCATGCTGGAAAGGAAAGGCGCCATGCAATACATGCTGCTGTGCTGTTTCGATGAGTCTTCATGGGAGAAGCTGTCCGACCCGCACAAAGAGGCGATCATGCGGGACTACGGAGCCGTGATCCAGAGCCTCGTCAGCAGCGGAGGCGGCGGCCGGCTTCACCCGACAGCGGCAGCCACGACCGTCCGGATGAAGAACGGCAAGATGGTCCTGACCGACGGCCCGTTCGCCGAAACGAAGGAGCAGTTCGGCGGGTACCACGTGATCGAGTGCAAGGACCTTGACGAGGCCATCAGCATCGCGGGACGCATCCCGACGCTGCCGGTCGGCGGCGCCATCGAAGTACGACCCGTCGCTGCGCCTGAACAGGACCTGTCGGTGTGTGGATGAGCGAGGATGTGGCCGGGCGGGCGCGCGCGCTCGTGGAAGAGATCTATCGGTCCGAGTCCCGTCATGTCCTGGCCACGTTGATCCGCTTGCTGAAGGACTTCGATCTGGCCGAAGAGGCCCTGCATGAGGCGTTTACCGCGGCTGTGGAACAGTGGCCGCGCGAGGGGATTCCGGCCAATCCCCGGGCCTGGCTGGTGTCGGCGGGCCGATTCAAGGCGATCGACGGCATGCGGCGGCGCGCCCGCTTCGACGCTTCCCTCACCGATCTGGCCCGGCATTTCGAGACTGCCACCGGTGATCCGCTGGAGGATCAGGATGACCATCTTACCGACGACCGCCTGCGATTGATCTTTACCTGCTGCCACCCGGCGCTCAAACCGGAAGCCCAGATGGCCCTGACGCTGCGTGAAGTCTGCGGGCTCACGACCGAAGAAGTCGCCAGAGCGTTTCTCGCTTCTCCGCCCACCGTCGCGCAGCGCATCGTGCGGGCCAAGGCCAAAATCAGGGACGCCCGCATTCCGTACGAAGTGCCGCCGCCATCGGAGTTGCCCGACCGCTTGGATTCGGTGTTGCACGTGCTCTATCTCGTCTTTAACGAAGGGTACTCCGCTTCATCGGGTGCGTCCCTTACGCGGGCCGATGTGTCGGGAGAGGCGATCCGGCTGGGGAAGCTCCTGTTGCAATTGTTGCCGGAACCCGAAGTGATGGGGTTGCTGGCCTTGATGCTGTTGCAGGAATCGAGGCGAGCGGCGCGCATGTCGCCGGACGGGGATTTGATCCTGCTGGAGCACCAGGACCGCACGCTGTGGAACGTCGCGTATATTTCCGAGGGAGTCGCGCTCGTCGAACGGGCGCTGGCCTCCCGGCGCTTCGGCCCCTACACCTTGCAGGCCGCTATTGCGGCGGTCCATGCCGAGGCGCCTCATGCCGGCGCGACCGACTGGACGCAGATCGTCGGATTGTATGACGTGCTGGTGCGGGCCGATCCGTCACCGGTGGTCCAGTTGAATCGCGCGGTGGCGGTAGCCATGCGCGACGGACCCGCGGCCGGCCTCGAATTGATCGATGCCCTCCTCGGCCAGCTGACCGATTATCATCTGGCGCATTCGGCACGAGCGGAACTATGCCGGCGCTTAGGACGTACGGCAGAGGCCAAAGTCTCCTATGAACGGGCGCTCGGCCTCACGAAACAAGAACCGGAACGACGATTTCTCACGCGACGGATCGCCGAACTGCCGGAGAAGGCTTGATAGTGTGAATACACAAGCCGACGACATGGGGCATCGCGGTGATGCCGAACGAGCGAGCGTGGTCCTCGCAAAGCAAGACCACGGCACTGGTCCCATCATAGGCGCCGGACGCATTCGCCGCGGTGACGGTTCCCCATGGATCCCGCCCTCATGCAGGGGCGCCCGCACCGGTACCACTACTCAAGAGGGAGTGCATAGTGAGACGGCCGCTTGCTCGGGCAGTCTGCCACTTACCCAGCCTGCAACGGGTCAGCCGTCATCGGACTTTCTGGACAATGAAAGAGACGGAGGCATCCATCATGAAATACATGTTGCTGATCTATTTTGAGGAAGCAAAAGGGTTGAGCGAGGCCGAACGGCAGCAGTGCAATGAAGAATCAACAACCCTCGCGCAGCAGTTGCAGGCACAGGGGCATTTTGTCGCCGCCGACCCGCTCCATCCCACCTCCATGGCGACCAGCGTGCGAGTCCGCGACGGCCAACGGCTCGTGACCGACGGTCCCTTCGCTGAAACCCGTGAGCAGCTGGGCGGCTACTTCCTCATCGAGGCCGACAATCCGGAGCAGGCCATTGCGGTCGCTGCACGGATTCCCATGGCTTGCAAGGGGACGGTGGAGGTGCGGCCGGTGCGAGAGATTCCCGGTCTGCCGACGTCACGCAACGCCACGGTCCAGCCGAAGGTTCCGCATGAAAGTCAAAGATTGTAAACGGAGTTGCGTAGCCACAGCCCACGAGAAGTCCATAGGAGGCGCCCGCCATGAAATACATGTTGCTCGTGTACCACAATGAGACCAGTTTTGCCGGGTTGGGGGAGGCGGTGCATGCGCAGATGCTGGAGGAGTCGATCCGGCTGGCGCACAAGGTGGCGGCGCCGGGGCAGTATCTGGCCGCGCCGCTGCAGCCGACCTCCACCGCGGCCTGCGTGCGGGTCCGTGACGGTAAACCGCTGATCACCGATGGTCCCTATGCGGAAACGCGTGAGCAACTGGCCGGGTACTTTCTTATCGATGCGGGAAACCGTGACGAGGCGATCGGCATCGCCGCCCGGGTTCCGGGAGCGCGGATCGGCACCGTGGAGGTCAGGCCGGTCCGGGATGTGCCGGGGTTGCCCACCGCCTAGAGCTGTTCGATGCCTGCAAGGGAGCACGTGTCGATTCCTGCCCGGACGAACGACCACATGTTGTGATTCGCTGAGACAGGAGTGTCCGACTGGATCGTGGAAAGGAGAAACCATGGGGACCCGTATCTTTGTCAATCTGCCCGTCAAGCGGCTCGACAAGTCGATCGAGTTTTTCAGGCAACTCGGTTTCTCGTTCAATCCGCAATTTACCGACGAGACGGCGACCTGCATGATCGTGTCCGACGATATCTTCGTCATGCTGTTGACGGAAGGGAAGTTCAAGACCTTCACGCCGAAGCCGATCTGCGATGCCACCAAAAGCACGGAGGTGCTGGTTGCCCTCTCTTGCGAGAGCCGGCCGAAGGTCGACGAGATGGTCCGCCAGGCCGTCGCCGCGGGAGGAACGACCTACAACAAAGCGCAGGATCACGGATTCATGTATAGCCATGGTTTCCAGGACCTGGACGGTCACATCTGGGAAGTCTTTTACATGGACCCGGGGGCCGTTAACCAAGGGTAAGGGAGCGTCAGACCTGCCGAGGAGGACACTCGTGCAAAAGACCACGCCCTGTCTGTGGTTCGATAGCCGGGCCGAAGAGGCGGCGATGTGCCGGTCCCCGCTATGGAGAAGCCGGCGCGGAAGTCTCGGGGGAGGCCCAAGGGATCGGTCCGGAAGCTGATGGGCGGGACCGCCGTGAAAACCGGCAGTGCCTGACGCATACGTGCTGCAAGTCGCGAAAAAAACCGGCCCCCTTGAGCCGTGTTGAGCCGATAGGCCATATTACCCGTCATGGATGCACCAATCGTCTCTGTCTGCACCACCATGGAAGAACGGTACCGGACCTTGGTCGAGGTGGCGGAAGCCATTTCTTCGCACCGCGATCTGGACGACCTCTTCCAAGAACTCGCCCGGTGTCTGCCTCGCGTGGTGCAGGTCAACTTTGTCGGATTGAGTCTCTACGATCCCGCGCGGAACACGATGCGCCTCCACACGATTCAGGCCAACGTGCCCGCCGACCTCATCGGGGGCCACGAAGAGTCCATCGAGGACAATCCTGCCGGATGGGTTTGGCGGACTCAGCAGCCGCTCCTTGTGCCGGATTTGGCCGGGGAAGAGCGCTGGCCGGGCGTCGTCGAACGGATGAAGAGCGACGGGTCGCATTCTTTTTGCTTCCTTCCGTTGACCACGGCCGTGCGGCGGCTGGGAGCCATCGGATTCTCAAGTTTACAGAAGGCGGCGTACAGTGAAACGGATCTGGAGTTCCTTCAGCAGGTCGGCCAACTCGTTGCCGTGGCGGTGGACAATGTCCTCCATCATCGAGACCTCACGCTTGACCGGGAGCGATTGCGGCTCCTGCTCGAGGTATCGGAATCGATCGCATCGCATCGCGATCTGACGGTGCTCCTGCAGGATCTTGCCAAGCGGCTGCCCGATATCGTGCCCTTCGACTTCATCAACGCGGTACTGCACGACCCGGAACGCAACGTGATGCGACTCTGGCTCCTGGTGACGTCGACGCCGTCCACCATCAATCCCGGCTTGGAAACGCCGGTGGACGACTCGCCGGGGGGATTGGTCTGGAAGACCCAGCAACCGCTGGCGGTCCACGATGTGTCGAAAGAACACCGGTTTTCCAAACTCATGGCCCTCTTTCGCGAGAACGGCGTCCGGTCCTTCTGTGTGGTGCCGCTCACGACCGCGCAACGCCGTCTCGGATCGATGGGGTTCGGGAGCCTGCACGCGCGAGCCTACCAAGAGTCGGAAATCGCGTTTATGCAGCAGGTGGCGAGGCAAGTGGCCGTCGCGCTGGACAACGCGCTCAATTCGGAAGCCGCCGTGGCGTATCAAGAGCAGCTGACGCGCGAGCGCGACCAGCAGCGGCTGCTGCTTGACGTCAACAATGCCGTCGTGTCGCACCTGGACCTCGACGACCTGTTCACGGCGGTCAGCACCTGCCTGAGACGGGTGATCCGGCACGACGGATCCAGCCTGCTGCTCTATGATCCCGACACCCGCCGGTGGCGAATTCGGGTGCTGGACTTCACCAACAACGAGAGTTTCATGGAAGAGGGGCAGGACGAATCGGAGACGCGGTCCCCCTGCGGCCAGGTGATGGCCACCGGGACCGCCGCCGTGTTTCGCGAGCACGATCTCCGGACGATGGCCCCGGTCTCCGAGATCGCGGCCTGTCTCCTCGACCGCGGAGTCAAATCGTTTTGCAGCCTGCCGCTTATTGCGCACAATCGGACTATGGGCGCGTTGAACGTCGGCCGGAGAGAAGACGACGGGTTCACACCGGAGGACGTGGACTTGTTGAGTCAGGTGGCCAAACAGATCGCCCTGGCGGTGGCCAATTCCACGGCCTACCAGGAGATTGCGTCGCTCAAGGATAAGCTCGCCAAAGAGAAGGTGTACCTCGAGGGCGAGATTCAAACCGAGTACAACTTCGAAGAAATCGTCGGGGAGAGTCGCGCGCTCAAACAGGTCCTCAAACAGGTCGAAACCGTGGCCGGCACCGACTCGACGGTCCTGATTCTGGGCGAAACCGGCAGCGGAAAGGAACTGATCGCCCGCGCCCTGCATAATCTCAGCGGCCGGAGGGACCGGACATTCGTGAAACTCAATTGTGCCGCCATTCCGACCGGCCTGCTCGAAAGCGAGCTGTTCGGCCATGAGAGAGGGGCCTTCACGGGAGCCATCGCATCGAAGATCGGCCGGTTCGAGCTGGCCGATCGGGGGACGATCTTTCTGGACGAGGTGGGTGAGATTCCGCTCGAGCTGCAGGTCAAGTTGCTGCGGGTGCTTCAAGAACAGGAGTTCGAACGGCTGGGCAGCACGCGCACGATTCGTGTCAATGTCCGCGTGGTTGCCGCCACCAACCGCGAGTTGGGACAGATGGTGGAGGAACAGAAGTTTCGCAGTGACCTGTACTATCGGCTCAAGGTCTTTCCGATCACCATGCCGCCGCTGCGCGAGCGCACCGGAGATATTCCCTTGCTGGTCCGGCACTTTGCACAGAAGTTTGCCACGCGGATGAAAAAACGCATCGACTCCATTCCGGTCGAGGCCATGCAAGCTCTGCAGGCTTATCCCTGGCAGGGCAACGTGCGCGAGCTCGAGAATTTCATCGAGCGGGCGGTGATCCTGTCATCCGGCTCAGAGCTCTTCGTCCCGCTCTCGGAGCTGAAGCGTCCCACGATTCCGGTCAACGGGTCGATTGCGACCTTGGAAGAGGCGGAACGCGACCATATTATGAAAGTCCTTCACGACACCAACTGGAGAATCGGTGGGACTTCTGGTGCGGCCGCCAGACTCGGCATGAAGCGGACCACGCTCCAGTCAAAGATGCAGCGGCTCGGCATCACCCGTCTCCGTTAGCGCCGAACTCTCCCGTGCGTACCTACGGCGCGTCGGGAGCATGCGATGCTCCGGATCTCATCGCCGTTTGGTAGTAGAGTTCTGATGGCTTATGAGGAGCGGCTTCACCCATGGACGAGGGACTCTGAAAGGCTTCCGCCAGCTGGATGATAATCGTATTGGTGTGAGAACTCAGATCGAGCCGTGACGCGATGTGGCGCGTTTTGATGCCCAGGCAGGCTTCAAGTTTGTCCCGCAACAACGACTCCCCCGTCTTGAAGAGCGCCCCATGTACTTGCTCGAGGAGCGTCCGGCCTTCCGGGGATTGAGCCAACTGCTCTTCCGCGGGAATCGATGAGCTGCGCGTCAAGACGACTTCGATGCGCTGCTCGTGAATATGAACCCGCGCATGGTTGTAGTGAGACTTCAAGAACTCGGTTTGGAAGTCCAGCACAGCCAGCATGACGACATATTCAGCGTCGGCGATGGTTCGATCGCTGTGCATGGGACAGACCTCGTGCTAAGCCTTACCGCAGCTTGCGCCCAGTCTGGGGATCCTCAAGCGTGGTCTGGAAACGGTCGAGGATGAATTCCTCAAGCGACCCCGGAAGGGGTTCGCTCGTGTC
>CBDIWP010000027.1:0-24337 GCA_965285945.1 uncultured bacterium | reverse complement strand
TGGCGCTGTAGGAGGCGGCGGTCAGCGAACCGGTGGCGACGGTGGCCGTTGCTGAGCCATTGCCGGTGCCCGATGCCGGACTGAGCGTCAGCCAGGCGGCGTTGTCGGTGGCCGACCAGGTGAGTGTTCCGCCGCCGGTGTTCGTGATGGACAGGGTCTGAGCTGCCGGATTACCGCCTCCCTGTTGGGCCGTAAAGGTCAGGCTGCTCACACTAGCGCCGATGGCCGGTGGCACTGGGGCGGCCGTGACCGTGAAGCTGACCGGGACGGAAACGGGGGTGGCGCCGGCCGCGCTGATGGTGATCGTGGCGCTGTAGGTGGCGGCGGTCAGCGAACCGGTGGCGACGGTGGCCGTTACTGAGCCAGTGCCGGTGCCCGATGCGGGACTGAGCGTCAGCCAGGCGGCGTTGTCGGTGGCCGTCCAGGTGAGTGTCCCGCCGCCGGTGTTCGTGATGCCAATGGTTTGAGCTGCCGGATTGCCGCTGCCTTGCTGGACCGTAAACGACAAACTGGTTGCATTCAAGCCAAGAACAGGACTGGTTGTGGTCGGTGATGCGGCGCTCGGAGTCGTCAATTGAGTCAGGCCGGGCATTTCTGACATAAGCCGTCCGAGTTGTCTTGAGACGCCGTTACCAATCGATGCAGTCCCTGCAGAAGGAGCGGCGGTCAGCCCGCTAGTGGCGGTTGTTGTGGTTCCGGTTGGCGCGGTCGCGCTGACGCCCGTCGGAGAAGAAGAAGTGCTGCTCTGTATCGTGGCGGCACTGCCTTGAAGCACACTGACCGATGCCGTTCCCCTAGTGGATTGGGTGACCGGCTCTTTTGCCTGAGGATCTGTGATGGGAGCGACCACAGCTGCAGGGGATGGCATCGATTTCGGGTATGCGGTGAACGGGATGGCTGATGCGACAGGCGGCTTCTTGGCAGATTCTTTCCGAATCAGCTTGTGGGGCTTTCTCAATGCCGGCTTCTTGGAAATAGTTTCCGTATGAATGAGTGGCTCAACTGTTTGCTGTGCCCATACGGGTGAGACATCAACATCTGAGAAATGGATCCATAGAGCAGCCGCCGCAACGATCATGGTTCCAAGAAGGCGGTTAGCCCTGGCACTGGACGGCGTGATAGCGCGCATGGTCAGTGTCCTCCGCATCGTAAAACGATCCCTCACACCTTCAAGAGGTCACTCTCGGATACACCGGTTGTCTTGCCCCCGATTCCGGAGCAGGTATGAGCAAGATAAGTGCCCTTGCCGTATGGGAGGCCTTATGTCGCGCGATTAGCCAACGATAAAAAGAGCTTATGCTTTGACTGGCAGGGAGGCTCCCCGTCGGAGTGGCACAGGAGAGCACCGCAGGAACGAACACCTGATGTTCAACATTATGTTCCTGGGGTAAGTCCGGCCGCTGATCTGCAACCGCCGATATGTCTTCATGATGGGAGGAGCGGAAAGCATTGAATTTACTGATTGACCTTGAGTTTGTCGAATCAGAACATTACAAGGGAACGGAGGTGCAATCTACTGATTCGCAGCACCCTGGAAATATGGTACGAGTGAGAAAAGACAAAGGTTGCTGAATGTATTGAGTTTGTTGACTGACTAGCGGGCTTCTGCCATTGTTCATTCCGAGAATCGAAAGGATCTTCTATGAGTGGAGACAAGCTTCGGTCGATTGCAATTGTCGGCTTAGGGTATGTGGGGCTGCCTATTGCCGTGGCATTCGGAAAACAGCAGCCCGTCTTAGGGTTTGATATCAACAAGGCCAAGATTGAGGAACTGCGCGCCGGCGTCGATCGCACGGGAGAGGTTTCTGCGCAGGATCTCAAGTCCTCGCAGGTCACCTATACCTGTAATCCGTCAGATCTTAAATCGGCGGACTTCATCATTGTGGCCGTTCCCACTCCCATCAACGAAGCCCTCCAGCCTGACCTGACTGCCTTGCGTATGTGTTCCGAAATGATCGGCCAAAATCTGTCTCGCGGCGCCATCGTCGTATACGAATCGACCGTGTATCCCGGGGTGACCGAGGAAGTGTGCCTGCCGATTCTAGAGAAACAATCGGGCTTGAAATCTGGAGTGGACTTCAAACTCGGCTATTCGCCGGAACGCATCAATCCGGGGGACAAGGAACATACCCTCGAAAAAATCACCAAGGTGGTATCGGCTCAAGATGATGAATCTCTGGAGATCGTGGCGAAGACCTACGGCATGGTGGTGAAGGCCGGCATTCATCGCGCGCCGAGCATCAAGGTGGCGGAGGCGGCGAAAGTCATCGAGAACACCCAGCGCGATTTGAATATCGCCCTCATGAATGAACTGGCATTGATCTTCCATCGTCTTGGCATCGACACCAAATCGGTGCTGGAAGCCGCAGGCACCAAGTGGAATTTTTTGAGGTTTTCTCCGGGACTGGTCGGGGGCCATTGTATCGGCGTGGACCCCTATTATCTGACAGCCAAAGCCGAATCGGTCGGGTACCATCCTCAAGTGATTCTAGCCGGGCGACGGATTAATAATGGAATGGGAAAGTTTGTCGCTGAACAGACCATGAAGCTCCTCAGCCAGCTGCCACGTCCGGTCAATGATCTAAAGGTGGGCGTCCTGGGTCTGACCTTCAAAGAAAACGTGCCGGATCTCCGCAATAGCAAGGTGCCGGACATCATCAATGAACTGCGCGATTATGGAGTCCGGGTGATCGTGCATGATCCCATCGCCGAGGCCGAAGAGGCTGTCGCAGAATATGGCATTCACCTTGTGGAGTGGAAAGACATTCAGAATCTCGACGGTCTGATCGTGGCCGTCGCGCATCGCAACTTCATTCAAATGAGCCTGCCGGACCTGTTGAAGCCCTTGCGTAGCCAGCAGAACGGTGTGTTGATCGACGTCAAAAGCGTGCTCGACCCACAACAGATTCCCAGTTCAGTGAAGTATTGGCGTCTGTAGCAGCGGCTGCTCATCACATCGCTACGCGGATCAAAAGCGGCGCTAGACCGTCATTTTAGTTGTCCTCTCGTGAAAAGGGCCTGTCGTGGGAGCAGTGGAACTGTTCTTGCTTCAGAAGCTGATACTTGTGTGCGGTTCTCCTTTGGTGCTGCATGGAAAGGTTCTCTTTAACGTGATTCGAATCATCGTTCGTATACAGCGTGGATGTGCGTCGGCGATCGCTCTGTGTGCGGCCGGCACGTTCCTGGCGGCCTGTTCAATGTTTGCTTCTGCAGACGCGAAGCGGGGCGACCAGCATCTGGCCGCCGGAAATTGGGAAGAAGCCAGCCAGGCTTATAAGCAAGCCCTGAAGGATGATCCCTTCGATACCTCTCTTCAAACCAAGTATGCGCTCTCACAGGAACGCGCCGCCGCTATGTACGAGGAGCGGGGACGGACAGCGTTGAAGGACCGCCAGATCGATCTGGCGATCGAGCAGTTCAAGCGGGCATTGACCATTGAGCCCACCAATATTGAACATCAGTCCAGTCTCTCGGATGCCATCCGCCTGAAGGAGTCCCGATCTCAGTACCGGGAGGCGGAACGCCTTGCCCAACTGGGCCGCACGGATGAGGCGATGGGAGGATTTGCAAGGTCCGCAGAGTTGGACCCTACCTTTCAAGATCCACTGGAGAAGATCTCCCGGCTCACAGAAGAGCAGCAAGCGCTCATGCGGAGTGATCGTCTCAAGCAGCCGGTGACCCTTCACTTCCGCAATGCCGGAATCAAAGAAGTGCTGGAAGGCGTGGCGAAGGCCGGCGGAGTCACGCTGATTTTCGACAAGGATGTGCGTAACGATCCGATTTCCATTTCGGTACAGGACACTCCGTTTGAGGATGCGCTCAACTTGATTCTCAACAGCAACAGTCTCTTTTCCCGCATGGTGTCTCCCGGCGTGCTGATCGTCAGCCCGAATACCAAGCAAAAGCAGGAGCAGTATCAGGATCTGATGATCCGGACCTTTTATCTTTCAACGGCCAAAGCGAAAGATATGTTGATCTTGCTGAAGGGCATGCTGGATTCCAAACGCCTGCATGCCAACGAGCAACTGAATGCCATCATTATCCGCGACCAACCGGAGAAGTTGGAGTTGGCAGAAAAGATTATTCTGTCCAACGATCGACAGGAACCGGAAGTGCTCTTTGATTTGGAAGTGCTGGAGGTCAATAGGACCAAGAACCAAACCTATGGACTGAATTACCCGAAACAGGCCGGAGCCGGGCTTATCCCGCCTGCCTTCACGGGTGCGTTGACGGCCGATCCCGTCCAGTTTACCTACCGGCAGCTGACCAGTTTAGGCCCCGATAGTTATCTGTTTCGGCTGCCCACGAGCGTGCTGCTGGATTTCTTCAAACAGGAATCCGACGCCAAGACTCTCGCGTCGCCCAAAGTCCGCGTCATGAACAATAAGAAAGCAGAAATCAACATCGGGGATAAACAGCCCATTTTGTTATCGACCACGAACGTCCTCCCCGGTCAAGCGACCACCGGAGCGGTGCCGACTACCTCGACGGTCACGTCCATCGAGTTTCGCGATACCGGCGTCAAGTTGACGGTGGAGCCGTCGATCCGGCTGGGCAATGAACTGTCGCTCAAAATGAAAGTCGAAGTGATTCGCATCGGCGATCAAGTGACGTTGCAGGCCTCTCCCCCCATTCAGCAGTTCCGCTTCGGCAACCGGTCGGCGGAGACCACCTTGAATATGCGCGACGGAGAGACGATTGTCCTGGGAGGTTTGATTCAGGAAGAGGATCGCCGTACCCGTGTGACGATGCCGTGGATCGGGGATCTGCCGGTGATCGGTAATTTGTTGAGTTCGTTCAAGACGGAGCGTGTGACCACTGAAGTGATTCTTACGATTACGCCGCGCATTATCCAGTCCACGCCGCCAAGCGCGAACAATCAGGCCTTCTGGTCCGGGACGGAATTCACCTATGCCACCAGCCCGTTATTTTCGAATTCCGCCAAGAAGGCCTCACCCTATGGGGACAACGATCCGGCGCTGCGAGCCGTTCCCTCCCTCAACGGCGTCGGAAAGAAGAGTCCTGAAGGGGCGCCGGCCGGCGGCACTCTGGCGGACCTCGGCACACCCGGTCCGCTCCTCGCCGTCCAGCCTGAGGAGACCGCCGTGCAAGCCGGAAAGGAAATGAAGCTGGCCATTATCGACGCGCGTCTTCGCGCGACTGCTCAAAATCTGTTCAGGCTTGAATATGATCCCAAGGTGTTGCAGTTTAAGCGCCTCAATGATGGAGCCCTGGTTAGTCCGGTACCCGGAGAAGAGGCGCCTGACGGCATGATTGCATTCCGTCTGGCGCGGCCTTCTCAACATGCGCCCCGTTCGGTCAGCATCACGTTTATCGGAAAGGCCCCGGGGGTATCCCCGGTTCGAGTCGAGGTGGCGGCGCCGGACGGCGGGACGCCGGGTTCGTCGTCGGAAATCGGGAAGGGTATCGTGAGGGTCCGGTGAGGGAGGACGGTGTCACCCTTCTGGAATTGCTCGTCACGATGACCATTGTGGTGATTTTGGCTTCGGTCGCCATGCCGCTGAGTAAGGTGTCGAAAAAACGCGCGCAGGAAATTGAATTGCGGCAACACCTGCGGATGATCCGCAGCGCGATCGATGCCTTCAAGCTCGAGTGGAATCGTGACGGGGAGGTGTTGCTCGGCCCGGTCTGTATGAAAAACAAGCTGACATGCAAGGATGTCACGAGTCCGTATGGCTATCCCAAATCGCTCGACGTACTGCTCGGAGTCAAGCTGACAGGCGAAGAAGCCACTCTCCGGGGGACGCCGACGAGGCGATACTTACGGGGCATGCCGCTCGACCCATTGACCGGGAAGGCGGATTGGATGCTGCGGTGTTACAAAGATCAGCCGAAGCCGTCCAGTTGGTGCGGCGAAGACGTGTACGACGTAATGACTCACAGCGAGGCAGCCGCGCTCGATGGAACGAAGTATCAGGACTGGTAAGGGATGCGCAGGGGAGAGAGGGTTCACCCTGATCGAGTTGATGATCGTCGTGTCCATTATTGGCATCCTGGCGACCATTGCGGTTCCGACGTACCAAACCTCCTTGACGAAAGCCCGGGAAACCGTCTTGCGGCAGGACCTGTTTACCCTTCGCGAGTTGCTCGATCACCATCGTGCAGACCAGGGCAAATATCCGCAAGCGCTGGAGGGTTTGGTCGAAGCCGGATATCTCAGGGCTTTGCCGAAGGACCCCTTCACCAACTCGACGAGCACCTGGCAGGAGATTCTTGAACCGGTAGAGGGCGGCATCTTTGACGTGTATTCCGGTTCCGACCTCGTTGGAACGAATGGGACGGCATATAACAAATGGTAAAGCAACGGACGACTGACATGATCAGCACAGAGGGACCACGGCGCTCCCGCTCAGCCGGGGCGTTTCGGGGGATGATGGTGTTCGGCCTCCTGACGATTGTCGGCTGCAGCCCGCTGGAGCCGTTGGCTGAGCCGGAACTATCGGACCTACAATTGACCGTGGATACGCTGAAGACCACCATCCGGGACGCGCAGCGGACTATTGGAGACTTGCGGGCCGAATTAGCGGCGCAGCGCCAGGAATTGGCGGATGTCCAGATCGCCCGCGCGCAGTTGGAAGGACGCGTCCGTGAAGCGGAACGGCGGCTGGTCGAAGCGCGTCAGGTCATTGATCTGCAACGGGAAGAGTTGGCCGGTTCACGGTCGGAGCGCGACCGTGTGACTCGAAGCGGAGCCGCTTTGCATCATGAGCTGAAACAGCTGCAACAGCAGTTGGCCAAACTCACCGGCCAGCCCAATCAAGCTCGCGGACCCCGTGCGGCTCCAGCGAGCCGACCCTCTCAGAAACGTCCTGCCGCTATGGCGGCCCAGGAACGTGATCCGTCCGGACGCCTCGCTTCCCCGGCGGTCCAGGTCTCTGAGGGACCCGGTCAAGCCACCCCACATTCCGCGGCGTCTGCCAGGATCGTTGTCAAGCCGGGCGATACTTTGTGGAGCATCGCCCAGCGGTATCGCGTACCCGTCAAGCGTTTAATGGCGATGAACCAGTTGTCCGATACCCACATCGAGGCGGGCCAAGGTCTCCGGTTGACTGATCCGGCGGCGGCCTATGAGGGCGGCGCAGGATCGGCGCAGTAGCTCGGTGGTGTAAGAGGTCGAATGCAATGGCCCTGTTTGCCTACAGAGTCGCCCGCACTGATGGATCGACGCTCGACGGCCAGATGGAGGGAGAAGATGAGTCGCTGGTCCGCGCTAAATTGGAGTCGCAGGGACTGCTGATCTTTCAGCTTCGCCGGCGGGGCCTCGGTTCTGCGGCCGCGCCCGCCAAGTCCTGGTCCTTTGGCCGGCTTCCCCTGGGTGAGTTTCTCGTCTTCAATCAGGAATTGCTGGCTCTGATCAAATCCGGCTTGCCGGTGCTGCGCGTGTGGGACCTGCTCATTGAACGGGCCGGCCATGCCGGTTTTCAAAGAGCGCTCCGCGATGTCCGGGAAGATATTCGCGGTGGATCATCCGCTTCCGATGCGCTGGCTAGGCATCCGGTCTATTTCCCCGAGCTGTATATCGCGACGGTGAAAGCCGGAGAGCAGTCCGGGAATCTGGCGGAAGTGCTCCAGCGCTACATCGCCTATCTGAAGTTGATGATCGGCCTGCGCCAAAAGGCGGCGAAGGCGCTTTCCTACCCGGCGTTCCTGGTCCTCATCGGGATCGGTGTGATCGGGTTTTTATTGGCGTTCGTGATGCCGACCTTTGTGTCGGTCTATGGGGAATCCGCCCACACGCTGCCTCCGGCCACACAGATGCTCCTCAATCTTGTGCAGCATGCCGAGACCCAGATGTTACCCGCCACGGGGCTGATGCTCGGTCTCTTGTTAGCCCTGCGAGCGTACTATGCCACGCCGGCAGGTCATCTCCTGATCGACCGGATGATGTTGGGCCTTCCGATCCTGGGCGCGGTCGCAGTGAAACACAACACCGTGCAACTCACCCGAACGCTCGGTACGGTCTTGAGCGGCGGTACGCCCTTGGTGGATGCCCTGCAGATCGCACGGGGAGCACTGTCCAACCGATGGGTGTCCCAGGGGTTGGCCGGGGCGGTCCAGGACATTCGCGAAGGGTCTACGCTGGCGACGGCGCTGGATCGCCCCGGTGTGCTGCCGAAGCTCGCCATCGAAATGTTGTCGGTCGGAGAAGAAACCGGGTCGCTGGACAGCATGTTACGCGATGTGGCCGAGTTCTATGAGGCGGACCTCGACACGAGGCTGACGCAGCTCACGACTTGGATTGAGCCGGTGTTATTGCTGGTCATGGGATTTTTGGTCGGCGGTATCGTCATCGTGATGTATTTGCCGGTGTTTCAAATGGCCGGCACAGTCGGGTAGCGCCTGTGCGAATTCAGAGCCTGATGAGGATACGACGGCAGGCAATACAGTGGGAGGCCCGCCATGGGAACGCGTAGTCTCGTCAGACCCGCTCTCGCCGACGTGGTGGTCAGTCAAGGATATGTCGCCCGGCAGACCGTTGAAGAGGTGCTTCACCGACTGGGCGGAGTCGCCGCCACGTTGGGACAGACGTTGCTGGCGGAGGGACTGCTGTCCGAAGAACATTTGGCCTGTGCGTTGGCCTCCCAATACGGACTTCCATACGATCCACTGACCGACTTTCGCGTGGACCCGCGATACTACGACACGATTTCCGTCAAGCTCATGCAACGGTATCCGTTTGTGCCGATGGATGAGCAGCCCGGCGTCCTGACGGTGGCCATCGCCGATCCGCACAACCTCTTAGGTCTTGACGAATTGGAACTCCTGGTCGGGAAACCACTCGTGCAAGTTGTGAGCACCAAGAGCGCCATCCTGGCAGCCTTGGGGAGGAGCGAGGGTTCCAGCCAGGCCCTGCGTGAACTGGAAGAGGAGTACCGGTCGGTTCTGGTCAAGGAGGACGAGCGAGGAGACGAGATTCTGACCGTCGATCATGCCGTGGAGGATCAGAGTCCCGCCGTCAAATTGCTCGACTCCATTCTACTCAGCGCCCTTCAACGTCGTGCCAGCGACATTCACATCGAAGCCGCCGATCGGGCTACCAAGGTGAAGCTGCGGGTGGACGGTATCTTGGTGCCGGCGATGGACCCGCTCGATGTTCGCCTCCATGCCCCCTTGGTCTCGCGCCTGAAAGTCATGTCCGAACTCGATATCGCCGAGCGGCGCGTGCCGCAGGACGGCAGTTTCCGAATGCGGCTGGACGGAAAGACCGTCGATTTTCGTGTCTCCATTCTTCCCAGCGTCTTCGGAGAATCGGTCGTCATTCGTATTTTGGACCGGGATTCCATCACGACGGGCGTTTCGGCCCTACGGCTGGAACGCTTGGGCTTCAATCCCGAGGATTTGAAGCGGTTCCGCCGCGCCATTATGCGCCCCTACGGCATGGTGTTGGTCACCGGTCCGACGGGGAGCGGGAAGACGACGACCTTGTACGCCGCCATTTCCGAAATGAACACGCTGGACGACAAGCTGATTACGATCGAAGACCCGGTCGAATATCAATTTCCCGGCGTGGTACAGATCCCCGTGAACGAGAAAAAAGGCCTTACGTTCGCCCGTGGCCTGCGGTCGATTCTCCGCCATGATCCCGACAAAATCATGGTCGGCGAAATCCGGGATCCCGAGACGGCCCAGATCGCCATTCAGTCCGCCTTGACCGGGCACTTGGTCCTGACGACCGTCCATGCCAATAACGTCTTCGATGTCATCGGGCGTTTTGCGTCGATGGGAATCGATGCGTATAACTTTTTGGCCGCCCTCAATTGTGTGCTGGCTCAACGGCTGGTCCGCATCCTGTGTCCGTCCTGTCGCTCGGCCATCAAAGTCGAACAGGCGCTGGTGGAAGAATCCGGACTGGATTATGAGCAGTACAAGGACACGCCGTTCTATGAAGGCAAAGGATGTCCCGCCTGCCATGGCACGGGCTATCGCGGCCGGAAATGCATCACCGAATTCCTCGACCTCACGGATGAGATCAAGGAAATGATTCTGGCGGAACGACCGTTGTCAGAAATCCGTTATCGCGCCGTCACCGACGGCATGATCACGCTGCGCCAATCGGCCCTCAAAAAGGTGCTGAACGGCGAGACGTCGCTGCGCGAAATCAACCGCGTCACCTTCAGCGAGGAAGGTTAATGTTGGAATGGGCCAGAAGCCGGCCGGTCCGCTGTCTCAAATTCGGGATAGACGCGGTGGCCTGGGCTGAAGCAGAGCGTAGCTGGCGGGGGCGGGCGACGCGCCGCTGTGTCCTGTCGCCGGTGCCCGAGGGCAGCGTGAAACCGTCGCCGGTAGAGCCTAACCTATCGGATCTCCCGGCCCTGGAAAGCCGGATTCGCGCTCTTGCCGGGCCCCGCCCGGACCTGTACATCGGCCGACGTGTTCTAGCGAAGAGCCTTCCGCGTCCCATCGTGCTGCTTCTCCCTGACGCTGCCGTCCGCGCCGTGGTCCTGCCGTTCGATCACCTTCCCTCAAAAAGCGACGAACGTGACGCTCTCATCCGCTGGCGGCTCGGCCAGGAGCAGCTCTTTCCGTTGAGCGGGGCGAAAGTGGTGTCTCAGGTCTTCTTTGATTCGACGCAGCGTGAGGGGCCTGTGCACACGGTCCTGGCCGTCGCGATTCAGGAAGCCGTGTTAGCCCAATACGAATCGCTATGCCAGTCTGCGGGATTGGTTCCCCAGGTCATCGGAATGACCAGTCTGCATCTGTGTGCGTTCTGGGTGCGAGCCTCCGGCGGATCGCGCTGGCAACACCGGGATTTCCTTTGGGCCAACGTGGCAGACAATGCCCTGACCACGATGGTTTTCCAAAGCGGCCGCTTGTTGTTTTACCGATGCAAACTTCTCGGTGCCGCAACCATGGCGCTCAGCGAGCGGCTGGAAAAAATCGTCGAAGAATGCGGAGCGTCATTGGAGGCGTGCCAGCAGCGCTATCCGACGGCGGTCATCAAAGAAGCGGTGCTCTGTGCCGACGGCCACCTCTCGGCTCTGCAAACGGAAGTCGAAGCCGGCCTCGACTTATCGGTCGAGCAACTGGGATGGCGAGCTGTGGAGGCGCTGGGGTGGGCGACGACGGACAGCCATCACAGCATGGCCTCCTTGGCTGCGTTGGCAGGAGTTTCTTAGGATGGCGAAGCCACATATCTTGCGGCAGATCGCGGAGCGCCTCAGCGCGGCTTTCCCTGTGGGCCGGCCGGAGCCCTTTAAGATTAACCTGAGTACCCGGCATCGACCGTATGTCACTCCGTTGAGATCGGCGCTCGTCGGATTCTGTGGACTTCTCGTACTGGTCATTCTGTGGGACATCGGCCAAGCCGTCATGGGCTATCAGGAAGCGTCGCGGATCGGCCGGGAGCTCGAGCGGGTTCGTCAGCAGGACGGAGCACTTTTAGCCGAGGCGAGCCGGGACGGCCTTGATCTTTCCGACGGCGTCTTGCAGCTCCTGCCCACCGAGGTGGCGTTCGCCAACCAGTTGCTTGCCAAGCGGATGTTTTCCTGGACGAAGTTTCTCACGGGACTCGAGCAGGCCATTCCGCCGCGCGTTGCGCTGACCAGTGTGCGCCTTGATGCCGGAGGCACCGTCGTTCACATGACGGGAGCCGCCGTGAGTTTGGAGGATATCACGGCTTTCATGGTGGGGCTTCAAGGCCACCCGTCGTTCAAAGATCCGGTCCTGGCGCGGCATCGCAGCGGCTCGAGCGGGCTGGTCGAATTTGACGTCACCTTGCGGTATCGGCAGGAAGGGATTTAGGGCCATGGATCGCCTACTGGCCCTGCTCCACAAACCGTTTGCACCGGTGCTGCCGTGGGCGGTGTTGGCGCTGGGGCTCGTTCTGGTGTTGTCCGGAGTCCATCATTTCGGCGTGCTGGCGGCCGATGCCAGCCGTGAGCAAGTCGAAAAAGACTGGGTAGCGGCGAGACAGCGGCTGGCGCACCATCGAGAAGCCAAAAAGGCCAAACACGATCTCAGGGAAGTCTGGGCGGTCCTTCCGGCAGAACGGGATTTCGGACCGTTGGCCCTGGGCATTTCAGAGGAAGCCAAGCGTGATCACGTCGTTCTGCCGGCATTGTCCTACAAGACGGAACCGACAGTCGTGGCACATACCAGCAAGGGCTTGCTCGAAGGAACGATGAGCGGTCGTTACGAAGACCTGCGCCGGTTTATTTACGATTTGGAGACCGCTGAAGAACTCGTCTTCATTGAGGATTTGGAATTGAGCCGTTCAGGTAGTCAGCAGGAGCAGAATGTAACGTTCAACATCAAGATTGCGGCCTACTTGCGAGCCGAACTTCCTGCGGCAGCCGTGCAAGACCCGGCGAAACAATGACTCCTCCATGAGAGATAAGAACAAACAGATCGTGCTTGCGGCCGGGCTGGGTTTGTCGTGGATCGGCGTGGCCCTGTGGCAATGGGAGACCTTTCAGGAACCGGTGCGGGCGCCGCTGACCAATGTCTCCGGTGTGGCCAGTGTGGGAAAGCCGGCCAAAAACAAGTCGTCTGCCCTCCGCGTGAATCTCGAGTTGCTGGCCTCTGCGCGGGCGCAGCGGGAGGCGACCTTTACGACACCGCGCAACGTGTTTGCGGTGCCTCGTCAGGACGGCACGCTCACGGTCGGTCGCGAAATCGGCGAAGGGTTGGAGGCCGCGCCGGTGCCAGTGCTGGAAACGGGGTTGGCCCAGCAGGCGACGGCGGCATCCTCGCCATACCGGTACCTCGGGTTTATGCGAATGGGCGAGGGGCGGAAGAGCGCGAGAGATGTCGCGATTCTCAGTAAGGATGAAGAAGTCGTGGTGGTGAAGGTCGGCGATCATGTCGAAGACCGGCTCGTTCTCAAGAAGATTACCCCGGAGAGCGTGACTATGATGGACACCGCCGCTCACCTTGAACATACCGTGCCCTTGTCAGAGGAATCTGCTGCGCAGCCGTGATGGGTCCCATGCGTTGCCTGACACCGCCACGCCCCGGAGAACAAGGATTCACGTATGTGATGCTCATGATTGCCATTGTCCTCATGGGCCTGGCCATGTCCGTGGCGGCCCGTCAGTGGAAGACGATGGTGCAGCGGGAATTGGAGGTGGATTTGCTCGCCAGGGGCATCGAGATCCAAAACGCGCTCGCCTTCTATTCCGCCGCCATGAAAGCGGGAAGGGTCATGCCCGGTGAAATGTATCCGCCCACGCTGGCGGAGTTGACCCGGCCACCCAAGCCGTTCTTGCGGAAAGTCTACCTCGATCCGATGGGCCACGGGGAATGGGATCTGGTGCGGGCTCCCACGGGAGGCATCATGGGAGTACGCAGCCGGAGCAAGGCCAAGCCGATCAAGCAGCATGATTTTCCGCTGGCCGTGCGGCATTTTGAAGGACGCCCGACCTATGCCGATTGGATCTTTCAGTATCCCAATCCGTCATCGGCAGGCACTCTGGTTCCAGCCAGTTCGCACCTAGGCTCGCCGAACCCGTCATCCAACCAGCCAAGTGGGTCTGGGCAAGTCACACGTCCCTAGGAGGGTTAGTTCACTGACTTTGCCACCCCCTGTCAGTTTTGGACTTTCTTGGACCATGCTCTATGCTAAAGTGGGACGAGCAACGACACTGATCTGTGACTGAGGGTTGGTTGAATAAGGATAACGCGCCATGCGAATTCTAATCACGGGTGGAGCTGGGTTTCTAGGAAGCCATCTCGCCGAATCTCTGCTGAGTCTAGGGCACCGTGTGATTGTCATGGACAATCTCAGCACGGGGAAAGTGGAGAACATCGCCCATCTCATGGGGAACGACTGCTTCTCTTTCATAAAATATAATGTCTGTGATTACGTGCATGTCGAGGGCCCACTCGATGCCGTGATGCACTTCGCTTCTCCGGCCAGCCCCCAAGACTATCTCGACATGCCCATTGCGACATTAAAAGTGGGCGGATTGGGCACTCATAAAGTATTGGGATTGGCCAAGGCCAAAGGCGCTCGATTTTTACTCGCCAGTACCTCAGAGGTGTACGGCGACCCGCTGGTCAATCCTCAGCCTGAATCGTATTGGGGCAACGTCAGTCCTATCAGTCCGCGCGGAGTGTATGACGAAGCCAAGCGCTTCGCCGAAGCAATGACCATGGCTTACCATCGGTATCATGGAGTGGATACGCGCATTGTCCGGATCTTTAACACGTTTGGCCCGCGAATGCGGCCCAATGATGGACGAGTTGTGTCCAACTTCGTCGTACAGGCTCTACAAGCCAGGCCGTTAAGTGTGTTTGGTGATGGTTCTCAGACGCGCAGCTTCTGTTATGTAGATGATCTGGTTCGCGGGATCATTGCCCTCTTGATGCTGTCGTCCGATAGGACCGTGGAGCAACGCACGGACCGTAAGTCCTTTCTGACCAAGCAAAATGGTGCTCAGGGCACAATGCATGAACCCGTCAACATCGGCAATCCAAGGGAGTTGACCGTCTCGGCTATTGCCAATATGGTCATTAAACTCACGAACTCTTCCAGTCTAATCAGTCATCATCCACTGCCTGCCGATGATCCGAAGGTCAGACGACCGGATATCACTCGTGCGCGGACACTGCTGGGGTGGGAGCCGGTCGTGGAACTTGAAGAGGGCTTGGCGAAGACCATTGAGTATTTTCAAAAAAGCTTAAGCGGCGTTTAATAGCAGCCAGTCTTCTTGACGTCTGCGCACTCGCCTTGACCCCTTCGAGAGGGGCGGGGTATGCTTTGCCCCTACCAATTCATAGCGGAGGCGGAATTGTTGTCAGAAGAAGAGGATGCCGCAGAAACAGCGCTGGAAAAGATTGAAGAGGGCCCGGTTGTATCGGAGCCCGAGCCGAAGCCCATTCCTGAGTATGTGTTGGAATTGGTGTCTCAGGCCAAGGCCGCCTCGGCCAAGTTAGCCAGTGTGCCGACGGCCGTGAAGAATCATGCGCTCATCACCATGGCCGAGGCCTTGGAAGCCAAGGTGGAAGAGCTGCTGGCGGCCAATGACAAAGACTTGGAAGCGTTCGGATCCGATCCTGAAAAGGCCGCAATGGCCGACCGGTTGCGGCTCAATGAACAACGGATCGCCGATATGGCAACCGGGATCCGGGAAATCGCGAAGTTACCCGATCCGCTCGGGGATGTGCCGGCGATGTGGACGAGGCCGAACGGGATGCAGGTGGGGCGGGTGCGTGTGCCCATCGGAGTCATCGGCATCATTTATGAGGCGCGCCCTAACGTCACGGCGGATTCCGCCGCACTGTGCGTGAAGTCGGGCAACGTGTGCGTGTTGCGCGGCGGCAGTGAAGCGATCCATTCCAATACCGCCATTGCCGGCATCCTGTCTGAGGCCGCGGAGAAAGCAGGGCTGCCCCCCGGCGCCGTGACCTTTATCGCCCGGCCCGAGCGGGAACTGGTTCCGCTCTTGCTCAAGCAGGACCGGTTCATCGATTTGATCATCCCGCGCGGCGGCGCATCGCTCATGCAGACGATCGCCGAGCACTCCACCATTCCTGTGGTGAAGCACGATGCGGGCATCTGCCATATCTACGTGGATGCGACGGCGGATCCCGCCATGGCGGAGGCCATCTGCGTCAATGCCAAAGCCCAGCGGCCGTCGACCTGCAATGCGATGGAGACCTTACTCATTCATCAGTCGATCGCACGTACGCTCCTCCCCAAGCTCGCCGCCAGCCTGGTGGCGGCGAAGGTCGAAATTCGCGGCTGTCCTAAGACCTGTCAATTGCTGCCCGGCGCCAAGCCGGCCGGCGAGGAGGATTACGGCAAGGAGTTTTTAGATCTCATCCTGGCAGTGAAAATCGTCAGAAATATCGATGAGGCGATGGCGCACATTGCTCAGTACGGATCCCGCCACACCGAAGCGATCATCACCTCCGACTATGGCCGGTCGATGCGGTTTCTCAAGGAAGTGGACGCGAGCGCGGTGCTGGTCAATGCCTCGACTCGCCTCAACGACGGATACCAGTTCGGGCTCGGCGCGGAAATCGGCATCAGCACCTCCCGCATACATGCCCGGGGTCCGATGGGACTCCAAGAGCTGACCTGCTTCAAATTTATTGTGCTGGGGAGCGGCCAAATCCGCGAGTAAATGTCCCCCTCCGCCTCCGATCCCATCACGGTCGCCTTGGAGACCCCAGGTCATCTCTGGTTTCCCTCCACACGAGCGCTCGCGCAGAATTTTCCGTCGACCGGGGGGCGCGTCGAGCGCCTGTCGACGGGGCATCTGGTCTTTTACCGGCCGGATGGCCGCCGGTTCCTCGCGACCGATCCGGATGGCCATCCGTTACACGAGTGCGAGTGGGGGTCCGGCCCGAAAGCGCCGCTGATACGGGCCCGGCTCCGCCTGGACTGGGGACAGTGGGTCGGGCTTAAACCGGGGGGCCTCGTCAACGAGACGACCGTAAACCTCGCGGCCAAGCCGGGATGGCAACGGATTACCCCGGACGATCTTCGCGCGATGGCCGCGCAGGCCTTGCGGGTGCCCATTGAAGCAGTGCGTTGGTTTTATCGGGATGAGGACTTCCATATCGATGCCAAAGGCATTGCCACCATCCGCCAGAGGAAAGATGCGTTGTATGTGCTTGACGGAGGAGGGTTCGATCGGGCCCGCTTCATGTCCTGCATGGGCGCCATGCATTGGGACGAGATAGATTTTCTGCCGGTGGTGGAGCTGTTCAAGTCACTGCTGCCCGGCACCGGCTCTGCGGCCTTTGAACTG
This sequence comes from uncultured bacterium, assembly GCA_965285945.1. Lineage (GTDB taxonomy): Bacteria > Nitrospirota > Nitrospiria > Nitrospirales > Nitrospiraceae > Nitrospira_D. Next base: position 7,616 of record CBDIWP010000027.1, on the reverse strand, counting down.
ATTCGGGGACTGTATGACGACCAGAACAGCACTCGATCGGATCCCCGACCGTTGCACTATCGTGGAATTCCGGCCTATCCCTCCGAGGCCGCCTTCCGGCTGTTCAGCAACTTCTTTACGCCGGAGGCGGCGTTCGGCGAGAGCCCCTTGCATCTGTTTATGGACCCCGCCAGAGCGCATCACGTGACCTGGTGGCCGGCCATCGATCCTCCGGTGCGGTATTTCGATTCCAGGCAAGGTCTCTGTGTGACCGCGCAACGGGGAGTGGCCCAAAAGGCGACGCTCGCCGGAGACGCCGCCGGCATGCCGTACGTCAATCCGACCGGGCGTCGCATGGTGCCGCTGGACCGCAGTCTCTATATGACCGGCGGGCATTTGGTCCTGAAGGACCGTGAAAAAGAGACGATCGTCGCGTTCCCCGGCTGCCGATCTGTGTCCGCGCCTGCCGATCCCGGACAGCACCCGGTGAGTCCGGTCGATTGGCGCACGGTTTTTGTGAAGGGGCTGCCTCCCGTCGCTCCGGCCGAGGCGTTCGGAGCCGCGCTGTTTTACCCGGAAGATGATCGAGAGATTGAAGAGCTTCCCGCACAGCCGTTTGTGGCGGATTACCTGCAGGACCTGACCGAGCAAGATCGCGAGATCGGATCCATCGTCAGCCGCGCCGAGCGCGTGCTCATCGATCATGGAGATGCCGTCATCTCGACCTGTATTCCGTTCGATCGCCCCCGGGATTATACGGCCTCCATCCGCCATGTCGCCTACGCCCGGCATCAGGCGCAGCAGCTGTGGACTCAATGTGCGGAAGTGCAAGGGTGGGAGTGGCTCCAGCGTATTCGTTTTGTGCCGGCCGAGGCGGCGGCCGCCGACAGTCCCGCGGACCTGCCGTATGATCTCGTCTACCACTGGGTCCCGTATGATTCGTTCAATTCACCGCCCGGGCTGGCGATGCTGGCAGGAAGATGGCGGCAGGTCCTGCGGGCCGGCGGGAATGCCTTCGTCGTAGGGCCGCCGGCCCTTCGTGAATCGCTTGCGCGGCACCATCTTCACATCTGCTGGGAAGAATCGGTGGAGGCGCTGCCGACCTTTCGTATGCACCGGACGATTCTGCCGAAGGCCAGGCTGAAATCGGGCCTGACGTTGTTTCATGTGAGGCGACCATGATCCCGTTGCGCGGCGGGCTGGATTTCGGTAGGGTCCCCACATGAGCGAAGCACAAGCCGACAGCGCGCAGGGCCAGGATCAGGGCGACAAGTTGATCATCTATTGGGAGCGCGAGTATTCGACGGCGCTGCCGCCCGAACGGCTGAAACTCGATTTCCATCCTCACCGGCCGCTCCTCTCCGGCATGACGCTGGACGAACAGCGCAATCTAGCGGGCGGCGGCTACAAAGTGATACCGGACGATTGCGGCCCGGTCCGCATGGTGGGCCAGTATGGGTGGTTGATCCGCTCGCCCGCGGACTGCAAGATCCGGCGGACTGCGGACGGCGTGAAATGGCAGGCGCCGCCGATCCTGCCGGAGGAGCGTCTCCTCGGGTATAAATCATTTTCAGGCACCTACGTGGATCTCATCTTGAACAGCGGATATCCGAAGCTCTGCTGCGGCATTCGATTTTATTACCCGAAACAGGTCGGGCTCATGATGAAAGATATTCCGAATCGCTTTTATCACTATCCGGACCGCACGTTTCACGTGTGGGAAGGCATTAAGACGCAGGAATATAAGCGCACGCCGAATATGTATGAGTGGCTTCAGGACTATGATGCCTTTACCGCCAACTTCCTGCTGCAACTCGAAAAACCCACCACCATCAAACGCGGCGATCCCATCGGGTTGGTGCTACCCGTGCTGCTGCCGAAGCAGTTTGCCTTGGAAGAACTGAAGCGACCGTAGCCCGCCCTGCAGTGTTCCGGCTTCCCGTTCAAGTCTCGCCTCCCAGGTTCCGATACGGATCGTGAACCATCTTGCGTGCAGCGGAGAGGCTATGCGTAGAGTCTTGATCGTCGACGACGCCCCGTCAGTGCTCACCATGCTCAAGCGCACGCTGGCTCCCATGCAGACCGAGTGGGCAATGGTGTTTCTGGGAAGCGCGACGGAGGCACTCACGGCTCTTGAAGGAGCCGCGTACGATGTCCTGGCTACCGATATGGTCATGCCCGGCATGGATGGACTTCAGCTGCTCCAGGAGGCGAAGACCCGTTATCCGGCGATGGTGCGTATCGCGTTTTCCGGCGAGACGGCAAAAGGCTATGGTCTCCGGTCCGCCGGGCTCGCGCACCAATTCCTTGAAAAGCCGATCGACGGCCACCGTCTGCAATCGATCATGGGCCGGGCGTGCGCGCTGCGGGAATCGCTGGCCGACGAACAAGTGCGCAACGTGGTCCTCAATTTGCGCAACCTGCCCAGTCTCCCCGCCATCTATCAGGATTTGATGGAAGAAATTCACTCCCGGGACGCGTCCCTGAAGAGAATCGCCAAAATCATTTCAGGCGACCTGGCCATGGTCTCCAAAATCTTGCAGCTCGTGAATTCCGCCTTCTTCGGCTTGCGCACCACGGTCGCCAATCCGGAACAGGCCGTGGCCCTGTTGGGCAGCGAGACGATTAAGTCGCTGGCCCTGTCGATGCAGGTGTTTTCTCAATTTGAAGGCACGGCGCTCCCCGGTTGTTCGCTGGATGCGCTCTGGCAGCATGGCGTCGCCACCAGCACCTCGGCCAGAAGGATCGCGAAAGAAGAACGTGTGGCGCAGAGCGTGGTCGACGATTCGTTTACGGCCGGTCTTCTGCATGACATCGGCCTGCTGCTATTGGCCGCCAATAAGCCCGACGAGTACCAGCAGGTGCTTCTGCTTCGGCACGAGAAGCACCTGCCGGAGTGGCGGGCCGAGCAAGAGGTCTTCGGGACGACGCACGCGGAGGTGGGGGCGCACCTGCTCAGTCTCTGGGGAGTGGGGGAAGCGATCGTTGAAGCCGTCGCCTTCCATCATCGGCCATCGGCGTGCGAAGCTTCGGAATTCATTCCACTCACGGCCGTTCATGTGGCTGATGTGCTCTACGAACAGTCTCAAGCCGCGAATGAAGAAAAGGATGGGTACCAACCCGATACAGAGTTTCTCCTCAAGATCCAGATGCAAGGACACCTGCCGGCTTGGCGGGCAGTCTGCGAAGCCGCATAACCGATCCACGACAGACCCGCCCGGACAGCGCCCTTCAATTCCGCGAACCGGTACCATCCGGGCAACCCATCGACCCGGCCAACCGCTATCATCCCCCGACAATCGCTTGAACGCAGCGAACAAGTACAACCCCACCGTGCAGTTTGCCCCGTGGACCGAGGAAACCCAAATGGAGGCCGGCGCAGGTGAGGACAGCGATCGGCATTCGAGGATCAGCGGGTATTCAGACGGAATACGACCGGTGCCTTACCCGCCGCCGGCCGCCGCCTGGAACACGTACTGGAGCTTGCCGTGCAGGCCCAGCCGATCCGCCCAATGCCACAGGTAGGAAAGGTCGAGTTGCAGACGAGGGTTTTTGACGATGCCGATCACGTCGTCGAAATCCATCGGCCGGCCGGCCTTCAGCTTGAGGAGTATCAGATCTTCCGGACTGACCACAGTAAGCGAAAGGCCATGGAGCAAGACCGTCTGCGCGCGTGCCAGCGTTTCGCGTTCATGCAGGTCTGCGGCATAAATAATGTCGAGAGGATAGTCGGGATGGTTTGGTGCGGCAAAGCGAGTGACTCGGTGCCGGACCATCGGATTGGCCTCGAGCCATCGCTGATTAACTCTGTATCGGACAACGAGAACTGGGCGATGAGTCGTGCGTGCGATTCTTCGTCGACAAGAACCAAGAGATCAAGATCTCGGGTGGCGCGCGGACGGCCCCACGCGCCGAGGGCCGCAGCGCCGATCAGACAGTGGGAATGGAAGCGCTGGACAAGGCAGCCAGAGCGGTGGCTAAGAACGACAGTAAGTCGGAAGGAAACGACCAGTTCCGCCCGGAGGACGAGTCATCCGTCTCCACACCGTCACCAAACAATAGGCTCGGTCATGGTTGTTGAGCCTCGGGCTTCGGCGGCTCAGGAAAGAGCGCGGCGGAAAAGGCTTTGGATAAAGCCAGATGCGCATCCGAAAGACGGCAACAGAAGAGGACGCCCTCTTCCGGTGAGGGCGGGTACTCATCGGGGGTGCATTGCGCCGCGCTCACATGGAGCTTGCGCAGCCGGATGGGGGATTCGCAGGGTCGAACGCCATGAGGTGGATTGTAGAGAAATGTGACCCCGGATGTCACGGGTGCGTGGTATCGTCTGAACCCGGCGAATAAAGACAACCCCCGGCGTGCCGTTGGCGCGGTTCATAGCACCCCTCCAATAGGGAATAGCATGCGCCTACGGAGTGCCCCTACAGTCGGCCTTCCAGTTGGAAGCTCCACCCATGAGTCGCCGTCGGTATGCCGCGTAATGATCAGGCCGTTCGGCAGTTGGTGATCCTGAAGAAACTTGAGGCGTCCCGGCATGGGCTGACCATCGAGTAATTGGCCGAGGCGCTTGATCCGGCCACCATCCGCCATCCACGGACCCTTCGCCGGGACCTCGCCGCCATCGAAGCCGCCGGCTATCCCTTGTTGACCGAGCGAGTCGAGGGACGCGTGCGGTGGAAATTGCTCGACGGACTCCGGACCGCGCCGGTGCTTCGCCTTTCCCCGTCGGAACTCATGGCCCTGTCGGTCAGCCGCCATCTCATTGCTCCGCTGGAAGGCACGGCCCTCCATGCATCGCTGCACTCGGCGCTCGGCAAGGCGGCCGCCGCCTTGCCGCCGGAAGGACTGGAACTGGTTCAGCAACTCGAGGGCACCTTTTCCATCGGATTAGGCCCCCACAAACGGTACCGGCATCATCGGGGCATTGTCGAGCGGATCACGCACGCCATTGGGGAGCAAAAACGGATCCAAATGCGCTACGACTCAGTCGCGCGCGGCCGCGTGACGCGGCGCGAAATCGATCCGTACCGGCTGTGGTATGCCTCCGGCGGCCTCTATCTGATCGGCTATTGCCACCTCCGGAAAGAGCCGCGGATGTTTGCCGTGGAGCGGATCAAGTCTGTGACACCGACCGAACGGCCGTATCAAATTCCTTTGCAGTTCGATTTCGACGCCTTCGTCGAGGATGCCTTGACGGTCATGCGCGGCCCCCGGATCGCGGTGGAGCTGGAGTTGGACAAGCCGACGGCGGCCTGGACGAAGCATCGGGTCTGGCACCCCAGCCAGCAGTTCAAGCGCCTGGCCCATGGCCGCATGCGCATGACCCTCTCCGTCGCCGACAGCCGCGAACTCGTCGGGTGGATCTTGAGCTTCGGCGGCGGAGCACGGGTGGTAAGGCCCGAGTCGTTGTGCGCGGAAGTACAGCGGGAAGCCAAGAAGATTTGTGGGGAATTGTGAGGGGGAACATCCGAGGCGGTCTCTCCGGTTCCTCTGGTCTATCTGAGTTGTTTGACAGACAGAATAGACCGGATAGACCGAACGACCAGACAGACTACTGTACGCCCTGCAGAGAGTGACCTCGGATGTCACGGCGCCGTGCGAGACTGGGAAGAACGACGATCATCTCAGTTCGCAACCAAGGAGGCGCCTATGGCACAGGACGGTCACAGCCAGTCATCCCAGGGATCGGAAAGGGAAGCGGGCGGCGCGTACGTGACGTTGGTGCTCGACGAAACCGGCTCCATGCAGGCCTGCAAAGGGGCGGCGATCGCCGGATTCAACGAGTATCTCAACAGGCTCCGGCAGAGTCCGACGCCGGTCCGTTTCACCCTGACCCTCTTCAATTCGAGCAAGCTCGAGGTCCGGCACCACCATGAGGCGCTCGCACAGGTCGCCGCCCTCACGGAAGACACGTACCAGCCCGAGGCCTCGACGCCCCTCTATGATGCGATCGGCCAGACGTTAGCCGCGGCCGGGCATGCAGCCCCGCCTGACTCCAAGAAACTCTGCGTCATTCTGACCGACGGCTTGGAGAACGCGTCGCGGGAGTACACCAGAGACGGCATCGCGCGCATGATCAAAGAGTATGAAGGGCGCGGCTGGACGTTCGTGTACCTGGGCGCCGATCATGACGCCTGGGCGGCTGGAGGCGACCTGGGCTTCTCCGGCGACAACACCATCAGTTTCTGCCAGAGCGATCTCGGCCCGACGTTCGACCGGTTGGCCGAGTCGACGATCACCTTCTTGAGCAGCCGGCCGGGGCGCCAGACGCAGCCGTTCTGGCAAGTGGCCGATCTTGCCCCCAGCGATCCCACCGATCCGGACGAGACCGCCGGCCGGCCGGAGCGAGGGGAGGCACACCCATGAACGCACCGACGCGAATGCTGCTGATCCTGCTTCTCGGCGCAGGATCGGCCGGAGCGGAGATGGGGTTCGACGAGAAGTATGAACGGGACTACAACATCTTCACGCCGGCCAATCGGTACCAGCCGGATAATCCGTTCAATCCCGCCAACGCCTACGACCCGGACAGCGCCTTCAATTTCGTGAACCGGTACGATCCGGGCAATCCCGCGAACCCGGTGAATAAATACAGCCCGGACAATCCCTTCAATCCGGCGAACCGGTACCATCCCGACAATCCGCTGAACCCGGCGAACAAGTACAACCCCACCGTGCCCTTTGCGCCGTTGGATCGAGGACACAGAGATGGGGGCCGGCGAAGGTGAGGCCCGCGATCGGCATTCGAGATCAGCGGGTATTCAGGCGGAATGCGACAGGTGCCTTACCCGCCGCCGGCCGCCTGGAACACGTACTGGAGCTCGCCGTGCAGGCCCAGCCGATCCGCCCAATGCCACAGGTAGGAAAGGTCGAGTTGCAGACGAGGGTTTTTGACGATGCCGAGCGCATCCTCGAAGTCGTGCGGACGGCTGGCCTTGAGTTTCAGAATGATGAGATCTTCCGGGCTGCAGACCCACGTAGGGACGTGAAGAAAGGGCATGGCCTGCCGGCGAGTCAGCACCTCCGCTTCGTGAGCGTCCGCAGAAAAGATGAGATCGAGCGGGATACCGGGATGCGAGGGATGGTTCATACGAAGGACTCGGTCTTTGGCCATCGGAATGTGCTCAATCCACCGCGCATCAAGCTGAAATCCGTGAGCGATAAGGGAACCGGTCAGTTGGATCTTGGCCGTCTCGTCCGAGAGCACAAGCAAATCGACATCCTGTGTTGTGCGGAGACGCCCCCAGGCGTTCACGGCCAATGCGCCGATCAAACAATAAGGCGGTGCCGGCTGTGGCAGGGCGTTGATCACCGCATGCAGGTAATCGGCAAACGGGCTTGGGTCAGCAGGTGGCATCGTCTGTCCGCCGTCCTGACGTACGCCCTTCAGTGGGCGGAGTCAGGCGGAATGGATTGTCGAAGGGAGGAGGCGGCGGCAAGGGTTGATGCCCCAAGGCTTGGGCGCAAGCCAAAGACCAGGTACGAACGGCGTCCGACAGGCGGCAGCACTTCAACAGACCTTCCTCCGGCGTGGGTGAATAGTCGTCCAGGCTGCTCTGCGCCGCGCTCACATGGAGCTTGCGCAGCCAGATGGGGGGATTCGCAGGGTCGAACGCCATGAGGCGGATTGTAGAGAA
>CBDIWP010000026.1:0-171523 GCA_965285945.1 uncultured bacterium | reverse complement strand
GCACCGCCCACCTTGCCTTCTGCAATCACTTTGGAGTCCGGATGAAATTGGAGGCCTAGCTCTACCTGAATTTCCATCAACAATGTCTGATCGAGACCATCTAGACGTCCCGGCCGACTTGGTTCAGCGGCGCAGAGAAAAAGAGGGACCTTTGTGGAGGTGATGCCCACTAACGAAGCAAGACATTCGTTGATTGCCGGTGAAACCATTTTCACGAGCTTGGTTCGCCCACGCCACGGTTCTTCGAGCGGCACCTGACATCCGATGATCCATTCGCCTCCTTCATCCATAAACCGCGTTTCGGTGAAGTTGGAAATTGCGCATCGAATAGCGGCGCACGTTGCGGATGACGTGAGCCCTACGCCCGTGACCATGCCTGCCGCCAAGATGGCTATTGGTTGGCTGCTCATGCTTCCGCCTCGGCGCGCTCCTGCATCTTGGCTGCTACCAGCGCGCCGAGAGACGGATAATAGGTCTTGCCCAATTCCCGCGCACGATACCAGGCCTTCGGCATGACACCTGCTACGACCTGGACCACATCAAACATGTTCCGTTTCAGTTGATAGGACTGCCGCCAGGTCAATGTGAACCGTCGTTGATCCGGTTCAATAATTAGCGTATCGAGGACACCTTGTGTCTCCTGCTTGTTCCCCTTTTTGGGAAAGAAGACGATGGGCATTTCGATTGTTGGAATAGCGAAGCGAGTTGCTCCTTCCGGAGACAGGTTGTTTAGCGTGACCAGCTCCCCGCCTCGGAGGTACGGAATCTGTTGATCGATCGGCGCGGCTTGGTAGTAGGCTTCATTGAAATCCGGAGGGAGAAAAGGAAAGATATTGTCGATCCAGTTTTGATCATACGTGCCGGCAAACTTATAACGCGGGTCCCAATTGCGGCCGACCGGTCCGAATGCCATGGGCCGATAGTCACCGCCGGGCTTCTTCACCAACCGACCTTCCTCTTCCGTGTTCGGCAACGGCTTGCCATTGATGAACTTTGCCTTCAGTTCATGGTGGAAGCCTCGCCCAACCGGATTGACCAGCACGAATTTGTGCTTTTGAGGATTCTCGTGCGTGGTATCGGTTCCACCGAAGGCATTGCCATAGGATATCGGCATGATCGTAAAAGGCTCCGGTCTTGTCGATTTGACTCGCCACCAGCCTTTCTTCCAGGTTCGATTCCCCACGACTGAGAACGACTTCCTCCAAGAGCCGACTTGAAGGGAGACTGTCACGCGCTTGGCGGGCCTGCCCCCTGGGGCATAACAACTTCCGTTCAACAACACGTCGCACTTGGGTTTTCTTGGTGCAAATTCACTCTCATAGACGGGCGCGGAAAATCCAGGCTCCCCGGCGAAGGTATCGGCCATAACTAGCGGGAGTTGCTCGTCGGCGAGAACGGCCTCCTGACTGCCCTTTTCTGGAAATCGAAAAGTCCCCTTGACGACAACTACCAGGGACTCCCGCCCATCCGGCGCCATACCCATCGTATAGCCGGCCTTCATTTGCGTCGCGTTAAGCAGTTCCATGTGCGCCAGCTCACTCCGCTTAGTTTACTTGGACGGATCCGCCCTTGATGCGGTTGACGCCGGAAGAGCGGCTGAGCACATAGGCTCCTCGAATCAAGACTTTTCCTGCCCGCGTGAGGGTGATGCTGGCTTTGCCACACTTCAGCACGATTTCTTTCTTTCCTTCGATCACGACCTGTTCCCCATCTACCTTCGCTTCTACTGGCGAGACCTGAATCGGTCCATTTCGTCCATGTTTCCAGAGAAGACCGAGAATGCATGGATGTCTAGGATTACCCGCCTCAAACGATACCAACGCTTCTTTCCCTACATCGGCCTCCTCAATTGGAACAATGGACCGTGCCTCCAGCGGATCAACTAGAGATAAGCTCGGCAGAACAATATGGATCACTCCGCTAGCTTGATCGAACTCCGAGATCATGCCGCGGAACACCCCGTTCAGCCCTGATCTCTCCTTCGGTAAGGAATTTCTTGAGCTGAAATCCGTCTGAGTCAGTAGCTGAAGAAGGTCTTCGGCTGGCCTTTGCTCCACCTGCCACCCCTTTCTAATTTTGCAAGATTTTTTGGCCCTTCATAACGATATCGCCAGAGGCAGTCACGGATAGTTTTTTCCCTTCGATCACAATATCTCCGTTCTTCTTCATTTGAATGCGTGCGCTACCGGTTTGAATTGTGATCTCATCACCCGCGTCTAACAGCATTTTCTTCCCGGCCTTGATGGTGACATTATCTGCGGCGGTTAACGTCATGTTTTTCCCAGCGTTCTCCGATATGTTTCCCGAGGCATCGACGGATTTGTTTGCCCCAATGTTTTCGCTGCTATTCCCTCCGACGTTTACCGACTTGACTGCACCAATTTCCTCGGCCTTCGCTCCACCAATCGTTTCGTTCATCGCTGCAGCAACACTAACCTGATAGGCCGCACCAATTGTGAGAGCCCGAGCGAGCGCAATGGTGTGCGCAGAAGCCGTGTTGACCGTAATAGTCTCATTGCCGTGAATCGTTTCCGTGTGGTTCCCTCCTACCATCATGGTCTTATTTGCATCGATCGTTTCCATGTGGTTAGCACCCACATGAATGGTTTTATTTGCGCCGACATCTTCACTCTGGTCAACACCCACAGTCTTGGTTCGGTTATTGCCGACAGTTAGTGTCTCGTCATGGCCCACCGACTGGCTTTTGTCATTCTCGACGGTAATCGTCCAATCTTTCTCCGCGTGAAGATGGATCTGCTCGCTCCCCTTCTTATCCTCGAACCGAATCTCGTTGAAATTATCGGGCGTCGCGCCTTTGCTGGAACGGCTCTTGAGGCCGCTCTGGGTTTGATTGGCCGGCAAATCGTACGGCGGCATCAGTTCGGCGTTGTAGACCCGGCCGGTGATGATCGGCTGGTCGGGATCGCCTTCGAGAAACTCCACAATCACTTCCTGTCCGATGCGCGGCAGGAACATGGCGCCCCACTGCTTCCCGGCCCAATTTTGCGACACACGGACCCAGCAGGAACTCTCCTCGTTCATCTTCCCGTAGCGGTCCCAATGAAATTGGACCTTCACCCGGCCATACTTGTCCGTCCAGATCTCTTCGCCCGCTTTGCCGACCACGACAGCGGTTTGCGGGCCCTGCACCATCGGCTTCGGAGTCACTTGAGGAGCGCGAAACGGCGTCTTGGCCGGAATGCAGGTGAACGAGTTGGAGTAATCCTCATCGCTCCCGCCGGCGGCGGCTCCGGTCGCATAGGTGTTCCCCACGGAGGCGGCGTGCCGGACTTCAGTCAAGACATAGTCCCCGTTCACATCTTTGCGGACATAATCCTGCAAGGTAAACTTGAAGCCGGTGGTGAAGACGCGCGCCGAACCGGCGCCGCTGATCACCTTGTATCGGGCCTCTTCTTCCTCCATCCGGACCTTGGCCACGGCTTCTCCCTCTGCCTTTTTCCCGTATTCACCCGGGTAGTCATAGATTTCGTACTTGCCGTTGCCTCCGACGTCGATCTGACTTTTCACCTCGGCCTGCAAGCTCGTGCTCGGGGTTTCGAAATTGTAGTCGGTGACGGCGTATTTGCCGAACCGCAAGCTTTCTTCCCACTGCAAGCTGGTAATCACGTCCTCGGCGAGCGAATCACTCCCCTGGGGGTTCCATGAGACGTTGGATTGCTCCGGGCAGGGCTGATGAGCCGACAAGTCGTCGGCCAACACGATCATGTGTTTCCCGTCGGCATGCTCGAAGAAATAAAACAGGCCGTACTGTTCCATCAGGCGGGAGACAAAATTGAAATCCGTTTCGCGATATTGGACGCAATAGTCCCTGGCTTCGTAGGTCCCTTTCAACACGGTCTTGATGTCGGTGATGCCGTTTTCTTTCAGAATCTCCTGGATGATGTCCGGCACCTTCTTGTTCTGAAAAATGCGGCAGTCCGCCGTGCGCGTGAGAAACCAGAGCTTCGGTACCATCGTCGCACGATAGTTCGCCAGGCCCGCATCGCTCCCCGTCTGCATGAACCGGCTGATCACGCCGTTGAAAAACCGTTCTTTGTCGCGCCCCAACACGACGCGAAGGGTCACGGTCTGTCCGATGATATCTTTGAACTTGATTTCCGGATCCGTGGACAGGAGATCCAACTCGAAGCTGAACAGCCGCGACATCGCTTCCTGCCCGGTGAAGCCCCGCAGCAATAGAACGTCCGGTCCCAGCGGCGTATTGATGGCGATCAGTCGATTGGCTTGGGTTAGAGGCATCCCGTTCTCCGTTGTCGATCAACCCTCTCGATAGTCCGTCTCATGACCAACTCTCTGATTCCGCAAACACCATCCTCAGCAAACATCCTCAGCAAACACCATGCCGTTCGCGGCACGGGCACTTCTTTCTCAGACGACGGGATTCGGATAGGTCTCGCCGGACGCTCAACGAATCCTTATCGAATCCGGCAAGCGGGGTTATCCGCAAAGATACCTCGCCTGCGTCAATTCACTTGATATTGGAAGCCGCCTGCCCCATCGACCGAGATATGCACCTTCGTCACAGGTTCGCCCTGCGCCATGCGCGCGAGAAACTCCTTCGACAACTCCGGCAGCATCGTGCGCGTGAGGATGTGATCGACGTTGCGCGCGCCGCTGTCGACCTCGGTGCAGCGGCTCGCGATCGCCGCAATCAGCGCCTCGTCGTAGGTGAGCTGGGCGCGATGATTGTCCCGGATTCGCTGGCGGACGCGGCCGAGCTGCAATTCGATGATCCGGCGCATGATGTCCTGGGCGATCGGATAGTAGGGCACGACGATGACCCGCCCCATGAACGCCGGCTTGAAGAACTTCAGGAGATCGGGCCGGATGGCCTCGGCCAGCGCCTCGGGATCCGGTCTGGTCTCCGGATCGGCACAGAGCTTCATGAAGGTATCGGTCCCGGCATTGGAGGTCATGATGATCACGGTGTTCTTGAAGTCGATGTCCCGGCCTTCGCCATCTTTCATCATGCCCTTGTCGAAGACCTGATAGAAAATGTCCTGCACGCCGGGATGCGCCTTTTCCATTTCATCCAGGAGCACGACGCTATAGGGCTTCCGGCGGACGGCTTCGGTCAGCACGCCCCCTTCACCGTATCCCACATAGCCGGGAGGCGATCCCATCAGCAGGGAGACTTTATGCTCTTCCTTAAATTCCGACATATTAATGGTGGTCAAATTTTGGTCGCTGCCGAATAACAATTCGGCGATCGCGAGCGCCGTTTCCGTCTTTCCCACGCCGCTGGGCCCGACGAACATAAAGACGCCGATGGGCTTCCGGGGATCTTCGAGTTTGGCGCGGGCCGTGCGGAGCCGCTGGGCAAGAGCATCCAGGGCATGGGACTGCCCGATGACCCGCTTCTCCAGATGCTCCTGGAGATTCAGGACGGTATTGATTTCATCTTTGACCATCCGGCCCACCGGAATCCCGGTCCAGGCTGAAATCACCGCCGCAATCGCTTGTCCATCGACACAAGGCTGCAGCAAGGGCGTTTCTCCCTGCAAGGCGCTGAGGTCCTTGTTCAATCGAGCCAAATCCGCCTGCAACGAGGCCACGTCCTGGGGGGTCAGCGGCGGAGAGGCCTCCTTGCCCTTGTGTGCCGCCGGCCGTGCATGCTGCTCGAGCCGCTCCCGAATCGAGGCAATCTCTCCTACGAGACGCTTCTCCTCTTCCCAGCGCTTCTGCAGCTCAGCGTATCGGACCTCCTCCGTGGCCTGCTCTTCTCTCAGTTCGTGGAGCCGCTCATGATGGTCCCCGCCGGTGACGACCTCGCGTTCACGGATCTCCATCTCGGTATGGATCAGCGAAATCCGGCGGCGGCTGTCCTCGAGCGCCGGCGGTTCGGCCAATTGCCCCAGCGCGACCCTGGCGCAGGCGGTATCCAGGACGCTGACCGCCTTGTCCGGCAGTTGGCGGCCGGAGATATACCGGTGCGACAGCTTCACGGCCGCCTCCACGGCTTCGTCCAGGACGCGCACCTTATGATGTTGCTCCATGGTCTCGACTAATCCGCGCATCATATTGATCGCGGTGGCTTCGGTCGGTTCCTCGACCTTCACGACTTGGAATCGCCGCGTCAATGCCGGGTCTTTTTCGAAATATTTTTTGTACTCCGCCCAGGTGGTGGCGGCAATCGTGCGCATTTCGCCGCGTGCCAGAGCGGGTTTTAGCAAGTTGGCCGCGTCCCCCTGCCCGGCCTGCCCGCCGGCGCCGATGAGGGTATGCGCCTCGTCGATAAACACGATGATGGGCTGCGCCGAGGCTTTGACTTCGTTGATGACCGACTTGAGCCGGTTTTCGAATTCCCCTTTGACGCCGGCTCCGGCCTGCAGCAAGGCCAGATCGAGCGAGCGCAGCGCCACGGTTTTCAGCGGAGGCGGCACATCCCCCGCCGCAATGCGCAAGGCGAGCCCTTCCACCACGGCCGTCTTCCCTACGCCGGCCTCGCCGGTCAGGATCGGATTGTTTTGGCGGCGGCGCGTCAGAATATCGATGACCTGCCGGATTTCCGCATCCCGGCCCAGCACCGGATCGATCTTCCCCTCTTTGGCCCGGGCGGTGAGGTCCACCGTGAATTGATCCAGCGCCGGAGTCTTGGTCGAAATCGGCTTGCCCGGCTCGGCGGTTTCGACGCCGCCGGTTTGGACCTGCTCCATGTCTTCCGCCGACCCGGCAGACAAGCTCGGCAGCTGCTTGTGCAGATCCTCGGGAGAGATCTTCGCGAACTCCGCCGAAGTGTCCTTGGCCATTCTCACGAGGTCGTCCTGGGTGAGCAGCGCCAACAGGACATGCCCGGACCGCACACGGTTGGCGTCGTACTCGATGGAGCCCAGCGACCAGGCCTCATTGATCAACCGGGAGATGCGCGGCGCCAAGGTCGGATTGCGGGCATTGCCCGTCTTCAGCCGGTCCAGTGCCCGCGTGAGATCCCGTTCAAGCCGGGACGTTTCCACCCCATAGTGTTTGAAGATCTTCCGCATGTCGCTGTCATGCCCATCCAGAAGTTTGAGGAGCAGATGCTCCACATCCACATCGTAATGCGTTCGGGAAAGACAGAGCCCGGCCGCCGCTTCCAGCGCACGGCGACAGGTATCATCCAGCTTGCCGATCAGACCTTTTAAGTTGACGTTCATACTCCCTCTTGTGGTCTAAAATAATTGCTAGGCGGCATTCACCCGCGCAGTCGACAGCTCTCCGGAGAACATGACATCTTCCGCATGGTGGCGTCGTGGCGTGGACGTGAGCCAGGTCGTCCACCCGAGCCTGGGCGCATAGGCCGGCGTTGCGTGAAGGCGGCAGGGCGGCACTTCCGACGCATTGAGAATCAGGCGCACCCGGCAATCAAATTGGGGCCCCGCCAGAAACTTGGTCATGCGCACCAGGGTCGCGAACGCTTTCCCCGACGGCAACAACCGGGAAAACGTCTCAAAATCCAGCGGCCCCAGGCGCACTTGAAACCCCGCCTGTTGATCCCAGACTTGGGTGCCGGCCACCGCGGTCTGCCCCAAACGATTGTTCGTTCCCGGCGTGCCCAGCCGGGACCAATCCTCTTCTTCAAGCGCTAACCAGGCTCCCATGAACTGCTGCACCTGCACGGGAACTTGGAAGGCATCCGCCAGACAGTGCTGCAAGGCATGCGCCGATCGCGGACGCTGAACGAGCAAGCCGGCATAGCGCAGCAGACTGCCGTCGTCGCCGCTCAACCGGGCGCGCGTGCCCGGGGTGCCCAACCCCAGCACCGCATACAACAGGGCGGCGAACCGGTCCTCTTCCCCTGTCTCCCGCGCCCGCTCATGGCCGACCACGCAGTGATGTTTCTCCCAGGCCCGGTAGAACAAGGAAATCAGCCGATGATTGAAGAGATCCAGAAAATCCCGCAGCGCGTAGTCGTTCACCTGCGCGCGCTGCAGCAGCAATTCGGTATAGTGCCTGGGCAGCGCCCCCTCGGCGCCGGTTAAGCCCATGAAGGCCACCGTCATCCCGATCGGCGGATGCGCGGGTTTCGCGGGCTCAATATGCACGATTTCGCTGGGCGGGAAACTGAGAGAGAGATGCGAGCGGAACCGGACGACTTCCTCTCCGGGCATGGCATGCCGCCCGACCGGTTGGCGTGACGAATGCCACCGTGTCAGCAGACGCACGGCTTGGAAGAACTCGAAGCGATACCCGCGAGTGAACAGTTCTTCCTTTAAAGAAGGACCTGCTCCCCTGTTCGTGGCGGCCATAGTTTGATCGGTTTGTCTCGCTGACGGGTCGTGGCGACCAGTTGCGTAAAGGAATTCATGGTCGTATAGAGCCCTAAAAACTGTTCCAGAACAGACGCAAACAGAAACAGGCTGCTGCCCACGTATTTCTCTTCGTCGAATTCGATCGTGACCTCCGTCCCGCGGCAGAAGCCCTGCCATCCCATCGCGCCGGGACGCCGCACGACCCGGCGCGCTCCCACGCCGAGGATACCGGCAATCTGCTGCCGCACCACGGAGGAACCGGAGAAGTCGTAGAGACCAAGGATTTCCCGGAGCGGCTCCGGCCCGTCTCCGGTCAGCGACAGATAGCTCAGCGACAAGTGGGAGATCAACCGCCACTGGCGCTCGCCGCTCAACGGCGGGCGCACCGGTTCCGTCGGTTTGATCAGTGCGCGTATCCGGGCGACCGGGGCGGCGCCTTCCAGTTCGAATTCTCCCCGCACCTCATCGGCGGACAGTTTGGCCGGAAGATCCCGATTGGTACAGAGCGTATATACCGTGAGCGTTTCAAAGGGCGGGAGCGTGGGGTTCATATCCAGATCCACAAGCGACACGAGCAACTCGGTCCCGTTGTCGCCTTTTTTTTCACCGGGCCGCCTGACGGCATACCAATAGGCCAGCGGCTTTTCATCCGTGCCCCCATGCCGGATGGAATACAGGGGGTGCACCGGATGCACGGTCTGCGAGTCCGCGGCCGTCAAGGCCACCTCCGTCACCCCATAGACCTCGTGGGCCTGCTGGCGCCGGAGGTCCGGGATGATCCGATACTCGTGCTGTGTGTGATCGAGGCGGATCGGCTCGGCGATCTGCGGAAACAGGTTGACGATCGGCACGCAGCCCAGCTTGAAATTATCCCGGCTGATGACATGGTCGGCGCGCGGGACCTGATCGAGGAAGATCAAGACCTCGGCCTTGTCCCCGAGATCGCATTGCCCAGCATTGGGAAAGTGCGTGAAATCCACGAACAGGAATTTCTGCGGAAAGGTGAAATACTCCTGCAGCAGCCGGTAGCCCGTCAGCGCGTGGGAGGGATAGGGCAAGAGCCCTTCCTCTTCTCCAAATCCCACAGGCTGGATGCAGGAGGCAGGCAGGACGACCGGTTTGCGTCCCGGTTTGGAATCGGCGGGACGAATCCAGACCTGCCGGGTTTTGTTGAGCAGTAATTCGTAGAGGGCATGACCCGACTGCCCTTCGCCATCGAGATAGAACCGGAGCCGCTCGATCTGGAGCTCGCGAAAGGAAATGCCTCCCTGGCACTGCACTTCCAATCGGATCAGGCCGAGCGCCTTGGAACCGGTGGCCACCCGTTCAGGCAGATCAAAACGCGCGGCCGTCACCGCCACCGGCCAGAGGGTCAGCGGATAGCCGGTCCGGAACCGGCATTGGGTTCCGTCGATCGGGCGGGAATACAGAAGCGTATGGCGAGGCATCTCGTAGCCGCTCGTCAACTTGCCCTGCTCCGGATCCACGGTAAATTCCGCGATCGACATCGAGGGAACCGGCGCCAGGTAATGCGGATAGAGAAGCCCGAGTAACGCGTTGGAAATCTCCGGAAACTCGTCGTCAATTTTATGATGGATGCGAGCCGTGAGGAAGGCCACCGCCTGAATGAGGCGTTCGACATGAGGATCTTCGCATTT
Source organism: uncultured bacterium (assembly GCA_965285945.1). GTDB lineage: Bacteria > Nitrospirota > Nitrospiria > Nitrospirales > Nitrospiraceae > Nitrospira_D. The sequence goes on along the minus strand of CBDIWP010000026.1, from coordinate 161,616 downwards.
CCCGGGCTCGAGGAGGAGCCGGCTGGCCACCTTCGGGTAGGCTTGTGCGAACTCCTGGCCCAGTTGGCGAAACATCGCCAACTCCCGTTCATAGTACTCCAGCAGGGATTCCTGCATTAGAGATCCCCGCGCACGGTATATTGGCTATTGACCATGGACAGTGACGCATCGAGCATGATGGGCTCCGGAGCCGGATCGGTTCGGAGCAGCGCGTCGATCCGAAACCGCAGCGTCATGTCGTACTTGTCGCCCGTTTCAAGGGTGACCCGGACGGATTTCAAGCGCGGCTCAAACGTCGTCAGCGCCTCTTCCACTTCCCTCCGCAAGGTCTTGCGGTCCTGCGGATTCAGCAGACTGTAGCTGGTAAAGTCCGGCAGCCCGAACAGCAGCACGGATTTCCGCACTTCCTCGAAACGCGGGGGGACGTCGAACAAGAGTTCCCGCCTCGTATTGAGCAGCGTTTCTATGTCTCTGGCAACCGAGGCTCTCAGCTCGCGCAACGACAGGGACGCCGGAGCGGGCTTCCGCATGGCCCGCAGCGCATCCGCATACACTTCATCCAGCAACATCCGGTTAAAGAGGGAGAAGCTCTTGAGCTTTCGACCGCCTTCCAGGGCTCGCACGGTCTGCGCAGTCAGGGTGACGCCCTCAAACCGGCGACCCTCATACAGAAAGGGGCCGAGGATCACACAGTTGAGGATGTCGACGATCGCCGTGACGACCGGTTGAGGTACGGGTGTCGCGCCGTCATACCGGTCCAACGTGGTGCGATCTTCAGCACTGGCCTGCTCTCGGATGTAGCGGGACAGGTTATCGTGACCGGACTGAAGCCTTGCAGCCAGGTTCGGCAGATCTTTGAGATCGAGGGGATCGACGCGCGGGTCGCCGGCACGAGGGTCGTCATCCAGTAACCGATCCAAAATGGAGGCGCCCAAGCCCCCTTCTTGCCCCTGCTTCGCCACGATCGACACCCCCCGGATCCGCCCGAACGCATGAGGAAGGACCGCTGTTACAGCGGACGACGCGGAATTGTAGGCCGACTGCATTCCGTTGTCTATCCCAATTCTGATGAGCCCCTGGTGCGGCGCATGGTTGCTTGATCAAAAGTCCGTCCGGGAACCCTCACGTGTTTTCGTTCAGGCGGCGGGCCGGAAACGACGGGCCTCCGATACTTACTTCGTCTTCGCATTCGGGAACCGCGCAATGGCTTTGACCAGTTCGACCTGATCCATGAATTTTACTTTTTCGATGGGCATAAACGGATTCCTGCTCCGATGCCGTATTTTGGTATTGTAAAATTCCACGGCATGACCTGTTGTCACATCGTTGGTGATTGAATAGTCGCCATGAGTGCGGACGATGTTTCTCCCGATATTGTCTCGATTCGGGTGATCCTGAGTGATCCGACCGAACTCCTTGCCCCGTAGGAAATAGACCGTGGGATCCGAACCAATGGCCCCCGTATACCCGATGATATTTCCACTGATGTAAAAATCGTCCCGATACCCCATGCACACCTCCCGCTATGCTGCTATGGCCCTTGATTGATGGGCAGGCCTCCCATCCCGGTCGCCGTTTCGCCGGCAACTCATACTCGTAGGCTTTCGGGTACACGGTTCAAAGGCCCAGGTGAACAAACCACCCAGATACGCCGGGCGCGTGCCACTGAGACCCTTCAGCCACATCCTCACAGCGCTTGCAAATTCTTCGACCTGCGGTTCACGTACAGAAATCGAAGGTCCCGGATGTCTCGTTCACCACCCGGTACATCGCAGCGGGGATGCGGCCGTTTCCCCCATCATTTTTTATTGAAAGCCCTGGGAACACCGTTGGTGTATTGTGCCGTCCGGCATCAGAACGTGTCTTCATTGTTGGGATTAAAGGACTCAACTACCTTGATCGAGTCGGCATCGAAGTTTGCCAACGCACTATTCCATGAGCAGATGCAGAATGGCTGAGGCACGCCGAGTGCGAGAAACCAGTAATCCACGACAACCCACGCCGAGACGTCCGTGCCCTTGACGCGGTTGACGATCACCCAATTGTGCCCGGGTGTCGAAATCTTCTCGATGAGAGGCGTGTCCTTCGTTCCCTGCTTGTTACCGACCAGGTCCTGATATGCTTGCATCGCGAAGTATTCGCACTGGCCCACTCCATCGAGCTTCGCTTCCTGTACCCCTCCAGTCCAGGGACCCTTTTTCCACACGTCGACCGTCGGCGCCGTGGTCTCATTCCCGCTCGGCTTATAGAGAAACTTTCGCGATGGTTCGGGCTTGCCCGAGAAGGAGGCTCCGTTCGCGGAACTCCAAGCGCCGCTATCCGCTTTACATTTAGCGACCCACCACACGTACAGGGCCCAGGTTTTTTGGAACTCAGCCATAGGGACCTTGTTTGCCGTCTTCGATGGCCGGATCCACTCGTTGTACAGTACAAAATCGGACACCGCGTAATTCCGGAATTTTTTCGCGAACACGGTGCGGCTTTTGACATATTTCATCGCCAGATCAACGTTCATCGTCGATGATTCCTCCCGGGGTACAAGCCGGCCTTGAAACTACTGCGGCCTTCCCGCTCGGTGAGCAGGAGGGCCGTAAGATTGCGATGTTCCGTAAGAATGGTACGAAAGCTGGTTCTCTACTGGTCACGCTCCACAACATAGATTGCCAATTAGCCACGCAAATTCAGGTATTCATCCAATTCTTGAACGTGGCCGCACGTTTCAGTGTCTCGAGAAGAATTCCAGGCATACTGAACGTGCCCTGCTGGAAAAATACGTGCCCCTTCATGACCCCGTTTTGTTTCGGCTCTCCTCATTTCATGCCCTTACTAACTACTTATAGAATTGTGCGTGGCGTGCGCCGGTGTCTATTTTATGTTCCGTCTTCAAATGTTCGATCAAATGATAATCAATGAGGTTATGGAAAAAGGTAATAGCGCTCCGATCATTACGATTGATGATTGCACGTTGGAGATATTTTATGCGTGGTTCAATCAGAATATGCGTATTAGGTAATTCTTTCATGCCAGCCTGAAGCAGTTTTTCGAGCACCGCGATTGTTTTTCCTGTTAAATGCTTTGCGTATGAGATCCACGCCGTCGCGGTAAGAGGATCTTCCCATAACGCCATGACTTCTTTGAATCCCCTGTAAAAACGAATTTGAGCGTACCGGGTGAAACCTTGGGCATTTGCCGTCGTAAAGACCTTGCGACGGAACTGCGCCCAGTTGCGAAACAGAAACCTCAATTCCGAGTTGCAAATTGTGTATTTGTTTGCACCGTTGTCCAAAACGATTGCCTTCCCATCAGCCGCGGTTACGTTGTTGATGCGGTCAAGACAATAATGGACCACCCCTTGCCGGGCCGTAAAATATTCCAGTCCATACTTGCATGAACGTCGTATGGCCAGATTGTTCACCATTGCGGTTATGCCCGCCATGCCCGCTTTCTCCAAAGAGGGATCGTTGACGGAGATTGCTGGAATATTCCGTATCACCTGATCTCCAAAGGCCCGTGCTTTGGGCTTTCCTTGGATGTTCTGGTTATACTGCTTATCGTTCCTGACGACGGTCGCTTTGTTCACTGTATAGATTTGCGTGTTGTTATTGGTCGCATAGCTCCCCATGAATTCATTGTATTGATTTATCGCGTACCCTTTGTTTTTCCCTGCAATGGTGCGGCCCTTATACGTAAACTCTTGCCCGAATGCTCTTTTATACAGGGCATCAAAAAATCGGTTGTTTTTCAATCCATCCGGCTTCACCTTCCCATTGTCCAGGATGATCCGCTTGTAATGCTGCTTGTCCTGATCCTTTAAGTTAATGAAAACAATGTATGCGGCAATATCCTCGCCCGTTCCGTAAAAGATTTGATTGGCGTTCGTGTCGAAGTACTTAATTTCATCGCCTATCGCCATCGTATCCTCCTCGCAATTATCGAGCAGTACTGAGATCTCCCTCCGCGGTCGTCGGTGACCAAGAGAGTGAATCGGAAAAGAACCACTCCAAATCACATCTTTGGTGTTCAGTTACTCAGTCCTCACGCACCAGCGACAGAGTTCCTACATGGGCTTCTTGAGCTGCCCTATAGATGAAGTTCTCAGTGGGCATAATGGCATCCCCATTCACCAATCAGGTTGTGGAATCACACCTGCCGAGAAGGACCGGTGACAGCACATTCTCCTTGCTCACCTGCTTCCTCCCGTGACATCGCCCCGAAACACCAGCGGCCCTCCCGCTCGGTGAGCAGGAGGGCCGCAGAATCGATGAGAGCGCGTATCCGAGCCGCTCGATTGGTCCGCCCTCTGCTTACACCTTCTTATTCGCCTCAAGATCGTAACCGCCCTTGGCGGTGCCGTATTCCCAGGTCCCTTTGCGGAAGCTGATGGTGAACGATTCTTGCGGGTGGGCCTCTCCTCCGCTGATCGCGGTCGAAATGCTGGTCACGATCACCTTTTCCAAGGTGAGCTTATAGTAGGCATCTTTCGTCCCCGAGGTGACGGAGATGACGGCATCTTTAAACTGCTGCTTGGTCGCGCAGGCGGTCGCAAGCGAGGGACTCGCCACGTCCATCAATTTCACGCAGGACAGGTCAGAGAAATTCGTAATCCGGCCCGACAACTGATTCTGTTCTTCCCATTGTCCGCCCTGGCTGATGCCATAGGACACATTCTGTAAAACGATCTGCTCCTTGAACTTCTCGCTGGTGGCCTTGCCCTTGATGTCGCCCAATTTTAAAAAGATATACTCCTGCTCCATGATGCCCCCTCCTGTGATGATGGTTATTGCGCCGTAATGGTTGAAGCCTCTGTTTGCATACTCCTCATACTGAGCAGATACAGCAATACGTATGCCATGGGTGGTTGTGTCAGCGTAGAGGGATTGAATCGCTACATCGCCCGATAATTCGCGCCTTGCCGTTCGCCATGTGCCGGCCGTCTCACGCCCGCAATCCCGCCGCTATCCTTATTGATAGATGACGCGATCTCTTTGGATAAGATGGATGTGAGCGGACGAGCGAACCATCGGCGACGGCAAACCTCTGTTTGGGAATCACGACCGCTTCACCTCGTGAGTGTTGGATGGGGACTACCGTTTCATCGGCTGGCGAGCCCTGCGCCGACCGGCCACCGCAAAGGGTGGCCGGCCGGCGCACTCGGACGCCCTGATTACTTGGCCGGTGGAGGCAAATCCGCCACTAACCGGAGCGACACGGTCAGTTCGTCCAGCTGGAAATGCGGCTTGAGGAAACACACGGCGCGATAGCAGCCCGGCTTGCCGGGAACTTCCGCCACCTCGACCCTGGCTTCCTTGAGCGGGTGCTTCGCCTTCAACTCCATCCCGGCATCTTCGGAACTCACGACGTATTTGCTGATCCAGCGATTCAGATAATCCTCGCATTCCTTGCGGGTCATGAAGCTGCCGATCTTATCCCGCATGATCGCTTTCAAGTAATGGGCGAAGCGGGACATCGCGAGCAGGTACTGCATCTGGGTGGACAGACGTGCGTTGGCGTTCGCGGCATCGGTATCGTACTTTTTCGATTTCTGGCAGGACTGGGCGCCGAAGAAGGCCGCAAAATCCGTTCCTTTGCAATGGACCAGCGGCATGAATCCGAGATCGGATAATTCCTTCTCCCGGCGATCCGTGATGGCGATCTCCGTGGGACACTTCATGGCGATTTCACCGTCGTCGGTGCTGAAGGTATGGGTCGGCAGACCTTCGACTTTTCCACCGCCTTCGACGCCCCGGATGGTGGCGCACCATCCGTACTTGGCGAACGAATCGGTCAAGCGCGTCGCCATCGCATAGGCTGCGTTGCCCCAGAGATACTTGCTGTGGTCCGTACCGTCGACATCCTCTTTGAAGTTGAAGGTCTCGACCGGCACTGTGTCGGGCCCGTACGGCAACCGCATGAGCACACGGGGCAGCGCCAGGCCGACATAGCGCGAATCGTCCGATTCCCGGAAGGACTTCCACTTCGCATAATCGGGCGTTTCGAATTTCTTGGCCAGATCCCGGGGATTCGGCAAATCGGTGAAACTCTCCAGCCCCATCAATCCGGGGTCGGCGGCCGATAGAAACGGCGCATGGGCCGCGGCGGCGACGTTGGAGATCTTTTCCAACAGCGCAATGTCCTGAGGATGCCGGCCGAACTCATAGTCACCGACCAGCGCCCCGTACGGCGCGCCGCCGAAGGTGCCGTATTCTTCTTCATACACTTTCTTGAATAGCGCGCTTTGGTCGAACTCCGCCGCCTTTTCGAGATCTTTTCCCAGTTCCTTTTTGCTGATGTTCAACACCCGCAGCTTGAGCATCACGCTGGTTTCCGACTGCATCACGAGATAATGCAGTCCGCGCCACGATCCCTCGAGTTTCTGAAATTCCGGCGCATGCATGATCGTGTTCAGCTGCGCCGACAGGAGCCGGTCGATATCGGCGATGCGGGCGCTGATGGTTGCTTCGAGGTCCTTCGACACCCGGAGCTGCCCTTTCATCACCTCATCGACGAGCGTGGCGATTTGGCGGCGCGATTGGTCCCGCTCCCAGTCGTCTTTGCCGATGCGGGTTTCGCTGATGATCTGATCGAGCACCCCGCCGGCTTCCACGGTGGCGGCTTCCGCCGCCTGTGTCTGTTTCGATTCTTCAGCCATTGGATTCCTCCTTCGCCTCTCCAAGGCCGGCTTCCTTGCCGATCTTTTGCTGGAGCTCGGTATCCTTGATGATGTCTTGGAGTTTCTCGGCCAGCTTGTCGTTCCCATCCGCCTTCGCGAGCAAGGCGGAGAGCTGCTTGCGGATTTCCACGAGCTTGCGCAGCGGTTCGACCTGATTGGCGACTTGCTCCGGCCCGAAATCTTCGATGCTGTTGAACTTCAGCTCCACCCCCATCTTGGAGTCGTCGTTCGTCAACTTGCTGTCCACCTTGTAGGCCAGCCGGGGGGCCATCCCTTTCATGACATCGTCGAAATTATCCCGGTCGATGTCGACGAACTTGCGCTTGGGGTCCTTCAGATTCGGCAGGGGTTGTTCAGGATTGCCGGAAAGATCGGCCATGATGCCCATCACGAAGGGCAATTCCTTCATCTCAATGGCGCCGCCGGTTTCCACATCGTAGGTAATCTGCACGCGCGGCGGTCTGATACGATCCAGCTTATGTTGGGTACTTTCCTTTCCCATGCGAATCCTCCATTCCAGTTAAGACGGCTGCATCTCGTTCGAGTCCCGGACCGAACCTGTTCTCAGCCAGCAGATCCCCGCGCGATCATGATGGGCTTTCTTCCTTGATGCCCAGGGTTTCACGGACGCCTCCCAGCACAGAGTCGTCTTTGATGACTTCGCGGAGCCATTCCTCCAACGGCATCTCGCCCCAGCGGGCCGCCCGTTGCACCAGATACGAGATCGGGCTGTGCGGCTCCGTTTTCCGGAAGAACTCCGCGACCGCGGCCAACCGACGCAGGGCGTCGGACCGATCGTGCGGCTCGATGCCGCCGGAAAACGCCCCGACGGGGGGGGCCGTCCCAAGCGCCTCTGTGTGTTCTCCTCCCGCCGCGGGAGGTTCTATGGCGCCCAGTCCGACGCCTCCCTTTTTCTTCACGACGCTGTTCATCAGCGAGCGGCACTCCCCGATGGCTTCTCTCACGGCCCGAAGGCTGGGCGCCGCCTCTCCGTACTTCTCGTCAAGCACCCGGTCGAGCTGCTCATAGGCCTCCCAAGACTCTGAGAGCTGCTCCAAGAGCGCAGTACAATGCGCCAGCGGCGTCCCGGCCACCGCCTTGTCGAATTTTTCCCCTTCGAGTTTCCCCTCCTGCAAGGCTTCTTCCAGTTGCCGGCGCTTCTCGGTATCACCGGCGGCGGCCCGGCGAAGATTCTCGATGTCTTGGGACTCTTTCCAATGGATGTAGGTATAGGCCGTCCCGTCGCTCGCCCGCACCAGCGGCACCGTGTTCATGGCGAAAGGGAGCAGCTTGTTGAGCGCCTCCAGCTTGCCGGAGCGATACTCCAGGTCGCCGTCTTCAATCGCCGGATAGAGGCCGTCCCAATATTTCGTATGCAACCCCTCCAGAATCTTGAGTCCGTCCCGTAGACCGGCAAAGCCATGACGCTTGACGAGCGCCTCAACCATCCAGGCCGCAACCTGCAAGTCCTTACTGTGCCCGGTCAGAATTTTTGTGGCCAACTGAATCGCTTTGGGCCAGTCGGCGACTTTCGCGTCTCGTTTCCAGTCTCCCTGGCTGAGCGCCTCCTCTTCCCGGCGGGCTTCTTTCAGAAGGTCGTAGTCCTTGCTGTCGCGCACGTCTTTGCCTGCGGGATTCTCGCCTGCAATCGGCTGGAGGATGGCGCCAATATCGACGTGCTCGGTTGCCATAGCGTGCTCGGTCTTTTCCGGGCGGTCTATGCCCGCTGAAATGCGATGTCGCGGATTTCTAAAATACTCAATTCAGTGCCATCGACCAGGAACGTCTTTTGGCCCACCCCGCCCGCCAGCCCGTCGCCCAGCGCTCGCCAATCCGTGACTTTTCCAAGGCGCACCTGGTCATCGTCTTCGCGGCACGAATTCGCGTAGAGGACGGGCAGGAACACGTCCCCTGACGGTCCGTCTCCGACCTCAATCGTCGCCGGGGTCCAGAGAAGGTCGCGCAGCTGTTTGGGTTGAGGAATGGTCATCTTCGTGATTTGCTCATACGGCAGCCAGACATAACTATCCCTGAGATACACTTCCAAAATCCGGCCTAAGCGATCGTCCGAGTCGCGAAAGTCCGTAAACGGTTTTCCGTTCACGATTCCCTGCAGTGTGCTTCCGGTTGCGGCTTGTTGAAGGAGGGCCTTGGCCTCGTCCGTCTGCTGCCCGCGCAATCGATGGCCGACCTCCAGCACATGAGAGACCCATGGCGGCGGCTCCAGCAGGAATGCGGGTTTGAGGCCCTCGGAAAACCAACGCTGACGGGCCTTGTCGGCTTTCAGCAACTGCCGGTAGATCTCCACTCCGATCCCGGCGCTTTCGCTTTGCAGTCCGATCACGTCGAGCTGGCGCTCGGCCCGCTCGTACTCGCCGGCAAAACAGAGCGTCTCGAAAAGAAAGGTACGGAGACGGGTATCGGTGGGATGGCTTTTGACTGCTTGGTTCAGCTCGGCGATCGCAGCTGAAAGCTGGTTGGCTTCCAGGAATTCTTTAGCCCTCACAGCACCTCCAAGCAGGACCTCGTAGAGGCGGCATCCTACGAAACCCGTCTCTAAAAGGCAATACCGCAGAGAGAGCCGCCTACGGAATAGAGGTCTGGGAATCGACCTGTTTGAGACGAAGGCCGATACGATGGATTCCGAACGTCCGGCCGTTCGTCACGCGTCATCGGCCCCGGCGATCCCTTCACACACCATACCCCTCAACCGTCCCGTCGAAAAAAGGCACGAGCACGGCGTTCAGCCGATCGAGTCGAGATAGCGCTTCAGAGAAACGGCTCCGCGATCCACGTCGCGATCCCCCTCGCGTCCTGCCGGCTGTTGTCGGGCATGCTCTTGGGGCCGCCACTCATACCACGCGTCATCGTGCACGTCGGGAGACACGATGAACCGCGTCAGATTCGGCGACGATCGCCCGAACGACAGCAGCAGGCACGGCTCGGCCTTGGACGGGGCCCGATTCCAAAAAGCCATCAGCGCGGGCCATGTCCCCTGCCTCCCATCATGCAATCGTGCATGGAGGCCGAGCCAGAATGACACGTCATAGGTCTCGGCTGTGCCCCTCTGCGCCAACGGAAGCTTGAGTCCCCAGCCGCCTTCCAAGCCGGTCCGTTTCCCCGCGGGGTGCAGAGGCAGGGCTTGTTCAAAATCGACGCCATGATGTTCCACATGACCAACTGCGCCGCACAGGCGACTCCGGAACTCTCCGGTGGTGGTCTGAGCCAAGTACTTCTCGAACCCGCCTTCGATCGATGCAGCGCTCTCGACCTCAGCGGGCAGAGCCGCCACCTTGGCACGAAAAGCATTCCAGTCAAGGTCCGCACGGAGTTGCTGGAGAAGCTGCCGGGCCTGTGAAAGAAATTGGCGGCATTCGAGCGGGATCAGCCAGGGAACCCCTAAGAGCGGACCCCGCTCAAGGAGAAGAAAGGACAAAAATGGAAAGGAGCGCCCCGCCTGGTCGCGGCTGGCGAAAACGGCCCCGCAGACCACACGGCCGTTCCCTTCCGGCACGAACAGGAAGTCCCAGATGTCTGCCTCTTCGAGCAGCGTAGGCCAACCGGAGCCGGACTGCCTTTTGGCATATTGCACGCCCCGCTCGAACCACTCGTCGAGCAGGCGCAATTCCGGCCCGGCCGCGTGGAGGCGAAGGAATTCCCGGGAAACCGGCAGTTTGCCGTAATATCCGCAGACCGGCGCAGTCATCCCTGGCCTTTAGAGATGCTCGACACAGCGCACCTGTTCAAACATGCCCGGGCGGAATGGATTCTTGAATCCCCGGGCCCGCAGGTCGTACTGAACCTGGACCTGCCGTCCATCCGCGGTCAGCAGGTCCCACTGTACGCGATACTGCGTATCTCCGGCACCCGGCACCAGTTGCCCCGCCTGAATCAGCCGGAAGAGGCCCCACCAGTCCTTATATTCTTTGGTCACCCAGGCACTGCCGACTTGTACTTGAAGCACCGCTCCCGTCGCCGGCGTCGTCCCGGGCCATTTCAACTCATGCCATTCTTGCGGCTCCATACGGTACCGCAACGCCTGCCCACCGATGTCCAGCCGGATTTCGCTGACGGACTTGCTGACACCGCCTTGCGGGGGATAGGGATACAGCTCGAAGACGGCGCCCGCGTCGGAACTGCCTTTCGGGAACAGGCTTTCGGACAAGAACCGCGCATGCTGCAGCGACCGGAGAAAGTCGGTGGAGAAGGTCATCCCCACGCCCGACCACTGTCGGGGCTCCCAGCGCTCCAGGCCTTCGTCAATGAACGGCTTGAGTTCCGACTGATAGTATTTCCACAACACCCCGTTGTCCGGATGAAACAGTTCCGCGAGATCGGAAAGCGGCGCATCGCCTCCGCCTGTGCGGAAAGGAAAACGCCCTTCGACGTTCCGCTGGCATGCCGGATAGATATCCGCTTCCCATCGCTTGGACGCTTCGGCCTTGGCGCGGTCCAACACCCCGCGGACGGCGATCATCCACGGCTCCACGAGCAGCGGAGAGACGGCTTCGATCGACTCCGGATCGAGTTTCTGCAGCATGATGTCGGTATTTTTCATCGCCTGGAACACGTCGTTCGGCTCACCCGCCACGATACTCTTGGCCATGGCTTTCGTGTCACCGGGAGGCCCCTCGGCCCGCAAGATCGGCCGCAGCGTTTGGTGCACCTTCCGCAATTCCGTCACATACCGGATCAGCGGGGAGTCCTCTTTCGAATCTTTGGGCGCGGCGACCAGGTAATGAATGGACTGAAACCGGCGCGAGACGGATCCGGCGAAATCGCTCGGATCGCCCAGGCGGCGCATGAGGTCCTCGGCGTCTTTGGGCGCAGGCAGCGACTCGGGCGCTCCCTCCATGCCCAATCCCTTTTTGACTTTGTCGAGCAGACCGGCCACCGATTCCTGGAGCTGCGCCATTCCCACAGGCTCGGGCACCGTGTTGCGATCCACGGCGTCGAAGAGCCGAAACAACGGGGAATCCGCCTGGGCCAGCGCCCCGAGCACTTCCTCGCTGTTGGCCGGGGTGACGGCTTGTCGGATTCGTAAGGAGCGAATGAATTCGCGCCAATGCCGGACATAATCCTGGAAGTAGAGTCGCTTGATGCCTTTATCGAGTTCCGCCCGTCCCACCTCCGGCTCGCCGATGACCCATCCTTCCTCCGCCGCTTCCTCCAGAACTTTTGCCACACTCGCCTGAAACGGCCCCCGCCATCCGGCCAGCGTGAACACGCCGGGAATCGTGTAGTCGCTCACGAGACTTCCCTGTTGGCTCCCCTGGAGCACCGATTCCAGATTGAACGGCTTGGCGAGATCCTGGGCTTCACGGCGGCTCAACGCATAAATGCGCTGCACGCGGGGAACCTGGCGCAGTTTCTGCTGCGCCTCCTCAACCAGACGCCCGTTCAATGCCTGACGGCTCGCGGCCTCGCGCGCAAGCGAGTAAGTATAGAGCGCCATTTGCCGCTCGACCGTCTCCCGCACCTCTTGCGACACCTCCCGCCCGGGAGCCAGCCGTGTCAATTTTTCCCGCCAATAGTCGGCCAGCCAGCGATCCAGATAGGCCGGCTTCAGATGCATCGCGTCACCCAGCATGATGTAGGCTTTGAGGAGCGAGTAGTCGTCATCATACTCCCGGGGTGGTCCGCTTCCTCCTCCCTCTCCGGTCGCGAACCTGGCCAGTTCCGCCTCCATCTCGCGCTTCGTCACGCTCAAAAACTGGCGCGTGAACTGCCGCAGATAAAATTCCTGAACGTCCTCATGAAGGCGGGAGCCTTGATAGAAGGCCGCCAATCGCAGCGGCACCCCGTCCCGCTGATGCCGGAGGATGTCCTCCAACTGCCCGCCCAGGGAGCCGATAAATTCCACATTCTTCTCTAAGCGGCTGTCGTCCAACCCCGCCTCCGGCGCATGCAGCGCGGAGGACAGCACCCCGTTCAGCATCTGTTTATTGCCGATGAACGACACAGCCAGCCCCAGGACAGCCAGCACGACGACCAGCACGGACCCGACAAACGTCGCAACCCGCAGATAGCCCCGCTGCCGATGCATGGTGGACGAGGGGGTGACCAGTTGGCGATCCGGGAAAATAATCTCGGTGAACAGGTCCTTCAGGAAATAACTTTTCGGCTCCGTCGGAAGCACCGACGCCAGGGAGATATCCGACAGGCCCGAGGCGCGGCCCACGGCGCCAAGAATCCGGTCGATCGGCGTCCCTTCCTGGGTGCCGCTGGTAAAATAAAATCCGCGCAGTACCGGATTTTCCTGATAGGGATTCGCCTGAAAGAGCACCTCCACGAACTTGGTGAGACGGTCGCGCGTGGAAGCCATTTGCATGGGAAATCCAAAGATCGTCACTTTGTGGCTGCCGCGGGTATTCGTCAGCCGCGTGAGCCGGCGCGCCTGCAAGGCCGTGAGCAATTCATCAAACTCGTGTTGGAATCGGGTGGCGGGCGGCTGGTTCGCCGGCGGAGCTTTGGGAAAGGTGCAGCCCCACACCCGATCGCGTTCGGCGCGGTTCAATTCGTCGAAGAACTCGACGAACCCCTGAACCAGATCGCACTTCGTAAACATGATGTAGACCGGAAAGACGACCCCCAACCGCATGATCAATTCATCGATCCGCGCACGGATTTGCTTCGCATGCGCCTCCATTTCCTCATCGCTCGCTTGCATGAGATCGGGGATCGCAATCGTCGCAATGACGCCGTTGATGGGATTGTGCTTCCGGTATTTCTTCAAGAGATCGAGAAAAGCGGCCCATTCCGCCTGGTCGTCTTCCTGTGTCACATACCGCCCCGCGGTATCGAGCAGCACCCCTTCGTTGGTGAACCACCAATCGCAATTGCGGGTGCCCCCGATACCCTGGAGCCCCTGCCCCGATCCGCTCAGCGACGGAAATTGCAGGCCGGAATGTCTGAGCGCCGTGCTCTTCCCCGACGCCGGCGGCCCGATGAACATGTACCAGGGCAGCGCGTAGAGCGCGGCCTTCCCCCTGAGCCCCTTGGACAGTTTCGACTCCTTGAGTGCGGCGATGCCTTTCTCGAATTGGACGCGCACCGCGTCGATTTCTTCCTGTCGATCGGGCCGGGCGCCGCCCGCCTGCCGGACCCCCTGTTGCTGCAACGACGCTTCCAGCTTCGCCGCGCGCCGCTCGGCGAGCAGGTATTGCGCCACATGGGCGACCGCCCGCAACAGCACGATGCCGATGATGACCTGGACCCGCCCTTCAACGGAATCAAACCCCACCCAGGGGCCGGCAACCCAAATCAGCGCAATCGCGAACACCACGCCGATCTCAATCACCAGGCGCGGATGTTTCAGCAGCGCGCGAACCGGAGCACTGAGCGCAAGAAGCAGACGTTTCACGTGGGACTCTCCTGGAGTAGCTTTCTAAGTTGATTCACGACCTGACCGGCATCCTGGTTCGTCAGGAACAACAGGGCGAGATAGAACAGAACCACGATCCCGGCGCTCGTGACGAGCACCACCCACACGGGCAGTTCCCGTTTCACCAACTCCATCAGTTCTTCCGAACGTGACCCATGGGGCGAGAGCGAAGGCACGTCGCCGCGCTTGGCCTGGACCTCCCGGGTGACATCTTCGATCAGCCCGCGCAATCGCTCGCGCTCATGAATGCGATACTGCCCTTCGAAGCCCAGAATGAGACAGAGGCCGTAGACCTCCAGCAGATCCGCGTTGAGCGGCAACGACCGCCGGATCGTATCCAAATGCTGAAAGAACCCCTCGCCGGCGACGTACTCTCCGAAAAAATCATACTGCAGCGGACGCGACGCCCATTGGTCACGGCCGGTCCACCGGGAATTGATGATCATCTCGTCGATGTAGGCCGTCACCGCGTACCGCGCATGCTGGTAGGCGTCGGCCTGGATACCGGCCGCCTTGCCCTGCTCCTCGGCCACGCGAAAGAGGTGCTGCAGCCGCGTGCGGAGGTGATCCGGACTCCCGAGATCTTTGGCGTCTTTGAGGTACGTCCCAAGGACCAGCAGGTCCCCGAACACTTCCGCCAGCCGGCCCGTTTTTGTTCCCGACGCAGTGGCCATGAATCGCTACTCCCTGGCGGCCACGACCTGGATCTTCAGCCCCTGGAGGCTCTCCGGGACATGCAAGGCCACCATTTGAGACTTCTTGATTTCCTCCCAGAACATGCCGCGATCGTCGAGCCGGAAGTATTGGGTTCCGGTCTTCATCGGCAGCGTCGCCGGCGGCCGGGGCGTGTGATAGAGACGCACGCCCGGCATGGCGGCCGCCACAATCTCTTTCAGTTTGCTCGGCGAACCGATTTTCACCCGCTGCGGGATCAGATTCTTCATCTGGTCCTCCGCCATCTCGCCCGACGCCATCACAAAAAATTGGGAGGAGGCGAACAATCGGCTTTCCGGCACACGCCCGACCCACACGTTGTCTCCGCTCGGTTCGAGCGGAATCGTGACATAGCGGGTGGGGGTCACGCCCTCGATGATCGACCGCACCCGTTTGTCCAATCCTTCGAAGGTCAAGGCCAAGTTGTCATGGCGATACGGAGGCAACTCGGAAGCCTCACCGGGGGGCGCCAACATCAGGAGTTGCCCCGCCAATCTCGCCATCGCGACATAGAGCGATTCGGGATGGACCCGCTCCACTTGGCTGAGATGCATCAACACCGGCAGATGCGTCGAGATGGCGGTGACCAGGGCAAACTTCCCCAGGTCGGCCCCGACCAGCTCGATCACGCCGCGCTGCGCGTCCGAGAACACACTCCGTTTGGCCACCAGCAATTCGAGGAGCCCGCGCAGCAACCGCAAGAGATAGGGCGACGCGCACACCCACAGGCTCGGCGGGACATAGGTTTCTTTCAATCCCACCGCCCCGCTCGGAGTCCTGATCAATTCGGCAATCTTGACCGACACAGTGTCGGCGGTTTCTTCCCCGGAAAAATACACCCGCAGGTTTTTTTTGGTCACCAGGACTTCGCGGGGATTGTCACCGGTGGTGGTGTCCAGCGCATCGACGTGTTCCGCGAGGTAGCGGGCCGGACGGGCCCCCGATTCCTTCCCCACCTGACAGGTCATGCCGTCGACCCGCTCGATGGGAATCCCGAGATAGACGTCCAGATGATCCACCGAGGCTGGAAACAGTTCGGTGAAGTCGCGGGTGGGAGGCGCCGCATCCTGTTCCGGCACCTGCACAACCAAACCGTCGGGCATGATCCCCAGGAATCTGAGGAGAGTCAACCGGCCGTTCGCAAGACCGTCATGATCGATGTCCAGCTCCGTGATGCCCCAGGCAAACGGATCGTGCGTCCGAAACCGCTCCGCGATCAGCCCTTCATAGTGGCGGTCCCACTGCTGGAAGTGCTGCGGGGTCAGCAGCATCCCCTCGCTCCATACGACTTTCCGATTCATAGTCATAGCGTCATCTCTCGCCTCGCCGGCTAGTGAGTCACCTTTACGGTGTAGTGATCCAATACGAGTTTGACCTTCGGCGTGAACGGATTCAGCGACGAGGCCTGCGCGGGAACGAGTTCCTTCCAGGACATCACGTCCGGCTTCCTGAATAACGCCATCACGCCGAGATACGCGGCTCCGTGTTTCACATCGAGCTCGACGTCCAGCACGGTTTCCGTATCGGGGTGGACCATGATCTCTTTGCGCTCCACGAGATCTCCTTCGAGCAACTCCTTATCGTTCTTCCACAGCGCCTTGAAGGTGGCCTGTTGAAACTTATCCTTCCCCTTTAACTGATAGACGCGAACGACCACGGGAAGCGCGGCCCCCGCGTCATCCTCGTTGAGCGTCTTGGTCGATGTGAGGGCGAGCTGCCATTTCCTGGTGTCGCTGCTGCACCCGGCGGCGAGCACTGCCGCGAAAAGCAGGAGGCACCCGGAGGCCGTCATGAAGCGGCCGCTATGTGCGCCGCCGTGATTGTTGAATCGAGAGATAGCCTTTCGAAAAATGGGGAGCCAATATTTGTTCAAAGACCCGTACCTCCTCTTCTATGAGCTGCCGGTGCTTCTCGAGAAACCGATGCCAGGCAGCCGCCTCGGATCTATGCGTCCCCCCCGCCAGCAATCCCAGGGCTTTGCCGCTTTTCTCTCCCTTTCCCGGTTTGCTCAGGATCGCCGGATCCAATTCCTTCAGCAGCCCGCGCACGCATTCCCGAAATCCCGCCATGAGGCCCAATTGATGGAGCGCGAGATCCTGAAACACCTCACGAAGATGGCGGATCGCTTGATCGTCCGTCAGTCCGTGCGCATCGGGGGTGAGGAGCACGGACCCGATTTCAGCCGCGTCTTCGGCATGTTTGAGCGGATTGGGCGCCCACGCCAGGATCCGCGTGGACTCGACTTCAAACTCTTTCTGAAACTCCCGGCGTCCCCGAACCGCATCGGCCAGCCCCGCGCAGACCGTTTCAAGGATACGTGCGATCTGCCGCCCCCTGCGGTCCGGCTCGTAGGAGGCTCCGCGCTGACTGAGGTGCTCCGAGATGATTCCGGCCAGGCCCCCAGCGGAGTCCGGAAAACATTCATGCTTGTCGGGGGGAGGCGGCGAAGGAGGAGCCTGACGCTGTTCCGGCGGCGCATCGAGAGGCTCCGGCGGCGTGGACAGCGATCGCTTGACGGCTTGCAGCAGCTCTCTGGCGGACGCACGATCGAGGCCCTGCACCGCGCGACGCAGGACGTCTTCGACTTGACCCTCGAGCCCCTTGCCGGAGACAGGCTCAGGATCGGCAAGAGACCGGCGCAGCAGGTAGAGCATCTTCCGGGCATCCGGTGAAGACGGCGTACCGGCAGCCACGGGAACGGACCGCGCGGGCTGAGCCACGGCGTCGGGGCTCGCCGCCGGCTGAACGTCTCTGAAGACGAGTTCGAACGGTCCCACGGCAATGCAATCTCCGTCGTGGAGCGCATACGGTTGTTTGGCGGTAATCCGCGTTCCATTGAGCGTCGTCCCGTTGGTGCTGCCCACATCGACGAGGACCCATGAAGGATCGCCCGCGCGTATTTCCGCGTGCTTCGTCGAAACCATGCGCGTCGGATCTTTGAACACCACATCGTTGCCGGCTCCCCGGCCGATGGTAATGCGTGGTTGATCGAACTCATATTCAGCGAGGAGGCCCCCTGCGCCATTCCCCGACCGCCGGGTGTTCAGCTTACAAGCCATGCCATTGCTAACGGCCCGTCCCGAGATCCGCCAACACTCGATCGCAGGCCCTCGCGATCAGCGCGTCATGCTCGTCCGGTTCGAATAATTGCGTCCGAGCCCGTTGTGCGAGATGGGCGACATCGCGGCCCGGATTTTCGGCGAGGCCTCGTCCGGCCGGGTTGGAATCCTGGCCGTAACTGAACCCCTGAATGCGCGAGCAGGCCCGCAACACGACAATGAGGGCGTCATACCACAGGTCCACCGGCACGGCACCCGGCGTCACCACGTCCGCCCATTCCTGCACACGGTCTCTGACCCGCTCATGGATGGTGTAATGATCGTCTTCCTCCACACCCTCCACCAGAGGACTCAATCCATCAAGCAACACCGGCAGCATCTGCAGGGCGCGAGTCCACCGGTCTGGCTCAGATCCGAGCAACGCTCTCAACAGAAGCACGCCGCAACTATAGATGTCGCAGGTCGAGGTGAAAGACCGATACACGGCGACGGTCGCGGCGCCGCAGCTTTGACCGCTTGACCGGCTGAAGGTGTCCCAGATTCCGGGCGAGACCGCGTCGGTCATGCCGCTGACCACAATGCCGCGCTCGGGCGTATCCACTTTTCTGGCCCACATCTTGATGGACGGTCCCCGCTCACCCCCGATCGGGAGCGACACCCGGAATACATCCTCATCGGAAAATTCGCGGGCAGTGATCGAAGCAGCGATCACATGCACCCGGACCAATCCTCGAACCACCTGTTCATCTTCGTCCGGAAGGGCGTCAATTGATTGGAGCAGCGCTGTCACGGGCAGTTCACATCCAAGAGGCCACCGCGCGACCAAGGGGGCTGTATAGGACGGATCCAATCCAGCGGGAATGGCTGACACGCTGCGGGCCATTTCGTCCGGCATATCCTCATGCGGAAAGGTGTCGGTCGGAACGGCCGTCTCCAGCGCGAGCGAGCAGGACCACCGAAGCGGGAGAGCGCTGGCCGAGCGCATGGGTATGGTAATCAGGACTCGCTCCGGGTCCAAGCCCAGGAAGGCGTGCCCGGTACGCTCATGGATCTCCGCCAGTTGCCGGCAGAGGACGCTGTAGAGACTGAGCTTCAGCGCAAACACTTCCAAGGCTTGTTTCGCCGGCGATTCAAAGAAGTACTGGCCGGGTCGGCTCAAGGCTTCGCGAAGGAAGGAGACGTGGCTTTTCGCACTTGGCCGCGCGCCGCGAGTCAACTTCGACTCAACATCCTCCCATGACGCGGCATCGAGCAGATCGCAAAAAACATCCCAGCGGAGCGTATGACATTCGGCATCTGGCAAGTATCCGGAACCCTGAAGTCCATCCATCATAACTTGCAAAATTCGACCAATCCCATGCCCTCAAGGGGAGCCAAGCCTAAGCGTTTCGTCCAGATAAATCAAGACGCTGTGCATGGACCTGTCCGATACACGAGTGTAATTTTTAAATAATAATTTAATTATTTTTTACTCGAAATAATTCTGCATTCTCAGGAGGCGGGAAGACGTCATCTGTTCATCGACGCCCTCCTATCGCGCTGAGACTCCCGGCGCCTCAACCATGAGAACCTCTGCAATGGTTCGGGTTGTACCCAGGCATGGAGCTATCTACAATAGCCCGCCCGTCGTGACATTCCCCGGGCATATATTTAAGAAAAATAATCCCGTTTGAATATTTTTCCGATGACCTTCCTTTTTCAAAAATGTATACGATGACAACATCGACGAGCCGATCACGGGCATTACCATACGCCGAAAAACATCATGCGGCGATCCTCCTCCTGTTACTCATGACCCTGACTCCGCTGACGGCACTAGCGCAGGTACTGAACCAACAGGTCAATGCGCTCTTAGCCAACAATTGCGCCGGTCTCGGGACGGGCGGATTTCCGAATCCTGACGTCACCGGGTTGGGCCCGAACCTCGCCGCCATCTGTAGTACCCCTCAGACCTTGGGCGCCGCCTCTTCCGGTGGCGGGGCCGCCTCTGTGCAAGGATCTGCCGCGTCCGTCCTGAACCGCACGTTGCTCCGCAGGCTGGAAGACATCAAACAAGAGAACCGCGAGGACGAGCAGCCGTCATCCTCGATGCGCTTCAATCCCATGGGTCTGATGCTGATGGCAGGCATCCGCAACCTCAATGTCTCCTCGCCTTTCTATGCCGCCACCGCAGCCGGCGGCGGCTCGACGGCCGGCTTTGCGACGAGCAACCAGACCCGCTGGAAGGGCCTCGGCTTTTTTGCCTCGGGTCTGGTCGAGTCGCTCAATCGCGACATCACCACGTTCCAGGATGGTTACACATCCACTATTCTCGGGTTCTCCGCGGGCATGGATTATCGCTTCAGCAGGAAAGTGGTGGCGGGCCTCGTCGGCAATTTTTCCAATACCGACGGAGAATTTCGAGGGGGCGGAACGTTCAGCACCAACTCGTATGGCGCGCTGGCCTTCGCCCAGATACTGCCGAGCGACAAGACCTTCGTCCAATTGACGGCCGGGTACTCGAGAAATACCTATCTCGTGTCCCGCCTCGCGACGGCTCGAGTAACCTCGGTGGCCATCGGCAACGACCGGACCGTCAGTTCGTTCGCCTCCAGCAATTCCAACGGAGACGTCGGTAATGTCGGAGTTCTCGCCGGCTACGATCATCCGATCGGACGTGTTCTGGTCGGACCAAGGGCCGGGATCAATTACAGCCGGACGCATATCGGCAACTATGCCGAACAAGGCGGCGAAGGGATCGGGCTACGGTACGGCGACCAATTGATTCATTCCTTGCAAAGCGTGCTCGGCATCCAAGGATCAGCGACATATAGCACGCCGGCCGGCGTGATCGTCCATCAAGTCAACGCCGATTATATCCATGAGTTTGCCAACTCCCAGCGTCTGATCCACGTACAGTTCACGGAAGATCTGCGGGGCACCCCGACGAGATTCGCGTTTCAGAACGACGTGCCGGTCCGGAATTACTTCAACCTTTCCACCGGGCTTGTCGCCGTGCTGCCGAATGGCTGGCAACCCTTTGTCAACTTCCGCGCCATGATCGGCAATGAACAGTTCACCAATTACGCGGGCCTATTCGGATTGCGCGTTGAATTGTAGCGATCGACAGGGCGAGACCATGATGCACGCCGGTGTCTCGAAGCCAAAGAAGAAAGGAATCGTCATGAGCACTCGCACGCATGTCGGGGCCGTCTTGCTGGCGTGTGGGGCGTGCCTCATGAACGCGTGTGACGCGAGCAATACAGGATCCGGCGCTTTATCCACGCCCGCTGCCCCTGCTTCGAACAACGGTTCAACCGTTCAGGTCGCAGTGTCCGCCGCCGATCCCGACGGCGATCAATTGCATTATCAATGGCGGGCCACCGAAGGACAGGTCCAGAACGTGGACGCACCGTCTACGCAGTGGAGCGTTCCTCCTGGAAAAGGACTGCAGTTCCTGTACGTGTTGGTGTCCGATCGCAAGGGGGGCTATCGGGAAAGCCGTGTGGCAGTGTTGTCCGGAACAGACCGGGTCGTCAGCCTGACGCCTGTGTTCGCCCCAACCGCCGGTTCCACTACACGAGCGACTCTGTACGGGACGACAATATGCAGCCATTTTGACGCCAGCTGTCCGAGTGCCACCAGAACACTATACGTGCCGAACATTACAGTGAGGTTATCCGGCAGCGGCGGCAGCCCCACGCTGTTCGCGAACACAGACTTTAAGGGCGAGTTTTTCTTCCAGAACATTCCACACGGAAGTTACAACCTTGCCTATTCCATTGACGGGGTTAACTTCCTCCAAAACTCGGCTGTATCGATCACGGCAAGCTCGCTCGCCATGCGAAGGGAGGTTTCGATCAGCACGGCTGTAAGCGGCATGACACGCGTCGCCGGTCATGTCCATCTCAGCGACCCCGCCGTGAGCACCGTAAGCGATAAACCGTTGTGCGGAACGTCGAACCATTTTTTTGGGGGAGGAGACGTCACGGCCACAGCCGAGTTGCTCAATGCCTCCAATGGCCGTCTCGCGGGCCCCGTCCCCGTAAACGCCTTCGGCGACTACCTCCTGGTGACCGCATCCGGCCTGACGAATGCGCGCGTGCGCATCGCATGCGAGACGACCAGCGTAGTCAGCGCTTCCTTTTCCCTCGCAGCGGGCGGGAGGACCGTGGTGGCTCCGATTCAAATCCAGAACCAACGCCCGATCATCACGTCGATGACGGCGACGCATAACGGGAACCGGGTTGAGCGTCCGGACTTTCCCCAGGCGACCACCCTGCTGCCGGAAATGGATGCGTCCCTGGATGACGGCGCCTTCCTCACGCAGAAAGGCCTCGACACCCGTCTGAACGCCTGCCGGTATTATCAAACCATCGGCGCAGTCGAAGGCTGCGATACGGCCGGCACACCCACGGGAAGACAACTCACCTTCGATTCCTGGAAGCAGCAGCATGGCCTGGCCCCGTACGATAGCGGCAATCCGGAGATCGCGACGCTCTATATCAATCGAGCGGACTTGAACATCGTCCGGGACATGCATGGGGTCAAACGCGGTCCGGGCCATCTCGCCTACTACACCTGTAACTATCCGGGCCCTCAGAACGTCACCAGCAGCGACGGCGCGCCGTCGAGGATCGGAAGCGAAACCCA
Source organism: uncultured bacterium (assembly GCA_965285945.1). Classification (GTDB taxonomy): domain Bacteria; phylum Nitrospirota; class Nitrospiria; order Nitrospirales; family Nitrospiraceae; genus Nitrospira_D. The sequence goes on along the minus strand of CBDIWP010000026.1, from coordinate 139,157 downwards.
GGCCGATATCGATCTCGCGTTTGCCAATGCCCAGCGAGGCATCGGCTTGCTGGCCTGCGTCGCCATGGACTATTCCATCGTCACGGGCGCGAACAATAATCAGCCTTTCACTAAATTCTATACGTTCGGCCCGTCGGGCAACTTGCAGCTGTCGGTGAGCCTGGATGGGCGGCGCGAGAAATTTATGCCCGGATCCTGCACCGCGTGCCACGGCGGCGACTTCTACCGCGGCCGCTACGCCGACGATGGCAGCGGCCTGGCGAATATCGGCTCCAAATGGCTGCCCTTCGACATGGCGAACTTCGATTTTTCGACGGCGCAAAGGCAAAATATGGCGGGAATCAATGCCGCCATGAAGCAATTCAATCAGCTGATGGTGAGCGCCGATGTCTCGAGCATTACAAGGGACCGGACAAAAGAATTGATCAACGGCTGGTACGCCGGCGGGCGGCTCGATCAGGACCCTCAGTTTGTACCAAGCCTGTGGAACTACGATTCGACCGGCGTGGATCTCTATCGGAAAGTCGCGCAACATAGTTGCCAGACCTGCCATACCGGCCAGCTCGTTGACGAATTTATATCGTCTGATTTCGTCTGCGGCGGCTTTGGCTCCCTGGCCTCCAATCATCGTATGCCGAATGCCCTGGTGGCCTTTGAGCGATTCTGGCTCAGCGGAAACCAATCCAGACCGGGATATGACGTGAACCTTGATCAGCCCGGACTGATGGGATGCTCCGGCACGCCGGCAAGACATCCGGCGCTCTAGAATTTACCGAACCGATAAGAAGTGGACGGGTGGGAAAACACCAGTGAAGTGCCGGGCAACGACTCGCGCTTAATGAGCATCCCGACGAGTGGCCAGCGGCACGAACACGAAATCTCCCAACCCCTCATGACCGGCCAGATGGATAGGTCCGTACGTGGGAATCTGCTCAAAGTTCATCCGCTCAGCGGCTTGCACGACTCGCGCCCTCACTGTCCAAAATAACCGTTCCGTCTCCATCGCCGTCGAGTTTTCCGACAGGGCACCCAAGAAGGCCGTGGCAAAAACGGAATGCCCCTCCCCCCCGTCGTCGAGCACCGGCTTGGCCCCTCCCGATGTCAGCGTCGTCCGGATTTTCCTTTCCGCAATCGCTTTGAGAAGGGATTGTCTGGCTTGATCTTGCGCCTCTGGATTCAGCCGGGCCATCGCGGAGCGGGCGAGCTTCCCGGAAAAGCACGAGTCGGCCACGACGAGGACTTGTTTCGCCGGAATCAATTCGAGCAAATCAGTCACCGCCGGGAATTCGATCCATTCCGAGTTGTCCTGCAAATCACCTTCAACGGGTATCCAATACCCTCGATCGATCTCGGGCTCAAGGAACCCGTGGCCGGCATAGTAGATCAGTAAATTATCCCGCTCGGAGAGCGTCTTCCGATAGTCATTGAGCGCCTTCAGGGTTTCTTTTCTGCTGGAATCCTTGAGCACTTTGACCTGGAAGCCATAACGGTCCTTCAGGACCTGCGCCACGGCGGTGGCATCCGCAATGGCGGTATTCAGAGGAATCCATTCACGATAGTGATCATTCCCGATGACGAGCGCATGGTACTGGCCGAAGCTCGCGGTGTTCGTCATGATCTCGTCCTCGCCGGCGGCCGTTGCGCCCGAACTGACGATCAACTTCATGCTGCCTTGTTTGTGTTGGCTGTCGACCGCGACGATGTCTACCGGGATACCGCGTGCAGTGCCCTGACCCGCCGCGACCGGAACGGAAAACGTTCCCTGATCGTCGGCGGCCGCCGCTGCCCCGTTCACCGTGAGCGAGCGTAATCCTGTGGGGGCCACGACACGACCCGTGAGACGCATCGGCCGGCCGCTTGGAATACCTACCGGAATTCGCCCCTGCTCGATACGAATCCCGCGAGTCACGACGACGGGCGGATCGATAATCTGGATGGACGGCCCGCGAAGGCCGGGATCCTGCGCGGGAGATTGCTGAGCCAGCGCGAGGTGTTGCTTGGCAGATTCCTTCAATGACTCGATCGCGGCCTGCAACTTGGCGACCTCGGCCTCACGATCTTTAACGACACGGGTTTGCCTGGCCAGGACATCGCCAGACGCCGGCTGGCCCTGACCTGATTTCTTCACGTCGCTTTTCAACTGCTCCAGCTTGCGCCGCTCATCATTGAGCAAACCGGTCCGTTCTCCGAGGCGGCTGCGCGCCTCCCCCAGCTCACGCTGCACGGTATCCAATTGCGTCGATGGACCCGCAGCCAAAGCCTTCTCGTTTGCGACGTCCGTAATGGTCCCGTCCCTGAGGCCGCTCGCTTTTGCAAACCACTTTGCGGCCTCGGCTCGATTCTTCTCGACTCCCAGTCCCTGCTCGTACAGCCGCCCCACGTTCATCGCCGCACGACTGATCCCGCGCTCCGCCGCCTGGCGATACCAGGAAGCGGCCTTATGGTAATTCGGCTGCCCCTCGGCGCCCTTTTCATACAGCACACCCACATAGTACTGGGCGTCCGGATCGCCGCCTTCCGCGGCGCCCAGCCAGATCCGCAAGGCCGTCGCATAGTCCGCGCGGTCCAAGGCCACATACTCGCCCCCCCGAATGGCACAATCTTCGGCGGTCGTCCGGATCGGCCGGCGCTCGGTGACATACGTCACGCGCGTGCCCAATTGCCGGATCTGCCCGGGCAGGAGACAATCCACGACATCGAACGGATCCGCTGTCCGCGGGTCCCTCAACGGCAGCTGAGACAGCCCGGCCCCTTGATGTGAGGCGCAACTGTTCATCGCCCACGTCAACGAGACGACCATCGCTCCATGCATGAATAACCGACACCTGCCTGTATGCTGCTTCATCCGGCACCGTACTTAAAGTTGTTGGGCCACCGCACTTTACACTATAATGCCCGCCGCTCTAACGGCGCGGATTCCCTTTTGAACAGGCAACCAATGATTCGCAGTCTTTGCACCACACCCCATCACAACGAGGTCACGGCGCATGAATCATCACCGTTCACAATCGATACGCCTGGGAGCCATCTGCATCGTGACCATCGCCCTGACCCAACCTGTTCAACCCCGCGGGGCGATCGCGCAGGTCCTCAATCAGCAAGTGAACGCGTTGTTGGCCAACAATTGCATCGGCCTCCAACCCGGCACCGGCGGCGGATCTAATCCGGGCTTCGGGCCCAACCTCAATAGACTCTGTGCATTTCCTACCACATTTGGAGCCAGTTCAACCGGCGGCGGCGCCGCATCGGTGCAGGGATCGGCAGCCTCCATCTTGAACCGAGTGCTGCTCCAACGGTTGGATGAAACGGATGAAGAGGAGGGCCAGGACCACAAACGATCCTCGTCGCTCATGTTGAATCCCTTCGGCTCGCTGCTGTCCGGATTCGGGAGCGCGACTTCCGTGTCGTCTCCGTTTTATGCCGCCACGACCGGCGGCGGCGGGTCAACGGCGACCTTCGCCACCGGGAGCCAGCGCCGGTGGCACGGGCTGGGATTTTTTACCAGCGGGCTGGTTGAATCCCTCGACCGTGATATCACCCAATTTCAGGATGGCTATAAGTCGAACATTCTTGGGGTGACCGCCGGGGCTGATTATCGGTTCAATAAACGGTTAGTCGCCGGTCTCGCCTTGAACTATTCCAACACCAATGGGGATTTCAGGAGCGGCGGCAATTTCAACACGAATTCCTACGGCGGTTTGTTGTTTGCCTCCTATGTGCCGACGGATAAAACCTTTGTCCAAGTCACCGGTGGCTACATCAGAAATCAGTACCTGGTCTCCCGGGCAGCCACGGCCTTCGCCGCAGCGTCGAGTCCGCTGAACGAAAGAAACGCCAGCGGACTCGCCTCCAGCAACTCTCACGGCGACGTCTTCAACCTTTCGCTGCTGACCGGCTACGATCATCCGATCGGCCGTTTCACCATCGGCCCTCGCGCGGGGATAACCTATAGTAATACCAAGATCCATAATTTCAGCGAGAGCGGCAGCACGGGCGTCGAACTCACGTATGACGATCAATGGATCAACTCCCTCCAAAGTGTCCTCGGGGTTCAAGGGTCAACTGCGTTCGGTACGGGCCTGGGGGTCCTGGTTTCGCAAGTCAATGCGGACTATATCCATGAATTTGCCAACTCCCAGCGCCTTATTCACGTCCGGTTCGCGGAAGACTTCCGGGCCGCTCCGACCAAATTCACCTTTCAAAACGATGTGCCAGTCAGGAACTACTTCAATCTGGGCACCGGTCTCATGATGGTGTTGCCGAATGGCTGGCAGCCGTTTGTGAACGTTCGGGCGATGGTCGGCAATGAACAGTTTAATAACTATGCCGGCACGTTCGGCATGCGGATCGAGCTCTAACCAGGCCTGACGCATGGAGCTGTGACCTAACGATCGAAAGGACGGTCCCATTTTGACCAAGGACATCATCGATGACCGGCCGGACATTCCATGGCAAGGGGTCGGTCTGACCGATCAGGGAATGGTTCGCGCCACCAATCAGGATTGTTTCGCCGTCGACAATCATGTCGGTCTCTGGATCGTCGCAGATGGGATGGGCGGACATGCGGGAGGAGGGACGGCCAGCCAACTCGCAGTCGAGGCCGTCAAAGAGCATATTTACGCTTCCGGCGGAAGCCCCTCTCACCACCATGAAGCCGTCCGTCAGGCGGAAGCACTTCTGACCTCCGCCATTGAGGCAGCCGATTCACGCGTTCGTTCCGCGGCAGCCGCTACCCCCGCCCTCACCGGCATGGGCACCACGATGGTCGTCGGGCTGTTCGGCTTGAATCCGCAGCCGGCGATCGCAATTGCCCATATCGGCGATAGCCGGGCCTACCTGATCCGCAATCAACAGATCCAAGCCTTGACGGCCGATCACTCGCTGGTTCAGAGACTGATTGCGGAGGGACGAATTTCTGCCGAGGAAGCCAGGACGCATCCCCAGCAAAATGTGTTATTGAGGGCGGTCGGGGCGGAGAATGAGTTGCCCGCGGAAGTCACCACCCATCTGCTGGATCCGTCCGACATACTCCTCCTGTGCACGGACGGATTGACAAAGATGGTTGCGGATGAAGAAATAGTCCGCATCGTCCTGGAATGCCCCGCCCATTCGATGGAAGCCTGCCGGCGCCTGATCCAGCTGGCGAATGAGCGCGGAGGCAAGGACAATACGACCGTGCTTCTCATCACACCTGAATTTCATGGTGCCGCGATGTCTCTGAACCGCAGGGTGAGTACCCGATGACAGAACCCTGGCCGATCGATCTGGAAACCCTGTCCCTGACGGATACGATCCGCCTTCAAAACAAGCTCTCTGAAATGGTGGCCAAACGGTTTGAAAAACGCTTGGCCGTCGTCTTTAGCGATATTGTGGCCAGCACCCAGTATTTCTCCCGATTTGGCGACGAAGCGGGACACCGGCTCCAGCAGCATCATTTTGATCTTCTCACAGAAGCCTGCGGCCCCAGTGAGGGCCATATCATGCACACGGCCGGAGACGGCGCCATGCTGTCGTTTCCCGATGTGTCTCATGCGATTCAGGGTCTCATCGGCTTTCATCGCAACCTGCGAACGCTCAATTGGAAACTTCCACCGGATCAGCAATGGAGAACCCGGACGGCGCTCCATTGGGGAACAGTCATCACCGACGGGACCATCCTTGTGGGAGATACGGTCAACATGTGCGCGAAGGCCTGCGCAAGCGCACCGCCGGGGAACATCTGTTTCACCCGGTCGGCCTATGCGGAACTGGATAGCCGGCTTCGGAGCGTCTGCTCGGTGGCAACGCTGCCTCCCGACAGTATGAATCCCGGAGAACTTTGGTCGTTATGTCCGCAAGAACTCCTTCACCTCCCCACTCACTTCATCATAGAAGAGACGCGGGAAGAACAGGAGCTTCCCGACCAGCCGTTGATACGAGTGGGACGGTTGCGAGACGTCGACGGATTGCCTGCCAACGATATCGTGCTCCAATTGGCGGATGCTCAGCTGACGAATCAGATCAGCCGCTGGCACATCGAGCTGCACCGGCATCCGGACGGGTTCATCGTTCATTCAGTTTCCGACAAGCCCACCGAAGTTGATGGATGTCTGTTGGGAAGAGGACAGCAGAGAGTGATCGGGTTGAACAGTACGGTCCGCCTTTCTCATGTCTTAACTCTTCGGTTCCTCAATCGCGGGTCTCGTGAAGCCGGCGAGACAACGGTGATCGCTTTCACAAAGCCCCGGAGGATGTGACTTTCCGACATCCTGCCCCGGGCACAAGTATTCACGCTCTACGTTCGATTGACAGTTCTATAAGGGACCGGTCCTGTTGCCGATACGGGCACGCCTTGGGGCCCGGCTAAGCCTGATTTCGTACTGCCTGCAAACACCGTCCCGAGATCGACAAATGGAATTCCTCACGTTCCGGGCGCTGGGTGCCCACGCTCTGATAAAGCATGAAGGCATTGAGCTGCCGGCTATTGCGGTATGAAAGAGATGGATTATGGAGAACATTCCCCTACATCAGATTCCGATTCTGGAAGCCGAGTTATAACCCTGGATTGCAATATAGGTGGCAGAATTGCGTCTCTTGACGTGGAGCTAACACAAGCCTAGAGTTCGCCTGCCCACTGACTGCTCTGCACCTTTACCAGTTCGCTTTCCGTCCGGAGAGGGTCTCATGCAGGGGTCTCTCCTACGCACGGCCAAGTCATCGGTGAGCGGGTATGTCCTCGCCTCGCTGTTAGTCATCCTGGCGCTGCATGTCACTCGGCTTCTTCAACCCTATTTGAGTTTTTCCATTCCCTTTTTGGCATTCATCGCGGCCATCATGGCCACTTCCTGGCACGCCGGCTATGGGCCTGCCCGATTTGCCGCCGGCCTCTCGGCCCTTCTCATTGATTACTATCTCGGCGTGCCGCACAACAGCTTCGCGGTGAGTTCTTCTGATTTAGCGGCCATCGCGCTTTTTCTGCTGGAGGGCACGTTGATCGCTTACTTCATCGATCACTTGCAGGCAGCACGCCGGGATGCCATGGCGACACAGGAGCAACTCAAGAAACTGTACCTGCACAGCTCCCGGCTCCTGGAGGAGAAATCGGTCATCCCGATGGTCGAACAGGTCGTCGCCGCCGGCATGGACCTGCTGACCGCCGAGAAAGGGGTCATCCAACTGTACGATCATCAGGACGACGTCTTGCGGCTCATTGCCCAGATAGGGTTCCCGGAAGACTTCTCGAAGCGGTTTGGTCTTGTGCCGACCAGCTTCTCCACCTGCGGCGCGGCCTGGCGATCGAAGCGGCGGATCGTGGTCGAGAATATCGGTCTGGATCTCGAATTCGCCAAGCTCGCCCCTTTATTTGCCCAATATGGCGTCGTCGCCGTGCAGTCCACGCCGCTCTTTCACGAAGACGGACGGGTGTTTGGGGTGTTATCCACCTATGCCTCCACCCCCTATCGGCCTCCTGTGAGTCAGCTCACCATGCTGGACTTGTATGCGCGTCAGGCCGAACGGATTCTGGAATCCAAGTTTAATGAAGAACGTCTGCGCCAGACGAATGACAATCTGGAATCCACGGTTTCCATGAAGTCGGGAGAGCTCATAGAGAATCGATCCCAGTTGCGTAACCTCATGTCGGAGCTCGTGCTCAGCGAGGAACACCAGCGTCAGCAACTGGCTTCCGAATTACACGACTATTTGGCGCAGCTGCTCGTACTGGCCAAGATGAAACTCCGGCAAGCCATGAGATCAAAATCTCCCGGTGTGTCTCGGCGCTATCTCGAGGAAACGGATCAATTGCTGAAGAATTCGGTGGATTATGCGCGCACCCTCATTGCAGAGCTGTGCCCGCCTGAGCTCCGCGAATCAGGCTTACCGGCGGCGCTCCGCTCGCTGGCGGCACAAATGCCTCAGCATGGTTTGGCGGTGACCCTCGATCTGACCCACGAGTCCTTTACTCTTCCGCATGACCAAGCCACCCTGCTCTATCAGTCCATCAGAGAACTGCTCATCAATACGGTGAAGCACGCACAGGTGAACCGGGCCCTGGTCTCTGTAAGCGTCGATGCCTCCGAGACCCTCCTCATCGTCGTCGAGGACCATGGGCCCGGGTTCGACCTGGCGCTGTTACCGGCCAAGGCCGCGGAAAAACATTTTGGACTCGCGAGCATGCAACAGCGAATGGCGGCGATCGGAGGATCAGCACAGATTCAGAGCGCGCCTGGAAAAGGGACCAGAATCACGTTGACGATCCCGCTTCACACGACGCTCCAGCCCCTCTCGCTCCGAGCGGCCAATGCCGCTCCCTTGGACCGCGTGATCCTGAAGACTCCACACCTTGAGGATCAGCAACGCCTTCCCCTCCAATAGTTCACCGGTGCCTGAGACGCATCTCTGATGCGCTCGGCGCATAGGCCCTAACTTCCGCAGTCCGTCTTCAAACTGGTTGTGGAAAACGCGCTGCCTGGACAGTCCCGGGGGGTTCCTGTATAAAGGGAAGCCGATGCAAAACTCAGCGTCGGGGCGTAGCGCAGCCCGGTAGCGCGCCTGCTTTGGGAGCAGGATGTCGGAGGTTCAAATCCTCTCGCCCCGACCAACCATTCTCACATTCTATAGATCCCGCCTCTTTACGGTTCCCGACACGGCTGAAGGAACAAACTCTCTCATTCTGAGCCGGCTCTCTTCATAAGTTTTCGGACGTCGTCAGGAGTCGATCCTTTCTGGGAAAGCCCATTCCTGCAACGCCGAAGCGCTGTCCCCTCATGCCTCCGGCTAGGCTTGTGATTCAGCCCTGAGCGAAGCCATGTCGATCGAGAACCGGTATTTCACATCAGCCTTGAGCAGTCTGTCGTAGGCTTCGTTGACCTTCTGAATGGAGATGACTTCGACATCGGCCGTGACGTGATGTGTCCCGCAAAAATCGAGCATTTCTTGGGTCTCCCGGATTCCGCCGATGCTCGAGCCGGAGAAACTGCGGCGCCCCATGATGAGTCCGAATGCCGCCACGCCCAGGGGCTTCTCGGGCGCCCCGACAAGTGTGATGTTGCCGTCGCGGCGCAGCAAATTGATGTACGCGTTGATGTCGTGATCGGCGGAGACGGTGTCGAGGATGAAGTCGAAGCTGCCGGCGTGCTTCTTCATCTCGTCGGTGTTGGCCGAAACGACCACTTCGTCGGCACCGAGGCGCAGGGCGTCTTCCTTCTTTTTGGGTGAGTGCGTGAAGACGACCACGTGGCCTCCGAGCGCATGAGCGAACTTCACACCCATGTGGCCCAGTCCGCCGAGGCCGACGATCCCGACCTTCTTGCCCTTCGCGACGCCCCAGTGGCGCAGGGGCGAGAATGTGGTGATGCCGGCGCACAACAGCGGCGCGGCTCCGGCTGGATCGAGATTGGAAGGGACTCGCAGGACAAATCGTTCGTCCACCACGAGGCTGTCAGAGTATCCACCATAGGTCACGCCTCCCAGGTGCTTATCCGGGAAGTTATACGTGAGAGTCACGTTCGGGCAGAACTGCTCGAGGCTCGCTTTGCATTCCCGGCAGGTCCCATCCGAATCCACCATACAGCCGACCGCGGCGAGGTCGCCGGGCTTGTACTTCGTCACTGCCGAACCGATCTTCGTGACACGGCCGACGATCTCATGGCCGGGGACAATCGGGTACACCGTGGGTATGAAGCTGCCCCACTCGTTACGCACCTGATGGAGGTCCGAATGGCAGATGCCACAGAAGAGGATATCAATTTGGACATCCCGTTCGGTCGGGTCGCGCCGGGCGATCGTCGTGGAGGCAAGCGGTGATGTCGCACTGACAGCGGCATAAGCCTTAGCGTGATACATGACTCACCTCCGTAGGGTCAGCGGTTGATCAGATATGACGACAGCCGATCCGGCTACCAGTGTATGGCAGCAGTAGAGCGTACTGCGCAATTGTGACAACCCCTGGCTTCAGCCGTGAGTACCAGAGCCGATTCGTCGCATGCGAGGATCTGATTCTGTGGACGCCCAGCGGCGGCAACGACACTAGGATTTTACCTGGCCGATAGGAGCGCTCCACCCACATGTTCATCGTCTCCATGACCAGGAGTCCAAACCTCCCCGCGAACAGCCGCCAACGGCTCCTGTTGCTCTCAAGTCGCCTGCGATAAATCCCCAATGAGGTCCATGCCTTCGGACACCTTGTCTGAACCAGGACAGCATGTCCGGCTTTTCTCCTCTTCAGCGCTCGGCTTTCACAGCTAAACAGTTCGTCTCCATAGTGTTTCTTTGAATAATGACCCGCCATTCAAACGGTCCGTCCTTTGCAGAATCGGGAGGCAACGCTTCTCACGGAGGTCGTACGCCAATGACACGGAAGAAACAGCCGGAGAACAAACCGGAAGTGCGCGACGCCGATGATGTCATTCGCAGTTACTACGAAGGGACGACGGTAGGGGCCTTCCGGGAGGATGGAACGGAGCCGGTGTCGTCGGTACCGGAAAACCGACAGCGAGATGCCGCTCGTTCAGCAGAGCTCTCCGGGGGCGACGTGGATGCGGCAGCGGATCATGGCAATACGGGGGAAGAGGCCGTAGGCGGCTCGACTCCGACTCCTGACCAGGACATTGTCGATGAGATCGGCAAAGCCGCGGGCGTCACGTATCAGGACAACGAGCCCCTTAAATTCGAGGACAAGATCGCTGAGCGCGATGAACGGCGATGGGAACTGGACCCGGCTTCTTCCGAAGACTATCAGGAGCGGACGGGCGAAGAAGCACGGTCACACACTGCGCCTGATGCAACCGGCCCAAAGCCGTCAGAGGCCCGATCAGCGAAGCCGAAATCGAAGAAGGCAGCGGGCGGCCGCAAAGCCGCCAGGGGCCGTCCCCCCCGTTGACAGGACACCGCCAAGGCAGGAATCAGACATCAGACGGCATGACCTTTCTGCTCAGTGATCAGTATGTCGACATGCCGGACAGCCGTGCCGGCGTTTCTCTGAAGCCCTTTGAGCCAGTGACGGACGAGCGGACGAATGCGATCGCATGACCGCTGATGCGCCGAAGAAGGAAACGGTGACTGTGGAGGTTCATCCGGAGACGGAACGCATGGACGACGCACCGCGGACGATCGCCATCCTCCGCGCCTTGCATGTGGGCGACCTCCTCTGCGCCGTGCCGGCCTGGCGCGCGTTGCGATGTGCCTATCCGCAGGCGCACATCGCCTTGATCGGCCTACCGTGGGCCCGGGAATTCGTCTCCCGGTTTCATCGGTATTTCGATGAATTTATCGAGTTCCCCGGGTATCCCGGCCTGCCGGAGCGCGAACCCCTTCTCAATCGTCTTCCCCAGTTTTTTGCCGCCATGCAGGCACGTCGGTTTGACCGGCTCATCCAGATGCAAGGCAACGGACGGTATACCAACGGGATCGTCTATTCCTGCGGGCCTCGGAAAGCGGCGGGCTTCTATGCCGCACCGGAGGTCTGCCCGGATCCTGAAGGCTTCCTCCCCTACCCGGAGGACGTACCGGAAATCCGCCGGCACCTGCGGCTGATGGCGTTTCTCGGCATTCCCCCTCAGGGCGAACAGCTGGAGTTTCCCCTGACGGCAGAAGACGAAGCCGCTCTCCGCGGCCTGGAGGAAGCGGCTGCATTGGCGCCCGGAGCCTATGTGTGCCTGCATGCGGGCGGCCGCCGGCCGGCGCATCGATGGATGCCCGAACGGTTCGCCTTGGTCGCCGACCGCTTGGCTGCCACAGGTGTGCAGATCGTCTTGACCGGCACCGCGCAGGAACAGGCCCTCGGCGACGCGGTCACGCAAGCCATGCGGAGCCGTCCCGTCAATCTCATCGGACGCACCAGCCTGGGCGCGCTGGGCGTGCTCCTCAGCCGTGCCCGCCTGCTGCTATCCAACGATACCGGTGTGTCCCATATCGCCGCCGCGCTCCGGGTTCCGAGCCTCATTGTGTGCATCGGCTCGAATCCTCTCCGGTGGAACCCATTGGATCGCCACCTCCATCGAGTGCTCGTGGGCCGCGACACCTCGGCCGACCAGGTGTTGCTGGAAGCGCACCGCATGCTGGATGAGGAGAGCCGCACCGCCGGAAAGAAGGCCTCCCCCGGCGAACAGCGCCGCCGTTCGAACCGGGCCTCCGCCGCGCCACAGGAGCGGCGCCGACTCCGTGTGCTGACTTGGCATGTCCACGGCAATTACCTGTACTACCTGAGTCACACACCGCACGAGTTTTTCCTGCCGGTCGGACGACCCGGCCCCGGCTATGCGGGCTGCGCCGCAGGGTTTCCGTGGCCGTCCAACCTCCATGAGATTCCGGTGGCAGAGGTGCGTCACACCGACTTCGACTGCATTCTCTTCCAATCGCACAGTCAGTATCTGGTCGAGCAATACGAATTGCTGACGGCCGAGCAGCGCGCCCTGCCGCGGCTCTATCTGGAGCATGATCCCCCGCAACAGCACCCGACCGATACCCTGCATCCGGTGGACGATCCCGACATGCTCCTCGTGCACGTGACGCAATTCAATCGGCTCATGTGGAACAGCCGCCGCACGCCGACCTGCGTCATCCAACATGGCGTGCTCGTGCCTGACGACCTCGCCTACACCGGCGAATGGGCCAAGGGCCTGGTGATCGTCAACCATCTCGCACGGCGCGGCCGGCGGTTAGGGGCCGATCTGTTCGAGTACGTCAAAGCCCGTGTCCCGCTGGACCTGGTCGGCATGGATTCGATGCGCTCCGGCGGCCTGGGAGAAATCGGCCATGAGAACCTGCCGGAACTGATGTGCCGCTACCGGTTCGTCTTTCATCCGATCCGCTATACCAGCCTGGGCCTGGCTCTCTGCGAAGCCATGGCGCTGGGCGTGCCGCCGGTCGCGCTGGCGACCACCGAAATGCCCACGGTGATTCAACAGGATGTCTCCGGCTATCTCGACACTGATGTGGACGCCCTGGTCGGTTGGATGCAGCATTTGTTGTCCTGTCCGGAAGAAGCGCACCGCATCGGAGCGGGAGCCAGGCAGGCGGCGCGGGCGCGTTTCGGCATTGAGCGGTTCGCGCACGAATGGGACATGACCCTGACTCAGTTCGCCGCGGACCATCCGCGTAGGCAGCGGGCGGCTGCCGGCGTTCACACTCACACGGAGGTGCTTCGATGAGCCGGCAGATCGCCTTGATCAGTGAACATGCCTCACCGTTGAGCCTCCTCGGGGGCGTCGATTGCGGCGGACAGAACCTCTACGTCGGCCAGGTCGCCAAGTCGTTGGCCGGCCTGGGATACGACGTGGACGTCTTCACACGCCGCGACAGCGAGGTCCTGCCGGAAACCGCCGACTGGATGGACGGGGTCCGGATCATCCACGTACCGGCCGGTCCGGCGCGCTTTGTGCGCAAGGAAGAGCTCCTGCCTTACATGACAAACTTTACCGACTACATGGTGCGCTTCTGCCGGTATCAGCGGAAGGCGTATGACATGATCCATGCGAACTTCTGGATGTCGGGGCTGGTGGCCGCGGATGTCAAGCGGGCCATGGGCACGCCCTTCGTCATCACCTTTCATGCGTTGGGCCGCGTCCGTCGCCAGCATCAGCGCCAGGCCGACGAATTTCCCGATGAGCGGTTCACCGTGGAAGACCGCATCATCGCGGAAGCGGACCATATCATTGCCGAGGCCCCTCAGGACGAAGAAGATCTCATCCGCCTGTATAACGCCGATCCCTCCAAGATCACGATCGTGCCCTGCGGGTTTGATCCCGCGGAGCTGTGGCCCATCAGCAAGCCGCTCGCTCGTATTTCGCTCGGCTTGCGGCCGGAGGAACGCGTGATCCTGCACATCGGCCGCCTCGTGCCGCGCAAAGGAATCGATAACGTCGTGCGCGGGTTTGCGGGGCTCGTGCATCGGCACCGGTCCCCGGCGCGCCTGCTCATCGTCGGGGGCGACTCCGATGATCCCGATCCGCGGTACACGCCGGAAATCGCCCGTTTGCACCAAATCGCGATCGAGGAAGGCGTCGAGCCGCACATCTCCTTCGTCGGACGGCGGGGACGCGATCAGCTCAAATACTATTACAGCGCGGCGGATATCTTCGTCACGACCCCCTGGTATGAGCCCTTTGGGATCACGCCGCTCGAGGCGATGGCCTGCGGCACGCCGGTCATCGGCTCCAACGTGGGCGGCATCAAGTTCACCGTCCGGGACAGCGAAACCGGCTATCTCGTTCCGCCGAACGACGCGGAGGCCCTGGCCGACAAGCTGGCGCACCTCTACACGCATCCGAAACTGCTCGGAGTCTTCGGGCGTCAAGCCGTCCAGCGGGTCAATGACCTCTTCACCTGGAAGAAAGTCGCCAAAGGGTTATCCGAATTGTATGAGCAGGTGCTCATGGCCAATCAGCCGGAGCGCGCCGCGGAGCCGGATCAATTGGCAATCGTCGATCGTAAATTCTCAGCCGCCATTGAAAGCTTGCAGGAAACGCAACGCCGCATGAGGGCGCCGCTCACCGAGGCGGCGCGTGTGCTGACGGAATGTTTCGCCGCGGGCGGAAAGGTTCTCACCTGCGGGGTCAGGGACAGTGCCGCCCAGGCGGCCTACCTCGCGACGTCGTTTGTGCGGACCGGCGGTCCGGCCGGCCTCCCGGCATTCCATATCAACGCCCTCGATGACCTGTCGTCCGCCGACCCGGATGCCGATTATGCCCTGGCCAGGCGGATTCAGCTGTTAGGACAGCCGGGTGACGTCCTGATTGCGCTCACCCACGACGAACCGCAAAGCCAGCTGGCCCACGCCCTGGCAGCCGCGCAGGAGCGGGAGCTCCGGTCCATTGTCTTTTTGAATCGGGAGAACACCGAGGTGGGCCGCGTGTCGGATGTGACCCTGCACGTCCCGAGCGATGACCGCCAGTCTGTGGCGGAACTCCATCTCCTCCTGATTCACGTGCTCATCGCGCTGGTGAGCCGGCAGTTGGAGACGACGGATCGCCCGACGCCCCGCGGACCGGGAGTGCGCGGGGTCTGGGAACTGCCCCGGCGCGGGAAAACACGGTCGACGCGGCGGGAGCGCGTGGCGCTGCCGCGTGCCGCCAGAAAGTAGGTCACCATGCAGAATGCCCTGAAAGATGCCGTCACCTTGATCACCGGAGGCGCGCAAGGATTAGGCGAAGCCCTGTGCCGCTCCCTGGGCGAAGCCGGCGCCCGCATCATCGTGGCCGACTTGCAGGGAGACCGCGCCGACGCCATGGCGGAAAAGCTGCGCCATGAAGGCATTGACGCGATGTCGGAGGCGTGCGACGTGTCGGATCGGACGCAGACCGCCGCCGTGGTGGGCCGGATCCTCGAAAGCTACGGCCGGATCGACATCCTCATCAATAATGCCGCCATCGATCGGACTGTCTCTATCGAGGAATTGGACGTCGAGCAATGGGACGGCATCCTGGCGACCAATCTGCGCGGACCCTTTTTACTGTCGAAGCTCGTGCTGCCCCGGATGAAGCAACAGCGCTCCGGGTACATCGTGAACATTGTGTCGACCGCTTCCAAGCGGGCCTGGGCCAATGCGTCCGCGTACCATGCGAGCAAATGGGGGCTCCTGGGGTTCAGCCATGCCCTGCATGTCGAGGCACGGCCTCACCAGGTGAAAGTGCTCGCCGTCGTCAGCGGCGGCATGCGGACACCCTTTTTACTGGACCGGTTCCCCGACCTCGATCCGGGCGTCCTCCAGGATCCCCGCAACGTGGCGGACACCATCCGCTGCCTCCTGCAACTGCCCGCGGAGACCGTCGTCCCGGAAATCACGGTGCTGCCGATGAGAGAAACGAGTTGGCCATAGAGGCGATGAGCGAAGGAAGGACAAGTCAACCGCCATGCGGATAACCACACAAGGCGATTCCTGGTCTGCGGCCCGCCACATCCTTTGCGTCCGCCTCGACACGCTCGGAGATGTCCTGATGACAGGGCCCGCCATTCGTGCGCTCAAGGAAGCGGCGCCCCGCCGCCGGATCACGCTCCTGACGTCGCCATCCGGCGCCGAAGCGGGCCGCCTGCTCCCGCAGGTCGATGAGGTCCTCGTGTACGAGGCGCCCTGGATGAAAGCCCCGCCGGCTCACCGCAACGGGGCCGGTCATATCGAGTTCGTGCAGTCGCTCCGCGCCAGGGCCTTCGACGCCGCCGCCATCTTCACGGTGTACAGCCAGAGCGCCTTGCCCGCGGCGCTGTTGTGTTACCTGGCCGAGCTGCCGCTTCGCCTGGCCCATTGCCGGGAAAATCCCTACCATCTGCTGACGGATTGGGTGCAAGACACGGAGCCGGCCTCCGGCGTCCGGCACGAGGTCCAGCGGCAGCTGGACTTGGTCGCCTCGGTGGGAGCCCGCACACACGACCGCCGGTTATCGATGTCGGTCCCCGACGCAGCATTCCCGACGGTGGAGCGTCTCCTTTGTGACGCCCTCGCGCCGCAGCAGGCGTGGGCCGTCATCCACCCGGGCGCCAGCGCCGCCTCGCGGCGGTACCCGCCGGAGAGCTTTGCCGCAGTGGCGACGTCGTTGGTGCGCGACCTTGGCTGGCAAGTGCTCTTCACCGGCATCGAGTCCGAACGAGACCTGATCACCACCATCCAATCGATGATGGAGGTGCCGTCCTGTTCCTTCGCGGGCGATCTGTCGCTCGCCGAATTCGCGGCGCTGCTGTCGCAGGCGCCGCTGCTCATCGCCAATAATACCGGCGCCGTGCATGTGGCCGCAGCGGTCGGCACGCCGGTCGTCGATCTGTACGCCTTGACCAATCCTCAGCATACGCCCTGGATGGTGCCCCACCGGCTGCTGTCTCACGATGTGCCGTGCAAGTTCTGTCACAAGAGCGTCTGTCCGGAAGAGCACCACCAGTGCCTGCGCCTCGTGACGCCGGAACAGGTGGTGGCGGCCGCGCGGGAACTGTTTGAAGAGACTCACCCTACACAACCAGTACGGGAGATCCCCCTTGTATACCCTGGGAATTAATGCCGCCTTCCATGATCCATCCGCTTGTCTCGTGAAGGACGGCATCGTCCTGGCGGCCGTTGAAGAGGAACGGTTTACCCGCATCAAACACGGTAAACGGCCGATTCCGTTCACCGCCTATGAACTGCCCTTTCACGCCATCCATTACTGCCTAGAAGTGGCCGGCATCGACCTGCGTGAGGTCGATCATGTCGCCTATGCGTTTGATCCGTTCATCCAGCTGGAAGGACGCCGGAACGCCACCCTCACACTCCCACTCGAACCCAGCGCCGGGCCGCCGTCCGGTGACTGGGAGTCTCCCTGGGATCCTCTCTTTTTATCGTACATCGTGAACGCCCCGCGCCATTTGGCCGATGGTGTGCCGCATCACCTCCGAGCCCGCTTTGGCGGAGTCCGCCCCGACGGGCCGTACCGCTGGCACTTCGTTCCGCATCATCTGGCTCACGCCGCCAGCGCCTTCCTCCCCTCGCCGTTCCACCGGGCCGCCGTGATGACGCTCGACGGACGCGGGGAGCGCGCGACGACCAGTTACTGGTCGGGCTCCGGCCATCGCATGACGCCGCTCGGCACGGTCGACATGCCGCATTCGCTCGGCCTCCTGTATGAAGACTTGACCCGGCATTTGGGCTTTCTCCACTCCTCCGATGAATACAAGGTCATGGCCCTCGCCTCCTACGGCAAACCGGTGTATCTGGACGAATTCCAGGACATGGTGCGTTACGAAGGCGGCGGACAATACCGGATCGAGCCGGTCCGCTGGGACGAGCGGTTTGGTCCGCCTCGCGTGCCGGGCTCGGCCATTGAACAGCGGCATTACGATCTCGCGCGCTCGCTGCAGGTGGTGCTCGAATACACGGTGCTTCAACTGACCAAGTGGCTGCACGACAGGACCCGGCTGCCCGACCTGTGTCTCGCCGGAGGGGTGGCGCTCAACTGTGTCATGAATGCGCGCCTGCGGGACCTCAGTCCCTTCTCCAACATCTGGGTGCAGCCGGCCGCCGGGGATGCGGGCACGGCCCTGGGCGCGGCCCTCTGGATCGACGGGCGCCTGCGGGACTTCCCCGACCGGCGCCGGTACGTCATGGAACAGGTCTTTCTCGGCCCTGAGTACAGCGATGAACAGATTGAATCGTTTCTCCGCCGGGCCAGACTGCCCTATCGGCGTCTCGCCGACGTGGCGGAGGAGACGGCCGACTTGTTGGCGCAAGGACTGATCGTCGGTTGGTTTCAGGGCCGCATGGAGTTCGGCCCGCGCGCGCTCGGCGCCCGCTCGATCCTGGCCTCGCCGCTGTCCCCCGATATGCAGGACCGGATGAATGAACTCAAAGACCGGGAAGACTTCCGGCCGGTCGCGCCCGTGATCCCGGAAGAGAGCGCAGCCGACTGGTTCGTCAACGGCCGGCGCTCGCCGTTCATGCTCTTCGTGTTCGACGTCCTGTCCGAGCAGTCGCATCGCATCCCGGCTGTCCGCCATGTGGACGGCACCGCGCGGGTACAGACCGTCACGAAGGAACAGCAGCCTCGGTATTATGCCGTGCTCCGCGCATTCGAGCGCCGCACCGGGGTGCCCGTCCTGGTCAATACGTCGTTCAATACGAGAAGCGAACCGATCGTCTGCACCCCGCGCGACGCCATCGAATCCTTTTGGACCTCACCGCTGGACGCGCTCGTCATTGGATCATTTCTGCTGGTCAAACAAGGAGGGCAACCGTGAACTCATCCCGACGCTGCGAACCTCTCGCCAAGGGGAGTCCGTCATGATCGAGCACCAAGAGACGGCCCAGTATGTCGTGTCGGTCGTCGTGCCGACCTATCGAAGGCCGAACCTGTTGCATCAGTGCCTGACGGCCTTATGTCACCAGACGATGCCGACGAGGCGCTATGAGATCGTCGTGGTGGATGACGGGGCGGATGCCGAGACACAACGGGAAGTAGAGTCCTGGAAGCCCGCGCAAGGGACCCCCGCCATCCGGTATCTGACCACGCCGGCGGCGCAGAGCGGCCCGGCGGTGGCCCGCAACCTGGGTTGGCGCGCCGCCCGGGCCGGGATCATCGCCTTTACCGACGACGATTGCCAGCCGGCGGCCGACTGGCTGGCGGCCGGCATCAAGGCCTTGGAGGATCCCGACGTCTCGGGGGCCTGGGGACGGATCGTGGTGCCGCTCCCGGACGATCCCACCGATTATGACCGCAATACCGCCGGGCTGGAGGACGCGCCTTGCGCGACGGCCAATTGCTTTTATCGCGCCGCGGCCTTGCAGGCGGTAGGCGGCTTCGATGAACGTTTCACGGCCGCCTGGCGTGAAGACAGCGATGTGCAGTTCGGCCTGATGGAGATGGGCCACCAGATCATAGAAGTCCGGGGGGCCGTCGTGGTGCACCCGGTCCGGCCTGCCTCCTGGGGCGTCAGCGTCCGGCAGCAACGCAATAATGTGTATAACGCTCTGCTGTTCAAGAAGCACCCATCCCTTTATCGCCGGCTCATTCAAGATTCACCGCCCTGGCACTACTATATCAACGCCCTGGCGCTCGTCAGTGGCGCCGTCGGCTGGTCGCTGGGATGGATCTGGGTGTTCGGGCCGGCCCTGGCGGTCTGGGCTATGAACGTCGGGCAATTCTGCGCCCACCGGTTGGAGCACACTTCGCGCAGAGCCGTGCATATCATCGAGATGCTGGTGACGTCCGCGCTGATTCCGCCCGTGGCGGTGTATTGGCGCTTGAGAGGAGCGATTAAGTATCGTGTCGCCTTTCTCTGACAGCGGGACCGGCCCCGAATTTGGAGCGACGTCCAGACCTGTCTTTCGCCCGCCGAGCGCGCCTCCGGCTCGCATGAATCTTGGATGAGGGCCCTGCAGCAGCCCGGGCCGGCTCGATCCGGATCGCCACCACCCCGCGTTGCGCGCTGCTGCGCCGATGTTGCGGTCGAACCGAATCATGGACACCTTTGAAAAGGAGGCGGTGATGGCCTCGGTCGTGCCGTCGCGAGATCCGTTGTCCACCTCGATGATTGAGGGCTGTTCAGGAGCGAGGAAAGCCGGTCGAGCGTAGGCAAGACCTCCGCCCTGCGATCATGGCTTAGAACGACGGCAGTCACGCGTTCTGGAGGTCGGGGGCTTTGAGCCGCGGTTCTTCATCGGGGGTGAGGAAACCCTGGTGGCCATCGATCTCGCTTCATCCGGATGGCGGATGGCCTAACGCGATGATCTGGTAGTCCGTCACTATCCGTCTCCCCTGCGGGACTTGGGAACCCGGCGCTCACTGCTGCTGCGTAATGCCATCTGGGTGGCGTGGCTAAGACGGCCGCTCGCCAGTGCCGTCCGACAAACCATCCGGCTGGTCATCGACAGTGTGCGGGCAGACGCCGCGTCCTTTCTAAGTGAGACGATCACCGGCCTGCCTTGGGTGCTACGGAAACGTTGCGTCATTGCGCCCGAAGTGGACGCGCAGCTCCGGCAACTCGAAGCGTAAGCGACGATTCCGACCGTCAATGACGACGACAATGGAAAACTTGTCCGTACTGGCGCATTTTGTTTCCGCCATTGAGAGCTGCAGGCCGACCTCCAGCAAGATACTTGACTATCGATCAACTGTTCTTCGCTGAAAGCGCCAATCACATATTGTGTCATGTCCATTGTGTGACGTGGGCTCTGAGAACAACTCGCCTTTTCCTTGTCGGCCCATTGTTTGCACCCTTCAGCAAGACCCAACATGCGCCCCGCATCACCAATCTCTTCATTCGAAGGAGGATCTCTATGCACGACCACGGTCGGACCATGACGGAACAGTACAAGACCTGCATCGCCACCTGTCACACCTGTGCCAGCCTCTGTGCAACCTGCAGCGACGACATGATCGGCATGGACCCTCATGGCAACGCCGAACTCATGGCCCGCTGCATCCGCCTCTGCCGGGAATGCGCCGACATCTGTTATTTGTCGGCCAGCTGGATGAGTCGCCTCTCGCCGCTCTCGGAGCCGTTGTGCCGTCTTTGCGCCGATGTCTGCGACGCCTGCGCTGAGGTATGCGAGCAACATGCCCCTCATCATGAACTGTGCGGTGTTTGCGCCGAAGAATGCCGCCGCTGCGCAGCGGTGTGCCGCGAAATGGCGGGAGCAACCGCCTAACCATTCCCGCCAAGACCAGAGGCGAGAAAGGAGAGCCCTATGGCTGAGGTGACGATCAGCAAACCGAATCAATCAGGCAGCGGACCGATACAGGGACAGGAGTCCGGCCCCTCGACATCGGTCGAACGACGGATCGGCCGCAACCCCGCGTCCTTGTTCTCGTTGACGCCGCGGGAACTGATTTCGGCCAGCCCCTTCGAGTTGATGC
Source organism: uncultured bacterium (assembly GCA_965285945.1). GTDB lineage: Bacteria > Nitrospirota > Nitrospiria > Nitrospirales > Nitrospiraceae > Nitrospira_D. The sequence goes on along the minus strand of CBDIWP010000026.1, from coordinate 117,867 downwards.
GCCGCTTTACAGAGGATATGGACCGGTTTTTTGAGACCGGGAGTCCTGGATGGAGCGGGAGCTCCGCGATGACGATGTGGTCCCCTCCAATTGAGATTGCCGAAGAGGATGGACAACTGTCGGTATCGGCTGAGCTACCGGGTCTGCGTAAGGAAGATGTCAAAGTCGAGCTGACCCCGGACGGATTGACGATCAGTGGAGAACGCAAACGAGAGCAGGAAGAACGGCGCGGCGGGATCTATCGTTCCGAGCGGAGTTACGGCAGGTTCGTTCGGAGAATCCCCATCCCCGGAGAGGCGCAAGTGGATAATGCCAAAGCCACATTCGAAAACGGGGTCCTGAAGATCTCGATCCCAGTGCCTGAGGCACAGCAACGCCGCCGTGAAATCCCGATTGAGACCGGGGGCGCCGATGCGACAGGGCCGTCATCCGGATCCGGCAAGAGCAAGCCGGGTACAGCGAAAGCGGCCTGAACTATGCGCATGGCGCAGGCCGACTACTGCCTTCCTGCCCGCAGCAGGGATGTGGTCCGCCGCGCTCACCACGAGCGCGCCGGACCCCATGCCGTAGACGATACCGGGCCCGATGGACCCTACGCCGAAGCTGAGATACCCGCGTCCATATTCGCCGTCCCCCAATCCGCCATCCGGTGCATTCCCCCATCCCCTCCACCGCGACCTCCATGCATGCCGCCGTAACCGACATAGGGCTAAAGCTCGGGGTCTGCACAGTGCCCGAGATCCTGGCCAGGAGTACAATTACAATTCAGACACCTCCTGGCCGGACACTGGCATGAGCCAAAAAAGACCAGGACGATCCGGCAGAACAACATTGCCGGCGGAAGGAGGGCATCATGGTACAAGGACGATGGATATGGATGATTGGAATCGCCTTGTTGGCGACACAAGCCACGGCCGTATACGGCGCTGATCGACTGCCGGTCCAGAAGGACACGTCGCTAGAGGTGGTGACGGGTACGCTGATTAAGCTCGACCTCTTCAGCATGAAAGGGCTCGTTCAAACGGATCTCGGCAGACCGATCTTCTTCGAGATCACGAAACCTCACTTATTCCAGAACCTGTCGCTCGGCGACCGGGTGACTGTGGAACTCGACGAACAGGGCCAGGTGAATAAAGTGATTGGTGCGTCGGTTCCGGAGTTCTTGTCTCCGGAGCAGGACGAATCGCCAGCCCAGATCCCTCCATCAGTCGGGTAGCCCTGCCTGTGTTGTAGAATCGCACCAGCGAACGGTAAGGGGGCGGGTCTCTGCCCCCGCGCCTGCGGAGGGTGAGAGCCCTCCGCCCTCCGGAAGTCATGCGTGGAAGGCCATCGAATGGCGCCGTGTTTGGCGAGCCGTCACAATGGTCGTCCGGAACCAGATGTCCTGCCTTAGACACAATGTCCGGATCATGCAGTGCTGAAGGCGTTCAGCGGAGGGCTGATCCTGGTCCGTCATATGGGATGGTCCAAAGCACAATCAGGAAACTCTGATTTACAGCCAGCATTCGCATGGCAGATCTCCTCTGAGCCATATCCCGTCGGTCTGCATTTTGCAGCCTCTTCAGGCATCGGATGTCGCTATCATTGCCCGCTTTCCATTTTCAACTAAGGAGGCTCAGATGCCCAGGCAATCGTCACAGAAGAAGGCCGGAGGATCTCCGCGCAAAAAAGGCGCTGAGGCCAAGGAGCCGGATGCCGTGGAGATTTTGAAAAGTGATCACGAAAAGGTCTTATCGTTATTCAAGGCTCATCAGTCCGCCTCGCCCGATGAACAGGCCTCTTTCGCGAAACAGCTCTTCAACGAGTTGGAGCTTCACACCGCGATCGAAGAGGAACTGTTTTACCCGGCCCTCCGCGAGCATGGCGATCTGAAGGAGATTGCCGAACTGGAAGCGGACGACAGCGAGGCCATGGTCACGGAGGAACTCGCCGGAGACGAGGACGACGACGACACGGAGGACGAAGCAATCGACATCGAGGAAGACACCGAGGAGGAAGGGGAAAACCTCATCACGCTGGCCTATGAGGATCATAAGGCCATGAAGGACCTCATGGCGGAACTGAGACAGTTGAACCCGTCAAGCGATCAGTACAGGGATCGCTTCACGGAACTACGCGAGTCGGTTACCGACCACGTCGGGGAGGAAGAGGAAGTTCTCTTCGCCGAAGCGAAGCTCAAGTTGGATACCAAGAAACTCGGAGCCGAGATCGCGAAGCGCCGCAGCGATCTCGCCTCTTCGATGGCAGCATAAGACTCACGGGGGCGGACCTCCGGTGGCATGGTGGAAGACGCATGTATCACCGCATCCGGCATCGATCAGAGAGATTGTGATGCCGGGCCCCAAAACCAGGCGAAGGTGAACCGGCAGTCCTCTTCGCCTGGGAGCGCGATTCAGCGGGTTGGATGTTCTTGTCTCTATCATTACTTGCTTCGCTATTTGAGCGAGCGAGTCTCGTCAATCCAAAGCGGACCTTCCGTATGCGCCGTTCGCACTGGCCCGGCATGGCGTCTTTTCGCCACCCAGCGTTGCACCCGGACACGCGAGGGAAAGGACACAGAAGCTTATGAATCAAACCACTGGCAATGAACGAACAGAGGGACTGCGGCGCATGCTCTTGGAACGGCGACAAGCGCTGCAGCGTGAGATCGATGAATCCCTCGCCGCCTACCGGGCGGGACAGAACCGCATGCGGGAGGAATCCGTACCGGATATGGAGGACATGTCCCTCCAGGTCAGCACCGCCGAACAACGCATTTCATTGATGGAGGCGCGCAACCGGACCCGGGACCAGTTGGACGAGGCACTCCGGCGCCTGGATGAAGGGCTCTACGGCATCTGTGAAGACTGCGGAGAGCCCATTGGGCAAGCCCGCTTGAAAGCGCTCCCCTTCGCTCGGCGTTGTATTGCCTGTCAGGAACAAGCGGAGGCGCTTGAGCAGATTGAACGAAAGGAAGATCGGGAAGACATGTAATTTCTCCCGGGTATGTCCCCTCCCTCCGGCGTCGGCGGGACGCAGTGAGGGAAATGAGATTAGGCTGAAACGCCCGGCTTCATGAGGATGTGCCGCATCTGAGAGAAGGCCCGGGCACGGTGGCTGATGCGGTTCTTGACCTCGGTGGGAAGTTCCGCCAGTGTCTTGTGGAGTTCGGGGACGAAAAACACCGGATCGTAACCAAATCCTGCAGAGCCCACGGATGCTTCCGTGATCAGGCCCGGGAGGAGCCCCTTGGCAACCTGCACTGTTCCGTCGGGCAGCGCGAGCGCCGCCACCGTCACAAACCTCGCCGTCCGTTTGTCACGCGGCACGCCGGTCAACTCCCGAAGCAACTTCAGACAATTATCCTCATAGGTGGCGTGCTCGCCTGCATAGCGCGCGGCATACACCCCCGGGCGGCCGCCGAGCGCGTCCACTTCGAGACCCGTGTCGTCCGCGACCGCCGGCAATCCGGTGGCCTGTGCGATGACGGTGGCTTTCTTGATCGCATTGTCCTCGCAGGTCGCTCCATCCTCCTCGACCTCGGGCGCGCCGGGGAAGTCACCGAGCGTACGGATGCGGATATCGAGATCCCCCAGTAACGCCGCCAACTCTTCGCCCTTGTGCCGGTTTCTCGTCGCAAGGACCAATTCCTTCAAGACCATGCTTAGTCCAGCGAACCGATCAATTCTTTTTGAATGGCGGTCAACCGCTGGATCGCCTGCCAACCCAGCGCCAGAAATTCATCCATGTCCTGCTTGGCAAACGGCGTCCGTTCGGCCGTTCCCTGGACCTCCACATACCGCCCTTGGCCGGTCATCACCAGGTTCATGTCGACTTCCGCCATGGAGTCTTCGGTGTAGGCCAAATCCACCATGACTTCTCCGCCCACCTTCCCGACACTCACCGCCGCGAGATAATCGGTGAGGGGCAATTTCTTGATTAGCTCTTTCCTCTTCAACACGCTGAAGGCATCGGCCAGGGCGATGAAGGCGCCCGTAATCGACGCGGTCCTGGTTCCACCGTCCGCCTGAATGACGTCACAATCGATCCAGATCGATCGTTCACCCATCTGAGACATGTCCGTGACGGCGCGCAGCGCACGGCCGACCAGACGTTGGATCTCCAATGTCCGCCCGCCCTGCTTTCCCTTCACCGCTTCGCGCGGGGAGCGTTCATGCGTGGCGCGCGGCAACATCGAGTATTCGGCGGTTACCCATCCCGCGCCTTTTCCCTTGAGAAACGGCGGCACTTTCTCCTCGATCGAAGCGGTACAAATCACTTTAGTATCGCCCATTTCGATGAGCACCGACCCTTCGGCATGTTTAGTGAAATTTCTCGTGACCTTGACCGGACGCACTTGCTCTTTTTGACGACCATCAAAGCGTACTAATCCTGCGATCCCGCTCATCACAGACTCCAATCCCTTAAGGTGTGACGGAATTATAGTAGAGCGGCCTCAACAATCGCAAACCGATGCGCTTCGGCGAGACCCGCCCCGTCTGATGTACAAAACAAGAGAACCGATTGGCAAAATGTGTACAGGTGGTTTCGTGTGCGAACTCATCGGTTCGACTGGAGCGAACTCAGCCCCCATGAGCGGAAGTTTCAAAATCGCGCGCCGGATAAGTCGATTCAACGGATTCACTGGCCATAACATGGTTGTCCCGGACGATCGTCTACGGCCATTTCTCCGGATGGTGCGGTGGCATAAAAGGTGCAGCCAAGAACAGAGTTCTTTTTCGAGACTCAAGCTGAGCCATAATCGGCCGATACAGCGTCAGACGGCACAACCCTCGACTCGATAGAAACATTCATCTTCATGCCTACCCTCTTCGACCGGAACGCGTACCAAGCCTTACTCCATAATCGCAGCATTCTCATCGTCGATGATGAAGAGCCCATCCGGCGTCTTCTGGGGTATCTGTTGCAATCTCACGGCTACACCGTGGCCCTTGCGGGGGATGCACGGGAAGCGCGCCAACGATTGGACGAGGCTCCCTATGCCCTGATGTTGTGCGACGTCAATATGCCGGGTGAATCCGGCATGGATCTGGTGCGCAGCCTCCTCGGGGAGCGTCCCCATACCGCCGCCATCATGGTCACGGGGCTGGACAGTTCCGTCCTGGCCAATGCGGCCCTCGACATGGGGGCCTTCGGGTACATCATCAAGCCGTTTGAATCGAATGAAGTACTGATCGATGTCGCGAACGCCCTTCGCCGCCGACGGTTGGAGATGGAAAATCGGTTGCACCGGGAACAGCTCGAGGACATTGTGCGAACGAGAACCATGGCGCTTCAACAGGCTCTGGAATGGTTGGAGCGGAGCGAGAAAGAACTGCGCTTGTCCCGGGAAGAAACAATCCAGCGTCTCGCCATTGCCGCCGAGTTTCGTGACAGTTCCACCGCGCAGCACATTCACCGCATGAGCCACTATTGCGAGTTGCTCGCGCGTAAGGCGGGCTTGTCGCCGGAGCGCTGCGACCTCATCCGCACCGCCAGCCCGATGCACGACATCGGCAAGATCGGCACGCCGGACCACGTCCTTTTGAAACCGGGCAAGTTTACGCACGATGAGTTCAGCGTCATCGCACGGCACGCCGAAATCGGCTACCGCATCCTGAGCGGATCGGATGCCGAGTTGTTAAAGGTGGCCGCCGTGATTGCGTATACCCATCATGAGCGGTTCGACGGAACCGGCTACCCTCGCGGCCTGAAGGGCGAGGCCATTCCGATCGAAGGCCGCATCGCGTCGATCGCCGATGCGTTCGACGCCCTCACGACCAAACGAGTCTACAAACCGGCCTTCGAACTCGGCCATGCCATCGAGCTCATGCTCAAGCATCGCGGGCAGCACTTCGATCCCGAACTGCTGGACATCTTCGTGGCTTCGATGGACGAGGTGACCCGCATCCATGACCGGTACGCCGATCCGGCCTGCCAAAAGATCCTCTGACGCACTCGTCCGGAATTCGTCCATTCGTTGACCGGGTTTTCCCCGCCCGATATACTTTTTTCAACCACTCCATAGAGCTCCGCACAAACTCGCGGCACCTCTTCACCATCGGGATGTCTGAAAGAAAGGTTGCCGGTCATGGCTAAGAAACTCCGTGTGCTCCGGAAGCCCCCCGCCAGCCGGAATTGGATCGCCTATCTCTGTGAAACGCTGGTCAGCTCGGGCATCATGCCGACCTGGGAAGCCGCGACCTATCTCACTGAAAACCTGTTCGGAGAAAAGCCGAACCCCCGGCTCCTCGGCCCGTCACAATCGTACCAGGTTACCTCGCAATTCCTCCGGCACCTGTATCAACCCATCGTCGAGGCGGCCTCGCGGGAAGTAAACCTTCCCGCTTCCTGCACGATCCATGTGTTTACGGACATCAGCCTGACCGGCAATTCGGCCATCCTCATCGTCTTGTTTCGCGGACAGGGCCCGCAGCAACTCGTCATGCTGGACGCCGCCAAGGCCTGGGATCTCGTGTTCCCGGATGCGGACTCGTTCAACGGGTGGGCCGAAGCTCGTTACCGACAGGTGGTGCAGGCGCTCACCCGCTCCGTCGCCGGACTTCACGACCATCTCCTGACCTCGCCCGCGATGTGATGGAAGGATGGCCGGCTGACTTAGGACGGGTCGTAGTTGAGATTCGGCGAGAGCCACCGCTCCATGGCGGCCAGCGGCATCCCCTTGCGGCGGGCGTACTCCTCGACCTGGTCTTTGCCGATCTTTCCCACGGCAAAATACTTCGCTTCAGGATGGGCGAAGTACCATCCGCTGACGGCCGCAGTGGGTAGCATGGCAAAGCTCTCGGTCAGCGTGATGCCGGCCTGCCGCTCGACTCCTAATAGATCGAACAGCAGCCGCTTCTCGGTGTGATCCGGGCAAGCCGGATAGCCCGGCGCGGGACGGATGCCGCGATACTTTTCCCGGATCAACTCTTCGGGCGTCAGCTTCTCCGCCGTGCCGTACCCCCAGGCCTCCCGCACCTGTTGATGGAGTCGCTCCGCGAAAGCCTCGGCCAGCCGGTCGGCCAGCGCCTTGGCCATGATGGAATTGTAATCGTCATGGTCCTTATCAAACTGTCTGCAGAGGTCATCCAAGCCGAGTCCCGTGGTGACGGCAAAGGCCCCGATGTGATCCCGCCGACCCGACTCCTTGGAGGCGACAAAATCCGCCAATGCGAGGTTGGGCTGGCCTTGCGGTTTCTCTGATTGCTGGCGCAGCGTATGCAAGGTCATGAGGACATGCGTGCGGGAGGCATCCGCATACACATCAATGTCGTCGCCGGCGCCCGCCGCGGCAAAGAACCCATAGACGCCCTTCGCCTTCAGCAGGCGTTTCTGAATGATCTCGTCCAACAACCGGCGTGCATCGTCATACAATTCCCTGGCTTTCGGTCCGAGCGTCGCGTCCTCGAATATGGCGGGATACCGTCCTTTCAGTTCCCATGTATGGAAGAACGGCGACCAGTCAATATAGGGAACCAGCTCGATCAGCGGCTGATCCTCGATGGTCCGCACACCGAGGAACGACGGGACCGGGATGTCGATGGCCGCCCAATCGGAGGACAGCCGATTGGCGCGCGCCTGCGCGATCGGCAACACCGCCTTGGTGCCTCGGTCCTGATAGGCCTGACGCATCCGCCCATAATCGTCTCTGACCTGTTCCACGAACGCGGCCTTGCTCGCCGCATTCAGCAGATTGCCCACCACGCCGACCGCCCGCGACGCATCCAGCACGTGAATGACGGACGGGGCGTACGACGGCGCGATCTTCACCGCCGTATGGGCTTTGCTCGTGGTGGCGCCGCCGATCAGCAGCGGCACATCGAATCCTTCACGGGTCATTTCTTTGGCGACATGGACCATCTCGTCGAGCGACGGGGTAATAAGGCCGCTCAGGCCAATGATGTCCGCTTTGACATCCCGGGCCGTGGCGAGGATCTTGTCGCATGAGACCATCACGCCGAGATCGATCACTTCATAGTTGTTGCAGCCGAGCACGACGCCGACGATGTTCTTGCCGATGTCATGCACATCGCCTTTCACCGTCGCCAGGAGGACTTTCCCTTGCGATTGATAGCCGCCGAGGCGTTTCTTCTCCTCCTCCATGAACGGCATGAGATACGCCACGGATTTTTTCATCACACGGGCGCTCTTAACGACCTGCGGTAAAAACATTTTCCCGGAGCCGAACAGGTCCCCGACGATATTCATCCCGGCCATCAACGGACCTTCAATCACGGAAAGCGGCTTGGCATATTTCTGTCTCGCCTCCTCGGTGTCCTGGTCGATGAAGTCCGTGATGCCCTTGACCAGGGCGTGAGAAAGACGTTCTTCCACGGTGCCCGTCCGCCATTCGTCGTCTTTGACAGCGACCTTGCCTTTCTGCTTCACCGTGTCGGCGAACGTCACCAATCGTTCGGTGGCATCGGGACGGCGATTGAGCAAAACGTCTTCAACGAGTTCCAGCAGATCCTTTGGCACTTCTTCATAGACGGCCAATTGACCGGCATTGACGATTCCCATGTCGAGTCCGGCCTTGATCGCGTGATAGAGAAACGCCGAATGCATCGCTTCACGGACCACATTATTGCCGCGGAAGGAAAAGGAGATATTGCTGATCCCGCCACTGACTTTGGCTCCCGGCAGATGGTGCTTAATCCACCGCGTCGCCTCAATGAAATTCACCGCGTAGCCATTGTGTTCCTCCATGCCGGTGGCTACGGTCAGAATGTTGGGATCGAACATAATATCCTGCGGCGGCATGCCGACCCGCTCCGTCAAGAGCTTGTATGATCGGGCGCAGATCTGCTGCTTGCGTTCAAGCGTATCGGCCTGTCCGTCTTCATCAAAGGCCATCACCACGACCGCCGCCCCATACCGGTGCACCAGCGTGGCCTGCTGGACGAACTTCTCCTCGCCCTCCTTCAGGCTGATGCTGTTGACGATGGCCTTGCCCTGGATATTCCTCAGGCCGGTCTCCAGCACTTCCCATTTGGAGCTGTCGACCATGATGGGAACCTTGCAGATATCCGGTTCGGACGCCACCAGACGGAGAAACTTCTCCATCGCCGCCTTGGAGTCCAGCATGCCCTCGTCCATGTTGATGTCGATGATCTGGGCGCCGCCTTCCACTTGCTGCCGGGCCACCGACAGTGCGGCTTCGTAGTCACCGGCCAGGATAAGTTTGGCAAATGCCGGCGAGCCCGTCACATTCGTCCGTTCGCCGATATTGATGAAATTGGAATCGGGGCGGATCGTCACGGCTTCCAGGCCGCTCAACCGCGTGTACGGTTCGATCGTGGGAATCTTTCTCGGCGGGATACCCGCAACGGCATTGGCAATGAGCCGGATATGCGCGGGCGTCGTACCGCAACAGCCTCCCACGATATTGAGCCAGCCGCTCCGGGCCCAGTCGCGCAGTTGAGGCGCCAGCGAGTCCGGCGTTTCGGGGAAACCCGTGGGCAGGAGCGGATTGGGCAGTCCGGCATTGGGATGCGCGCTGAGATACACCGGAGCAATCTGGGAGAGCTCTTCGATCAGCGGCCGCATTTCCTTGGGCCCCAGCGCGCAGTTCATGCCCACGCTGAGCAGCGGCACATGCGAAATGGAATTCCAGAAGGCTTCCACGGTCTGGCCGGTCACACCCCGGTTGCTGCCGGCTTGGATAAAGGTGACGGACGCCATGATCGGGACCCGCCGCCAACCCCGGTCGAAGCCCTCCAGGATCGCGAAGAACGCCGCTTTGGCGTTCAGCGTATCGAAAATCGTTTCGACCAGCAGCAGATCGACGCCGCCATCCAGCAGGCCGCGGACCTGCTCGCCGTAGGCCTGAACCAACTCCTCATAGGTCGTTCCGCGCGCCGCCGGATTGTTCACGTCCGTAGAGATGGAGGAAGTTTTGGTCGTGGGACCGATGGCGCCGGCCACATAGCAGCGGCGGCCGGGCTGCGCCGCGTGGACCTGCTCCACGGCCCGCTTGGCGCATTCAGCGCCCGCTTTGGACAGTTCATAGCCCAACGAGCCCATATGGTAATCGGCCAGCGAGACGGCCTGTGAATTAAAGGTATTCGTCTCGATGATATCCGCGCCGGCTTCCAGATATTCCCGATGGATCTCCTGAATGATGGCGGGCTGCGTGATATTGAGCAGATCGTTGTGCCCCTTGAGATCCTTGGCCCAATCCCGGAAGCGCTCTCCGCGAAAAGCGGCTTCATCCAGTTTGCGTTGCTGGATCATGGTGCCCATGGCACCGTCAAGGATCAGAATGCGCTCCGTCAGAAGAGATTGTAGATCGGTCATCGGCGTATCAGACATGGCTCGGACTCTTCCCAGTGATGATGTCGGGGATCATACTGGAAGGCTCGCATGGCCAGCAAGCCGCGTACGGGCTTTCTTGACTTCAATTTAGACGCATCGCTACCATGGTGCAAACCAAGGAGGGTTCTATGCGCCTCCGGCTTCCGGTTTGGTCCATACTGTATTCATTCCTCGCATTCGTTCTTCCCACCGGCCTCCATGCGGCGCCTTACTTCGAAGACGGCTATCTCGGACTCACGCAGCAGGAGCTGCATGCTCAGCTCGGCATGCCGCAAGCGGTGCGGGACCGCAAGTCCGCCTTGCGGGTCTTCACGTATTATCCCATCAGCGACTGGTCCAAGTACTTCAGCAAGCTCGTCTCGCCGGAGAACGGCGAAGACGTCTATACGTTCCGCCGCGATGGCATCGACATCCGCTATTCGTTCAGCTACGCGGTAGACCCGAACGATGAACGTGAAACCCGCCCGCTCATCGTGAAACTCGTCGATGTCGAATTTTCCCCGCCCGTTCCGTTGGCGCAAATTCCCTCTTTGGTGCCCGAGTTTCACCCGTCCGCCGATCCGGCGGGTCCTGCATTTCGCTCCAATATCTGGATCTTGCTGTTCAAAGGCCCGCCGTCGGCCGCCGCCCGCTTTATCATCAAAGAAAAAGGCAAGGACCAACTCGACTGGCTGCTGGCGTACCAGCTGTTCTCGCTGCAGGGGCTGCCGGACCGGTTGTCCACGATGGCAGGCATCGATCGCTTGGAGATCAGCGCGCAGAGCCTACAACTGGTGAAGCAGCGGCAGCGTCATACTCATGAAGCGATTCTCAATCCCTATTCGAAGGAATTCGCGGAACAGGTGCCGGCTCCGGCGGCGGCGAGAAAGATCCCGGTCCCGCAGTATGCAGAGTAAGTCAGGGGAATGTGATGGAGATTACTGTCCGGCTTGCTGTAGACGATTCTGCTGCGCCTGCCCTACCTTGCCGGCTTTGCTTTTCATCACGTCCGCGGTTCCTCCGTCGCTCACGTACAGGAGCACGGGCGTCCCGATTCCCAGGACGATCAGGAGACAGAAACCCAGCAGGCGGAGGAATTGACTCTTGCTGAGCAGCATAACCGCGATCAGAAGGACTGCGATGCCGCCGGCATACGTCAGGATATTCGACTGTTGCGCAGTCAGTCCGTCCATCTGCAATGACGGCAGCTTCCATCCCCAGTCTTTGACTTTATTTTGCACCGTGCGTTGAACGGCGTGCAAAAATGAGGGGGCGGGAGTGACCGGGTCCGGCCGCTCATGGCTCTTCACCCGGGGACGGTACTTGTCGGGAATGGTATCGACGGTGTCGGTGGATACCAGATTTCCCTGTTCATCGATGTAGGAATAGATCGTGACCGCCCCGACATCTAATACGCCGGGTCCCAGCAGCAGCTGGCATGCGATGAGGCAGCTCAGGATTCGGTTCCAGGTCGGATGGCTCATGTCGTCGTTCCGATTTGCTGTCACAGGAGTATTCAGTATAGCGCCTTCATCCTTCATTGCGACTAAATTTGGCCTTTTAACGGCCTTCCTTGACTCATCGGGACCTGGCTGTTAGCATGCGCCCGCTTTTACCGGATCATCATGTCAACTGAGACCCATCCCATCACAGAGACAGAGGAGCCCTCGTTCATCCGGCAGCGCCACGTCCGCATCACCATCTACATCTGGATGGCGCTGTTCGTCCTGCTGATGTTTGCCTGGCCCGCCATTACGCACTTGCGCGATCCCGACTTCCAGAAGCACATCGAGCAACATCGCGTCATGGCGGGCATGTCGAAAGAGCAGGTGCTGAAAGCCTGGGGTGGACCCCAAACCATCAATACCTCCTTTACCGGCGACGGCTTACGCCGGGAAGAGTGGATTTTTGAAGACTGGGAAAGTGCCGCCGTGGTGAAACACCGCTATTTGTATTTCGAAGAAGGCATCCTGGTCGGCGGCTGGTATGAAGGATCGGGCGTCCGCCGCCTGCCGGATTTTCCGGTAGACAAACCGCATCCCAAACTTCAACCCTAAACGGCGACGACTCGAAGCGGCGTCCGGCCTCACTCAGGCGGTGGCATCCCGGATCGCCATACGAAGGCGGCTCAGCAGGGTGTCGGCCCGGTCACGGTCCGACTCTTCGACCATCACACGAGACACCAGGAATGGCACGCCGGGATAGAGACTGCTCATCTGCTCGTCATGAATCACATAGGCGATGCGGTTGCCGTCCAGGAGGCTTTTGATGAGGGCCAATTCGCCGACGCCGTGGGCATTGGTGAGATGAATCAGCATGCTGTATGGATGGAACAGACCTTAACCATTTGCGCTTTGACACCATCCGACATACACTCGGACCTGTCTAGGGGGTTTCGGTGATGCGGGCCCGGCGCTCTTGGCCTGGACCGCCTGAGATGGTGAGAACCCGTTTCCATTCCCGCACCTGGTAGATCGCCCAGGCATTGGGTTCTCCTTTAAAGAACGCCGTGGGGTCTTCACCGCTTGCATTCAGGAAGATGGGTTCCGTAAATCCTTCTTCCAGAACGTAATCCAAAAGCGATTCCGTCGTAAACCCCATTCCCCGCAGCGTGACTTCGGCCAGGACATCTAAGATTTCATCAGGATTCTGAACCGTGATCGGATTCATTGAACGCCCCCTTTGTGCCCAAATTGTAACGACGCCCTTGAGGAGAAGGCAAGACACATGACGTCCCGAATGACGAAACCACGGTTTCTCGGCGCGCTGTTGCGGCTGATGGACGGCAAGCATCATTGGGCCTGGGAATATTTTGCCAACGGCCGCCTGACCAAGGAGCAATTAAAGATCCACTTCCAGCAGGAATATACCGTATACGTGCGGGACTTCCCCGTCTTCCTGGCGCGCATCCACGGGAAGAATCCGCCGGCGCCTGTGCGGCGCATGCTGGCCGAGAACATCTACGAGGAGGATACGGGCGGCCTCTCGGTCGGCAGGTCGCACCCCGAACTGTTCCTCGCCATGATGGAAGGACTCGGTTTTCAGGCTGATGAGTTTGAACAGGTCCGGCCGCTGCCTGCCGGCCGCCGGTACAGAGCCTGGCTCGATCAGATGTCGAACCATCGCCAATGGGTCATCGGCGCGGCCGCCCTGACCATTTTCGTGGAAGGCAGCGTCAAGGATCGAAAAGAAATACTTGAACCGTCGAAGCCCAAAAGCGCAGAAGAGATAGAGACCGTCATACAGAACCATCCGCTCGTTCGCCACCATGGCGTGTCGCCGGACTGTATGGACTTGATCCGCGCACATCAACTGGTGGAGGCTGGCCATCGCCATGATGCGTATGACATGGTTGTGCAGTATACGAAGCCGGCTCTTCAACGGCCGCTGCTCGCCGGCCTCAAGAAAACCCTATCCTTGTGGCTGGAGTACCGTGACGCGGTCGCCAAGGCCTGTCGGATCAAGACATCCTGATATCGTGCGCCGAGTCACTCCCGCCCTATTCTTCTGCAGCATACTGCTATCCGGCCCTCCGCCCTCCGTGGGGAGCATGCCCGCAGTGGAAAGCACCATGGTGTTCGTGCCAGCGGGTGAATTTACTATGGGCACCGCCGGCGTTGAGGGCTTTCCTGACGAACATCCGGAGCGGCGCGTCTTTATCGGAAGCTTCTATCTCGATCGGCTGGAAGTCACGAACCGGCAGTATGCCGAATTTGTCGAAGCGGCCGGACATCGGGAACCGGTGAACAACAATCCCGCCGTCACCCTGTGGCACAACCATCAACCCTTGGATGAAGCCGTCGATCACCCCGTGGTGAATGTAAGCTGGGAAGATGCCCGGGACTACTGCCGCTGGACCGGCAAGCGGCTTCCGACTGAAGCGGAATGGGAAAAGGCGGCGCGCGGCACAGACGGCCGCCGCTATCCGTGGGGCAATGAATGGGACATTTCCAAGGCCAACAGCGCGAGCTATTGGGCCGGCCGCACGATTGAGTTTCAGAGCGGGGCCGATTGGGAAGCATTCTGGATTAAGGGGGAAGGCGCGCGTCTCTCACAGCAGCGAGGGATCAACGGGGAAGTGCTCTCCCTGCCGGTCGGCAGCTTTCCCGAGGGAGCCAGCCCCTATGGCGCGCTCGATATGGCCGGCAACGTTTCGGAGTGGGTCACAGACTGGTTTGACCCCAACTACTACCGGGTGGCGCCGCTTACAAACCCCCAAGGTCCCGATCGTGGCGCGATCAAAGCCATGCGCGGCGGGTCATGGCTCAAACCGGCGATGAGTCTGAGGACTGCGGATCGGGATTGGGGGACCATGGATAGCCGTCCCAGCGGAACCGGGTTTCGGTGCGCGAAGGACGCCTACTGACACCGAGCGATGACTGCGGCCGACGTTCTGCACGGCTCTTCATCGCCGCTCCGCCATGATGCGGGTCCAAAAGCCGATTACCGCGTTGCCGAACGCGCCCCACCCGAGGGGCGCGGCGTACGGGAGTTGTCCGTCATCCCCGTGCCCCTGCGGGGTCCTTCTCCCCGTCTTCACGGACCTGAGGTCCACCTCCTGCCGATCCGGATGCCGGCACCAGGGGCAAATAGATGCGCACGGACGTCCCAAGGCCCGGTTCACTGGTGAGGGTGATCACGCCGCGGCTTTCCGCGACGATGTCCGCCACCGAAGCCAATCCCAGCCCCGTTCCCCGTCCCTTTGGTTTCGTGGTGAAGAAGCGCTCAAACGCATGGCTGAGCGTTTCGGCATTCATGCCGATCCCGGTATCCCGGACCACCAATCGAGCATAGGAACCCGGTTCATTCAATTGATGCTCCCGTATCGCCGTCTCATCGAAATCCACGCGATCGGTCATGATCATGAGGCGGCCGCCTTGCGGCATCGCGTCCCGCGCGTTCAGACAGAGATTGATCAACACCCGCTCAATCTGACCGGGATCAGCCCGCACACAGTCTAACGCCGGGTCAAGCAGAGACACGAACTCGATGCGTTCCCCCAGCAACGGCTTCAGCATCGGTTCAAGCGAGGCGATGAGGTCATTGAGGTGCACGGTTTTAGAGGGAAGGGTTTCCCGGCGGCTGAACGCCAGCAAACGGCCGGTCAGGTCGGCAGCCCGCTTTGTCGCCTGTCCGATCTGCCGAACGCCTTCCCGTTGCGGTCCTCCCAGCGACGGATCGTCCTTCAACAGCTCGCTATACGTCCCGATGACGAGCAGCATGTTGTTGAGATCGTGCGCCATGCTTCCGGCGACATGGCCGATGGCCTCCAGTTGTTGCAACTCGTGCAGGTGCGCTTCGAGCCGCGTTCGTTCCGTGAGATCGCTCAAGAAGAGGGCATATGCCTCGGCCCCCTTCGATCGGAGGAGGGCAATCCGGATTTCCACGGTGATCGGGTGTCCCTGCCGATGTCGAGCTTCCACACGAAGGCGTCCAGGGAGCGGGACTCGGTGGAACGCATCTTGAAACGAAGCGCGCTGTTGAGGCGGAACGATGATCTCGGCCAATTGCCGGCCGACCACTTCATCACCCGCCCATCCTAATAACTGCTCGGCGGGACCGTTCCAGCGCATGATGCCTCCGGAGGGGTTCATCAGAATAACCGGATCGAGCGCGTGCTCCACGAGCAGAGGCATCCAGTGACTCGTGCCGCCAATCGCCTTGGAAGGGCGACGCCGCAGGGCCACGTACTGAAGGGTCAGGGGTCCTATGGCGGACAGCAGAATCAGCAACCATATCTCGACCGGGGCCGCATGTGCGGAGAGACGGTATACGGTGAGAGTCAGCGCGGCCTGAGTCAGCACCAAGGCGGTCAGGAGCCAGCCGGTGCCCGGCAGACGCACACGGACCGGTCCGAACCGTTTTAAGCATTCCCACCGTCTACGCCCCGGGCAAAGGACTGTGCTGATCATGCGGCTAATCCTGTCCTATCATCACCGTCAAGGGTGGACCACCCCGAGCCCGCCAAGCAGACCCGACGTCCGTCTGGTGATCTAGGATAACCAATAGCAGAAATTGGAAGATCGTCTAGTAGAGGATGCCTCTGTCGGCGAACCTTTTATGGACTAGTCGCACTAGGGTATTTTTGCTCTATGGCTTTCGATACGGTGTTCGATCGGCGCGTCCCGGCCCGCCCGCGTCGGCCTGGCTGCACTGAATGTTGAGGAGGCGGAGAGGTAGAGCAAGAGAGGACACCGCGACGTGGTTTCGTGCCATGCCGATACAGGTTCTTCACGAATCTCCGGGGGACGCGAGACCGGCTGGGCGACCACCGCCTGGGTCAGTCCGTCGGCGCCTGGGCTAGTTTATTTTCAAAGCTGGTTTGCAGCGATTGGCCCACGACATTCCCGGGATCCAGCACGCCGGCGTCCACCAGGACGCTCATGCGCGGGCGGGGGTCCAGGCGCAGGAGTGCCTGCCGGGTCAGCGAGGTCGTTTCAATGACGGTCTGGTAGATGCGGAGCCAGGACTCGGTCACGGCACGCAATCCGGCATCCGACGGTTTCATCCGGCCCAGCCTCACCTCCTGGAGCAGCTTGATGAGGGGATCCGATTGACCAATTTTAGAAATCGCCTGCTGCAAGTCGGTGTCGTGAGCATCGGACATGGCCGGTCAATTCATCGAACAGGCGCCGGGTCCACGGGGATCGCCGCAGCTCCCGCAGGCTCCGCCCCCTCCGGAAGGCGTCCATCCGCCGGACGCCGACACGCCAAAGGCGGAGAACTGTTTCTCGAGTTTGGTAGCCTGACACTGTGGACAGACGGCTTTGGTCGAGCCCTGGAGCAACAGCTCGAAGCGATGATTGCATTCACCACACACATATTCGAAGATAGGCATGGACGATTCTCCTTGTTGATGGCGGTATTATAAGATCGCCTCTGAGGGAATCGCAACGACAGGAGCGCTATGTACCAGGAAGAGAAAACCTTCACGCTGCGGTTCACCCTTGAAGCCTCCTTTCCAGACGATTACGAGGGTGAGGAAGACCAGAAGGCCTGGCTCCGGGAATGGGAGGCGCTGATAAAGCCCGATGTGCTGAAGCGGGTCTTCGAGGCGCTCCGTCACCACCCCGGATGGACCTCACATATCCGCAACCGGGGCGCCTCCCCCGCGGATGAAATCGAAGTGGTGCTGGCCCGGGACTTTTCACAACCCCGTCCCTTTTCCATCGAAACATGACGACGCCTCGAGACATCGGCCTCTACGTTCACGTCCCGTTCTGCCGGCAACGGTGCCACTTCTGCGCCTTCTATCTGGAGGTGGCGAAGAGTGAGCGCATGGAGGCTTTTGCCTTAGCGTTGCGCCGGGAAGTG
This sequence comes from uncultured bacterium, assembly GCA_965285945.1. Classification (GTDB taxonomy): domain Bacteria; phylum Nitrospirota; class Nitrospiria; order Nitrospirales; family Nitrospiraceae; genus Nitrospira_D. The sequence goes on along the minus strand of CBDIWP010000026.1, from coordinate 100,278 downwards.
GAGCTGTACCGGGAGCAGGCGGTGCTCAAGGGACGGCCGCTTCAGAGCATCTACTTCGGAGGCGGCACACCGACCGCTCTTCCGGTTCAGACCCTCTGCGGCCTCCTCACGCTCATTCGCGGAACCTGGCCGACCAGCCCGACCGTAGAAGTCACGGTGGAAGCGCATCCCGCCACCATCACGGCCGAGGATGCGCAGGCGTTGGCGGATGCCGGATTCAATCGCATCAGTTTCGGCGCCGAGTCGATGGACGACGACGATTTCGGACCGATCGGACGGCCGGGCTCCGTGCGGGACACGGAACGCGCAGTCGCGGCGGCCCGGGCGGCCGGATTCACCAACGTCAATCTGGACCTGATGTACGGATTACCGGGACAGACCTTCGGGTCATGGACCGGCACGCTCCAGTCGTTGCTCGACATGGATCCGGCCCACATTTCATGCTATGCGCTCACGATCGAGGAAGGGACGACACTTGCCCGTGATATCGCCCGCCATCGCATGCCGCCGCTCGACGAAGCGCTGCAAATTGACATGGAGGCCGCGGCCGAAGCGCTCCTGACGCAGGCGGGATTCGTCCGGTATGAAATTTCGAACTACGCCAGGCCGGGACGGGCTTCGCGCCATAATCTATTGTACTGGACCGACCAGGACTATCTGGGACTCGGCCCGAGCGCCCAGTCCTACGTCGACGGCGCGCGCTTTGGCAACAGAGCCGATGTGACGGCCTACATCGAGCTCCTCGGTATGGGCACCCTGCCGATCGAAGCCCGCACGGTCCTGTCCCCTTCGGAGCAGCAACGCGACGCGGTGGTCTTCGGACTCCGCTTGCTGGAAGGCGTGCCGGCCGCGACGGTGGAACCAACCCTCCTCGCCGCCGGGTCGCAAGCCCGGCTCGCGCGATTAATGAGCCAGGGCCTGCTCGAATCCGCCGCCGGTCGCTTGCGGCTCACGCCGTTAGGACAGCGCTTTGCGGACAGCGTCGCAGGCGAACTCTTCTAGCAGACTGGAGATGATGCGAGAACGCCGCTGAAGGACGGTTTCTGCATCCTGCTTTATCAGTGCCGGACCATCAGCACGTGGAGCGCCGCGTCGGCCAGGATACCGGCCCAGGCCATGGCATTAAGCCGCACCAGAGAACGATTTCCCCGCTTCCAGTGATAAATCACCGCCAGCAGCAGGCAGGCTTGCGTCAGCAATGAAAAAGGGCGATGGAGATGAGCCGACACCAACCCCCGCTCGCTCCCAATGGCGGAGACGGCGGCCAGCATATAAAAGGAGAAGGCGCCGACCTGCAGCCAGCGGCCTTGTCCCTGATACCCCCGCCGGACGACGAAGACCAGCGCCCATGTCAGCGACACGATTACGAGAAGCAGCAGAAGCGGAAACAGGGGCCACCAGACCTTGGCGTCGAGCATGGGCGGGGACTGTACCAGCGCCTCACCGGATGGTCAACCGCAGAGGGGTTGCCGTTGACAAGTTACGGCCGACGGTAGGAGACTACGGTCGAGGAGCGAGGAACCTATGCCGATCAATATGGATCCGTCCAAGAAGCGCCGTCGAGGGCAGTCACCGCCGGAGCCGCCGGCGGAACAGGCCCCGGACGCCGCAGCCGCCCAACGCCTTCCGTTCGGAGAAGAAACGTCAGCAGACCGTGAAAAGGATATGGCGGATGCCGAATGGAAGAATTTGTGGGACGCGACTGAAGTGATCGATATGGATAAGATCTGACCGGCCCATAGCGGAGGCGCGGCGTCACGGGTCCCCTGCCGTCAACGGGAGCAGCGCACGGTCGGCCCCTGTCGCAGGGCGGGGATTCCTATCAGGCTTAGGCGGGTAGAAAGAAGAAGGCGACCGCCAACATGGCATAGACGCCTACGAGCATCACCCCTTCCATCCAGTGCGACTCCCCGTCCATCGAGACGAATCCCAGAATCAGAACGGACATCGCCACGGCCGCCACTTCAAAAGGCGTGAAGATGAGATCGAGCGGATGGTCGAAGAGATAACTGGCAAACACGAGGACCGGCGCCACGAACAACGCAATCTGCATGCTCGAGCCGACGGCGATGCCGAAAGCCAGATCCATTTTGTTCTTCATGGCCATCAGGATCGCGGTCGAATGCTCAGCCGCATTGCCGACCAGGGCCACCAGGATGACGCCGACAAACACTTGAGTCAGTCCCAACCGATGCGCCGCCGGTTCGATGGCGCCAACCAGCATTTCACTCATGGCGCCGATCAACATCGTGACGACCGTCAGGACGATGAGCGACGTCCGGTAGCTCCATGGCGGTTCGCCCGGGTCGCCCGTATCGTGCCCGTCCCCGTCAAAAACGTGCCGGTGCGTCTTCAGAGAAAAGGCCAGGCTCAAGCAATAAATGATGAAGAGGACCACGGCGATGAGCAGGCTCAACTCATGTTCGATCCGTACCCCGCGATCGGCGGCGGTGAAATGAAACAGCGCAGGAATAATCAAGCTGACCGCCGCCAGGACCAGCATGCTGGAACCCAACCCGGCGGCGGTCTGGTTGAACTTCTGCCGCTCGTGCTTCATGCCGCCGGCTATCATGGACGCCCCGAGAACGAGCAGGACATTGCCGATGATTGACCCCGTGAGCGAGGCCTTGACCACATCGTGGAGTCCTTCACGCAGCGCTACGAAGGCGATGATCAGCTCGGCGGCGTTGCCGAGCGACGCATTGAGCAGACTTCCGATGCCGGCTCCGACGTGGCAGGTCAAGTGTTCCGTGGCTCGCCCGAGCAGGCCTGCCAGTGGAATGATCGCCAATGCGGAGGTCACAAAAACAAAGAGCGGGTCAGCCTTCAGGAGTTCCAGGGCCACCGTCACCGGAATAAAGACGAGAAGCAGATCGAGCCAGGATGCCCACAGATGTCGCACGGCGGCGGACATTAGCATGAAGCGATTTCGTTGTCGATGAATCTCATGCCAACGACGGACGTCCTCTTCTATCCCTTTCACCTCTGTCACGAGCGCACCTTACACCGGCTCCTCGCGACATTTTCCCGCGTGCATTTCAGGGACTACATGGCGCTCCAGGTCAGCCCGTTTTTCGGTACGACGGCCTACCCCGATCGCATGGGGGATACCTATCCGGGTCTCCTCTCGGAGGGACGCTTGGTACAGGGCTATCCTGTCAGCGGGACGCTCTCCGGGCAAATCGCGGCCGCCGTGGATCGTGACTTCTCGGACGCCGCATGGCGAGCCCGCTTCCATGCGGCATTGAACGGCGATCACCGTTTTCACATCGGTCTCTTCGGGACACCGCCGGGAGCGTCGCACCCGGGTGCGCTTCTCACGGATGACCGGTTCAAGACGCGTCCCTTCACCGTGGCGCAGATTCGCCGGTCGAGCCTGGTTTCCGACAGGGAGCGCGATACCGATGCCTTCGACTATGGTTTGGCCCTGCTGAAAACTGCCGCGGCGCTGGTGTATACAGTACACCTCGCAGGTGAGCATGCGCTCGCCGCCGCCACCGATTCGCCCGTGCATTTTTCGCTATTGAAGCGGAGCATCCGGCGTGACGGCGTAAGGCTGGAGAACTATTTAATTGAGCGAACCGGCTATTAGAGTGCCGCTCGCGACAGACGTCATGGCCATATCGACACCCCAAACCATCCCCGACATCACGGAAGAAACCGGGACCGGATCCGGTGACGACTTCGAGTCGCGCGTGACCGTGTACAACTGCGATTGCCATACCTATCAGCAAGTCATCGACTTATTCTGCCGGTTCATTCCCGGCATGACGTCCTCCAAGGCCTTTGAATTGGCCTACCGGATCGATCACGAGGGCGAAGCGATGGTCTTTGCCGGAGCGTCCGAACGGGCGGAAGAAGTGGCGACCAAACTGGCCGGAGGCGGATTACGGGTATCGATTCAGTAGCGGGAGACGGCTATTTGTGCTTTCTCTTCGGTTTCGACGACGGACGGGCGGACGGCTTCGCCGGCTTGACGTGAGGCTTCGCCGGCGGTGTGCCGGCCGACTTGGTCGCCTTCCCTGCCCGTTTGGATGATTTCCCACCCTTGCTTGGTTTGACCGGGACCATGTAGGTGGAGGTTTTGTTCACCTTCGCCAGTTGATCGCCGCTGAGCACACGGACCTGATACAACTCAAAGAGCTTGCCGATGGCCTTGGCATCGCCTTTTCGGGCCGCATTGAGCAGCCGCCGACGTGTATTCATTTCCTCTTCTTCAGTGTGGGAAGCAGCTCGTCGTTCCATGCCAATCCTTTCTCAGTACCCGCCCTTGAGCTGATCGGCCCCGGTCGATCAGGTCCACCAAGCCGAAAAAATCGGCGAAGTATATCAGAATCAAGAGGAATTTTGGAATAATCTCCTGGAGTCTCATCCATAGAGGAGAAAAGCCCCGATGACCGCGCGTCGTGGCTCATCCTTTCCGCCAGGGAATCCACCATTGAGGCTCCCCGCAAGCGCCGGTATAATCGGCAGGCACATGGACCATCTTTTAGGAGGAGACTGAACTTGGAACACCATAAACCCGAGCAACCGACCGTGGCCGACGACCCCAAAGCTCGAGCACTCCTTCGCCAGGCGTTCGAACAGACCGCCCGTTGGCAAAAGGATTTCAAAGGCTTCACCGCCGACTTGACCGTGAATGTGAACGGGAAGGAAACCCGCGGACCGGTGACGGTGAAAGGTCCACGCGAGGTGACCGTGCAGGTGGACGACCCCGACATTCAAAAATGGGCGCAGGAACAACTCGGCATGATCGCCGTCCATCGCGGCCCGCGGAGTTTTGAAGAATCGGACGGCAAATACTCGCTGACCATGGAAGAGGATGGCCACCCGTTCGGGACCAAGCTCGTCATCCACGGTTCCAATTCGTTTTATCGCCTGAAGGACAACCGCATTACCCAGATCAACCGCACCATGGCGCATCCCGGCATGACGCCTTTCGCGTTTTCCATCAACGTGGAGGAAAGCGCCGTCACGCAGGATCAGAAGAACCTGACGACGAAGTATTCCGTGTACTATTATTCTCCTACCGACAGAAAACTGAACAATGTGGAGTGCTTCACCGACACGCATGTGCGGGTCGGGTCCTCAGACCTTCCGGCGACCCGCCGAATCATTGCGTTTGAAAACGGCGAAGTCGTGGTGAAGTATCTCTCGTTCACCAATCATAAATTGCTCTAACCGGGTTTCCATGCCGCCTCTCCCGAACGGATCGGCGGCATGGACTGGACATGGACTGGAACACACTGACCATGGACCTGCGCCGCTCATTTCCTCGCAGCATGCGCGAGAAGCTGGAAGGCTATGTGCATTTGGCTCGTATGATCGACAAATGCCGGGCGGTGCTCGCCGGCACCGAAGGGGAATACATCTACCCCTGCCCGATGGACGTGCGCTTGCTGGAGTTTGCCGGCGTGACGGATACCCGGTTCAGAGAAGCGGTCGCGGCGAATCCGACGGACGATGGAGTCGCTCAATGGTTCCGTAAGACAGCGACGCACCACCCGCCGGCCGAGATAGAGGCATGGAATGACATGATGGTGACCCGGGGACCGAGCTCGCCGGAGAAACAAGCCTATTTCAACCAACTCCGGGACGCCGTCGATCCCACCCGCACCGATCTGACGGCCTGGGCCGATCTGCAGGATCTTGAAGAGGGCCGTCCGGTTCCGGCGCGGGAGCGAGTGGCATGATGACCGCTCGCTCCCACCCGGCTGATGGCCATGCCTAATTCAGCGGCGGCACCACCCCCGCAAACGTCAAGAGATCGGTCATCCGAAAGTCGCCCGGGGACAGTGAGGGCAAGACGGGCCTCCACTTCGGTTCCGAAGCCAGGAACGAAGAACGATCCGCCTTGAGCAAGGCGATAAAGACCTCGCCCACAATCCGGCTGCCGACCGGCCCGAGGCGCAGGCCGTCCTCCAGCAGTTCGGCTTCCTTCAAGATATAAAACCACAGCGGGGTGCTCTTCTCCAAACCATACGGGGCCGCGTCCGCCAATTGGTCCGGCGTCAATACGCGGACCCCTAGGACGCGGGCAATGGCCTGTCCCGAGGGGAGCCCGAAATTCACATGCCGCATACAATTGCGGGACGCCAGAGACTGTACTCCGTCCGGCGGCAAACCGGGCGCCATGCCGCGAGACCCGGGCATGTCCATCAGGGGGCTGGACAGTTTGCTGTCGATCTTCTTGTTCGGCCTCATATTGCCGTCGCCGAAGTCAAAAAAGGTCTGCCAGTCGACGAACCGACGCGCGGCTCGCTTGCCGCCCCGCAGGTCATTCGGGTCGGGATCATTGGGATCCGCTGTGTCGTCCAACAGGAACGCAAAAAAAGGGGACCCGTTATCCGGACCGAAATTCACGCGATAGCTCGGCCTGACCTGTGAGTGACCAAACCGATAGGCCGCCACTGAAAACTCAATGGGGATCAGCGGATTCCCACGCGCGTTCCGAAGCCCCTGCGACGTCGCGGGATCGTTGAGGTTATAAAACCGCTGGCCCTGACGCAGAATGTCCATGACTCGATCCTCTCCGATCGTCAGCGGGAGAAACTCCTTCAGCACGATCCATTGGTAGTGCCAGCGCACCAGCCGCTGCGCCCGCTCGAAAATCTGCGCCGGAGAGTCTCCCGCGTGAGACGGCTGGGCCTTCAGATGATCCGTGACCGCGTTGTGAAAGCGCAGCATGGCGACATGCAGCTGGCTGATGATGACATTTTCATCATTGCGGCCGTCGCCGAGGACAGCTTGCAGATTGCCGTCGCGCGGCAGATCGTAGCGCACCGCTCCTTTGCGTGACAGGGCCTCGGATTCGGGAAGGATGTCGACGCGCAGCTTGATCAAGCCGGAACTTCGATCGTAGAGCTGCGGCGAGTCCTCGGGCCCGTTGCCATACACGCTGTCCAAGTCGAAAGCCGCCGTCCGAAAATTGGTCGTGTGTTTCGGGCTGCTGATTTCCAACAGCGGGGACTTGAGATCCAACGTCAGATCATGATCGATGAACTGTCCGAGAAAGGTGATGCCCGCCGGCATAGTGGGATTGTCGGGGTTCAGCGGACTGAAGACCCCGGGATTCAGAATCGATTGGATGGGATCCGTCAACAGATCGTGGGCATCCAGGACCCCTCCTTTTTGACCGAACTTTTTCACCTGCTCACGGAGATCGTCAGTGGGAGAGGCGAATGGCGGCAATCCCGGAAACAGCCGGGTGAAACTATCGTCCGGCCGGGTCGGCCTCACATTGGGCACTTCGACCGTTTGAGCCATGGAGGACACGGCCGTCACCGCAAGGAAGGTGGCACCCCACACGAGATTGACAGCGGGTATGGAGAGGCGGCGGATATCTCGTGGCATGAAACCTCCTTATGCGGCTTTCGCCTTGAGGGTTGAACGGAAAGGAAACATGTATGGGATACGACGGGTATGGAGCGCAGGCTCCGTCAGCAGAGTGATGGAAATAACCCGTACAGGAAGTACTGAAAAGTCGTGATCGGTGACATTACCTGTCCTGGCGCAACAATGGTGGAGTCCGCTGTAGGTATTACCCGTACGCGGGCTGCAAGTTTCGGCCGTTGTACGAGAATGTTGGTTGGAAAGGCGACTAGGGCACTCCCTTGCTTATGCTTGGAAATGCCCTAGCCGTGAATGCGGCACCAGCATGGATCCATGTCTGTCGAGACATTCGTCCTCCTTCACGAAGTGTAAAGAACGAGTCGGGCCGCCGAAAGCCGCGCAGGAAGCAATCATTGTGCCGGTCCGTCGCGGGCCGAGCGACCTGAAACGACAGAGAAAACTACGAGGCCATGCCAGAGAGGTGCGACCGTGGGGTTAACAAAAGGTAGGGAGCAGCACACAGCGAGCAACGGAAATGCGGACGCGCATAGAACGGGCGGGACTCTTCCTTATCTAGAGATCTAGAGGTCGGTGTGGAGGGGACAACTTCTTGTGAGCATCGGTCCCTGCGGTTCGACGCGTCCTACTTATACCCCTCCCCGCTCGTCCCTCCGCCGAACCCGCCCCAGTTGCCGCCGAAGCCGCCTTGGCCGGTTCCCCAGAACTCGCCTTTCTGGATCCGGCGATACGGATGACGGAGATCGGGACGGCTGATCCACCAGAAGAAGGAGATGGCTCCGATGCTGGTGAACAAGGTGATCCAAAACCCCACGCCCTTGAAGTGGGTCTTTCCCAGGGAGCCGACGCGCACATGCTGAGCGGGCGCCGCCAGCGCCACGACCGTCCGGTAGAGCCCTTCCCCGTAGTGCCCGAGTTCAATGGAGGGATGGAGGTAGGCGCCGCCCACCTCGCTCATCACGGCCGGCGTAATGATCGGCAGCATCTGACGGCCCAACGTCATGGCGGCTTGCCGCTCCTGCACCGCGACCAGCACCATCACGCCATGTTCCTGTTGGGTGGAGCCGATGCCCCATTTTTCGTAAAGCGCGGCGGCATATTCGTTCGCTGAACCGAACGGCTTGATCGTCGAGACAGTGACCACCACCATTTCGATGCCGGTCTTGCGCTCCAGGTCCTGGCAGACCGACCGGATCCGCGCCTTCCAATCATCGCCGAGCACCTGGGCATGGTCGCTGACATAGCCCATGGGACCCGGCAACTGGGGTCGCTCTTTCGGCCGGTCGTAGAGCGCGGCCTGCGCAATTCCGGCCCACAGGAGCAGCAACACCGTCGTGATGAGCACCAGATACTTCGGCCGGATGCCGGTCATGCCTGCCCCTGCCGGATATGCGTTTCCACCGCCTGCACCAATCGTCCGAAACTGTCGAGGTACCGATCCATCAATCTCGGCACTTCCTTCTGCCCGGGTGTGATCTGCCCTTGTTTCAACAACAGCGCATCACGCAAGCCGGGCAGCGCCGTTCCGCACAGCGTTTCCATGTCTTTCAAAAGCGGCTCGCCATGGGAGACGACCGGCCGCCCCAGCAATCGCTGCACGCCGCGCAAGACCGGCAGCAGCGCCGTGATGGACAACGGCAGGAGAATCGTCGCGGCTTCTTCCGCGCCGCCGCCTTCGACGAATCGTTGACGCACACGCAAGAGGTTGCCACGGAGGCCCTGGAGGACTTCGCCTGCGAGATAGCGGGTATCCACCTTGAGTCCGACGAACGGATCCTGCCCCCACAGCACACGATGACATTCATGAATATCCAGGTATTCCAGCGGAAACACCGTAGCGGCGGATTGCAGATCGTCTTTGGTCAGAAACAACGGCACCACGATTTGCTCTTTGGCCCATCGCGCATGGACCGGAGCGTATCGCTTCAGCAACGCGCCGTCATAGGAGGTGAGGCAGAGCAGCAGATTGAGGTTGGAGCGGCCGGGGAGGAATTCCTGGCGAACCGCGCTGCCGTACAGCAGGAGCCCCTCCAATTGATTGCCGTAGACCTTCGCCACGTCCTTCACATAGCTGCGCAGCAACTGCTGCGTGTCTTCCGGCAACCCGTCGATCGTCCAGTCTACGGATGACATCCCGCTATCCCGCCTTTCCTGCCGTGATGTTATGCGCCGAGGGATCGGGTATGAAACCGGCCGCCATGACGCGATCGAGCACATTGAACGGCGCCGCGCTGCGCAGACCCGCCGTCGTCGCCAGGACGCGATAGCGCAAACGCGCATTGCGGTCCAGCGTGCGAAACACGCGATCGCGCAGAAACCCGATCGCGGGATTCGCGGTATTCCAGAACAACACCTGCTCGTCCGCCAGCCGTTGCAGCATCGTGACCTGCGGCCGCCGGGCTTGTTCATAGCGTCGCAGATTCGCCGCGGAATAATCGTTCCCCGCCAAACACTCCGGGAGGAGATCCGCGAGCGTCATCGCATCCACCATCGCCTGCATCCGCCCTTGGGACGCATGGGGATTCATCGCATGCGCGGCATCCCCGATCAGCACTGCGCCGTCCGCGACCCAGGTGGGAGTTCTCACCCGGCCGGTCGGCATGAAGGCGGTCTGCCGCCAATCCCGCAAGCTGTGGAACAGCGGCTGTGACGAGGGATCGATGGCGGACCAGGCGCGTTGCAGTGCGGGGATGCCCTGCTCCTTCACACGATCGTACGACCCGGCGTCGATCATATAAAAGAGGTAGACCTTGTCGCCCGCGGCGGGAAACATGCCGAGGATCGTTTTCTTACCGACGAAGTACTTCGCCTCGGTGAGCGGCGTGGGCGCATCCAGGATCGCGATCAGGTACCCCTGAGGGTAGAGATGCAGGTCGGCGGGAATGTGCAGCGCCTCCCGCACGGCTGACAACGCTCCATCGGCCCCGACAACGACTTTCGCCTTGACCGTCACCCCCTCGCTCCCTCTGGTCGCCGTGAGGCCGACCACCCGTTCCTGCTCGCGGAGCAATCCCGTAAAGGTCGCTCCATACCACAAGGATACGGACGGTTCCGCTTCAATGGCCTCGAGGATCGCATGATGGGCGGCGTTCGGCAGCGTCACCACCGCACGATTGTAGGGCGGCGGCAGATCACCGTAGTCGACCGTGCAAAGCCGTTCGCCGCCGGCCCGGCAGAAATGAAACTTGCGCACCGTGCGCGTCGACTCCTTCGGCAGTTTGTCCAGCAACCCGAGACGGTCGAGGACATGCTGACCGTTGGGCTGCAGGATCTCCCCGCGCAAGCCCTGCGGCGGCCCGCCCGCCCGTTCAAGGACGATGGTGCGGATGCCCTTCTGGGCCAACGCGAGCGCCAGCACCGCCCCTCCCCCGCCGGCGCCCACCACCGCAATGTCGGTTTCCACGTCTGTCCTGAGATTGGTCACTCTAGGTCCTCAGCAGTCCAGGAATTGTCTTTACCCTCTTAACCGAAAGGATGTTCAAAAAGGCAAGGTGCGCGACGCGAGGAATAACGAGCGTCAGGTTTGCGCACGGGCGCGAGATGGTGAGCGCCCCGTATCCCTCGCAGCGAGCTGGCAGCCATTTTTCAACATCCTGCTACTCGCGCCATGGACGAAATCGCGTGTGATCTTTCCACAACGACAAGAACTTTTCGCGGGCCTTCACCGAAGTGGCATAGTCCCGGATGATGTCCAGTCGTTCGTCATTGTACCGATTGCCGCTGGTCGTATGGTTCATCGAACCGTTCGTATTGACTTCGTCATCGATGACGACCTGCTTCAGATGCATTAAGTTTTCGTGCCGGTTCACGCGGACGGGAACGCCGGCCAATCGAAGGGTCGAGACCGCCGCCTGCTGTTTGCCATCTTCGAGGCGCCGCCGGTCGGTGATGACACGGACATCGACGCCGCGTTTCTTGGCCTCCACGAGCGCCTTCACCGCCATCGGCGAGGTCAGCCCGTACACCGACACGAAAATGTAGCGCGTCGCACGATCGTACAGCCGCACGACATGCTTGAGAGGCTCGTCTTCGGGGGCATACCACACCTCGAGGGTCAATGCCGACGCCCGGTGGCCGGCAAGTCCCTGCGCCGTCACCACTATGCAGAAGAGGAGGCCCGCCAAGGGGTGGTTCGACCTGGAGAAAAACAACGGCCGGATCATTCCAGTTCGAATAACTCCCGGAAGTGGTCTTCGGACGATTCCCAGGCGTGCGGCGCGTGTGCCTCCAGCCACTGGCGAAGGAATTGCTTTTGATCCGGCGTGAGCATCTGCTTGATTTGATGAGACCGGCCCTGCAGCGGCTGCAGAAAGCCGACGTGTTTCGTCACGTCCAGCGTCGCGGTGCGGACATATACGTTGGTGAAGACCGACGGTTTATCGTCGTCGCCCTCGCCTTGGACCCAGACGGACAAAAATTTATCGAAGGTGAGACCCGCGCTATCCATGGCCGGCTCGGTATCGTGAAAGAGTTCGTTTTCTGACTCTTTCAAGGGAATCGCCTCGGCGGCGCGAAAAAGAAAATTCCTTTTCCACATGGCACGGCCTCCAAAAAGAGTCGGCATAGTGGCGGCGAACCCTCTGCAAAGTCAAGCTAGGCCGTTGTAGCGTATGATGTCTGGCTTGGTGTGCGCGGCGCCTCACGAGTGCGCTGAATCCTCTCCATGCGTCCTGTCTCTCACGGGTCGGGGATGCAACCTTGACAATGAGCGCGCGCCTTTGCTAGTTTGGCAAAATTCCTTAATCTCTAGGCCAACTTCGGAGAATCCATGCAGGTCAAGATCAACGGAAAAGCAGAAGAGGTTCAGGGCGGAACCGTCCTTGATTTGCTCAAGGCCAAGAAGATCGAACCCCAGATGGTGGCCGTCGAGGTCAACGATAAGATGCTGGAGCGGGACCATCTCGCCACCACGTCGCTCAATGAAGGCGACCAGGTCGAATTTCTCTTTTACATGGGAGGCGGCCTGTGACGGCGATCCTGCATAAAGACATCACCGAACTGATCGGAAAGACGCCCCTCGTCAGGTTGAACCGGCTGTCGAAGCCGGGCTCGGCGACGATCTACGGCAAAGTCGAGTTCTTCAATCCGGGCGGCAGCGTGAAAGATCGGATCTGCCTCAACATGATCAATGAGGCGGAACGGACGGGTAAACTCAAGCCGGGGGGTACCATCGTCGAACCGACCAGCGGCAATACGGGTATCGGACTGGCCCTGGTGGCCGCGGTGCGCGGATACAAACTGATCCTGGTGATGCCGGAAAGCATGAGCATGGAGCGGGCGAGCTTGTTGTCGTCCTACGGCGCTCAACTCGTGCTCACGCCGGCCTGGGAAGGGATGAAGGGCTCCATCAAGGAAGCGGAAAGCATCCTGGCGCAGAATCCCTCGTACTTTATGCCGGATCAATTTTCGAATCCGGCGAACCCGGCCATGCACAAGATAACGACGGCGCCGGAGATCTGGGATGCGCTGGAAGGCAAGATCGATGCATTTGTGGCGGCGGTGGGAACCGGCGGAACGATCACCGGCTGCGGCGAACTGTTCAAGGAACGGAACCCGTCCGTCACAGTGATCGCCGTGGAACCGGCCGGCTCTCCGGTGCTGTCCGGGGGCGACCCGGGCCCGCATAAGATTCAGGGCATCGGCGCCGGATTTATTCCCGCGGTGCTCAACCGGAAGATTATCGACCGGGTACTCACCGTGACGGATGATGAGGCCTACCAGACGGCCAAGCAGTTGTCGAAAAAGGAAGGCCTGCTCGTCGGCATTTCGGCCGGCGCGAACGTCTTCGCTTCCCAGAAAATTGCTGATGAACTGGGTCCCGGCAAGAACGTCGTGACGATCCTATGCGACACAGGCGAGCGCTACATCAGTATCGAGAAATACTTCAACATTTGACCGTCTTGAACGCAGCACTGAAGGAGGGATGATCAAAATGGTCGTTCAGCAAGGCCGCAGGCGAGAAGAAACCGGAGGCGTGATATTCTTCACCCGCCCAACCCCGAGCTGCTGCAGCTCTTTCCCGAGTGGGGTACGTTGAGGATTTCTTCGAACCGAGAACGAAGCGCGTGGAAAGACGCGTCTCGGCGCGGCGGGGTTGGGCGGGTGCGCACATAACCATTTTCAGCATCCCGTAGGACAATGGACTTTACCGAAGAGCAGATCAATCGATACAGCCGGCACATTCTCCTGCCGGAAGTCGGCGGCAAGGGCCAGAAGAAGATCGTCAAGGCGAAGATTCTTTTGGTCGGCGCGGGCGGACTCGGGTCGCCGGCTGCTCTGTACCTGGCGGCTGCCGGGGTAGGCACGATCGGTTTGATCGACAGCGACGTGGTGGATCTTACCAACCTGCAGCGTCAGATCCTCCATCACACGTCGGACGTGGGGCGGCCGAAGGTGCAGTCGGGAAAAGACAAGATCCAAGCCTTGAATCCCGACGTCCACGTCTCGATGTACGAAGAACGGCTGACGGCCGGCAATGCCCTCAAGATTTTCAGCGACTATGATGTCGTGATCGATGGCGTGGACAACTTCACGGCGAAGTTCCTGATCAACGACGCCTGTTTCTTTGCCGAGAAGCCGCTGGTGCATGGCGGCATCTTGCGTTTCGACGGCCGTGTGACCACGATCCTCCCGAGAAAGTCGGCCTGCTATCGGTGCGTGTTCAAGACGCCGCCTCCGGCCGGCCTTGTCGCCTCCTGCCAGGAAGCCGGTGTGATCGGCGTGCTGGCCGGCATCATCGGGACGATTCAAGCCACGGAAGCCCTGAAGTTGGTCCTGGGCATCGGCCGGCCATTGACCGACCGGATCATGGACTTCGATGCCAAGAAAACCCAGTTCCGCGAGATCAAAGTGAAGCGTAATCCCAATTGTGCGTTATGCGGCGACCATCCGACCATCACCGAACTGTTCGACGACGGAGATCCTTATGCAGGCTGTGCTGTCCAACCGTAAGACCCAACAACCTACCGTGGTGTGGCTATGAGCAAAATGAAAGCGCTGGTGTGCCGGGAGTGCGGCAAGGAATATCCGACCAAAGCCATTCACGTCTGCGAGATGTGCTTCGGTCCCCTCGAAGTGAAATACAACTACGAGGAGATCAAGGCGAACATTTCCCGGAAGAAGATCGAGGATGGTCCGCACAGCATGTGGCGCTATGTCGACCTGCTGCCCGTCGAGGGCACCAACTTCGTCGGCCCCCATGCCGGTCTCACCCCGCTGGTGCGCGCCAAGAACCTGGGCTCGTACCTCGGACTGGACGAGCTCTATATCAAGAACGACACGGTCAATCACCCGACGTTGTCGTTTAAGGATCGTGTCGTCGCCGTGGCGCTGACCCGCGCGCGGGAACTGGGATTCGAGACGGTCGCCTGCGCCTCCACGGGCAACCTGGCGAATTCGGTCTCGGCCCATGCCGCCGCCGCCAATCTGCACTGCTATGTCTTCATCCCCGGCGATCTGGAAGCGGCGAAAGTGCTCGGCAACTTGATTTACAAGCCGAACGTCGTGGAGGTCGAAGGCAATTACGACGACGTGAACCGGCTCTGCAGCGAAATCGCCGGCGAGCATGGATGGGCTTTCGTGAACATCAACATCCGCCCGTACTATGCGGAGGGATCGAAGACCCTGGCGTATGAAACGGTCGAGCAACTCGGATGGAAGACGCCGGATCAAGTGGTCATCCCCATGGCCTCCGGGTCGCTGCTGACGAAGATCTGGAAGGGTTTGCACGAAATGCACAAGCTCGGGCTGGTCGATTCCGTTCGGACGAAGATCAACGGCGCCCAGGCGGAAGGCTGCTCGCCGATTTCGACGGCATTCAAAGCGGGGCGCGATTTCTTCAAGCCGGTGAAGCCGAAGACCATTGCGAAATCATTGGCGATCGGCAATCCGGCCGACGGCTATTACGCACTCAAAGCCACGGCGGAGAGCGGCGGCGCCATGGACATGGTGACCGACGAAGAAGTGGTGGACGGCATCAAGCTGCTGGCACAGACCGAAGGCATCTTCGCGGAGACGGCCGGCGGGGTGACGATCGGGGTCTTGAAGAAGCTGGTCAAGCAAGGCGTCATCAAGAAACATGAGGTGACGGTGGCCTACATCACGGGTAACGGGCTGAAGACACAGGAAGCGGTGATCGATGCCGTGGGGCGGCCGACCCGCATCGCGCCGAGCCTCGTGAGTTTCGAGAAAACTTTTAAGATGGGCAAAAATGGTGGTGGTGACGCATGATTAAAGTTCGCATCCCGACTCCTCTCCGCCCGCTGACCAAAAACCAGGGCGAGGTAGAAGCCAAAGCCGACAACATCACGCAGATGATCGAGACGCTCAACGACGCGCATCCGGGCATCAAAGACCGGCTGTGCGATGAATCGGGCGAATTGCGCCGGTTCGTGAACATCTATGTCAACGAAGAAGACATCCGTTTCCTCAAAGGGAAGGAAACCTCGCTGAAGGATGGCGATGAAGTGTCCATTGTCCCTGCCATTGCAGGAGGTTAGTCATGGCTCATCTACGTTTTCACGTGCGCTTTCCGGAAGACAAAGTGAAGGAACCGATCATCTATCAGATCGGCCGCGAATATAACATCATCACCAACGTCAGGCGGGCCGACGTGCGGGAGACGACCGGCTGGGTCGACGTCGAGCTGTCCGGCGAAACGGCGGAAATCGAACGGTCGATCGAGGGCCTCCGGAACAAAGGCTGCATCGTCGATCCGATAGAGTTGAACGTCGTGGAGTAAAGGCAGTGAATAGTGGACGGTGATGAGTGATGCGGCGAGGCACATCGTCTTCCCTGTTCCGAACTCATCACTGATCACATATCACCGATCACAGGTTTTTTATGGAACTCACCGAACAGCAGATCGAACGGTATAGCCGCCACATCATCCTGCAGGACGTGGGCGGCAAAGGGCAGATAAAGCTGATGAAGGCGAAAGTCCTGCTCATCGGCGCAGGCGGCCTTGGCTCTCCCGCCGCCCTCTACCTGGCCGCCGCCGGCATCGGGACGATCGGCCTGGTGGACGGCGATGTCGTGGACCTATCGAACTTGCAGCGGCAGATCATGCACTCGACGGGGACGCTCGGCCAGCCGAAGGTCGAATCGGGCCGCAAGATGCTGGCCGCGATCAACCCGGATGTCACCGTCAAGACGTATCACCAGCTCGTCGACGCCGACAATATCCTTCCGCTGGTTTCGCAGTACGATATCGTGCTGGACGGATCGGATAATTTCGCCACGCGCTTCCTGGTCAACGACGCCTGCTTCTTCGCCAAGAAAACCTTGATCTCGGCCAGCATGTTCCGTTTCGAGGGTCAGCTCACCACCATCAAGCCGCACGAAGGCTACCCCTGCTATCGCTGTTTGTATCCTGAACCTCCTCCGGCCGGGCTCGTGCCCAACTGCCAGGAGGCGGGCGTGCTGGGCGTCCTGGCCGGGACCATGGGCATTCTGCAGGCCTCGGAAGCCATCAAGGAAGTGCTCGGCATCGGCGAGACCATCGCGAACAAGCTGCTGATCTATGATGCGCTCGAGATGAAGTTCCGCAAGGTCGGGCGGCCGAAAGATCCCGCCTGCCCGCTCTGCGGCGAGCACCCGAAGATCAAAGACCTCAGCATGGACTACACCGTCACCTGCACAATCTGAACAACGTGGCGGATCTGGTCATCCCACAGCACATTCTTGCCGACATCGTCGCCCACGCGAAAGAACTCGCGCCGTACGAATGCTGCGGCCTGCTGGCGGGCACCGGCAAGACGGTCACGACGCTCTACCGGATCAAGAACATCGTCGCGCTGGAAGGCGCGCAAAGTCTGTCGTCTTTCGATCCGGCCAAAATGGCGCATCTCGATCGCCTCTCGCCGGCCGAGCGCGCGGAGATCGCCTTCGTCATGGACATGCAGGATTTCTCGATAGCCAAGAAAGACATGCGCAACAAGGGTCTCGACCTTCAAGTCGTCTACCATTCCCATCCGCACGACCCGGCCCGTCCGTCGGTGACCGACATCAAGATCGCGACTGACTATGAAGAGATCTGGCCGAAGATCAACCTTCCCACTCCCGCATACCTGATCATCTCGCTCATGCAGGCGAAGCCCGACCTGCAAACCTACTGGATCAAGGCCGGCCACGTGTCCACGGCCGATGTGCTGATTCCATAGCCGGCGTTTTAGTAGTTCCCTTCTTCTCGTCCCAAGTGCAATAATACGCGCATCATTCACCCTGACCGAGGAGCTGTTATGCGCCTTCCACGGTTATCCGTCCTCTTTTTCCTCTCTTTGTGTCTCCTCAGCGCATTCGTTCGGATCCCGGCATATGCCGAAGATCGCAGCTTCTACAGCCCTGTCATCTTGATCGACAAGGAAAAGAATCAGATCCTCATCTCGACCAGCGGCAAAGTCTTTTACATCGAGATCAGTGAAGCGGCAAAACCGCACATTGACAAACTGCCGGAAGGCGTGCTCGCGGATTTCGTGGTCGAGATGCGCGGAGAGGATCGCCCTCCCCTGCTCAAGAAATGGCACGTGACCGGAGGGGATTCGACCTGCCAAGTGTTTGATGGAACGAAGTGTAAATAGACCGCTATCCTGCGAGGTTCTGCGCTGCCTTTAATATCCTGAATTCCCTGCCCTATAACTTGCTCACTGGTTTTATCGGGTCCAAGAACTTCTGAATGTATGCGGTAATTTCATCGCGGACCCGGCTGAATGCTTGTTGCCGTTCCACATCGGAGCCTTGGACGACCGCGGGATCATCAAAACTCCAGTGCAGCAAATGATGCCCACCCGGGAATAGTGGGCACGATTCTTTCGCCCGGTCACACACCGTGATGACATAGTCGAAGGTGTCGTTCACAAATTCGGCGACATGTTTGGAACGATGTGAGGCGATGTCCACGCCGATATCCTTCATGGCCGCGACCGCGCCCGGGTTCAGCCCTACGGGGTGAGTCCCAGCGCTGAACGAATCAAACGACTCGCCGGCCATATGGCGGAGCAAGCCTTCGGCCATCTGACTGCGGGCTGAATTGCCCGTGCACAAAAAGAGCACCTTCTTTTTCACGCCGGCACCTCCTGGATGAACCAATGTCTCGTGCGATTGCAAAAACTGCAGACTGACAACATCACCGGCACTTCCACCAGGACTCCCACGACTGTCGCTAAGGCCGCTCCGGATTCCGGACCGAATAGGGCGATGGCCGTTGCCACCGCGAGTTCAAAAAAATTACTCGCGCCGATCAACGCACCCGGTGCCGCGACCGCATACGGCACGCGCACCTTACGCATCAGGAAGTAGGCGATCGAGGCGTTCATATACACTTGGAACAGGATGGGGACAGCGATGAGAGCCACGTGCCAGGGTTTGGTGATGATGTTGTCCGCTTGAAAGGCGAAGATCAGCACCAGTGTCAGCAGCAGGGCGCTAATCGTCACGGGGGCAAAGCGCGGCAACAAGCGCTCGACAAACCATCGTTCTCCATACCGCCGTATGAGCCCCACACGGAGGAGTGTGCCCACGCTGAGAGGGATCACGATGAAGGCCACCACCGAATACCACAGCACGGCATAGGGCACGGTGAGCGATGAGGCCCCACTGACCAGCAGACCGATAATAGGCACAAAGAGGATCAACATAAGCAGGTCGTTCACCGTCACCTGCACGAGGGTATAGGCCGGATCGCCATCAGTCAGATAGCTCCAGACAAAGACCATGGCGGTGCAGGGGGCTGCTGCGAGGATGATGCACCCGGCAATGTACTGTTCCGCCTCGCCGGGCGTGATCCACGATGCGAAAAGGAACCGAAAGCACACCCAGGCGAAGAAGGCCATGGAAAAGGGTTTCACCACCCAATTGACGAATAAGGTCACCATCAGCCCGGCCGGTCGCCGGCCGACGTCGCGCAAGGCCCTGAAGTCCACCTTCATCATCATGGGAATGATCATGAGCCAGATCAGCACGGCGATCGGAAAATTGATATGGCTACCCTCGCCGAACTCGGAAGCACGAAGCGCAGTCACAAGACCCGGCAATGTCCTGCCCACCAGGACACCTACAATGATGCAGAGAGCCACCCATACACTCAGATACCGTTCAAATGGGTTGAGCCGCTTCGTTTCAGCAGAACATGGGGTGGTCGATGCCAAATCCATGGAGACGTCCTTTTCTAGGTGAAGAGGGAAAGAGTTAAGAACAGCAGCCTGGACTGCACACAGATGCTTCTCCTCCCGGCTTCGCGGCCCGGATAAAGCCGCTGATGAACTTGCCGTCTACGAGCTGCGCCACCTGCTCTACGTTGAGTCCCGCCCCAATCAAGAACTCTCGGGCATCCTCAGCGCTGTAGACCCGCGTCGGTTCGATGGTAATCTGGCGGAAGCCCACAGCCGCGAGTTTCGTCCGATAGACGCTTTCCTCCAATGCGCCTGCCACGCATCCCGCCCACAGTTCCACGCTGTGGCGGATTTCGGAAGGAATGGCCCCCCGCACCACAATATCGGTCACTGCGAAGCGACCGCCGGGTTTCAGAACGCGGAACGCCTCTTTGAGCACCCGGTCCTTGTCGGGAGAGAGGTTGATCACACAGTTCGAGATAATCAGATCGACGGAGTTGTCAGGAAGCGGGATCTCCTCAATGTCACCCTTGAGGAATTCAACATTTTCGAAACCGGCCTTGCGCTGATTCTCCCGCGCTAACACCAACATGTCGTCTGTCATATCCAGACCATAAACCTTGCCGCTGGGCCCCACCCGACGGGCTGAGAGAAATACGTCAATTCCACCTCCGGAACCTAAATCCAAGACCGTCTCACCAGGTTGGATGGTGGCCAACATGGTAGGGTTGCCGCATCCAAACGACGCGCGGATCGATTCAGCCGGTAATCCCGCGGTCTCATCCGCTCCGTAGAGATTGGCCGTGATCGGATCCAATTTGTCCTGTTCCAGTAAGCTACCCGAACCGCAACAGGACGCTTTCCCATTGGTAGCCTGGCGAGCAGCCTGTCCATATTCAGCTCTTATCACTGCCTTTATCTCCTCTGGTCTCCTCATCAACTCCTCCCATCAATACTTCTTGATTGTTTAGGGATAAAAAAAAAGAGCTAGCAGCACTGGGAAGGAGTAGATCCGCGAACCGGCTTCTTAAGCTCGGCGGCGAACTCCTCCAACTCATCGAGACCAGCTCGAATCAGTGAATCATCGGTCCACGGGCCCTTGAGGCTATTGCAAGGAGATGAGCAGTGCGTGTGCCAATCAAGGCACTTTTTACGTCCAAAGGTTATGAAGGAAGCGGGTTTGGCGAATGATCGGCCTGAGATGCCCGGTGGTGTCTCGTCGGGCAGCGCGTGAAACAATACGGCGAGCTTCTCAGACTGTCCAGTGCTTGATTCCATGCTCGTCTTATATATCAACAATAATTGATTTGTCAAACACGGCCCCCTGCAGGGCTCGCTGCATCCTTTCCGACAGCGCTCCGTCTATAGGTGTGAAGGCAATAGGGCCTTCGCTAGAGACAAGCAAAGGAGAACGCCATGAGACCACATCTTTCCCTGGACGTCCGCAATGTTCCCGCATCGGTGGAGTTCTATCAAAAAGCTTTTGGCATCGCACCCCAAAAGCAGACTGGCGATTACGCCAAATTTGACCTCACCCGTCCGGCCTTGAATTTGTCGCTCGTGTCGTCTACGGGTCGCGTCAGCGCCGTGAACCATCTAGGCATCGAGGTGGAGTCTCTTGCGGATATCGCGGCATGGAAAGACCGCTTACAGGCGGAAGGCCTTATCGATCGGGTTGAGGAGAATACCGCCTGCTGTTTTGCACGCCAAGACAAGGTGTGGTTCTCCGATCCTGATGGGAACGCATGGGAAGTCTTTCTCGTCCATGAGCAATTGTCGGTTACCGGGCCGGTATCGAGTACGGGCTGCTGCGCGCCGTCAGGGAAAACCAGTGCGGGACAAACGTGCGCAACAGCCAAGACGAGCGTCGCTGCGCTGCCGGCACTCTAGGAGCCGTACACCGGCTGCATCCTTGGGTGCAGCCGGTGCATGCGCCTGCATTGCATTCTCAGACCGGGCATATTAGCGTAGGACGAATCGAGGAGGCATCAATGGAGCAGACGGCGGCGGCGGTGTGGCAAGAGGTTCATGAAGGTCTTCGGGCCTTCATAGGAAAGCGCGTCGGCAATGAAGCGGAAGCCGATGACATATTACAAGAGGTCTTCTTGCGTGCGCATCGGCACTTGGAGCAACTCAAGGATCCCGACCGGCTCGTCTCCTGGATGTTTCAAATCACCAGGAACGTCATTATTGATTACTACCGTTCGCCGGAACGGCGTCGTGAGATTCCGGTCGGTCTAGCGGCCGACCTGGAAGAGCAGGATGCCGATTCTTCCTCCGGTTCCCAATCGGATGCAAAGATGGAACTATCGGGTTGTCTTCGGCCGATGCTGAACCGTTTATCCGCCGACTATCGTGAGGCGATCAGGCTCGTGGAACTGGAAGGGCTGACACATCAAGAGGCGGCTACGAAGCTAGGCCTGTCCCTCCCCGGAATGAAATCCCGCGTGCAACGGGGACGCCGGCAACTCCGGAAACTTTTGGACGATTGCTGCTTGATCGAGCTAGATAACCGTCGAGGCGTGGCTGGATACGAACTCCGCTCTTCCAAGGGTCGCCCCTCATGCTGAGGGATTCAATTGTCATCCAACGGTTTACACGTCAAGGCCGTGCGACCGCCCGATGGTGGCAGCACCCAGACTAGCAAAATCTTCCATAAATGTGGTTACCACAGAGTATTTGTTTATCCGTTAAAGAATCCTGACATCCTCTATCCCTTTCCTTGGGGACAACGACCCACTGCCAAGCCCGTCAAAGCCATCTTCTAGACAAAAGCGGAAAAGTTTTTACATTGAGAGCAGTGAAGCGGCAAAACCGCACATCGACCAACTGCGGGTGCTTGCGGATTTCATTGTCGAGATGCACGGAAAGGTCGTCTTCCCTTGCTCAATAAATGGCACGTGACGGCGGAGATTCGATCGGTAAGGAGTTCGATGGAATGAAGTGTAAATAGACCGTTAGTTGGAACTGCCTCACCTACCATCGGCCTTCGCTAAGGTAGCTTATAGAATTGTAGCGCTTATAGATTCTTCTACGAAAGCATCTCCCATCATCATTTTGTAATGAGCAGAATGCTTCGATTTATCAAATATTGCTCTGAAGACTTTGAGGTAAGCATCCACCATCGAGCCATCAATCGAGACATGGAGGTCATCGTACGCATAGTGTGATCCGTCATGCACCCAAGAACAAAGAGACTTGCAAATGATCTTCTCCTTTCCTTCAAACATATCGCAGAGCTGGTCCAGTTCGATTCCGCCCAAGATTTTGAAGTAGTTTTCTAGAATGCGCCGTAACGTGTTTTGAATTGCAAGATTCGAGCGTTCTGGTTTTCTAACTTCTGCCCACAGTAGCTCGTATGACGTCTTGATGGGATTAGCCAGGCATTTGTCCAACTTCGATAACAGCCCCACTTTCCTGACGATCCAGAAGGTCTCCTCATTCATTGCCACATCCTTACGTCTTGGATTATAGGTGACCTCTTTATGGAAATAGACGTTGTGAGTGAGGACGAAGATCTGCTTGATGTGGCCACTTTTCCTTCGCACCTCGTCGAACAGTCCCTTGATAAGGCCACCGACGATAAACAGGATATCACTGTCGAGGCTTGAAACTGGATCGTCGAAAACGACAATTCGGTTTGTGGTCATCCCGTTGTCCGAGTTGCTTCCTTTGAGGAGATGGTAGAAGTAAAGGACCGTGACGAAGGTCTTTTCTCCCTCGCTCAGCGTCGCTTTGGCGTCAGAACCGTCTGATCGAACAAGCTTATAAGACATGCCGTTGGCTGCCATTGCCAGGGAAAATCCCTGAAACCCAAAGGACGAGAGCAGTGAATTAATTCCATCTATCGTCGGCTGGACGCTCGTCGTTTGCTTTTCGAGTTCCTGAATCGTTGCAGCTTTCTTCGCTTTGACGATTTTCGCCTCTGCGATTTGGTCGGTCATGGCGGTAATTGCCTTATCCAAACCATTTCGTGCCTTCTTGTATGCGACAAAGTCCTCTTTGAGTTCCTCAAGCACAAACTTCCATACTTGCGCCGTAAGAGTGCAGCGCTCCGTCGAAAGGTTTGCAACCATCTTGTTGTGCTCAGAAATAAGAAGGTTGGCGGTCTGAATCAGTGTCTTAATCACAACCACCACGTCGGTGAGGGATTCCAACTCAACAATTTGACTGGGCTCCTTCTTTTTTCCGGCAAGCCGTTGTACGTTGATCATGACTTTGGAGTCGAGCAGTTCCTTTTCAACCTTCAGCTTCTCGACATCAAGAAATTTCGACGGTGTAGCGATGACTGAGGCAATTTGCTGCTGCAGCCGAGAAGAATCTATCTCGTAGTCGGTAGCGAGGTCATCAATCGCTTTGGTGTCTGTTACGAAAGCTTCATCGAAATAATCGCTTAAGCTCTGAGCAAATGTCTCCTTTGTGCTTTGCTGGCAGAACGGGCAGACCATTCCATTTACGTCGTAAAACCCAAGACCTCTTCTAACCCAATCGCTGTTGCCGAGCTTCCTGATCATCGCGGCGATATCGACTTCATCCTTACCAATGACACGCTTCTTCAGAATAGGGTTTGTTTCGTGCGCAAGAATCTTCGCCGCTTCAACGAGTGGAATGACTTGCTCAGTCATGGGCGTTGAGGCGAATACCGTTTCAGCCTTCTTCTCCAACTCCACTAACGTCATAAGTGTCGCGGAATTGGAAGCCAACTCTTGCACGACCTTCGCCTTGAACTTTTCTATGCTACCTCGATACCCCTCAAACGCACCTTGGAGTTTCGCATCGTGCTTCTGCTTTTGCGCCCAACACTTCTCACTTAACCCTGCTTCAAGATTTGCCAACTCACCCTTCTTACCACCCGAGCCATCAGAGCCCTGCAAACTTTGAGTCAGACTTTGGATTTTGTCCGTAAGAGAGTCCAGTTCTGCTTTCGCCTCTGCGATCTTCGTTAATGCGTCGACCTGTTTTTCCCCAAGTGTGAAGACGCCTTTCAGCTCTGGCGACTGATTGAAGTTCCTATCAACGAAATCGTGGTTGTAAACCATCACCTGAAGGCTCGTCCCACTTTTCCAGACCACCTTGCAGCTTGGGAAGCTGTCTTCATCGGCAATCACACGGCCAATAGTGGTCTTGCCTGTACCATTTGCACCATAGATGAAATTGAATTGAGACAACTCATTTAGCCGTTCCGGCGTGTTACCGTAGGTCGCAATGTCGGCGATGGTGATGGACTCGATCATTTATGGTCTATCAAATTAAGGGGAATTGCCAAACAAGCGGCGTATTCTCTGCCGATTCCCCCGATTGAGTCAATGACACCTAGGTATGGATATTGACGTAATTGCATTCGAACAATAGGGACATTCGGAATTGTGAATGGCCGAGGTTCTATCGGATACAGTAGCGCAGCATGACTTGGGAGGATGAATTGGAAAGGAACCTACTCCGAACTGACCAGCATGTCGTCGATCAACAGGCGGTTATTGTCGATCAGCCGAGGTAGAAGCTTTTTCCCGTTGACCAGGTGTTCAGGCAGGACCTGGGTATGGCAAATGTCGTAGAGCGTCATGAGCCCGCGGTTGACTGATACCATTTGCGTCCCGTGCTACCCTATACCGATCCTTTGTCGTGTTCTTGCCGTTTGGCAATGATGTGGGTCGGAATGCCGTCTATACTCGTGTGGTTCTTCTCTGCCCAGTACCGTTTCAACCCTTCGTCGCCCTTCTTTGTCGCCCATTCAGAAAGCGATTCGCGGTCACCGACATAGGAGAAGTACGGAACGGCCATCCCACAGGACGTTTGCACGCGGTGAATGGTGAGGTCGAAAATCTGCCGGGCGCCTGGCAGGGGTTTGAACAATGGAAAGAGGACGTCCCACTCAGGATCGTAGCGATGCACAACCTTGGCTGAGCCGTACAGCCGAAGAATCACCGGCTCCTTGTCGAACGCACAAAACATGATGGTCATGCGAGGGTCTTGTTGAATATGCGCCGATGTTTCATTGCCGCTCCCGGTCAGGTTCAGCCACACGACTTGAGCGTTCCCCAGCACTCGCAGCGAATCCATTCCTTTGGGAGACACGTTCACATGGCTGCCGGCAGTCGCTGTCCCGACAAAGAACATCTTCTGCTCGCGAATGAATTGGATGTGCTTCTCAGATAACTGGTTGTATCGCTGACCCATCGGCGCTCCGTGTTGTTGGTCGACTCACGTGGAGTAAGCGGTCCGACGGGTTGATCTTCCTTTCAACCCGTCGCAATGAACGTATGAAACACAGGGACGCATTCTCTGTCGCTCGTCGGCTTTTTTTCAAGCCGGCCCTACGCGATGCTGTCGTGCCTGGCTGCCTTTGGGCCAAGGCAATCAATCGGCATCGTGACGGACGAAACCGTATCGGTTGGAGATGAGAGGGAAAGTGGATGTGGGAAGACGTTACTCTGAACTGCCCAGCATGTCGTCGATCAGCGGCCGGTTGATGTCGGTGCAGCCGAGGCAGATGCTATCGAAGAGGGCTTCGTGATCGGTGACGAAGTTTTTCTCGTTGACCAGATGTTCAGCCAGCACTTGGCTATGGCACGTGTCGCAGAGCATCATGAGCCCGCGGCTGACCGACACCATTTTGCGGCCTGCGCTACCGGCCATGGCACACCCGGTGATGCGTGCGCGGTGATGAGTGATGAGGTTGACTACGCATTATACACTGCCCTTCTGTCTGGCGATCCAGAAATCTTCCGCTTCGAGATCGATCCCGCACACGGGACATTCGTAGACCGACTCCCCGGCCGGCAACTGAATCTCGGTGCGGTCGATGCGGCCTCGGCAGACATGGTAAAAACGGCCTCTGGCATTCTCATCATCGAGCGGATCATTCTCGTAAATCAAGACCATTCCGGCATTACGTCCTTTAGTTTTTCGTGGAGAAGTATACTGACGGAACAGCTGCATCCGCAACCATCCCTCGCCGCATGCATCACACTTGAAATTGTGCTTCATAAAGTCCGGCGTACACCCCGCCCAGGCGGAGCAATGCGTCGTGTTCTCCTTCCTCGACCAACCGCCCCCCGTCGACCACCAGGATCCGGTCGACATCGTGCAGGGTCGATAAACGATGGGCGATAATAAATGTCGTCCGCCCCTTGGTCAATTCGTTTAAGGCTTCCCGAATTTTGACTTCCGTCTCCGTATCGATGTTGGACGTCGCTTCGTCGAAAATGACGATGGGCGGATCCTTGAGCAGGACCCGGGCAATCGACACCCGCTGTTTCTGCCCGACCGACAATTTGACGCCCCGCTCGCCGATCCAGGTGTCATAGCCTTCCGGCAGCGCGGCGATGAACTCGTGCGCCCGGGCGGCCTTCGCGGCCGCTTCAAGCCGCTCTTGCGAGGCCTCGAGATCGGCATACAGAATATTCTCCCGCACCGTGCCGTTAAAGAGAAAGGGCTCCTGCTGCACGAAGCCGATCTGCTGCCGCAGATATGCGAGCGGCATATCGCGGAGATCCATGCCGTCGATCAATACCGCGCCGTCGGTCACATCGTAGAACCGCATGAGCAACTTCAACAGCGTGCTCTTGCCGGCGCCGCTGGGCCCCACCAGCGCGACCCGCTCTCCGGCCGCCACCGACAAAGACAAATCTTTGAGGACCGGCACATCGGGCCGATAGTGAAACTGCACCTGCTCGAACCGCACCGATCCCTCCACCTTCCGCGAAGGCACGGGGATGCCGGGGCGATCCGCCACCTCAGGGACCGCGTCCAGCACTTCGAACACCCGTTCGCTCGCGGCGAGCGCATGCTGCAGCATATGGTTGACGGAATGGATCTGATTGATCGGCACATAGAACAGCGCAAGATAGGACAGAAACAACACCAGCTCGCCCAAGGTCAGCCGTCCGGCCATGACTTCTCCGGCCCCGTACCAGAGGATGAGCGCCGTGCCCAGGCTCCCGATGAGAATCATCCCCGGCGAATAGAGCGACCACAGATACATCGCTTTCAGGTTGGTGTCGCTGTAGGCCCGGCTCAACTCATCGAACCGGCGCTGCTCGTACGCCTGCCGGGTGAATCCCATCGTCTCGCGAATGCCGGACAAAGCATCCTGCAGATAGCTGCTCAACTCGGCGGAGCGCTTCCGGATGTCGTGGTAATAGCCATGAACCGTGCGGGTGAACCAGCTTGCCGCCAGGATGAGCAACGGAATGGGCAGCAGCGCGAGCAGGGCCATCTTCCAATTGAGCGTGAACAGCAGAATGGTGATGCCGATGAGCGTCAACGAGGCGGTGAGCATCCCTTCGAGGCCGTCGATGAAGATCCGTTCCACATGTTCGGTATCGTTCGTGACCCGAGACATGATTTCGCCCGTCGAGCGGTTCTCGAAATAGTTGATCGACAGCCGCTGCAAGGCCGCGAAGACATGGCGCCGCAAATCGTGCACGACGGTCTGCTCGACCAGGTTATTCAGCCGGATCCGCAGGGAGGCGAAAACGTTTTTCAACGCAAAGGCCGCGACCAGCCCGCCCACCACCCACGGCAGCAGGGCCGGCTGTTGGGCCTGGATGACGTCGTCGATGATGATCTTCACGACCCACGGCGGCACGAGTTCCAACGCGGTGGCGCCGGCGGCGCACAAGAGGGTCATGAGGGCCAGACGGCGATGCGGCCGGAGGTACTGCAGGACACGAAGCAGGGATTTCACGAATGTCTTACACGAGGGCGGTGTTTAGATGACCGTCGACGGTTCCTTTTGCCAGTACTGTGAGAACTCATGCAGTTGCGTCAGCGTGGACATGTCGGTCATCCGATCGAGAAACACCTTGCCGATGAGATGATCCATTTCATGCTGGATGCACACGGCGTAGAGGCCGGTGGCTTCGAAATCCATGGCCTTCCCGTCGCGATCGAGGCCCGTCACTCGGACGAGCGACGGCCTGGTGACTTTACCCCTGAGCCCGTCGACGCTGAGACAGCCTTCCCAGCTTTCGACCTGTTGAGGACCATAATAGAGGATCGACGGATTGATGAGGACCGTTTCCGGAAATCCCCCTTCCCCTTCACAGCCCATGACGATCAATTGGACGGAGTGCGAGACCTGCGGAGCGGCCAAACCGATGCCCGGCTCGTCATACATGGTCTCGAACATGTCATCAATCAACCGCTGAAACTCGGCGGACTTGATCTCCCGCCGGTCCACGGGGACGGCGATCTTGCGGAGGATCGGGTTACCCAGCTTGGCGATTTTGAGGGCAGCCATGGGAGTGCCTTTTGCGCGTTTCACGCTATACAACTAACACAGGAATCCGCGGGCTCGCAACTGGCGAGCGCTAATCTTTCCGTCCCGACCGGCGGGGTTCCGGAATCTCGAATGTGTCCTTGTTGGTCTCCCACCAGTCCACCCATTCTGCGGCCCAGGCTTGCCGATCCTGCTTGCTGGACGTATCCCAATCGTGGAACTCGGTTTCATGCCGCGTCAGGATCCACAACGAATGCAAGGCCGACATGGCCACGAACCGCTCATCATCGCTGACCATCGGAATGAGGATGGGAATGACCGCCTTCTGCCGCACGTACCGCGACTCGAAGGCCGCCGATT
The DNA here is from genome assembly GCA_965285945.1 of uncultured bacterium. Taxonomy (GTDB): domain Bacteria; phylum Nitrospirota; class Nitrospiria; order Nitrospirales; family Nitrospiraceae; genus Nitrospira_D. Next base: position 71,238 of record CBDIWP010000026.1, on the reverse strand, counting down.
TGCGGACGGACGGATTCTGATCCTTGGACATGACCTCGATGGCTTCCGGAGCCTTCGCCGAATCCAAGCGAATCGCCACCCGGAGCGCATGCTCGCGCACCCGCGGCAGTTCGTTCGGGTCTTTGGCGGTCGCCAGCAGAGCCGGCACTCCCGACACCCCCTTCATCATCGAAAGCGTCTCGATTGCGTTATAGCGGATCCGCGGGCTCGGCATGGCGAGCCCTTTGACCAACGCAGGCACGGACGGCTCTCCCAGATGCACGAATTCGCCCATCGCCCAAAATTCCTGTTTCCCTTCGAGCATGGGCAGCAGCGCTTCCGCCCGCTTCAACTCCTCTTCGTTCAGCGGATTGGTATTCGCCGGAACGGACACATCCGGAACGTCCGGATTCTTGGGAGGCGCCTCATACGGCATTTGCACCGGGATGAGGACGGCGCCATGCCCTGACGCTCCCCACGATACCGGTGCGCCGCCAAGCATGCCGATCAGTAGTCCGCACGCCACACGAGTCAGTTGGTACATTTTCACAACCTGCACTCCTTTCCGATTAAAGCTGCCCGGAGGCGCTTGTCTGGTTACTGACCCCGTTCCTCACTCGCCCGCTGATGCACGATTTCATACAACACCGGCAACACCACGAGAATCAAGAAGGCGGCGGTCAACATCCCCCCGACCACCACCCGGGCCAAGGGCTTCTGGGCTTGCGACCCGATGCCGGTCGCCATGGCGGCCGGGAGCAGGCCGAGGGCGGCGCCTAACGTGGCCATGAGGATCGGCCGCATCTGCACGTCGGCGCCTTTGAGAACGGCCTGCCGGAGATCCAGCCCGGTGCGGCGGAACTCCTCGATCCGCGAGATGAGCAGCACGCCACCTAGGATCGCCACGCCCAGCGTGGAGATCACCCCCACCGCCGCCGAGATGCTGAAGTGCGTTTGCGTCGCGACCAGTGACAAGACGCCGCCGACCAGGGCAAACGGCACGGTCACCAATACCAGTAACGCATTCTTCAGCGAATCGAACGTCGTATAGAGCAGGAATAGAATAATAACGAGACTGATGGGCACCACTTTCACCAGCCGTTGCTGCTCGTCCTTCAATTGATCATACTGCCCGGCCCATTCCATGCGATAGCGCTCCGGCAAGGTCACCCCACTCGCCAATTTTGCCTGCGCCTCCTCCACCGTGCTTTGCAGATCCCGGTCCCGCACGCTGAATTTGATGGGAATGTAGCGCTCGTTGTTTTCCCGGTAGATGATGAAGGCGCCGGTTTGCGTGGTAATCGTCGCCAGTTGTTTCAACGGAATCCGGGCTCCGTTCGGTGTGCTGACCAGGATGTTCCCGATCGATTCGACGTCCTGGCGATATTCGGGCAGGAACCGCACGACCAGATCGAAGAGCCGCTCCCCCTCGTAGACCTTGGTCACGGCCTGTCCGCCGACCGCGCCCTGCACGACGGCATTCACATCCGCCACCAGGAGCCCGTAGCGCGCGCTCGCTTCCCGGTCGACCTGGATGAGCAGATTCGGCTGGCCGACGAGCCGAAAGATGCCCAGATCCTTCACGCCGACGATGCCCTTCATCGCGCTTTCGATCTCGACGGCCTTGGCCTCCATCGTCTTCAAGTCGGTGCCGAACAGCTTGATCGAATTCTCCCCTTTGACGCCCGACATGGCTTCTTCGACATTATCCTGGATGACCTGCGAGAAATTGAAGATCACGCCCGGGATTACCTTCAGCCGGGATTCGATTTCCTCGATCAAATCGTCCTTGGCGAGGCCTGTGCGCCAGAAGGTGTGCGGCTTGAGAGTGGCCAGAAACTCCGCGTTGAAAAAACTGGTGGGATCCGTCCCGTCGTCAGGCCGTCCGAGCTGGGAGACGATGGTATCCACCTCCGGCGACTCGCGAAACATGCGGCGGATGTCGTTCGTCAGGCCGTCGGCCTGATCGAACGCGATGTCGACCGGCATGGTTACCCGTACCCACAAGTTGCCCTCCTCGAGCGCCGGCATGAATTCCCCGCCGACGAACTGCAGCAGCAGAAAGGTCAGGCCGAGCAGGCCCGCCGCAAAGCCGACCACGACCACCCGGTGATCCAACGCCCAGGTCACCAGCCGCAGATAGGCGCGGCGGATCACACGGACGAACCCGGTATCCGCTTCGCTGATCGGCCCCCTGAGCAAAAACGAGCAGAGCACCGGCGCGAGCGTGAAGGCCATGAGCAACGCCCCGAGCAACGCGAACCCATAGGTGATCGACATGGGTGCAAAGATCTTTCCGGGCACGCCGGTCATCGTAAACAGCGGGATAAAGGCAACCACGATGATGGCCGTGGAATAGAAAATCGGCCGGCCGACCTGCCGCGCGGCCCGGACGATGTGCTGATGGAGCGTCAACCCGTGCATCTTCCCGTGCGCCAGATGGAAGAAGATGCTTTCCACCATGACGAGCGTCGCATCGACGATGATGCCGAAGTCGATGGCGCCGAGAGAAATCAGGTTGGCCGACTGCCCGATGAGGACCATCATGGTAAAAGTGAACAAGAGCGACAGGGGGATGGTCAACGCCACGATGAGGGCGGCCCGCAGGTGCCCCAGAAAGATAAAGAGGATCACAAAGACCAGGACCATTCCGCCGATGAGGATGTCGGTGACCGTTTCGACGGTCGTGCGGATCAAGGCGGTGCGGTCGTAAAACGTCTTGATCTTCATGCCCGCCGGCAGCTTCCAGCCGTTCAGCTCTTCCACTTTGCTCCGCACATGATCCAACACCGGCAGCGCTTTATAGCCCCGCTGCAGCAGCACGACGCCTTCCACCACGTCGTCACGGTCATCGATGCCGACCTTGCCCAGCCGCACGCGATGCCCGACCGTCACGGTCCCCAGCGTCTTGACGAAGATGGGTGTGCCTTCCTTCTCCGCCACCATGACGTTCTCGATGTCCTGGAGGTCGTTGATCAGCCCCAGCCCGCGAATGTTGTAGCTCTGCGCGCCCACGGTCAGGTAACTGCCCCCGACATTCGCATTGCTGTTCGCCAACGCCGTCATCACTTGCGAGAGGCTCACCCCGTAGCTGATCAATTTCCCCGGATCGATATCGACGTGATACTCCTTGGTGGTGCCGCCGAACGTCGTGACATCGATGACTCCCGGCACCCGCTTGAACTCCCGCCGCACCTGCCAATCCTGGACGGTTTTGAGGTCGGTCGTACTTTCCTGCTGCCCTCCGGTCAGTTCGTAGCGATAGATCTCGGCGATGGCCCACCAGGGCGAAAGGGTCGGTGCCGCCCCCTGGGGTAATTGGACGGTGGTGAGCCGATTCAGCACTTCCTGCCGGTCGCGAAAGATGTCCGTGTTGAAATCGAAATAGACCTTGATGTCGCTGAGCCCGAAGATCGACAACGAGCGGATATCCGTGAGCCCCGGCATCCCGTTGAGGGCCACTTCAATGGGAACGGTGATCTGGCGTTCGATTTCCTCGGCGGACCATCCCGAATACTGGGTGATCAGCTCGACCATCGGTGGGGACGGATCGGGATAGGCGACGATGTCCAGGAGATGAAAGGCGTAGAGCCCGCCGACGAGCAGGACCAAGCCGAGGGCGCAGACGAGAAACCGTTGAACCAATGACAGCTCGACGATGCGGGCGATCATCGAGCGCGGCGGTCCGAGCAATGCGAAGAAACCACGGAACCGGTCACTTACGTGCCCTTCACTTCTTGTCCTTTAATCAAGACAGCGCCCTTGGTCACAATGCGTTGGCCGCTCGTCAATCCGTCCAGCACACGGACTTGATCGGGCGAAATATTGACGACTTTGACTTCCCGCTTCACATACCGGTCCTGGTCTTCCACGACATAGACGAATTGTTTGCCGTCCACTTCCAGGACCGCCTCGCGGGGCACCGCAATGAACCGCGCCTCGTCCCCCACCTGGAGGTGCAACCGGGCGAACATTTCCGGCTTGAGCTTGTGCGCCTCGTTATTGACCCAGGCCCGCACTTTGATGGTCCGGGTGGCCGGATCCACGACGTCCCCGATGGCCGCCACCGTCGCGGGAAAATCCACGCGGGGATAGGCCTCCACATTCACGATGGCAAACTGCCCTTCTTTGACCAGCGCCAGGTCGCGCTCGTAGAGATCCGCCAGCACCTGCAGCATGTCGAGATCGGCAACCGTAAAAAGCACCTGCGAGGGATCGCCCCCGACCGACTGGCCGGGCGTCACCGCCCGTTCCACCACGGTGCCGGTGAGGGGGCTTTTCATTTCAAACCGGGAGGTGATGGTCTGCCGGTCGACCGGCTTGTTGAGTTCTTCGCGAGGGACCCGCAAAGACAGTAACCGCTCCTTCGCGCGGCGGAACTCGGCCCGCGCCTTGACCAGCTCGTTCTCCGCCTGCTTGAGGTCTTTGAGCGGCATGGCCTTGTTCTCATACAGGTCTTTGGCCAGTTCGCGCGCCCTGGCCGCATATTGCAGCTCGGAATCTTCCTTCACATATTCGGAATAGGCTTGGGCAATGTCGGGGCTGTCCACCACGAGCAGAATGTCGCCGGCTTTAACCCGGTCGCCCAGATGCACCCGCACTTCCACGACGCGTCCCTGCAGAGGTGAAGAAATCCGCGAGTAGCGGTCTTCTCCGTAGGCCACTTTTCCGGAGAGCGTGAGCGCCTGGTGGGAGGCACTCAAGTCCACCACCATGGTTTCCACACGGGGGTGAGACTCAGCCGGTGCCGACGGCTTGCCGGGCACAGCCGTCGCGGCGTTCAGCGGCGGAGGCTGCTCCCCCCGTCCGCAGCCCGACAGCCCGAGGAAGACAACGGCGACCGCCAGCGTGACGGCGCCGGGGACGGACGATGGCGACCATGCCTTCAATGGATTCATGCGCTCAGCCCTTGCCCGCCACTCTCGCGTCTACAACGCAATCTCCTGCCCGACTGCGCTTTCTAATTGGATCACATTCCGTTGATAATTAAACAGCGCTTCGATGTAGTTCTGCTGGATGGTCCGCGAGGTCCGCGCCGCATCGAGCAGGTCGAGGATAGTGGCGCCGCCCCGCTCATACGCCCGCTCGACGATCGTCGCGGTGGAGCGGGCATCGTCCAGGACACCGCCCAGGAAGGCTTCCACCAGGCGCCGGCTCTGGATCAGGTTCCGATAGGCCACATCCACCTGATTCTCCACCTGGTTCAGAGTCCGGTTGAGATCGGCTTCAGCGGTTTGCACGGCCACCTCCGCCTGAATGATACCGCCTTGATTCCGATTGAACAACGGCAGCGGCACTCCGAGGGTCAGACCCGCCTGCCTGGGATTATCGGGTCCCCTCGGACCTTGAAACGCATACCCGCCGGCAATCGTAATGTCCGGGTACCGATAGGCCTTGGCGAGCTTGAGGTCGGCTTCCCGCTGGGAAAACGCGGCCCGCTTGGAGCGGACATCCGGCCTTGCGTCCATGGCCACCGTCCGAAGCCGGCCGATGTCCGGATCCAGGCGCTTGAAATCGAGCTCGGTGGTCAGTTCGAGTTGCACGACCGGCGACAGCCGCAGCAACTGGCGAAGATCCGACCGCGCCGTCTCCGCTTCCTGCAGCGACTGAATGACCTGAGAATGGAAGTCGATAAACTGCAGGCGGATACGGATCAGATCGACTTCCGCAATATACCCCTTCTTGAACCGGATCGTATTAATTTCAAGAATACGGGAAAACCGGTCCCGGTTCTCCTCGGCCAGCGTCAACCGCCGCTGGGCCAACTGAACGCGGTAGTAGGCGTCCTTGACCGTAAAGCTGAGTTGCCGCACGGCGTCTTCGAACCCGGCTTCGGCCGATTGGGCGCCATAGCCGGCGCTTTCAATCCGATATCCGCGTTTGCCCGCCATCTCGAACAATTGCTGGATCTGAAGGGTCAACTGACCGCTGTTGGATGGAGTGAAGCCTTGCGTAAAGGAACTGATCGCCCCGATGGCGCTCACGGGGTTGGGAAATAAGGCGGCGGTGATCTGTTGTCCCTTGGCGTGCTCGATGCCGAATCTGCTGATCAGGAGGTCGAGGTTCTGCCGGAGAAATACGGCGATGGTGTCGTCCAAGCTCAACCGGAGGGTTTGCGCGGTGGCGGCAGCATGCACGCCGGCGGCAGGCTCGGCCTTCGCAGCCGGAGAAGAGGACGCACAGACCTGCTGCCCGTTGAGCAACAGGAGCAGGAGAACCCAGACCGTCACGTACCCGCCCCTTCGTACCCTGCGCACAGTCTTCTTCACAAGTCCGGGGTGAACTGCACAACCAGCCGAAACCGGCGACTTATTATACTGGCTTTCTGAGGCCGTGCAACGGGAGGCGGCCTTACCTGGCTACCCGATGAAATCCGTTCGATTCGGAGAGTGGCTGCGGCAAGAAGGGGGGAGACGCAACAGGAGCGGCATGAATCAACTGTCCAGCCCCACTTTGGAGTCGGTATCACGCAAGTGCTTCCGCACGCGCACCTTTTCGTGATGCTTACGGAGCAACTGCCGGCGGATCACATCCCGGTCCTCCGCGACAATGCGAACCAGACGGTCCACGTCTTCGGCATGCTCACGCACCAACTCGGACAGCTTTTGGAGCTGCCCTTCCAGGCGCTCGAGCCGCCACGCCATCTCGCCAAGGGAACCGGGCGACTTGGGCGCAACTTTATTGTTGGCCGCCTTGCGGACACGGCGGGGAAGAGCGGCTACCACGACATCTCGCTTCATGCTGGCTCCTTTGTCCGGTCTCATGGTGTTCAGCGCGTAGTATTCATCGGCGGCGGAAGGGAAGTCAATGTATCCGCTTCCTTTCTATTTCATGCGGCTCAATGTTAGAATCGCCCACTGTGAAGAGCATTTTCACCATGGTATTGGCCGGCGGCAAAGGCGAACGCCTCTATCCGCTCACCGATCAGCGGGCGAAACCGGCGGTGCCCTTCGGCGGCAAGTACCGCATCATCGATTTCACCCTGAGCAACTGCCTGAACTCGGGACTCCGGAAGGTCGCGGTCCTCATTCAATACAAGTCGCATTCGCTCGATCGCCATATCCGCGTGGGCTGGGACATCTTCAACGTCGAACTGGGCGAATACATCGCCTCCGTCCCACCCCAGCAACGCATCAGCGAAGACTGGTACCGCGGCACGGCGGATGCCGTGTACCAAAACATGTTTCTCATCGACGGAGAGCAACCGGAATACGTCCTGATCCTGGCCGGCGATCACATCTACAAAATGGATTATGCCGAAATGTACCGCTGGCTCATCGCCAAGAACGCCGATGCCGTGGTCGGCTCCATCGATATTCCCATCCAGGAAGCCAGCCGGTTCGGCATCATCAGCGTGAACGAAGATTACCGGATTACCAAATTTACCGAAAAGCCCTCCGCGCCCGACTCCATTCCCGGCGATCCCGGTCACGCCTTCGTCTCCATGGGAATTTATCTGTTCCGCACGGCGGTGCTCCGCGAGCAGTTGATGGAGGATGCCCAGGAAGGCACCGCTCACGATTTCGGCCGGAACATCATTCCCCGCATGATCGACAGCTGCCGGGTCTACGCCTTCAAGTTTCAGGATGCCAATAAGAAGGACGTCCAGTATTGGCGCGACATCGGCACCCTGGATGCCTATTGGGAGGCCAATATGGATCTGGTGGCCGTGGATCCGCAGTTCAATCTCTATGACCCCACGTGGCCGATCCGGACATACCAGGGGCAGTACCCGCCGGCGAAATTCGTGTTTGCCCAGGATTACCAGGGCGGCCGCATGGGGGTGGCCTTGGACTCCATCGTGTGCGGCGGCTGCATTGTGTCCGGCGGACGGGTGCAAAACTCCGTGCTCTCCCCCAATGTCCGCGTCCTGGACCATGCGGACGTCCGGGAATCTATCGTCATGGAAAACGTAATTATCGGCGAACACGCGCGTATCCGCCGGGCCATCATCGACAAAGACGTCGTCATTCCGCCGCACATGGAGATCGGATACGATCGGGATGCCGACGCCCAACGGTTTACCGTCACGGATTCAGGACTCGTCGTTATTTCAAAGGGAATGAAGCTGCATGCCTCCGTCGATTCATCCGGTTGATCTCATCGCCGCCCTCCGTCAGAAGCACCTGACTCCCGCGATTGTCTTTCTCACTTCCCGGCGCGCCTGCGATGAGGCGATGGAGTCGTTCGACCATGCCGACATCGTGCTGCCGCCGGTCCGCCAGGAAGCGATCGCCGCCGCGCTCGAACGCGTCATCACGCAGTATCCCAGCATCGCCGAGCACCCGCTGCTGCCGACGGTGCAGCGCATCGGCGTCGCGGCCCATCACGCGGGACACCTGCCCTCCTGGAAAATCGCCGTCGAGGAGCTCATGCGCCAGGGCTGCCTGGACGCGGTCTTTGCGACCACCACCTTGGCGGCCGGCGTGGACTTCCCGGCCAGGACCGTCGTGATCACCCAGTCCAGCATCCGGAAGTCGCGGGACTTCATGGATTTTACGATCGGCGAAGTGCAACAGATCGCCGGGCGCGCCGGCCGGCGGGGCAAGGACCAGGTCGGCTTCGCGGTCATCACGCCGTCGCCCTACATCGACTTGGACGTGCTGACGAAAGGCTTCACCGGGCATCCGGAAGCCATCGACAGCCAGTTCACGATTTCCTATCCCATGGTCCTCAACTTACTGAAGGCGCATCCTCACGAGCAGATCCAAGCCATCCTGGCCAAGAGCTTCGCCCAGTTTCAGCTCAACCAGCGCGCCGAACTGCTGGAGCGCAAGCTCGACGCACTGCATGTCGAAATGGAACCGTACGGTCCTCGCGTCTGCACCGACTGGATCACGCAGTGGCAGACCTTCGACCAGGCCCGCCGGCACCGGCCGGCCCGGCACCTGACCCGGCGTGACGAATCGCCCGAACTCACCGCCCGCTTTCATTTTCTGACCCCTGGCCGGGTCGTGGGACTCACGCGGGGACGCGGCATCGTCTTGCGTCAATACCGCAGCAAGGGCCAGCGGAATCCGATGGTGACGGTACTCCGGCCGGACGGAGCCGTGACAGAATGTCCGGCCACGGCGGTCCATGAGGTTTTCGACCGCCTCTTAGACTGTGAAGAGATGCCGACCTACCCCTGGTGCACCACGGCGTCTTTCGACGATCTGTCCCACCAATTGGCCGAATTCCCGACGCGCCTGCCCGTGCTGCCGATTCTGGTTCCCAAGACGGCGGACCCGCTGCCTGATTCCGTCGTCCAATCCATGGGGGATTTCCCCTGTCCGACCTGCCCGTCGCGTTCAGCCTGCCAAAAAGATTTCGTGACCGCCTCACGGCTCCGTCATGAGCAGCAACGCCATATGAAATCCATTCAAGCCCTTCGGACCAGCTTGTGGCACCGGTTCCAGGAGCAAGTGGAGGTCCTGCAGCGATTCGGCTATCTGACGCCGCAGGCGCAGCTGACGGCCGACGGAGAATGGGCGCGGCTCATCCGGATCGACCATTCCCTCTTGATTACGGAACTGATCAGGGCTGAGGCCTTCATGGGCGCCGATCCGGCTCTGCTGACCGGCGTGATGGCCAGCATCGCGCATGACGACGACCGTCCCGGCGCCTTTCCGCGTATCAGCATGGGGCTGAGTTCCTTATTGGGTCAGGTGAGAAAGCTGGCGGAGAGCTTATCCCCGTACGAAGATCCGCCGCTCTTGCGGGCGGATGTTGCGGCCCTCGCGGAACGCTGGATCGGCGATCCCGCGCTCACCTGGATCGGGCTCACCCGCCTGACGACCATGGCCGAAGGCGACATTTATCGCCTGCTCGCCCGCACGCTGGAGTTCCTGTCGCAACTGCACACATTAAAAGGCACGCATCCCAGCCTGGCCGAGACCGCCTCCAAAGCCATTGCGCTGATCCGCCGGGGTGTGCTGGAAGAATTACCGTGAACAGCCCATCATCGCGCACTCATCACTAGGAGACTATGACGACTGACGAACTCGAGCGACTTCTGGCCCAGCAACCGGTGACCCTGCTCCACCGCCTGGCGCAAGGGCGGGTGCATCGACATTTCCGAGCCGGCAAACGGCGCTTGATCGAGCTGCTGCTTCAACATTCCAGCGAGAACCGGGCCGGACTGGAATCCGATCTGCAGACCTTGATTGCGGATCGTCAGCCCCGCGCGGAGGCTCCGACGCCGGCGGTTCCCCGGGTTCACCGAGCTCCGGCTCCATCGCCGGGCCGGCGGCCCGGACGGAGTCCGGAACCCGACTCGGGACCGGCGGTGTCGCTTTCGGCCTGGCTCGAAGGCATCGGGGTGCCGGCGCCTCAACCGTTCGTCGCCGATCCCTGGCAGGAAGAAGCGCTCGCCGCGCTCGCCGACAAGGACGTGGTGGTCAGCGTGCCGACGGGCAGCGGGAAAACCTATGTGGCAGTCGAAGCGGCGCGCCGGGCGATGGACGACAATCGCACGGTGATTTACACCTCGCCCCTCAAGGCGCTCTCCAATACCAAGTACACCGAGTTCTCGCGCATCTTCGGCGCCGACCGGGTAGGCATTCTGACCGGCGACCGCCAGGACAACGGCCAGGCGCCGCTGCTCATCATGACGACGGAGATTCTCCGGAACCTGCTCTACGATGCCGCGAGCGGCGAAATCGATGTGCGACTCGACACACTCGGTCTTGTGATCCTCGACGAGTCGCAATACATCGCCGATCGTGAACGCGGCGTCGTCTGGGAGGAAACCATCATCTTTTGCCCGTCACAGGCCAAGCTGCTGCTGCTGTCCGCCTCCATCGGCAATCCTCAAGATATCGCCGACTGGTTGACGTCCATTCGCCCGACCGCCTGCCAGCTGGTTCGGCACAGCAAACGCACCGTACCGCTCCGGGCCGGCTACCTGCACCCCAACGGCAAACTGGTCCCGCTTTTCAAGACGGCCGGCATCCCGTATGGCCACCCCGGCCAACTCCACCCCGATGCGAAACGCCTCTTCGCCGAATTCGAGGAAGAGACACTGCCGTCCGGCCGTCAGAGACGCTAACGCTGTTACTTGTTTTCGCGGTCGGCTAGAAGAAGGCGGTCAGACCGATCGTGGCCCCGTGGCGAAGGGTCTCGAATTCCTTGAGGGGGGCAGACTGTGAGCCGGATCCGAGCGGATGCGTTTCCCAGGTTCCGGTGAAGGTCCGATTCCAAAACACCCGGTAGCCTCCGGTCAAGGCAAGGTGACGGGTCAGCATGACTTTCAATATGAGATCTGCATTGGCGCTCCCACCGACGCCCCACATCGAAAAACTCGGATTCTGCTGGAGGTCGCTCCGCAAGTGATGCACATCCTCGTTATACAGAACACTGACCGGGCTGACCGAGGCTCTGAAGTCTAGGCTCACTGTTCGGGTGAACCGATATTCCGTGTCAAACCCGACATGCACGGGCGTAATCCAGTGCGTCGTATTGGTAATGGCAAGGGCGGTTGAACTCGGCGGCAGGCACGTCAGGACGCTGCTATCGCACACGAGGCGTTGAAAACCCGTCGCTTCGTAGGTGGTCTTCCAATACTGAAAACCGCCAAAGACATCGAAGTGCCCCCGCCCGTTCCGAAACTCGACGGCCCGATACCCGACGTCGCCATTCACATACCAGGTGCCGTTGCCGCTGATACTGCTGCTCGTCCGCGAAAATAAATGCTGCCCGGCAAGATAGTCGTCATCAATCAGTGTGCCCCGCCCGAAATCAACCGAAAAGCCGAGATCGGCCCGCACATACCAGCGGCGGGACAAGTTAATCTGCGCGCCAAGTTCCATGAGATGAGTATTGGTATCCTTGTACGTCAGTTCCGAGGTGGGATTGCCGAGTTGTGGGTCAAGCCCCGAGGCGTTATGGCTCCATCTGGTCTCTCCGTTCGTAAACATCCAGGAGCGCAGCGACAACTCCACTCGCGGGCGCTTCTCGGGCTGTCCTTCGCCTAGCTGCTCTGCAAGGACGGGCGTGGAAAGCATCGCACACAACACCACCACAAGCGAGCACCCGCCGATCTTCATCGCCTCGTCCCTCCCCGTTGAATGATCATGGTATCGAAGCACCGCTGGGCAGCCTACGACATCACCCGATGACAGGCAGCGCGCACATCGTCTTCGGCCAACCTTCGCTGCACGTAGGCTGAAAATCACACAAACCACGTTCCCAGCGCGCATAGGGCGGCGAACGCTCCGACGACTCCATAAGATCCATAGGATCCCGCCTATAGCAGGCGCGGCTTCGATGGTCCGGAATTCCGGTTGCTGCGTGATCGCCCGGTATCCATGCATGCCCCCATGAAGTCGTCAGGAGGCGCATCTTACATGAGTCGTTATCCCATGAACACTTTTTTGAGCTTCCGTCCTTCGGATCTCTTTACGCATCCGTTACACCGTTTCTTCTGTTCGTAAGGGTCGCGCCTACGGCTCGTTCACCATTGTCCTCATGGCCATTGTGTGCCTGCGCCTACAGGGGATTCGATTTGCTGCTCGCACACAGGCGTTTCGCGTCGGGGTCTTTATTAGAGCAAGCGGCATGGCAGTTGCTGTGACGAGTGCCGATTCATGCGACCGCCCTAACCGCTAATGGCGGCGGCGTCACACCAGGAGGAGCCAAGGAAGATGACCGCTTCGAGCAGGCCGTTCCAATCCCGCATCCCAAACGTTGATTCCCGAACCGCCGGTATTGTTCTAGGTGAGGCTCGATGTCGATTCCTCCTTCTATGCCTCTGTCTGACCCTTTTCGTACTCGCATGGCATCTTGCCGGCGCCGGTCCGGCGCTCGCAGTCCCGCTGCCGGCGGGCTACGTGCAGTGCGGCACCGAGAACGGCACCAACAACTGCCCGTCCGGCCGGATCGCCTACGGTGCACTCAATGAATATGTCCTCAGAGATGTGACCGCTCCCTTCGCCTGCAGCAACGCCACGTTCGGCGACCCGGTCTACGGCGTCGTGAAAGGCTGTTATGCGGGAACAGCGACCCCGGCATCGATCTCGGTGACTCCCACCAGCCTGGCCTTTACCGGCACGGTCGGCGGGGCGAATCCCGCCGCCCAAACGGTCGCCTTGACCAATGCAGGCGGTGGCACCCTCAGCTGGACAGTCAGTGAGAACGCCGCCTGGCTCACAGTCTCGCCGCTGTCCGGTACGACGACCACGGAAACCGATACCCTGACCGCAGCCGTCAATATCAGCGGGCTCGCGGCCGGCACCTATAATGGCGTGATCACCGTGACGGCGAGCGGCGGCTCTCGCACCATTTCGGCCACACTCACCGTCTCGGCCGCCGCAAGCACGTCCCCTGTGCCGCTGCCGGCCGGGCACGTGCAGTGCGGCACCGAGAACGGCGCCAACACCTGCCCATCCGGCAGAATCGCCTATGGCGCGCAAAACCGGTTCTACCTCAGGGACGTCACCGCGCCGTTTTCTTGCAGCAACGCCACCTTCGGCGACCCCATCGTCGGCGTCCCGAAGGCCTGCTATGCAGGCGGAGGGGGCAGCGTCCCCGCCGCGCTCTCGGTGACCCCGACCAGTCTGGCCTTTACCGGCACAGTCGGAGGAGCGAACCCCGCCGCCAGAACGGTGGCCCTGACCAATACGGGCGGCGGCACTTTGAGCTGGACGGTCAGCGACAATGCCGCCTGGCTCACGGTTTCGCCGGTGTCCGGCACGACGACCACGGAAACCGATACCCTGACGGCCACCATCAATATCAGCGGGCTGGCGGCCGGCACCTATAACGGGGTGATCACCGTGACAGCGAGCGGCGGTTCCCGCAGCATAGCAGTCACGCTCACTCTCTCCGCGGCGAGCAGCACCGCGCCTGTGCCCCTGCCCGCGGGCTACGTGCAATGTGCCACGGAGAACGGCGCGAACACCTGCCCCTCGGGCAGGATCGCCTACGGCGCGCAAAACCGGTTCTTCCTCCGGGACGTGGTAGCGCCCTTCTCATGCAGCAACACGACCTTCGGTGATCCCATTGTCGGCGTGCAGAAAGCCTGTTATGCGGGTGGCAGTGGCGCGACAGGCATCACCGCCATCCCGACCAGCCTAGCGTTCACCGGCACGGTCGGCGGGGCCAATCCCGCCTCGAGAACAATCGCGCTGACCAATACGGGCGGCGGCACTTTGAGCTGGACGGTCAGCGACAATGCCGCCTGGCTCACGGTCTCGCCGGTGTCCGGCACGACGACCACGGAAACCGATACTCTGACCGCGGCCATCAATACCAGCGGACTGGCGGCCGGCACATACAATGGCATCATCACCGTGACTCCGACCGGCAGTACCCCGCGACAGATTCCTGTGTCGGTCACCCTTACAGCCGGCGGAACAGGCACCGCGACGTTGACATGGACGGCTGGGACGGAAACCGACCTGGCGGGTTATCGAGTGTATTGGGGGACCGCATCGGGCACATACGGAGCAGCCATTGCCACCTTGGATAGGACGGTGACCAGCTATGTATCCTCAGGGTTGCAGGCCGGCACCACCTACTTCTTCGTCATTACGGCCGTCGATAATGCCGGCAATGAGAGCACGTTTTCGAATGAAGTGAGCAAAAGCATCTACTAGGCTCTCAGAAGGATAGCGGCACCGGCATCCTCGCCGGTGCCGCCCCGCGTTCTTCTCTTGACCCTTTCCGCCTGACAACTGTATAACCACCCCTGCTAGGACACAGCCTCGCATAGCCTTCCGCGTTTCCGTCCGAGGAATTCAGCGCCGGAGTCACAGCGACGCTCACTTCTCATGCGCCCGTAGCTCAATGGATAGAGCATCTGACTACGGATCAGAAGGTTACAGGTTCAAGTCCTGTCGGGCGCACCACTAGAGCGGCGATTCATCGTTACACAACTGCCACCAAGATCTGTGTAGAACTGGTGTAGAAGACAAGCACTGGATTTTTCTACATCTCTAAGGGGGACGCTTAGTAAGGCAGGTAGGGTAAGTTCTGCTAACGTAAAGTTTCAGCCCCCGGCGCCGGGCCGCGCCCACATCGATTCGGGTTTGCTTGGCCGGTCCTCCCGTTTTTGACCTTCCTCCGCCAACCGATAGGCGTCTTCTGGAATGGCTTCAGCGCTGAGGCCACGTAGGTTTATAGCCGGCATGCGCTCCTTAGCTTTTAGACTCAGGTTCTTCCCCCTGTGAAAACCGACTTACCTTTGCTTCTGCCACCAATGCTACCAAGCGCTTGTACTCTTCATAGATCGGATCTGCCTCTTGGTCGACACCCACATTGAAGAGTTTCGAGGTCAAGGCCAGGCCAGTGATATACAACCTCGCAGCCTCTAGCAATTCTGGTCGGCAGTCATCCTTTATTTCTGGGCCCCAGTTAATTCCTTTTATCTCGTCATCGGAATTCATAATGAAAAATGGGCTAAGAGATGCTGGGCCTGAATGGACGTCTGCTGAAAACATGCGATATTGCGCAGCGTAGATGGGTCTCATGTTTACATCGTTTGCCCAGTTTCGGAGCTTTGCCTTTGGTTTGTTCTCAACCGTAGCTTCGATTTCAGCCACAAGTGAATCTGTAAACTCCGAAGCGAGTGTTTCCCAGCCGTCCGGCTCTTGCCTAATGCCCTTAATGAGCTTCAATCGTTCTTGTTCTGCTACTACTGCGAATGCATGCGCGAATTCGTACTGCTTGCAAACCTTTGCCAAATTGATGGAACCCTCGATCCCGACGCGAAGAAGCGATCTGGCCTGTGAGAACATGCACATTTCCAAAAGCAACGTCGCCGCTTCGACATCAGCCAACAGCTTGAGGAAAAGCCCGACTGCAAAAACTTCCTGACCATCCCTGTTGTGCACCGTAAACTTTGTTTTCGTTGAATGGCAGCACTTTCCGGCTCGTCCTATCAACGCGAAGAACTCCTCATACTTCAGTCGCGACTTTGCACGGTACAAATCTATATCGGGTGAGAGAAAACCGGATTCATCAATACTCATTTACCAGCAGCCTAAGTTGCGCCCTGAATCTCTTGAGCCTCGCTAGTAACATATCTGCAAGGGAGTCTGTGCAATCCAGTGTTCTTTGAAACCAGTGCTCTGCGAAACTCAATAAAATCGGTGAAGATGGATACCTTCTCAGCGTAGGTATCTTTCGACATTCCTCTTACCGCTGCGAGCAGCAGTGGAGATCCTTCCTCCGAGAACTTGTCCAAGAAGTCTTGAAATGCCTTTTCTACGGCCATGTCCCACTGCTCGATGGAAGGCTTCAGAGTGGTGCGCACGGCCTCGTGGAACTCTCCTAGCTTCGCAATGTACCCACGGAAAATCGGCCGGAGATCAACTTTGTTGCCGAGGGCCTCCATTTCCGCCAGGACCTTCTTGTTAAATTTATCGTCCGCGCGAAGAGTTTTCAGAAGAATATACGGGATTACGGAGTATTGGAGTCTATGCTCGCCTGTCTTCTCGGGCACGCGCATGTCCCATGTTACCGAGTGAATCGATGAGCCTTTATGCTGGACGTGGTTTCTGAATTTCTCAAAGATCCGATACACAAATGACGAGTCGTATACTTCCCGATTACGGTCTATGATTAAGATGCTTTGTTTTCCGTCTACTCCGAACAAATGCTGTACATGTCGCTGGGTGTGATCATTGTAAGACCTACAAGCGCTCAGAAGATTCATGAGGCGCCGATTGAATAGATTGGTTTCGGTTCGGAATGACAAGGCTGTGTTGTCCCCCGTAACCATATGGCGAAGTGCAGCCTTGAGCAACGTAGTTTCAAGCTCAACATAATTTTCGATGACGACGTCGAAGCTTTCCTCGATGCATAGGGATCTGTAAAGCCCCTCCATCGCCATTTTTAGGCCTGCATACATGTCATGGCTGATCGGAAGAAAGGCTGTTGACGACAAATTCTGCCTGATCAGCCCATGTTCCATACAATGCCTCGCAGCTGTGAACTCCTGCTAAATTCTCTTGCCTGGTCGAAACCGTACCGTGAGCACTTTAAAAGATCAACCACCAGACTGCTTTCCATGTCTGGCTGGAAGCGTTTTCTCACATCGTGT
The DNA here is from genome assembly GCA_965285945.1 of uncultured bacterium. Classification (GTDB taxonomy): domain Bacteria; phylum Nitrospirota; class Nitrospiria; order Nitrospirales; family Nitrospiraceae; genus Nitrospira_D. The sequence continues at coordinate 54,236 of CBDIWP010000026.1, read as the reverse complement.
CCGCGTCACACGCACTGAGAATGCCGTTGAATAATACCGGCTTCTTTCCACTAACCGTCCTTTTGGATTTTCCCCTCACGTATGAGGGCCCAACACTGCATCAGCACGGCCTGTGTGTGTTCCACGTAGAGACCAAGATTCACGCCGATGTAGCTGCCTTCCGCCGGTGCGCCATCCGCGTACCGGTCAATCACGTCTTGCACCGTCACCAGACCTAACTCCAGTTCATTGACAATGTCCTTCAATTTGTCCAACGGTTTTCCATGAACCAGGCCGCAAACGTTTGTGGCTAGTCGCATCGATTCGTTTGTTGAGCAGCGGAGAATTCATATTCAATCAGTGGCCCCCAATTCACATTCTCATACTCTCCCTCCTCCGCGTACTGATCCCTGACCTGATCAACCTCAGTCCAGAAATCGCTTAATTTGCCCATTGCCGCATCGAGAAAAGAACGGCTTTGCGTCTCGGCGGGAAGGGGCCAAACAAATGGGAATGGAGACGCCTGTGACGCTGAAGCGCAGGTACCACTTCGACGATGGTCGCCATTCGAGCATTTCAAACGTTCACGCTTTGCTTTTGGCTCTTCTTCAGTCTTTGCGATTTTCAGTGTCCTTGCCATTGTTCCCCCCCCTTTCTGCGCCTCGCATGAGGCCTTGACCGTGTGAGATAAACGAGCCCGCCTGCCTCGGTCAGCCGTCCGGTTCAGTGGCGGCTTGAGCGCTGCTATCCATTCCGCCTCGATTTGCAACAGTTCACATTAGGGCACGGGAAGAAAGAGCGCTCGCTCCCAGCGCTTGCCATCCTGCCCATGCTGTGCCAGTCGAACGGGCAGGTTTCGGGTTTGCCCCACATACAGCACTCGGTCTTGATCGATGAGGAAATACGCACAGGGAGGAATACGTCAACGAACGGATCGAAGAGGCCGCGAAGGATCTGCTGAAGAAATATCGAGAGAAGGGGAAATAGCGGGCCGATGGTGTCACTATTCTACGCCGTGGCATCCATCATAGTGGCTTTGGTTGCTGTCGCAATCTTGATCCGACCTGGTCGGTCGTGCAGAAAGAGCGACGATGTTCAGCGTTCATCATTTGGACTTGCGACTGGTGCGGCGCCTTTGTGGAAAGACCGTCGAGGGCGGGAACGCGGCTAGGCAAATCTGTAATCCCTAGATCGGTGTCATGATAGAATCAGCGCCCCATGTCTCATCTCTTTCCAGAACTTAATCAGCGCAGCACGGGGAAACGGGCTGATCCTCTTCATTGGTTCACCATTCATCAATTTCTGTCTCAACATCACACACATCTATTCGACAAGCTTGAAGAATACCTTCGCGCAGAGAGCCAACAATATGAAGCAGAGGTTGGCAAACGTTCAGTGACAACCGCTGGTGACAGCCTCACTTCCTGGGCATTTGCTACGCTTTACCCAAACACCGTCCGGTATTCCATCTTCATAGTTCTGTTCAGTCAATTCGAGTACACAATGAACGAAGCCTGCCTCGAGCTGGAAAAAGACCATCCGAAAGCCATCCAACTTTCGGACCTGAACCACAAGGGGATTAGACGGGCTTATGCGTACTTGGAGAAGGTTGTCGGCATAGCGCAACCCTTCGAGCCAGACTCCTGGAAAAGGCTAAAGGACTTGAATGCCCTCAGAAACGTCATCGTGCACAATGATGCAAAGGTAGAAAAGCACCAATCCGAGATTATCAAAGCCATAGACCGCATAAACGGCTGGGCTCCATTACGTATAGAAGAAGGCAAAGTCTTCCTGTCGGAAAAGTTTATTGAGTCCGCAAGCCACTTCATCTACGAGCAAGTACAGCACATTGGTGAAACACTTCAGTTGGCAGGGTGGGATTAGCCAGCCACGTTACCCCCGTAATCCATCCGTTCGTCCGGCCTTGGCGAGATACGTTTCGAATGATCCGACTAAAACCCTGGCGCGATCAACATCCAACGCAACCTCAGTCCAAGTCCGCTATCCTCATGTGCAGACGTCTGCACACTTACGGCTAGGCCTTATTCGGCGTTCTCAGCGCCGCGACAGAAGAACATTCGTCCTACAGAGACTTGATCCCCATCGGACTTTTGTTTGAATGAGCGCAGGCAGGACCTACTTAAGAAGTACGGTCAACGGCGGAAGGATGTGCGATAGCTGACGGCCGTTCTTTGAAGTGTCAGAGCGACCAACCAGGAGGCACTGTCATGCTCAAAATCGGGCTCATCGTCTATTCATGCCTACTTCTCGCTAGCTGCGCGACCATGGGCAACGAGTCACTGTCGGACCGAGGGGCAGACTGGCCACCGTTGGAAATGACTAAAGCTGACTTGCTTAAGGAGCTCGGGCCACCGAGCACCTGCTGGATGACTTTCTTCTGGACTAGCTCATCTAAAACCAGCCCGCTAATCAGAGGCTGCTCCTACGGCGCAGTTATTGTGAAATTCTCCTGACTTCTTAGCCATCAGATTATAGACTGGAGCCATCTTCATAGTATTTACAGAGATAGACCTCCACACACTGCAGTAGATCCAATAGGCGACGAGGCTCATATGGTCACAATTTTAGTCATAGATGACAATTCCCGGGACCGGGACCTCCTAGCTGCCGTCCTAGAGGAAAGAGGATATGAAGTTATACTAGCCGACACTGGTGGCGCAGGGCTGATGTTATGCCACCGGCGAACTCCTGATGCTGTCGTGTTGGATCTCAACATGCCCGGGATAGATGGCCGTAAAGTCCTTGGCCAGTTGCGGACATTACATCCCACCCTCCCCGTCGTAGTTGTTAGCGGGCTCAGCACGGAAGAGGTTGAGCTAGAAATGCTAAACCAGGGTGCCACTGCCTTTATTCAGAAAGCATTTTCGCTCGATCAACTGGGTGCGGCCTTGGAGGAGGTCCTGCCCTCTCCAAGTCGGTGCAATAACGACTACCGCAAGCAGGTCATCCGCAATGGCTAGGGCGGTGACAAACACTTCCAAGGACATCGCTCCTGCTCGGTCCAGAAGGTTCGTCGAGTGCTCCATGAGCATGCCTGTACCCTAATGGTGGAGTCCCCTAACCGTCGCTATCCCGTTGTACTTGCGAGCGACGAACGTTTGCCAGCTTCATGCCCTACCGAGCAGGACGGTCTGTTGCAACGTCTTGATAACGTGTTCCGCTCGTGGAGGGCCGGTTCAGAGCCGGCAGCTTCCAATGGTCTTGATCCGGGACGCCCCCGAGCCTCCGGTTCAGCACCCGCCAGAGACGGGTCTGTTCACTTCAGGGCCTCACAGCGGCTGACCCGTAGAGCCGGCCCATTCGACCTGAAGCTCACTTCTTATTCCGGCACATCGGGCGTCCGCTCCAGCCGTGGAGATCCTGGGTCCATATGGACCTACCGCAGATGGATAGTTTTTACCTTTACAAAGCAAAAACTTTACCTAGGCTACCGGGGGTACTAACGAGCTGAGTTGCTAATGATGATAGCGTTCGCCTTCTAACCAGAGAGGCGAAATGGCGCGCAAAAGGCGGGGACGGGTTACTAATCCGTTGCTATGGACTGCCAAGGAATGGCAGCGGGGATGGCAGATAGCCATGGTGCGGATCGATGGTGCCCCGAGCATCGTAGCGGAACAAATCGCATTTGACCATGCACTGGATATGCTGGACTATGGCTTCGCCCATGGGGATGCCTTTCAGTTCCAGCTCGGCCTTGTCACGCTGATGGATTGTTGTAACGAGGCAATCGGACGCGGCGACTGTTGGCAATGGTGGTGAAGGATCTTTGAGGCACAGTGCCCTTTGACAGTCCGGTCCTTCCTCGATCCTGAGTAGGCCTTTGCCTCCAGATAATCATTGGCTGGGTGTTGACAGCGTCCTGGCCTGGGAGATGCTGATCAGTCTCGGGAAATCGCTCTTGGCGCGGCTGCCGTTCACCCTGATCGGCCTTGCCGTGAAAGCGCAGCCACCTCTTCATGCAGGGCGGCAGTGATGCGATGGTGGGGCTTCTCTCCCTTTCCCCGGCGCTCGAGGTCGGCCGGATTCAGCGGCCGGCCGAACCTCACGCTCAACCGGCGAAACCTGGGCCACCGGGCGCCGCGCGGGAGCGCCTCATGCCCGCCTTCAACCCAGACAGGGACAGCCTGCACGGGACGAGACTGGAGGAGCAGACCCACGCCCGGCTGAAAGGGCTGCAGCCTCCCGTCGAACGAACGCCCTCCTTCGGCGAACCACACCAGCGGATGACCGGCATCGAGAATCGCCGCCCCGAATGCGAGGCTCGTGAGCGCGCCTCCTCCCTGGTTGATGGGAAGGGTGCGCGTCAGCCGGCTCACCAGACGCATGACCACGTTCCGAAACATGATTCCCGTCCACCCGCTCCAATAGGTCTGCCGCAACAAAGACGGCGGAAGCGCCGCCAGCAGCGCCAGCGGATCGAGCAAGCTGACATGATTGGGAACAAGAACCAGCGGGCCTGTTTGCGGAAGCTCGTTGCGTCCGTGCACCGTGAGCCCGAATGCCCGCGTGATCACCAGCCGCACCAGACCCAGCAGCGCCGCCCCCGCCGTTCGTTGCCAGGCAGCCGGCGGGGCGATCCATCGCCGGGACGCGGCATCGAGCAACTCCACCGGGTGTTGCAACCGCGCGAGGAGATCGACTTGCACGCCGGCCGCCGCTCCTGCTTCCGCCGCTTCGCGCAACAGATCCCGTACCGTGTCAATGCGTGCGATCGCCTCGTCTGATAAGTCGATTCCCGTCTGCTCCCGAAGCTCCAACGTCAGGTTCAGCCATTCCAGCGAGTCCACGCCCAAGTCGAGATGCAGGAGCGTCTGCGGCGTGAGCCAGGCCTCGGTGAATCGCCTGGCCAACCATTCCCAGACCCGCCGCGCTTCCTCCTGCTCCAACAGGAGTCGGTCCTCGGGAGCCATCTCTTCGATCGAGATTGCACCAGCCGGTTTGGCCGGATGTCCCTGCCCTTTCGCTTCGGCATACAGCGCCGGGAGCTTGTGCCGGCGGATCTTTCCAAGGCGGGTGCGTGGCAGGGGTTCCAATGTCACGGCGAAATCGCTGATGCGGCGGTGTGAGGGCAAGGCGGCCGACAGGCGTTGCACTTCCCCGCGCATCCGCGCTTCCAATTCTTCAGGCCGGCTCCCGCGCGTGGCGTCGGCTTCAGGGAGCAGGAGCGCCACCAGTCGATGCTGCTGCTCCAACACCGCCGCCTCATGGATCACGTCACTCTGCTCCAGGACGGCTTCGACCTGTTCCGGGTTGATGTTCTCTCCACCGGGCAACACGATCATCGAGGAGGCCCGCCCCGTCAGAATCAGGTGACCCTCTTTGAGGACACCCAAGTCGCCGGTGCGGAAATAGCCGTCTTCGGTAAACGCTTCTTTCGTCTTGTCCGGCAGATTGAGATACCCCGAAAAGACGTTCGACCCTTTCGCCTGTACCTCGCCGGCCCCCGTGTGAGGATCGGGATCGGCGATGCGGATCCGGACGCCGGGCAGCGGACTTCCGGCGCTGTCGAATCGCAGGCTTCCCGGCACATTAAACGTCACGATGGGCGAGGTCTCGGTCAATCCATATCCGCTGCCAACTTCCCACCCTAATCCTTCCAGCTTCCAGGCCACGTCCGGATCCAGCGCGGACCCGCCCGACGCCACCATGCGCAGATGGGGCGCAACACGCCGATGCAGCGGCATGAACAGTCGCCGCCCGATCCGCCATCCGCAGCAGCGCCGGAGCGCAATCGAGAACTCCAGTGCCCAGCGGAACAGCACGGAGGCTAACGCCCCGTACTGCCGCATGCGCGTGTCGAGTGCCGCGACCAAGGCGGCATAAAAACGGGGCACCGCCACGACCACGGTGACCATTCCTTCCGTCAAGGCGCGCAGCACCTGCGGGCCCAGTAAGGAGTACGGAAGCACAACCGGGACGGCGCCGGCCAAAGGGGTCAGGAGACCGACGGTGAAGGGATACACGTGGTGCAACGGCAGCGGCAACAAGACACGATCCGAGGCCGACAGCAAGCGCTCCTGAGCGAGCGCCCGCAGGTTGGAGATGAGATTGCGATGCGTGAGCGGAACGCCCTTCGGCAAGCCGGTGGTCCCGGAGGTATAAAAGAGGATGGCCACATCATCCGGCTGCACGGACGGCGCCACAGTCCAGGGCCCGGTCAGATACTGCCGCCAGGTGTGCGCCTCTCCCTCGCCGGCATCCAGCACAACGAGCCGACAGCCCTGATCCGCGCACGTCTGCGCCAGCCGGGCGGCCAACGCAGCCGAGGTGAAGATCCATTGCGCCTCGCTGTCCTTGACAATGTGCCGCAAGTCTTCGTCACCGGCCTGGGTGTCGACCGGCACCGGCACCGCCCCGGCCTCCACCAGCGCACAACAGGCGATGATCCACTGTACCGTGCTCGGCGCGCTCAAGACCACGCGGGTCCCGCGGCCTAACCCTGCCTCGCTCAGCCCTGCGGCCAGCCGCCGGGCGGTGTCCAGGAGATCATGAAAGGACCACGTGGAACAGGCCTCCTTCTCAAAGGCGATCACCGCCGCTCGCCGATCATAGGAGGCAAGGGATCGGAGCAGAGCCTGAATCGTCTCCGTTTGGAAAATGCTGTTCACCCGTTTCCCCTCGTGCATGCCCATTCGACGAAGTACGACCCCCATTGTGAATCCCTTCCCTTCCGGGTTCAATGCATGTTCATGAACCAGCCGTTCGGTTGCGACCAATGCCGGATCCTGGGTTATCTGACCAACGCAGCGGAAGCCCTCGACCATCATCAACCGAAGCTGGCAAAGAGTTTTGTGCGCCGTGCCCTCGCGGTCATGAATGCCGGTCAGGAAGACGGCTGGTACGACCCGCGGGACACTCACGCGGTCAAGCAGCTGATCATGCGCAAGGCAAGCCAAGGTTTCCGCGAAGCAGGCGCGACGCAGACGGCCATGACGACTCCCCAGGAGCAGGCTCGCGATCCCCGGTATGAGCGGGGCGACGAACCGCTGTTTGGCGGGCAGGAATTCTCCGAACGATTTCCCGACACCATCGACCGATGGAGCGGCTACACCGAAGGTAATCGATGCGGCTTGACCGAACGGCTCGACCGTTTCCCGATCGGATGACTGCGGAGGATGCGTTGAACGCGCTGATCGGTGATGAGGAAGAGTGAAACGTTCTCCGGTCTCAATGTTTACCGCTCATGAGACCGCCATCGAACCGTTTCACCGGCCTGGAGGAACCCTCGATGCACCGGAGAGGCCTGCCGGTCCCCTAGCCACGGCACCAGGGGCCCCAAGGCATTTCTTCCCACCTCGGGGGACTGCATGGACCGCAACTATGAGTTTCTCCTGTAGGTGGCTTCCCCGCCGGAGCCGTAGGCTGACGATATGGCCAGGCCAAAAAATGACAGAGCCCAAGGCATGCGATGCGGCAAGTGCCAGGGGACCCTTCGAGCCGAAACCGGTATCGACCTCCAGAGCGGATTGGTGATCCTTCAATATGTCTGCTTCAACTGCGGGCGGAGATGGCATCCGGATAAGGAGCCGCGTCCGTTGACCGCAGCCTGATGAGCCCGACGGTCGGGTCCATCCGCTCACCCTCTTGTTGCTGTCTTCATCCAATGGACGGTGCCCAGGCCTACCGGGGGTGGCATTCCGTTCAAGTCCCGACGGGCCTGGCGGCACGCCGCCGCCCAGGAAGACGCCTGGCATCATCCGGCCAGACCCGGCCGCCTGAATCATGGGAGCTCGGCTGACAACGCATGGTGCGCGGGAGCAACCGGCATGACGCCCTCAAGGATCCCATGTGGGGATTGCAGGAACAAGCCATTGCGCTGGCCGAACCGACGGTCTGTGGTTCGTGGATGGACCTATGCGCCGTCTATGAGTCGCAACAGGACGAGTGGGACGGCCATAGCTGGCTGTTCCGGGGGCAGAGTTATTCGGAGGCTCCGGGAGTGCAGCAACTCACGACTTCGCTTGAACGGGTCCTGCACAGGTTTGCGGTCCCGCTCCACGAAGCACCGGTCTGGGAATACCGGTTATTGCGCGACTTCAAGCGGCGGTGCCATTTGGCCACCGCCCAACCGCCTCCGTTCGATAGCGACCTGGAGTGGCTTGCGTTGCTGCGGCACTATGGCGGCCCGGCACGCCTGCTTGATTGGACCTACTCATTCTGGACGAGCATTCACTTTGCCGTCGAACATGCGCATCCGGGCGATATCTGCGAAATCTGGGCGTTGGATGCCGGCTGGTGGCGCAGACGGACCGAATATGCGCGTTTGAAGTCGATTATCAAGCGCTACGGGCCGAATTCGACCGAAGAAAGCCGGGAGGTGTTGAGGAACAAGCAGCGGCCCGGCATCTGGTTCCTCCGGCCGTTCAGGCTGAACGACCGGCTATCGGCGCAACAAGGCAGCTTCTTGCTCCCCCTCGATATTACCAGGCCCCTAGCGGGAAATTTCACTGCGCTGGACCAGCGGGGCGAACGGGCGCGCCACCTGAAACTGTATCGGCTGCAAGCCACACCGGAACTGCTGAGGACCTGTCTCAGCAAACTCGAGCGTATGAATATCTCCCGCCTCACGCTCTATCCCGGATTGGCCGGACTCGCGCAGCATTACGAGAATGCCCTCGCTATGCCGCACCTTTTTGGGGATATCGGCCATGCATCTGCGCCAAGACGCCGATGACCCTGCATCAGTGGATCAGATGGCGGAAGGGTGTCTTATCCTAGCTGTCCCACGGCCGACGGATGTCACATGACAGAAGTGTAGGAGACCGCCATGGCAGCCCCCACTTGGTTGTGTCCCGATGGTTTGCCCCCTGTTGTAGTTCGGGCGAGGTGATCGGTGCTTCGGCCGGACGGCCATCCGATCACCCGATACCCGTAAGAGAGACAATCAGACTACAAGCGTCGACTGGGTGATCGGACCGGGCCTAGGCCGCGCGTTTCCGCTGCTGCCCGCCATGTTTGCGCATAAGCTTTTCCCGCATAGTCACCGCTTCCTGCCCGATTTCGCTCCAGTCGATATCCGCCTGTTCTGCCTGGGGAAAGGTTTCGCCTTCCTCTTCCTCGATATGGTGCTTCACCATTTCGCTCAGCACCTTGAACTTGGCGGCGTAGCGTTCATTCTTCGGCTCCATCTTCCGCAGTTCTTTGATCAGCAGGGTGGCAACGTGGTGTTCCTCCAGAGCCTCATTGATCAGCTCCTCATCATCGATGGCCTCGGCAATAGCCGGATAGATGAGGTCCTCCTCGAGTTTGGCATGGATCTCCAGCATGGTGAGCGCTTCCTCCGCAATCCGCTGCCTGCCGCGTCTATCGGCTTCCTCGAACTGGCTGAACAGCCCTTGTACCGCCTGGTGGTCTTCCTTCAACATGTCGAGAGGATTCTGGACCTCCATGTCCATGTCCATCCCCTCTTCCTCCATGCCTTCTTCGTCCTGTTCCTGCTGCCGCGGCTTCTTCCTCGTTGCCATTGGTGACCTCCGCTGTGGGTAAACGGGTTTCGCTCCTACCTTGCGGACGTGTGCAAAAGGTCCGCCATACGATGCAGACGATGTGACGCTCAAAATGAGCCCACTGAGACCACCACGATGGTCAGGACATGAAGTTGCAAGACAACTTATCTTCGGCAGGACAATTCGCCCCGATTGTTCCCGGCCCGACGTGCGCCTATGGCAGAATTCGAGCCGCATTTGAGAATGTTCTCAAGTCCGTTCCTCTTCCATTGCCTGGCGGATGAGGACCTCACGCATCAGGGTTTCCAGGTCCTGATGCATCAGTTGGATGCTGGACTCGAGCTGGCTCAGCATCGCTTCACGAACATAGAGGTCGTCGCTGGAGTAGAGACCACCCTGTCCCAGGAGCAGTCGCTTCCGCTCCTGCTCTTTGGTCGAACCCGGTTCCCCCATCCGGCCTTCATCCCGCCAGGTTTGCAGCATGACATCCCGGAGGCTATGCCCCTCCAGATCCCGCACGTTCGGCTCTGTGAGAAAGCGCCAGACGCGTTCGGAAAAAAACGCCTCATTTTTCTCTCCCTCCCAAAAGGCCTCCAAGTGATTGTGCGGGTGCTGGAACTCCTGACGCACCGAGGTGAAATTGGCGGATGTGCCGAACAGCACTTCCAGCGCGCCGCCCGCAACCGAGGCCAGGTTCCCGGCGTCGCCCGCCTGGGTCACCATGCTGAAGCCGCCGGACAGAATATTGGCTAACCCGCCGAAAATCACGCCCATGATGGTCTGGAAGGTGGTGCGTCTGGTCTGCATGTCCTTGAGCCGATCCTGGACGTGGTCGGCTCGTTGGACTTCACATTCGATTTCGGCAACCAGGCTGGATACCTCAAGCGAGGCCAATTGCAGCCGCGCGAGCAACTTGCGCCTGATCCGCTCGCCCTCCGGGTCGGCGGCCAAATCCTGCTCCGCTTTGGCCAGTCGATCGAGCAGCGGGAGCAGATCCATCACGTCTGCGATATGGACGGCGATGGGAGAATACAGCTTCAAGGCCACTTCCCGGCTGACGGCCTCGCCTGGGGTCTGCCGCGTATCGACTTGGCTTAAGGGCATCTTCCGAAGCTCGGAGGATGCCGGGAGGCAACGGCGCTCAAAGGCGGACGGGCGGCTATCCGGCGGCAAGGTCTTGGCGCAGGCCTGGAACACCGGTGCGATCAGGAGCACCACGATCAGGCCTTTGCCGAAGGCTGTTGTTCCGAAGGCTGTATGAGGGCCCTGCCGGATCATCGGATCTCTGGAAGTCATGGACGGCAGGATTCGGAGTCCATACCCGATCTGCTTCGTCCCCCAGGGCGTCAGACTTGCACGGGTACCGGACTCAGGATCTGTCGTTTCACCGGAGAGCGTCCTATGACTTGCAAAGAAGTGATGACCATCCGGGTCACCACCTGTTTCCCCGGCGCCAGCGCGCAGGCGGCCGCGCTGATCATGTCGGAGGAAGACGTGGGCATCGTGCCGGTCGTCGATCCGGAGACCCATCGTCTCCTCGGAGTCGTGACGGACCGGGACCTCTGTCTCGATGTGATTGCGGCGGGCAAACACCCGCGCGACGCCCATGTCATGGATAGCCTGCATACACAGCCGGTCACCTGCCGGCCGGACGATTCGATCGAGACCTGCCTGCACTTGATGCAGCAGCATCGGGTCCGGCGCATCCCGATCATCGACGCCCACGGCGTCTGTGTCGGCATCGTCGCCCAGAAGGACATCGCGCTGCGGGTGCCGGAACCGTCCGCGGTTCATGAGACCGTGCGGGAGATTTCAAAGTCGGCCGGCTGATCGGGTACGGGGCCGTCACTCCCGGCGGGATACGTCTGCAATGGGCTGACGCCGGTCCCCCACGCCTCGAGAATGCAATCGACAATGCGCCAGGATTCCTCCACCTCGTCATCACGGACGGAACGGGAATGGTCGCCGTTCAACGCGTCTAACAACAGGCGGCTATAGGGCGGGCAGCCGGAGAACGGAACGTCCGCCTCCAGAGCCAGTGGGTGCAGACGATAGGGATCGGGGTTCTCCGTGACCGCGAGCCCTAAGGCGATGCGGCTCCCGCCCAGCGGCAAACGCAGACTGTTCGGGCGGATTTTGTCGTTCGATGCCAAGACTCCGGCGGTCGCATCCGGCGGCCGGAAGTGCACCACGACTTCCTGGCGGTCCCGCGCCAGCGCTTTCCCCGTCCGCACCATAAACGGTACGCCGGTCCAGCGGGCATTGCCGATGCGCAGTGCCACCTCGACAAACGTTTCGGTGCAGCGGGCCGGGTCCACCCCTGCTTCCTCGACATAGGCGGGAAGAGCACGGCGGCCAATCTGTCCTACTCCATAGCGGGCGCGGCGCGACGCCAGGGCCCGGCCCGAGTCCCGGATAATCGAACGCAGCAATTCCACCTTGCGGTCCCGCAGATCGTCGACAGAGGATCCGCAGGGAGGCTCCATGCCGATCAAGCACAGGACCTGGAGGAGATGACTCTGGACCATGTCGCGCAAGGCGCCGGTGCGATCGTAATACGACGCGCGTCCTTCCAACGCGAGGGTCTCATCCCAGATGCAGTCGATCCGTTCGATATGCCGGGAGGACCACAGCTGCTCCAGCAGCCGGTTGCCGACGCGCATCGCAAGCAGGTTCTGCACGCCGGGCATTCCGAGAAAGTGATCCACTCGAAACACCGCCTCTTCAGGGAATGAGGCATGCAGCAGTCGGTTCAAGGCCTGCGCCGAGGTCAAGTTGTGACCAAAGGGCTTTTCGATCATGACCCGGCTGCCTGCCGCCAGGCGTGCGGCGGCGAGGGCTTCCAGCAGCGGAGCAAACAAGTGAGGCGGGAGCGCCAGATACGCCAACAACGGCTGGGCCAGTGCGCCGGTGATGGCTGACACTTGTGCGGGATTCGTAACATCGGCCGCCTGGTAATCGAGCCGGGCGAGCAAGGCCTGCCGCGCGTCCAACGGCACCGCGGCGGCGTGCCGCTCCAACTGCTCCTCGATGTGGCGGCGAAACTCCTCACCCCCCCACGGGTACTGAGCCACGCCGACAATCCGAACCAATGCGGAAAGGTGGCCGGCCTCCATTAGATTCGCCAGAGCCGGCATCAAATAGCGGGCCGTGAGATCCCCGGTCGCCCCGAAGATGATCAACGATCGAATCATGCGCTTCATCGCCTTTGCGAAATCTATACCGCCTCGCTGGCTGGCATGCCCTCTGCTAGAGGAAACGTCTCTCGAAGAGACGGCGCTGCCATAGTGACTCACACAGGGACACCTTGTCCGAATATCGGACAAGGTGTCGGTGCGAAAGAAGGAGGACATCGTGACATGTGATCGCTTGCGTTCCTGGTGGCAGAATCGCCGCCTTGGCGTGATAAGTCTCGGACTCGTCGCCTGCCTGACGCCCTTGTCGGCACCCGCACAAGTCACGCTCGATCAGCAGATCGAGCTGAAGATCCACGATTATAGGTTTGTGCAGGTGCATGTGGTCCCGCTCCACCCCGGCTTCCCCGCGGAGATCGTGGTGACCAACGAAGACAATGTCCGCCACGGCTTTACGTCGCCGTTTTTTCTCGGCCTGCACCTGGAAGGGGAAGGGGACGGCGTCGTCTCGTACGGAAAAGGAGTGGACGGGTTCTACCTCGACCCCGGCAAGACCCTCACGATCCGGTTCATCATGCCGCAACCGGGCCGGTTCACCTTCCGCTGCGATATCCACAAGGAGATGGAGGGAGAGATTTATCTGTTGGAGATTCCCGTCGCCTAAGTCACGAATCAGACCCCGTTACTCGTCGCTCTGAGGGCCGGCGGCTCCCCGCCCTTTGTTCATGCCGGGACCTTGCTGTTCAGCGCCACGAAAGGACGGATCCGCTCGTCCGATCTGCTTGCCTTCGAACGGTTCCTCTTCCTTGGCCGCCGATTCGCTCTTTCTGGGCGATAAAGCCGGCTTTTTTTGTCGCATGGCGGTATTCCTCCGATTGAAGGGTCACAAATTTCAGGGCGCGGGCCAGGCAGCCATAAGGGATCGCAATCGCTGTACCACCCGGCAGAGAACACGCCTGACAGCGCGCGGTTCATCCCTCCGACAAGCTGTCCGGCTTCGGACAAGGTGTCAAACCCTGAGGTCCTCCACCCGCCGGGCGTGATGACTCGAAGGCGGGTCCGATTCTGCCCTATTCCGGTGACAGTTCTGCGGCGAACGGCGTCAGAGCAACCACCCCGGGCGGCTGGCGCAACGTTTGCCTGTGTATGGAACACACGAATGGACGAGCACGCACTATGGCCGTTGTTGGTCTATGGCGCCGCCGTTTTCCTGATCGTCGGAAGCATGCTGGTTTTGCCCGCGCTCCTGGGAGAGCGACATGGACGGAAGCCGGCACGGCGGGATGAACTCGGGACCGGCGAGCCCTACGAATCCGGCATCCGACCGACCGGAAGCGCGCAAATCCGTTTGCCCATCCAGTATTACCTGGTCGCGATGTTTTTCGTCATCTTCGACCTCGAATCGGTCTTCCTCTATGCATGGGCGGTGGCCGTTCGTGAAACCGGGTGGCTCGGCTTCGCAGAAGCGGCCATCTTCGTGACCGTGCTGCTCGCAGCCCTGGCCTATCTCTGGCGCATCGGCGCGTTGGATTGGAGCGCGCAGTACCAGCGGCCGCCGATCCACCGTCTCCATCGGCTCAAAGCCAAAGAGGAGCGCGATGCGCTCGTGGCATAACGGCCGCCTGCAAGGCGCCCGCATCCGGGACGGCGGAGACGGCTCCCTGGCCGATGCCGTGGGTCAATCAGTCGTCCTGGCCAGGCTCCAGGATTTGCTGGCCTGGGGCCGGAAGAATTCGATCTGGCCGCTGAACTTCGGCTTGTCCTGCTGCTTCGTGGAGATGGCCACCAGCATCACCAGCACCTACGACATTGCGCGGTTCGGCGCCGAAGTGATCCGTGGCTCCCCGCGCCAGGCGGATGTGCTGATCGTGTCGGGCACCGTCTTTATAAAGATGGCGCCGATCGTCAAGCAGCTCTACGAGCAAATGATGGAGCCCCGCTGGGTGATTTCGATGGGTTCCTGTGCGAACTCGGGCGGCATGTTCGACGTCTATTCGGTCGTGCAGGGGGTCGATAAGTTTCTCCCGGTCGACGTCTATATGCCCGGCTGTCCGCCGCCGCCGCACACCTTCATGGAATGCCTGCTGTTGCTCCAGGACAAGATCGGCAAACAACGGCGGCCGCTGAGCTGGTTCTTTGGCCCGCAGGAGGTGCAGCAACCCATCATGCCGTCCATGCGCGATCTCAAGCGCGAGAAGCGCACCCTCAAGCGGACCTACCCGACGATGGACGAACTGCCCTTGACCGACTTGGACTGGCGGCGCCCCGGCGAAACACGGCCGGGCGATGGGACGCCCAATGAATGGAGAACCGTGGATGATTGGAAACGTGCCGGTCAGTAGCCGACCGATTGTGGCGGCTGAACTCGCACAGCGGTTCGGCGACGAGCGCCTGCTCGCCGTGCAGCCGACCACAGACGCCATCCCGACCATCTGGCTTACCCGCGAGCATCTGCGGGACACCCTGGTCTATCTGAAATCCGACATCCCGCAGCCCTACCGGATGCTGTTCGACCTGAGCGCGACCGATGAACGGCTGCGCCACCACCGCGAGGGACTCCCCGCGGCCACATTCACGGTCTTTTATCAGCTGTTTTCCTTCGAACGGAACGCGTGGCTGCGCCTCAAAGTGCCGCTCGCCGGAGAGAGCCCCTCGATGCCGACCATCACGGATCTCTGGCCCAATGCCGATTGGTACGAGCGGGAAGTCTGGGACATGTTCGGCATCCGGTTCGAAGGGCACCGTTATCTCCGGCGGATCCTCATGCCGACCTGGTGGGACGGCCATCCGCTCCGCAAGGAACATCCGGCGCGCGCCACAGAGATGGGGCGGTTTCAGTTGCCGGAGGAGAAGCAGGATCTGCGGCAGGACCAGCTGCAATTCCGGCCCGAGGACTGGGGCATGCAGCGGACCCACACCGACCCGGACTTCGACTACATGTTCATCAACCTGGGGCCGGCTCACACCGGCACGCACGGCGTCCTTCGCCTGGTGACCCAACTGGCCGGCGAAGAGATCATCGATATCGTGCCGGACATCGGCTTCCATCATCGCGCGAAAGAAAAGATGGGCGAACGCCAGACCTGGCACACCTTCATCCCCTATACCGACCGGGTCGATTATCTCCAGGGCGTGCTCAATGAATTGCCCTACTGTCTGTCGGTGGAACGGCTCGCCGGTATCGAGGTGCCGCCGAGGGTCCAGGTCATCCGCGTCATGATGTGCGAATTCTATCGCCTCGCCAGCCACCTCGTCTGGTACGGCACATTCGCCCAGGATGTCGGCGCGCTGTCGCCGGTCTTTTTCATGTTCAACGACCGGGAGCGCATCCATGCCATCACGGAAGCGATCTGCGGCGGCCGCATGCATCCCAACTGGTTTCGTATCGGCGGAGTCGCGCAGGATCTCCCCGTCGGGTGGGACAAGCTCGTCCGCCAATTCGTCGACTATCTGCCCGGCCGTCTGGATGAATATGAGCGCTTGGTCATGGACAATCCGCTGTTTAAAGAACGGACCGTCGGGATCGGCGCTTTCTCGCTCGACGATGCCATCGCCTGGGGGGCCACCGGTCCGATGCTGCGCGCCTGCGGTCTCGCCTGGGATCTCCGCAAGGCACGGCCTTACTCGGGCTATGAACAATTCGATTTCGATGTGCCGGTCGCCTCGCGCGGCGACTGCTATGACCGGGCCGTCGTCCACGTCCTCGAAATGCGGCAGTCGCTCCGCATCATCCGCCAATGCCTCGACCACATGCCGGCGGGTCCCTACAAAGCCCTCCATCCGCTCACGACCCCGCCGCTGAAGGAGCGGACAATGCACGATATCGAAACGCTGATTCACCATTTCCTGGGTGTGAGCTGGGGTCCGGTGCTGCCTCCGGGGGAAGCGGCAGTGCCGACCGAATCGTCCAAAGGTCAGACGAGCTACTACCTCACCAGCGATGGGACGCAAGTGTCCTATCGCACGCGCATCCGCACGCCGTCCTTCGCACATATCCAGATGGTGCCGTTCATGTCGCGCGGCGAGCTGCTCCCGGATCTCTTAGCCGTGCTCGGCAGCGTGGATTTCGTCCTGTCGGATGTGGATCGGTGAAAAGTGTTTCTCTGGTTGGAAGGCGGTTTGTCTGGTTTGTCTCGTTATGCCGGGGGTTAACCAGAGTAACCAGAACAACCGAACAAACAAGACAAACGGAACCAAACACACAATGCTCACCGACACTGAACGCCGCGCCATCGAGACCGTGCTGGCGCACTATCCCGAGAAGCGGGCGGCGTGCATCGAAGGGCTCAAAATCATCCAGCAGCACCGGTCCTGGGTCTCGGATGAGAGTCTCAAGGATGTGGCCGAGTTTCTTGGGATGACGCCGGATGAACTGGACGGCGTGGCCACCTTTTACAATCTGATTTTTCGCAAACCGGTGGGCCGCCATGTCGTCTTCGTGTGTAACAGCATCAGCTGCTGGATCATGCGCCACGACGGCGTCTGCGACCGGCTTGAAACCCGGCTCGGCATCCGCTTCGGCGAGACGACGCCGGACGGCCGCTTTACCCTGCTCCCGATCGTCTGTCTGGGCGCCTGCGACCATGCCCCGGTCATGATGATTGACGGTGACCTGCATCAGGATGTGACGCCGGACCAGGCGGAGCAGATCCTGAGGAATTATGAATAGCAGAGCGCGGTCAGCTCTCTGCCAGCAGCGGAATCCGATGAAAGCTGATTGCTGAGAGCTGACGGCTGACCGCGGCATTGAGGCCATGATGGAACGCCCGCTCACCCAACACATTCGTCCTCACGCAGAGCCGCCCTGGATCTCGGAGTACGAGAAGACCGGCGGCTATGACGCCCTCCGCCGGGCGCTGAAAGAGTTCGCCCCGTTAGAGGTCCAGCGACTGGTCACCGATGCGGGCTTGCGCGGGAGGGGGGGCGCGGGGTTTCCCACCGGTAAAAAATGGAGCTTCGTTCCGATGGGAGCCGACGCGCCGAGACCGAAGTATCTGGTCGTCAATGCCGATGAAATGGAGCCGGGCACGTTCAAGGATCGTGTGCTGCTGGAAGGCGACCCGCATCAAATGATCGAGAGCATGATCCTCGCCGGCTATGCGATCGAAGCGGATGCGGGCTACATCTTCTTGCGGGCGGAGTATCACCTGGCCGCCGCGCGCCTGCAACGCGCCATCACAGAAGCGCGTGAGGCGGGCTATCTCGGCCGCCGGATCCTCGGCTCGGGCTTCAGCTTCGAGGTCTATCTGCATACCAGTGCGGGCCGGTACATCTGCGGGGAAGAGACGGCCCTGCTCAATGCCCTGGAAGGCAAGCGCGCCATTCCACGCGCCAAGCCGCCCTTTCCTCAAGTCGCGGGTCTCTGGGGTCAGCCGACGGTCGTGCAGAACGTGGAGACCCTCTACAACGTCCCGCACATCGTCAGACTTGGCGCCGAGTGGTATCGAGGCCTGGCAAAAGGCAAGGACGGCGGCACCAAGATCTACGGCATCAGCGGGAAGGTGATGCGTCCCGGCTGGTGGGAATTGCCGATGGGGACCACGGTGGAGGAATTGCTGGAGCAGCACGCGGGGGGCATGCGCGACGGCCTGCGGTTTCGGGGGCTCTTGCCGGGAGGCGCATCGACCGCGTTCCTCGTGGAGGCACATCTGGCGCTCCCCATGGACTTTTCCTCGATCCCGCCCTCAGTCAGCCGCATGGGCACCGGCACGATGATCGTCCTGGATGATCAGACCTGTCCGGTGGGCTTCATGGCCAATCTCGAACGGTTCTTCGCCCAGGAATCCTGCGGCTGGTGCACCCCTTGCCGTGAAGGCCTGCCCTGGGTCTTTCGCATTCTTGACGCGATGGAAGCAGGCCGCGGCGCACCATCCGATATGGACATTCTCTCGGCCCATACCGGATTGCTCGGCTTCGGCCATACCTTTTGTGCGCTCGCCCCCGGAGCGATGGACCCCTTACAGAGCGCGCTCACCTACTTTCGCGATGATTTCGAACGGCACATTGCCGAGGGCGGCTGCCCGTACCGGGGCCGCGCGACCTCCGTGCGGCTGGCGGCCGCCGGACAAGGGATGGGCTAAACCGTTATGGCGACGATCTTCATCGACCGGCAAGCCTACGACGTCGCCGAGCAGCAGAATCTGCTTGCCGCCTGTTTGTCGCTCGGTTTGAATCTGCCCTACTTCTGCTGGCATCCGGCCATGGGCTCGGTCGGCGCCTGCCGGCAATGTGCCGTCAAGCAGTTTACGGACGACCAGGATCGGACGGGCCGGCTGGTCATGGCCTGTATGACACCGGCCTCCCACGGTGCGCACATCTCGATCGACGATCCGGAAGCCAGGGTCTTCCGAACGTCGGTCATCGAATGGCTGATGGCCAACCATCCGCATGACTGTCCGGTCTGTGACGAAGGGGGCGAATGCCATTTGCAGGACATGACTTATCTGACCGGCCATGCCTATCGCCGGTATCGATTTCCAAAACGCACCTATCGCAATCAATATCTCGGCCCCTTCATCAAGCACGACATGAACCGCTGCATCCAATGCTATCGCTGCGTGCGGTTTTATCGGGACTATGCCGGCGGACGGGACTTCAACGTGTTTTCCACGCACGACACGGTGTATTTCGGCCGGGCGGAAGACGGCGTGCTGGACAATGAATTCAGCGGCAATCTCGTGGAGGTCTGCCCCACCGGCGTCTTCAACGACAACACGCTCTTCCACCACTACAGCCGGAAATGGGATCTGCAATCCGCGCAGTCGATCTGCCCCCATTGCAGCCTCGGCTGTAATACCACGCCGGGAGAGCGCTATGGGATCCTGCGCCGGGTCGTCAATCGTTTCAACAGCCGGGTGAACGGCTACTTCCTCTGCGACCGCGGGCGGTTCGGGTATGGCTATGTTAACGATGAGAGCCGCATCAGACGTCCGCGCCTGCGCGCGGCAACCGGTGAGCCGCCTCGTCCGAATGATCCGCCGCAGGCGCTCGCCTATGCGGCGCAACTCCTGACACAGGCCCGCGGCGTCATCGGGATCGGGTCACCGCGTGCCTCCTTGGAAGCCAACATGGCGCTGCGGACGCTGGTCGGCCCGGACCGTTTCTACCTCGGGATCGCGGAGGAGGCACGCCGCCTGCTGGACCGGGTGCTCGGCATCCTGCGTGACGGTCCCGTCCCTTCAGCGACGCTCAAGGAAGCGGAAGAGTCCGATGCCGTCCTAGTGCTGGGCGAAGATGTGCTCAATACCGCCCCCCGTCTGGCACTGGCGCTCCTGCAGTCGCTTCGTCAGCAGCCGCTGGAGCGGGCCGATGCGCTGAAGATCCCGCGGTGGGACGATGCCGCGGTGCGCAACGTCATTCAGACGCGCCGCGGACCGCTGTTTCTGGCAGGCCATCGCCGCACCTGGCTCCATGACCATGCGACCGAGAGCTACTTCGCTGCGCCGGATGATATCGCCCGTCTCGGGTTTGCCGCCGCGCATGCGGTCGACGGCGCGGCTCCCGCTGTGCCAGACCTCGCCATGCCTCAGGGTGCCCTGGCCTCCCGCATCGGGACCGCGCTCATGCAGGCCAACCGGCCGCTGGTCGTGGCCGGCACCGGCGCCGGATCGCAGACCACGATCGAAGCCGCCGCGAATCTCGCCTGGGCGCTTCACCGCCAAGGGAAAGACGTCCGTCTGAGCTTCGTGTTGCCCGACTGCAACAGCCTCGGTCTGGCCATGATGGGCGATCGGGGCTGGGAACAGGCCGCGGCTTCCGTCCACCAGGCAGAGGCGGATACCGTCATCCTGTTGGAAAACGATTTATACGGGCGCGCAGAGGAGGCCCCGGTCACCGGGTTCCTGGCCGCCGCACGGTCCGTCATCGCACTGGATTCTCTCGATAGTCGCACGACCGCCCTCGCACATGTTCTCCTGCCGGCTGCGACGATCCCCGAGTCCGGCGGCACGCTGGTCAACCAGGAAGGACGGGCGCAGCGCTATTATCAGGTCTTCGTGCCGGAAGGAGATATCGGCGCGAGCTGGCGCTGGCTCCGCGAGTTGGCGCGCGCGCGCCAGACGGCCCAGTCGACCTCCGACGGCGCACCGGAGCTCCATGCCCTCGCCTCCTGGCAGAATTTGGACGACGCCGTCGCGGCCACGGCCAAAGCGATCCCGGCCTTTGCGCACATTACGGATGCCGCCCCGCCGGCCCGTCTCCGGCTGCTGGGGCAGCGCATCCCCCGGCAGCCGGAGCGCTACAGCGGCCGAACGGCCATGCTGGCCCATCTCACCGTCCACGAGCCTTCTCCGCCGCCGGATGCGGACAGCCCGCTGGCCTTTTCCATGGAAGGCTATCGCGGCGAACCGGTGCCGTCACCCTTGATCCCGCAGTATTGGGCGCCGGGCTGGAATTCCAATCAGGCCTTGAACAAGTACCAGGATGAAGTGGGCGGGCCGCTCCGGGACGAATGGCCAGGAATCCGATTGATCGAGGCGGACTCTTCCGCAGATGCACATTGGTTCACCGGGATTCCGCACCCCTTCCACGTGGCCGCATCCCAGTGGCTCTTGTTGCCCATCGCGGAATTATTCGGCAGCGAGCCGTTGAGCCGGCGTTCCCCCGCTGTGGCCGAACGAGTCCCCGCTCCATACCTTGCCCTGTCTGCTTCCGAGGCCCCGAAGCTCGGGGTCACGGAAGGCAGTGCTATCAGGCTAACGTTACAGGGCACGCTCTATCATGTGGTGATCCGGATCGATCCCGTGCTGACGTCGGGCACCGCGGGATTGTTTCTGCCGGCGCTTCCCGCCGGCGCATTGCCGGCCTTGGTGGACCTGCGCCAGGCCATCCGGATGGAACGGAGGGCCGCCTGATGACTTGGGTCTGGTCGCTTGTCATCATCGGCACCGTCTTGGGAGGGGTCCTCACGTTGAGCGCGCTCTGTATCTGGCTTGAGCGCCGCTTGCTTGGCCTCTGGCAGGAACGGTTCGGTCCCAACCGTGTGGGCCCCGGCGGCATCCTTCAGTCGCTCGCGGACATGATCAAGATTTTTACCAAGGAAGACTGGATTCCGCCGTTTGCCGACAAGGTGGTGTTCGTGCTGACCCCGACCATCGTGGTCGTGACCACGCTGATGTCGTTTGCCGTGGTGCCGTTCGCCCCCGGGTTCGTCGTGGCCGACCTCCATATGGGCGTGCTGTTCTTTCTCGCGATGTCGAGCCTGGCGGCCTACAGCGTCATCGTGGGCGGCTGGGCCTCCAACAGCAAATTCGCATTTTTGGGCAGCTTGCGCGCGACCGCCCAATTGCTGAGCTATGAAGTGTTCATGGGATTGTCCTTGATGGGGTCCGTCGTGCTGGCCGGTTCCTTCAACCTCGGCGATATTGTCGAGGCGCAGCGGGAGCAATGGTTCATCGTCCCGCAGGTTTTGGGCTTCGTGGGGTTCTTCATCGCGGGGCTGGCGGAAGCGCACCGGGCGCCCTTTGACATGCCCGAAGCGGAAGCGGAATTGGTCGCCGGCTACCATGCGGAATATTCCGGCATGAAGTTCGGCATGTTCTTCGTCGGCGAGTACGCCACGGTGATCCTCCTGTCGGCGATGATCGTCGTGCTGTTTTTCGGCGGCTGGCACGGCCCGTGGCTGCCGCCTGTCGTCTGGTTTCTCCTGAAGACCTTATTTTTCATCATGCTGGTCTTTCTGGTCCGGGCGACCCTCCCGCGGCTGCGCTTCGATCAATTTCTGTCGTTCGGCTGGAAAGTCGTGCTGCCGCTGGCCTTGATCAACCTCCTCGTGACGGGAGGGGTGGTGCTTCTGAGGAACGAATAGAGAACGTTGGTCTTGTTTGTTTGGTTTGTTTGGTGCGAACGAAAGAACCAGACAAACCAGACAAACCAGACAAACCAGACAAACGCGTCTCATAAACTATGAAAACCCTGCGCGCGATCGGCAACCTCCTACTCGGCCTGTGGATCGTCTTCAAGCGGACCTTCCGGAGGCCGGTGACCGTGCAGTATCCGGAGGAAAAGCCGTACTTGCCGCCGCGCTGGCGAGGCCGCATCGTCCTGACACGCGATCCTGACGGCGAAGAACGGTGCGTCGCCTGCTACCTCTGCGCGGCCGCTTGTCCGGTCGATTGCATCGCGCTCCAGGCGACGGAGGACCCGGCCGCCCATGAGCGGCGCTACCCGGAATTCTTCCGCATCAATTTTTCGCGCTGCATCTATTGCGGCTATTGCGAGGAGGCCTGTCCGACGTACGCCATTCAGCTGATTCCCGATTTCGAACAAAGCGAGTACGCCCGGCGCAACATGGTCTATGAGAAAGAGGATCTATTGATCAGCGGCACCGGCAAGTATCCCGACTACAACTTTTATCGCGTCTCCGGCGTGAAGATCCGCGACAAGGACAAGGGTGAATCGGAGAACGAACTGCCGCCGGTCGATGTCCGGAGTTTGATGCCGTAAACGTGGACTGGTTGCGGGGCTGGCGGGACAAGCGCGACTGGACGAATCGATGCCGACGAGTCTCGCATTTCTCGCTTGTCACGCGTGTCGGGCACGAAGGTGACTATGGAAATTCTCTTCTACATCGCCGCCGCCGTCTCGGTCCTGGCCACGCTGCGGGTCGTGACGCATCTCCATGCCGTGCATGCGCTGCTCTACCTGGTTATCTCGATCATGGCGATCGCCGTGGTGTTTTTTCTGTTGGGAGCGCCGTTTGCCGCCGCCCTGGAGATCATCATCTATGCCGGCGCCATTATGGTGCTCTTCATCTTCGTCATCATGCTGCTCAATCAGGGACCACTCACCGTAGAGCAGGAGCAGCGCTGGCTCAATCCGAGCATGTGGGTGGGACCCGGCTTGTTGGCTCTCGTGTTGTTGGGCGAGGTGTCGTACATCATTCTGTCAGGCGACCCGACGCCGGCGGACAGGGTGCGCATCATGCCGAAGGAGGTCAGTGTCAGTCTGTATGGTCCGTATGTCATCGGGCTCGAGCTGGCCTCCATGCTGCTGCTGCCCGGGTTGATCGGCGCCTACCACTTTGGCCGCCGGCTGGCCAAGGAACGCCCATGAACCTCTCCACTCATGCCCTGGTCCTCGCGATGCTGCTCTTCTGCCTCGGCCTCCTCGGGCTGCTCGTTCGGCGCAACATCCTCTATATGCTCCTGTCCATTGAGATCATGCTCAACGCGGGCAGCCTCGCATTCATCGCGGCCGGTTCGCGGTGGGGCCAGCCGGATGGACAGGTCATGTATCTGTTCATCCTGACGCTGGCAGCGGCGGAAGTGTCCGTGGCCCTCGGCATTGTGCTGCAGCTTCAGAACCGGTTCCAGACCCTGGATGCCGATGCCTTCAGCAGGATGAAGGGATGAGGGGATAAGGGAACGTTGATCGGTTTGTTTGGTTTGTTTGGTTTGTCTTGTTAACCAGACAAACGAGACAAACCAGATAAACCAAACAAACGAGAGAAACCAGACAAACGAGAGAAACCATGCTTCAACTGCTGTGGCTCATCCCGGCGCTCCCGTTCGCCGGCTTCCTGCTCCTCACCCTGCTGGGCGACCGGTGGTCACGGCGCCAGATCGCCTGGGTGGGAACCGGTTCCGTGGGCTGTGCCGCGCTGATCACGGGACTCGTCGCGAGCGAGTTCCTCCGCATGCTTCCGGAGACGACCTTCTACCGCCAAACGCTCTGGACCTGGATTCACACGTCCGGCATGGCCCTGGACATCTCCTGGTATCTGGATCCCTTGTCCCTCCTGATGGCCGCCGTCATCACGGGCGTGGGCTTTCTCATCCATGTCTATTCCACCGAATACATGCAGGACGACGAGGGCTACCGGCGGTTCTTCGCCTACATGAATCTCTTCGTCGCCAGCATGCTGATCCTCGTATTGGGCGACAACCTCCTGCTCCTCTATCTCGGCTGGGAAGGCGTCGGCCTCTGCAGCTACCTGCTGATCGGGTTTTGGTATCGCGAACCGGAGAACGGCGCCGCGGCGCAGAAGGCCTTCCTCGTGACGCGGATCGGCGATACGGCCTTTGCGATCGGCCTGTTCGTGCTGTTCGCACAGTTGAAGAGCCTGTCCATCCAGGACGTGCAATCCCTCGCCGTACAAACCTGGCCGGCGGGCTCCGGCATCGCCGCGGCTGTGGCGGCGCTGTTGTTGGCCGGAGCGGTCGGCAAATCGGCGCAGCTGCCCTTGCAGGTGTGGTTGCCCGATGCGATGGCCGGCCCCACGCCGGTGAGCGCGCTCATCCATGCCGCGACGATGGTGACGGCCGGCGTGTATCTCATTGCCCGCACGCACATCCTGTTCAGTTTGGCGCCGGCCGTCCAGTCCGCCGTCGCCCTCATCGGCGTGGTAACCCTGCTGCTGGCTGGTTTCAGCGCGCTGGTCCAGCGGGACATTAAACGCATCCTCGCCTATTCGACGATCAGTCAGATCGGCTACATGTTCCTGGCGCTCGGGGTCGGCGCCTGGTCCGCCGCGTTGTTTCACTTTTTGACGCATGCCTGCTTCAAGGCGCTGTTGTTCTTGGCGGCCGGCGCCGTCATCGTCAGCGTCCATCACGAGCAGGACATTTTCCGGATGGGCGGCCTGCGGCGGCATCTGCCGCTCGTTTTCTGGACCTTCCTGATCGGCGCGGCGGCGCTCTCCGGTGTGCCGCTGATCACCTCCGGCTTTTACAGCAAGGATTGGATCCTCTGGTCGGTCTGGTCCTCGCCGCTGGGCGGTCCCTGGCTCTGGCTGGGCGGCGCCGCCGGCGCTGTCCTGACGGGCTTGTACAGCTTCCGATTGATCTTCCGCGTATTTTTCGGTGCGGTGCGCACGAGACCGGATCGTCGTCCCGGCGCCGCCATGGCGGCGCCGCTCATCGTGCTGGCGGCGCTGTCGCTGGGCGTCGGATTTCTGGAGATGCCCCGCACCCTGGGAGATCTGCGGCTCTTCAGCAGCTATCTGACCTATGCGGTGCCGGCCCTCGAGCCGGCCGCCGAATTGCCCGAGTCGATTGAAGCGCTGGCGCAAGCGGCCGTCACGGCCGCCTCCTTGCTCGGGATCAGCCTCGCGGCGCTGCTGTTCCTGCCCCGCCATAGCCTCGCGGATGCGCTGGCCGAGCGCCCGTGGGGGCGCGCCGTGGGCCAGTTCTGGTTTCACGGCTGGGGATTCGATCGACTGTATCACCGGCTCTTCGTCAAGCCCTGGCAGCGCCTCACGAGCCACGCCGGCGATGTGATTGACAAGGGATATGAGGCATTGGCCGATGCGGCTTGCCTAAGCCATGCCTTCTTGAGCCGCACCGAAACGGGACGCGTTCGCTGGTACGCCGCCAGCATGGCCACCGCGGCGCTGCTGCTCATCGGATGGTTCGCGCTATGATCCTGTGGGCGCTCATTTTGATTCCGCTCCTCGCGGCTCCGCTGGCCTGGTACGCCGAAGTCCGGTCACGGAACGCCCCGCGTTGGCTGGCCATCGGCGCGCTGACCGTGGACCTTCTCCTTGCATGGTTCGTCCGGGCGCAGGATCGCGCGCTACTCGCGCCGGGTGGCCGCTGGCTCCTCGAAACCCAAGCCGCGTGGATCCCGCGCTGGGGCATCGGTCTGCACCTCGGGCTCGACGGTCTCAGTCTCGTGCTCATTCTCTTGACGGCTTTTCTGGGGCTCGTCGCCGTGGTGTCCTCCTGGACGGAAATCCGGGAACGAACGGGTTTTTTCCACTTCAACCTGCTGGTGGTTCTGAGCGGCGTCGTGGGCGTCTTCCTTGCACTCGATCTGTTTCTCTTTTTCCTGTTCTGGGAACTCATGCTCGTGCCGATGTACCTGCTGATTGCGATCTGGGGACACGAACGGCGCCGCTACGCCTCCTTTAAGTTTTTTCTCTTTACCCAAGCCGGAAGTCTGTTCCTCCTCGTCGCCATCGTGGCCCTGGCTCTCCTCCATCACGGGCAGACCGGACGACCGAGCTTCGACTATGGAGATCTGACCGGCCTGGCGATCGCGCCGCGGACGGCCTGGTGGATCATGCTCGGATTTTTTGCAGGCTTCGCGGTCAAACTGCCCGCCGTGCCTTTTCACACCTGGCTCCCCGACGCCCACACGGAGGCCCCCACCGGCGGCAGCGTCATCCTGGCCGGCCTGCTGCTGAAGACGGGCGCCTACGGATTACTGCGCTTTACGATTCCCCTCTTCCCCGACGCGGCGCGCGACTTCGCGCCGGTCGCCATGGCGCTCGGGGTCCTGGGCATTCTGTATGGCGGCGTGCTGGCGTTCGCGCAAACCGATTTCAAGCGATTGGTCGCCTACAGCAGTATCAGCCATTTGGGCTTTGCCCTGGTCGGCATCTTCGCCATGACGGGCCTGGC
Organism: uncultured bacterium; assembly: GCA_965285945.1. Lineage (GTDB taxonomy): Bacteria > Nitrospirota > Nitrospiria > Nitrospirales > Nitrospiraceae > Nitrospira_D. The sequence goes on along the minus strand of CBDIWP010000026.1, from coordinate 27,314 downwards.
CCTCCAGGGAGCCATCTTGCAGCTGGTCGCCCACGGGGTGAGCACGGGAGCGCTGTTCATGCTGGCCGGTGCGCTACAGGAGCGGCTCCATACCCGCGACATGCGGCGCATGGGAGGCCTGTGGGCCTCGGTCCCCCGCCTCGCGGCGTTCGCCCTGTTCTTCGCCGTGGCCTCGCTGGGATTGCCGGGCCTGGCCAATTTCGTGGGGGAATTCCTCGTCTTGTTCGGCACCTATGCCGTTTACCCGGTGGTCACTGTGTTGGCGGCCCTCGGCATGGTGATCGCCGCGGCTTATTCGCTCGCCTTGCTCCAACGCACCTTTTTCGGACGGCCCGCCGAGGAGAGGCTCCTCCCGGACCTCTCCCGGCTGGCGTTCGCGGCGCTGCTCGCCATGGCCGCCGTGCAAGTCTGGCTCGGCTGGTACCCTCGGTCCGTACTGTCGACGACCGAGTCATCCGTTCAGTATCTCATTCGGAGCCATCCTGCCACCGACGGCAAGGGAGCCCCGCGATCGGCGCGGCATGGCTCTGCGCCCAACCGGACATTACCGGCGGGCCAGCCATGAACGCCGCGGATCTCATTGCGCTCTTACCGATCCTGGTCCTGGGGGCCTGCTGCATTCTCACGATGCTTGCCATCGCCGTCCGGCGTGATCATGCGACGATCGTCCTGGTCTCAGGCATCTCCTGCCTGCTCACCCTGGCCGCCTTGCCCGTCGCGGCCACCGCCGCACCACGGGCGGTCACCGCGCTCCTGCTCATTGACGGCTATGCCTTGTTCTTCATGGGCCTGTTGGTCTCGGCCACGGTCGTGGTCATGGCCCTCTCGTACGGGTACCTCACCCTGCACTTTGACCAGCATGAGGAGGTCGAAGAGTTCTATCTCCTTTTGCTCCTGGCCACGCTCGGCGGGCTGGTCTTGGTCGCGTCGGTTCACTTCGCATCGTTGTTCCTCGGACTGGAACTGATCGGCGTGTCGCTCTACACCCTGATCGGGTACCTCCGCACGCGCCGCGGTCCGCTGGAAGCCGCACTGAAATATCTGACTCTGTCCGCTTCGGCGTCCGCCTTTCTGTTGTTCGGCATGGCGCTGATGTACTTTGAAACCGGAACCATGGCCTTTCGCGAGATGGGCGCCCGTCTCGCCGCGGAGCCGCAGACGCCCGCGCTCTGGCTCGCCGGGTTTGTGTTGGCCGTAACAGGAATCGGCTTCAAGCTCGGGCTCGTGCCGTTTCACCTCTGGATCCCTGATGTTTACGAGGGGGCACCCGCCCCCATCACCGCCTTTGTGGCGACGGTCTCCAAGGGAGCGGTGTTCGCGCTGCTGCTCCGTTTTGTGGGCGAGCTGCACGCGCTCCAGCTCGCCCGGCTCGGCATGCTGTTCGGCGTGCTTTCCGCCGCCTCGATGTTCGCCGGAAACTTCCTCGCGCTGCTCCAGAACAATGTCAAACGGCTCCTGGCCTACTCCTCCATTGCCCACTTCGGCTACCTGCTCGTGGCGCTCCTGGCCGGCGGGCCGTTGGCCGCCGAGGCCGTCACCTTCTATCTCGTCGCTTACTTCGTCACCACATTGGGTGCCTTCGGCATCGTCACGATCCTTTCTCAACCGGCTCGGGACGCCGACGCGATGGAGGATTATCGCGGCCTCTTCTGGTCGCAGCCCTGGTTGGCCGGCGGCTTCATGTTGATGCTGCTTTCCCTGGCCGGTATTCCGTTGACGGCGGGGTTTGTCGGAAAATTTTATGCGATCGCGGCCGGCGTGGAGGGACGACTCTGGCTGCTGGTGGTCCTGCTGGTCATCAATAGTGCGATCAGCGCCTACTACTATCTTCGGCTCATTCTGACCATGGTGGAACAACCGGTCCAGCAGGCCTATGGGATGCCGGTCTCGCCACCCTTCGGCCCGGCTGAAGGCAGCCGCTGGACCGTGATGCTGTCCCTCGGGTTTGTCACGGCGATGCTGCTCTGGCTCGGTGTCTATCCGGATCCGCTCATGGAGTTCATCCGCGCCATCCTGGGACCGCTGGTTGGCTCCGTCGTGACCGCCTCTTCTTGACCGGCTCCCTATTCCTCAACCGATACTTTATGATTGCTCAGAATATACCGTGCAGAATTCTAATTCAGCTGATGGCCGGTCAAGGCCAGGTAGGCTTGCTGGACGGACCCGACCGGGCTGACGTGCATGAGGAAGGGGATCGTCCAGTCTCCCTCGGCCGGGTCCACCTCATCGGAGACGACGACCTGGCGAATGTGCGCGGCCTTGGCCGCCGCGATTTTGAGCGACAGGCCGCCCACCTTGCTGATATGCCCTTCGGGGGTAATGCCGCCGGTGATCACACGGTCTTCCACGATCGGTTCCTGTTTCACGATGGCGATGACGGTTAAGGCGATCATCGCCGAGAGGCTGTCTCCGTAGACCGTCACATCATCAGGAGCCGATAGCCGGACGGTCCAGGAGTCCGTCGAGAGCTTCGCCGCCCGCGCGGCCCGATAGAGAGCCTGCTGGACGGAGGTCTGAGCCTTGGGCGAGAACTTTCCGGCTCCCGTCATGAACAACACCATGAGCCCGCTGCGGTCGGACCGTTCTTCAAAGCGCAATTCGACTCTCGCCACGATGCCGACCGGTCCTTTCTCCGAGAGCGTCACAGCAAGAATGGGAATGGACCGGTCCTGTTGGACAAGCGGAGGCCCAATTGAGCCGGATGCCTGCTCCGACCCGACGCAGAGCAGCGCCCCGGCCAACAAGCCCGACCGTAGCCATACTTCTAGCCGCATATTCGCTACCTACCTAATTCTAATCACAACCTTTGAGAAGCAACAATCGGACCACGAGTGTAGAATTTCGCTTCCCCTACCGAACCAGCATAGCCTGCAGTAAACCCCGGTTGCGTGAAGAAGACCCTGCAGGGACAGTCCAGCTGAAAGACGACATGTCCCTGCTGCAAGACGGCCTGTCTTGCTTCCCTTTCAAGAAAGAACCGGCCACTAGGGCTCATAAATAGGGGCCGGATATGCGCCGTTCATCAGCGCCAGAGGGGCGCGCCGCATTCCTCGTTCCATCTGACCAGAACGGGCTCCTCGCGATTGCCATGTTCGTAGCCCAACAGCCCGATTGCGGCCGGATGGACCACAAATGCGAGCGCCGCCAAGGGGTCGAGCTGCATCCAGCGAGCCGTCAAGACCCGGAGGAAGTGGGCATGCGAGAAGACCGCCACATCCCCTTCTACCTCCCGCAATCGCGCCACCGCCCGATCCGCGCGTTCGGAGACGTCGCGGAGAGATTCCCCGTGGGGACAGCCATCGCGGAATACATTCCAGCCCGGCCGCTCAGCACGAATCTCTGCCGTGCGCCGGCCTTCATAGTCGCCATAATCCCACTCGAGCAGGTCCGGATCAATCTGCAGCAATGAGCCGAACCCCGCCAGCTCCGCCGTGTGCGTCGCCCGCTGTAATGGGCTGCTGAAGACCCGGAGGAACGTCATATCCTTCAACCGCCTGCCGACCGATAACGCTTGCTCCCGGCCGTGGTCGGTGAGCGGTAGATCGGTGCGTCCCGTGTGCCGGCCGGATCGGCTCCATTCGGTTTCGCCATGCCGGACGACTGCAATGTGGGGTAATCGGTCCGCCATTTATTCTCTACGGATCTTCACGTCTTTAGCCGTCGTTTCGTCCGGCGACGGGTCCTCATACATGGAGTGCGGTGCCTGGACGGATGGCGAGCGCCGCCATGGTCTCAAGACCGCGGAAGACGGTGTGTCCCTCCTCTGCCGCGGTGCGGCGCCAGCAGCAATATACCAAGAATGGAATAAGCTCGCGTGGGCCATGCGGAACGTCGCCCGGTTGCGATCCCTTCGCCGTTCCTACGCCGATTTCCGGCCGGCATGCTTCTCAGGGCGGGAGGGCTTCGCTTTGGAGGAGGGGCGCCGCGCCGCCTGCGTCTTACTTTCCACGCTGCGCTTCAGCAACGCCATCAGGTCGATGACGTCGCCTCCCGCCGACCGCTCTTCCTCGGCGGGAGCGGGCTCCGTAATGGCTTCTGTCTGTCCGGCTTGAATGCGCTTGTCGATCAGCGCCAGCAAGTCCTCATGGTAGGTGTCGCGGAATTCTTCGGGCTTCCACTTGTCGCTCATGCCCTCCACCAATCGGCGGGCCATCTCGACCTCCCGGGGAGTGATGCCCGTGGCTTTGAGATCTCGCGGCGGGACGTCAACTTCATCGGCCGAACGGAGTTCGTTGGCGTAGCGCAGCGTGTTCATCACAATGACATTGCCCACCGGCAGAAGCGCCGCCACATATTGCCTGGTGCGGATGACGACGTTGGCAATGCCGACTTTGCCGGTCTGAGCCAGCGTCTCCCTCAACAACGCATAGCCCTTGTCTCCCCGTTTGTCAGGGGCCAGATAGTAGGGCGTTTCAAAGTACATGGGCGGAATGTCCGGGCCGTCCACGAAGCTCACAATGTCGACCGTCTGCGTTGCGTCGACGTTCGCACGCTTGAAGTCTTCTTCGGTCAGGACTACATACCGGCCTTTTTCGTATTCATAGCCCTTCACGATGTCGTCCCACGTAACGTCTTCGCCGGTGTCTTTGTTGTAGCGTTTGAAACCGACCGGCTTCATGGTCCGGCGATCCAGCATGGTGAGATCGAAACTATTGCGTTTCTCGGCCGAATAAAGACCGACGGGAATGTGCACCAGGCCGAAACTGATAGCGCCTTTCCACAGGACTCGGGGCATCCTTCACTCCAGTTTTGAATTGTTAGTGTTGAATTTTGAGTTATCCGACCAACTCAACGCTCAGCACTGACCACTCAACATTACCTGTTACGCCGCCTGTCGGTCCTGCGCCGTTTCCTCGCCTGCGGCGCCTTGCCGCTCCGTCGCCGCGTGCTCGATTTCGGCGTTGATCTCCCCGCCCAGCAGGAGCACCGCCCCGCTCAGGTAGAGCCAGAGCATCAAGACGATCACGCCGGCGATCGAACCGTAAACGGCGTTATAATTGCCGAAATTTTCCACATACGCCTTGAACCCGAGCGAGACGACGATCCACATGCCGACGGCAAAGACCGACCCCGGCGACACCCAGCGCCAGTCCTGCTCGATCGCGGGACAAAAGTAATAGATACAGGCCACGACGGTCAGCATCAGGGCGATGATGACCGGCCACTGCAGAATGATCCAGGCGCGGGTGAACAGCGGCCCGAGCCCCACCCATCCGGCGACCCATGCGGCGATGTGCTCTCCGTATAACACAAGCGCCACAGAAAAAATCACGAATCCGGCCAGGCCGATCGTCAACGCGATGGCTGTGAGCCTCACCCGCCAGAAGGGTCGCGGATCTTCCTTCACATCGTAGACGACGTTGAGCGCCTCCATGATCGCCGTCACCCCGCTCGAGGAGGCCCACAGGGCTCCCAGTCCTCCGAAAGACAGGATGTCGGCGCCGCTGCCTTGCGCGACCTGCTCGAGGAAACGTTCCACCATGGATAACGCATCGCCCGGAAGGACGGTGCGCAGGTAACTCATCAGTTCCGGCATGTAATTCTGCACGGACAACAAGCCCATCAGGGCCGTCAGGACGATGAGCGCCGGAAACAGGGCGAGCAACACATAGTAGGACAATTGCGCCGCGCGGCCGAGAATTTCATCTTCCTGGCTTTCACGCCAGATCCGCCGTGCAAGCTCCGCGACGGTGAGGCCTCCCAACTTCCAGGGATTGTAGGCTCGCGAGCCGCTCGTCAGGGACGCAGTTTGAGACGTCCGGCTCATGACGACGTTACCCCTTCAAGCCCGGCTTGAGGGCTTCAAAAAATGCGTTCTGCACCAGATTGCCCACCAGCTGCCATGTGTGGGCCTGCGGATTGTCCACGGGTCCGCTGACGTCGGTGTCCGTCGCGACCTCGTTGCGGGGCTCGTCGTTTTTGAAGATCGAGGCGACCCCTCCGACAATAGCCTGATAGGCCTTGTTGAGGGTGGACTTATTCCGGTCCTGCGCCGGATCGTACACGTCCACGTCCTTGAGGAACGGACGGACATAGCCGTCGACCTTTCCATCTTTCACCTTGATCTCGCTGAAGAAGGCGAACATGCCTTCCTGCAGATCCAGATTGCCATGAGCCCGGAACACGTTGTTCAACGACCTCAGCTTGGTCTTGATAATCCGGATGTTCAAATCGAAATCGGGGGTGGGTTTCTCAGGACGGAAGGTGCCGCTCGCGACGGTGGGCCCGCTGCCCATGAATTTGCCCGTCACCTTGACGACGCCCGTGCCTTCCGACACCCGATTGCTCACATTTTCCAGGCCCACGTTCATATCAGCCATGAATACCCGGTAATCGGGAGAGGCGGATTTATTCACAAACCCGACCTCGCTGTGCAGGATTTTTCCACGCTGGACCTTCAACATCAAAGCGGGATCCTGATGGGCCTTCTTCGCTTCGCCGGCGCCTTTCTTCGTGCGTTGCATGTCCTTGCCTTTGAATCTGGCGGTATGGATGTAATCGAGCTTGGCCTCATCCAGGAGAAAGTCTTCCACCACAATCGCCGTCCTCCCCTTGGAGTGCGTGATCAGGCCCTTGAGATCGAGCACCCCCTGGCGGAGATACACATGGAACGGCTCCGCAACCGGCCGCAGGCTGTCGAGACGGAGGCGCTCCACCTTCAAGGCGGCTTCCGCGGCGGGAAGGGGCTTGGCCAGCAAGTCGGCGCGGCCCTTCACCGTCAACGCGGCGTCCTCCGGCAGCTGCGCGCTCACCTCCACGGCTGAAGGGAAGTCGTCCGTGCCGCTGCCGGACGGGTGATTGCGAATTCCGGTGACCACCACATTGAGCCGGCTGATGGCCACCTCATCCGCTGCCGGATTCGGTCGATATGTCACGTGACCATCTTGAATCGCAACGCGCTGGAGGGTGATGGGAAACAACTCCGTGATCCTGTCTTGCCAGGCGGGCCCCTGGGCGGCCGCCGCGTCTTTCGTTTGAGCCGCCTGCTCGCCGGCCGCCGTGTCGGCCACATAGGTGATCACGGGCTTCTCGACCGCCATCTCCTCAATGGTCACCGCCTGGTTGGACGGCGCATAGTCCACATGCCCCGTCACCCGTGCCACGCCGGCCTTCACCGGCAGCTCCTCCCTGCCGGCCGTTTTCAGCGCAGTCGGAATATCAACATTCTCCACCTTCACGTCCGCAGTCACCGCGGGGTACGGCTTCGCCAGGGGATCGGCATGACCGTCCACGGTCAGCTGTGCCTGATCCAGAAAGATGGCGTTGATGCGCACGTCGGCCGGATAGGCCTGGTCGGGCTTCGGCCGGTTCGTCACATTGTTGGCCGCGATCTCGAGTTGCACATAGACCGGCTCGGCCGCCGGCGCACCACGATAGGTGACGTCGCTGTTGGTGATCGACAACGCGAGACGGATAGGCACCATCTCCCGCAGGGTATCCTGCCAGGCCACCGCCGGTTCCTTCGACTCCTGGTGATCGCCCTTCCGGAGTGCCATATCGACTTGCTCGCGAGTCGCCGACAAGGCCAGCCGATCCACATGCAGATCAGCCGAAATCGTACCGGTCAACAATGGAAACAGGCCGACGCCGGCCCGGGCATAGGGAATGACCGCCAGGACCGGTTCAGGATGCGCCTGTTGCCGGATGACAATATCGGTGAAATCCGCTGCGAGCGTCAGCGGATGCAGATCCAGCCCGCCGATGGTCGTGCGGTAATCCGGCAGCCGCTCATTCGCCTGGGCCTCCGCGTACCGCCGTAACGGCTCTTCGGCCAAGAAGGCGGCCGTGACGACAAGCACCAGGACAACCGCGATGACGCCGAACGCAATCCACCACCCTCGATGCCGGGTCCCTGATTGATTTGCCATAAACTGCCTCTCCTTCACGCGCTGTGAACTGCCGTCACTGCCTGTCCGTCACGCCTGCTGGTGCAGGAGCCGCACCGCCCCCGCTGGCCGCGCCACAAGGGCGCCCCATGTCAGCCGGACAGCTAATAAGATGAGTCAGGAGAGAGATCGGCCTGCCGTGAACGCAGGCGCCCGTTGTGATGAGGATGGGTTCGCCTCTGGAGCGCATGCGTCGGCCCTGTTCGTCACGGGATTCTTCAGGCCGCCGCACGAGGTTTGATCTGTGTCGGCTCCTCAGGCCTCGGCGCACCCGCCGGCAACTGCGAGACCCGGGGAACCGGCCTCCGGCTCAGTGAATCGATCACCGACTGCACGGCGATATGGCCCAGCTCGTGGAGAAACGTCCGGCCCATTTCAATGACGGCGCCCTGTACACGCTCCTTTTCCTTGTTCAACTCTCCGGCGACATCGCCCCACACTGAAGACAGTTGATGGAGAGTCTCGGCCGCTATGTCCTTGACCCGGCGCCTTTGGCCGGATGGCTCAGGCTCGCCATGCTCTTGCTCGCCCGACGGATAAAACGGATAGACGCCGTGACGCGGCCGGCTCCCTCCCTCCGGGGGCATCACCTCGGCCGGGTAAGCTTCCGGAGGCGCGTAGGCGTATCGTCCCGAGGCTTTCCGTCGCTGGTCCAACCATCCGGCCAGCAATCCGACCGCAATGGCGCCGCCAACCAGCAACCAAGGCCGCCGTGACGCCTGCACTGCGGGATTGAACTGTGCGGTCGTCGACTCGACGAAATCCACCGCTGTATTCTTGGCATGGGTGATGATGTCCAGCGCCGCCGACTTGGCGCCCAGGACGCTTTCTTCGACGCGCCGCTCCAGCAGTTGCAGCTTGTCGGCCAGAGCCAGCCGCGTCTCCAGGATATTCTTCAGGTCCGCTTCGACATCACTTGTTCTTTGATCCATTGTGCGTCTTCCTTAATGGCAAAGAGGGTTCTCCGGGGCATCGCTTGGACGTTGGCCGCCAATGACCTCGCCCGGATCAATACCGCGACGCCGGCTCCGGCAAGAATTCCGCCCACGATTCCATAGGACAGCCACAGAGGCATGTCGAACCATTCGTGCAGGCCATGCACCACCATGGTGAGGAGAAAGATGCCGCCCACGGCGAGCAAGCCGATTCCCATGCCTAAGCCGGAGGCGGCCCGGCCGGCTTTGTTCACCTCGAGCTTTACTTCATCGCGCAGCAACTGCGCCTCCTGGCGCATGAGAGTCCGGAAGTCGTCGAGAATCCCGGACACGATATCGAAGATACCTGACCGGGGAGGAGGAGTCGTATACACAGCCATGCCGCTACCTCATGCGCCGGGCAAGTAAGAAGCCCAGGCCGATCCCGAACAAGATAGTCGGCCAGGGATATTGTCTGATGAGACGTTCCAATTGTTCGATGCCGTCCCCCACCATGCCGGCCATGCCGTCGACACCATGGGAGTCGGCATGCGGCGGCACGGGATCCGCCTGGACGCTCTGCCCGGAGTAGCCTGCCGCAGTCCGAACTTCCGGCCCGGCAAACAGCGTCGCCCGGTCCTGTGAATCCATAGCAGGCTTCCTTGTGTTCCTTGCGGCCGCGACAGAGTCCGTTTCCCACGCCAGGCTGGCCGGTGGCAGGCGCTCCTGAGCCACCATCAATGAACAAATGCCGACCAACAGCGCGTAGCCGGCGGCCAATCTTACGGGCGCTTCCCATCCATCTTTGTGCGCCGACCGGAACTTCGCGCGTCGCCCGTCCTTACCCGCCGGCCAGCTAGGCGGCGAACTGGTCTTCAATCGCATCTTTCCGCTGCCGAAGATCACGCCACAACCGGACGAGCCCCGATTCGCCCAGGAGCGCCTGCGTCAGCGGAAACAGTTCCCGCTCCTCCCGCTCGACGTGCGCGTGAACGTCCTGCATCAGATCTTCCACCCGGCGCAGAAAGAGGTCATCCTGCGTGACATCGTTTAACCGGTCCATATGGCGGTCCATGGCGCGGTGCTCACGGAGCGCGTCGCGCACCAAGGCCAGGGCTTTCCGATGGCCCTGGCGTTCGGCCTGCCGTTGAACCGCCGGATAAAAGACGTCCGCCTCAAGCTGCGCATGCTGCGCCAGTTGTCGCAGGATGCGCGTGGCCAGGAAATATCGGTCGTCTCCTCCGGCCGTCTGGAATCCTTCGTATTCGCTTTGAAGATTTTCATGTTCGGCCCGCAACAGAGCAAGCCCATTTTGCTCTGTTTGCCGCCTGGCGCGCCGCCCGGTTTCGGACGCCGCCGCTCTCTTGGAGGCCGCGGTCGCACGACCATCAAGCACCCGCATCGGTGGTCCTTTCACTGCATCATCGCTCCGGTATGACGCTCCTCATGAAGAGACTATCAACCGGCCTCCCCACGACCAACTGGTCTCATCCCTAGCAGGATGGGGAACCTATTTCACGAATGGAAAAACCCAGAGCGAAGCGACAACTAAGCGATTCGTTCGAGAAGTCCGATAGGACAATGATGGAAGATTTTCGCCGCCTGCAGCACGCGGCGTCCCTGAACCGATTCCGCCCCAAACACTTCCCCGGTCAATACATGCCGGAACCTGGCGAGGGTGGGCCAAGGCGGCACAGCGACCCACGTGTCCTCCCAGGTGGAAGAGCCCAGCGGCGGATGGATGGCCTCGGACGACATCAACGCGGCCAGAAACCGGGGGACGACGGTCACGACCGCCTCGTCTTCATGCACTCGCGCAAACGCACAGAGGTGCTGCTTCTTGGTGCCGCCTGTCTCCAGCGCCAGATAGTCGCCGCGCTCGAACAACGCCGCATGCAGCCGCCGGAATTCGAGCGTGGCCATGATGGTAAATAATTTCAACCGGCCGTCCCGCGCATCCTCCGCCAAAGCACGGACCCATTCGGCCCTCGGGGTCTCCCGGGCGGTCATGGCCCGGCGCAGATCGTCCAGCATCACGCTCCTCATCCCGTAATCGACCGGCCGGCGATTGTCCGGGTCGACCAGGCTGAAATCCCATAGCTCCGTGCCTTGATAAAAGTCCGGAATCCCGGGGGCTGTCATCTTTAACAGCACTTGGGAGAGCGCCCCGAAGAGCCCGTAGTGGGCGAGGCGTTGTTGGAAGGGAAGAAAATCGTCAAGGAAGGCGTTGGGAGCGGTGCGGTCGAGCACCGCCGCCACAAAATCCTGCATCGCTTGATCGTACACAAAGCTGGGGTTAATCCAGCTGGTGTGCACCTTCGCTTCGTGAATCGCCTTTTCCATGTATCGCTGGATCCGGCTGCAAAAGATGCGATAGGCGCCCTCCTCCATGGGCTGCAAGGGCCAGGCGCCCACCAGCGTCTGATAGAACAGATACTCATCATTACGGTCCGGCTGCCGTTCTCCTTCGGTTTCCCGCCGATGCTTGCGGTTCATCCGACTCCATCGGCCGACCCGGGCTTTCCACTCCTGCGGAATTTCCGAGAGCAGATTGAGGCGCGCCCGGACGTCTTCGCTGCGCTTCGTATCATGCGTGGACGACGCCGACAGGGCGTGCGGCCAGCGCGCCTGGCGCTCCCGCATCCGTTTATGGAACTCCTCGATGGACAGACCGAACTGCTCCGGCTCCCCTCCCACCTCATTGAGGGAGACCAGCCGGTTGTACCGATAGAACACGGTATCTTCGATCCCTTTCGCCGTGACGGGACTGGTGATTTGCTGAAACTTCATGACGAAGCGGACTTGGTCCTCGCGATCCCCCGCCGTCCGCGCGTCGCGTTGTTTGAGGAGGATCGAACGGATAAAGTCGAAGACCTGGCCGCTCAAGGCCGCATTCCGCCGCTTCGCCCGCGCCACAGCCATGTGAATGTACGCCCGGTCCCGATCGGCCACCGGTTCGGGTCCCTCGGTCGCATAGGTGCGGTACACCGGAAAACAGGCGATGATTTCACGGATCGCATGCGTCAAGCTGTTCAACGTGAAGTCACGTGATCGGCGATCGCGCTCGGACAGCACATTGAGCCGGTGGCCCAGCACGTTGAGCTCGCTCGCCATCGACACCCGCATGATCAGTTGTTTGCTCGCATAGGCCAGATCACTATAGGACGTGTCTCGATCGATGAACCGGCTGTAGGTCTCCGTCCACACGCGTTCGTTGGCCGTCTGCACGAATAACCCGTTCACAAGATTCGTAAAGTCGTATCCCGTCGTCCCATGTACCGGCCAGGCATCGGGCAGCACTTCGTCCTGGCCCAAAATTTTCTCGACCACCAGGTACAGGTCCCTATCGCCGAGATTGCCGCCGTCGGGGTGTTTGGCCAGATCTTGCAACTGCCTCAGATAGAGTCCCGGTTCATACAAGCCGTCCACATGATCCACCCGCACGCCGGTGACCATCCCCTCCCGTATCAGCTTCATCAGGAGTTCATGCGATTCCTGGAAGACCATCGGATTTTCCATGCGGATGGCGGCCAGATCGTTGATGTCGAAAAACCGGCGGTAATTGATCTCTTCCGAGGCCACTTTCCAGGACGCCAACCGGTAGGCCTGGGCATCCAGGAGGTCGTCCAGTTCATCGAACGTTTCCGGTTCTCCCTTTGAGCCGTTCAAGCGCGCGACGTTGTCCCGGAGGTGCGCCTCCACAGTCGGGTTGCTCTCGGTCAACTGGGCCAATCGCTTCTTGACGATTTCTACTTCCCGGTAGCGTTCGGCAATGCGCGACTGATCCGTCTCGTCCAGCTCCGGCAGATTGCGCAAGGCCGTCAGGATGCTTTGCAGTTCCATCACGGACGCATCTGATTCACCCATCCGAGTGATCAGTTCTTCCATGCCCGCGCCGAGCACTCGGATCCAGGACTTGGGCGTCAAGGGCAACTGGTGCTCGCCATAACGCAGGCTGAATTCGCCCTGCTGAAACTCCACGATCATTTCCTGATTTTCCAGGACGGTGCCGTATTGATCGGCCAAGATGGGGAGGAGCACCTTATTGTTGAGTTCCTGTTTAATGGGATGCCAATCGATATCGAAGGCGGTCGCATAACGCGCGCTGGGCCCGTTTTCCAAGACATCGCGCCACCAGCGGTTCAACGCCTTGCCGATGCCCATATGATTGGGGACGACGTCCACCAGCAGGCTCATCCGGTGTTCGCGGACGGAATTTACGAATCGGGTAAAATCCTCTTGCGTCCCTAATTCCGGGTTCAGCTGGGTAGGATCGATGGTATCGTAACCGTGATCGCTGCCCGGCATGGACTTGGTGACCGGGGAAAGGTAGCAATCGGAAATGCCCAAGGCATGCAGATAAGGCACAATCTCACCGGCCTGGTTAAACGTGAAGGAATGGTTTAACTGCAGCCTGTACGTCGCGAGAGGAATGCGAATAGCCTGCATCGCCATGGCTTCACCAATCAGGACGCATGACGCAAGTCCTCGGCGTCGGCCCAGGAGGCACGGGTGAGCACCACGAGTCCGGAGGGCGACACATGATACTGTTTCCGATCGTGGTCGCCGTCGAATCCGATGTGCGTGGAGGCCGGAATCACACTGGCCCGGTCGGCAATCACCCGCCGCAACTTGGTCCCGGCTCCGATAGACACGCCGTCCAGAATGACGCACTCATCCAGTTCGACTCCCGGCTCCACCCGGACGCCCCGTCCCAGCACGGACCGATGAACGCGGGCGCCGACGCATTGGGTGCCCTGTCCGATCATGGATTCGTCGATTTGGCTCCGGACCAGCGAGGCCATCGGACCGTTGTACGAACCGGAGAGAATGGGCCACTCGGGGTTCCGGAGATCGAAGGGCGGCTGTTCCCCGAGCAAGTCCATGTTGGCCTGCCAATAAGACTGCAGGTTGCCGACATCCCGCCAATAGCCGCGCTCTTCATAGGTACGGAGGCCGGGAATGGTGTTGCTTTGCATGTCATACACATGGACCTTGTGCCGTGCCAGCAGGTCCGGCACGATATTGCGGCCGAAATCGTGCGTGCCGGGACGTGAGGCATCCCGTTTCAGCAACGGCACCAGCACATCCGTCGTGAACACATAGTTGCCCATGGAAGACAAGGCATGATCCGGCCGCCCCGGCATGGGTTTCGGCGCCGCCGGCTTCTCCTCGAATCCGATCATGCGGCCCGACGCGTCCGCCTCGAGAATGCCGAAGCCACGCGCATCGGCAAGCGGCACCGGTAACGCCCCCACGGTCACGTCGCTGTGGCGCTCCACGTGCTGCTGGACCATTTGACGAATATCCATTCGATAGACATGATCCGCGCCAAACACCGCGATGACGTCGGGCCTGAAGTCCTCCACCAGGTTCAGGTTCTGGTACACCGCGTCGGCGGTTCCCTCATACCACCCCTCTCGCGCCCGCATCTGAGGCGGCACCACGCTGATGAAGCTCTGCTTGATTCGTCCCCCGATCTGCCATCCCTCCCGCAGATGTTCGATGAGCGATTGCGATCGGTATTGCACCAGGACGTAGAGCGCCAAGATCCCCGAGTTCACGAAATTACTCAGGACGAAATCGACAATGCGGTATTGCCCCCCGAACGGAACGGCCGGTTTGCTGCGCTCCGCGGTCAGAGGAAGCAGGCGCTCCCCCTTGCCGCCGGCCATGATCATGCCGAGCACACGTAAGGCTTTCATGGATCCCCTGGCCGTTGACTTGTGGATTGGCCCGACAAACGGCACATCATCGGGCGCATCGATCGTGCAGTGTGCGTCACGATAACAACGGGATAGCAGCGCCCTAACTGGGCGTCCCCCTGGGTTGGAGCGGGGGAGGCCCTTGTCAACTGGTGCCGGGACCGGTTAATTCTTGGGGAGAGCACCAGTAGGCACTAGGTGAGCCGTCTCCTAGAGTCTGGGGAAACGGGAACCGGAGGATAGATCACTATGTCTAAAAGTCTCGTGACTGTTTGGGTCTTGATGGTCGTCTTCGGTTTCCCCCTGGGGGGCGCCGCAGAGAGCGTCTCTCCCAAAGAGCCTCAAAAGGAGCCCGAACAGGGCCCCCCCGCCGAATCGAAAAAGAAAGTCGAAACCAAACCTGACCCTCGACCGGCCGAAGAGAAACCACCCACTGAGCCTCCCTCTCAGGAGTTGAAGAAGAAAGGCGAGCCTGACCGTAAACCGGATTCAAAACCAGCCGCTCCGGAGAAGCAGGCCAGTGAGCCGCCGGCTGAACCGAAGAAGAAAACTGAGCCGGACGCGAAACCGGCGCCGAGTGAGAAACAGCCGGAGGCGCCGGCCCCCGCCCCGCCCAAGAAAAAAGCGGAGCCGGATCGTAAACCCGATTCCAAATCCGCCCAGGAAGAGAAACCGGCGGCGGAGCCGCCTCAGGCACCGCCGCCAAAGGCCGAGGAGCCTGCAAAAAAGCCGGTCGCCTCTTTGAACCTCACGATAAAACTCGCCCTCATGGCTGAGCCCTCCTTGTTCCCGCTGGAGATAGAAGTGGAGGTCGACAAGCAGATCGTCACCTTGACGGGGGCCGCTCCAACCGAGGAAGACAAAATCAAGGCGGGTCAGATTGCCAAAGCGATCGAAGGAGTGGAATCAGTGGTGAACAAGCTGACCGTGGATGCCGCGGTGCAGAACGCCTGGATCAAGAAACAGGATGAGGCCATCACCCAGTTGGTCAAAGAGCGGCTCAATCGCAGCGAGACCCTGAAGGCGGTCGGCTTCGAGGTGAAGTCCGAGCACGGCGTCGTCTCTCTCAGCGGGAAAACGCACTACCAGGTGATTGCGCTGGAAGCGGCGGAGGCCGCGCGGCACGTGCCCGGCGTGCGGGCGGTCAAAACGGGCGGCGTGCACCTCACGGGGAAAGATTAGCCGCGGGATGGCGGAGGAGAAACTCACGAGTGACGCAAGAGCGCGTTCCACACGGACGGGACACGGAGCGTCCACACGGCGCTGGTTGCTCACCGGCGACTTCACCCTGATCTGGTGGGGCCAAGTCGTGTCCCAGATGGGTGACGGCGTCTCGAAACTGGCGTTGTTGTGGTTCGTCTACTCGGTCACCGGATCGCCGCTCAAAACCAGCGTCATCGGCCTGCTGCAAACCATTCCTCCCATTGTCCTCGGCCCCCTGATCGGCGTGGTGGTGGACAGGCTGTCCAAGAAGGCCCTGCTGATCATTTCCGATATCGTGCGCGCCGTCGTGCTGGGACTCGTACCCTGCGTGATGGCGCCCGAATCCTTTTCCGTCGGCACCCTGTATATCCTGGTCACGCTGCATGCCATCGCATCCGCGGTGTTCGGGCCGGCCCTCACCGCCTCCATTCCGTCGCTCGTCAGGGCCTCCCAATACACCTCGGCGAACGCGTTGCTCCAAAGCACCACCAGCCTCGGCATCATCGTCGGTCCGGCGCTCAGCGGCATCGGCATTGCCGCCCTAAGTTCTCAGGAAGTGCTCTGCTGGAATGCCGTCACCTATCTGATCGCCGCCGCCTGCTTCATCCCGGTCCGGATGGCGCCCCCGATCGTGCACTTGGTCAAACAGCCACCCGTCGCCTCGGTCATGCAGGACCTGGTCGAAGGCCTCCGGTACGTGGTCAAAGGCCAACCGGCCATCGTGTTTCTCACGTTAACGGCGGCGGTGTACACCTTTGCCACCAGCGCCTTCACCACCCTCTTTCCCGTCTTCGGGAGAAAAATGCTGGATCTGGGACCGGTGGAAGTCGGCTACCTGTGGTCCATGCTCGGAGTGGGCCTGCTCATCACATCGCTCGCACTGACCACTATCAGCTCGTGGACCATCCTCAGGCGGATATGGATGATCACCATCTCAAGTGCGGTCAGCGGCGCGGCGCTGTTTGCCTTGGTGTGGGTCAGAGAACCGGCGCTCGGGGCGGTGATCCTGGCGATTCTGGGCGCGGGCATCGGCGTGCTGACCCCGGTCGCGTGGGGGGTGCTCCAGGAGTGGTCGCCCGCTCATCTTCTCGGACGATCGCTGGCCTTTTACACCATGGGCGCCATGACCTCGGCCATGGGAGGCATCACCTTCTTCGGATGGGTGACGGGCCGGTTCGGCGAGACGGTGGCGGCCCTGGCCATCGGAGTGGTGATGTGTGCGACGGCGCTCATGGCAAGCGTCTTTATTTCCCGGCTACGCCGATTCCCGCCGCCTTCGAATCGGCCAGGAAAAACGGAACGTTCGTGTGAAATAGCCAACATTGATGCAGGAGAAAAGAACTAGCAAGGTCCCGAGCACCGACATAATGCAACCGGATGCGCAAGACAACTTGTCCGTACCGGCACGAATCCTCAGCAATAGGAACCCTTTCATCTAGACTCGTTCACGGACAATCTGCGCATGTTACGGCCTGGCGCCAGGCAAGGTCTGTGCACAGTATCTCCTCCAACAAAGGAGATACCCATGCCGACCACCGTTCATGCCGAGGTCCGATTCGCTGATAGCCCCGCCCCATCTCCGGGCCGGCAATTACTCATGAGCAAAAATTTCGGATTTTTATTCTGGGGACAACTGACGTCGCAGATCGGAGACAGCCTGACCCGGGTGGCCCTGTTGTGGTTTGTATATCAGCTGACCGGCTCGGCGATGAAGATGGTGATGATCGGTCTGTTACAAACCATCCCGCCGCTCGTGCTGTGTCCGTTCATCGGCGTCTACCTGGATCGAGCCAATAAGAAATCCGTCATGGTCTGGGTCGACCTGGGGCGGACATTCCTGGTGTTGCTCATTCCCGTCTTGCACGCATTCGAAGCCTTGACCCTCGACCGGCTCTATGCCGCGGTGTTTCTGCTTGCGGTGGTGTCCACCTTCTTCGGACCGGCGTTATCGTCGGCCGTGCCGCAGATCGTGCGCCGGGAACAGCTGACGGCGGCCAACGCCCTGTTGCAGACGACCGGGAATATCGGCCTGCTGGTGGGTCCGATCGTCAGCGGCGTCGGCATTGCCCTGATTGGGGCGCAAAACGTCCTGTATATGGATGCCGCGACATTCTTCATCTCAGCCCTCTGTCTGCTGCCGGTCACGCTGCGCGCAATCGACAGTACGTCCGCAACCGGAGCAGTCCCCGGGAAGTGGAGCGACGATCTAATGGCGGGCATTCGGTTCGTGTGGTACGAGCACCCGATGGTGTTGAACCTGATGCTCGCGGCGACCCTCTACAGCTTGGCCGCCAGCGCCTTTGCTTTCATGCTTCCCGTGTTTGCCGAACAGAACCTCAGTGCCGGGGCCATGGAAGTCGGCGTGCTGTGGTCCGCATTGGGGGCCGGCATGTTGGCGGCCTCGGCCTGGCTCGCCTCGCGCAGCCAAGGAGACCTCGTCGGGCGTTTCAATTTGATCTTCCGTGCCATGATCGTCGGAGGCCTGACCATGTGCGGCCTGAGCCTGCTCACGGGACCGCTGGTGGCCGGCGCGTTCATCATGATCATCGGCGGAAGCACCGCCCTCTTCATGCCGATCATCTGGGGCGTATTGCAAGAAGTCACGCCCGAGCCTCTCCTGGGACGCGTCTTCGCGACATTCAGCACCGGGTCCATGGCGTCGGCGATGGCCGGCATGGCCGGGTTCGGATGGGCGGCCGACGCCCTGGGCGCCCACATCAGTTTGCTAGGCATCGGATTGGTGTTGCTCAGCACGGCCTGCGTCGCCGCCTTCTCGAGCCGGCGCTTCCGCGAACGGACACCCAAAAGCACGGGCCAGCGCTTCCTCGCTTCCGTCGAAGCTCCCGCTCCTCCTCACATGCTGGTCTGAACGGCTATCAGGAGTAGAACGGAGCTCCCGGCGGTTAGGCGGCGCCGCTCCGATACAACAGATCGGGTTGGACCCGGCGATCGACGGTTTTCCAATCGATATTAGAGAAGAACGCGTCGATATACTCTCCGCGCTTGGACGGAGCATAGTCCAGAAGATAGGCGTGTTCCCATACATCCATGACGAGCACCGGAATGAATCCGGCCACGTTGCCGTATTCGTGCAGCGAGGTCCAATGATTGGTCAGCCGTCCGGTCGAGGGATGCTGGTAACAAATCGCCCATCCGACGCCCCGCATTTTGCCGACGCTGACAAAGTCGATCTTCCATCGTTCAAAACTGCCGAACGAATCTTCGGCGCGCCGGACGAACGCTGAGTCAGGCGCCGGCCTCGGAGCCGCCGTCTTGCGCATGTTGCCGAAATAATATTCGTGCAGCACCATCCCGTTATACTCAAAACCGAGACGACGGGTCAGCTCGGAATAGGCCGGCATCTCCTCTTGATCCACCGTACCGTCCTTGAGGAAGTCCGCGATGTCGCTCGTTAAGGCGTTCGCGGCCTTGACGTACCCCTCATACAGCGCGAAGTGCATTTCCAATGTCCGATCGGAAATGCCCTGAAGGCCATGGAGATCAAACGATTTCACGCGGTAGGGCTTCTCTCGCAGCATGCGGGCGGTCTTTCCTCAACTGGCGGCGCTGGCCGGCGGCTGCACCTCAAGGATTTTCACGTCGATGATCACGTGTTTGCCGGCCAGCGGATGATTGAAATCGACCTGCGCTTCGCTTCCCGTCACGTTCATGATGACAAACGGGACGCCCTCCTTCGTCGTCACCACCATGCCGGGCTTCGCGTCGGACGGCAAATGGTCGACCGGCATGACCGCCCTTTTGCTTTCGTCGTAGGGGCCGAACGCCTCGTCCGCCGACAAATCAACGCGTCGCTCTTCTCCCTTTTTCATACCCGTCAGGGCTTTCTCCAGATTGGGGAGGAGATCATGATGGCCCGGCACAAACTGGCTGACGTTCTTGGGAATGATGATTTTGGACTCCGGCACGGTAATGGTGTATTCCATGAGCACCGTCGCACCGTCCGCAACGGACGCATCCGTTTGGGCGTGGGTCACCGGCAGCAGCGCCAACCCCCCTGCCAAGGCGGGCAACAGCGTCCACATCCTCATCATGCGCATAAGCACTCCTTTCGCCGTTCATCACCTTTGCCGGAACGATACCGGGGTCCTAGTGGGGGGGAATGCGCTCACTTTCCGTTTGACCATGTGAGTCTCTGCCTTCTTGCGTATGCGCCACTTGCCCGGATGCCGCCTTCTGACGCCATTGCTGGTACTGCTCCGGACGCAGCACGTCCCCCGCCTCACGGAGCGCGGCCACGCCCGCCATACGGAGCTTGCTATGCTCCATGTCCGCCTTTTGGATGGCGGTTTCGACGGCCGTCAGCGAACTGTGCCGGTCGTGGATCAACTTGAGCGCGTCCATTTCCGATTGTTGATAGGCCGCCTCTCTGCTGGTTTTCGTCTGGGCATAGTGGTCTTTGATCGTCTTGATCTTCTCCGTTTGTTCAGGGCTCAACTGTAAATCCTTTGCATGCTCCAGCAGATTCCGGATCGAGTTGGCCGCGAAGTCGTGATCCGGACGATCCGTCGCCTTGGCCGCCGTCTCGATCAAGCCTTGAATCTGCCGGTCATTCATGATTGGGGTATCCGCGGCGAGCGCCCCTTCAAGCGGCATTATGCAAACCGCCGTCAACGCCATGACAGGAAGCACCCCGGCTGTGCCGATCGTCCTCATGATCTCTCCTCCAACCCTATTAGATGTTGTGATCGCTCCATGATCCGACGACAAGTGAGCAAGCGATATGCCTCGCTTGCCACACAAGTGAATGCAGGATTCGCGTTGACTTGTGCCGGTGGAGGACCGTCCGGGACCCTTCCAACCTGTCCCTCATCGGACAGACTGTCTTGCGTTCAGCTCCTGCGTATTCTGGGAACCGCCCTACAGCATGAGGCCCAAGCGAGGGTTTGGGTGCACTGGCGTATGGCTTGCAGACTACACCCCGAAACGGAGGTGCCTCATGACAAGTCAAGCATTCGCCAAATATATCGGCATAGCATTTCTGCTGGTGGGAGTGCTGGGTTTCCTGTCCCCATTCGTAAGCCGGGCTCCGATGGACGACATCGGCCTCGCCATCCCGACGGGGTTCGGCTACCTTTTTGGGCTGTTTCCCATCAATGCGCTTCATAACGTCGTGCACCTGGGCGTCGGCCTCTGGGGAACCATCGCGTCCCGCAGCGCGCTGGACTCCGTCCGTTTTGCCCGCGGGCTGGCCATCTTCTACGGCGCCTTGGCCATCATGGGGCTCATCCCGGGTCTCGACACCCTGTTCGGGCTGGTTCCGATATTCGGCCATGACATCTGGCTTCATGCCGTCACGGCGCTGGCCGCCGCCTATTTCGGATATTACTGGACGGATGCCGCGATCGCAGTGGATCGGCGGGAAACACGCCGCGCGGCGTAGAACAGGCTGATCTGGTTGATCGGTTTGTTTGGTTCAATTACATACATCGGACGCACCAATGACTATATATGTCATATGTCAGGCACTCACGCGGCCGCGCGTTCGGATCGCGTCCGGAAGGTATAGGTGTCGCCGTGCCGCATATACTGGACGCGGGCCTCCAGGCCCGCGGCGGCGATCTCGCGTTGAAAGTCGGACAGCGGCGACTTAAAGACGTCGTAGTCGTTGTAGTGGATGGGAATCGCCCGTTGCGGCCGGATCACCCGCATCATCTCCACCCCTTGCGCGGCGTCCATCGTGACCAAAATGCCGAGCACCCGGGTCCCGCCCAAATGCAAGAGCGCCAGATCGATATCGGGATACCGCACAGGAATCTCTTTCAGGTCATCGATCACTAGGGTGTCACCGGTCACATACAGCCGGAACAGCGGTTTGCCGGAAGCGGTGAAATTCCACAGGCTGCCCATCACCTCGGGCAAGATGAGATCGGCGAGGGGCGGTCCATGCCGGCCCGGCATGGACGTGATCCGTACCCGCACCTCGCCCTTCTCCACGGAAAAGGACGACCACGTATCAAGGGGCTTGGTTTGACGGAACCCCCGCTGATGCAGTTCCCTGGCCGCTTCCTGGGTCGTCACGATGGGCAGCGACTTGTCGAGTTCACGCTCCGCCACTTGATCGAAGTGATCGCCGTGAAAGTGCGAGAGCACGATCAGATCCAAGCGCGGCAGATCCTGTATGTCCACGGCGGGATCAGTCAATCGGGTGCTGTACATCCCATACCCGATGGAGACCTGCTCATGGCGATGGATGAAGGTCGGATCGGTGAGGATCGTCAACCCGCCGAAACGGATCAGCACGGTGGCGTTGCCGATGAACAGGATCGTCCCCGTCTCCACCTGAGGCGCCCGGTCCTCGGTTGGAAGAATCAGTAACCCGTCCATTCTGACCCTCCTTGTGTTCAGGCGGCCCTCGCACCATGCGGCTGACGCCACCATCGTCTGGCACCGGAGGAATACGTCTTCCGAGCATCCCCGTCATCCCGCCGCCCGGCCGATCCAATGGCGTGACTCTCCCTCAGTGCTTCGGCTTCAGGTGTGCCTGAAGGATCCCCGAATTTTGAATCTGAGGATTGTCCTTGCCCAGTTCGTGCGCAGCCTTGAAATGTTCGATGGCACTCTTGTGGTCGCCGGCCTTATCCAGCGTCAGGGCCAGGTCGTAATGCGCTTCGGCGGAACGTTGGTCCGCCTGTACGGCTTGCTGAAAATGCTTCTTGGCGACATCCCAATGGCCTTGATTGTAGTGCGCCATCCCTTCGTTGACGGCCACTTCGGCTTTGGAACCGGCGGGCGCGGGAAGAGGCGGCTCCGTCTTGCTCATGTCCGCCACCGCGGCGCCCCCCGCCAATACTCCGCATAATGCCATGGACAGGCCCAATGTATGTCTCTTCACGATGTCCTCCTTACGTGGTGTGATCCCCAGTTGTACGCATACGCCGCACATTCATTGCGGGCGCCCGCCGCGATGCACATCGATGACCGTGCCGGCTTCGTTCACTTCCGCTGTCACTAAGGCGCCCTCTTCAATGGTGCCGGCCTTGATTTCCTGGCGATGGAGCGGGAACGTCTTGTCTCCCTCCGCCGTCTCGATCTTGATCTCGGGCTTCATTTTCCCGACGTACTTCAATTTACCCGTCACGAACCGGTGACGCCCTTTCTCTCCCTTCGGAGACACATCGATCACAGCATTGTTCTCGTTCAGCGTGAGTCTCACTTCCTCGCCGACTTTGGGAATGCGGTGGCCATGGCGACCGGAGGGCTTGGTCGCGATGCTCAATTGCGCGCCCGTTTCCGTCTTGACCGTGAGCAACCCCGAGCGCTCGGATATGACCACCCCACTCATGGTGCGGTGCGAGGACATGCTTCCCGGCACATCGGCTCCGGCAGGCTGCGGGACCATCGGCAGCAGGGCGGCGCAAACAAAAGCCCACGCCAACCGTCGACTACAGATCATGGGTGCACCTCCTGTCAGTGCCTCGCAGTCCTGCTGCCCCCTGGAGCACCGGATTATGCCGCGCGCCGCAGAACCTGCTCGAGCGTCTCTTCATCGGTATGGCGCTGGCGGTTAAAGAAGAACGTCGGCGTCCCGGTCACGCCTAACCGCCTACCGCTGTCCTTGTCCCGGGCCACCCGCGGGGCATAGATTCGACTCTCCACTTCGTCCCGCAGCCGGTCCACATCAAGACCCAGTATCGCCGCGTACCCGTACAGGTCCTCGAGATCCAGGGTATCTTGATAAGCAAACAGAAAGTCATGGATCGGCCAGAACTTCCCTTGCGCGCCCGCGGCTTCCGCGATTTC
Organism: uncultured bacterium; assembly: GCA_965285945.1. Classification (GTDB taxonomy): domain Bacteria; phylum Nitrospirota; class Nitrospiria; order Nitrospirales; family Nitrospiraceae; genus Nitrospira_D. The sequence continues at coordinate 3,845 of CBDIWP010000026.1, read as the reverse complement.
GGCGGCCTGTTGGGCGAAGGGATGTTTCCGGGTCAAGGGAAAATGCCGGAACACATAGCGTAGACGATCCGGTAACGGCACCCGCAGACGCTGGATCATGACGAAGGCGCGCCGGCAGTAGGGACACTCGAAATCACAGTAGGCCACCACCGTCATCGGGGCGGTCTCCGGCCCGACCACGTGATCAACCGGCTGAATCGCGAGGTTCTGGTCGTTATCCGGCTTCTCGTCGGCCATCCGGATCTCTGGTCATTCCACCTGGGACAGTCTCTGCTCCAACCGTTCATCACCCGGCAATCGGAGCTCCGCTGAAGTGCCGGACAACGCAGTCCCCCGCACCCGCATGCCATGATGGTAGACGAGATGACCGCCGTACCAGGTGGAGACGAACAGGCCTGCATTCCCGACGGCGGACAGGAGGATAGGCAAGAGTCCCGGTGCGCGGCGACGGCGCCGCATCAACAGGTTCATGCCCGTCAACGTCAGCAGACCGGCGTTCATCACGCCGTGCACCGTGCCGATCTTTTTGGCCGGGTTGTCCTCCGGAATGGTTCCGTAATCAGCGGCACCGGCCGCGCCAGCTGCCAGACCGCCCACCAACCCGCCCATCATGGTGTAATACGAGGCGTCGGCGAACGACTGCTTGCGGGTTGCGGCATAGAGCAGATCCAAGAGCAGGCTGAACGGCAATAAGCCGGCCGGCATGACGATCAGCTGAGGGTGCAGCGGGTGTCCGCCCAAGGTCACTTGCGGCATGATGTGCTCCTTCGCGCCGTGGGTTTCGCATCCGGCAGTTGCGCCCTTACAGGCGGGGCGATCCGGTCTGCACGCCCGTCTCCATGTTCTGTTTGAAGCGCTGCAGATCTTCCGCGATCTTGCTCTCCGGATCCTCACCGATCAATTTTGCGATCGCCGCGCCCATCCGGCCCGCAGGGGGCGTATACTGCAAGGTGACGGTCATCCTGGTCTGAAGACCGTCGCGAGCCGGCTCAAACTCGACCGAGCCGGCATTATCCACATCGGCGCCGGACAATGACCGCCAGCCGATGCGCTCGTTTTCGATATCATTGATGATCTCGGCATCCCATTCCACGCAGGGGCCCCCGGGCACGGTCTTGACCACCCAATGAGACAGCCGGTCATTGATCGTTTGAACGGACTCCAGGTGACTCATGATGCGCGGCAGGTTTTCCAACGCACGCCAAAAGCGGTACAGGTCAGAAGGGGGACGATTGATCTCAATCGTCTGCCGGACCTTTGTGGCACGTCCCGTCTCCACCTTGCGCCGGCCGATCCGATTGGTCGTCCCACCGCCTCCGCTGCTGTCCATCCCCATCGCATCGAACAGCGCGCAATAGCCGCTGATTCCGCGATGGAGCATCGCCGCGCCGATCAGGGACAGGCCCGCTCCTGTCCAGGACCGCCTCGGTACGCCGCTGATCAGGAGGCCGGCCCCGAGGAACGCGGACAACATCCGTTCCATGTCTCCGACATTCTGCCGAGACGGCGAGGAGGACGCGCGCTCTTCGCTCCAGTCCATATCCTGCGTGTTCGTGCGATAGCGTTCTTTTCCCGTCAGTGTCTCATTCATGGGGCCTCCCTCGATGGCTGATGACGTTGACCTTCACAATTTCAACCCCCGGTCAACGTCAAGGCACAGGATCTCCCGCGGAGTCCTATGCCGGATGTTATGCCGCGTTCTTTCTCTTATGACAGTTTGATATCCCTCGTCTTGGGTGACGAAGCTTTCCGGTTACGCCCTTTCCCGATAATGGATTCACCCGGCAGCGGCACCTTCTCCTGGTCTTCTTCCTCGCGCGCGAGCGGCGCATCCGCAATACCGGTCTGTGTCGGCTGTCGCTTCGCCGTCATGGCAGTCCTTCTCCGTGTGGCTGATGGGACCAGGGGGCATGGCCGGAGCGTATCGTTCTGCACCCTACAGCGGCTGCAAGACACGGACCGGTCTTCCAGGCTCAGGCATGGCGCCATCACCTCGTTCGATCTCTGGCGGGTGCGTTCGTTGGATAGGAATTCAACTGAAAGGAAGAGGCCACGACACACGCACCCATTGCGGCAGACCCGGTGGCAGACCGGACAAGCTGTCTCTGAGGGGGACATCTCATCCGGCACGGGCATATGCAATCGCACACGAGAACCTCAGGGATTCCCCGAGTGCAAAATAGGGACGGACCTTCGTACAACAACCAGGGAGAGGTGTGCAGCCATACGGAAGCGGCCGCGATGTATGATCCCGCGATACTCGTAAGAAAATACCTGTTGTTTTTCATCCTTCCGATGTGGGTCGCAGCCGGACTGGCGGACTATTACCTGCATCGGCGGACACTCATCGAGCATACCAGCGGCACGAGGGAATCCGTGCTGCATGCGATACAGCTGGGGGAAGCCGGGCTCCCGGTGCTCATGGGATTGCTGCTGGATATCAATGCTCTCATCATCCTTCTCATGCTCCTGGCCCTGGTGCTGCACGAGGCGACCGCCTTGTATGACCTCTATTACACGATCCATCGCCGGTACATCAGCCCTCTGGAACAACATGTTCATAGCTTTCTGGAACTGTTGCCGATCATGGGAGTGTCCTTCGTCACCATCCTGTACTGGAATCAGTTTGCCGCGCTGTTCGGACTCGGCCCGGAGGCCCCCCGGTTTACGCTCGCATGGAAGCAACCGCCGTTGTCGCCCGTCTATTTGGCCGGGTTATGTGCCGCGATCGTTCTCTTGATCGTCCTGCCGTTCGGCGAAGAACTCTGGCGCTGTCTGAAGGCGGCGCGGCGGACCAGGCGCACGGAGCAGGTGCTCAGACGCGCGGTATAGCGGTCTGCATTTTGCAGCAGAGGAGTGACTGTGCGTCCACATCAAATAGCATCCACATCACCATTTTAACCTTGGAGGCGCGCATGAGACTTTATCACCCTGTGGTCTTCGTCCTGGCCGTCAGCGCCCTTGCAACCGGTTGCGGCATGGCTCAGAAGGCCATGCCCGGCACCATGTCGGACGCCAATGTCGTCGCGGTGCTGAACACCATAGACGCCAGCGAATTGGAAGCCGCGCAGCTCGCAAAGCAAAAAGCCCAATCTCCTGAAGTGCGCAACTACGCCACGCGTCTCGTGGACGAGCACACCAACATGATGGCGAAGAACCGGCAAGTGGCGAGCCGGATCAATGTGCAGCCGGAAAATCCGGCCCTTGTGTCATCCATGAAGAGCACACACCAAGACACCATGGAGGATCTGCGCCAGAAGTCGGGACGGGATTTCGATCAGCAGTATATCGACTATCAAATCAGGACGCATGAAGAAGCCGTCCAGCTGGTCGAGAAAACCGCTGACTCAGCCGACAACGCCCGGCTGAAACAACATTTGATGCAGACACGGCCGGACTTGCAGAGTCATTTGAGCGAAGCGAAGACCATCCAGCGCCAGCTGGTGGCGAGACAGTAGGACGTCAGATCGTCGCGCTCTTTGTGGTACCCGTCGGCGGCGGGTCGGTCCCCTGACTGACCGCCGTCGGGCGGCTACGCATTCATAGGCGAATGTCCGATAGAACCAGAACATGACCATGCTCAATGGCCAAAATAGACGGCCTCGGATGCCAACAGGGCATGTTGCGTAGCTACCAGCCTGCACCCTTGGTCCGAGTTTTGATACGGCACAAGTGTGTGTCGGCGGCGATGTAGAGCACGGAGCCGTCATCACCCCAAGCACAGTTCGCGGCTTTCCCACCCGTATCGATCCGCCCGAGCGCAGTACCGTCCGAGGTGAAGACGTAGACACCGCCCGGACCGGTGGCGAACAGGTTGCCGGCCCTGTCGACCTTCATGCCATCAG
>CBDIWP010000025.1:0-58673 GCA_965285945.1 uncultured bacterium | reverse complement strand
GTCATCCTCGATGAGCCGACCAGCGCGCTGGATGCCCGAACGGAATCGGAACTGGTCAACGTCATGGATGAGCTCACGAAGGGCCGGACCACGTTTCTCATCACCCATCGTGCGAGCACGCTCAGGCGCTGTGATATCCAATTGACCCTGACGCAAGGCCGGGTGTCGCTGCATGCTTTGGACCTCGACCATATCGCGGCGACCCGCCCCCTCTCCGCTGTGCCGGTCTAATCGACGCTCGGGTCCCCTACCACCTGCCAGATCGCTTTAATTTGGGGCGGTCGCATCTCCTGTCCTCTCGGTCGTGTCGGTCATCCCGCGTCCTCATGAACTGTCGATGGCCGTCTCCCTCTCACCTAGAACAATCCGAATAAGGGACGGCCCTGCAACGGTATAGAACCGGAAATGGGGGCGAACGCGCCGGATTGTTCTTTCACGATGACGGCAGGTGGCTATCCCAACTCGCGCAACACATCGCCCGGATCCATGTGGGCCATGCGCTCGAAGTGGAACGCCTCGTCAGCGTACCAAAGCCAACATTGGACGCATCTCGGAAGGCCGCCCCTCAACCGGTGACGCACGTTCGGCCGTGCCGGAGCCCAGTGCCGCGGCCAGACGCTCGGATGGCTTCCGGGGTCTGGCCGCAGACGTACGAGATGTCGCCGGCTTCGGCTCACCGCGCTGCGGTTTCTCGCTCATCTGAACAGCAGCAACACGGCTACCGCGATGGTTCCATTGCTCCTTCGGCGATCTCCGACCGGGCCGGATCAGCGCTGGACAACCCTTTGATCGTCGTGGCCGTCCCCATGTCGGACGCTTCGACACGAACCAGGTCGCCCTGCTTGAATTGACATCCGGAGCCTCCGCCCACGACAAAGCCCGAGCCGCGGGCGATGTCCTGGTTGGCTTTTTCATCGGTGGAACCCACCACATCCTTCAATGTGGAGGGATCTTTGGTCGGAGCGCCCATTTGATGTTCCGACTGCTGCCGGTTGGGATCGTTCAGCGCCTGGCGTTGATCGCCGGCGCGGCTCGTATCATGGCTTTTCATCTGCTCTTCGGTGGCCGGGGAGATCGGGATCTCTTTCCGTTCCTTCACTCCTTCCCGGCTGGTTGACATTTTCGCGCCTTGGCCTTCGGCGCACACCATATTGGTGTCTTTCGTCACGCGCAGACGCATGAACTGCCCGCGACTGCCCTCCACCGTATATTCATCTCCTTTGATGGAGGCGATTTTCCCGATGATGATCTCCGGCCCACCGACGATCACGTTGGACGAGCCTGCGTCATCCAGACCCAGACCCTGCTGACTTTTCTGCTGTGACGTTTCTCCCTGGGCGGCGCCGCGCGTTTCCGCTGCGAGGATAGGGGTCGCTCCAACGCCGGTCAAAACCAGGGCCGCCAGACTTGCCAATACACGATGTGAGCATCTCATGGATGGTCCTCCTGCTGTAGATGTGTTGAATTGCTGCAACCTGCGTCCACCTAACGTGTTCGCAAGGTTCAGACCTGAGCCCTGATGCTCACAAACGACGAAAACGTGACTCATTGGATCCGGGGCATTCGCGCAGTCGGCCTGTCACGCTTAGCCAAAATGTCTCCCGATAGACATAACGTCCGCCACGGAACGCGGCCTGGGTTTCTGACCTCTCGCAGACGAATCCGACAGCGCTACGGACTTATTATTTACACAGGTTTTTACCGCGCCCGCCGAGGGGAAAGGATCCTGAAGCGGTTCATTAGGCGGCGCGAGGAGGGAGATGCCAGGCGAGCGCCTGGTTTACATAGCAAGACGGGCAGTAGGTATGGCTCAATTGATAATCGGTAGGAGTCATCCCGCGATCGCGGAGATAGGTCTCTAGACTGGTCCAGCCGCTTTGGGGTTGAGATCCATCCTCTGCCACGTGATCACAGATGCAACATATGGCGAGGATGGGCGGGGTCGTGCTCTTCTGGGTCGGCATGGGGCCACGATATAGGAGAAGGCCTTTGCGCCCTACTGGGCGTTCCCCTAGTTTTTTGGGCCTGGGGGGATGCAAGGAAGTGGCTGGGGATTCGCCTAGTGATCCGCCCCCTCTGAGGCGATTACTGTGAGGGACAGGGGCGGGTCAGTGCGCCGACTTCATCACTACGGGGGCCGTCAAGAAAAGGAGATCAGAACGTGACGCAAGAGATTATCGAGAGGATGCCGTCGGGAACAGTCGGTTTGGGGCGCCGCGGCGAACGATGTGTCGCCGCCGAAACCGCGAAAGAGCCCGCAGCCGTGTCCTTCAGGGTAATGCTGGCGGACGACCATAATCTGCTGCGGCAGGGCGTCCGCGCGCTTCTGGAACGCGATGGCCTCACGGTCGTCGGTGAAGCGGCGGACGGGCGCGAGGCCGTGCGCATCGCCGAGCAGACGCAGCCTGATTTTGCCGTGCTCGACGTCATGATGCCCATGTTGAACGGGTTGGACGTGATCAGAGAAATTCGCCGGGTCTCCCCTCAGACAAAGTCGTTGTTGCTTACCATGCACACCGACGATGCCTTCGTCATGGAGTCGCTCCGCGCGGGGGTGAAGGGATATCTGCTCAAGACGCAGACGGTGGAGGATGTGGTCCGGGCCATCCGCGACGTGGCCAAAGGTTCCTTCTACCTGAGCCCCGGCATCTCTCAGGCGGTCATTCAGGCCTATCTGGCCAAATCGGAGCTGCCACCCGATCCGCTCACGACACGAGAGAGGGAAGTGCTCCAGCTGGTGGCTCAAGGGATGACGACGAAGAAGGTCGCCGGCCTCCTCGGGATCAGCGTCAAGACGGCGGAATCTCACCGGAACCGCATCATGGACAAGCTGGATCTGCACGATACGGCCAGCCTGGTTCGCTACTCGATCCGCCGCCGCTTGATTGATCCCTAAGCCGGTCGGACCGGCCACGCGCTGACATGCACAAAATTTTGATCGTTGAAGACATGGAAAGCGTCGTCAACCTCCTGCGATCGTTGCTGGAGCGGGAAGGCTTTGAGGTGACGACGGCCCAGGACGGGTTGGAAGCGTTGGAGGCGGTGCGCCGGGAGAAGCCGGACCTCATGCTGCTGGACTTGATCCTGCCGGGCATCGACGGACTGGAAGTGTGCCGGCGCATCCGGGCCGATCCCGTCACGACTCACCTGCCGATCATCATTCTCAGCGGAAAAGAGGAAGAGACCGACAAGGTGATCGGACTCGAGATCGGGGCAGACGACTATATTACCAAGCCGTTCCAGGCCAACGAACTCGTGGCGCGCGTCAAGAGCCGGCTCCGGCGTACCACTGAAAAAGAACCGGCCAGGATCTTGAAGGTCGGCAATCTTGAGATGCAGTTGGACCGCTATACGGTCACGCTCGAGGGCAAACCGATCCACCTTACGTCGAAGGAATTCAGTCTCTTGCGCGCCCTGATCATGACCAACGGGCGCGTGCTCAGCCGTGATGCGCTGTTCGAATCGGTCTGGGGCCACCACAAGGACGCCGACTTACAATCCCGGACCATCGATGTGCACATCCGGAGCTTGCGCAATAAACTGGGCCCCGAAGGTCGAAGAATCTTCACGGTGCGGAACGTGGGATACCGGCTCGATCCGTCCTCTCCATCACCTCACTCTTCTTCTCCCCAATCTGCTCAATAGCCATTCCGGTGGTGTGCCTGGCCTCCTCATCTCGTATGCAGGAGTTCCATCGGTTCCGTTGTAGAGGCCGGCCTGTCCACTCAATCCGGGCCCTACTACATTCGGTTTGACACCGGAACACGCGTCACAATTGCGCTGCGGGGTGCTCTTCTTGTCCCCCGTCCGTCGGATCGGCTTTGAACACGTTCATCGTTTGGGTGTCGGGGTCGGGGACCAACCGGAGGACGTCACCGACGTTCGTATCGGGAGGCGCGCCCTCCACCGGCAATCGAAACTCATCGCCGGCTTCCGTCTTGGCAACGAACTGGTCCCCGTCCCGATCGACGATGCTGGCCCGCATCTCCGGAAACTCCGCCTCCGCGGTGCCCTTCTCGGCCGGGCTGTCCGACTGAGCGGCCTGGGATGCGATCGCCGGATTGACTGCGGCGCTAGGGCTTGCCAAAGCCACTGTGGCGGGCAGAATTGCAGCGAGTATGACCTGTAGCATCACGATGAACCTCCTTCTCGATACGAGTGGGTCTTCTTGCAACGGCCGACGCAGCACATGATTATCCCCAGCGGACAGCCTTGACCGCAAGGACGCGGCATCGATGAGGGACACGGAGGACACAGAGGCCGGGCTATGGGGTTGGCTCCGCCGGAAAGGAGAGATATGGACGATGGCGGCGGTTCGGCTGGAACGCCAGGCTGATACCATCATCGACCTGGCGAGTGGAGGGAAGGCCAATCAGGCACAGGAAGTAATGGAGGCTGAGCGCCCTGTGGCGGTATTATTGGACACTTCAGAAGGGTCCCCGGCCTGCGGCGCCTCTCAGGCTGCCGCGCGGCTGATTGCGAACTCCTGAAGGCATCTCGGCGGCATTCAGTAGACTCAGGCCCGTGATTCCCACCGGACCTTCTTCCAGAAATCCTTCAGCGCATGCGGGCATTCGCTCCGGGCCATATGCGCGTCGACGTCGGTTCTGCACACGTAGTCCTTCGAGCCTTCGAAAGAAATGACGCGGCCCGGCACCCCTACGATGACGGCATGGTCGGGCACATTCTTGGTGACCACGCAATTGGCGCCGATCGCCACGTGATTCCCGATCCGCACCGCCCCGACAATCTTCGCGCCCGGCCCGATGTACACGTGGTTGCCGATGACCGGCGTGCCCTTGCGGGCTCCGCGGTTGGTCTGTCCGATCGTCACGTCCTGACTCAGATTGCAGTAGTCTCCGATCACCGCCTGGTCGCTGATCACGATGTTTCGGATATGGCCGATATACAGTCCCCGTCCGATCCTCGTGACATGCGAAATCGAGACGCCGAACTTATACCGGTAATGAATGAAGATGCCGCGGGCGACGACAAACAGAGGCTTGATCAGCCAGGAGGATTTGCGCAGTGACAGATACCGGCAGAGCCGGAGGTAAAACGTGTACTTGAAGCCGTCGCTGAAGCGCTCGTCCCCGTCCGAGAGGAGCAGATGCTTGAGAAAGTCAGCCGTCGCCGTGCTGCCGGTGTGCCGATAGAGGTCCGCTCTCCAGAGAGCCCGCAGGTCCTGGAACGTCATGATGCATTCTCCCCTGTAGGAACCGTCTGGTCTTACATACTTTTTACAGACACTTTGCGAAAGATCCGGATTCCATTAACCCCACGTTTTCTTGGAAGAGAAATGATCATGCTAGGTTGCTCCTCGATAGACGGCTGGCCGAGACCCCGGGTGGGGCACCGGCGATCTTGGTCCAGTCTTTCAGGAATGTGGGAGGATCACGATGTCACGATTCGGTTGCCTTGCGGTGTTGTGCGCGCTCATGTGCGGAACGTTGGCCCCTTTCCCCGCCTCGGTCCAGGCTCAGGCCCCCGGGGGGTGGGTGGAAACGAGAACCGCCGGCGTGCGGGCCAAATGGACTGCGGACCAGATCCGGTCTTCCATTCCAGCGTCTCGGGGCGCGTTCCGGTTTCCCTCGCCCTATCACGCCCAAGCCGTCCGCATCACCGATCCGAGCGACTGCGCAAGCGGGGCCGATTGCCTCCATCCCATCGGTCATGCCTCCTGGCGGAATACGAACAACCATGTGGACAGTCACGATCTGTTGGTATTCCTCAGTTTCGATCGACGAAACGGCGGAGAAGGCCCGACCCTCTTCCGTTATGACAAGACCAAGGATGTGATCGCCAAAGTGGGACCGCTCTTCGATGGCACCAGCAAGTTCAGCTGGAGCAGCGGCACCGGCTGGTATTTCAGCGCCACGATGCCGAGCGCGCTGTACATGAACGACGGGCCGAAACTCTTGCGCTACGACGTCCTGGCGAAACATTTCGACACGGTCTTCGACGTCAGCAGCCTCTGGGGCAACGACAAGTATATCGGCCAAATGCACTCCAGCAACGACGACCTTGTCCATTCCGCCACCTTGAGGATCACCGGCACGGACGAAGCGTTGGGCTGTGTCGTCTATCATGAACTCTCACACCGGCTCGCCTTTTTCGGCAAGATCGGCCTCTTCGACGAGTGCGCGCTGGACAAGAGCGGGCATTGGCTCATGAGCCTGGAAAACATCGATGGCCGCTACGATGTCGACATGCGCATCTTTGATCTGGCCAGCGAAACCGAGGTCGCGAGAGTCCTCAATGAGGAAGGGGCGGCGAGCCATGCCGATCTGGGATACGGCTATATCGTCGGCGGCGACAGCTGGAATCAGCTCCCCAATGCCTCCCAAACCTGGCTGTTGGGCCACACGGTGACCAGAGGTCCGGTCGTGCATTCCAATATCAACTGGAATATCACGGCCCTCAATTACCGTAGCCATACCAATGCCAAGGCCGGCGTGCCCATGGAGCAGCAGTATGCCTGCGGCAGCAATGCCGACGCCTCCGGCGTTCAAAATGAAGTGACCTGCGTCCCGCTGGACGGATCCGACCGGCAGCTCATCGTGGCGCCGGTCATGACGAACCTCGAAGCCCCGGGAGGGAAGACTCCCTACAACAAGATGCCGAACGGCAATCTCGACATCAGCGGCCAGTACTTTCTCTGGACGACCAACCTGTCCGGCAATCGCCTGGAAGCTTTCCTGGTCAAAGTACCTTCTCAGCTCCTGTCGCACTGATCGGCCATCCGGCGGTCTGCAGGATGCCGGGCATCCTGCGCCGCCGGACGGCTTCCCGTCTCTCCCGGATGCCCGATTCCCGGCAACGCTGCCGATCTTTTTTTTACCATCTCTTTACATGAAGTTTGCCGATTCCTCACAAAGCATTTACCGGCTTTCACTCACTCTCGCAATGTCGGTGCTAGGTTGGCTTCACGACGTGACGGCAGACACGGGGCCCACCGCTTCCTTCGGAAGATCCCCCCGCGGAACAACCAGGAGACACGATTATGCCATTCAGTACGAAACAGGCCGCGATGCTTCGGAGCGGCCTCTTGATCATGTTCCTAGTGCTGTGTACGAGCACCTCGGTCATCGGGCAGACAGCCAATCAGTTTCCGGGAGGGTTGCTCGAACGGCAGGGCGCGCTGGCGCGCACCAAGTGGTCTCCCTCCTATATTCAGTCGTTCATGCCGCCGTCCCGCGGCGCGTTCACGTTCCCCTCACCCTATAACACCCGGGCCATCCGCATCACCGACGCCTCCGACTGCGGCGGACAGGATTGCGTGGCGTGGATCAGCTACTCCTATTGGCGGAACACCAACGCCCATCAAAGCAGCAATACGATGTGGATCTTCGTCGGGCTGATGACGTCCCGGGGCGGCAGCGGCCCGACGCTCTTCCAGTACAATAAAACGACTGATGCGATTACCAAGGTGGGTCCCTTGTTCCCGGCGGGCAGCAGGTATCTCACTAATTCGGGCGAAGGCTGGTACTTTGCCGCCAGCCTGCCCAACAAGTTGTACATCAACGACGGGACGCAAGCCCTCCGTTATGACGTCGTCTCCAGACAGTTCGACACGGTGTACGACATCGGCACGCGATTCGGCAGCAACCGGTACATCTGGCAGATGCATTCCAGCAACGACGATCTGGTGCACAGTGCCACGGTTCGCGACCGAACCACCGATCAGGTGATCGGGTGCATGGTCTACAACGAGAACACCCGGCAATACTCCTTCTACCCCCAGATCCGAAAGCTGGACGAATGTCACATCGACAAGAGCGGCCGGTACCTCGCGTTTTTCGACGACATTGACGGCAACAACTATCTGGACAACCTCTTCATCGATTTGCAGACCGGAGCCCAAAACACGATCTACAATGCCATGGGCCACCATGACATGGGATACGGCTATATCCTCGGCGGCGACGGCTGGAACGCCCTGCCCAACGCCCAGATCACCTACAGTTTCACGCCGACGTTCGTCCGGACCGGACCGGCCGTGTTCTATAACGTCAATTGGAACGTGAGCGCGGCCGGCCACGTCTCGCATTCGAATGCCAGGCCGGACACGCCGATGAATCAACAATTCGCCTGCGGCAGCTTCGCGGACCGCACCGCCCTTCAGAACGAAGTGACCTGTTTTCGGCTCGACACGTCGCACGAGCAACTGGTCATTGCGCCCATCATGACGAGCCTCGACGCGCCGGGAGGCTGCTGCGCGGGGGATTATTCCAAGATGCCCAAAGGCAACCTGGATCTGACGGGCCGGTATTTCGTCTGGACCACGAATCTCGGCGGAAACCGGCTGGATGCCTTTTTGGTGAAAGTGCCGTCCCAGCTTCTCGTGGCCGGCGGGGACACCACTCCGCCGGCTGCACCCGTGAATCTCCGGATCAATTGACGCGGAGACCCGGCGGCGTCGCGCCCGGCGCGCAGCGCCGGTCAGGCCGATTTGCAGGCCACCGCTCTGCGGAGCAACTGCTCGACGATGCGGCCCGATGTCCGCCAGGTCGATCCCTTGACCGGTGACTGGTCCGCCATGCCGGTCAAGAGCCGGGCGGAATCCGTGCCGGCAAACGTCGTGACGTGATACCGGTCCTTGTTCCGTCCGAGATACTTGACGAGGTCGTCGAAACGCCGGCGGACAATGGAGTCGCCATGAGCTCCGCCGCGCGCCTGCGTGCGCCGGCGGATCAGCTCGAATCCGTGCGATACGAACACGAACGACGGAAAACCCCGTTCCTCCGCATGCTCCAGCGCCGCCCGCATCTCGCCGAACGACGCCGCCGTGATCTGCATGGGCCGATAGTGCCCCGGATAGTCCCGAATGAACGTGATCGGCACTTCGATGACACCCTCCATCCGCTGGGGACTCGTCATCGGCGCCTCCGTATCGATGCCGCATTGCGGTCCCAGAAACGCGATATTGTAGCTGGAATCAACGGTCACCCCTTCGGCGGCCAGCGCCCGCAGGGTGTGCCGGTCCGCGCCATAGTTGCCGGCGCGAAACGAGGTGATGCGCGTCGCGCCGCATTCCCGCAGCAAGCGGGCGGCGCGCGTCACGATCCATTGCTGCTGAGAAGGCGAAAACCGCTGGAGCACCTGACTGTTCACCCCTTCCAAAGGATGTTCATCCAGCCAGCGGAGCCATTCCGGATGGATATGGAGCGCGGCCTCGTGCCCGCGGCGTTGAACGGCCTGCACCATTTCACGCAGGTATCGGACGCCGAACTTCAAGGCATGTAACGTTTCGATGAAGAAGACGCCTTTCAGCCCTTCCGCTTCCAACGCATCCATCTGGTAGCGGAGGCCGTACTCGCCGTCCCTGGTCCGGCCCCACACGTCCCGCTGATAATCCTCCTCGACTTGAGAGAAATCGGGATGCAGCGGATCCCGGGGCCAAAACTCGGTGTCGACCGTGTAATAGACGTACATAGAAGGCGCCCTCTTGCCGACACGCGGTTACCGGCGGATCAGGTTGGTGACACGCTCTTTCCAGAAATGAACGGCGGGAAGCGGGTCCTCGGCCCACTCGACGTCGTGATACGGCCACCGCACAAAATCAGCCAGGACCGCGCCGATGCCGCGCCACTTGCTCCTGCCCGTCTCCCGATAGACGCGATCGCAGGGCATCCGCGCGACCGTGAAGAGCCAATGCAGGTCGGCGCTGAGCTGCCGGCATCGGACATTGACCGGATAGTCGCCTACTTGCCTGTTCGGCGTACGCCCATACCCCATCGATTCCAGGAGGACGAAGGGAAAGTTGACCCCGCACTGCACCGGCAGGCTCAGCGATCCCCAGAATCGTCCGTTGACTTCCATCAGCCAGTGTTGGTTCGTCCCGGGGTCGTAGCGAAACTCGACCATGGCCACGCCTTTCCATCCCATCCCTTTCAGCAACCGCACCGCATCGTTGAACAGAGGCTCCGAGAGCGCCGCCGACCGGCGCATGACGCTGACCCCTCCGGACGGAGGATTCTCGCGCAGGCGCTCATGCTGGAAGGCTGCGATCGGCTCGCCGTCATGCATGCAGAGTTCGATGCCAACACCATGGCCGGGGCAATATTGCTGAACGAGGGGGAAATACGGCGCCCCAACGAACTGTTTCAAGAGGCGAAGGACCTCCCCCGTAGAGTGGCAATGCCGATATTGGAAGTTCAGGGCCTTCCAGGGCGCCTGCTCATAGGGACGCGGCGGCTTGAGCACCACCGGGAACGTGACACCCGCCGGAAGCGCCTGTTCCCGGAGGATCGCCTCGGGCGAATAGGAGGCCGGAACCGGAATACCGAGGCCCTGCGCCATCGCGAGCGCACGCGACTTGTCGAACGCGTGATCCAGGATAGGCTGTTCGGCGAACAACAATTCCGTCTTCTCCGGCAACCGGGCCCGCTGCTCGTTGAGCTGCCTCATCAGGGACTCGCTGACCGCCATCACGAAGTTCGGTTTCGCCAGCGCAATCAAGTCCATGGTCACGGCGATCATCTCGTCCGCATTGGCCGGCCGGCAGACCGCGTAGCCCTGCAGATAGCGGGAGTAACAACCGAACGCCTTGCCGTTGTAGGAGACGCCGATGCAGGAGACGCCCTGGCGCCCTAAGGCTCTGGCCACGGTCAACCCGATATGATTGTCGACCTGGAGGACCAGCACCAGCGGCGGCGCGCAGCGCGGGGCGACGAAATTATGCAGCTCCATGTTTGACCATCACTTTTCGGAGAATATGCCGGAGAGCGCCGACCACGTAGTCCGGCTTGCGATTCTTCAAGGTCTTCAACAGGACCTCGGACAGCTTGTCGTAATAGGACCGGCCGATGGCGGGTAAGGGCGTCGCCAGAATACCCTGATCCGTCCCCGCAGGGACCAGGTGAACCAGCGCCTGGCACAGCTCTTTGGCTTGATGGACGTCCGCGCCGGGCAGGACGGGTTTGTTGAGCCGGATGGCGAGCTCGAGCGCCTTGAAGTTGTCTTCCGCCGACGTCCGGTTATTCGGATACTCGATGAAATCCACCAGTTCCGCGACGCGCATATCCGGAGTGCGTCCATACTGGCAGGGATGGTTGTAGACCGACACCCCGCCTTGATCCCGGACTTCCTGCACGATGTCGCGAGCCAGGCGGGCCGTGATCGTGTTCTGAATCCCGAGACAGCCCAGGTGCCCTTCCCTGGCATAGGCTTCCATGCCGACCGGTGCGCAGGTCGCCACCCCCGCTTCGGCCAGCGCCCGGGCCACCTCTTGCGCGCCTTCGATCGTGCCGTGGTCTGTGATGCAGATGAGAGCGACGCGATGCTGCCTGGCAAACTCCACGTAACGCTTCGCAGCCAGCGAGGAGTCATGGGACCGGTGCGTATGAAGATGGAACATGGCCAACGGCGTCTCGCCGGGCAACGGCCCCTGCATTCCCAATCGCTTCAGCAACTCATTCGCGTTCATACTCACCCAGGTTTGATTGTACACATCGCGGCGCGCCGTGCTAGCGGGCAGACGCACGGGCACAGCGCGGGGGCCGGCTGAGATCCATGGACCGGGACTTCACATGAGCGAACAGCTCCTGGGCGATGATCCGGTGTTGCAGCGCATTCGCATGCGGGTCATAGCCCAAGGTCAATTTCCGGGCAAAGGCTTGCTGCCGCTCGCTGACATGGCTGTCCGTCAATCCGAAGGCTTCATGATCCATCAACCAGACCGAAGCGCAGGCTTCCTGCGCCAGATCCTCGTTCAGAGCGCGATACAACACCTTGCCTCCCTCCGCGCCATAGGGGTCGGAGACCATGAACAGGATTGGAATGTGGTGGCGGCCGCCGAGCATGGCCATCCGACGCCAATGGTCGCGATTCGCGGACCACATACTCTCAGCCATGGCGGCCGCGTTGTCGGCGGTCGGCACCGTGGTCTTCCGCTGGAACAGGCTCGTTACGGCCGCGCGGATGGAATTCACTTGAAGCTGTGCCTTGGCCAGCAGAAACGGGACAAACACCGAATACCGTTTGATGAAGTCCCGTCGTTCCTTATTGACCCGCTCCTGACTCAATTGCTCACGAGTCCACGGCACAAACTCCCGGTCGGCGAGGGAGACCCTGACAATGACCAGGGCGGGCTTCCGGCCAAGCTCCTCGATAAATCGACGGAGCACCACCGCGCTATGATAAGGGCCGTAGGCGGCGGTCCCCGCGTTATAGACGGTGACGGGCCTGCCGCTATCCCGGCTCAATAACCCGGAAAGCCGAGCGGTCCAGATGTCGGTTTCCGCGACACCGGGACCGACGACTTCAGAACTCCCGAGCGCCAACACGACCGGCTTGCTCCAGTCCGCTTCGCCATTGCGGAACCCCTCGGCATCGATGACCATGGGCGGCGCCTCGATCGCAAACAGCCCCAGGGGTCTCGGCGAGGGCATCTGGTTCGGCGCATACCGGTGTCCCAGCTCTTCATCAAACACATAGGCGATCGACTTGGGCGCCGCCGGCATTCTCAGCCACGCTTCGCCGACCAGCAGGACGATCAGGCCGACCGCGGCCAGCGTCATGGCTTGGCGCAGAAGGTAGCGGACGATTCCTCTTGCCCGTCGCTTGCTGCTGCCGACGACCGGGCTCGCATAATGCTCCTGGACCGGCTCCGCCTGAGCCACCCGGTCCTCGATCGCGATCTGATGAACATCCGCAGACATGTCAACCGTTCGGTGCTTCGTCGTGTATGGCGCGCCGCTGCTGCGCAGCCGCCAAGCGGTCGTCAGGTTAAAATTTGAAGTAGATGAACGTTTCACCTGTCTGCACGCCATAGGCGATGATGAAGAAGAGCAGCCCGGCCTTGAGCGGGATGGCGACATAGGACGGCACCTTGAACCCGATGTACTTGGTTCCGAGATGCACCATGAAGAGTTCCACCAGGATCAAGGGCGAGATGAACAACATCAGATCCTGAGCCAGACTCCAGAAGCCGGCGTCCAGCGGCATCGCTCTCGTGACGGAACCCAGGAACTCCATGATCTGACTCAGGCTTTGGTCCTGGGGCATACCATCCACCATGGTCACCCGAGTCGCGCGGAACAGGAGCCAGCCGAACAAGGTACAGTGGAACATCACGGCCATGGAAACGCCTGTGCCCCATGGAACCTTTACTCGGCCGGACAGCCGGTCATAGCCGACGAGCAGCAGACCGTGATAGAGGCCCCAGAGCACGAAGTTCCAGGCGGCTCCATGCCAGAGGCCGCACAGGATCATGGTCAAGAGGATATTGCGGTAGGCCAGCGCCTTTCCCTGCCGGTTGCCCCCCAACGGTATATAGACATAGTCCCGGAGCCAGGTCGAAAGGCTAATATGCCAGCGCCGCCAAAACTCGCGCGGGTTGGTCGCCAGGTACGGAAAGTAAAAATTATCCATGAGCCGGATGCCCACCAGCTTGGCGGATCCCCTGGCCATGTCGGTGTAACTGGAGAAATCGCAGTAGATTTGAAAGGCGTAGGCGATCAAGGCCAGATAGGCGACCGGAAAACTCACCGTGGCGCTCTGCTCGAAGCGGTCGTTCACGAGCAGCGCCAGGTTATCCGCCACGAAGACTTTCTTGAACACACCCCAGAAACATAACCAGACGCCTTTTTCGAACTCGGTCAGGTCGAACTGCCGCCTCCGCTCGAGTTGGGGCAGGATGTTTCTGGCGCGTTCGATCGGACCGGCCGCCAGTTGCGGAAAAAAGGCGACGAAGAGCGCGACATCCAGCAGGCTCTTGCCGGGGTTCAACTGCCGCCGGTAGATGTCCAGCGGATACGTCAGCGCTTGAAACGTATAGAACGACAGTCCGAGGGGAACGAGAATCTGCAGGACGAACGGCTCGGCTCGGAATCCCACTCCGTCGAACAGGACCTGGAGGTTGTGAAGGAAAAAATTATAATATTTGAAGACGGCCAGAATGCCCAACGTCACCGTCAGGCAGAAGACCAGCCACGCGCGCCGCACGAAGGGGTCTTCGCTGGAGGCGATCTTTCTCCCGGCAACGTACACCACCGCCGTCACCAGCCAGAGCAGCGACGTGATCCGCCAGTCCCAGAGGCTATAGAAGCCATAGCTGGCCGCGAGCAACAGCCATTTTTGCCGGCGGTTGTCCAAACAGTAATAGAAGGCCACCAGCGCGAGCAGAAATCCGATATAGGCCCAGGAGTTAAACTGCATGGATCGGATGCCCTTCGATCGTGCTCATGGTAGTCGTCGCCTCGTGAAAACCGCCCGGTCTGGCTGACGATGCGCGGGCGCCGTGCCCGACGCGGCGCCGGCGGTCCGCTCAGGCGGCCGGCCGCTCTTCCTGCGCCAGCGGCTGCGGCTCCAATTCGCCCCAGGCGGCCGGAATGGCTTCGGCCGGCCGTTGTGTTCTTTGCCAGGCGGGGCCCGCCAGACCGAACAGCCACTTCACGAATCCGACGGCCAGCGCGGCATTCAACACGAGGAAATAGCGGGCGGCGACGGCCGTTTTTCCGATGACGGGAATAGGTCTTAACAAGCCGGCGGCGACGGCGGCGAGGTAGAGCGCCATCTGGGCCGCGAAGATGACGCGATACCAGACATGATCGAGCAGCCAGAGGTTGCCGATCATCGCGGTACAGAGCAGCCAGGGCACGAGCAGCCGAAGCAGTTTATGGGACCATAGGGCGAGCGCCACCTTCCCCCACCCCGGCATGAGCAAGGGCCATGTCCGGGACAGCACATGGACGATGCCCGCTCCCGTCCGCACCCGCCGGTGGAATTCGTCGCTCACCCGCTTCGGGGTCACCTGCCAGGCCCGGGCCGCGTGATGGAGGACCACGTCGCCTCGCGTGCGCAGACGGATCAGCAGAGGCTCGAGAAGGTCGTCCGCCATGGTGCTGGTCGGGAGCGGCTGATAGTCCTTCCGGCGGATGGCATAGATGGCGCCGCTGACGCCGAGGCCGGCTCCCACCTCGGATTCATGCGACTTCAGAAACATCTCGTAGCGCCAGTACAGGCCGTCGAGATTGCCGGAGGTTTCGGAGGAGCGCAATTCCAGATGACCGCCCACCACCGCGGCGGTCGGATAGCGGACAAATCCGGCCATGAGTTCTCTGATCGCGTCCGGATAAAAGACCGTGGCGGCATCCGTAAAGATCAGGTACTCACCGGTCGCCCGCGCCACCAGATCGTTCAACACACTGGCTTTACCCCGGCGCTCCGCGAACGCGATGCATTCCGTCCGGGGCAATCGCTTCCGAATCAGCACATCCGCGGTCCCGTCGGTCGAGCCGTCGGAGCCGATGAGGATCTGCAGCCGCTCCTTCGGATAGTCCTGCTCCAGGAGGTTCATGATCCGCCGGCTGATGATCGCCGCCTCATTATGTGCCGATATGACGACGGTCACCGTGGGCCAGCGTGTCGGTGCGGCCGCGCCCGTCTTGAGATGGCCGGTCATCCTGCTGATGACCCACAGCAGCACCGGATAGCCGACGTACGTGTACCCGAACAGCCCGAGCGCGGTGATGGTGACCACCATGACAGCGGTATCCACATCCACATTCATTGGTCCTGTATTCCTCCAATGGCGCCCGGTTTCATCAGCAGAGGGAATCTGTGTACGAAGCGCAGCCGGCTACCTGTCGATGGCG
This sequence comes from uncultured bacterium, assembly GCA_965285945.1. Classification (GTDB taxonomy): domain Bacteria; phylum Nitrospirota; class Nitrospiria; order Nitrospirales; family Nitrospiraceae; genus Nitrospira_D. The sequence goes on along the minus strand of CBDIWP010000025.1, from coordinate 43,074 downwards.
CTCAGGAATATTGATAGGCCCGCCATGCTGATTGCTCCAGGTGACCAGCACTCTCACCAGCTTGCGCAAGCTGGGCGCTCCTCCTGGTCTCTGATCTGGGTATTCTCTTGCCTCAATGTAGGAAAGTCCTCGTCCCCGTTGGGGCTGGGACTTCCCCTAGAACAACCGTGGGATTTCATTGCAGGGGGATACGGAAATCCTGAGAGGGCGATACAGGCCAGGCAGGGCTACGCGCGATTGCATCAGCCCGGATCAGTGGGATCAATAAAGACTTGTCGCGTGGATGTCACTGAATGCGGAATGAAGGGGCAGATTACGGGCGTCGACGGCCGACGACATCAAACAGCGCGCCCTCCCTCGCGATCGTGCCGAGCCATGAGAGCTGCGTCATCACCCGGGCAGCCTTGCTCCCCGGCTCGGTCTTCGCAAAGAGCTGGCGGCCTTCTTCACTGGCGGTGCCCCAGATCCCGGGACTGGCGTTGAGGTATTCCACATCGTTCTCGCGGAACCAACCCAACACGTCATCGAGCGAATGCCAGGTTTCATGCGGGTTATAATATTGATCCTTCACCCAAATATCGGCCTTTCGGGCATCGCGGATGCGCGTGCGCACCACGTAGTCGATCCGGGGGCCGAAGAAGCGGATGAGCTTCGCGCGAATATACGTCGGGACCCGGGCAAAATAATTATAGAGTCCCACCATCACAATCCCGCCGGGCTTCACTTTTTTCACGATGCAGGAGAAGGCCCGCCGCGCATCAAACGTGTGGTGCAGCACGCCGTGGGAGATGACCACATCGAACGACCCGTCCTTGATGGCCAGGTCGAAGATGTTCATCTGCGCGAAGGCGCTCCGCTCCAATTGGTTGCGCCGCTTGTGCTCCATGGCGAGCGACAGACTGCCCAGCGACATATCGATGCCCAGCACATGATTATTGTTGAGTTGGAGGAAATGGGACATCTGCCCGGTCCCGCATCCGCATTCGAGGATGGTCTTGTTGAAGCCCACCGCATCGAGCAACCCCCGGGCAAAGGAGTTCTGATAGCCTTTGTTGACCAGTTCCCCGAATTCCTCCAAGCCTTCGTAACTGGGAAAGGGATGCGCTTCATAAAAAGACTTCACTCGCGCCGTCACCTCGCGGCCTTCCCCGGGCGATGGGACGTACAGAGAAGGAATCCCGCCGATGAGCGGAAACACTTCGCCCGTCGTCACACAGCGGAGCCCCTCGGCACAGGGTTCCAAGCCGGCGGCATCCTCTCGTCCCGGCGCTTTGAGGCATTGCAGAATCCGCTCGCTGAACAGTTCTGTTATCGGGGCGGTCGATGTGTGCATGGTGACACTCTCCTCGTCCAATGGTCCAATACGGTCGAATGCTGGCAGTGACCACAGATAGGGGAAGGAGGGACGCGCCGCAGGAGGGCCGGGCCGGTTTCGTTCTGCACGAGACCGGTCCGGCCCTCAGCCGCGTGTCTGATTCGGAACCAGCCCTTCCTGTTCCAAGTACCGTTGAAGCGCTTCAGCGACGACCTTATGGCCCTGCGGCGTGAAGTGCTCATTGTCCCAGGGAATGTACAGGTCCTGATGCTCCGCATAGGCCTGGCGCAGCGCCGGCAGCAGGTCGAGGGTGCGCAGCCCCGCGCGTTCGGCCATGGCTGCAATCCGCTGCTGCATATGCGTCGCCGGAGGATCCGGCTGTTGCACCTGCATCGGCATCGGAACGATGAGCACAATCGGCACCGCCTCCTGCCCCAGGGAGGCCAATTCCACGAGATTCTGCTCCAGGTCGCTGTAGGCTTTGTCGAGGTAGGGGTCGGTGACCCCGTGAACGATCCTGTCCCGATGCGTCCAGTCGAAGGTGGGCGAGATGGTGTTGGCCAAGCTGGCCCATCGTTCACGCAAAAACAACAGGACCCGGCTTCGTTTGAAAAGTCGCAAGTACTGCTGGATCGTCTCGTTTGGATCCCCGCTGGTTCCAGGGGAGAGTGCCGTCACGGTGGCCGGTTTCGGATACAGATCGTTCCAATAGGTTTGCAGCATGATGAGGTGGGGTTTCACCAGGCCACGCTTTTCTTTGAGCCGGTCCAACTCCTGCCAGACGCCGTATCCCGCCACGCCGGCATTGAGGACGCGAACGGGCGTCTCCCGCCGGCTTAAGAACGTTTCCAGTTGCCTCGCATAGGTGTGTTCCGCCGCCACGCCCACTCCGGCCGTGATGGAATCGCCCAGCGCCAAAATCCGCACTTCTCCGCCAGAAACCGCCGGCAATTCGCGCTCGTCCCGGAAACTCAAGGCATTGGTCACGAAGGGCTGATCGATCGTGAACGCCGTTTGGTTCGGCCGGTAATCGTACATCCTGCCCGCATGCGGCTCCACGAGCGGCTGGGGGTGACGGTAGTGGTGGCCGGGCGGGAGGAACAACGCCGCCACCAGTTCAGCGGCGAGAAACAGGGCCGCCAGTTCCAGGACCACCAGGAGCAGAAACCACAAGACCGGATGTTTTCGAGGCTGCAGAGACGACGAGCTCAAGGTTCCCGGTTCAATACTCAGATCGTGTGCCATACCACCTTTGGTCATTTGTGATCGTCAGCTCCTCCCGCCCATCAACGACTCGCTGTATGCCATGGCCCCTTTCGTTCAGGAACCGGTCAGCACGCCCTTCCGTTGTTGTGGAACTGAAGGGTAACAACCGGCATAGATGAACCGCGCCACGGCCACGTCGTTCCCTTGTCGGGGACTGGACGCTAAAAAATGGCATAGATGAACGGCGCGACGGCCGTGCCCTGCGTGAGGACGATGAGACTGCCCAGCAGGAGCAGGATGACAAAAATGGGAAGCAGCAGGAATTTGCGACGCTCGCGCGTGAAGGCCCATAGCTCGGTGATGAATTCTCCCATGACCGCACCTCCTCAATTAGAATTGATGCCTGACATGCGTCGTCGGCCGCGCAGTCCGCGGCACCCGATACGTCCCCGCATCGGGACTCATTCTGACGCCGATGAAATCTCTTCCCATCAGCCTGGCGATGCACCCGATGGGAGTCAGGATGCCGAAAAAGAAGGTTCCCAGGACAAGGCGCGTGTTGACCCAGCCCATCACATGACCGATGGCCATCCAGGCGCGATAGATGGGGTCCAGTGCGCGCGGCACTACTCCGCCGGAGACGACAAGCACGCTTCCGATGGCAAGCGCCCACATCCGGGGATCCGTACCGGACCAAAGAACCGGCCAGAGGCCGATGGCGAGGAATATCCCGCCGACGGTCAATCCAAAGCTTCGGAGCCGTTTGATTTTGAGTCGCTCGTTCATGACTGGCCTTCCTCCTGAGCCGTTAATCGAGTTCAAATTCCTTCTTCCAATCGGTATCACCCTTGAGAGCCTGTTGGTCCTGTTTGAACAGCACGCAGTTTTCGAGGACGAGCACGTCCATTTCCGTTCGCATGAAACAGCGATAGGCATCTTCGGGCGAACACACAATCGGTTCCCCCCGCACATTGAACGACGTATTGACCAGGACCCCGCAGCCGGTGAGGTGATCGAAGGCCTGGAGCAACCGGTAATAGCGGGGGTTCGTTTCAGGATGCACCGTCTGCACCCGGGCCGAATAATCCAGATGCGTGACGGCCGGGATGTCGGAACGCGGCACATTCAGCAGATCGATGCCCCAGAGCCCTTGTTGCGCCTCGGTGGGCCGGCGCCGGCGGCTCTCCTTGACGGGCGCCACGAGCAGCATATAGGGGCTGTCGCAATCGAGGTTGAAGTAGTCCGCGGCCCGCTCACGCAGGACCGACGGCGCGAACGGACGGAAGGATTCCCGGTACTTGATCTTCAAGTTCATGATCGACTGCATCTTCGCGCTGCGCGGATCGCCCAGAATGCTGCGTCCGCCCAAGGCGCGGGGCCCGAACTCCATGCGGCCCTGAAACCACCCCACCACTTTTTCGGCCGCCAGCTCCTGGGCCAACCGGGTGAACAGGGCCTCGTCCGGCATCTTGCGGTAGGACGCGCCGAGCTGCGTCAACGCGGCTTCGATCTGGTCGTTGGCATAGGCGGGGCCGAGATACCCGCCCGCCATGGCGTCGGTGCGGCGCACCGTCCGCGGACGGCCTTCATACTGGTGCCAGATCGACAAGGCGGCTCCCAGGGCGCCCCCCGCATCGCCGGCCGCCGGTTGGATCCACAGACCTCGATAGGGTCCTTCCCGCAGCACGCGGCCGTTTCCCACGCAGTTCAGGGCGACGCCGCCGGCCAGGCACAAATACGGCACGCCCGTTTCCTGGTGCAGCGTGCGCGACAGTCGCAGCATCGTTTCCTCGGTGACTTCCTGAATCGATCGCGCCAAATCCATGTCTCGCTGGGTGAGAGGCGTCTCGGGTTTTCTCGGGGGACCGCCGAACAGGTCGTCGAACCGGTCGCTCGTCATCTTGAGCCCCGTGCAGTAATCGAAATACTCCATGTTGAGGCGGAAGGTGCCGTCCGGCTTCAGATCAAACAGATGATCGTAGATCGCCTTGACGTATTTCGGCTCTCCGTAGGGAGCCAGCCCCATCACTTTGTACTCGCCCGAGTTCACTTTGAAGCCCGTGTAGTAGGTGAACGCCGAATACAGCAGGCCGATGGAGTGCGGGAAGGGAATGTCCCACAGCGGCGTCAAGCGGTTGCCTTCTCCCAGCCAGGCGGACGTCGTGGCCCATTCGCCGACCCCGTCCATGCACAGCACCCCCGCCGATTCATAAGGCGAGGGAAAGAAGGCCGAGGCGGCATGCGATTCGTGGTGTTCCGAAAACAGGAGGGTGGGCACGCGGGATTCGGGCAAGGTTTCGTCCACGGCCGCGAATTCCTTGCGCAAGAGCTTTTTGAGATAGAGTTTTTCCTTGAGCCAGACCGGCATAGCCGTCACAAACGAGGAGAGGCCTTTCGGGGCGAAGGACAGATAGGTCTCGATGAGCCGCTCGAACTTGAGGAGGGGCTTGTCGTAGAACACGATGGCATGCACGGCGGAGAGTGAGGTCCCGCCTTCCCTGAGGCAATACCGGATCGCCTCAGCGGGAAAACCCGCGTCATGCTTCTTGCGCGTAAACCGTTCTTCTTGTGCCGCCGCGACGATCTGGCCGTCACGCACCAGGCAGGCGGCACTGTCGTGGTAATAAGCGGAAATGCCGAGAATGTCCATGTCAGATCCTCCCCGAGATCTGGAGTTGAACTGGTCCTTCCCTATTCCCTATTCCATGTAAGAGATCGGGCCCGACGGTCCCCTGCCGGCCGGATTTACTGAGCGGGACCGGCGTAGACGGCGGTCTTGCAGGCTTTTTCACTTCGGGCATTGCTGCCCAGCGCGGCGCACAGCGCCCGGATATCGATACCCGGTTCCTCCCCGGCTTCCCGGGTCTTGTATTGGCTCGACGAGGACAAGCGGTAATCGCCGTCCGACACGCCCGCAAATTTGACGGAGTCCATGGAATCCGGGAAGAGATTGTTGTCGGGATACTTGCGGGCATCTCCGCCGATGATCACGTTATGCGCCACGACGGCGCCCGGAAAGTAGGTGCGGAGCGCCGGTTCTCCCACGCCGGTCCCGGCGCCGGTGATGCCATCGTCATTATGCGGACTGATGTTGTACCGGTACACGAAGCGCTCATGCGGTTGCCCGTCGGCCACCAGGATGTCTCCGGTTTGCACGCCGATATTGTGCTCGATGATGACGTCCTGGGTGCCTCTCAGGAGCTGGAACAACCGGCCCTTTCCTCCCCAGCGGGGTCCCCCGATGTCCTCGAACAGGTTATTCCTGATGAGGATGCGCCTTGTGGGATCGGTGTTGGGATAATGATCGTCAAAGCCCAGGATATTGAGGCCGCTGGCCGTATGCCGCACGATGTTGTTGGTGAAGGTGATGTCTTCGATGACCGACCAGGGGGACCGGCCGTCTTCGTTCCGCACGGTGAAGACGATCCCGAACCCGTATCCGGGCGTCTGCCAGTTGTACTCGAAAATGTTTCCGTCGATCAGCGCCCGGCGGGCGTTCTTGAACTCGAAGAGAAGCTTGATGCGCCAGTTGCTCCCGTCGTAGTCCGGCTCGTCCGGCTTCCAGGCGAGCGGTTTGGCGGCATAGTTGCCGCGGATTTCGATATCGGTCGGCACCAGACCGGGAATCGTCGGATCGCCGCCGCCGAAGGCGATATTTTCTCCGGACGCTTCCAGAAAATTGTTCACGATCTTAAACGGTCCGCTGCCTCCCCACCCAGCCACGGCCTGGGTATCGTGTACCTCTTCCTTGAAATCGGACAGGTACGAATCGATGACGGCCAGGTGACGGCCGTTCATCGCCACCCCGCGGCGCGACCCCTTCTTCGCATCCCCGTGCAGGTAGCATCGATCGATGATGATGTGGTGCGGCAGCTCTTCCAGGGACCGTTCCCTGTTGTTGCCGAGCAGCATGATCGCATAGAGGAACGTCTCGTCCGTCGGCGCCATCTCGATCCCGATGAAGCGATAGTGATGGGCTCCCCGGTCGGCGGTGATGACGGCGCCGCGGGCTGCGACGAGCTTGGGCATCAGCGGAGCATGTGATGCATGCACCCGCGTGTCGGGCGCCGGAAGCCGCGGCGGCACGACGCTGGACCGGATGGTAATCCAACCCGCCTTTCCCTTTTTCATCGGCAGGCTGAAGGGGCCTTTGTAGCGCGCGCCGGCTTGCAGCACGATGGTGTCGCCCGGCTGCGCTTCTTCGAGCGCGTCCTGGAAATCTCCTCCGGCCGGAACGCTCAGGGTGCGTCCCGCAGACGGAACCAACGACGTATCGACCAACTCCCTGAGCGGCTGCGGCATCGTCGCCGCCTGAGGCGCTTCCGCCCGCGCCCCCGCGCAGCCCAGAACCGGAGCTAACATCGCGGCGGTCACCATGGCCGCCGACACCAGCACTGCCCCTTGCCTGCTCATAGTGCCTCCGCCAACCTGGTTTGAATGATGTCCGACATCTCTCCAACGCGGGCGTCCCACCCTTCCTGCCGCATCGCCTCGACTCGCTGCCGGTCCTCGGCAGGAGACCGGCCGGCCAGCGCCGCTTCGATGGCCTGCACAAAACCGGCCTCGTTCGTCGCAATCCGGACCAAGCCGTTGTACCGCACCACTTCGGGCAAAGGCGTGGACACCACCGGCAGCCCGGCCGCCAGATATTCGCGCATCTTGAGCGGATTGACTCGGAGGGTCAGCTCGTTCATGCGGAACGGGATTAACCCCACATCGAACCCGCGGCAATAGCCCGGAAGCGAGGTGTAGGGTTGCTGCCCCAGCAAGTGCACATTGGGCAGTCCTTGCAGCATGCTCAGATCCGTCTGGCTTTTCCCGACCAGCGCAAAGGACCACGTGGGCCGGGCCCGCGCCAGAGCCGCGATCATATCGAGATCCACCCAATCCGCCAGGAGGCCGAAAAAGCCGATCACCGGCTTGGGAAGGGTCCGCAGGCCGGCCGGCACGTCGGTGGACGGCTCCAAGGCGCGGCTGAAATGGGCGACGTCCACGCCATGCGGCACGAAGTGGGTCCGCGGGTTGAGCGCGCGCCGTTCCTCGCAAAGTTTTTCCGCTGAGGTAAACACGAGATCGGCCCGGCGGATCAGATCCTGTTCCATCCGGATGATGACCTCCTTGGGCACGCCTGAGAATTCGGCATATTCATCGACGCAATGGTAAATCACCATCCGTTCGCCCAGCCGTCCGAGCAGCCAATTGACGTTCGGCAGGAACGTCCAGAGCAAGGGCCGGTGTAACCCCAGCCGGCGGCCGAGTCGTTTCAGCCAGGCGGCCAGCAGGAGACGATTGAGTTGTTCCGCCGCGGCCACGCCCGGCAGGGGGACGACCGGCGGGTCCATGACGAAGAGATTCGGCTCGACCTCCCGGTAGCCGGCCATGATGCGGCGGAGCTTGGTGAACACCCGCCGCACATCCCCGGCGGAGGCGGTGGGACGCCGCATGCCGATCGAATTGACCCACAGCACGCGGTTTCGTTTGGCCAGAATCCGCATGATGTGTTTCTTGCTGGTCGGATCGCCCTGCCAATCCTGGGAAAAACAAATGATGGAGTGTCCTTCGAGCATGCCAGTCCCGCCCTTTCGCAAAAAGTCTAGACGCCCCCTCGGATGCCTGGCTTCGACCGGGCAACCGCCCGCTCAGGTTTCCCGCAGGAATGGCGGTTTGGATCGCAGATAGCGCGAAAACGTCCCCGCCACCTGACGGGACCCGGCTTCGGTGAAGTGGGCATCGTCGTAGAACATGCGGCGCTCTTTGGGAACCACCGCTTCGAGGTCGACGCACTCGACATGTTCGTCCCGACAGAGCTGGAGCAGTCGCTGATTGTATTGGTTCATGCCGTCCGCCAACGCGGCGGCCGAGTAATACTCGTGTCCCGGCTCTTCCTGGTACTTCCCCACCCCGCCCAACCACAGCAAATCGCGGTCCTGCGGCAGAAGATCCGCTCTCCAAAGAAAGGGCTGCGTCGACAGGATCACCCGCACGCCCTGCTTGGCGCCAATGCGAACGATCGCCCTGATGTTGCCGGCATATTCCTGCAAGGCCGCGGACAGATCCGGCAACGTCGTGCGGAACTGAGGCGCGCTTCGCCGATGCGCCCGCCACTTCGAAAAGATGGATCCATCTTCGTCCTGGAGCAGCTGTTTACCGGTATAGCTCAGGTAGCGGTATTTGAACTCGCGCGTGACGCGCCACATGGCCAGCCGCTTGTGAAACGGTTCGCGATGATTCGAACCGGGCCAGGTAAAAAAGGCCTCGCTCATCAATGCTTCGTAATCCTCCAGAGGCAAGGCGTCGATGCCGGGGAAAGGCCGATACCCCGTGCCCTTGCCGAGGCGCTGCAGAAAATCATTGGCCCCGATCAGCAGGATCATGGCGTCGATGCCGGGATACTGACGGGTCAAATGCTCCACCTGAACAATGTGGTGTCGGGTGTTCAGGCCGCTTTTCCCCACATTACCGACCCACACGCGGCCCTGCTCCCCGAGCGCTTCTTGCAGGAGATGCGGCCACGCTTCGGTTTCATCCAGATAGAGACACTCGGTCGTGCTTCCGCCGATCGCCAGGATCTTGTAGGTCCCCTTGGCCGGCAGCGGGTCGCCGCGCATGCCGTCCCGATTGATGACAAAATGGGACGCCCCGTTGACTCCGGGAACGGCCTGCGGGGACGGCGTGAAGACGTACTGCATACCCGGCGGCCAGACGTGATACTGGGTATCGAGCAAGCTGCGGACGGTCGTTTCTCCGACGATGCCCGAGATGAGGAGACTGCCGAGCACGAAACAAAACCAGTACAGCAGGTTGTTCGCCGACGGGGAACGGCGGTGAGACCGCCGCCCTGACCCGAACACGGCGCTGCCCTCTTGCGGAACGATTGGATCTGACATGGCTCCCTCCTGGCCGGAACCCCTATCGCTTCAGGCGACCGCCCACGCGCCTGCGGCCGTCTCCATCGAGTCGCTGCCCACACAACGATTCATTCCACTGCCGTTGTACGACGTCCATGGCGGTTCCGCCGTCTTGTCCGTCCGGGCGGTTAGGGGACCGACGCCGCCGCGAAGGCTCCATAGGAAGCGGTGACCGGATCTTCGCCGTCCAGAAAGAGCCGGTGCCAGAGTTCCAGGTTCATGAGGAGCCACAAACGGTCGGTGTGCAGACGCAGGCCTCGCCGGTGTTCCTCCGCCAACCGCTTCACGGAGTCGGGTTGAAACAATCCGCGCGCCTGGGCCCGCGGACCGAGCACCAGATCCTCCACCACCGGCCAGAACGGTCCCTGCAGCCATTGGCCCAAAGGCACGGGAAAGCCCATCTTTCGCCTGGACAGAATCTCATCCGGAATCACGGTGCGGACCGCCTCGCGCAGCACCGCCTTCGTCCGCCAACCGTCAAGCCGGAACCGGCCCGGCATGGCGCCGACCAGTTCCACCAGTTCATGATCGAGATAGGGCACGCGGCTTTCGACCGAGGCGGCCATGCTCATTTGATCCTGCTTCATCAGCAACTCCACCAGGTGGGTCTGAAGATCCACATAACTCATCCGCTCCAGCGAGCCCTCCTGATGTTCATCCCAATAGCGCAGTCCCTCCGCGTGCGGATCATGGGCCGCCAGCAGGCTCTTGTCCCGCAGGAGCCCTCGTTGCAAGGCGGTCGGAAACACTGAAAAGTTATCGAAGAACAGGCCCCGAGGACCGGGGGGAAAGGCCAGGAACGACCGCTCGGCGTAGCGCCGGAGAGGGCGCGGCAGACTCGCGAGCATCCGCGCGACCCCACGCTGCCCCGCCGCCGGCATCGCCCTCCAGTACCATCGCCCGAGCTGCTCGTTCAGGGCCGTCACGCGATAGCGGTAGTCATAGCCGAGAAACAGCTCGTCGGCGCCCTCGCCGCTCAGCACGACCTTGACGTGCTGCTGGGCCAGCCGGGAGACGAAATACAAGGGGACGCTCGAATGAAACGCGATCGGCTCGTCTTCGTGCCATACCAGGCGGGGCAGCGCCTGAAAAAATTCCTGGGGCGACACCAGCACCTCGTGATACACCGCCCCGGCCGCCTGCGCGGCCATGCGGGCATACGGCAATTCGTTGGCCTCGGCCTCTGCGAACCCGACGGAAAACGCATGCAAGGGATGCTGTACGGCCGGGGCCATCAGGGCCGCCAGCGCGGTGGAATCCAAGCCGCCGGACAGGAAGAGTCCCACGGGCACATCGCTCATGAGATGACTGCGCACGACCGACTCCAGCTTGGCGCGCACCAGGTGCGCGCGCTCCTCCATGCCGGCGCCCGACCCGTCATTCTGCACCGGGGGCCGCCAATACCGCCGCTCCCGGAACCCGTCGGTCCGGGACCAGGACAACGTGCGTCCGGGGAGCAATTTGCGCACGCGCCGAAAACACGTCTGTTCCCCCGCGACGAATCGCGAGGCCAGCAACTCCGGGAGAACGGCCTGATTGAACTCCGGACGGAACGCCTCCGCGGCCAGCACGCCTTTGATTTCCGACGCAAACAGCAATTCCTTGTCCGTGCAGGCGTAATAGAGCGGCTTGATGCCCAGGCGGTCGCGGGCCAGCAATAACCGCTCCCGCGTGCGATCCCAGAGCGCGAAGGCGAACATGCCCTGCAGCCGCTCGAGGCATCCCTCCCCGTAGGCTTCGTACAGATGCAGAATCGTTTCCGTATCGCTGCGGGTCCGATAGTGATGGCCGCGGGCTTCCAGCTCCCGGCGTAGCTGCAGGTGGTTGTAGATTTCTCCGTTGAAGACGATACAGAGCGTCTCGTCTTCATTCGTCATGGGCTGATGGCCGCCGGCCACATCCACGATCGCCAGACGGCGGTGCGCCAGCCCGACGCCCCCGTCGGTCCACACACCCGAGCCGTCCGGTCCGCGATGCCGCTGGACGTCCCTCATCCGGGTGAGCCGGGACGTTTCCACGCGCTCCGCGAGATTCAGTTTCACGATGCCCGCAATGCCGCACATAGATCAGGCTGCCTCCACGGTTACGGAATGGTCGGAATAGAGAATCGTCGCGGCCGGGTCATCGAGCATCAAACCCGAGAGAGTCCCCTGCTCGTCGACGAAGGGCCGGACGCTCGGCAGCGCCGTCTGGCGGTCTCGCAACGGATACAAGAGCGTGACCAGACGGATAGGCACCTCGTGCTCGCAACGATACACCAACGCGGCGGCCCCCGGCCGGCTCACACCGCCCTCCCTCGCGTCTTCTTTCAACTCTCCGCGCAACGACACCCCCGCAAAGGGTTTGATCGCGAGCCCCGGGCCGTTCGGCGTCCAGACCTTCGCCCAGAGTGACGCATTGAGTTCGACCGACCGCGACGCCAGATGAAAGACCAGTTCCACCCGATGCCGGCCCCGGCCCTGCACATCATCGATCAGCACCCAATAGGCTTGTTTGACGAACAGCACCCGCCGCCGGTGTACCACCGGCTGTGCCAGAGAACGGTACCCGTCGTGACTGGCATCGGCTAGCTCGAACCGTTCGTTACGGGACCATTGCCGCAGCACCGCGCGAGTGCCTTTGCGAAGGGGTCCCTGGCGTTGTAAGGGCGGCACCCCGTCAACCAGGATCGTGCTGTGCGTGCTGCTGTGCCGCACGAACTCCTGCCACTCGCGATGACCGGCTTGGCCGGTGAGCTGCAGGTCAATGACGACCGGCTCCCCGAACACCGAACATTGGACACCGAGCAAATCGCCGGTCTCTTCTTCGAGAGCGCCGGTTTCCGTGCCCACCTCCAGCATCAGCTGATGCGAGTGCCGGTCCCATCCGCTTCTCATCTGAACGTACCCGGCCCGGGCGCATTCCTGGGAGGGCGCCTCCTGCGGAGGCTCAGGGGTCAGGCTGTTGAACCGGTGGGCGCCCGCCGTACCCAGAATCCAGAGGAGTTCAGGAGCCTCCTCGCCCGCCGCCCAGGCATACCGTCCGTTGTCGAAGACCACGGCCGCGACGGCAAACAGGGCGCGCCAGTCATCCGTGTCCCTGGACAGCAAGGGCAGCACCCAATCTCCATCCGGCTCCCCGACCCGCAGCATGAATCCGTCGGGACGCCGCAGACCCACCAGCGCATCGACCAGGACTTGCACGCGATCGCGGACATCCTGCCCTACGGGCAGGGACTGGCGATCCGCCAGGATGAGAAAATGCAAGTACGCTTCCAACAAGCGACGCTGATGAGAAGAGGCCGGCTCCACGCAGATGCCGTCGGAAGACACTTCATGAAAAATCTGCTTGTTGAGGATCGCCAGGCCGGTCCGCCGCCACCGCTCGGCGGCCGTCAATTCACGAAACACGACACCGGCATACAACAGCGCCAGGGCCTGGATGGTGAGAGGCCAGTTGGGGGCACCGCCGTAACTCAGGTACCGTTCGGTATGCTCCGCGTGGAGCCGCAATTCGTCCATGATCAGGGCGAGTAAATCTGCGGTCAGCACGGACGCCGGCCAGAAGAGCGCCAGGCCCCAGCACCAGGCGATCACCCGATAGGCGACCTCCGACGTGCTGGCCCAATTGATGCCCATGCCGGCGGGATTGACCCGGATCCAGTCGCGAATCGTTTCATCGAACCGTTCGGCATACTTCTCGTCATGGGTGAGCCGATACGCCTCGCCCAAGGTCACCAGCCACTGGTGACGGTTCAAGTGCCAGATGATGCGGCTGTCTCCGCAGACCGTGACATCGGACGGATCCAGGCTGGTCCAATGCACCAGCGGCACCCGCCGGCGCGCCACGGGATCGAGATGCCAATCCACGGGATCGCCGAACGTCAGTCCCTTATAGCCCAGCACGTCAAACTGCCGCGCGAGAATCGTCTCCGCCTGCGCCAGGACGCGCTGCCGGGTCTCGCCCAGCCTGTCGGCCAGATACCGGGGCAGATCGGCGTCGAAGACGCCCGCAAAAAAGCGGCCCGGCAATTCCGCGGCAACGTGCTGCCGCAGGGTGGACGCCGCCCCCCAATAGTCCTCCATCTTCAGCAAGCGCTGAATGTCCTTCAGGCCGGGCGCGCCTGTCAGATGGCGGAATGGATTCCATCCGGCCTCCCTGCGCCGCCAGGACGCGGCCAGGCGATCGATCCATTTGCGCACAGCCTGTCGAGCGCGGCTCAACATGTCATCGCGACGGCTCGGCATGGCGCTCCTATGCACTATGGTGGAATGGACACCTCGACTAGACCACCCAGCGGGTGAGTCAAGAGAGCCCTCACACGGCTAGGCGGCATCGCGAACCGATGCACCGCCGGAAAGATCGTCGTACAGCTGCCGCCATTGCGGGCGGACGCTGCTCCAGGTGTACCGGTCGATCGACTGCCTGCCCCGGTGCGCCATCAGGGAGGCCCGCTCCGGTTGCTCGAGGAGCACGGTGACGGCTTTGGCCGTCGCGCCCGGGTCGGCGGCCGGCACCAGGGTTCCCGCAAGTCCGCCGGACAGCATGTCCGGAATGTCACCGATCCCGGCCGCGACGATAGGGAGACCGGACGCCATGGCTTCGAGGAGCGCAAGCGGCTGATTGTCGATGGACGCCGCATGAATGAAAATGTCGGCGTCCGCGTACACGGTGGGCATGGCATGGCGTTCGACCTGGCCGAGAAAATTGACGTCGTCCACCCCCAGGGCGCGGGTAAGATGATCCAATTCGCGGTCCTGACTGCCCGCTCCCGCGATCGTCAGGGTGGCGTCGGGAAACGAGGTCTTGATCAGGGCAAAGGCGACCAGCGTGTGTTCGACGCCGTCATGTGATTCGAGGCCTCCCACGGACAGCAGTCTCGGCCGGAGCGGGATACGGGGCCGGTAGGGAAAGCGGGCCGCGTCCATCATGTTCCGGATGACCCGGGTGCGATGGCCGTGCTCCGCAAACACGGTTTGGAGATAGCGGGACGGCACCACGATTTCCTGCACCATCTTGAGCCAGGGATGGACCCATGAGCCCCACTGGCCCAAATGATCCGCCGCTTCCCGTGCGTCATAACAGAGCACGACGGGCTTGCCGAGCCGACGGGCCCTCACAATCGCGGGGAGCGGCGCCAGGACGAACGACCAATAGGGAGCCGAATACACCTGCACGATGTCGGCCGCGGCCAGCCGGCTCAAGCTCGGCACATACCGGCATTCCATGAGCAGCGTGTTCAGCGACCGTTTCAACCAACCCTGTCCCCGATCGAAGAGCGGCTCCATCGGCACACTGGAGACCTCGTAGCCATCCCGCCGCAGGTGTTCCCCGAGCCACCGGGCCTGCCATGCCTGCCGGTCGGACGCTTCGACTGCCGGAGCGACCAGCGCAATATTCGGCGAGGCGCCCCTGTTCATGACGCTCCCCGCGGAAGAGCGGTGCGCGAGGATCCGCGCTGCACCCGGGCGGTGCGACCGCCCGCCGTCCCGGCGGCCATCAACCCGCCGTGCTTCGAAGGGGCCACCCGTGCCCGCCCGTCGAGAAACGTGCGGCACCACAGTTCGAAGGAGATGAGCGTCCACAGCGGATAGTCCAACGGACGGCCTTGCTTGTGCCGGCGCACCAGCGCTGCGACCGCCGACCCGTCGAGGATCCCCCGCCGACGGCACGTCTCCGATAAAATCGTCTCGCTCAGCAGGGTGTCGAGGTGCTTCCGGAGCCACGATCCGATGGGCACGCCGAAGCCCTGTTTCGGCCGATCCAGCACACGGTCGGGCAGCAGCCCGCGGACCGCTTTCACGAAGATGCGCTTCGTGTGGCCATTCTGAAAGCGCATCTCCTCCGGAATGCGGGCCGCAAATTCCACGAAGGTGTGATCGAGCAGCGGCACGCGCGCTTCCAGGGAGTGGGCCATGCTCATGCGATCCACCTTCGTCAGGATGTCGAGCGGCAGATAATGGTCCAGGTCCAACGCCTGCACCGTGGACAACCAATGGCCGGTCGCCCGGGTCAACCGGTCGATTCTCGATCGTTCCGTCTGGCAATCCGCCAGCCGGGCTCTGACCTCAGGCGTCATGAGCCGGCGCCGGGCTGGTCGTTTCAGCAAGGTGGAGGCATCGAGATACCGCTCCGGACCCGGCAACGAAAAGTGATGCAGCCAGTTTTTCCCCTTCGCCCCCTCCGGCAGGCAGCCGGAGATCCTGCCCAGCGCCCAGCGCATGGGCGCTGGGATAAACCCGGCCAGATGTCGCTCGCGTTCTTCGACGACGTACTTGGTGTAGCCGGCGAACAACTCATCTCCGCCGTCGCCCGACAGCACCACTTTGACGTGCTGGGCGGCCAGCTTCGAGACCATGTAGGTGGGAATGGCGGACGAGTCTCCGAACGGTTCGTCCAGATCCCAGGCGAGGTCCTTGAGCAGATCCATCACATCCGGCTCCAGAACCAGCTCGTGATGATCCGTGCCGAACCGCTCGGCCACCATGCGGGCATACGGCAGCTCATTGAACTCTTGATCGCGAAATCCGATGGAAAACGTCTTCACGCGCCCCGATCCGACGGTCGCCATGGCGGCGACCACCGCGCTCGAATCGGTGCCTCCGCTCAAGAACGCTCCGACGGGGACGTCGCTTACCAGATGGCTCCGGACCGCATCCAGCAGGCGCACCCGCAGCTCTTCCGCCACGTCGTCTTCGGAGCGCCCGCGCACGGGCGCAAACTGCAGTTGCCAGTACCGCTCGATCCGCGGCTCCCCGCCGGGCGCAAACGTCAGCCGATGTCCGGGCTCCAGCTTCCGCACCCCGTCCACGATACTGTCCTGCGCCGGGGTGGTCATATAGGCCAGGAGATGGTCGAGCGCCGTCCAGTTCAACACACGCTCCACCTCGGACAGCTGCAGGATGGACTTCAGTTCCGACGCGAACAACAGGCGTCCTCTCACCATCGCAAAATACAGCGGCTTGATGCCCAGCCGATCGCGGGCCACCACCAGGCGCCGTTGCCGCTCATCCCACACGGCGAACGCAAACATCCCGCGCAGCCGTTCGACACAGCGCTCGCCCAATTCCTCGTAGAGATGGACGATGACTTCCGTATCGGTCCCGGTGGTAAACAGGTGCCCGCGCCCGATCAACTCGGCGCGCAGTTCCCGGTAATTGTAAATCTCGCCGTTTAAGACCACCCAGACCGTGCCATCCTCGTTGCACACCGGCTGATGACCCGTGTCCAGATCGATGATGCTCAGCCGGCGCATCGCCAGACCGACGTCGTCTCCCAGATACACGCCTTCGTCGTCAGGACCCCGCGCGACCATGGCCGCACACATGGCGCGCAATTCTTCCTCCAGGACCGGACGCCCATTCATGCTGAT
This sequence comes from uncultured bacterium, assembly GCA_965285945.1. GTDB lineage: Bacteria > Nitrospirota > Nitrospiria > Nitrospirales > Nitrospiraceae > Nitrospira_D. The sequence continues at coordinate 26,294 of CBDIWP010000025.1, read as the reverse complement.
GATGCCGGCAATACCGCACATAGTGTCTCTGTCCTCTGGTAAATGGACGACCGGATACGGAATGACGCGACCGGGCTGCCCGGCTACTCGTCGTGGACTTTCAAGCCTAACCGGGTGCCTCCCATGCGGAGCAATCGATACGCCGCATGGTTTTGCAGGCGAGGCACCAGCGAGAACTTCAACCGGTGCAGCAGCCTGGTGCGCGGGCGGTTGGGAAACACGAACAGCCAGGAATGCGCCCGGGCCTCTTTCGCCCATTCCAGCTTCCATCGTTCGGAACTACCCAGGAAATCCACTTCGCTGAAACGGTGATTCCAGGCCTCCCGCAACATCATCTCGCACAGGATGAGCGACGGAGCAAAGGCGGCGTAGTGCGGATCGTATCCCGATTTGAGAATGTACAGCTTGTTATGGAAGAGGAGCGCAATCTGTACGGCGATCCGCTTGCCGTCCAGAGTCAGGAAATGGAGCCGCAACCATCCCTGTTCGGCCGCCAGGGTCAGGAGGCGACGATAAAAGCTGAGTCGTTCGGGTCCATTGAGAATGGCCGTGCCCGCCTGTCCCTTCCAGGCCGCCGCTTCCAACATGAAGGCTTCCTGAATGGTCCGTTCCAGATCCTCGCCCCCGGTGACGATCTCACACTGCACCGGTCCCACCCGGTGCAGCCCTTTGGCGCGGCCCCGCAAGTTGGACACATGTTTCTTTGAGAGACTTTTCAGGTAGACGTCCCACGGCTGCGTGATCGGGATATAGGGCCCATCCGTGGAGTGCCATTGCCCCAGAAGAAATTTTTCCTGAAAGGCGTCACGAAGCAGATGATCGGTGACCTGGGCGCCCGCCGGGACCTGCCGCAATTCCAGCATGTCCCAGTTCGACGCCTGTTGCGCGAGAAATTTCCAAATCGCCCGGCAAGCGTCTTTCGGCCGGTCCCCCAGAATAAAATCGAATCGCTCGGTGTAGATGTTGGCAATCCCGCGAAGCCGGCGAACCGGACATCCATAGATCCTGCCCCGATCCAGCATCAGCGGGGCCAAGGCCACCGTCTGCGCACCCTCCTTCACGACAATGATGTAGAGGCGCCCTTCAGGCTTGAAGCTGTCCCACCAGGTGCAGACCCACTCATGTCGCATAAACGGATGGTCCACGCCTGATTCCTCCACCAGGCGGTTCCACACCGGCCTCAGCTGCACGAAGGCCGGATAGTCCGTCACCAGTTCCACCTGCAACGGCAGCTTGTCGCTTGCCGTCCGATCACCCGGATACGCCGCCGGCTCCGACACCAACGACACAGTCTCCATGATGCGCCTCCTGTCTCTCTGAGCTCAGCCCGGTAAAGACCCCCCTGATGCTCGTGCCTTGCCGGTGTGATGACCGCCGCGCCGACCCCCGGCGTCCGCGGCCTCCGGCTCCAGTGTCCTTCACGCCGCTTGGAATTCTTTGAGCGCGGCGCTGAAGGGAGGCAGGATGAGATCGAGTTCCCTCACCTGCCGTGCCATATAATGGATCTGCGGCTCCGTGATGTCCTGATGAATGGGCAACTCCAGCACATGACGGCGGAGGAAGCGCGCCCCGGGGCCTTCCTGGCCGGCCACCGACGCATCGCCTTCATTCCAAAGTTCCGTGGCCATCACACCGCGCCGCCACAACGCCCGCGACGCGCGCGGCTTATCGCTGACCAGAAGAGGAAAAAAGAGCGGGCAGATGCCCGGCGGCAGGTCGGTGCGAACGGCCGCATGCGCCGCGAGGGCCTCACGCAACTTCAGGTAATTGTCGCGCCGCCGTGAACGGATGCGTTCGTAATCGAGGCGGCGAAGTAACCGCCGGGAGGAAGCCGCCATGCCGATGCCGACATGAGCCGGATTAAAGCCCGTGTCCCCGACGGGAACGCGTTCGATACGGAGCGTGTTGAGCCACCCGCCGATGTGTTGTTTCGTCCGGAACAGCGCCCGGCCGATGCGATCGTACCGGCTCCGCACGCGCTCGAACATCAATTCGGCCAGCCGTCCGGCCGCGAACACCCGGCCACTGGACCGCAACGGCAGGCGGGTCAACGCCTCGAACACCTGCCGGTTTTGGACAAGGACCCCGCCATCGGGGAGCGGAAGCGTTTTATACAGGCAGAAGATCCCATAGTCGCCGACCGAGCCGGCGGGCCGTCCGTTGATCTCGGTCAGGAAGGCGAGCGCACAATCTTCCACCAGCAGGAGATCATGCTCCTGGCACAACTCGCGCAACGCCTCCACCGGTTGAGGCCATCCGGCGTAATGGATGACGAAGAGGACATGTGCCTCGTGTTCGCGGCACAGCCGGCGCAACGTCTGCATATCGATGCGGAAGTCGCGCGTGACCGGATACCAGACGATCTGCGCGCCCGCATTCCGGATCGCCCGGACCTCATTGCCCATGTGGTAATCGGGAACGAGCGCGATGCAGCGGCCCGTGGCCACCAGCTGCCGGAACAGATAGTAGATCGCGCTTCGAGCCGTATGGAAATACGTCGTGTCGGGTTCGTGCAAGGGAAACGGAAGTGTCCGGCCTGGGGAGGCCGACCACAACTCTTCCGCACCGAGACCAGGCCATGCCGGCAGATACATCGTTTCGTTCTCCTCAAGAGAGATGCGCACTCCGGATCGAGCCGCCTCATCCTGGGTGGCATCAGGGTTACTGTTTTTGGATCGTCACATCCATATTGGCCGCGGCGCGCCGGAGCGGCGCATACAGGCGGCTGGCCCGCAGCCGGGGAGCCAGATGGAACTTCAGGTAGTGCAAGAGTCTCGGCTTGAGCCGTTTGGGAAAGGCGAACAACCAGGCATGCCGCCGGATATCCTTGGACCAATTCAATTTCCATCGCTCGCTATGGCCGAGAAAGTCGACCTCTTCAAATTTGAGGCGCCACGCCTCGTCGAGAATTTTGTGACACAACAGATGTCCCGGTGAATACATGGCGAACTGGGGATCGTAGCCGGACTTCAGCATGTAGACCTTATTCCGAAACAGCAGCGCCATACGGACCGCGATCCGTTTCCCTCCCAGCGTCAAGAAATACAGGCGCAACCATCCGCGTTCAGAGGCTTTATGCAGGATCTGGCGGTAAAACGCCGACGTATCGTCGCGGCTCCGGATGGCCGTGCCGCCTTCATCCTTCCAGGCGACGGCTTCCAGATTCAGCGCATCGTCGATATCCGCATCCAAGTGCTCGTTCGATACCACGACATCCAAGCCGACCGGGGCCGACTGCTCCAAATGCTGCAGGGATTTCCGCATGTTGGCCCGATGCCCCTTCTTCAGTCCTCTAAAATAGGTCTCCCAGGGCTGATTCACCGGAATGTAGGGGGATTCGGATGAGGGCCACTCGCCGATCAGCACCCGCGCTTCCATCGCCGCCCATGGAAGAGATGCCAGGACGCGGCAGCCCTGAGGCAGCTGCCGCAGCTCGAGCACGTCCCAGTCTCGCGCATGGTCGGCCAGATAGGTCCAAATCGCCGCCCCGCATTCCTCCGCCCGAGCCGACACAAGAAAGTCAAACCGCTCGGTGTACACGTTCGCCATCCCGGCGAGCCGGCGGACGGGGATGCCGTACATCAGCGCCCGGTCCCGCATCAACGGCGCGATCGCGATGATGCGCCCGCCTTCCTTCACGAGCAGCACATGCAGAGCGGCGCCGTGCGGGAACGATTCCCAGAACGCTCGAATCCACTCGTGGCGCACAAAGGGGAAATCAATGCCGGAGTCTTCCACCAACTGATTCCATATGCCCTCGAGGTCCAGGAACGCCCGATAGTCCGTGATGATCTCCACCTCAAGTCGCGGCCCCGAGTGAGACGCGACGGATTCGCCGCTGCGGCTGATCACAGAGCCGGATGGCGGACTAGGCCGCACAGCGCTTCTCCTCCATCCGGTCGAGCGGCGTGCCCGACGTCATATCGGCATACAATTCCGACCATTGGCCGCGCACCCGGTTCCAGGAGAACCGGTCCAGACGATCGCGGGCATGGGCCGCCATCGACCGGGCCAGGCCCGGATGGGTGAGCAGATAGCGGGCCGCGCGAGCCGTGGCGGCGGGGTCGCGCTCCCGCACGAGCATCCCGCTGACGCCGTCTTCGATCATGTTTTCAATATCTCCTGTTCCCGTACTGACGATCGGCAGTCCGGCGGCCGCCGCCTCAAGGACGGACAGCGGCTGATTATCGATCAGCGAGGAATTCAAGAAGATGTCGCAGCTGTCCAGCAGCGACGGCATGGCCTCGGCGGCCACCGGCCCGAGCCAGTGCACGTCGCGCAGGTTCAATGCGGCCACCAATTTCCGCAATTCCCCTTCCTGGCTGCCGGTTCCCGCGAGCAGGAGCGTCGCGTCGGGATACAGGGTCTTGAGCAGCGCAAAGGCGAGGATCGTCTGGTCGACGCCGTAGTACCACTCGAAGCAGCGGGTGGACACGAAGCGGGGGCGCAGCGGCGAGCGGACGCGATAGCGAAAGAGGCCGGTATCGACGGTGTTGTGGATCACCCGGGCGCGATAGCCGTGTGCCGCAAACACGCGCCGCAGATATTCCGACGGCACGACGATTTCGTCGACCCGGCGCAGCCAGGGATGGACCAAGCGGCCCCAGTGAGCAAGATGATCCGCCGCTTCACCGCTGTGATAGTTCAGCAGCACCGGCTTGCGAAAGATCCGGCCCATCAGGACGGCCGGAACCGGCGCGAGCAGGAACGACCAGTAGGAGGCGGAGGAGGCATGCACGACATCGGCCCGGCGGAGCCGCAGGAGGCTCGGGATATAGAGGCACTGGTTGACCACCGTGCGGACATACGGCAGGCGCCGGAGCCACGCCAGGGCTGTGGGAAAAGGCGGATCGATCGGCACCAGATCGACCTCGTACCCTTCGCTGCGCAACTGGCCGGCCAAGGTGTGCGCGTGCAGCGCCTGCCCGCCGACCGTGCGCATGCTGGGAGCGATGAGGGCGATGTGCGGCAAGGTCGTGTGCATGGTAGGGGAAGTGAAGCGTGATGTAATTTGTTGGTTTGTTTGGTTTGTTTGGTTGTAACCAGACAAACCAGACAAACGAAATGAACCAGACAAACGAGACAGACCAAACAAACCCGAGGGGCCTACAGCTCCCGGAACCGGAAGCGACTGAGACTGAACGGCTGAGCCCAGCGCAAGAGAGTTTCCTGTTCGGTTTTCCGTATCAGCCTGAAACTCCAGACTAGGACGCCGTACAGCCCACCGTAGATCAGGCTGAGCACCGTGAGGCGCGCCAGCGGTGTGGCCGCCAGTTGGGAGGCCACCCAGAGGGTCGGGACGGAGGCGGCCGCCGCAGCCGCTCCAATGGCACCCAGATCGCGCCAGGGAAGGACCTGTGCGGCGCCGACGCGCCAACAGCGCATCATCCTCCCCAACCCCATGGCTTTTCCCACGGCCAGAGCCACCATCGTCACCAGCACGGCTCCGACCAATCCCATGGTGGAGACGAACCAATACATGCCTCCTGCGACGATCGCCAATCGGGCGACGTTGATGATGAGCAGGAACGGTGTTTTGGCATAGACCCGGAGCAGCCCGTCGATCGGGAGGACCGACAACAGAATCGCGACGCTCCACGCTCTGAAAATCGGGACGCTCGCCGTATAGGCATCGGTGAATAACAAGACGATGAGGTCATGCGCGATGATCAGAAGCAAGGCGACCAGAGGGAAAAACACCAGGGCCAATTTCCGTACCGTATCGTGCCACATGGACAGCACGGCCGATTCGCGGCCATCGCGGATGGTCTGCACCATACCGACCATCATGACGTTGACCACCGAGGTGCTCACCACTTCCACCAGCGGGACCTGGAGACATCCGACGGAATACACTGCGAAGGTCGCCGCGTCGAACAGGGAGGACACGACATATTGATGCAGGGTTTCCTGCCCCGTTTGAAAGAGGACATAGAAGGCGAAGGGCAGGCTGTAGGCGGCCTGCCGGGCCAGGAGCGTCCACTCGGGGCGCAGCGTCGCGCCGAATTGCTTCCAGCAGTACCAGAGGGTCGTGCCGAACCGGACGACGGCGAACAGGATGGCGCCGTACAAGAGGCTGGCCAAGGTGTGAAAGACCAGGACCGGCCCGAGGATCATCAGGGCCCTGGCGAGGTCCGACAGGCCGTACGATGCGGCGGCCGTCCGGTATTGGTGCCGGGCCGTCATGATGATTTCCAGCACGTACGACACCGCCATCAGCAGAAAGAAACAGCCGAGCAGCGGCACCAGCGGCGCCAGCGCGGGATTATTCATCCAGCCGGCGATCGCATCCGCCCCCGCCGCGAGCGCCGCGGCGATGAGCAATCCGACCCCGCCCAGCACGAGCATGGCATTGGCGACATACCGGCCGCCGTCCCGCTCGGCACCGGGCAGAAAGAAGAAGAGGCTTTCGGACATGCCCAGTTGGGCCAGCGTCAGCACAGTCCCGTAGACCAGAAAGACTTGTTTGTACGTGCCGAAGGCTTGTTGGTCGAACCACCGGACGAGGATGAGGGGCAGCACGAACAAGGCGGCATACCCCAACGCGCGCCCCGCCATAATGGTCATCGCCGGCTTAAACATGCAGCCTATTCGCGGCCCGCAGCCCCTCCCCTGCTGCGCCGGGCGCGGGATCGTCCTCCGTCATGTGGGCATTCACGCGCGCGGGCACGGGCGCTTCACGATGATCGTGCGCGCAGGCCGACCACAGATCAAAGACATGGCGCGCATGGCAGCTCATCACGCTGGAGGAAAACCGTCCCGTCACATCCAGGCAGGATCGTTCCCACAAGAGCTTGCGCGGGATGGTCAACTGAGGATACCGGCCGTCGCGATGGAGGCAGGTCCCGTAGCCGAAGCGGTAACCGGCTTCCGCGACAGCGGAGACAACCGACGGATTGCACCGTCCGTCGGGATACGCGAAATGCTCCACCGGTCGCCGGAGCCTGTGCCGGAGCGCCGCCAATGAACCCTTCGTCTGGGCTGCGACCTGCTCGCGACTCTCTTCGGTGAGCAGCGCATGCGTCTGCGTATGGGAGCCGATGATGAAGCCGGACTCGGCCATGTCCTGTGCCATGTCCCACGTCAACGACTGCAGTTCCGGATAATCTCGATCATCGATTGGAACGACTGTTTCGAGCGCGTGGATCGCGCGCGCGAGTTGGTCCTGGGTCAATGTCGTGAACAACCACCGCATCGTGCGAAACGCATCGTCCAGCACCCCGTTCCCGACGGCTCCCGTTGGAATGCCGTGGGAAGAGAGCAGGTGCCTGAGCCGTGTTTCCGAATGCCCGAACAACGGCAGCACCCGCTCCAGGACGATATAGAGCTTGTCGTAGAGTTGCAGACGGGGTTGATCCATCGCCTCCGTGATGACAAACACCCCCGCCGGTATGCCCTTGCGCTTGAGCAGCGGGACGGCCTGGTGATACACGCCGACATAGCCGTCATCGAAGGTGACGGCGGCCAACGGCTCATCCAATCCCTCTCCGCTCTCCATTCGCCGCCCCAGGTCGTCGAGCGACACGAATCGGTAGCGGCGGCCGATCCAATCCAGGTGCCGCTCCAGCATGCCGGTGCTGATCAGGTTGGGGAGTTGCGCGCGCCCGATGTGCGGACGGATATCGTCCACCACCGCGTGATAGGCGAGCACCAGCGGCACGGCCTTGACCCGCGGAAGCGCGCTGATGGCTTTCGCTCCGCCGGTCCAATGCAAGCCGGCCGCGACGGCGGTTTTGACGAGAGATTTCAACATCGGTCCTGTCGATCCAGCAATGACGCGAGCGCCGCCCTACCCTTCGCCTCGCCGCCAGGCAATGGCCCGCTCGAGCGCCGACGGCGGAAGGATCCGGCGGGCCAGGCTCTTTCCCCGATCATCCAGCGCGACCGCTCCCCGGCAGAGCGCCCCTCCGAACGAGGGCGGATATAACTGCAGCCGCACCAGGTCGTGCGCCTCACGGGCCCACAACGATTTGTAGCCCTCGGTGCCATGCAGCAAATCATAGTCCTCCACGCCTTCGGCAATGGCCTGTTTGATCGCCAGTCCCATGGTCACGAGCCCCACGCTCTGCTGCCGGTACGCGGGATCGAACCCTGACTGATAAAAGTAAAACTTCCGGCCATAGCGGAATCCATACAGGGCGCCCAGGGGACGGCCGTCCAGCCGCAGGATGCACAGACGCAGCCATCCTTGCTCCAGCGCCACGCGGCTGAAGGCATCATGAAACGCTTGCATGACCGAAGACCGCATCGTCTGGGACCCGCCCCGCTCATCCCACCGGAGATTGTGCAGATCGATCAACGTCCGGAGTCCGTCCGGGCGCTGATCCTCCTTTTCCACGACGTCGAACACGAGCGTGCCCTGCTTATGCAGATTCTTCAGCCGGCGGTTGAAATTGTAGCGGTGCTGCGATCCCAACGAGGCCAGATACGACTCGAAGGTGTGGCCCTGAAGCGGAATATGCGGACAGACCTCTACGGGTGTGCTTTGCGCGGTCCACCCGGCTTGCTCCAGCTCATGGACGAATCCGCCCGCCAGCTGATGGCTCGCGTACATATGACTGAGCGTGATCACCAGCCGCTGTCTTTGGAAATACTCGGCCAACGTGCGGGAGACCTGCGGCTCATGACCGCGCCGGATCACCACGTCCAGATAGTCGGACCCCACCAGACCGGTTCCCAGGAACTGCAGGGACCGGTACGGCATGAAGCCGCCGAACCGTTTCCGCTCCGTGAAGAACGGCGCGAGCGCGAGCAGCCGGCTGTGGCGGCGCACCGTCACGATGGCGAGCGTGCGGCCGGCAGAGAAGTGCTGCCACCAGGTTTCCAGCCATTCCCGGGTCAGGAACAGGCAATCGGCCTCGCTGTCGGCCAGCAGGTCCGCCCATTCGTCCGCCAGGTGCTGGAGCCTCGCCGCATCTTCAATGACGGTCACCAGCAGATTATCGGTGGAGCGGAACGAGAGTTTTTCGGCTTCTTCTGGAGGCTGCAGGCAACTATAGTCCATGATATCGATGCCGGTCCGAACCGGTTTCGCGGGCGTGCCGGCGACCACGGTTTTCGGCGGCACATCGTCCAGCACGACGGCATTCGCCCCGACTACCGATTCCTGGCCGATGGAGATGGGACCGAGAATCTTGGCTCCCGCTCCGATCACGCAACGGTCTTCGATCACCGGCACCCCCCAACGGCGGGAACGCCCGCCGATCGTGACCTGGTGGCCGACGGTGGCGAATCTGCCGATCTTGCAGCGTTCATGCAGCACGATGCCCAACCCTCCGTACGCAAATTCCGTCCCTTCTCCGATTTCGGCCGACATCGGAATGACGGCGTTATAGAGGAGATAGATGGCCCGGTACAGCAGCGCGGGAATGAGCGGCACCCGGCGCCGGTAACACCAATGTCCCACCCGATACAACGACAACGCGTTCATGCGCATCCTTTGTCTGGGAGTAAGCCGTACGGTTTCCTATCGGCCCGGTTGATCAACCTGACTCCGCTGCGGTTGACCGATCCGGCGTCTAACGCGGCCGGCGGGCCTCGGCGAGCAATTGCCCGTACAACCGTTCGCTGGCCGACACCATGGCGCGGGTGGAGAACCGCTCGGACACCCGGCGACGCCCGGAGAGACCCATGGCGGCCGCCTGGTCCTTGTGATTCAAGATCCGGCAGATCGCCTCGGCGAGCGCGGGAGCATTCTTCGGCGGCACGAGGATTCCGGTCACCCCATGCTCCACGGCTTCGGGGTTGCCGCCCACGGCCGTGGCGACGACCGGAATGCCTGCCGCCATGGATTCGAGAAGGGTGTTCGAAAGGCCTTCGCTGAGCGATGCCAACACCGACACCGACAGCAACGAGAGGACCTCCGCCACGTCGTTGCGAAACCCGGTGAACCGTACCGCCTCCTCAAGCCGCAGCCGCCGGGCCAAGCGGGTCAAGTCCTCCCGATAGGCGACATTCACCCGGTTGTCCCCCACAATCAGGAACCGGACATCGGGCCGCCGGGCGCTGACTTGCGCCGCCGCTTCCAGGAAGTACTCGATGCCTTTGATCGGGTCCAGCCGCGCCAGCATGCCGACGACCGGCGCCTCGGCCGAGAGGCCGAGCTCCTCGCGCAGGGCGGCGCTTCGCGACGCCGGCACGCTGGCGGGGCAGCGCGTCCCGTTGGGGATGACCGCGATGCGGCGCGCGTCATACCCTTCGGCCACGAGGCGGCGCTTGATGACGTCCGCATTGACGACCACCCGATGCGCCATTCGGCAGACCAGCCGCTCAATGCGCCGCTGCCACGGTGTCCAACATTCGCCGTTATCCCGGATGGACGCGATGATGACCGGGACCCGGGCCAGCCGGGCGGCGGGAATGGCAAAGGCGTTCGAATAAAAATTATAGGAATGCACGACATCGATGCGCTCGCGGCGCAGGTATTGCGCCAGCCGGACGCGCTGGCGAAGGGTATCCACTCCGTAGAGGTTGCGGATACTGTACTGGGTAATGGGCACCCCTTGCGCGGTGAGTCCCGCTTCGATGTTATCGTTGGTACGGGCGCAGCAGCCCAGATGCACATCAAACCGGGTCCGGTCCAGCTCTTGCCCCAGCAGGACCGCCTGGCGCTCACTGCCCCCGATCGCCAGAATGGCCAGGAATTTCAACAGCCGGATCCGCTCCGCGGCCTCCGGGCCTGGAGCCGGCACCGGCCGTAATTCGCTGAAAGGCGCTTCCGGCTGGGCTTCAGTTCGCCGGGCACCTGATAGAACGCTCATGCGTGCGCCGTTTCTTGAGCCATGCTCAACTGGCGCGCCGCCACCGCCAAACTCGCAATGTAATAAAAGTAGAATTGATAGCTGACCGGGTGGAACATGGCGGCCACGCCATACGCGATCAAGCTGACCTGAACGGCTTCCGCCATGTGAAACAGACGCGGCTGGCCGCCGGCCTCACTGCGGCGCTGCGCGAGCACGGCGGCCTGCAAACAGGCGCTCAAGAGCAGCACGAAGAGGATGAGGCCCGGCAACCCCAGATCGAGGGCATGCTCCAGATACACGTTGTGCACGGCCCGCCAGTCTCCGCGCGCCTGGTTCATGGTCAACACGTTCATGCCCAGGCCCGATCCCTTGAGCGGATTGGAGAGGAAGGTCTGGAGCGCGATGGTCATGTCGGCCCACCGTTCCTGCGAGGAGCCGGTCCGGTCCGATTCAATGCTGGTCATGGTGCTGAGCCGGTCGAAATACGTCGACGGCAACAACGGCAAGGCCAGGAGGGCGGCCACCAGAACGGCATATAACAACCGCCGTTCCGGACGCCGCCGCAGCTTCCAGAGATAGAGGGCGAAGATGACCCCAAGCGTCAGCGCGCCCGCGCGGGAATAGGTCAAGACGACGGTGGTGGCTTCGCAGGCGATGGCCGCCAGCAGGACCCCCCGGAGCCATAGATCTTTGCTGCTGACGAAGAGGCCGATGGTCAAGGGAATGACCAGATTGATCATCAGCGCCATGTCGTTCGGATTTTTGGTGAGGCTGCCCTCGTTGCCCATGACCCGGTCCGACGCCCCTCCCAGCGCGAAGGCCCCCGTCACATAGTTATAGACCGCGAACCCGCTCAACGCGATGGCCATGAGCGTCAAGGCCCACGCAATCTGGCGCAAGCGGTCGGTGGTCACCAGCACATGGCCCAGCAGCCAGAACATCGCCACGGTCTTGAGATATTGATCGAACAACACGTTGACGCTGCCGCCCGGCCAAATGGACAAGGGAATGGTAGCGGCGGCCCACACCAGCAGGCCGGCCACCAGACGCATCTCCCGGTTCCAGACGATGAGCGGCTGACGATGGATCCATCGATCGTACCCGTAAAACAGAATCCCGATCCCGGCGAGGAGGAACGCGGGACGCAACGCGCCCAGCCAAGGGAAATAGGCTTGCGGGGAAAAGAGCAGCACGACCGTAAATCCGACGGTCGCCCAAAACGGCACCGCCGTGCGGGGCGGCAGCCATTCGCCGGCGCGGGCGCGATTGGCGGCCCACCAATCGTTCTCCGTCGCCTCCGCCCTCCACCAGTCAACGCGCGTATCCATGTCAGTTCAGCCTGTGGTTAGTGCGCAAAGATCGAGGCCCGTTTACCCGCGGGCGGGATCTCACAGGAGAGGGCCGACACCCGGCGATAGGCGAGCAGATCGACGATCCGTTCAGACGCATGGCCATCCCATAAGGGCGGCCGTTGCGCCGGTGCCGGCGCGGTCTCCAAGGCCTGGTAGGCGGCGGCCACAATGGCGTCCGGTTCGGCCCCGATCAGGCGATTCGTGCCATGCGTGACCGTGATCGGCCGTTCCGTATTCACGCGCAAGGTCAAACAGGGAACGCCCAGCACCGTGGTTTCTTCCTGGATGCCGCCGGAATCCGTGAGGACCATGCGGGCGCGGCTCATCACGGCCAGGCAATCCAGGTATCCGAGCGGCTCCAAGCCGAGCAGCCCCTCCGCGCCAGCCCCGTCCATCGCCGTCGTGTCGAGCCATCGAATGGACCCGTTGCCCTGCAAGGCCTGCGTGGTGCGGGGGTGCACGGGCCAGAGAATGTTGATTCGCCTCGATAGCTGCTCCAACGCGTCGACGATCCGGGCCAGCCTCTCCGGATGGTCGACGTTCGACGGGCGATGGAGCGTCACGAGGGCATAGGGGCGGTCAGGGTCGATCCGCAGCCGTGTGAGGATGTCCGCGTGTTGCCAGCGTGGCCGACAGGCTTCCAGGGCATCGATCATCACGTTGCCGACTAAATGAATCCGTTCCGGGGCGATGCCCTCCCGCAGCAGGTTATGCACGCCGCTGTCCTCGGTGACGAACAGCTGATCCGCGATCGCATCGGTCAGCACCCGGTTGATCTCTTCCGGCATCGTCCGGTCGAAGCTACGCAGCCCCGCTTCGACATGATCCACCGGGATGCCCAGCTTGACGGCCACCAGCGCGGCGGCCACCGTGCTGTTCACGTCGCCCACGACGAGCACACGAGCCGGCGCTTCCAGCGTCATGATCGGTTCCACCCGCTTCATCACTTCGGCCGTTTGCACGGCATGCGAGGCGGACCCGACTTCCAGGTTGTAGGCAGGCGGCTCGATGCACAAATCGGCAAAGAAGCGCTCCGAGAGCTGCTGGTCGTAGTGCTGTCCCGTGTGGACGAGCACCGGCTGCATGTCCGACCGCCTTTTCATTTCGCGGAGCAGCGGAGCGATCTTGACGAAGTTGGGCCGTGCGCCCGCGATCACCAGAATTTTCATAGCGTGTCCTTCGCCCAGCGGATCAAGCCGCGTCCAACCGTTTCACTGCCGGGACTTCGGAGGGGACTGCGTGCCGCTCCGCCAGCAGCGTGTGCTGCCCCAGGAAAACCACCCGGACGGTCATGATCATGATGCGGAGGTCCAGCCACCAGGACAGATGTTTGATGTAATAGAGGTCATACCGCATCTTTTCCGTCTCTTCTTCCAGGCTGTTGGCGTATCCGTAGCGGACCTGGGCCCAGCCGGTGATCCCGGGACGCACCATGGCCCGGAACGCATAGTAGGGAATGTGGGTCAAAAACAATTCGTAGTTGGACGCGGGATGCGGGCGCGGGCCGACCAGGTTCATATCGCCCCGCAGCACGTTATAGAGCTGGGGCAATTCGTCGAGGCGGAACTTTCTCAGCCAGCGCCCGACGCGCGTGATCCGGTCGCCATTGTCGCGCACCCATTCGGACGCCCGTTGCACCACCGGATGCATGGTCCTGAATTTGAGGAGCGGAAAGCGCCGTCCATCCCGTCCGATCCGGTCCTGGACGAACAAGACGGGTCCGGTGGAATCAAGCTTGATCAACAGCGCCACGGCTGCGAAGAGAGGCGCACCGAGCACCAGACCCAATCCGGCGCACAGCACGCTGGTGAACCGTTGCAGCGCAGACTGCCACGCCGACGGATGGAACTCCGGGGCAAACACCACATGACTCGGCTGGAGCCAATCCAGATCCAGCTTGCCGGTCAGCCGCTCATACATATGCATGCCCTCTTCGATGGCGATGCCGCGCCTTTTGGCCTCCAGCAATCCCTCCATCGGAATCCGTCCCCGTCGTTCGCTCATGGCCACGACGATGCGATGCGGCGGCGCTGACAGATATCGCAGGTCCAGCGGGGGCAGGAACGGCACGCCATCCTTCGGCATGCGGCCGGTCTTTCCGCTGTCCGTGGCGTCCACCACCCGATAGCGCGGGCGGCGCGCCATTTCGGCGATGAGGGCGCGGGCCAGAGCCGTTTTCCCCAGCACCAGCACGTGTTCGACGAAAGGCGGGTTGCTCAACAGCCGGTACCACACGGCCCGGCTCAGGAGCAGGGCGCCCGTCAGCGCCACGATCGCGGCGGCTACCCCGGACCACGAGAGCGTCCGCGAGGGCAGCACCGTGTACGAGAGCACGCCCGCCGTGACGACCGCAGCCAGCGCGCCTAGGGGCATCCGCCGGAGAAACTGCGAGAAGGTGCGCACGGTGAGCACATCGTACAAACGCGCACGGTAAAAGACGGCGATACAGCAGCCGGAGAACAGGAGTGCGGCCAGGGGCACGTTGAACCGGCTGCCTGGGCCATCGGCCGTGCCGAGCAGGGCCAGGAAGACCGCAAAGAACACCACCGACTCGACGACGACGATCGCAAGTGCCATGAGAAACCAGCTTGGTATCCGGGGTGAATCAGTCTCTGAGTGTGTGTCTGCGCTTACTCGGATTGGGAGGGCATGCAGTACGGCCCGTAGGTATACGTCTTCAACAGGCGGTCGTCACTGTTGAAGACGAGGCCGACCACCTTGGAGGCTCCCAGAATCGTCAGGGCTTCCCCGACTTCCTGGCGCGACGTCTTGTGCGCGCAGACCACCATGACGAACCCGTCCACGGCGCGACTCATCATCAAGCAATCCGGGGCCAGCACAAGCGGGGCGGTATCGAGGATGATCCATTCGTAATCGCCTCGAGCCTCATCGATCAATTCCGCGAAGCGGGTGGACTTGAAGATCTCGTGCGGCATGACCTGGGCTCGTCCGGCGGTCACGATGGACAGGTTCCAGGCCGGATGCCGCCGCACGACCTCTTTCAAACTCATGCCGGCATTCAGGAACGCATCCCGGAACCCCAGCACGTTGTCGCGCAGCCCCAACTGAGCCGCCACGGAGGGTTTGCGCACGTCCAGATCGATGACGAGCACGCGCGCCGAGGGAGACTGCGCAATGGCGCCGGCCAGATTGATGGCGGTCACCGTCTTGCCGTCTCCCACCATGGGACTGGACACGCCGACCACCTGCAGCAGGCCGGTCTGGCGGCGCTGCTCCAGCATGAGACTCAACGTCCGATATTGCTCCGCCTCAATGGTGGCCGGCGACAGCAGGCTGACGAGATGCTCGTCCGGTTGCGCACGGCCCAGCATCTTTTCCAACACGGGCGCGTCTCCCCTGCGGTATGCCGGCGTGCCCGGACCGGGCTCCGCCGGCACCGCTCTGATCGCAGGATTGCTATGATCTTTGATGGCCAAGGCTATCCTCCCTGTAGGGGCAGACGACGCTGGATCACCGAGCCTGCGGCTGCGGCTGCTTGTTTTCACTCAGCATCCAGACCAGTTGTTCGTTTTCCGATGCCATATAGTGAAAGGCGCCGATGATCAGGACGAGGCTGATGACCGAAGCCGTCGCCTGCAAACTCACCCTTGCCATGGCCTTTCTGCGTTCCCCTTTGGTCTGGATCAGCGGGATCCTGACGAGGATGGGAACCTTGGTGAACTGTCGCAGATCTTCCACGCCGTGAAAGGATTGGTCCCGGTATTCGAGAAACATCACGCCCCCGACGGACAGCCCCAAGGCCAACACCAGTCCCATGAGCATGATCCGCAACCGGTTGGGCGCCGACGGCGCCTTGGTCGGCATCGCGGGATCGATGATGCGCATTTGCCCGCCGTTCCGCACCTGCTCCATCGTCTCGGCGAGTTGCGCGTCCTCGTACCGTTGCAGCAGCGAGAAATAGAGATCCCGCGTCATTTTGTAGTCGCGTTCGAGTTGTTGGAATTCCTGCGCGTGATGCGGCGAACGCTCGACGCGCCGCTGGTAGGCCGCGACTTCTTGCCGGAGCCGCTGTTCCTCCGCCTTCAGGTGCTTGAGGTCGCGATCCAGATCCCGCAACGCCTCCTTGATCTCCTCCGGACTGGCCAGGAACGCGGCCGCCTGCGCCGGATCGAGCTTGGAATCCTTCGCGGTTTCCTTTAACGCCTTTTCGATGGCCGCGATTTCGCCTTGGATGCGCAGCACATCGGGATGTTTGTTGCTGGCGCGCGTGCGCAGTTCCGTCAACTCGGTCTTCAGTTTTTCCAGGTGGTACGGCAGAGAGTCAGGATGCGCCACGGTGGCGGGTCCGCCGGAATTGATGTCGAACAGTTGCTTCCCCAGACGTTCGCGTCGGTCGATCATCCGCATTTGCTGCTCGCTGTTGAGCCCCAGCTCCTGATTCAGCCGTCCCAACGTGGAGAGATTCACCTGCGTTTGTTCAGGCAACTCGCCCATGTGCTTCAGTTTGAATTCGGCGATGCGCCGCTCCTGATCGTCGTGCCGCTGTTTGACCTCCTCCAATTGCTTCTTGAGCAGCGCAGTGGTCTCGGACGCCTGGCGGCTCCGCATCTGCAGATTCTCCTCGACATACTTGCCTGCCAGCGTATTGGCTACTTTCGCCACCACTTCGGGATCCCGGCCGCGGTAGCTCACCTTGAACCCGAAGGTCCCGTCTCGGCCGTAGACCTGGCGCTGCAGTTCTTTCAACTCCAGCGTAATATCCTTGCGCATCCGGTCGACCACGGCCTCTTCCGGCGCATGCTTCCGGAATTCCGGATACAGGTCGAACCGTGTGATCAGCTCGTTCAAGCTGGACCGGTTGAGGAGTTTTTCCCGGATGAGATGAAGCCGGGTGTCCGACTCCCCGGTGACCGATGATTTGACGAATCCTTCGGGGATCTGCTGCTGTTCCACCAGGACGGTTGCGGCAGAGCTGTAGAGGTTCGGCAGCGTCTGCGCGAGTGTGACCATGCCGGCGAACGGCGCGGCGAACAGGAGCAGTCCCACCCATTTACGGCGTGCCCAGACTTGCGTCAGCGCCCCCACGCCCGTTCGATTCTCGTGATCCTCCATGATTCCCTCGCCTCTGGTCTTCCTTACGGCACCACGATGATGTCGCCCGGCTGCAGGAAGAAGTTCTCCAGCGAACCGTTCGTCGAAATGACTTTGTTGTAGTTGAACGGAATCTGCCGCATGGTCTTGCCTTCCGGCCGCAGCACGACAATCCGTCCGCGGCCGGCGAACTCTCCGAACCCTTCGGCCATCGCCAGAATGTCCAGCACCGTGGCTCGTCCCTTGAGTTCGTGCCTGCCCGCCTTCTTCACTTCCCCGATGACCGATACTTTGAAACTATGGACCTCGCGGACGATCACCGACACTTCGGGGGACGGCACATACTCCGCCAGCTTCTTCAGCAACACGCTGCGCAATTGGGTCGGCGTCAGGCCGGCGGCCTGCACGTCGTTGACGAGCGGCAACGAAATCTTGCCGTCGGGCCGCACCGGCACCGTCCGGCTGATGGCCGTATTGTTCCAAACCGAAATATCGAGCACATCTTCAGGCCCGATGCGATAGTCGCCGATATCCTGGGCTTGGGCCACGGCATGATCGCCATCGGACGAAAACGTGCTGGATTGGCTTGAAGACCCGGACGACACCGACGGAGGGTCGGCTGCATAGCAGGGGCTTCCCGCCAGACAGGCGGCAGCCAGATATGTCAACATCAGTGGTCTCATCGTCGTGCTCCTCCCCTAACAGACGTTATTCCCATCGATACGGATACGCGAATTCGAGCCGCAGCCAGTACACGTTCCTTGCAATGACGACATCATTGAGCGTGCCGCCCCCTACCGGAAGGAAATTTCCTTCCTGGTAACTGAAGTAGGCGGACGCTTTGGCCGTCACGTACCGGTTGAATTGGTAGGCCCCTTCCAGATAGGCCGTATAGACGCTGGAATCAAACACGGAGCTCTTGATCCAGGCGGCGGATGGCCCGGCGGTAAAGGTCAAATGCTTCACCGGTTCATAGCTCATGGTCACGATCAGACTGTCCGCCCGCGTGCTGCCCACCGTCCCGATGATCGTGGTGACCGCACTCGTGTAGGCTACGCTCAAATCTCCGCCCTGGATTCGTCGACGGAGACCGACGAACAGTTCCGGAAAATCGTCCAGCTTCCCGTTGGAAATGCGGGGACCCGCCCGCATTTCGAGGCGCGTGTCGGCCGAAAACTCGTGCGCCCACGCGAGCACAACGGCATGCGACGTGAACGGCTCTGCGCTGCTCACCGTCCCGGCAAGCGGACTGGCGAGATTGCCGCCGAAGGTGAAATGCCGCCCGATATAGGCCGGTCCCAGGGTATCGTGCGCCGAGACCCGCCGATCCAGTCCCAGGTTGAAGATGTGCGAGTTGATTTTGATTTCATCGGCAAAGTTGTCGTTCGAGTACACGTATTGGCCCGTCGCCCTCGTGAGCGCATCAAAACGATATTCAGTGCTGGGGTTCAAGAAATAGCGCTCCGTCTTGAATCGCGCGACTTGCGCCGATGTCAGAATATTCAACTCGAACGGCGTCTTGGTTTGGCCATATCCAAACGTGTTGGCCAGGCTCCAATTGGTTGACGGACGCCCTCGCATTTCCAACGTGCCGAATTGCCGCTGCTGAACCGTATTGAGTTCGTGCAGCTTGTTGTACACTTCCGAGTCGAAACGATAATCGGCGATCACGGTCAGCGGCGTCGAGCGGTAGCTCGCCTGCAGGCCCGGCGTCACGCGATAAAAGACGTCGTCCTGGCGCTGGCCTTGCAGAGAAAAGAACACGTTGTCGTCGTACAACACGCCCGCGGCCACCCAGGGCATGATGTAGGTTCCCTCCGGCACCCGGTCGCCGGCCGTGGTGATCGGGGATTTGGGTAGCCCCTGATACACCTGCGCGGTGAGGATGGCCGGAAAAGCGAACAGGCCGAGAAGTAAAAAGGCGATGCCCCTGACGATGCCCCATTCGTCGCGCATAAGTGACAGACTCTTTCTTCAAACTAGCTCGGGAAGACACGCCCGTCTCCCGCTCACGCAGCGACGGCCATCGTGGAGTCGACCTCCACCGCCACGCTCCGTTGAAACAAATGGACCGACAATACCAACAAGCCCTTGCTGGCATGCCGCTCGACCAGGATTCCCTCGACGTCGGCGAGGGGCCCGCTCGTGATGCGCACACGTTGGCCCGCTTTCAAATAGGGATGCGGGACAGCCCGCAGATTCGACTGGACGACCGCTCGAATCGCATTGATTTCCTGGTCCGGCACTTCCGCCAAGCGGCCTTCACCGTTCGAGAGCACGCACACGAGTCGCCGTGCGCTGAGCAATTCGGCATACCGGCGGTCGCTCAATTCGTCACGAACGAACAAATACCCGGGAAACATCGGTGTGAGGATGCGGTGCTTGATGCCTGCGCGGCGAGACCAGGTCTCGATTTTCGGCAAGAACACCTCGAATCCTTTCACCGTCAACTGATCGTAGACCAACTGCTCGCAATGACTGTGCGTCCACAGGGCATACCAGGGTTCGCCGGTGCGTGGTTCGACCGCAGCGACCGGCCTCAAGACGTTCATGGTTGGGCTTTCACACACCGCCTGTTCTGCCAAGGCTTCGCCCCCTTCGGTTTTGGTTCTACTCCCAATCCCGACCCTACTGCGCGACGGTTCACGGAATGCCCGCTTCCCCTACCTTTAAGCGGAGAGAAGTCGACAGCCCGAATCCGTTTGCACGACCAAGAGCAAAAGTGCCCGCCTGGAACCGCTCATCAGTCTTGCAGGCGTCACAGTAACGGATAGCCCCCCGCCCTACTATCGGGGATACTCCCGAAATTGCGTGAGGAAAACACCCGTGTCCAGATCAGGTAAAGCACCGGGGGCCAAACAAGGGTCTATCCGGGTGACCACTGGGGCCAGCCAACGCCGTGGGCAAGGGGTTACTCCAGTTCGAAGGGGTCGCTCCTATCGTCATAGTGAACTGGCGCTGCAGGAGTGCCGACCAGGGTCGTCTGACGTATCTGAACCAAGGAAAGGACAGTCCCACATGAAAATCGCTCAAATCTCCCCTCTCTGGGAAAGCGTGCCTCCGAAACTCTACGGAGGAACGGAACGGATCGTCTCCTACCTCACGGAGGAACTGGTGCGACGTGGTCACGACGTCACCCTCTTTGCCAGTGGAGATTCCGAAACCGCGGCCCGCCTTCAAGCGGCCTGTCCCCGGGCTCTCCGGCTGCTCACCGGGCCGGCCAACCGTGACGCGCCCCTCATCGTCATGCAGGAGCAGGCACTGGCGCAGGAGGCCGATCAATTTGACATTATTCATTCTCATTTGGACTTTTTGAGTTTTCCGATGAGCCGCCGCTGCCCCACACCGGTCCTGACTACCATGCATGGACGCCTCGATCTGCCGGAACTCGTACCGGTGTTTGCCGAATATGCCGATATGCCGGTCGTCTCCATCTCGAACGCCCAGCGCCTGCCGCTGCCTGACGCCAATTGGCGTGGCACCGTCTATCACGGCCTGCCCGATCTCTATGCCTTTCATCCCCACCCCGGAACGTATCTCGCCTTCCTCGGGCGGATTTCGCCCGAGAAACGGCCGGACCACGCGATTGAAATCGCCAAACGGGTCGGTATGCCGTTGCGTCTGGCCGCGAAAGTCGATCCTGTCGATCGGGAATATTTTGAAACCCAGATCGAACCGCTGCTCGATCATCCGCTCGTGGAATATGTCGGGGAGATCACCGATGCGGAAAAATGCGATTTCCTCGGGGACGCGGCCGCGGTGCTCTGTCCCTACGATTGGCCCGAACCCTTCGGCATTGTCTTGATCGAGGCCCTTGCCTGCGGGACGCCGGTGTTCGCCTATCGGCGCGGATCGATCCCCGAAATCATCGAAGACGGAGTCACGGGCTTCATTTGCGACAATCTGAATGACATGGTGGCGGCCGTAGACCGCCTGCCGCTCCTGCAGCGGCAGCGCTGCCGGGACTCGTTCGAAGCGCGGTTTACCGTGCAACGGATGACGGAAGACTATCTCGCCATCTATGAGCGCATGGCGGCGCTGCGGACGCGGCCCGCCGCTCGTGTCAATGGCCGGATAGCCCGCACGGTCAGCCGATCCCGGATAGCCGCGGCCACGGCCGCGCCCCATACCGACGCGGCATGACAGACTCGTGGGAACAGGCAGCCGGCGGCTCGATTGCCCCGGCTGCCGGGGCCTGGCCGGGAGCGGCGGCTCAGTAGAAATACCGTACGGAGAGTCGGGGCTGCGAGAGCTCAGTGCCTGAGGGTGCTGGCGGGTGCGCTCTTCGATGATAGAGGAATGACAGCGTGAGTACCGTTGGCCGCTTGAACCTCTTGCTGATGTTCAAGCGGCATCCGCATCCCCAAGTTGCTCCTCTTTCTACTCTGATCTTTCATGCCCCCATTGCATGCATCTCGCGGCTCGCATACCCTTGGCGCTTCTTATCGAGTGCCTGGACCGCTGCATCGTACGCGTCGATGAACTTCTGAACTCCCTCGTGTTCCAGCTGCCACGCCACATAGTCCATATCGATCTCCAGCGCTCTCAATTGCTCGATGGTCCGCGAGGCCTGCTCCACATGCTGTTCAATCGCATCCGGCGCGACCTCACCGTGATCAGCAAACGCTTGGATCGTCGCTTCGGGCATGGTATTGACGGTATCCCGTCCAATAAGCGGCTCAACATAATAGACGTCACGGTACGCCGGATTCTTCGTGCCCGTGCTGGCCCAGAGAGGACGCTGAACCCGGGCGCCCTGGTGTGCCAACCGTCTCCAGCGTTCCGTCGAGACTCCGCTGCGAAATGCGTGATAAGCCAGTTTCGCGCCGGCAATGGCCGCCTGCCCGCGCAATCTCTCCAGTCGTTGGTCATCGCCCCCCGACACGCGCTGGCTCAACAGGTGGTCAACGAGCACGTCGATGCGGCTCAGGAAAAAACTGGCCACCGACATGACGGGGCGCAACGCCAGCCCCTCGGCCGCTCGCCGTTCGAGCGCCGTCATGTGGGCCTCCATCACGGCTTGATACCTGGCAACGGAGAACAACAAGGTCACGTTGATGGACACCCCCTCGTACAGCATCTGTTCGATCGCAGTGACGCCTTGGTGCGTGCCCGGGATTTTAATATACAGATTCGGCCGGTCCACCAGCCCGACGTAGCGGCGGACCTCCTGCATGGTCCCCTCCGGGTGATGGGCCAGATGCGGGGAGACCTCCAGACTCACGTACCCGTCGATGCCATCGGTCCGCCGGTGCACCTCGCGCAGCAGGTCGCAGGCCTGCTGCACATCGCTGACAAGGAGATGTTCATAAATCTCGCTCGTGGTCCGTCCTTGCCGCGCAAGCTCCCGGATGTCGTTGTCATAATCGTCGCTTTTCAGGGCCAGCCCGAACGTGGTGGGATTGGCGGTAATGCCACGCAACCCTTCGTCGCGGATCCGCCGGGCCAGGTCGCCGTTGACCAGCATCTTTCTCGTCAGATTATCCAACCAATAACTTTGGCCGCACCGTTGGAGTTCCAAAAGGCGATTCATGTGTGCCTCTCAAATGAAGATGAACACAATGGTCACGAGGAGCGGGGCATGCCCCCCACCCTCGGCTTGATTGTCAGGGACGGTTCCCTGCCCTGTCCACTGGGAGCTTCCCGCGAAAGCCTTTGCAGGGTTGGACTCAAGCGGCTCCGCGCAAGCGGGCTTTCATCGCCTCCGTCACGCGCCGGGACGCCTGCTCATAGCCGGCCCAAGGATCGCGGCGCAGCTGTTTCAGCCGGCCGGGCGTATTGGCCACGGTGAAGTGGTCGGAGAGCACGTCCTGTGACAGTTCTTCCCACCGCAGCGGCACTGACACCGGCGCCCCCGGCTTCGCCCGGGTTGAATAGGCGGCGATCGCGGTGGCGCCACGGGCATTCCGAAGATAGTCGATGAAGATCTTCCCCTTCCTTGCCCGTTTCGCCATGTTCGAGGTGAACCGCTGAGGAATCATTGCGACCATGTGCTCGGCCACCGCCTTTGAGAAATCCTTTCCCTCATCCCAGCTCAAAGTCCGTTGGATGGGCGTCACGACATGCAAGCCTTTTCCGCCGGTTGTTTTCACGAAACTCTCCAAGCCTAATTCCCCCAGCAGCGTTCGCACCAACTGAGCCGCTTCCACGACCTGCTCCCAGGAGACGGACGGATCGGGATCAAGATCGAACGTGAGACGGTCCGGTCGGTCGGGCCGGTCTTTTCTGGCCCCCCACGTATGCAATTCAAGCACTCCCATCTGCACGATTCCCAACAGGCCTTCGAGCGAGTCGACGACCATGTAGGTCTCCACCCCGTCGCCTTCGTCGATCTCCACGCGGCCGATCGCTTTGGGTACCGTTGCATTGATGTGCTTCTGGTAGAAACATTCCTGGTAGCCCTGCGGGCAGCGGACCAAGGTCAACGGACGGCCCTCCAGATGCGGCAGGATCCAATCGGTCACCTGCTCGTAATAATGGGCCAATCCATCCTTGGTCAGTCCGATGTCCGGATATATGACGCGCTCGGGATGGCTCAGCTTGGCGCGGGCCGGAGTGATCCGGCGGCCGGCCTCCCGGCCGGACGAGCCGGATGGCGGAGCCGCAGTTCCACTGTCGTGGTCCTCTATGGCCGGCCTCGCCTGCTCGCGGCCGATGGTCTTCGGCTGCTTGTCTTTCCGTAGACCCAGAAAGCTCGGCTGGCGGAGGATTCCCTCCTGGGTCCATTCGGCAAACCGGACTTCGCCCACGAGCTCGGGCCGCACCCAATGGACTCCCTTGGCATCGTAGCCGGTCGGCGGGTTGACGAACGTCGGCCTGCGCTCCTCCAGCCGCTGGAGTTGCGCCTCCAGCTGTCGCAAGGACGTGTCGGTGAATCCCGTGCCCACCTTACCGGCATACCGGAGGTTGTTGCCCTCGTAGAACCCGACCAACAAGGCGCCGAATCCCTGGCGCGACCCGGCGGGCTCGGTGTATCCGCCGATGACGAATTCCTGTCGCTGCTCGCATTTGATTTTGAGCCAACTCCGGCTCCGGCCCCCGCGATAGGGGGCGTCCGCCCGCTTCGCCATCAAGCCTTCCAACCCTTGTCGACAGGCTTCTTCGAACGCCGCCTGGCCGCCGCCGACCAGATGATCGCTGTACCGGAGGACCGGCCCTCCCGTCCAGTCAGCCAGGAGCGCCGCCAACAGGCGCTTTCGCTCCAGGAGCGGGACGTTCCTCAGGTCATATCCGTCCACATACATGAGATCAAACAGACAATAGACGATCGGTTTCGCCGACCGCAGGTCGAAGGCATTCTGCAATGCTTGAAAGTCCGCCGTCCCTTGCGGGGTGAGCACGACGACTTCTCCATCCAACCAGGCCTCCGTGAATCCCAGTGATTCAATGGCCTGCGCTTGCGGGAGAAGCTTCTCCGTCCAGTCATTCTGATTGCGGGTAAAGAGCCGGGCGTTCCCATCCTGAACGCGACACACGATACGGTAGCCGTCATACTTGATTTCGTGAATCCATTGTTGGCCCTCCGGCATGTGGTCCACCAGGGTGGCTAATTGCGGCGCGATCCAATCGGGACAGGGCCGTTTGGCTGCATGCTCCACATGCTCAAGGTCCGGCAACCGCATAGCCGGAGATCCGTTGCCGGACCGGCGATTGGAGTGCCACACGCGCGGGTGGACGGCCGCGACCTCCTCCAATCCGCGTCCGCTTTCGACGCTTTCCGTCAGCGCCTGGACGATCTCGCCGGCCGGCCCTCGACGCGCCTCCTCGTCCTGCTCTTTGATCAACAGCCAGTTTTCCTTTTCACGCTCGTCCCGCGAGGGCCGGCCCATGCGCACCAGGGTCCAGCCGCCGTGCAATTTGTGACCGTCCAGGCGGAACTTCAACACGCCTTTGCGATACCCCTCGCGAGGATCGCCGAGCGGCTCCCACGTTCCGCGATCCCAGATCATCACCGTTCCGGCACCGTACTGCTTTGGTGGAATAATGCCTTCGAATGCGGCGTACTCGATCGGATGGTCTTCGACATGGACCGCCAGACGCTTTTGCGCGGGATCGAGGCTCGGGCCTTTGGGGACCGCCCAACTCTTCAAGGTACCGTCGAGTTCCAGACGGAAGTCATAATGGAGGCGTGATGCAGCATGCTTTTGCACGACAAAGCTGAGACGGGCACGCTCATCAACGCGCCGGCGAGCGTCGCGGCCTCTCGGCTCCGGCGTCCGACCGAAATCGCGTTTCCCGTGGTAGCGTCGCAGTGATGCAGCGGATGGGCGCGCCATGTGTGATGCCTGTTATCGGAAGTCCGCAGGCGGAGAGCGCGGCGGGGACGAGGGGGCTGTCCCCCCGCCCCCAAATCCTCCCGAGCCGAAGGGCACGAAGGGACCGTAATAAGAATAGGGATACAGGCCATACAACCCGTACGGCCCGTAAAAAGGACTTCCGTAGCCGTAATACCAGGGCGCATAGGGACCATAGCCGTAGCCGCCATACCCGTAGCCGCCGTACCGGTAGCTGGACGGATAGCGTTGTTGTTCGCGGCTCCGCACTTCGTTCCAGTCCACCAGATGGTTGATCTCGAGCACGGGATAGACATACTCCCCTTCATCCAGCGTTCGCGTGTTCGTGCCGGTCATTTCGCCCACGATTGTCACGGGCGATCCTTTCTCGATCACCGCCGGATCGAAAAACTCCCCGGACTTGATCGCGATGAACCGGCCTTCAGATTGGCTTCTCCGGTCGGTCGGCGTCATGTTGCCGTCGGTCGGCAGCTGGAGCACTTCAATCTCGGTGTGGTCTTTGACGCGCTGGGACTTCATCGCCAATCCGCTCAGCATCACGGTGCGGCCGATGTACGTGCCGGGCGAAGACCGGAGGTCGGCGAATGTCACCGATTCATCGACCTGCGCTCTGATGGCAGGCGGAATCACTTCGTCGAGCAGATCCTGTCCCGTTTGATGCGCGGACTTCGCGCAACCGGCCAGCGCCAGGACGACGGTCAATGCAATGGGAAGCCGGTAGATCATGGTGGTCTGGTTTGTCTGGTTTGTCTGGTTTGTCTGGTTTGTCTGGTTTGTCTGGTTTGTCTGGTTTGTCTGGTTTGTCTGGGCTCGCGGTTCACATCAACACAACAAACCAAACAAACAAGATAAAC
>CBDIWP010000024.1:0-4744 GCA_965285945.1 uncultured bacterium | reverse complement strand
CCCGGTTGAAGTCCATGAAGCTATAGGGCGTCGAGCCACTTTCCGAATAGAACCCGAAGTGTTGACCATTGATGCGGAGCAAGGTCCCGAGCGGCGCGCTCACCGGACTGATCGCCGTGGCCTTGGGAACATGCACGGTGAAGTCGCCGACCCTGCGCGCGCGCCCCTGGCTCTTCAACACCAGCGGACCGGTCTGCGCCCCGAGCGGCACATGCGCGACAATCACGTCGTCGTTCCATTGCGCAATCGTGGCCGGTTCACCGCCGATCAGCACGGCGTCGGCCGGTCCTCTGGCGGGACCAAACCCTTGACCGAACAAGACGACTTTGGTCCCGGCCGGTCCGCTCAAGGGATCGGCACGAATGGATGCAATCAAGGACAGCGGCCGGGCATTGCTGACGACATACTCCACGGGGGCGCAACAGGAGCCGTCCGGCAAGGGATCGGAAGAGGCCAGCCGCACGACGACATCGCCGCTGACCGCATGGGCCGGAATGGGCACCTCGATGCTGGTCTCTGTCCAACGCTGCGCGCGCACGACGGCGCCGCCGATCATCACGTCATTCACTCCAAACATGGTGTTGGGATCGCGCCCGCCGGCCGTCACACCGAAATGGCGGCCGCGGATCGTGAGCACCGTCCCGCGCTCCGCTTCCGTTGGTGTGATCGCATCAATGGTCGGTTCCACGACGGTCAGGGTGCCTGCGGCCAGAAGTTTCCTCCCGATCCCGACTTGCACGGGTCCGGTGGTCGCTTTCGAGGGGACTTTGACCTCGATCCGATCGGGCTCCCATCGCTGGATTAAGGCGGGACGGCCTCCAACGGTCACCCGATTGAACTGGACGGACTTGAACGCTCCCAGGCCCTTGCCGGTCAGCACGACCGTCGCCCCTGGGGGGGCAGTGTCCGGTTGGAGTGTCACCTGTGGTGCGGACGCGATGGCCTGGGGCACTCCCGTCACTCCGAGCGCGGTAAGCATCAGTGTGAAGGCCGAGAGCCTCTGCCACACTCTCAGCGACCGCCTCACAGCGCCTGCCTGCTTGTCATGCATCTTGCTCCTCCCTTTGTGTGGTGTGTCGCATGTGTCCGGGCTCGCCTTGAGCCTATGGTGCCGGCCCCCAGTCATGTTCGCGGCTCCGCCGTGCGTTCCCGGGTGTCAGTCATCTTCTCACGGACGAGCGTTTCAGCTTCCAACCAGTCTTCCTTCATAACAGTCATAGACGTTCTGTGCGATCCATCCCTTCGCCGCCAGGGAATAGTTCGGCAGAATGGCGCACGGGATCGTCCAAGTGGTCTCAACGGCTGCGGGTTTCTTGGTGTTCATGCGCGACGTCCTTGGTGAACAATAGCCGTTATTGGGCTTGGTCAAGCAACAACTTGAGATAGGTGGGTGCGCGCGAGGACACGGCAATACCCCCCCCACTCCACGCTCCCCGTGACCACGACGAGTCCGTGAGACCCTGCTCCTTGAACAGCTCGGTGAAAAGCGGCTTCCGGGTCGGTCACGATTTCCGCCGCGGCCGGTGTGTAGGAGCGCCAGAGATCGGCGAGGTCCTGGGGGACGGCGGCGCGATCGTGCGGATAGCAGGTAAAAATGGCCCGATCCGCTCCCGCGCCAGCCAGATGGCGAATGATGGTGTCGGAGTCTTTCTCCCGCGGCAGCGAGATGAGCACGATCGTGCGGCGGCCTTCCCATGTGCTTCGAATGGTCGAAGCGAGATGGGCGGCCGACGGTGCATTGTGCGCCCCATCGAGGACGACCGTGGGATGTCCGGTGAGCACTTCGCAGCAGGCCGGTATGCGCACCTGCTCGAAGGTAGTGCGGAGGACCGGCTCCTCCAAGCGGTCGACCAATCCTCGGCGCCGGAGCACCTCATAGGCCACCAGCGCATGGGCTGCGTTCGTCGTCATGCAGGCGGCAGGGGAGCTGAGCCTGACCCCCGCATAAGTCGTGGCGCCGACTCGCAGCGCGCAGGTGCTGCGGGAGCCGGTGCGCCCGACGTCCATGGCTTCGTAGTCACGGCCGTACAATAAGACGGGGGCCTCCAATTGCGCGGCGCGCGAGAGCAGCACCGATCGGGGCCCCTCTTGCATCGGGCCGCAGACGACCGGAGTCATCGGCTTGATGATCCCGGATTTTTCTGCCGCAATTTGCTCGAGCGTGTCGCCCAAGAGGTCCATGTGATCGTAGTCCACGGTCGTGACCACCGACAGCTCAGGCGCGATGACGTTGGTGGCGTCGTGGCGCCCGCCGATGCCGACCTCCACGACGGCATAATCCACCTTGGCCGAGCGGAAGGCAAAGAACGCGGCTGCCGTGAGAAATTCGAAAGGAGTCATTTCCACGCCGGCCCAATCCATCAGTGACTTCAGCTGATTGCAAGCATTCACCAGTTCTTGTTCGCTGATCGGCTGACCGTTCACGGAAATGCGTTCCCGAAAATGTCCGAGGTGGGGACTGGTATACAGTCCGACTTTCATGCCGCTGGTTTGGATGAGGGCGGCCGTCATGATGCTGACGCTGGTCTTGCCGTTGGTGCCGGTCACGTGCACCGACCGATAGCTTCTGTCGGGACGTCCGAGTTCCTGGAGACATCTCGCAATGGCGTCGAAACTGACGGTGCCATCTGATGGCCGGCCGCGCAAAATGCACGCCGTCTCGAGTTCGCGGAGAAAATCCGTGACCTCCTTATGGGAGGAGAAGGGCACGGCTCGGTATGATGGAAACTTTGGTGATTGCTTCTGCACCACCACCTCCTCTGGGATCAGGCGGAATTTCTTAAGCCGCCTCAAGGTCGCGGAGAGGCTCTACGGAGTCCATTCTTCTCTGCGCGCCGCCTTACTCAACTGCCGGTACGACAGACATCCTGGCGGCAATCCCCCGGCTACATGCCCGAGGGGTTGTTCAGCAGCCCCTGAGGGAGGGCGTCTGGCACCCTCGTGAGACTGTCGGGCGTCTCCGCGATGACTTCCCAGCCTCCGCAGGGTACATAGCGGTAAGAGCGCTGCTCCATCGGCTCATAGGCGATCAGGCGGAGCCACTGATTATTGAACAAGCGCGTGAGCAACGCCTGGCGAGTGATAATGGCCATAATCCGGTCACGCGGGGCTTCGATGACAGCGGTCAGCCGGAGGGGCTCGTGATACGGCCGGTTGCCCTTCATGACGGTCTGGACGGGCAGTCCCATCCGGAGATCGCTCTGCCCGCCCGTCATCACCCCCAGACGACCCGTTACATTGTGATAGACCTTGCTGCCGCTGCCATAGACGTCGGGCGCGACTGTCGAAAAGTAATATTCCATATTGATCCACTGCGCCACGATCAGCGGCGCCGTCATGATGATCTCCAGGAGCTTCCCGTCTCGATCCGGACGATAATCATAGGAGTGGAGGAAGGAGCGACCTTGAAGATCGATCCCTTGCGTCAACCGGCGGCTCGCGATAATAAACACACTGTTTCTCGCCAACCCCCATTCGGGACGCACTTGGGCCCAGTCCATGCTGCGGAGCTGCACCTCCTTGAGCGACGCAGGCCGGTGGGTCCCGCCAGCCATGGCCGTCAGCGCGACCCCGCGTTCACCGGCGGCCAGGGACCCGGTTTCATGCACGTCTTCCAAGACCTGGGCCAGTTCCTTGCGATGCGTTGGCGGGACATCCTCGAGATCGGCAATGCGGACCCGATCCGTCGTGGTATCGTGCAGGGCGGCCAGAAAATGGGTGTCCGAGGGAATCGCCAGGCCGCGCTTCGCCAGCCGGTCGCGCACCTGCGGCCGATTGGCGATCATGGCGAACGCCCGTGCGTTGGG
This sequence comes from uncultured bacterium, assembly GCA_965285945.1. Lineage (GTDB taxonomy): Bacteria > Nitrospirota > Nitrospiria > Nitrospirales > Nitrospiraceae > Nitrospira_D. Next base: position 938 of record CBDIWP010000024.1, on the reverse strand, counting down.
GAGCCCGTGGCTCCCTCCGCAGGCGCCGCAGTCCAGGGCTGATTCATAGGGATTATTTTCCGAGGAGCTGCCATGGCCGCAGAGGATGACGAGGCGCGACCAGGACTCCGTCATGCCCATGAGCCGAAGGGAGGTCTCCACATAGTAGGCCTGCTCGCTGAGCGTGAACCCGGTTTGGGTGATCCGATTGAGGCGGGCCGCGGTGCCCCGCGGCGTGATGCGGCAATCGGCGCGCAGGCGTTCAAGCGAGGCCTGCTCTTCATCCGTCGAGAGACTGAGGAGCCGGCCCAGAGTGCCAGGTGCAGAGATCCCCTCGTGGTCCATGCCCAAGGCCTGGCGCCGGAGGTCCTCGAGCCGGTCAGCCGTCAGCGGGCTGCCTGAGATCTGCTCGTGCGTGCGCAGCCAGCGGGCAATCTGCATCCGTTGCTCACCTGCGACCATCTCTTCCGCTTCGGTGGTCGGCAGCTTATCCACCGTCAAGGTGGTCGCCACGGTCGGGATCAACTGGTGCTGGAACCGGGTGGTCAGGCGGTGGTACCCATCCGGCCCGCGAGCGGCACGTCTTGATGCGCAGGTACGGACTAGACGACCGGGCCCCTGCGACCCTGGCCGAACTCAGCGACGAGCTGGGCATCACCCACGAGCGGGTACGCCAGATCCAGCGCAACGCGGAGCGTCGTCTCAGAGGACGACTCCTGTCAGAGCGTTGCCGTGGAGATACGTCCCGCGGCAAAGGGTCGGCGACCAAAGAAGGAGCCCGCGATGAAAACGCCATCGCGTAGGACATCCACGCCACACCACATCATCTGCCCTGCGTGCGGATCGGGCGAGCTGCGACCTCGGGGACCCAAACTGGCCGGCTGCGACTACTGCAGCCTCTCCGTCCAGGGTGCGATCTTCAGAACGCTTGAGCAGATAGCTGCCCTGCCGGACGCCCA
>CBDIWP010000023.1:0-5934 GCA_965285945.1 uncultured bacterium | reverse complement strand
AGCGTGTCGGCCACATAGGGATCGTCGGGTTTCTGCTCTCGAGCTGTTTGGGCATAAGAGAGAGCCACGTCGATGTTGCCCCCTTGTTCGACAAGGATCCATGCAAGGTTATTCGCGGCAGGTGCGAACCTCGGATTGAGCTTGAGAATCTGTTCATATCTCGATTTGGCTTTATCGTATTGTTTGCTGCTGGCATGAATGATCCCAAGCGTCATATGGGCTTGGATGGCCTGTGGATCTTTCACGAGGACGGCTTCATATTCTTTCTCGGCCTGATCCGTCTTGCCGGCTAGAAAATAAGCTTGGCCGAGATTCATGTAGGCGGGAAGAAGGGAATTATCCAAGTCGATTGCCTTCTTGAATGCGGTTTCGGCTTGTCCCACGTCTTTCGTCATCATCCAAAGCTGCCCGAGCAGATTATAAAGTAGAGGGTTAGACGGAGAAGCTTCGAGTTGTCTAAGGACCACTTCTCGCGCTTCGTTCGACTTGCCCTGTGCGATCTTCATCATCGCTATTTGGGCCACTGGCTCAATGGCTGTCGGTCTTTTCACAAGCGCTTCTTCGAAGTAGGCTAACGCCTTCGCGTCGTTCTTTTCCGCATGGGCCACAAGCCCGAGACGGTACGGACCAAGGGGGTCGTTAGGCAATGCCTTCGCGATGGCCTCATAGACTTGCGTGCTTTTGGCGAAATCTCCCTTGCGGAAATACGCATCACCGGTAATCAGAGCCGCTTGGACGTTTCGCGGGTTGAGCTGGATTGCCGCTTGGGCCTGCTCAATCGCCATGTCGGTTGAGCCCTCGGCCAGGAGGAGTTCAGCCAGGGCGGTTCGGGATTCCGGCATGGTGGGGCTCAGCTTCACTGCTTCCGTGAATGCGGCACGGGCCTGAGGGATTTGATGCTTATTCATGTAAGCAAGGCCTAGGAAATGATGACCCATTCCCATTTGTGGCTCGTCTTTCACAATCCCCTGGAGCAGGGGGATAGCCTCATCGGCATTTCCTTTGACTAGACTGAGTCTGGCGTTGAAGAACCGGCCTGCCAAGTCGCTTTTGTTTTTCTCCAGGATGCTGGTAATCATGGACTCGACCTCGACGATCTTGCCCGTATCAAGGTAATGCGAGATTAATTTGTCCCGCGCGATGACTGAGCTTGTGTTTAATTCTGTCGCACGCCGGTAACTCGTCAGAGCTTTGCCTGGTTGTCCCATCCATGTATAGAAGTCACCCAAGTAAATATGGGCGTTTTCGTCTTGAGGTTTCAGGGCTGCCAGCTTTTGCAGGGTCGCCTCCGTCTCCGCGAGTCTGTTGCGCCGCTGATAGAAGCCGGCGAGACGCGTGTATATTTCATTATTCTGAGGGGCGATCTCGAGTGCCTGTCTGTAGAAGGCTTCTGCTTCTTCCGGTTTCTTGGTGGTGATATGAAAATCTCCAAGCGCGAGGATGATCTCAGTTGAGCGGGGGGAAACCGTCAAGGCTTGCTTGAGCGTCTCTTCAGCGGCGGGGTGGTTGTTTGCCGAGAAATAGGCACGCGCCAACTCGATATAGACGGTCATGTTCTTAGGATCGAGCTCGATGGCCTTCTTCAGTTCGGCTATACCATCCAGGTACCGCTGTTCATTAATCAGGCTCCGTCCTCTGAGAATAAGTCCCTCGGTGTTCTGGGGAGCCGTGACTAGAACCATATCGGCTTGTCCCCGAGCTTTAGCCGGTTCGTTACCGAGCAGATATAGTTGTCCCAGCTTGAGTTGAGCGTCCTGATTGGTCTTGTCTAGTTCAGTAGTCCGGCTGAATGCTGCAAAGGCGCCCTGGAGATTTGCACTGCCACCCAGTTTCAGATGCGTAAGCGCCAAGCGGTAATGTACTTCTGCATTATTGGGATCGAGTTGGACGGCATTTTTAAATTCAATTAATGCCTCTCGATATTGCTCTTTTTCAAAATATGTCCGGCCTGCGTCCAGATGTTTCGCTTTGGTCGATTCAGGTGAGATCCGGTCACAGCTGATGAGCGTAAGAGTAAAAAGTAAAGAAGTCGTAAAGACGCAAGCCGCTGAAGCGATGAACTTCATTGTATGGTTTCCGCGTGAAATTATTAGATTGTAAGCATTCGTATTATTAGGGACATCATATGGCTAGTCAACGAATGATCACATTACGCTTTGCGAAATCATTACGGCCATTTTAAAGTATTCCTTAATTCTCGGAGCACGTAGCCATTTGCGACTGCTTGCACTTGGGCTAGTATTGCAGATAAACGACCGGTGTCTGAAAAGTATCCAAGCAGAAATTAACGCGCCTTCAGTTTGTTGATGGCCAAATTTATCCTTCTTACCATTGTCGAATCTGTTCGCATTCTTCAGCGAAACCGCCTGCAGGCAGGTCTTGCCGTGCTCGGAATCATTCTCGGGGTTGGTTCCGTCATTGCTATGGTCAGTATCGGGCAGGGAGCAAAGTCCGCGGTTCAGGCACAATTGGCGAGTATCGGGACAAATGTCATTATTATCGTTCCGGGAGCTACCACGGTAGGAGGTGTGAGGACAGGACTTGGCGGGTCCGCGACTCTCACTGTTGCGGATGGCCTTGATCTGAAGAAACGTGTCTCTCTTTTACGCGACGTGGGATGGGGCAAGCGCGAGTTCATGCAAGCGATCAACGGGAGCCGCAACTGGAACGTCCGGGTCTATGGAATTTCTCCCAGCTACTTGACGATACGCGATTGGTCCTTTGCGAGCGGAGGTCCGTTCACAGAGGCCGATTCTGACAGCGGCGCTCGTGTGGCTGTGCTTGGCAGTACCGTCGTGGACAGTTTGTTCGAGACAGGTGAGGAGCCGCTGGGAGCGATCATCCGTATTAAGAACGTACCGTTTCGCGTCATTGGCGTATTGGCTGCTAAAGGGCAGTCGGCGGAAGGGATAGACCAGGATGATGTCATCTTTATTCCCTTCACGACAGCCGAACGCCGGATATTCGGAACGCAGTTTGTGGGTTTGGTCGGGGCATTGTTTGCGGCCACTGAACGAGAAGAGGATGTGCGGTCCGCCGTTGAGCAGGCACGTGAGGTTCTCCGTCAGCGGCATCGGTTGGAGGCGGATGAACTGGATAATTTTACAATTCGCACCCAGGCCGATCTTCGACTCGTTCAGGATGAAGCGGGCGAAACACTTACGCTCATGCTGTTTGCCATCGCGTCCGTCTCCCTCCTGGTGGGCGGTATCGGAATCATGAATGTTCTTTTGGTCTCTGTGAGCCAGCGGACGAGGGAAATCGGGATCCGGATGGCGGTCGGCGCTACACGGCGCCATATTTTGCTGCAATTCCTTATCGAGGCGATCACTCTGAGTCTTATGGGCGGCTCGCTGGGCGTGTGCTTCGGCATTGGTACCGCCCAGATGGCGACTGTCGTCGCAGGATGGCCGACAATTATTTCCGGGGATGCCGTTGTGATCGCGTTGTTGTTTTCTCTTGGCGTCGGTCTCTTTTTTGGCCTCTACCCGGCGAACAAAGCCGCTCGTCTCAATCCTATTGAAGCTTTACGTTACGAATAACTCTATTTCTACCTGTTAAGTTTGTTCGCCGGGCTGGAAGCGTTACTCGACAGTTGGCATAACAACGGCCCTCTAGCGCTCCAGCGCATTTCCAGCCGTTACTCCGCACATTATTAGAAAATGCTCTTGCTCACCTCATTCGAAGGAGCGCTCTCATTGCCTGCCGAGTCGACGGCTCGCACGGTGAAATAGTACGTCGTGCCGGCTTGGAGCCCCGTTGCCAGATACGTCAGGGTGTCAAGAGAAACTGTGGCAAGGGCCGCGCCGTAAACCCCGGGAGTCGTCGTGCGGTAGATCCTATACGAGGCCAAGTCCGGTTCAGTATTCGCATTCCATGTCAGCGTGGCCGACGAAGTGGCCGGTGCGTTTAGAGTTAACGTCACGCTTATTGTTCTGGTGATGCCTCCGCCCGTCAGGGTGATGCTGGCCGTATGGCTACCGGCGGTCATGTTTGCGGTATTCACACTCGCCGTGATGGTGGCGTTGTTCGAGCCTGACGTGGAGTTGAGGGTCAGCCATGAGGCGTTGTCGCTGATGGTCCATGATCCATTTGAGCTGACCGTGATCGACTGGTTCGCAGGATTGGCCGCTCCCTGGGTGGCCGTGTAGGTTAGGCTGCCGGGGGATGCCGTTAATGACGCGGCCGTAGTCGTAAGTGTAACGGTGGTTGTTCGAGTGATTCCCCCGCCGGTTACCGTGATGGTGCCGGTATTGACTCCTACCGTCGCAGCCGAAAGGTTGATGCCTGCAGTGAGGGAACCATTTCCAGATCCTGAACCTGGGCTGACCGTCAGCCATGATGTGTTGCTGGTCGCGGTCCAACTGCCATTCGACGTGATGGTGACGGATTGATTCCCCGGGTTGGCGGCGCCCTGTATGGCTGAAAATGTGAGGGTCGTCGGGCTTAGCGTAATCGTGGAGGACGCGGCGGTGACCGTGAAGGTGACCGGGACGGAAACGGTGGTGGCGCCGGCGGCGCTGATGGTGATCGTGGCGCTGTAGGAGGCGGCGGTCAGCGAACCGGTTGCGACGGTGGCCGTTACTGAACCGTTGCCGGTGCCCGAGGCCGGACTGAGCGTCAGCCAGGCGGCGCTGTCGGTAGCCGACCAGGTGAGTGTACCGCCGCCGGTGTTCGTGATGGACATGGTTTGAGCTGCCGGATTGCCGCCCCCTTGCTGGGCGGTAAACGACAAACTGGTTGCACTCAAGCCAAGAACAGGACTGGTTGTGGTCGGTGATGCGGTGCTCGGCGTCGTCAATTGAGTCAGGCCGGGCATTTCTGACATGAGCCGTCCGAGTTGCCTTGAGACGCCGTTACCAATCGATGCAGTTCCAGCAGAAGCGGTTAGACCGCTAGTGGCGGTCGTCGTGGTTCCGGTTGGCGCTGTCGTGCTGACGCCTGTCGGAGAAGAAAAAGCGCTGCTCTGTATCGTGGCGGCACTGCCCTGAAGCACACTGACAGATGCCGTTCCGCTAGTGGCTTGGGTGACCGGCTCTTTTGCCTGAGGATCTGTGATGGGAGCGACCACAGTTGCAGGGGATGTCATCGATTTGGGGTATGCCGTGAAGGGGATGGCTGACGCGACAGGTGGCTTCTTGGCAGGCTCTTTCCGAATCAGCTTGTGGGGCTTTCTCGATACCGGCTTCTTGGAACTGGTTTCCGTGTGAATGAGTGGCTCAACTGTTTGCTGCGCCCGTACGGGTGAGACCTCAACATATGAGAGGATCCACAGAGCGGCCGCCCCAACGATCATGGCTTCAAGGAGGCGGTTAGCCCTGGCCTTGGACGATGTGATAGCGCGCATGGTCAGTGTCCTCCGCATCGTAAAACGCTCCCTCACACCTGAAGAGGTCACTCCCGGGTACACCGGTTGTCTTGCCTCAGATTCCCGAGCAGGTCTGAGCAAGATAAGTGCCCTTGCCGTATTGGAGGCCGCATGACGAGCGATAAGCTAACGATCAAAAGAGCTTATGAATTGGATGGCCGGGATGCTGGGCGTTGGAGTGGCACAGGAGAGCACCCCAGGAACGAACACCTGATGTTCAACATTATGTTCCTGGGGTAAACCAGGCCGCTGATCTGCAACCGCTGATATGCCTTGATGATGGAAGAGCGGAATGTATTGAATTTATTAGTATTGATTGACCTTGAGTTTGTCGCATCAGGACATTACAAGGGAACGGAGGTGCAATGTACTGATTCGCAGCACGCTGGAAGTATGGTACGAGTGTGAGAAAAGGCAAAGATTGCTGAAAATTTTGAGTTTGTTGACTGAGTAAAAAGCTTCTGCCATTGTTCATTCCGAGAATCGAAAGGATCTTCTATGAGTGGAGACAAGCTTCGGTCGATTGCAATTGTCGGCTTAGGGTATGTGGGGCTGCCTATTGCCGT
>CBDIWP010000022.1:0-10669 GCA_965285945.1 uncultured bacterium | reverse complement strand
TTCTCGATCCGGTCGCAGACGTAGTCAGCAAAGGGCAGCGAGCAGGTGAAGGCCGGTGAGACGGCGTTCAGTACGTGCATGGAGCGGTCGTCGCCTTCAAGGACGAAATCCATCTCGAGCGTCTTGTTCTTGATGTCCAACAACTGGGCCCGGATGCCCGGCCGTCCCCATTTCACATAGTGGCGCTCGTTCACCCCGTCGGCGAGGACCGACGCCAACGACACCATTGTCTTGCGCGAATACTTTCCGAATTCTTCCAGGGCCAAGCGTCGGTAATCAAACTTGGCGCCGGTCAACAAACCGAGGCCCCGCCCGGCGACTTCCAGCGCTTCACTGAGTTTGAAATTGCCCCACCCGGTGTAGTGCTCCCGCCACAAGGCCGGAATAGCGGTCGGACCGATCTTGGCCCGGCCATCCGCGGTGATGGTGAAGTGCACGCCGAGAAAGGGGTTCCTGAGATCCGGAACCGGATAGATATTGGTGCGGAGGGAGCCCGCCGGTTCATCCGAATACAGGTAGAGACCTTTGAACGGCAGAATCCGATAGCGCTCTGAAAAGCCGTAATCCAGGGCAATCTTATCGGCGTACAAGCCGGCGGCGTTGACCACATAGCCGGTTTCGATCGTGTCGCGGGTGGTCTGGACCTGCCGGTCTTTGTGCCCGGCGTAGGCCGTGCCGAAACGAATCTGAATCCCTTCTCTCAACGCATCCTGTTGCAGGGCCTCCACCACCAGCACGGGATTCACGGTAGAGGTGCGGGGCGAGAAAAGCGCCCGCTGGTAGGTCTTGACCCGGGGTTCGACCGTCTTCGCTTCTGCTTCGGTCACGCACTGCACGTCGATGTCATTGGCCCGGCCCCGGCGAAGCAACTCATCCAGCGATGGAAGGTCGGCCGCATGTTTTGCCACGACCAGCTTCCCGCATCGGTTCATGGGAATGCGTTTGTCTTCGCAATAGGCGGTGAGCCGTTCGTTGCCCGACTTGGTAAATCTGGCTTTCAGGCTATCGGGTGAGTAATAGAATCCCGCATGAAGAACACCGCTGTTGCGCCCGCTGGCATGGGCGCCGCAGATGGGCTCCTTTTCGATCAAAATCGTCCTGGCGTTCGCATGACGCCGGCGGAGTTCCCGCGCGATGCTCAGGCCGACGATGCCGCCGCCGATGACGAGAAAGTCGCAACGGATCATCGTGCGGCGTCTGCTCCGTCCGGTTGCGTCTCCGCCGCGATGGCCTGGCAGACAATATGCACCATCTTCGCGAGTTCCGTTTGGGAGGCGGAAAGCGGCGGCAGAAGCACGATGACATGGCCCAGCGGCCTGATGAGGAGTCCCCGTGCCCGTGCGGCGGCCGCCACCCGATGGCCGATCCGGGACTCGAGAGGATACGGAATCCGGGTCTGCCGGTCTTGTACGAGTTCAATCGCGATCATCAGCCCTTGCTGGCGGATATCGCCCACAGCCGCCAGTGCTTGGAGCGGCCTCAGGAGCTTCGTCACATAGCGGATCTTCGGGCCGAGGGATGCCAGCACCCGTTTCCGCCGGAACACGCCAAGATTGGCCAGCGCCACGGCGCAACCGAGCGGGTTGCCCGTATAGCTGTGGCCATGGAAAAAGGTCTTGAATTCTTCATATCTCCCTAGGAACGCCTGATAGATAGCGTCCGTCGTCAGCGTCGCCGCGAGCGGCATATACCCGCCCGTCAGCCCTTTACTGACGGCCATCAAGTCGGGCGTCACCGCTTCGTGCTGGCAGGCGAACATCTTGCCGGTCCGGCCGAACCCCGTCGCCACCTCGTCGGCGATGAGCAAGACGTTGTACCGGGTGCAGAGCGCACGGATGCGCGGCAGGTACCCGGGCGGCTGCGTGATCATGCCGGCAGCCGCTTGGATCAGCGGCTCGATGATGAATCCGGCCAGGTCGCGGTGGCGGGACTTCAACAGTGTCTCGATGGGATCCGTGCAGGCCAGGCGGCAGGAGGGATACGTCAGTTTGAGCGGGCAGCGATAACAGTAGGGGGGCTCCGCTTCCATAGTCGGAAATAAGAGCGGCTTGAATCTCGAATGGAACAACTCGATATTGCCGACGCTCACGGCGCCGATGGTGTCCCCATGGTAGGCCAGTTTCAAACGGAGGAAGGTGTCTTTCGGACCGGCGTCCGGATGCCGTTGCTGCCAGTATTGCACCGCCATCTTGAGCGCCACTTCCACGGCCGTGGACCCGTTGTCCGAGTAGAACACCCGCGCCAAGCCCGGAGGGGCGATGCGGATCAGCTCGCGGGCCAGTTCGATCGCCGGCGGATTGGACAGCCCCAGCAGGGTCGAATGGGCGATCTTGTCCAGTTGCTGCGTCAGGGCGCGGTCGAGGGCGGGATGGCGATGCCCGTGGAGATTGACCCAGATGGACGAGGTGCCGTCGAGATACTTTGTCCCGTTGGTATCGTACAGATAGGATCCTTTGCCGCGCTCGATGATGAGCGGCTCCTCCCGCTCCCATTCCTGCATTTGCGTGAAGGGATGCCAGAGGTAGGTGCGATCCCAATCGGCTAATGTCTTGGTCCGGGTCTGTTTCGTCATAGGCCGGAGAACCGGTCAGTTCAGGGAGGAAAGCTGTCAGCGTTGGAAGTGCGCGCGGATTATACGGGGGGGCGATTTCTTTGACAACCTCCGGGGCAGTTACTATAATGAACCGATTTTTTCCTGACATGAGCTAGGATTTGCAAAGCCTTATACGCAATTTCTCTATCATCGCCCATATCGATCACGGCAAATCAACCCTCGCTGACCGGATCCTTGAAGCTACCGGTGCTGTCACCGCCCGAGAGGCCAAAGAGCAGATTCTTGATGCCATGGATCTCGAACGGGAGCGCGGCATCACGATCAAGGCTCACTCGGTGGCCATCCGGTACCGGGCCAAGGACGGGAAGACGTACGCCTTGCATTTGATCGATACGCCGGGGCACGTCGACTTCACCTATGAAGTTTCGCGCAGTCTGGCGGCATGCGAAGGGGCCCTCTTGCTGGTCGATGCCACCCAGGGCGTGCAGGCGCAGACCATCGCCAATGTGAACCTGGCGATGGCGAACAACCTCACGATCATCCCGGTCATTAATAAGATCGATTTGGCGAGTGCGGACGTCGAAGGGACGAAACAGTCCATCTCCGAGGTGCTCCAGCTCGACGCCACCGATTCGATGCCCATCAGCGCGAAAGAAGGCAAAGGCGTGCCCGAAGTGCTGGAGGCGATCATCGCCCGCATTCCCCCGCCCTCCGGCGATCCCAACGCGCCCTTGAAGGCCCTCATTTTCGATTCCTGGTTCGATAACTATCAAGGTGTCATCGTCCTCACCCGGATCATCGACGGCGCCGTCCGGCCCGGGATGAAGATCAAGGTGATGTCGAATAATCGGCTGTTCGAAGTGATGGAAGTGGGGCAGTTTTCGCCGAAGCGTACCAAGGGGACGCAGCTCCTGACGGGAGAGGTGGGCTATTTGTGCGCGAATATGCGCGAGGTCGCCGACGTCAAGATCGGCGACACGTTGACCGATGCGGTGCACCCGACCAGCACCCCCTTCCCCGGGTACAAGGAAGTGAAGCCGTTGGTCTTTTGCGGGCTGTACTCGACGGACACCGCCAAGTACGAGGATCTGCGGGATGCCCTCATCAAGTTGCGCTTGAACGATTCCTCGTTCGTCTATGAGCCCGAGTCCTCACTGGCGCTGGGCTTTGGATTCCGTTGCGGGTTCCTGGGGCTCCTGCACATGGAAATCATCCAGGAGCGGCTGGAACGGGAATACGGGCTGACCCTGATCACCACGGCGCCCACGGTGGTCTATCGGGTCACGACGACCAAAGGCGAGGTGCTGGAGATCGACAACCCGTCGGAGCTGCCGCCGCCCAGCAGCATCGCCTCTTTCGAGGAGCCCTTCATCCTGGCCACCGTGATTACCCCTGAACGGTATATGGGCGCGATCCTGCAGCTATGCCAGGAGCGGCGCGGGATTCAACGGAGCATGCAGTTCCTCGATCCGACCCGTGTGATGATCAGCTATGAGCTGCCGCTCAATGAAGTCATCCTCGATTTCTACGACAAGCTCAAGTCGCGCACGCAGGGCTACGCCTCGCTGGACTATGAGGTGCTCGGCTATCGCGAGTCGGATCTGGTGAAACTCGACATCTTGCTCAACGGCGAGGCGGTGGACGCGCTGTCGTTCATTACCCATAAAGACCGGTCGGCTCAGCGGGGCCGGCAGATGGCCGAAAAGATGAAAGAGTTGATCCCCCGTCAGATGTTTGAAATCGCCATTCAGGCGGCCATCGGGACCAAGGTCATCGCCCGGGAGACGATCGGAGCGATGAAAAAGAACGTCATTGCCAAATGCTATGGCGGCGACATCTCCCGTAAACGCAAGCTGCTTGAAAAGCAGAAAGAGGGGAAGAAACGGATGAAATCCGTCGGGGCGGTGGAAGTGCCGCAGGAGGCCTTCCTGGCGCTGTTGAAAGTGGGGGATGAATGACGCTGGATCCGAATCAGGCGAACCTCGACAAGGTCTCCGCCTCGCCGTCCGGAGAGGATCAGGCTGCAGTCTCGCTCGCCGGACATGATGCCGGCCGGCTGACACGCAAGTCGGTCGTGCGAGAATATGCGGAAGCGATCATCGTCGCCATGCTGTTGGCTTTTGCGATCCGGGTGTTTGTCGTGCAGGCGTTCAAGATTCCGTCCGGCTCCATGATTCCCACCCTATTGATCGGCGACCATATCCTCGTGAGCAAACTCTCCTACGGCTTTCAGTGGCCGACCGACTGCAAGCTCCAATGGAATTTCCCGCCGGTGAACTGCTATGCCTCCATGACCGTCCTGGCGTTCGGCAAACCGCAGCGGGGCGATATTGTCGTGTTCCGCTTTCCGGAGGATGAGGAAAAGGATTTCATCAAGCGCATCGTCGGCGGGCCTGGCGATACGGTCCAATTGAAGAATAAGACCGTGCTGGTGAACGGACAACCGCTCGACGACAAGGCGTTTACGCAGCGCATTGACCCCGGCGTGGTCGACGGAACGATCAATCCACGGGACAATTTCGGTCCGGTCACGGTCCCCGAAGGCTCGTACTTTGTGATGGGCGACAATCGCGACCAGAGTCTCGACAGCCGGTTCTGGGGGTTTGTCCGCGAGGAAAAAATTCGAGGGAAGGCCTTCCGGATCTATTGGTCCTGGAGCGGGCAGGGCAATTGGACGGAGTGGGTGAGATGGGAGCGGTTCGGCAAGGCCATTCAGTGAAGAAGGGCAGGCAGGGCGACATGGCGAAGGAAGCGTTGAGCCACCGTGAGGCCTCGCCCCCCGCGAAAGTGCTCCGGCAATATATCCAACGCTTCCCGCAGGCCTCGGTCCTGGTCGTCGGCGATTTGATCCTGGATCATTATGTGATGGGGCGTGTCAGCCGGATCTCGCCCGAAGCGCCGGTTCCCGTGGTCCACGTGGAATCCGAGTCGTTGCGATTGGGCGGCGCGGCCAACGTGTTCAACAACCTCCTGGCGTTGGGCGCCAAGGCCGATCTCTGCGGCGTCATCGGCGCGGACGAAAGCGGCCGGCTGCTCATGAAAGAACTGGGCAACAAGCGCTCCGGCCGGGGCGGAGTGGTCATCGACCACGACCGGCCGACGACGAGGAAGAGCCGCGTGATCGCCCACAACCAGCAAATCGTCCGGTACGACGTCGAAGGCCGGCACGAGCTGAAAGGCGTCCTGCAGCGAAGGATTTTGCGCTACGTGGAGTCCCGGTTGCGGGAACTGTCCTGCGTGGTGATCTCCGACTATGCCAAAGGGGTGATCACGGCGTCCCTGATGGCAGACATTACGCGCCTGGCGACCCTGCGGCAAATCCCCGTGGTGGTCGATCCCAAAGTCGAACATTTCGGGTTTTATAAAGGCGTCACGGTCGTCACCCCGAACCATCTGGAAGCGACCCAGGCGGCCGGACTGCACGGAGACCATGACCAGATCATGGACGAGGCCGGCGCCACGATCCGCCAACGGCTGGGGTGCCATGCGGTCCTGATCACCCGCGGTGAAAAGGGCATGAGCCTGTATGAAGGCGAAGGGGCGTCGTGGCATTTGCCGACGCAAGCCCGCCAGGTCTACGATGTTACGGGGGCCGGCGACACGGTGATCGGCACCCTGGCCCTGGCCCTGTCGACCGGCGCCAGTATCAAGGAAGGCGCCATTCTGGCGAACCATGCGGCCGGCATCGTCGTCGGCATGGTCGGGACCGCCACAGTCACACCCCAGCAATTGTCAGAGGCGTTGGAGCATGACTAAGCCGTCCCGGTCAGTCACCGTCGTGATTCCCGCCCGGTATGGATCCTCGCGCTTCCCCGGGAAGCCGCTCGCCACACTGAACGGCAAGCCCATGATCCAACAGGTCTATGAGAAGGCGGTCGGCTGCCGCATGGTCTCGGACGTCCTGGTCGCCACGGACGATGACCGGATCAAACAGGTGGTCGAGCGGTTCGGCGGTCGGGTGTTGATGGTGAACGGAGACTATCGCACCGGGACCGATCGGGTGGCCGCCGTCGCCCGGATGTTTGCCGGCGACTACTTCGTCAATCTCCAGGGCGACGAAATTCCCCTGAATGCCGAACTGTTGGCCGATCTCATTGAGCCCTTCATCGAGAGCGGCGCCGACATCGGCACCTTGAAGCGCGCGATGGACGCCACGGATGATCTCGGCAATCCCGGCATGGTCAAAGTGGTCACCGACGCCAAAGGCTACGCGCTGTATTTTTCACGGGCTCCCATTCCGTTCGTCCGTGACGATCCCGATCGCCGCGTCGTCACGGGTTTGCACTACCTGCATCTCGGGATTTACATGTACAGCAAGGACACCTTGCTGCGTTTTGCCGGCTTGCCGACCGGCCGGCAGGAAGATGCGGAGAAACTGGAACAACTGCGCGGATTGGAGCACGGCATGCGCATCCGGGTCTGGGAAACCAGGCATGCCTCGTTGCGGGTGGATACGCCGGAGGACGTCGAATCGGTGACGGAGAAACTCCAGCAGTTCGAAGTCATCAAGCGTGAGTTGAGTCTCGGGCGCGCGGTGCCGATCCGGTGAGGGCCTCGGACGGATGCGCGCAGGACCGGCGCCGGACAGGGGAGCAACCATGAGCAAATTCATTTTCGTCACGGGCGGAGTCGTGTCCTCCCTGGGAAAGGGGTTGGCGTCGGCCTCCATCGGCAATCTGCTCGAAAGCCGTGGGCTCAAGATCACCTTTTTGAAGCTGGATCCCTATATCAACGTGGATCCGGGCACGATGAATCCCTATCAGCACGGGGAAGTCTATGTGACCGACGATGGCGCGGAGACCGACCTCGACCTCGGCCACTACGAGCGCTTCACGTCCCTCAACCTGACCAAAGAAAGCAACTATACCACCGGCCGGATCTACCACTCGGTCATCACCAAAGAGCGGCGCGGCGACTACCTGGGCGGCACCGTGCAAGTGGTGCCGCACGTCACGGACGAGATCAAGCAATGCATCATGCGCATCTCCCAGGGAATGGACGTCACGATCGTGGAGATCGGCGGCACCGTGGGCGACATCGAGAGCTTGCCGTTTCTGGAAGCCATCCGGCAGATGCCGTACGACGTCGGGCGGGACAACGTTCTGTACGTCCATCTCACCCTGGTGCCGTATATCGGCGCCGCGGGTGAACTCAAGACGAAGCCGACCCAACATTCCGTGAACAAACTGCGCGAAATCGGTATTCAGCCGCATATTCTCTTGTGCCGCACCGACCGGTATCTGCCTCCGGACCTCAAGGGCAAGATCGCCATGTTCTGCAACGTGGAGAAGGATGCCGTCATCACCGCGAAGGATGTCGACACCATCTACGAAGTGCCGATCGTGTTCCGCAAGGAAGGGTTGGACGAGCTGATCGTCCGCCAGTTGCATTTGGAAACGGGTCCCCCGAATCTCCGTCAGTGGGATGCCATGGTGCAGAAGATCAAGCATCCCAAGCACGAAGTCAGCGTCGCGCTGGTCGGAAAATATGCGGGGCTCAAGGAATGCTACAAGAGTCTGGCGGAAGCCCTGGTGCACGGCGGGATCGATCATGAAACCAAGGTCAACATCAACTGGATCGAGTCCGAAGATATCGAGCGGCAGGGCAGCGAGCGGATCTTGCGTGAGTCGGATGGCATCCTGATCCCGGGCGGATTCGGGACGAGAGGCATTGAGGGCAAGATCACGACGATCCGCTATGCGCGGGAGCGCCAAATTCCGTTTCTCGGGCTCTGCCTGGGCATGCAATGCGCGACGATTGAGTTTGCACGCCATGTGGCCGGCCTGGCCGGCGCCAACAGCGCCGAGTTCGACGAACGGTCCCCTCATCCCGTCATTCACCTGATGTCCGGGCAGCAGGCCGTCACCGGGAAGGGCGGGACCATGCGGCTTGGTGCGTACATTTGCAAACTCGGCGAAGGCACATTGGCCCAGAAAATGTACGGCGTCAGCGACGTGCGGGAGCGTCACCGGCATCGCTATGAGTTCAACAACGCATACCGTGACCAACTGACGGCGAAGGGGTTGGTCTTGAGCGGCCTGTCCCCGGACGGCCAACTCGTGGAAATCGTGGAGTTGAAAGATCATCCCTGGTTCCTGGCGACCCAGTTCCATCCGGAGTACAGTTCACGGCCGCATCACCCGCATCCGTTGTTTAGCGGGTTTGTGGGGGCCGCCTTGCGCCGCAAGTGCGGCCACTAGATCGAGATGCTGAAACCGGCTTCCAGCTTTGTTCTCGGCTCGTCGAAATCCTCAACGTACCCCTGAGGGTACGCCTCCGGTTTCGACTCTCCTCGGGCCTCGCTGGAAAACCGGTTTGAGCATCTCCAGGGAAGTGCAAATAGGAATATGACACACGAAGTTCAAATCGGGTCGTTTACCGTCGGGGCGGGGCATCGGCCGTTTTTGATTGCCGGGCCATGCGTGATTGAAAGCGAACAATTGGTGATGGAGACGGCCGGCCGCATTGCGGAGATCACGGAGTCGCTCGGCATGCCGTACATTTTCAAGGCGTCGTTCGACAAGGCCAACCGGACCTCCATCAAGTCGTTTCGAGGACCCGGTCTCGAAAAGGGATTGGCGGTCCTAAAACAAGTGAAAGACCGCTTAGGGCTGCCGGTCCTGACCGATGTGCATACCGAAGAGCAGGCGACGGAAGCCGGCAAGGTGGTCGATGTCCTGCAAATCCCTGCCTTCCTCTGCCGCCAGACGGATCTGCTCATTGCGGCGGCCAACACCGGCAAGGTCGTCAACGTCAAAAAGGGCCAGTTCTTGTCCCCGCCGGAGATGGGCAATGCCGTGAAGAAAGTGGAGGAGTGCGGCAGCCGCCGCATCCTCCTGACCGAGCGCGGATCCTCGTTCGGCTACAACAATCTCGTCGTGGACATGCGCTCGTTTCCCATCCTGCGGGGCTTCGGCTATCCCGTGGTGTTCGACGCAACCCACAGCGTGCAACTGCCGGGGGGCGGGGGTACCAAATCCAGCGGCCAGCGTGAATTCGTCGAACCGTTGGCCTGCGCGGCAGCCGGTGCCGGCGTCGACGGTTTTTTCATGGAAGTGCACCCCAACCCGGATGAGGCGCTCTCGGATGGACCCAACATGGTGCCCCTGCATCAATTGAAAGCTCTGCTGGAACGGATCCTTCGTATATGCGACGCAGCAAATCCACGAAACTGACCGCAGCCACCGCGCCCAAACCCAAGTCCGTAAAGAGCCTTGGGGTGCTCGGGGACGGCAGGCGGGTGCTGGAAATCGAGGCGCGCGCGGTCCAAACGTTGATCGAACGCCTGGACAGCCGGTTCGCCAAAGCGGTGGAGGTCCTGGCTCAGTGCAAAGGCAAGGTCGTCGTGTCCGGCATGGGTAAGTCCGGTCTCATCGGCCAGAAAATCGCCGCCACGCTCGCCAGCACCGGCACCTCATCGTTTTTTCTCCATCCGGCCGAAGGAGTCCATGGCGATCTCGGCATGCTGGCCCGTCGCGATGTGCTCATCGCGATCTCGAACAGCGGTGAAACGCGGGAACTCCTGCAATTGCTGCCCTACGTGGAGCGGATGGGGATCCCGATCGTATCGCTCACGGGTCGCGTCAATTCGACCTTGGGAAAGAACAGCGGCGTGGCGCTGGATGTATCCGTGGCCGAAGAAGCCTGTCCCATGGGCCTCGCGCCGACTGCCAGCACGACGGCCACGCTGGCCCTGGGAGATGCGCTCGCCGTGGCGCTCCTCCAGAAGCGGGGATTTAAGGAAGAAGACTTTGCGCAATTCCATCCGGGTGGAACGCTCGGCCGGCGGTTGCTCGTCCGCGTCAAAGATCTGATGCATACCGGAGCCGACCTTCCGCAGGTGACGGAATCGGCCGCCGGCACCGTGGCCATGCTGGAAATGACCGTCAAAAAGCTCGGGATGACCACCGTGGTCGATCAGAGCGGCAAATTGTCCGGCACCATTACGGACGGCGACTTACGCCGCTTCATCCAGGGAGGAGGGGACTTCGCCAAGGCCACGGCGGGCGAACTGGCCTCGCGCCATCCCAAGACGATTGCCGCCGGCGACCTGGCCGCAAAAGCCGTCGAAATGATGGAGCGGTATTCGATCACGACGCTGGTAGTGACCGAGGG
>CBDIWP010000021.1:0-20652 GCA_965285945.1 uncultured bacterium | reverse complement strand
ACCCGTCCTGTATTGGTGTCCCGCTTAAGCCTTACCGGCGGAAGAAGGGAAGATTTTGTGACGATTGGTCATCGCGAACTTGTCGCCGCCATAGCCGCTGAGATTGCGGTCTCGGGTCCCATTCCATTCGTCCGCTTTATGGAATTGGCGCTCTATCACCCGCAACACGGCTACTACATGCGCCCGCCGAGGGCCGGTTCCGAGCGCATCGGGTGGTCCGGTGATTTCTATACCAGTTCAGATGTCCATCCGGTCTTAGGGCAAGGACTCGCCAGGCAAGCGCGGCAGATCGATACCCTGTTGGGACATCCCGACCCGTTTACGGTGATTGAAATGGGGGCCGGTAAGGGGTTATTGGCCAGAGATTTTCTGCGGACGATCCTCCAGGACCATGACTCCCTGGCGCATCGGATCCGGTTGGTCCTGGTGGAACGCAGCCCGGCCATGCGCGAACTGCAGCGCAGGCATCTCCAAGAGTGGCTCAACGCAGGACTCGTCACCTGGGTCGAAAATCTGGACAGTGTGGCTTCGGCGGGAGTGACCGGCTTGTTCTTCAGCAACGAATTGCCGGACGCGTTCCCGGTGCACCGGATTCAAATCGTGCAGGGTCGAGTCCAGGAAATCTATGTGGACTATGTCGATGGCTCCTTCGTCGAGCGGCTGCAGCCGCCGTCCGTCACGGACCTCCAGGCGCACCTGGACGGACTCAACATTCCGCTCCCGGAGGGTTATCGGACCGAAGTGAACCTGCAGGCCGTGCAGTGGATAAAGACGGTGGCCGGTGCCCTGGACCGTGGCGTCGTCATCACGATCGACTACGGACACACGGCACAGGATCTCTATAATGCCGAGCGGTCCGACGGCACGCTCCTCTGCTATTACTCGCAACTGACGTCGGAAGATCCGTACCAACGCGTCGGAGAACAGGACATGACGGCGCATGTCGACTTTTCGAGCTTGGCCCTCGCCGGCGAAGATCATGGATTGCAGGTCACCGGCTTTACCAATCAGATGAGCTTTCTCATGGGGCTCGGCGTCGAGGAGATGATCGCCGGTCTCGAACCGGAAAGTCCCGCGTTCCGTGCGGCGATCCATCTGCTCAGGCCCGAGGGCATGGGGCGCACCTTCAAAGTGCTGGTGCAGCACAAAGGACTGGAGCAGCCGGTCCTCGACGGGCTTCGTTACAAACCCTTTTTCGGCGACGTCCTCGCCACTCGCTCCGCCGCATGAAGACGCATCGCAATCATGGACTTATGGTCTCGCTGACATCCGGTCACTCATCGCCGGCCACGCGTCACGGTTCACGGTGGCCGCATGGGTAACGCGGCCGTGCCGGCCAACTACGTGCCGATTCTGGTCTTCATCGGCATTGCGATCGCATTCGGTGCGGTATCCTTACTGGCCGGCTGGTTTGTCAGGCCGAGTCATCCCTACCGCGCTAAACTGGCGCCGTATGAAAGCGGCAGCCCGCTCTTCCAGGATGCCCGGGTCCAGTTTCCGATGCGGTACTACATCATTGCGATGCTCTTTGTCATTTTCGACATTGAGATCGTCTTTATGTTTCCCTGGGCGGTTGCGTTCCACAAGCTCGGCCTGGTTGGATTGGTGGAGATGACGGTCTTTATCGGCATTCTGGTCGTGGGGTTCTGGTACGCCTGGAAAAAGGGCGCCTTGGAATGGGACTAAGCGCCGCGACCCGGCAAGTTTTAGATTTGAGTTTTGAGTCGTGAGTGGATCGACCGATCACTAAACACTCAAGACTCAAAATATAAAGCTTCATTGGAGCGAGCATTGTGAGTTTCTTAGAACGGCAGTTTGAAGCCAATATCATTACGACGAATCTGGACGCCGTCGTCAACTGGTCTCGGAAGTCGGCCTTGTGGCCGATGACCTTCGGGCTTGCCTGTTGCGCGATCGAGATGATCGCGAGCGTCTCGTCGCGTTACGACCTGGACCGGTTCGGCGCCGGCGTGTTCCGGGCGTCCCCCCGGCAATCCGATTTGATGATCGTCGCCGGGACGGTCACGCGCAAGATGGCGCCGGTCATCCGGCGCATCTACGATCAGATGCCGGAACCGCGCTATGTCATTTCCATGGGATCCTGCGCCACGTCCGGAAACCACTACAACAGTTATGCGGTCGTGCAGGGTGTCGATCAGATTGTGCCGGTCGACGTCTATGTGCCCGGGTGCCCCCCGCGCCCTGAAGCGCTGTTGGACGGCCTGCTCAAGCTCCAGGAAAAAATTCAGCGGGAAAAGGTCTTCGTCAAGTAATGATGCAGGCATTGGCGGACACGCTGCTCAAGAAATTTCCGGACGCCGTCCACTCGGTCCATGTCGACGCCGCCCGCGCGGAAGTCTCCGCCCAGGTGCGCGCCTCGAAAATCCTCGAGATCGCCCGTTATTTGCACGATGCGCCGGAAACGAGCTTCGACCACATTACCGACATCTGCTCGGCCGACTATCCGGGAGATCAGGAACGGTTCGAAGTCATCTATCAGCTGCTCTCCCTGCCTCATGGGAAGCGGATCCGCCTCAAGGCACGGGTCACGGAAGAGAATCCGGCCATCGATTCGGTCACGGGGATCTGGCGCGGCGCCGAATTCCTGGAGCGGGAAGTCTACGACATGATGGGCATCCGATTTACCGGCCATCCCGACTTGCGCCGCATCCTGATGCCGGAAGACTATGCGGAGGGCTATCCGTTGCGGAAGGACTTCCCGGCCGAGGGTCGCGGCTGGCGCAGCCAGTTCGACTTCATCCCCCGCCTCGATGAGCCGCCGGTCGAACAACGCGACGGCGAGATTCCGGACGAGCAGAAAAAGCCGTTCCTGGCGGACACCGGCCCGCAGGGATCGCGCCGGCGGGAAGAACTGCTGCTCAACATGGGTCCGCAGCATCCCAGCACCCATGGCGTGCTGCGCGTGGTGCTCGAACTGGACGGCGAGCGGGTCGTGAAGGCGACACCGGATCTCGGGTATCTCCATCGCGGCGTCGAGAAACTCTCTGAAGGCCTCGCCTACATGCAGATCATCCCCCACACGGACCGGCTCGATTACGTCTGCGCCATGTCCAATAACTACGCTTATGTGCGGGCAGTCGAGAAGCTCCTCTGCATCACGGTGCCTGAACGGGCCGAATATGTCCGCACGATCGTAGCCGAGATGCAGCGGATCATCGGGCACCTTTTCTGGCTCGGCACGCAGGCGCTCGATATCGGCGCCATGACCGTCTTCTTTTGGACCTTCCGGGAGCGGGAGATTCTGCTCGATCTGTTCGAGAAACTCTGCGGGGCCCGGCTGACGTTGAATTATTACCGGATCGGCGGAGTGGACAGCGACTTCACGCCGGATCTGGTGCTGCGCTTGAAAACGTTCCTCGACACGTTCCCGCAGAAGGTCAGCGAATATGATTCGCTGATCGCCTCCAATCGGATCTGGCTGGGACGCACCAAGAACGTGGCCGTTATTTCGGCCGAGGATGCCATTAACTTCGGGCTGACCGGCCCCACGCTCCGCGGATCCGGGGTGGCCTACGACGTTCGCAAGATGGAGCCCTATGGGGTCTATCACAAGGTGGATTGGGAAGTGCCCGTGGGAAAGAACGGCGACACCTACGATCGGTATTGGATCCGGATGGAAGAGATGCGCCAGAGTGCACGGATCATCGCGCAATGTCTCGACCAGATGCCGCCGGGGCCGATAATGGCGGATGTGCCGCAATACATTCCGCCCCCGAAACCGCAAGTGATGCGGGACATGGAGAGCCTGATCCACCACTTCATCATCTTCACGCAGGGGTTCAAGCCGCCCAAAGCCGAGACCTACTGCGCCACGGAAGCGCCCAAGGGCGAACTCGGCTTCTTCATCATCAGCGACGGCAGCCCGCGCCCCTATCGATTGAAGATCCGCTCTCCGTCCTTCATCCATATGGGAGCCTTCGACCACATGGCCCGCGGCTATCTCATTTCCGACATTATTACGATCTTCGGCACGTACGATATCGTGATGGGCGAGTGTGATCGATGACGTTGACTGAAAAATACCAGGATGAAATCGCCGATATCCTCCGCCGCTATCCGGTGAAGCGGTCTGCGCTCATCCCGCTCCTGTATATGGCCCAGCGGGACGCCGGGTACATTACCGAGCCGGCGATGAAAGAGATCGCCAAACTGCTCGGCCTGACGCCGCCGCAGGTCTATGAGACGGCCACCTTCTACACCATGTTGAATTTGAAGAAGGTGGGACGGTTTCATATACAGGTCTGCAAGTCGTTGATGTGCGCCTTGGTCGGCTCCGACACGGTGATCGCCTGGATCAAGAACAAACTGGGCATCGCGCCGGGGGAATCGACGGCGGACGGCCTTTTCACGCTCAGCGCGGTGGAATGCCTGGCCGCCTGCGGGACCGGCCCCATGATGCAAGTCAACGAGGACTATTACGAACGGCTGACCGAGGACAAATTGGATCGGATCCTCACCGACCTCACCACGACGGGCACGAGTCCGCTCAAGAGCGGGCCCTTCATGTGGCCGGAAGCCGCGAACGGCAAAGGCTGAGAACACGTCATCGGATCAACAGATGCCTACACACGAACTCATCCTTCTGAAGAACATGTCGCAGCCGGGATATAGCGGCTCGCTGGCGGATTATGAAAAGACCGGCGGGTATCAGGCCTTGCGCAAAACGCTCGGCCGGATCATCCCCACCGACGTGACGGCCACCGTCATGAAATCCGGTTTGCGTGGTCGCGGGGGGGCCGGCTTTCCGACCGGAGTCAAATGGGGATTCCTCCCGAAGGATTACCAAGGTCCCCGCTATCTCTGCTGCAATGCGGATGAAAGCGAGCCCGGCACCTTCAAGGACCGGCAGCTGATGGAGCGCGACCCGCACCAACTACTCGAAGGCATTGTGCTCGCATCCTATGCCATCGGGGCCCAATCCGCTTACATCTACATCCGGGGCGAATTGGTGCTGGCCTCACGGATTCTCGAACGGGCGCTGGACGAGGCCCGCGCCGCCGGGTATATCGGCCATAATATCCTGGGCACCGGCGTCACCGTGGAGGTCTGGGTGCATCGCGGGGCCGGGGCCTATATCTGCGGGGAAGAAACCGCGTTGCTCGAATCGTTGGAAGGCAAGCGGGGGCTGCCGCGGGTGAAGCCGCCGTTCCCGGCCACCCATGGGCTCTACAACAAGCCGACCGTCGTCAATAATGTGGAGACGCTGGCGAACCTACCCCACATACTCAATCGCGGCGCCGAATGGTTCGCGGCGATCGGCTCTCCCCCGAAAAGCACGGGGACGCGAGTGTTTTGTGTCAGCGGCCACGTCAAACGGCCGGGCAATTACGAAGTTCCGATGGGCGTCACCTTCCGGGAATTGGTGTATGAGCATGCCGGCGGCATGCGTTCGGACAAGCCGATGAAAGCTTTCATCCCGGGTGGCGCCTCGGCGCCGTTTTTGACGCCGGACCATCTGGACGTGAAGCTGGACTTCGAGTCTGTCGCCGCCGCAGGGTCCATGCTGGGCTCCGGCGGGGTCACCGTGATGGAAGAGGGCACGAGCATGGTCTGGGCCGCGCTGCGCCTGATGGAATTTTTCTATCATGAGTCCTGCGGCAAGTGCAGTCCCTGCCGGGAAGGCAGTTCCTGGCTGGTGCAGACCATGCGGCGCATTGTGGCCAAGCGGGGACAGGCACAGGACCTTGAAACCTTGACGGATCTATGCAAAAACATCGCCGGCCGAACCGTCTGTGCCTTTGGCGATGCGGAAGTCGCCCCGATCATGAGCACCCTGAAACATTGGCGGCACGAGTACGTGACATTAATTCATGAAGCGGACGCGGCCAATTTGATCCGGCCTGAGCCCATCCGCCCGGGAAGGTAGGATGTGGACGTGCACACGGCAATCAGGCGGCATCACAACGAGCGTGATTGATGCCTAACACGACGACAGACACAGTACGGCTCACGATCGACGGCCACCAGGTCACCGTCCCCAAGGGGACGCTGGTGATCGAAGCGGCGCGTCGGGTCGGGGTCATGATTCCGCATTTTTGTTATCACCCGAAGCTCAAACCGGATGCGAACTGCCGCATGTGCCTCGTGGAAGTGGAAAAAATGCCGAAGCTCCAAACGGCCTGCAGCACGCCCGTCGCCGAAGGCATGAGCGTGCGCACCGCGACGACCGTCGTCAATGATGCCCACAAATCCGTCCTCGAGTTCATCCTGGCCAACCATCCCCTGGATTGTCCGGTCTGCGATCAGGGCGGCCGCTGCGACCTGCAGGACTTTTCCCACCAGTATACGGCCACGACCAGCCGTTTCGTCGAAACCAAGCGCATTTTCCCGAAGGACTATTTCAGCCCGCTCATCGAAACCCAGATGAATCGCTGCGTGCAGTGTCTCCGCTGTGTCCGCTATTGCGACGAAGTGATGGACGTCAAAGCCCTGGCCCCCGTCGGCCGCGGCACCATGACGGAGATCAAGCACTTCGGCCCCCACCCGCTCGATTGTGAGTTTTGCGGCGGCTGCGTGCAAATCTGTCCGGTCGGCGCCATCACGAGCCGCCTTTCGATGTACGAATACCGGCCGTGGATGCTCAAGCGGGCCGACACGATTTGCGGCTATTGCGGGGACGGCTGCCAGATCACGGTGCAAACCAAGAACCAGGAACTGGTCGAAGTCAATTCGGCCCAGGGAGCCGGACGGAACAACGGCGATCTCTGCGCGCGGGGCTTCTTCGGGTTTCATGCCGGGAGTCATCCGGAACGGTTGACCCATCCATTGGTGCGCCGCGACGGTATCCTGGCTCAAGCGACGTGGGAAGAAGCGTTGGAATTCATCGCGGAACGAACGGGGGCGATCAAGGCCGCCCACGGTGGGCAGAGTTTCGGCGGACTCATCTCAGGGCGCTGTACCAACGAAGAGCTGTATCTTTTCCAGAAATTCATGCGCATGACCATCGGCACGAACAGCATCGACAGCAGCGCGCGCTACGGCCACCTCAACGGAGTACAGGCGATGCGCCGGGTGCAAGGCACTCACCGGTGGACGGTGAGCTTCGATGACATCCTGTCCGCCGACGTGCTGCTGCTGGTCGGGACCAACGTGACGGAGACGAATCCGATCACAGCGCTCAAGGTCAAAGAAGCCGTCAAGAAGCGGAGCGCCACGCTCATTACGATTGAAGCACTCGAACCGGCGATCGATACGATCAGCAACATCGCGAACCTGTCCTCCCACCATTTTTCCGTACCGACCGCGTACCTGCGCAATCCGGTTCTGGGCCTCCTCAAAGCGGTCGTCGAACAGCAGCTGGTCCAGCCGGATCTGGAGCAGCGGCAACCGGCGTACGCACAGGCGATCCGAGAGGCGCTGGAGCGAACGTCCTGGGCGGATCTACACACGGCGACCGGTATCGACCGGGCGGCGTTGTGCGATGCGGCGAAGGTCCTCGCGGGCGGACGACGCGTCGTGGTCCTGGCCGGGCAAGGCCTCCTGCGCAGCCAGGCCGGCTACACCGGTTCCATGGATCTGTTGGACCTGCTGCTGCTTCTGGGCAAGATGGATCAGCCCGGATGCGGGTTCGCGCCTCTCGCCGAAGAAAACAACGATCAGGGCACCATCGAGATGGGTGCGGTCGCCGAATTCCTGCCGGGCCCCTGCGATATCGCGGATCGGACGGTGCGGGACCGTCTGGTGCAACTGTGGGGCGGCGAGCCGCCGGCGAACAGCGGAGCGTCCCTCGTCGAAATGTTGGACCGGGCGGGAGCCGGCCTCCTCAAGGCCATGTTCATCGTCGGGGAGAATCCCGTGGCGAGCCTCCCGGCCCAGGTGCGGGCCGACGCCTCACTGCGCAAACTCGATCTCCTCGTCTGTCAGGAGTTGTTTCTGACCGAAACGGCCGCGCTCGCCCATGTGGTCTTGCCCGTGGCGTCCGCGATGGAAAAGAACGGCACCTTTACCAACACGGAAGGGCACGTCCAGGCGGTCCGGCCCGCGATTGAGCCGGTGGGAGAGAGCCGACCGGATTGGGAAGTATTCGCGGCGCTGGCAATCCTCATGGACTCGCCCTTCGATTACGCGGACAGTAAGGACATTTTGAAAGAAATCCGCAGCCTCATTCCAGGCTATGGGGTCCTCGGACCGTCGCCCATCCTGCCCAAAACCGATCGGGCCGTCATGGACCGGTATGTGGCCACCGGCTATCAACAGGACCTCGCAGCCCGGTATTCCTTGATCGCGCCAGCCCCTCGGCCGGAAGGCACCGTGCAGCTGGAGTTGGTGCAGAGCCTGTTCCACTCCGGCAAGCTTTCCACCCGGTCCAAAGGACTCGTACAAATCGAAGGCACGGGTGCCCTGCGCATTAATGAGCGCGATGCGGCCCGATTCGCGCTGGTGGACGGCGATCGTGTGCGCCTGTCGAATGCCCGCGGAGAGTTGATCACTCCGGTCAAGGTCGTCGGACGCGTGCCGGAAGGCCTGGCCTGGTTCCCCGATCACTTCGGCCAGGGTGCGATCCATTTGTTTGATTGCCGCATAGACCCGGTCACCCGCGTACCCGCCTTCAGGACGACGGCGGTGTCTATGGTGAAAGTCGCATGAACAGAGCACCGTTGATCTGCCCGTTAACTGAGGAGAGTCATCGTGACTGAAATCGGTCTACGCCTTGCTGTGTCCCTTGCCCAGATTGCCGCCGTCATGGGCATTGTGATGTTGACCGTCATGATCCTGACCCTGGCAGAACGGAAGGTGCTGGGATGGATGCAAGACCGCATGGGCCCCATGGAAGTCGGCCCCTACGGCATTCTGCAACCCATCGCCGACGGGTTGAAGCTCTTTTTCAAGGAAGACATCGTGCCGGCCGGCGCCAACAAGTTTTTGTTCAGCCTGGCGCCGATCCTGGCGATGGTGCCGGCACTGATCGGCTTCGCCGTCATTCCGTTCGGTCCGGACCAGTCGCTCGAAGTCTTCGGCCTTACCATTAAACCGTTCGTGATCAGCGATATCAACATCGGCATTCTCTATATCCTCGCCTTTACCTCCATCGGTGCCTACGGCATCATCCTGGGCGGCTGGGCTTCGAACAGCAAGTACTCGCTGCTCGGGGGCTTACGCTCCGCCGCGCAGATCATCAGCTATGAATTGAATGTGGGGTTGGCCATCGTCGGCGTGCTGTTGATGGCCGGCTCCTTGAGTCTTGTGAAGATCACCGAGGCGCAGACGGGAGGCTTCTGGCATTGGTACGTGTTCGCGTTTCCCGCGCCCCAGATCTTTGCGTTCGTCGTGTACGTCATCTCGGCCGTCGCCGAAACCAACCGCGTGCCCTTCGATTTGCCGGAAGCCGAAAGCGAGTTGGTCGCCGGCTTCTTTACGGAATACAGCGGCATGCGCTTCGCGTTCTTCTTCATTGCCGAGTATGCAAACATGGTCCTGGTGTCCTGCGTCGCCGCCGCCTTGTTCTTGGGCGGATGGAATGCCCCCTATCCCGGCACGATCCTCGGCCATCTGGGCTTGGAATCGTTCGCCTGGGCCGAAGGCGTCGCCTGGTTCACCGTGAAAGTCTACGGCTTCCTGTTCCTGTTCTTCTGGCTGCGCGCCACACTGCCCCGGCTTCGGTATGATCAGCTCATGAAGTTCGGGTGGAAAGTCATGTTGCCCATCGCACTGGGCAACATCATCGTGACGGCCATTGCGGTGTATATTTACAATCAAATGCAGTAAAGAATATCGGGCATGGCGCAGGCACCCACACAGCAACGTCGATCTTTCACCGGCTGGCTCAAGACCATCACGTTCTACGAGATTCTCGTGGGCATGAAGGCCACGATGTCGCACTTGATCCATTACAAGCCGATCACGTTGCAGTACCCGCATGAGAAGCGCACGTTGCCGGATAATTATCGCGGCATGCTGGCGCTGCTGCGCTACGACGACGGAACCGAAAAGTGCGTGGGCTGCGATCTTTGTGAAGCGGCCTGTCCCTCGCGGGTGATCCGCGTGATCAGCGCCGAAGTGCCGGGCGAGCCGACGAAGCGCTACTCCAAAGAGTATTACATGGACATGACGCGTTGTCTGTTTTGCGGCATGTGCGTAGAGGCCTGCCCCGTGGACGCGTTGGCCATGACGAGAGAATTCGAATGGGCCGTGTACGACAAGCGGCAGCTCCATCTGGACAAAGAACAATTGCTGGCGATCGGCGATCGTTCGTTCCCGGTGCGCGAGAAGCGCCTCGAATTGCAGCATCCGAATGTGGCGTTCTTCAACGTCCCCTATAAACACGTACCGCAAAAGCCGAACTAATCGCAGAGAAGCATTGGGCAACCGCCGGAGCCGGTTCCGGCGCGTGGATGAGGGAGTGGACCGTGGGGCAGCTTTTTTTCTGGTACTTCGCCGCTATCATCGTGCTCACCGCCGTCTTGGTGGTGGCACTGAAAAACCCCGTCTATAGCGCGCTTTCTCTGCTCGTCATGTTTTTCCATGTGGCCGGTCTGTACGTGACCCTCCATGCGGAGTTCCTGGCGGCGGTTCAAATTATCGTGTATGCGGGCGCCATTCTGGTCCTGTATCTCTTCGTCGTCATGCTGCTCAACGTGAAGCGCGATGACCGGTATCACAGCCAATGGCGGATCGCGGGCTTCGTCTGCGTCCCTCTGTTCATCGAATTCATGATCTTGCTGGCGGGCAGCGCCACGACCGGGCAACCGGGCAGTGGCACCGTCCCGGCGGGCCCCGGTGCGGCGCCCGCCGCAGAAAACACGCTGGCGATCGGAGAGGCCCTGTTCTCGACCTATCTTTTCCCGTTTGAAGTCGCCTCGCTCATTCTCCTGGTGGCGATGGTCGGCGCCATCATCCTGGCGAAGAGGGACGTCATGGAGTCTCCCACCCCATGACCGTGCCTGTCTCCTATTACCTCATCTTGAGCGCGATCGTGTTCCTCACGGGCGTGGCCGGCGTGCTAATCCGGCGCAACATCATCGCGATTCTCCTTTCAGTCGAGTTGATGCTGAACGCCACGAATATCAACTTCGTCGCGTTTTCGGAACACCTTCAAGATCTGGGCGGTCAGGTGTTCGTCTTCTTTGCGCTGACCGTCGCGGCGGCCGAAGTGGCGGTCGGGCTGGCGATCATCATCGCCCTGCACCGGTCGCGGTCCACGATCAACGTGGAAGACTTTAATCTCATGAAGTGGTAAGCCGTCTATGTCTGTGGCGCTGATCCCTCTGCTTCCCATGGCGGCCTTCCTCATCTTGGGGCTGGCCGGCTCACGCATCAAAGACCGGGCCCATCTCGTGGCGGTTCCGGCCGTGCTGCTCGCGTGCGCCCTCTCCATCGCGGCCTTTCTCGAAGTGGCCGATGGAGCGGTCATTGCCGTTCCCCTCTACAGCTGGCTCACGTCCGGACATCTGGACATCCATATCGGGCTCTATATTGACCGGCTCACCGCCGTGATGCTGTTGCTGGTCACGATCGTCAGCTCGCTCGTGCACATTTACACGATCGGCTATATGCACGGTGATGCCGGGTACGCCCGGTTTTTCAGCTACCTCGCGCTCTTCACGTTTTCGATGTTGATGCTCGTCCTGGCCGACAACCTGCTGCAGTTATTCGTGTTCTGGGAAGCCGTCGGCCTCTGCTCGTACCTTCTCATCGGGCATTGGTATGAACGGGCCTCGGCCTGCGCGGCGGCCACGAAAGCCTTTCTCGTCAACCGCATCGGCGATTTCGGCTTCATGCTGGGCCTCTTGCTGGTCTGGTACAGCTTCGGCTCCTTGAACTATCTCGAGGTCTTCCCGGCCGCGTATCAGGTGCCCGATCTGACGATGAACCTGCTGGGACCTTTCGGCGGAACCTGGGACGTCTCGGTGTTTACCGTCATCTGCCTGTTGCTCTTCGCCGGGGCAATCGGCAAATCGGCACAGGTGCCGCTGCATGTGTGGCTGCCCGATGCCATGGAGGGACCGACCCCCATCTCCGCGTTGATCCACGCTGCGACGATGGTGACAGCCGGCGTCTTCATGGTGGCGCGGCTCGCTCCGCTCTACAACTTGTCTCCGGTCGCCATGGACGTGGTGGCGCTGGTGGGCGGCGCCACGATGGTGCTGGGGGCGACGATTGCCCTGACCCAAACCGACATCAAACGGATCGTCGCCTACTCCACGGTCAGCCAACTGGGGTACATGGTCATGGCCTGCGGGCTGGGCGCCTATGCCTCCGGCATGTATCACCTGCTGACGCATGGCGCGTTCAAGGCCCTGCTGTTCCTGGGGTGCGGCTCGGTCATCATCGCCCTCCACCATGAGCAGGACATGCGTCGCATGGGCGGCCTCAAGGACCAACTACCCATCACCTACTGGACGTTCCTCGTGGGCTCGCTGGCCCTGGCCGGATTTCCCCTGACCGCCGGATTTTTCAGCAAAGACGATCTGTTGATCTCCGCCTGGTCGTCGGGAACCCTGGGCCAGGTGCTGACCGTCTTCGGACTAGTCACCGCGCTCCTCACGGCCTTCTATAGTTTCCGCCTGGTGTTTGTGACCTTTTGGGGCCCGTCGCATGTGGACCCGCAGCATGCGGGACATATCCATGAACCGTCCCGGACCATCACGACGCCGCTCTTGGTGCTGGCCGGCTTCAGCATCCTGACCGGCTATCTGGGCATTCCCTCGTTTCTCGAACCGGTCTTTTCCACGGGGAGCAATGGAGCCGCCCATCACGGCGGGGCGGGTCTTGCGATCATGGCGGTGGCGACCCTGATGGGCCTGGCCGGCATCGCCGGCGCCTACTATGCCTATGTGCTCCATCCCGGATTGCCGGACCGCATGGCCCGGCGATGGCAGGGCTTATATCAAGGGTCACTCCACAAATGGTACGTGGACGAAGCGTACGACCGCCTCTTCGTCCAGCCGACCTTCGGCGTCGCCTCCCGGTTATGGCAGCGGATCGACGTGGGGATGATCGACGGAGCGGTCAACGGCGTCGCGCGAGCCTTCGCCTGGGGAGGATGGCTGCTCCGATTGGTCCAAAGCGGACAGACACAGCATTATGCCCTCGGCATGGTCCTGGGAGCCGTCCTCTTATTCACTATGTTCATGTTCCTCTGAGGCATCCCCATTCATTCACCATCATCACCATGACGCTGGACCGGTAACCCCATGACGAGTGCCTTTCCCTGGCTGACATTGTTGATCGTCGTCCCGCTGGCGGGCGCAGCCGCCCTGTGCCTGGTGAGAGAGACCGGCGTCAGAATGATCGCGCTCGGCATCACGCTCGCCGACCTGCTAATCTCCCTGCCGCTCTGGTGGCTGTTCGATGCCTCGTCCGGCCAGATGCAGTTCACCGAGCGGGCCGTCTGGATCACCGCCCCGCCGATCCATTACAGCCTGGGCCTTGACGGAATCAGTCTGCCGCTGGTGCTGATGACGACGGTGCTGATGCCCCTCTGCGTGCTGATCTCATGGCGGTCCGTCGAAACCCGGCTCAGAAGCTTCATGGCCATGCTGTTGATCATGGAAGGCGCGATGATCGGCGTCTTCGTCGCGCTCGACTTCGTGCTGTTCTACGTGTTCTGGGAGGCCATGCTGATTCCGATGTATCTTTTGATCGGCGTCTGGGGCGGATCGAACCGCCTCTATGCGGCCATCAAGTTCTTCCTCTATACGCTGGCCGGGAGCGTGCTGTTACTGGTCGCTATTCTGGCGCTGTATTTCAACGGCGGCCATACGTTTGACATCGTGCAACTGAGCCAAGGGACCTATCCGGCCTCGCTGCAATTCTGGCTCTTCCTGGCCTTCTTCGCCGCCTTTGCCGTCAAGGTGCCGATGTTCCCGTTCCATACGTGGCTTCCGGATGCCCATGTCGAGGCGCCGACCGCCGGCAGCGTCATCCTGGCGAGCGTCCTGCTCAAGATGGGCGCCTATGGGTTTTTGCGCTTCAGCCTTCCGATGTTGCCCGAGGCCTCTCAGGCATTCACCCCGCTGATGGTGACCCTGTCGATCGTCGCCATCATCTACGGCGCCTATATGGCGCTGGCCCAGCCGGATCTCAAGAAACTGATCGCCTATTCGAGCGTGAGCCATATGGGCTTCGTGACGCTCGGCTTGTTCATGTTCAACATCCAAGGCATCGAAGGGGCCGTCATGCAGATGGTCAACCACGGGATTACGACGGGCGGCCTCTTCCTCTGTGTGGGCATCATCTACGAGCGGACCCACAGCCGTCAGATCGCCGACAACGTAGGCCTCACGAAGCCGATGCCGCGGTATGCGATTGTCTTCGTTATCTTCGCGCTCTCTTCGCTGGGTTTGCCGGGCACGAACAGTTTCGTCGGCGAATTCCTAGTGTTGGCCGGCACCTTCCTCTGGAGCAAAATCGCCACGGCACTGGCCTCGTTGGGCATTATCCTGGCGGCCGCCTACATGCTCTGGATGGTCCAGCGAGTGGCCTTCGGCAGTGCGTTGCCCCAGATGCTGCCCAAACTTCGTGATGTGAACCAGCGGGAGATGCTGACCCTGGTGCCGCTGGTCGTTCTGGTCTTTTTGATCGGGCTGTTCCCCAACCCGCTCTTGACCCGCATGCATGCCAGCGTGGAGAAAGTCATTGCGCGGTCCTTGCCGTCCATGCCTGTATCCGCGACCGCGGCCGGTCCGCCCCCCGCGGCGCCGGAACCGCTACGTCCAGTCTCTGCGGAGGTCGGCCAGCCATGACCTTCGCGGTCCACGATCTGTTCCTCGTCCTTCCCGAGTTGCTGGTCATCGCGGCGGCCTGCCTCGTCCTGGTGCTGGATCCGGTACTCCAGGCCTCCAAGAAGGATGGGCTCGCCTGGCTCAGCCTGGGCACGCTGGCCATCTGCATGGGTCTGACCGCCTCGCAAATGAGCCACCCCGAGACCGCCTTCGGCGGCCTGGTCGTCATCGATGCCTATGGAGCCTTTTGGAAGCTCCTGCTCTATTTCGTGACCGGCCTGACCGTCCTCCTGTCGTTTTCCTATTTGAAAGAAGAGCGGCTGTACCTAGGCGAATACTACGGATTCGTGCTGCTCGCGCTCTGCGGCATGATGGTCATGGTGTCGGCGGCCGACTTGCTGACCATCTATCTCGGCACGGAGCTCATGTCGCTGTCGCTCTACGTCATGGCGGGACTCAAACGGTCGCAGCCTCGTTCATTGGAAGCGTCGGCCAAATACTTTGTGCTGGGCGCCTTCTCCTCGGGCATTCTTTTGTACGGCATCTCGCTTTTGTACGGCGCAACCGGCAGCACCCGACTGGCCGCCATCGCCGGGGCCATCAACGGCCGGAGCCTCGATGATCCTCTGCTGTTGTTGGCGACCATTCTGATTGCCGTGGGCTTCGCGTTTAAACTCGCGGTCGTGCCCTTCCATATGTGGACGCCGGACGTCTATCAAGGGGCCCCGACCTCCGTCACGGCCTTCATGGCCGTCGCCTCGAAAGCCGCCAGTTTCGGCGCCTTTCTGCGCGTGTTCATCGAGGGGATGGGGGGGCTGAAGGCGAACTGGTCCGCCATGTTCCTCGTGCTCTGCATCGCCACGCTGGTGTTGGGCAACATCGTCGCGCTGGTGCAGACAAACGTGAAGCGGATGCTGGCCTACTCGAGCATCGCCCATGCGGGCTATGCGCTGATTGGCGTGGTCGCCGCCGGACGCTACACCGGTGCCACCGGCAGCGCGCATGGAGTCGCGAGCGTGCTGCTCTACATCGCGCTCTACGCGTTCATGACGTTCGGTGCCTTCGCGATCGTCGCCATGCTCAGGAAGGGCGGTCTCGAAGGGGAAGAGATTGAGGATTTCACCGGCCTCGCCAAGCGCCATCCCATCGCAGCCTTGCTGATGCTGGTCTTCATGGTGTCATTGGCCGGGCTGCCCCCGACCGCCGGATTCATCGGTAAGTTATACGTCTTCATGGCGGCGGTGGAAGCCGGCATGGCGTGGCTGGCGGTCCTGGCCCTCGTATTCTCGGCGGTGTCAGCGTATTACTATCTGCGTCTGGTGATGGTCATGTACATGCGGGAGCCGGGTGCGTTGACGAGCGCCTCACCGCGGTTCGTGATGTCGCCGGCCCTGTCTATTGTGCTCGCTTGCGCGATCGCTGGCGTGGTCTGGTTCGGAATCTATCCCAATCCGCTCGTGAACCTCGCCGCGCAAGCCGTGCTGACTCTGAAGTAAGACTCACTGTCTCGCAAGCACTCCTGATTTGGCGTCGCGCCCGCTCGCTGCGTCCCATGAAAGGCTTCATGAGCGTCTTTCACTTCCTGCTCGACGTCGCCAAGGCCTTTCAACGCCACGGATGCGCCAGCCTGGCGGCCTCTCTCGCGTTTTTCTCCTTGCTGTCCCTCTTCCCCTTGGTATTCCTCTTGCTGTACAGCATCAGCTTTCTGGTGTCCCAAGAGGGTATCGGCGAACAGTTTTTACTCAGCTTCCTGAAAAGCTTTCTGCCCTCATTGGGGGAGCACGTCGCCGAGGAGTTTCATCGAATCAGCGCCTTGGAAAGCGTGCGGTGGGTCGTATTTTTATCCTTTGCCTGGTTCGGCGCACTGGTCTTTTATGAATTGGACTATGCGCTCAATGTCGTATTCGAGAGCACCCGGCGGCGTCATCTCCTGATTTCGACGGCGATCTCCGTCGCCCTGCTCGGAGCGACCTCGCTGCTGTTGATCGTGTCCTATGTCGCCACGCAGATGATCAACTACCTGATCAGCTATGCTCCGCGGCCATGGGGAATCGATCTCGTCGGCCTCGCAGCCCATGATTTTCTGCTGACCTATACCGTCCCCTTTGCCCTGGCCTTCTTGATGGTGAGCCTGCTGTATCGGTTTGTTCCGCGCCGCCGCCCGGAATGGCGCGAAGCCATGGTCGGCGCCATGACATTCGGCGTCCTGTGGGTCGCGGCGAAGCTGCTGTTCGTCACCTATAGCGGCTATGCCACGGTGTATGTCCGGCTCTACGGGTCCCTCCTCGAAATCGTCCTGTTGCTGCTGTGGGTCTACTACTCTTCTCTGCTGCTCTTATTCAGCGCCGCGGTCGCCCATCACCTCCAGCAACGTGCGCATCTCTCGGCTTCGCCGCCTTCTTCCGATTGAGCCCGCTCAGCCGGCGTGTGGGTCTCGGCATCAGTTATAAGATGCCGCGGCACGCCGGTGCACGTTCCGCCCTTTTTCTGGCGAGGGCTTCCATTCCCCGCTGATATGGGCACCGGGAGATCGATTTTCTTTTCCTCAAAACCGCTGCGGGGACCTCCTACCTGCTGCTCAACGAAACCAGCGTCATCCTGGCGGCGGGCGTGCTGCTGAACTATGTGGGACTGCGCTCAGCCGTCACCTCGAGAGGGCCATCGTGGCGCTCTTGTCGAACTCGGGGGTCAATTGGCTCCTCTTCCCGGAAGCCGGCGCCGATGTGATCATCTTTCCCTGGTCGCTGATCTACATGACCGGCGCACTCTTCTGGGGCATGTTGGCGAGGCGGGCGGGCTTCCAGAGATATGTCCGCACCAGCAAGAGTTCCGGCCTGGCGCATACCTGGTTTCTCCTGAGTTTCGGCGTGGCCGGCGCAGTCGTCATGAGCCTACTCGGGACGCTCGTGCAATCGGCGCTCGACGAACGGTCCACCTTCGCGCTGAATCCGGAGGTCGCCCACGCGCTCGGCGCCGGATCGCGCTCCGGGACTACACCATCGAGATGCAGCTGGAATCCTGGTTGGGCCTCGTCGGGGGAGAGCATGTCGGGTGGTACGTGGTCAACTGGTTTCAGAACTGTATCCGGTATATTCCGGACGAAACGATGAGCGCGGCGATCGCCGTGGTCGTCTTGAAGTACGCCTATCCGCTGTTCGAGCGTGAGCGACGGGCGCATCCTGTATGCCCCTCTTCCGCCGTCCTGATCAGCAGCGACCAATAGGCCGGCATGCTGTACTGGCCCCTGTGGCCCATGCCCTGGCTCTTTATAATTGTATGGGCATTTCAGTCTACGGTATGGGGGCCTCATCGACGATGCGCTGGATCAGGCCCGCCTGCAGCGGGCAGAACGCTATGCGAGCGCCTTGAAACCCATGAGCAAGGAACCCTCGTATGAATTTAGCCGACGGCTGACCGTCGCCACGCTTATCGCCAGCTTGTTCTTCGCGCTCTGCCTGCCGGTCCCGTTGATGGATTTCTACTCGCGTGACGTGCAAATTCTTCTGCGTCGTCTACGGGTTCCTGCTGGTCGTTCACCTCATCCGCGTCGCCATTGCGCAAAACATTTCTGTGGCGCGCGCGGACGGATGAGGACAGTCAGTCCCGGGCGTCGTCCCGCTGGAGCGATCAGGATTTGCGGAGTTGGAGGAAGTGCACGATGGCGGACTGCGTCACGAGACCGACGATCTGTTCGCCGTCCATGACGACGAGCCGATCCCACCCGTCCCGCGCCATGCGCTCCATGGCTTGAATCACCGGAGCGCCGGGAGCCACCACCAACGACGGTGAAACCGGACGCATCACCTGGTCGACTCTGCGCCACAGCCAGAGGGCGGTCGGGACCGCCTGCACCTCTTCGACGGTCAGCAGCCCTCTGAGTCGGCCATCCTCTATGACGGGGAAGCCCCCATAGCCATAGGGCCGAAAATAGTGCACGACCGCGTCTTCCAGGGTGGAGTCCGGAGGAATAGTCACTACGGCCTGCACCATCAAATCACGCACGGGGATGGCGCCGAGCGTGTGCTGGAGCGTCGCCTGCCGGCGGCTGGCGAGCGCGGCGGCAAACAAAAACATGCCGATAAAGATGATCCACCCGCCATTGGACGCCATGGCAGCCGGCAGCGCCCCGCTCATCGCTGCCACAATGACGCTCATGCCCAGAAGGCCGAATAGGATGCCGAAGCCCAAGCCGATGACCGCCGCCTGTTTCGTCGCCCGATAGAAATCCTTTCCCCAAGCCCAGAGTCCGGCCCGCAACACCCGCCCGCCGTCCAATGGAAATCCGGGAATCAGATTGAATAGGCCCAACTGGACGTTGACCATTCCCAGCAAAGCGCCCAGCATCACGAAGCCTTTCGTCGCATGCTGCTCCTGCATCAATTCTGCGAGGAACACCAACCCGAGACACAGGGCGCCCAGCAGAAAGCTCACAATGGGGCCTGCGATGGCGATGAGAAATTCTGCGCGCGGGCTGGGCGCTTCTTTCCGCATATGCGCGACGCCGCCGAAGATGAACAGCGTGATCTGGTCAATGGGAATCCGATAGCGCAAGGCGACATACGAATGGCCCAGTTCATGGAGCAGGACGGAGACGAACAGGAACACCGCCGCAATTCCCCCCATGGCCCAATACCGCTCGGACGACAAGCCCGGCAGCGTGTCCGGCAAATAGCCCGTCGCCAAGGTCGAGGTCACGAAGAGAAATACCAAAAACCAGGATGCATGCACACGAACAGGAATGCCGAGCGCCCGCCCAATTTCCCACGATGGCCATTGCATAGGCTCACCGTATCAGCCATGCAAATCTGGGGTCAACCATCCCGTCAGGGAGTGAGGTATACTGCTCATAATGAATGCACGCACCGCCTTTCGGCTTCTTCTCTTCGGGCTCCTCGTCCCTCTGGGCGTCTCTCCGCCTGTGACGGGATCGGCACAGGTCGTGACATCCGGGCCTCCCTCCTGCCCGGGCGTGGCCCTGACCTTCGACTTGTGCCCCGTCCGCAAGGAGGCGGGATATGATGAGGCGTTGGTCGAGTACCTGACTCAGCATCAGATTCCGGCGACCTTCTTCCTCTCGGGGAGATGGATGGTCACGCACAACGAGGCTGTGGAGCGTCTGCTCGGGATCGAATTCTTTGAAATCGGCACCCATGGCGAGGTGCACGCGCATCTGCCGCTGCACAATGCCGCCGAACAACGGGAAGAAATCCGCCGCCCCGTGGCACTCCTTGAGGAGCACTATGCCCGCAAGGCAACGCTGTTTCGTCCGCCCTACGGCGAATATGACGACCTGACGGTGAATGTGGTGAAAGCGCTCGGGCTGCGGTTCATCCAGTGGAGCATCGAATCGGGCGATCCGGATCCCCGTCTGACGACCGACCAGATCCTCGGCACACTGTCCAAGCGTGCCAGACCCGGCAGCATCATCGTATTCCATGCGAACGGCAAGGGCAGGCAGACCCGTCAGGTGATCGAGCGCCTCACCAACGACGTGCTGCCCCGTAAGGGGCTCATACCGATGACGGTCAGCGAACTCTTACATTGCAAGCCGGTCCCGCATGAGTAACCCGGCGATCAGGACCATGGCGTCCGATGACCGTGACGCGGTGGTCACACTCTTAGCCGAGTCCGACCCCTGGAAGACGTTGGGGTACACCACCGAGGATTGGAAGCGCATCTTTTGTCCGATCCCGCAAGAGCGCGAGACTTATGTGGTGGAATCCGGCGGGCATGTGGCCGGCATCGCGATCGTGAAACCGCAGTTTTTGCTGGGAGACTATTTGGAACTCCTGGGCATTGCGCTCTGGGCAAGAGGGAAGGGACTGGGGACCACGATGCTCACACACATCGAGTCGGCGGTGTTCGGACGAACCAAGAACCTGTTCGCATGCGTTTCGGACTTCAACCTGTCCGCACGTGAATTTTACAGGAAGCAGGGGTTTCAAGAGATCGGTCCCATGCCGAATTT
>CBDIWP010000020.1:0-63439 GCA_965285945.1 uncultured bacterium | reverse complement strand
GCCTGAGCGTGCTCGCACGATGGGTGATGAGAAACGTGGTCCGGCCCTTCGTGAGCTCATCCATGACGTTGACCAGTTCCGATTCCGTTCGGGCATCCAGCGCGCTGGTCGGCTCATCGAGGATGACGAGGGGAGCGTCTGCGAGAGGGCAGCTGCCGGAGGCGATCCGCTGGGGTTTGCCGCCAGGCAGACGGCCTCCGCTTGCCCCGTCGATTAGACCGGTACAGCGGAGAGGGGGCGGGTCGCCGCGATATGGTCGAGGTCCAAAGCATGCAGCGACACCCGGCCTTGCGTCAGGGTCAATTGGATATCACAGCGCCTGAGCGTGCTCGCTCGATGGGTGATGAGAAACGTGGTCCGGCCCTTCGTGAGCTCATCCATGACGTTGACCAGTTCCGATTCCGTTCGGGCATCCAGCGCGCTGGTCGGCTCATCGAGGATGACGATGGGAGCGTCACGGAGAAAGGCGCGTGCCAGAGCGATCCGCTGGCGTTCGCCACCCGACAGACTGGCTCCCCGCTCGCCCACCTGGGTCGCGTACCCTTGGGGGCGCTGGCGAATGAACGTATCGGCATGCGCCGCCCGCGCGGCCGCTTCCACCTCGGCCTGGGTGGCCTGGAGGTTGCCGTAGCGAATGTTCTCGGCAATGGTGGTGGAAAAGAGCATCGGCTCCTGCGGCACAATGGCGAACTGCCGGCGGAGATCCGTCAAGCGATAGTCCTTCACGTTCACGCCATCCAGCAACACGGCGCCTTCCGACGGGTCGAAGAAGCGGGCGAGTAAGTTCAACAAGGTGGACTTGCCCGCTCCGCTGGTTCCCATAATGCCGACTTTGGTCCCCGGCGGGATCGAGAAGGAGACACTCCTAAGCACGGCCGGCGCGCCGGGGTAGGAGAAGGACACACTGCGGAATGCCACGCTTCCGCGGGCGCGTACCAGCGGGCGGGTCATGGGGTGGTCGACGATCACGGGCGGGATATCCAAGATGGCCAGAGACCGGCGAAAGCCCACGAAACAAGACTGGAGTTCCGCCAACTTTTTGGTGGCGGTGTCCAGGGGGATCGAAAGTTGGGCCATATAGGCCATCAGCAGGAGGAAGTCACCCATCGTGATGCGGCCGGATTTGACATGATCGATGCCGACGACCAGCGCCGTCGCGGTGCCGATGGCGACCGCCATGCCGAACAGGAAATCGAAGCGGCTCCCGACCGACGCCAAGGAATTGTGCTTTTTCACCCAGTCCATGGCATGGTCGAGAAAACGGCGGTGCTCATGATCTTCCCGCCCGAATGCCTTGACGACGCGCGAGGCGCCGAGCACTTCCTGCGCGCAGGCAATGGTGGCGCTCTCGGTCGACTTCACGTCCGACCAGGTCAGCCGGAGCTTCCGGCCGGAATAGCGTGTCAGCGCGAACAGGACGGGCAGCAACCCGATGGCGACCAGCGCGAACTGCCAGTCGATAATGAGCATGAGGGTGACGAGCCCCGCGAGCAGGCACACCGCGCGAAGAAACGGGAGGATCGCGTCAATGGGAATCTGCTTCACGGCTGCGGCATCGTGCTGGAGCCGGTAGACGGAATCGGCGGGGCCGTGCTTATCGTGATAGGACGCGCAAATGTGTTGCAGATGCTCGAAGAGCCGGCTCCGGAACGCAAAAATCATCCGTTCTCCGGTGTACGACGAGAGGAGCCAGAGCGTCAGTCCCTGGAGTTGCGTGAAGAGGGCGATGCCGATGTAGGCCCCGAACACGAGACAGAGCAGGGCGGTGCTGGATGTTTGGATGGAGGCGGGGATCCAGTTCTGCAAGAGAGCGGGGAGAGGCCGTGTGCCGAGTATGCTGTCCACGGCGAGCGTGAGGGGCCAGGGGCTCAGGAGGTTGAGCGGAATGGACAGCATCACCACGGCGAAGAGGGCGGCCAACCGCCAGCGAAAGGGTCGGACCAGCGCCCAGAGATGACGGAGCAGATCGAATGAACCGCGTGTGTGTTGAGGCATAGTGTGTGTTGAATTTCTCGAGGATGATGGGTGGTTGCCGTCGCTCATGCAGGCGCCATCCTAATCAATGAGTCCCCCAGCAGCAACGGCCGGGCGAAAAGACGCAGTAAAAATGATGTAAAGATTCTGACAGGTTGGCGCGCCGCGGACAGGCGAACTGAGGCGCGCGGCCGGCCGCAGATCGGGACAGGCTGTCCGTTCCGGCGGACAGCCTGTGCTTGAGGCCCCGATTTGCTCCCGCGCGCCTCGTCTATCCTCTTGATCCCGCAGCCGGAACGGGGCACCCACGGCGGCCTCGCCATCGGGTCCATGGTTTGCACAAGCACTGGCACGTCGACAATTGGACATCTACCGAAGGAGGTCTGCAATGCGGAACGGGGAGTATGAATACTATGAGGATTCGATGGGATGGTCTGCGTTCATGGCCGGCGCGTTGATCGGAGCCGGCGTGGCTCTCTTGTTTGCACCGCAGACGGGCACCGAGCTTCGGGGCATGCTGCGGAGCTATGCCTCACGCGCCAAAGACGAGGCGATGGAACGCGGACGAGCGGCCTGGGATACGGCCGTGGAGCGAGGCAAGGAGTATTACGAAAAAGGTCAGGAGACCGTGCAAGAGGCCGGCCGTTCCGCGCGTGAGTTCGCGCAGAGCGGGAAAGAGGCGCTCCGCGAAGGAGGTCAGACTTCCAAAGCACCGCGGGGGTAGGGACGATGCCGACGCGGGTGTTGCGGCTTCTGCTCGTGCTGGTTCTGGCCGGTCTGGCCGGATGCCAGGCCACCGGCACGGCGCAGCAGAAAATGAGCGATGAGTCCATCACGGCGGCCGTGCAGAACAAGTTAACCGCGGATCGCCTCTCGAACTTCACCCGCGTCGATGTCGATACAGAGGGCGGCGTGGTGCAGTTGAGCGGGACGGTGTTTTCCGCCGACCAACGGAAGCGGGCAGAGGAACTGGCCCGGCAGGTCAACGGCGTGGTCCGTGTGAACAACAATTTGCGCATCCAAAACCAGTCCATGAAGACCGGAAGGTTGAATGAGTGAAGGTTCCGGAGGGGACAGGGATGTGGTGGTGGTGGGAGGCGGGATCGCCGGGCTCTCCGCCGCCGTCTATCTGGGTCGCAGCCGAAGGCGCATCGTCGTGGTTGATTCGGGCCATTCCATGGCCAAGTGGGAACCACAGGTTGAAAATTATCTCGGTTTTCCGGACGGGATCAGCGGGGCCGCCCTGTTGGACCGAAGCCGCGTTCAGGCCTGGCGCTTCGGAGCGGAGCGCGTTGAAGACGAAATCCGTGAAATCCGGAAGGACGGTGAGGGACCGTTCTGCATGATCGGCCGGCAGTCCACCTATCGTGGCGCGCGGGTGCTGCTGGCGACGGGCCTGACGCATCCGCTCCCCGCTATTCCCGGCGCCAAGGCCTGCCTGGGGCGGAGTCTGTTTTTTTGCAAGGATTGTGATGCGTTTCGGGTTCAGGGTCGTTCGGTCGCCGTGCTGGGGTCCCGGGATGAAACGGCTCGGTATGCGCTGGCTATGCTCGCGTTTACGCCGGTGGTTATGATCGCGACCAATGGGGAGACGCCGCGCTGGAATGCCCGTCTGGAGGAATACTTGCAGGAATATCAAGTGCCGGTCAGACGGGAGCCCGTGACGGAGATCCTGCATGACGAGGGCCAGGTGCGTGCGCTCCTGTGGAGTTCCGGCCGTCGCCGGGAATTGGAGGCCCTGTTCGTCACGCGGGGGGATGTGTTCCACACGGGGCTCGCCAAAAGCCTGGGTGCCCGGGAGGACAAGGACGGTCAATTGATCGTGGATGCCGA
This sequence comes from uncultured bacterium, assembly GCA_965285945.1. Taxonomy (GTDB): domain Bacteria; phylum Nitrospirota; class Nitrospiria; order Nitrospirales; family Nitrospiraceae; genus Nitrospira_D. The sequence continues at coordinate 59,632 of CBDIWP010000020.1, read as the reverse complement.
TATGAAAACCACCGTGCCGGGTTTGTATGCCGCCGGTTGCGTGACTCCCGCCAATTGCCAGATGATTATCGCCGCAGGCCAGGGCGCGACCGCCGGGCAGGCGATCAATCGGGATTTATTCGAAGAGCATCTGACCCGTCATGCGCTTCCCCGGTTCTCGGTGGAACCGCGCCTCGGGGTACGGATGTCATGATGGAACGGCAGTGCTGAACGGGGATCGGGGCAGCGTCCGTATCGCGGCTGTCGGCGACCTTCATTGCCCGCGGACCTCCGGGGAGGAACTGCGCGCGCTGTTCATGGGCCTCCCGGAGCGAGCCGACATTCTCCTCCTGTGCGGAGATCTGATCGATTACGGCAAGCCGGAGGAAGCCAGGCAGTTAACGGAGCATTTGAATCCCATCCGGGGCATGCCGGTGCTGGCGGTATTGGGCAATCATGAGTTCGAGTGCGGCCGGCAAGCCGAGGTGGCCGACATTCTGACGGGCTATGGGATCACCGTGCTGGACGGCACGGCGATCGAGGTCAACGGCATCGGGTTCGCCGGCGTCAAAGGGTTTTGCGGCGGCTTCGGCGAACGGGCGTTGCAGCCTTGGGGCGAAGCCGTTCTCAAACAGTTCGTCCGCGAATCGGTGGAAGAGGCGCTGAAGCTGGAATCCGCGCTCGCCAAGCTGCGGACGGAGTCCCGCGTAGTGCTGACTCATTATGCGCCGATCCTGGAGACGGTCGTCGGCGAGCCGAGCGAGATCATTCCGTTCCTGGGCTCCAGCCGGTTGGAGGAGCCGGTGAACCGGTACGGCGTGACGGTGGTCTGTCATGGTCATGCGCATCACGGGGCATTGGAAGGCCGGACGATGGCGGGGGTGCCTGTCTACAACGTCGCCATGCCGCTGCTCCGGCGCTTGTACCCGGGGCGGCCTCCGATCAGGATTTTCGACGTGCCGTCCGTCCCGGCGGCGGCGCAGGTATAGGATCACCATGCACGCTCTTGGTATCCCGCATAATCCCGCACATACCGTGTACCGCGAAGCGTTGCAGGCGCTCCGCGAGGCGGACATACCGTTCCTGGTCGGCGGCGCCTTCGGATTTGAAAGCTTCACGGGCATCGTCCGGGACACCAAGGACCTGGATGTCTTTGTGCGGCCGTCGGACAGTCCGGGGCTCTTGCAGTGCCTGGCGGATGCGGGGTTCCGCACGGAGCTGCGATTTCCGCACTGGCTGGGGAAGGCGTGGAAGAACGAGCAGAGCATCGATGTTATTTACAGTTCCGGGAACGGCCTCTGTACGGTGGACGATGGCTGGTTCAATCATGCGCTGCCGTCGGTGGTCCTGGGCATGGATGTCGAGTTGACCCCGGCGGAAGAAATGCTCTGGTCGAAGGCCTTCGTGATGGAGCGCAACCGGTATGACGGCGCGGACATCGCGCACCTTCTCCGCGCGCGCGTCTCCGTGCTGGACTGGGCGCGGCTCCTCACACGCTTCAATCGCCACTGGCGCGTGCTGTTCAGCCACGTGGTGCTGTTCGGTTTTATTTATCCCGAGCAGCGGCTGCGCATACCGGACTGGTTCATGCGGGAAATGCTCCGGCGCATGGAGCAGGAAATGCAGTGCCTGCCTGCCGACCGCCGCGCGTGCCAGGGAACGTTGCTCTCATGGTCGCAGTATCTGGTCCACATCGAGCAGGGGGAGTATGAGGATGCGCGACATGTGCCGCGGGGCCGCCTGACGGAGGAGGATACCGGGCACATGACATCCGTGCTACGGCGTGAGCAAGGCGCGTCGCATCCGTCGTCCATGCCGACGCAGATGGGCCACCGGCCGAACGAGCTGTTCAGCGAGGATGAGGGGGAGTCCGATGCCGCCGCATGATCCTTCGTCGCCGCCCTGGATCATCCCGTGGAATTCGGAAGGGCTCTGCAACGAGTCGGTGCGGCGTTCCGTGGAATTGGCCTCGATGGCGTTCGATGAGCGCTTTAGAGCGCCCGACCTGCGGGCCTTGCGCGACGTTCTTCACTCTCGCGACAGGGCTCCGTTGCGGCGGCGCCGTGCCATTGTCGGCCTGTCGCTCATCGGCTTCGCCGGCACGGCCTTGGCGTCGCTGTACCACAGGGGTGTCGTCCGGCGGCTTGGTCGGCCGTTCCGCCGGTTCGCTACGGACCCGATGGATGCCTCTTCCCCGCAGTACGGCCTGCCAAACGCCATGCTGTCGCTGGCCACTTATGCTGTCAGCATCGGGCTCGCCGGTCTTGGGCCCGAGGCGCGCGCGCGCCGGACGCCGTGGATTCCCCTCATGGCCGCCGGTAAAGCCGCGGCGGACGCCGGCGTAGCCGCCCGATATCTGTTGTTGCAGAAGGCGGACGCCGAGCGCTCCTGGCCCGGCTATGCTGCGGTCGATGCGGCGGTTCGCCTCGGCACCTTGGTGCTGACGATACCGGAGGCCGTTGAAGCGTTGCGTTATGCGGTGGCAGTACAACCGGCAGACAGGAGGTCGTGATGAATCGGCAAGCGGCGTGGCTTACGCTGGTCGGGCGGCTTCTGCTCGCCCTCATGTTCCTCATATCGGGGCTCAATAAAATTGCGGAGCCGCAGGGCACCCAACAGTATATGGCCGCCATGGGGATGACCTGGGCGACCACCCTCTTCTACGTGATCGCCATTGCCGTGGAAGTGGCCGGCAGCCTCTCGCTCTTGCTCGGCTACCGAGCGAGAGCCGGCGGATGGCTGCTGCTCTTGTTCATGATTCCCACGACCCTGATGTTTCATGCCAATGTGGCCGATCCCAACCAAATGATCCACCTGCTCAAAAATCTGTCGGTCATGGGAGGCCTGCTCTACGTGGCGGTGTATGGCGCAGGCGGATTGAGCATGGACGCCGGACTGGAGCGGTCCGAACGGACCGGGGCGCCTCAGCGGCCCGCGATGAAGAAAGTCGTGCACCAATAAGTCCGGTAAGTCCGGCCTTGCCGGCGAAGGGCCGCCGCGAACGGCACTGAAAGAAGGGCCTGAATGCAACCCTCCCTGCGGATCGGACGAATCGCGGGCATCGTCGTCGGACTGCACTACAGCTGGATCCTCATCGCAGTGGTGCTCACGGGATCGTTCGGCGGCTATTTTTACGATAGCCATCCGGACTGGCAGCCGCGCGTGATCTGGTCCGCTTCGATGATTATCGCCCTTCTGTTCTTTGCGTCCATCGTCCTGCATGAGCTGGCCCATGCCTTAGTTGCCAGGGCCTTCGGGATCCCGGTGCGCACCATCACGCTGTTTGCCCTGGGGGGCGTCGCTCAAATCGAGCGGGAAGCCGCGACTCCGGCCGCCGAGTTGTGGATGGGCGTGGCCGGGCCGCTGACGAGCGGAGCGCTCGGCTGGGCCTGCGCCGGACTGGCGTCCTGGTGGGACGCGCAGACCGTCCCCATGCTCATGACGCCGTCCGTCGCGATCCTGACGTCCCTCAGTTCGCTGAATTTCATGCTCGCCGTGTTTAATTTGATCCCTGGTTTTCCGCTGGACGGGGGGCGGATCCTGCGCGCGGCGCTCTGGTGGTTCAGCGGCGACGGCGACCGCGCGACCCGCTTGTCGGCCCGTGTCGGTCAGGCGGTGGCATTGACGTTGTTCGCGTTCGGCGTCTGGCAATTCCTGGCGGTGGAGGGTATCGGCGGCGTGTGGCTGGCCTTGCTCGGATGGTTTCTGCTGGATGCCGCCACCGCCGCTCACTCGCAAGTCGAGATGCTCGCCGGGCTGCGCGGCTTGCGGGTCGCCGATGTGATGCGGCACGAGTGCCAGAAGATCCCGGCGGACACGACGATTCAGCGGTTCGCAGACGAGTATGTGCTCGGCACCGGTGAGCGTTGCTTTGTGGTGGAAGATCGCGGCGATCTCACCGGCTTGATTACCCCCGCCGATTTGAAACAGATCGATCGCTCCCGCTGGAATGACCTCACGGTGGAAGCCGTGAAACGGCCGCTCCATCAAATGCGCGCCGTCTCTCCCGACACTCCCGTCGTCCAGGCATTGGAAAAAATGGGTCGCGAGGATGTGAACCAATTGCCGGTCGTGTCCGGGGGACGCCTCGAAGGGGTTCTGTCGCGAGGCCACATCCTGCAATTGTTACAGGCCCGGCTCGAGTTCAGCATGTAGCAAGGTGTCAGTCCGGCTTGGACAGCCGGCTGGGCCATCGTTGTGGTGGGGGCCTATTCTGGGTTTGCCCGGTTATGCGGCTCTCCGCCGGCGCGCCTGCTCGGTTACCTTCCCGCCGCATTCCGATTTCCGCATGAGCTTCGCCTTCCATGCTGCAACCTCCCGGCTCATCTCCGCCATGTCCATGTCCGCTCTTTCGCTTTGAGTTTAGCCGGGAACTGTTCGTCGGTCGGTTTCATCTTGTCCAACTCGTTCATGAGCAGTGTCGCCACGTGGTGCGCTTCTTCCGGCATCATCGATGCGGTCTTTCTTCCTCTACGGCGGGCGCGATAGACCAGGTCTTTCTCCAGCCGGGCATGAATCGCCACTTCCGAAGCGTGTGTCTTTCGCAATGGCGGCGCGGGCGCGCTTGTCCGCCTCCTCAAACCGGGAAAACAGCCTCCTCTTCCTCCTCATCGATTGCCCTCCGTCTGCCGGCTTTGGCCTCTCTCATGCGGCCCCTCCCTGTCTGCAACGCTGCCTGCTCCGATGCTAAATTGTCGCGTCCCGCCCATTGAGGGAGCCTCGCCCGGGAGGCACCTCGTCCCGGTCTTCGCGCTGCATGATCTGTTCGAAGAGTTCCGCCTGCTGTTGGCACTCGAGGCAGCGCCGCGCAAAAGGGAGGGCCCGCAGCCGGCCCGGTGAAATGGAGATGGTACAGTCTTCACAAATACCGTAGGTGCCTTCGTCGAGACGACGCAGTGCGTCATCGAGCTGGTTCCGTTGCTTGGTCCGCGATTCAAGAAGGGCGATCTGCTGCGCGGCGGTACTGTCGCGCAGCGACATATCTTCTATGTCGAGGACGGCGTTCTCACGGAAGTCGCTGTGATTGTCGCGATGCTGGGCGAGCAGCAGATCGATTTGCTTCTGGAGCTCCTGACGGCGCGTCACGAGAAAGTGCCGTAACGTCTCGGGCCGTGTGTCCTTCAGTGTACGGTCTGGCATAGTCGTCCTCATATGGTTGTGAACGGTGGATTGGTAGATCTGCTTAAGGCGTATCTATTCTCTTCCGGCTCATGCACCATTGGTCTCGGGATCACGCCGCCGGGATGTATCTATAGGCCGGTGACCGCCGTCGCAATGGTTGGGATCGTTCTGCAAGTGTAGGGCCAGTTGCCATGGCCGTCATAGGCCGGCTTTGCCACAGAATCGAACGACTCACCAGGTGGCGCCGAGGGTGCGATAGGATGAGTTGTCTTGGGACGGACAAGTCGTCAGGGCGTTAGCCGGCTTGCGGAAAGGCCAACGCTTCCGCGCCGCAAATACCGGCGCAGCCATGCGCATACCCGCTGCTGAATGAAGGGAGCCGCTTGATCCAGCCGGCCCCATGGCTTTGAGCGGCCAGCGTCACCACGGTGTCGGCCTGGCCGGAATAGACGGCGGCTCGAATGGCGACCGCTCCGGCAAAGGCATGTCCCACGAGGCCGATATGGCGGACACGGAGATCCCGAAAAAAGACGATGCCGCCAGGTATCCGCCACGGAGTCATCCCAGGTCGGTTGGACTGCGGAGATTGACCCGGAGCGACGCGTGTCATCTGCGAGCAACGCCTCGGACAGGTGTGAAGAGAGGTCGCCGGCCCAGAATCCGCCGACACCTCCCACCCAGACAATGCCGCTCAGAGCCCCGGGCAGGGATAGTGTCGAACGCCGATATCGCCTCGGATCGTGGAGAGGGCAAACTCATGATAGGGGTGCGTGCAACCATGGAATCAGGCGGGCCGGTCAGGCTTCCGACGGTCTCAGGAGGAGCCGATAGCCGAGGAGCAAGACGATGGCGCCCAGGACCGCCATGAGAAATCCGACGGGATCTCCCTCCTGATACCAGCCGAGCGTGCGACCGATGAATCCGCCCAGATACCCGCCGCCGATGCCCAGTACGATGGTCACGATCATGCCGCCAGGATCGCGCCCAGGCATCAGAAGTTTGGCGACAATTCCGACCAACAGTCCGAATACGATCCATCCCAGCATAGAAACCTCGTCGGAAAGGGAGGCAGAGGAGCAAGCTCCTCTGCCTCAGTTATCTCCAACGGGGGCTCGACTTGCCGGATAGTCATAGAAAAGCGAGAGTGGGCGACTCTCATTTGGCTCTATGACGGAAAGGCCGAACGGGGGCACGTTCGGGTTCCCTATCCGGTCAAACTGGCCTCCTTGCTGGAGACAACGCCTCTGGATGACTCTGTCTCTCCCTCCTGTTGTTGAACTCGTCCCGGCATCAACAACAGGGATGTCAACCTCACGCGGCCAACGAGGACAAGAGATCGTCCCGCCGGCGCTGCATGGCCAGGCCGAGCGCCTGCACATCCAGCTCCGACACCGCCAGCGGAAAGATGAGGTCCTCTTCACTCGTGATATGCTCGATCACCATTTCTTCCAGTTCGTTGAAGACCTCCTCGAAGTCGTCGTCATTGGGATTCAATGTCTTCAATTGGTCGATCAGATCTTTCGCCGTCTGGTGCTCTTCATAGGCGGTGTTGATCAGCTCCTCGTCCTCGTCCTCCTCGTCCGCTTCCAGCTCCATGCCGTTGATCACGGCCGCGTCGTCCTCCGTGTCCTCGGCGTCCTGTTCGGCGCCGACCTCCAGCCCGTGATCCTGTGCGGACGTGTCAAACGCGTCCATAGGGCGCAGTTTGCTTTGAATGGCCGGATAGAAGAGCTCTTCTTCCAGGGTGCTATGGATTTCCAGTTCAGTGAAGAGCCGGCCGGCAATCGAGGCTTGCTCATCGCCGGAGGCGGCGTGGAAGCGTTCGAACAATTTGTGGAACTGGCGATGGTCGACCTTGAGCATTTGTATTGCATCGACCTGCTTCGGAGCCGTTTTGCCTTTGTTCGGGGGTTGCTTCGCCATCGTGACCCTCCTTCAGAACCGGGGCCGGGCCGCCCTATCCGTTTACGATCGTGCCGCCATTGGGATGCAACACTTGACCGGTCATGTACGAGGCATCGTCCGACGCGAGAAACACATAGCTGGGCGCCACCTCGTCCGGCTGTCCCGCTCTCTTTAACGGCACGTCCCCCCCGAAGAACTCGACCTTGTCCGCGGGAAAAGTAGAGGGAATCAGCGGCGTCCAAATCGGCCCCGGGGCGACGGCGTTGACCCGAATCTGCTTTTCGGCCAGCGCCAACGAGAGCGAACGGGTAAACGCCACAATGGCGCCTTTTGTCGAGGAATAATCCAAAAGGTGAGGGCTGCCCTTGTAGGCGGTCACCGACGTGGTGTTGATGATGGTGCTGCCCTCACTGAGATGGGGCAAGGCGGCCTTGCCCATATAAAAATAAGAAAATATGTTGGTGCGAAAAGTGCGTTCCAGCTGCTCGGCCGTGATCTGGTCCAGGCTGTCCTGCGGGTGCTGCTCCGCAGCGTTGTTCACGAGCACGTCCAATCGCCCCAGCTCCCGTACGGTGCGTTCCACCGCGTCCCGGCAGAACTGTTCGTCGCCGACGTCGCCGGCCAGCGCCAGGCACCGACGGCCTTCTTTTTCCACCAGCCGCTGAGTCTCCTTGGCGTCGTCGTGCTCGTTGAGGTAGACGATACAGACGTCGGTTCCTTCGCGGGCAAAGGCAACGGCCACCGCCCGGCCGATGCCGCTGTCGCCGCCCGTAATCACGGCAACTTTGCCGTGCAGCCGGCCATTTCCGGCATGGCGCGGGGCCTGCGCCGGCCGCGGCGTCATTTCTGATTCCAGGCCGGGTCGGTGAGGCTGCTCTTGAGGCGGTTGTTGCGATCGGCCTTTGGCCATAAGACTTACTGTTGTCCTTCTATGCGAATGCCATGTTCCAGAACACGATCACTTGGCTCCTGGTCGCTCGCCGGTGTCGGCGGGTCCGGTCCCATCGGACGGACCACGTTCGGGCGGCCTCTCCCTGGAGTCGGATTCCGCCTTGGCCGACCGTTCACGACCGGCCACCGGTTGCTGCGCGTCATCCGGGATATTCCCGGGCGACGCGGTCCGGCTCTCGCTCATCGCCTGAAGGAAACGCGGCGTCACCGGCCTCTCCAGATGCTGACTTTCCCCGGCCAGCGCGACCAGCATCGGGAGCGGTTCCCACGCCTGTGAGGAGGAGAAAGCCGGCTCAGGGAAGGCGAGGATACCGACGAGGACGATGCCCTTCCCGGTCACGAGCAGCGCCTTCCGAAAACACTCCATGTTTGTCTTGTGCCCCTTTGCTCTCATTGCACGTCGCGATGCGAAGACATTGTGCAAGACATGGACCGATGCCGGCCGGAGCCCTGAGGCGAATGGCCATCGTCACATCAGTGGCCGGAACTCCCGCAAATTCCACCATGGGCGCGGAGGAAAGACTCGAAGCCGGTGCTCCAGGCGTTGTGCCCTTGAGGGCGGAGGAGCTGCCCTTACGGACAGGATGTCTTATTCAGGACAGTTCATCCGAGGCCCTGCCCCAACCGGGCGGCGTGGCCCGAGGGGGCTCCTAATGACATCTCGTACTACGGCACGAAGGGGCACTTGAATTGCACCATACGGCTGACCGATGTCTGAAGATCTCCTGCGCACAGGAACCGACAACGGGTTCTTGGGTGGGCCTCATGGAAGGTTTCCGCCGGCCTCTGCCATCGGAATGAAGAAAGGCCAGCCACTTCCGGCACCGCCATTGCGGTTTCAGGCAGGACGGAATTGCTGGCGGGTAGAGGAGGCGGCCCGCGCGGGGTTCTTGATTGACGGCGCCGCTTATTTCGACGCCTTCCGGGAAAGCGCCAAGGAAGCGAGCCGGAGCATCATCATCCTCGGCTGGGATTTCGACAGCCGCATTCGCATGCTGATCGACCGGGAGCCGGACGGATTCCCGGACCGTTTGGGAGAATTCCTCCATAGTTTGTTGATCCGGCGCCGGAGCCTGCGCATCCACGTCCTGACATGGGATTTCCATATGATTTATTGGAAAGAACGGGAATGGTGGTTGCCGTCGAAGCTGGCCGCGCACCGGCGTCTGCACTTCGTCCGCGATGCCCGGCATCCCGTGGCCGCGTCCCACCACCAGAAAGTCGTCGTAATCGATGACGCCGTCGCGTTTGTGGGAGGCCTCGATTTTGCGCAATGCCGATGGGATTCACCGGAGCATCGGCCGCGCCACCCGGATCGACGGCTGTCTGCCGACGGGCCGCCCTGCCGGCCCTTTCACGATGTCCAAATGGTGGTGGACGGTGCGGCCGCGTCGGCGCTGGGGGTCTTGGCCCGCGATCGATGGAAGCGGGCGACCGGCCGCGCGCTCCCCCCGGTTGCTCTCTCCGGCGGCGATCCATGGCCTCATTCGGTCGAGCCGGCGATGACCGATATCCCGGTCGCGATCGCGCGGACGTTGCCCGAATACATCGGCCAAACGGCCGTGCGGGAAGTCGAGGCGCTGTTCTTGGATAGCGTGGCGGCGGCACGGAGGCATATCTATATCGAAACGCAGTACCTGACGTCGCGGGCGATTGCCGACGGCCTGGCCGCCCGGCTGCAAGAGGCCCATGGACCGGAGATCGTCATGATCCTGCATCCGAACAGCGACGGCTGGCTCGAGCAGCACACCATGGACGTGCTGCGCGGGCGCGTGCTGGCCCGGTTGCGCGCGCTGGACCGGTTTCACCGCTTGCGGCTGTATTACCCGCGTATTCCCGATCTGCAAGGCCAATGCATCAGCATGCATAGCAAGGTGTGCATCATCGATAACGAGGTGGTGCGGGTGGGATCCGCCAACTTGAGCAATCGATCGATGGGAGTCGATACGGAATGCGATCTGGCCATTCGCGCTGCCGGTCAGCCCGAGGTCCAGCGGCAGATCGCCTTGTTCCGCCATCGTCTGCTGACGGAACATCTCGGAGTCGAGGTGGAGCGGATCGAACAGGAAATGCGGAAGGACGGGTCGCTGGTCGGGACCGTTGAACGGCTGCGCAGCGACGGGCGGTCGCTTGATACCTTCATCGGCGCCGTGTCTGCCGATATCGATGAAGTCGTGCCGGACGCCGACTTCATCGATCCGAGCCGCCCCTATGAGGCGCAGTTTATCCCGCCGGACCAGCGTCCGTCGGCCCGTCGGCAGATCATCGTGGGCGCGGGAGGCTTGCTGGCGCTCCTGATCATGGCGGCCTTCTGGCAGTGGACGCCCGTGCAACAACACCTGAACGTCTCCGAGCTGGCCGCCGGGCTGGAATCCTTTGCCCGGGGTCCGATGGCGGCCGCCGTCACCGTGGCGGGGTTTCTAATCGGCGGGCTGCTCGTGATGCCGGTGCTCCTGCTCATTGCCGTGACGATCCTCGCGTTCGGCCCCTGGTGGGGTTTTCTCTACGCCTTCGTCGGCATGACGGCGAGCGCCATGTCCACCTTCTGGATCGGGCGGCTCCTGGGCCGCCGCTTGATCGATCGTCTCTCGGGGTCCCGCCTGTATCATGTCAGCCGGACCCTCGCGTCCAAAGGCGTGCTGGCCGTGGTGACGCTTCGGATTCTCCCGGTTGCGCCGTTCTCGATCGTGAATGCCGTCGCCGGGGCGTCTCACATCAAGACCCGGGATTTTCTTGTCGGCACGATCATCGGCGAGTTGCCGGGCCTGCTGAGTCTGGCGTTGTTCATCGATCAGATTCAGGAGGCGGTCCGGCATCCCGGTCCGGGCAGCATCGGGTTGCTCGCCCTGTTGGCGGCTATCATCACCGTGGTGGTGTGGGGGATTCGCCGTTGGCTCGGAACGCGGCGGGGTGACCGTCACGAACGGGGATAGTATGCGTCTCGTACTGGCCACCTATAATATTCATCGCTGTGTGGGCCTGGACGGCCGTTACGATCCCGGCCGCATTCGCGACGTCGTGCAGGAACTCGACGCCGACGTCATCGCCTTGCAGGAGGTCGATTCACCGGACCGGCATGGATTGGAACTCGCCCATTGGTTGGGAGAGGAATCCAAACACAAAGTGATCGCCGGTCCCACTCTGCGCGAGCGGAAAGGGCATCACGGGAATGCCGTGCTCACACGCTGTGCCTCCGGAGACGTGCGTCTGGTTGACTTGAGCCTGCCCGGGCGTGAGCCCAGAGGGGCGATCGATATGGACGTCGTCTGTGACGGGGAGGCGGTTCAAGTCATCGCCACCCATCTCGGATTATGGCCGCCTGAGCGGCGCATCCAGGTGGAGCGTCTGCTAACCCGCGTGGGCCCTCATTGCGTGCTGATGGGCGACTTCAACGAGTGGTGGCTTTGGGGGCACCCGCTCAGATGGATCAAGGCCATGTTCGGGCATGCGCCGGCTCTCCCGACGTTTCCCTCCCTGCGGCCTGTTCTGCCGCTGGATCGCATCTGGATACGTCCGCCGGCCGTGCTCCGGGACATCCGGGTCCATCGCACGCCGCAATCCGCCCGCGCCTCCGACCATCTGCCGCTCAAAGCGGTTGTCGAGTGGCACCCGGCTGACTTGAAGCCCGCCGAACCGGCTACCGCGGGCGCTCAAGCGCAAGCGGAGGCAGGAGTCCCTCATCCGGCAGGGTGGGGGTCAGCGGCTGCGCCGCCACGCGACCCGCCGGAATGACGGCCGGCACAATATCCGCGATGGACGTATCCATCACCTTGACGGCACGGCCCTGGTCGTCGAGCCGGAGCGTAATTCTCGCCCCCTGCGTCACGTTCTCAAAAAGATAGACTTTCGGAATGTCGAAGAAGACCGGCCGTCCGAGGTCGGTCGTCAGCAGACCACGGAGGGTGTCCAGATCCAACTTCACCAGCGTGCCCGAGATGACCGAATCATCGTCTTGGGCTCGAACCGCGGGCGCTGCCATAGGACTGAGGCTGAGGATCAGAGCCACTGTCGTGGCGATCATGAACGGTTTCATGTCCGGGTCTCCTTGTAGTGGGCACAGGCTCAGTCGCCCCTGGCGGCGCCCCCTCGCTCACGGCCTGAAGGCGGATTCCCCCGAACGATCGGACCAGCAGGCCGCGAACGACCGCCGGCATGATGAACAAGGCCACGAAGACCGTGACGGTGAGCAGCGGGATCAGCAAAGCCCACAAGGACGGTCCGGTCCTCGTCAGTTCAGGAAGCCAGCTGAGGAGCGTCAGGTTTGCGAGGAAGAGCAGCAGCAAAAAGCTGCCGATCGCTTGCCATAGGATCCGCCACCCGATCAGCATCAGAATGCGATACCCGGGAACTGCCATCTGGATCTCCTGCCCTTCATTATGGTGCTGGGTCCCGTGGCGCCGGTGCCGGCGGGGGCGTCGGCGATGTCGGCGGCGAAGGAGACGGAGGTGAAGGTGACGGCGGTGGAGGCTGTGGAGCCGGGGGCTGCGGATTCGGGAAGGTCGGACCGGTGCTGGGACTCGGCGGCTCGCCTGTCGCTTCCGCTCCCAGCGCCGTGCCTCCTGCCAGCAGACCGGCGAGCAGCAGGATCGCTCCGAGCATCATCGCGGCGCCGCATCCCGGGCCCCGGTCCTGCGCTTGGTCGTCCGCGTTCATGCCGCCCGCCGGGGATGAGCCGGCTGCGAAACATCTTCCAAGACCTCGCCGCTCACCCCGCTTTCTTCATGGACCGCCAGATCGCCGAGCGACACGATGCCCACGAGGGACCGGCTGCTTCGGCTCAACACCGGCAATCTCCGTATTTGATGTTCCGCCAGCAGCGAGGCCGCCCGGCTGACGTCGTCGTCCTCAAAACAATAGATGAGATTCGGCGTCATGACTTCGCCGATCCGCACGGCTTTCGGATCGCGTTTGGCGGCAAGGACCCGCACCACGAGGTCCCGATCGGTGACGATGCCGACCAGGCCTTCTTCATCGCACACCGGCAGCACGCCGATGTCGAGGGTCTTCATGGTCGAGGCCGCCTCTTCCACTGTTTCGTCCGGAGATGCCACTTCCGCTTGGGGTGTCATTACATCTTTCACTTGTTGCATACAGCCTCCACTGATGAGATCGAGCCGGGATGACCGCCATTGGGAGCCGGGCCGAGCCGGATCCCATAGCCGATAAGAACGCAGGTGTCGCGACAGTCTGTGCTGCGTGCGCTAAAACGTTGCAAGGAATACACCGCCGTCCGTCAAGACATGCACAACAGGCAGCACAAAAATTAAGCCAGCGGTTTCAATAGCCTGGGCAGACCAGGCTTCAATGGCAGATGCCGGCAAGACGGGAAAAAAGGCAATCTGTCTTACGGTACGACAGACTGTCTTCTCCTGGTCCCGTGGCGGCTCAATGCTGGAGCTGATTCCGCTGAGTGGCTCTAGTGAACACCCTGGTGACAGCGCGGCTTGTCACGGATAGGGTTCCTCTCCGGTGCGTGTCGCGGACGTGAAGGACGCCGGCGGACTGAGAGCGATGAGATGCGCCGCTTCCCGCAGGGATCCTGCGACATAATCCGGCCATCGGGTTTCAGTCAGGTGCCACTCGGTTTCATGCCCGTTATTGACGAATACGGTGCGGCATCCGGCCCAGCGGCCGGCCTCCACGTCGTGAAGGATGTCGCCGACCATCCAGGATTGACGCATATCGAGCCGGAGGTCGGATGCCGCTCTCAACAAGAGGCCCGGTTTCGGCTTGCGGCAGAGACATTGGATGGCATAGGGCTCCACGATGCCGTCGGGGCGATGCGGGCAGTAATAAAATCCTTCCAGTGGAATATCGTGTTCCTTGAGGGTCCGCCGGAGAAAGGACTCCATGTGTTTCACGTCATGTTCCGTGCCGTAGCCCAATGCCACGCCGGACTGATTCGTGACGACGACCAGCGCATACCCGCTGCGGTGGAGCAGCCGGAGGCCTTCGAAGACGCCGGGATAAAAACGAACGCGGCGCGTGTCATAACACCAGGGTATATCTTCGACCAGCGTGCCGTCTTTATCGAGAAAGACGGCAGGCTGGTGGGTACTGGACTGTCTCATCGTCCGGCTCCGGCTCGCATGGCTGGTGCGACGCTCTCGTCTCCTCCTTCTTCGCAAGCAAGAACAAGTCCCGCCGCACCTGCATAGAATCAGGCCCGGCATGACAGGTCGCCGGTCAGCGACCTGCTGGACGCCGCCGGAGTCCTCGCGCCGGCGGCCGTCCGATGGCGGGCCACGAAGACGTTGAGCGTCCGATCCCAGTCCCTGATGAAGCGCTCCAGACCAAACCGCTCCTCCGCCGTGCGCCGCGCGCCTTCGCCCAGCCGGCGTGCCTGATCCGGCGAAGCCAGGAGGAAGGCCATGCGCTGCATCAACCTCCCCACATCGGTATCGACGTAGCCGGACACGTCACTGGCGATGGCGGTGGCCATTTCCGTGGTGGCGAACCCGACGATGGGGATCCCCAGGTGCATGGCTTCGCACACGGCGAGTCCCATGCTGGTGTACCGGATGGGGTTGAAGAGGAACCGATACCGGCACATGAAGCCGGGGAGGTCTGCATGCGAGATTTCCCCGAGCCCGCCCGCCGGCGCGGAGTTCATGCCGATGAGATCCAGCGGGATGGTGCGGCGCACCTGTGCAAAGACATCCGCGCCGACACGCCGGCCGCGGCGCGGCATATCGTTGACGACCACGAGTCCCTTGGCCAACTCGCCGGTATGTACGAGCGTCGGGAAGGCAGGCGGAATGCCGTGTTCGATGACGCAGGTCGGCGTGCTTCCGTTGTCCCACATGAGTTGATTGAACGCAGTCACATGGATCAGCAACATCTGCGGGTCGTCCACGACGTGTTTGGTGTCGGTCGGATCCTCTTGAGGCGGATCGTGCTCCAGGTACAGCCGGGGGAGACGGCGCTGGGCCGGTGAAAGGAGTTGGAACTGGTCCTCGCAATAGTGCGCCCGTCCCTGGAACAGAATGCAGTCGAAGGTCGCGCGGCGGAGGTCTTGCGCCGGCACCTCCTGCACCCGGTCCGGCCAGGGAAATCCGGGGGCACATCCGGCATACCCCGGCCGGTCGCAGCCGACCGGGAGAAACCATCGCTGAAGACTGTGCGTGAGATAGTAAAGATAATTCCCGTGCACATGCCACGTCAGAACACGAAGCGGTGGAGGCGTGACACTGACGTGCAGCGCGTCGATGCCGGTGGTCGTCGCAGAACTCTCCGGCAGGGAGGCCGTCGACGGGCCATGCCGCAAGAGGTCGTCCGCTTGTCCCAGCACCTCCTGGACCGTCGTCTCCCCTCCGGCCAGAACTCGATGGCGCCGACGGTCAAGCGGTGACCAGCGGACCGGATCCGACCCCACGCTGATGATCACGCTCGGGGTGGCCAGGGCCGCCGCCATGTGAGAGACGCCGGTGTCATTGGCGACCAGCAGGCGTGCGCCATCCAGCAAGGCGCCCAGTGTGCCGAGCGTCGTCTTTCCGACCAGATTGAGGGCAGGAAGCGCGAGGTTGTCGGCCAGGTGTTCGGCCAGCGGAGCTTCGGCGGCGGTGCCCGTCAGGACGATCCGATAACCCCGTGTCATCAGCTCATCCGCGACCGGCGTGAAGCGCTCGACGGGCCATCGGCGGTGCGGCGCTCGCCCGCCGGTATGGAGGCAGACATAGGACTCGGGCTCGAGCGGCGCCGCCTCAAGTGACTCCAGCAGCGTCGTCAGAGCGCGGCGATCCGTCTCATGGACCGGCCATTCCATACGGTCACCCTGCGGCGCGATACCGAGAAACTCCATTAATTTCAGATGCCGGTGAATTTCGGAAATGTCATCCGGATAGCGCACGAAGCGGCCTTCCCGCGGGCGGCCGTCGAAGGGGGAATAAAAACCGGCGGTCTCCCGTGCGCCGCACAGCAGAGCCAGGTCGTTCACGTAGGAGCCGGCTCCCTGCATCTGCAGAAACAGATCCGCATGGCGGCGCTGCACCTCGGCAAGGAACTGCGGAAGACGGTCCAGATCCGGTTCCTGCTCCGGCAGCCCTGGATAGCCGGGGAAGACAATAAAGTCATCCAAATATCCGGGGAACCGCTGGACGAACTCGCGAGCCCAAGGCAGTCCCGCCAGGGCGATACGGGCGTCGGGATTGGCGGCACGAAGCGCGCGCCAGGCCGGAATTGCGCAGAGCAGATCCCCTAGATGCAACGCCCGTAGGATGACGATGGACCGGGGACCGCTCGAAGACGAAGATGACATGGGTGTTCGCTCGGGTGGGGCCTGTCTGTTCATAGTTATGGGTTATCGTCTGGATCGACGGGAGAACAATGTGGTGGCAGCGCGGATACATGGATGCCGTCCCGGCGGCGGGTCGTCTGTGTCGGCATCACTCCTCCCGGCATTGGCGTTTTGCAAGGCTCAGACCCGGGAGCGCTGAAACAGGACGATGAGTCAAACGCATGACTTCAGGCAGTGCAAGGCCATCGAACGTCAATGGTGATTGCAAACAAGCGGATTTGAGGCAGACAAGCTGTCCTGGTTCAGACAGGCTGTCCAACGGGAATTCTCGTAGGCCAATCTGAAACGGCTTAGGTGAGGGGCAGTGATGGCCGGCATTGGGACCGGAGACCTATCCGGACAGAGAGCTGCTGTGGGCGCGCCGGCCCGGGGCATTACAAACCGCTCGATAACACGTCGCCTTTAAATAACCGATACAGGTACAGCAGGAAAGGGAACAGAACCACCGAGCCGCCGAGCAAGCTGAACAGCAAGAGCATGAGCGTGGGGCGCGGCGCGGCGTCATAGATCGTCACGGACGGCTCGATGAGAAACGGAAATTGAGAACTGGCCCAACCCCATAAGATGGCTACCGCGCCTGCGGCAGCCAACAGGCGAGCGAGTCCATCGCGTTCGGTGAGCAGCGACCACCCTCCTCCTGCGAGTGTCCCGAAGGTGAGGATGACGGTGAACCGTCCCCAGCCGGTTTCCGCCAGTCCATGGTAGATTTCCGGGGCCCCGGCTTTCGCCAGGTACAGCGCCAGCCCTCCCAGTCCGATTACGACGCCCCATGCGGCCATGGCACGGCGGCGGAAGAGGGCTTTCATGAACGGGTCCGGGCTTTCCATGATCAGATAGACGGCCGCGAGATAGGCGACGAGCGCGGTCGTGAGCAATCCGACCGTGAGGGGAAACGGGGCCAGCCATGGACTGACGAAGGTCTCCCCGAAGGTGCTCGTGGGGCCTCCGGCGCGGCCCGATGCAATTCCACCCAGACACACTCCCAACATGGCCGGAGTAAAGAGGCTCGAAAGGGCGAAGACCTTGTGCCAGACGGGTGGCGCCGCCGTAAATCCGTCGGCCCGCGAAGAGATGTCATGGGTGCGCACCGCGAAGGCGGTTCCCCGGAGGACGATGCCGATCAGCATGAGGGTCAATGGGATATGCAGCCGGGTCGACATCAGCGCAAAGGCCGGCGGAAAGGCGGTGAACAGAATCGTCACGGCAATGATCAGCCACACATGATTGGCTTCCCAGATCGGTCCGATGGCGCGATCGATAAGCGCCCGCTGAGGTTGGGCCGTCGGGCCGACGGCAAACCAGGTCCAGATCCCGGCTCCGAAATCGGCGCCGCCCAGCAACAGATAGAAGGTCAAGGCTCCGACCAGCATCGCTCCCAGGATCAATTCAAGCACCGGTTGATCGCCAAGCGGCATCCGACTTCTCCCTTAGGCCGCCGATTCGATGAACCGGGCCGTCTTCGTCTCGGTGGCGGCAATGTGGCGCCAGAGCGCCCAGATCACGATAGCGGCAAGGAGGCCGTAGAGCAGCGTGAACGTGATCATGGGCAGCCACAAGCCGGGCATCGGGGTGACAGCGTCCGCAGTCCGCAAGATTCCGTACACGATCCAGGGCTGCCGTCCGACTTCCGTGACGACCCACCCGGCCTGGATGGCGATGAAACCGAGCGGAGACGCGATGACCAGGCCCCGCAGGAGCCACCGGTCCCGTGCTTCCTCTCCTTTCCACCACCGCCATCCGCTCCAGAGGGCCAAGGCGGCCATGACGAGGCCGCAGCCGACCATGAGCTGGAAGGCCACGTGCACCACCGCGACGGGCGGCCAATCCGCTTCGGGCGTCGCATCCAGACCGGTCACCGTGGCCTGTGGATCGTAGTGCAACAGCAGGCTCAGCCCGGCCGGAATGACGAGGGCATAGCGCACCTCGCGCGTCCGCTCATCGGGAATCCCGCCGATGAGGAAAGGGGCTCCGGCTTCCGTTCGAAACAGCGCTTCCATTGCCGCGAGCTTGGCCGGCTGATGATCGGCGACGGCTCTTGCGATGAGATCGCCGCTCACGGGCTGGAGCAGCGCCGGAAGGGCTCCCACCAGCAGCGCCGTCCGCAGTGCTTCACGGTGGAAGAGGCTGTCGGGACGGCGCAGGAGAAAGAAGGCATGAATGCCGGCGACCAGAAACCCTGTGGCGGCAAAGGCGGCGAGCAGCATATGGACGACTTCGTTCCAGGCCATCGGATGGAGCAGGGCCGCCCAGGGCTCCACATGGGTCCAGCGGCCGCCCTCGCGTTCAAATCCTGTCGGCGCATTCATCCAGGCGTTGGCCGTCACCACAAAGACGGCCGAGGCGATGCCGCTCGCGGCCACGATCAGGCCGGCGGAAAAATGAGCGCGCGGAGCGATTTTGTCCCATCCGTAGAGGTAGATTCCGAGAAAGATCGCTTCCGTAAAGAACGCAAATCCTTCCAGGGCGAACAGCGGACCGATCAGCGGTCCCGCTTGTTCCATAAAGGTCGGCCACAGCAGGCCCAATTCGAACGACAACACGGTGCCGGATACCGCGCCGACGGCGAACAGAATGGCCGTACCTTTCGACCAGCGTTTGGCGAGGTGGAGCGCGTGGCGATCGCCGGTGCGAATCCACCGCCACTCCGCCACAGCCATGAGCAGCGGCATGGCCATGCCCAGGGCGGCAAAGACAATGTGGAAGCCCAGGGACATGGCCATCTGGGAGCGTGCTGCCAGTAGATCCGTCATATCGCCCGCTCAAGCCGCTTGATCATCCGCGGGCCGCCACGACCCCGCGTTCCCATCCATAGCGCACGGCGTCCCGGTACCGGTCCCATAAGCCCATCCGGCTTTCGTTCCATCTGCGCCGCGCTTCCTGCTCGATGCTCGGCCAGTCCGTGTCCCGATAATGCGGATCGAATCCGAGTTCAAATCCGTGCTGATAGGCCGGGCGGAACTGGTTATACGCGTAGCCGGACTGGGCATAGTGGCCGTCATAATGTGTCCGGAATTCAGGTTCCTGCTTGGTGAAGGCGTTGAAAACGGCTTGTTCCTGCGCCGTTCCGCCGGCCACACTGTCCATGGTCCGCTGCGTGGAGGGCGCAGTGCGGGAGCTCTCCGAGCCGCCGCAGCCGGCTATCATCAGCAGGATGGCGAACAGCACCCTAGGATGCACATATTTCAGCATGAGGCTGCCTCCTTCATCTCAGGTCGCTTGTGAATAATTGGGTCGCGCCTCTTTCTCGCGTCCCAGAGCAGGGCCGCCAGGCCGAGCGCGGCCAGGCCCAGCCAACCGCGGTAGCGATTGGCCCAGATCTGCAAGCTGAAGGTGATCGCTCCGTCATCGAAGCGGCCGTGCGCCCCATGATCTCCGGGCAGCGGGTCGTAAAGATTGTGCGGCCGGTTGGGGTCGACCGGCTCACGGGTCTGCTGCGCGTCGTACGCGACCCGCGCCAGATAGTGATCCAGCAGGCCCGGAATAAATTTGTCGCCGAGGATCGCCTTCACCGTTGGATGGCCTACGGAGAATGCTCGCCTCCGGTGGTGAGCCGCCCAGTACACGCACCGGGCAATGACTTCCGGCTGATAGATCGGCGGAACAGGCTGCGGATGGAACGGCAGGCGAGTCTTGATCCAGGAGAATTGGGGAGTGTTCACCGCCGGAAGCTGCACGGTGGTCACATGAATCCGACTGCCGTCGTGGATCAATTCCGAGCGGAGCGACTCGGTAAAGCCCTGCACCGCATGTTTGGCCGCGCAATACGCGGACTGGAGCGGGATGGCCCGATAGGCGAGCGCGGAGCCGATCTGCACAATGACGCCGCGGTCGCGCGGCGCCATCCTGCGCAACGCCGCCATGGTGCCGTGGACGTACCCGAGGTAGGTGACGTCCGTGACGCGCCGGAAATCCGCCGCCGTCATCTCTCGGAAAGGGGAGAGGACCGAGACCATTGCATTATTGACCCAGATATCGATGGGCCCGAGGCGGCGTTCTATCATCTCGGCGGCCCGTTCGACTTGCCCGTCCTCCGACACGTCGGTCGGCACGACGAGCGCGCGGCCGCCCGCGGCCTCCACTTCCCGCCGCGCCGCCTCCAGACCGTCCCGTCCCCGCGCCAGCAGCCCGATGGCCGCGCCATGCCGGGCGAATTCGCGGACGATGGCACGGCCCACGCCGGCGGACGCGCCGGTGACGACCACTACCTCCCGTCTCCGTGCATTCCCGTTGCCGTTAGCCATGCGGCCCTGTCGCTCGGTAGGAGACCATCCGTTCTCCCGCACCCACGGTCAATGTTCCGCCGCCCATCGCGTCCATCGGGGCAACACCAATTCCTGGAAAAGAATTTTTAGGCAGGCGGCGAACGGGATGGCAAAGATCATTCCGAACAGGCCTCCGACGGCGCCGCCGACGAACAGCACAATGACGAGGGTCATGGCATTCATGTCGCTGGAGCGTTGCTGAATCCACGGGGTCAAGATCCAGCTTTCAATGAATTGCACCACCAGGTATGCCACGCTCGGCCAGATCAGGACGCCGACCCAGTCGTCGGCGGAGCCGGACCCGATCAAGGTATCCAGATACTTGAAGAGAACGGCGAGCGGCCACCCGACGGCCGAAATATAGGGCACCAGCGACAAGAGGCCGGTGCCGAGGCCCAGCAGAAACCAATAGGGCACGCCGGTCCAGGCCCAGCCGGCGGCGTACATGGCCCCGGTGATGACGGCAATCAGCAACCGCTCCCGGAAGAATCCGCTGACCGCGGCATCCATGCGGCTCAGGACGAGTCGGGTATGCTCACGCCGGCTGCGCGGGATCAGGCGCGCCAGTGCGCCCAGCATGCGATCGAAATGCCAGGCGAAGAAAAAGAAATACAGCGGCAGGAGGAACATGAGGAGTGCGGCGTTGACCGTGGCGCCGACCATCACCCCTAACATGCCGAACGCCTGCCCGGTTCCCATGAAGAGCGGTTGGAGCACGGCCAGGGGGTCTTGCATGACGCCGGTCAACATGGAGCCGATCTGGCTTGACAGCTGTTCCACCATCGCGAATTTGTGCGAGAGCCAATCGACATAGGCCGGCATTTTCTTGACCAGTGTCTGGATCTGCTCGGACACAAGGGGCCCAATCACGGCGATCGTTCCAGCTGTCAGCGTGGTGAAGAACAGGAGGAAGAGCGACACCGTCAAGGGCCTGGGCCAGGACCAACGCCGTTCGGCAAATTGCACCAAGGGATTGGCCAGATAGGCGAGGATGAGGGCGATGAAGACCGGAATGAATATTCCGCGCAACGCGTAAAAGCTCCAGGCCGCGAGGGCGAGTGTGAGGAGCCACAACAAGTCCCGCACGGCGGCGATTTCCCACAGGTGGCGATCCACGGTCGGCTTGGATTCAGGAGGACGGGTCATGGATTTGGGGACCTGATTCATGGATGAAATCACAAGTGATCCTCGGTGGTATGCCGCTTAGGGGGTCCGTACGGTCGGATCATAGCCTTCGTAGGGCTGTTGCATGAGGGCGATCCCGATGGTGAGGACCAGCATGACCAGGAGGACATAAAAGGCAAAGCGAAAGGCCTCCAAGTAGGGTGTGCTAAAGATGCCGAACGCATAGAGCGCCAGGATGATCAGGGCGAGAAAGATGGCGCCGGCCAGCAATGTCATCATCGTCAATCCCGGGAGATACGTCCTCGCCCGTTTGTCTTTTGTGGCTGCCCGCCGCCACGTACTCTCTGACGCCTCGATCGAAGGGCCAGGGAGCGCTGCGCCGCGATGGGCGCGCGAGCCGCGACCTCGTCGCCTGACGCCTCGATCGGAGGTCGGGGCTGCAGCCATCCTATTTAATCATTTCCGGCAAACGCGATGGTGCTCAACAGCCCGTTCTTCGCTTGTCTGGAATCCAGGCGCGTGTCTTGGACGGCAATCGGCACATCGGATTCGAACACGCCCGCGTAGTCGGTGTCCCGTGGAATGGGCGCAGAGTCCGTCAGGTCATTGAAGCGCAGGTGCGGTGTGCGCTGAGCCGGCACCAGGACGCGAGACGGACCGATGGCCGGCCGGTCCGAACAACAAATGGTGATGGCCACATGCGCATCCTGATGGCCCGCATTGAGGATACAGGCCGTTTCGTGGCTGGTCATTTGGGGATGGGGACCAGTGCTCTGCGACGGAATATACCCTTCTGCGATCGCCCATCGTTTCCGGCCCAGCGTTTCCATGTGGGCAGTCCTCCTCACAGAGATCTGTGTGCAAAGCGGATGCCGACAAATTCCCGACTTACTGTCGTACTAACTTCTGTCGTGTGAAGCAGAGTTCTCCGTCCTGAGCCCTCGCTCGTTGAGGAGAACAGTAAAAGGCCGGACCATCTGTCCCGGCTGAAAGACAGATTGTCTGAATGTCGCCGCATTGGCATCACGTCCGGTCATGCCGATCAATTCCCTGATCTGCTGAAAATCCTAAGGGTGGCCCCAGGTGACGGGCCTGTGTCGCCCCGGCCTATGACTTGCAGAACGACAGTTGCGCCGGCGGTGTTCGGAGAAGCAATTGGCGCCATCAGCGGTGCGTCCGACAGGATCGTGAGCCCTGACTAGGCATTTGTCTTCATCATCCGGCTTACAACATCCGGAGGAAGGTACCGCTGACTCCATCCGGACCGGCGGGCTGCTGGTGACATAGCCGCTACGCTAATCGAACGTCGGTCATTCCACATATTTCAGGAGGTTTGTTATGGCGAGGAAAAAGACAGGCAGCGTCATGGGCATCATCATTACTGCGGTGTGCCTACTCGGCCCGCAAGGTGCATTTGCGGATTCCTCAAGCGGGTCATCCAACGTCGGCGGCAATATGCCGTCGTCCGAGCGTATCCCGAATGACAAGCGGACCGATCTCACCGAGGGCGGCAAAGGAGTGCCGGACGAATATTCCACGACGCCCGTCCGTCAGGGATCGTTGAAGGAAGTGACGGACAGTAAGTGGCTGAACCAGCAAGTGACCAACAAACAGGGCGAGAAGCTGGGCACGGTGAAAAAAGTTCTCAAGGATGAAAAAACGCAGGATGTGGAATATGTCTTTATGGAAATTGCGGGCGAGCGGCACGCCAAGCCGATGAGATGGAGCCTGTTCCAGCAGCAGGGTGACAAGCTGATTTTGAATGCCAAGAAAGATGATCTGTTGCCGAGCATCGGACGGGATGACACGAAAGACATGTCCCCTGATCTCGCCATGTACATGGATGAGATTGAACAAAAGCGATCGGAATCCAAGCCTCAGGTGGGCCCCGGGGACGGACGTGGAACGAACCGTCCGGTACCTTCGGCAGGTCCAATGGGCGAAGACCGGACGTCGGGAAATCTCGGTCCCCGGGCGGCGCCTCCCGGACAAGCCCCGCAATTTGAAGGGGAAGGTCAGAAGCACAAGTAAGTCACAACGCACTGGATGTCATCATCGCCCATGCTCCGATCCAGTGGCCTCCTCTTGGCAGGATGCCCGCCAGTCCAGTGGGATCAGCTGCGCCGGCCTGCGCCGGCACAGCTGCCCGCCACGCGTACTCCTTACCGTCCATAATAGTCGGTGCCGCTCTCGGACAGTGTCCAAGCAGCTGCCGTCGTTCAACAGCCGGAGGCGTGGTGTGCAATTCGAAGAGCGTGGGTTCCCCCGGGCAGTGGTATTTGGGAAGCCGCCGATTCACGCGGCTCTTCATCAGTCCATTCGCAGCGTATCCATTTCATATCGCTCTCTGTGACGATTTCCTTCGCGCGCCTGGACGAAACCACTCGGGGAATGACCTGTCCCTGCGGCGGAACAAATTGTCCCGTATTCCCGAGAGAGCACCGTGATGCCAATGCGCCGTTTCATGCTGCAGCCAAGGGGGTTTGGGAAACGGCGCCGCGGTTCATGTTTTGCACTGGAGCAGCGGAGAAGTAACGAAACGCCGGTTAATCGGCATGATAGCGGTCGGCCGACTCTCTCAATGGCTGCGGAAAGGAAAACAGTTGTCACAGGTGGGTTCGGATTCGGATTGGCGCAGGCACAAGATCCTGGTGCAATCGGATAGGCCGTGGGATAGGCCGTGTCGAGGATGCTGAACGCCGGCCTGGCGAGACCGTCCTCGGCATGTGACGCCCTGAATGGGCCTCTGCCCAGGGAATAGCCTATGCGCCTTGGACGGGAATATTTACTAAACAAGGAGGGGATGCGATGAAAGCACAACACATCATGATGGTGGGGTCGGCGTTATTGATCCTCACCGGATGCCAATCGATGGGAATGGGCGGCGGCAGCGGGATGCCGACCGTCACCAGGACCGGAATGGTCAAGGACATCGTGATCCGGGAGGACGTCTCCCCGACGACAGTGACCGTGAACCCGGGCGATGAAATTCGCTGGATCAATAAGCGGCAGGGGGCGGCCCGCGTGGTGTTCTTGGACCCGGTGATGGAGCAGCTCTCCTGCCAGCGGAATTTCGGCGGACTGATGGGTGCCGATAGGAACCAGTACACGGCGAATTTAAGTTCCAACGACTCGGCCAGTTTGTGTTTCAGAAGTCCCGGAGAGGTCAAGTACGTCGTCCGAGCGGATTCGACCAGTCCCAGTGGCGAGGTCAACATACCGGGAACGATCACGGTCGGTGGTGACCGGTCGTCCGCCCGGGATACCTCCTCCTCTCAGTCCAAGGAGATGGCGGGATCCCAGAGCGAACAGGACCGGATGTCGACGCGTTAGCCTGGAAAACGAACTAGGGTGCCCTTCGGACGAGGCTAGGGGATTCGGCAATACCTCTCCAGCCGGCGTTTTGGTCTACTGAGGCGACAGAGACAAAAGAGTCCGCGGAGAGGCGCCGTAGAGGGGAAAAGGTGTGGGGGCAGTTGCGCCTCACGATGAGATAGCGCAAGGACGGGAATACATTAGAGAGGTGAACTATGCAACTCGTTGATGAACGGTTCGTCGCGCGGGAAGTGGATCATGATGAAATGCTTTGCGAAACATTGGTTGAGTGGTATGCCAGGCGCCCGTCATTGCGGGATGTCCGCGTGACGGTGTTCGGTGGAGTGGCCACACTTCGTGGCCGAGTGACCACGAATCGCGACCGTGCCCTGGCTGTCGAGCTGGCGTTGGATGCCGGAGCGGACGAGGTTCAGGACGAGTTGATGTTGACCTGGCCGCTGGCGGCGTAGTGCGCCGATCTCGAAAATCCCTCCTGGGTGCGGCGTGACCGCGGTCGGTGCGCAATGGTCGGCGCGCCAGGAGGGCTGCTTCCAGCCATCGACATGATTGTGTCAGAGACATCATCTTTCAGCTATGCCCTACAGCGCGTTTCAGTGAGCACATGACGTAACAATGCGCTTTGTGGCGGTAGCGGTAGATTATGACGGCACGCTGGCCGAAGCCGGTGTGGTCGACGCGGATACCACGCTAGTCCTGAGAGAGTTTCTTGCTTCCGGAAGGAAGCTGATACTCGTCACCGGTCGGATCCTCAAGGATCTTTTGTCGGTGTTTCCCGAAGCCGCCCTCTGCACCCGCATTGTGGCTGAGAATGGCGCCGTTCTTTATAATCCGGAGACCCGTAGCCATAAGGTCCTCGCTTCCGCCCCTCCGCAAGCCTTCGTCGACGCGTTGATCCGAAAAAACGTGAAGCCGTTAGAGGTCGGGGAATCCATCGTTGCGACGTTGCGCCCTCACGAAGTATCGGCGCTTGAGGTAATCCGCGATTTAGGGCTTGAGCACCATGTGATCTTCAACCGCGAATCCGTGATGATGCTCCCCTCCGGCGTCAACAAAGCCACTGGCCTCAGCGTCGCGCTGAAGGATCTGGCATTGTCGTCCCATAATGTGGTGGCGATCGGCGATTCAGAAAACGACCATGCCCTTCTGGATGCCGCCGAATGTTCAGTGGCTGTCCACAATGCCATCCCGACGCTCAAAGAAAGAGCCGATCTCGTAACCTCCGGTGAGGCCGGGGCCGGCGTTTCCGAAATCCTTCGAGCCTTGGTCGGGGATGATTTGCAGTCGCTCGTCTCGACGAGGCCCGCCCGCTCTTTCCCGGTCGGATCGCTGGATGGGGCCGGCCCCGTTACCGTCCCGTGCTTGGGCGTGAATATTGTGCTGGCGGGGTCCCCGGAAGACACCGGAGCTGTGTTGTGCGCAATGGCGGAGACACTCGCTTCCCGCCTATACCAATGGTGCCTGATCGATTCCCACGGCATGCAGGACGCAGGTCCTGGCATGGTGCAATTGGGGACGGCGCAGAAGGTACCCGCCATGGCCGAAATCATGACCGCGATGGACAGCCCGGATAGCCGGATTGTGGTGCATCTCGCCGGCCATCCGCTGGCCGACCGGGCGGCATTTGTGGGAGAGCTTTTGCAGCATTTGCAAGAACGGCAAGCCCGGCAAGGCCGGCCTCATCGCATATTGATCAATGACAGCGATTCCTTGTTCGCGGATGAGCGGTCCTCCAACAAGTGGTGGAGTCAGCCCGCCGGACTGGTCTACAGCGCGGTTTGTCCGGCCCGTATCGCTGAACCGATTCTCCGGACAGTGGAAGTCGTGCTGGCTGTTGGAACCGGGTCCGCGGTCACGCTCGAGGCCTATGCGGAACGGGCCGGCCTGCGATGGTCCCCCTGGACGGGACCTGCACTCCGCCGCGATGAAGGACTCATCTGGCAATCAGGACAGGATCCGCAGCGGTTTCATATCGCCCTCCGCCCTCAGGACTCATCCCCTCGTCCGTGAACGATTGATTGGTTTCGTCCGCCGGGGAATTCCGTTACACTCGGCTCACATTGATTGAGGACTTCAAAGGGGGCTGGGCAATGGACATTCGACAGTTTGTCGCAGCAGGTATCGGGCTAGTCGGAATCGTCACGTGGGGATGCGCCGAGGATAATCGCGGGAAAAGTTATTTGATCCGGCACGCGGGTGTCACGCTCGCCCAAGCCTCGGAGATCGCCGAGCGGAGCACCCCGGGCCGTGCCGTGAGAGCGGAACTCCAATACGTGCGCAATGCCGTCGTCTACCAGGTGGAAATTATCGACATCGTGAATAATTCCAAAACGGTGTCCGTGGATGCGGAAACGGGGAAGATCGTTCACTGAAACCGATGAGGTTGTCGGGTGCTAAAACAGCCGGGACGCCAGCGAGGTAACCGGCTCGAGCGGCAGAGGGGCGAACGATTCGCTCAGGATCACCCATCCCAGCGACAGGGTAAACGCCCACCACGCGCTCAGCCAAGCCAGAGCGAAAAACAGCGACAGCCGTCGTTGTGTGGCGCGGACAGTCCGACCGCTCATCAGGCCCTCAACTCGCACGTCTGATATCTGTGCGGAACGATTGCGTTTGGGCCTCCAGCATCGTGTCATCCGGAGTGCCGAGCATTCCGCCGAGCGCGGAAATTCCCAGGGTGACCAGCGCCAGCAGAGAGAGCCACAGGGCCACGGTGCCGAGCCGGTCGAGCGCTTCGGTTCCCATTGCGGCCGATTGCTGTTTCACCTGGCGCATCGTGTCTTGCAGGGGCGCGAGCATCCCGATCGTCGAGTTCACGACTTCTCTGGCTTGAGCTTCAGACATCCCGAACCGGTTGATCATTACGTTGACCGCTGCGTCACGGTCGAGTGCCGTCAGTTTAGCCCGCAGTTCGGTCCACGCTCCCTCCGATACCTGACTCAATGGCTGACCGGATTTGCCGGCGTCTACCACTTTGCCCGCATCTTTTTGTATCTCTCCAGGCTGCAGTTCCTTTTTGTCCGTAGCTTGAAGGATTGATTCAATCTGACGCCGTAATTCTTCGGTTGTTAGAGGAATGTTGCCACCGACTTTTGACGCGGCCGCAGAAGCTGCGCTCGACATGCCCTGTCCCAGTGTCTGCAGGGTGGTGCCGAAAACGGAGAAAGCGCCGCCCACCATGGTGGCCATGGCCGTGGTGGTAAGCCATGCGAAGATGAGCCAGTTCACGCCCCAGACCACGATCCCGTGATAGATCCCGTCGGAGCGCAAATAACTTCCGGACAGCCGTGAGGTGACATATCCGCCGGCAAAGGCGGAAATCAGCATCGAAATGCCGGTCCACAAGGCGGCCCCGATCGGGACGCCTCGTCCCGGATCCGATTCCCGGATGTCAATCGCCCAGGCGCCGAATCCCAAACCCATCAAGGTGAGGACCATTTGAATCGCCAGACCGACCGCCCAGCCGGCAAAGACCGCACTCCATTTTATGCGCGGGCTCCCGAGTGACCATTGTTCGAAGGTGCGTTCGACTTCCATATGCTTCTCGCCTCCTCGCTGCCCCTTCGCCAAAGGTGGTGCCCGGTTGCTTCATGCAACTGCTTGATAGGTTGGTCTCTGGGCCGGACGCCGCAATGTTTTCGGGATTCCGTTGGTGGCGGATCGCATTGCCTCAAGGAGACGGGTGGTCTCAAAGGGTTTTGCCAGGACCGCATAGGCGGGCGCCAGCAGACTGTCCGTCGCCCGTTCGCTGAGCAATCGGTCGCTGGAAGCGACAATGACCGGTGTGTTCCGCCACATGGCCTGCACCAGGTCCAGCAATTCCAGTCCGTCCATCTTCGGCATATGGTAATCGGTCAGCACGGCGTCATACCGCCGTTTTTTCAGTGCCTCCAGAGCTTCGAGGCCGTTACCTGCTTCGTAGATGTTGTACCCCGCCTCGCTCAGGATCAGGCAGATGATCGTCCGTACGTCCTGATCATCCTCGACCACCAGCACCCGCTTTCCGTAGCCATCCACAGCTCTACCTCCTTATTCTGCCAATCTGTTTGCTCGTTATCCGGCGATGAAAAAGCAAAGAGCGGGCCTCGGTCGGGAAACGAAACAAGCTCGATTGCGGGCCCTTAGGCCGGCGTGAGGCGCGGGCCCCTTACCAGATCAGGACGGCGTGTCCGGGACCCGGACACTTTGTCCGTTCAACAGGGGAACCCGAAATGGCGCAGCTTCCGGAGCAATGTCTTTCGATGAATGCCCAGGATCGCCGAGGCGCGGCCGAGGTCCTGATTGTGGGCCTCCAGGACCCGCAGGATGTGGTCCTTTTCCAGTTCTTCGAGCGTGACCCAGCCACGGGCCTGGGCTGCCGCCTGGACGGTCGCCGTCTGAATCGATTGGGGGAGGTCCTCCGGAAAGATGACCGGATGCGGCGTCAAGGCGATGGCCCGCTCGATCGCATGTTCCAGTTCGCGAATGTTGCCCGGCCACCAATACCGGGTGAGCAGAGACATGGCTTCGGGTGTAATGCCATGCACGGGGGGCGATTTCTTCACGCCGTACATCTGGATGAAATACTGCGTGAGCAGCGGAATATCTTCGACGCGCTCGCGCAGCGGCGGAATATTGATCGTGACGACGTTCAAGCGATAGTACAAGTCCTCTCGAAACGTGCCGGCCTTCACCAGCGATTCCAGATCCTTCTTGGACGCCGCAATGATGCGCACGTCGACGTTCATCGGCGAGGTGCTGCCGACCCGGCGGATTTCCCGCTCTTGAATTACCCGCAGCAGCTTGCCCTGCAGGGCCGGGGAAAGATCGGCCACTTCATCGAGGAAACAGGTGCCCAAATGCGCCTTTTCCAGCAAGCCCTTCTTGGCCGACACCGCTCCGGTGAAGGATCCGCGCTCATGGCCGAACAGTTCCGATTCGAGCAGCGTTTCGGCCAGCGAGCCCCCGTCCACGGCCACAAAGGGTCCGGTGTTGCGCGCACTGTTGGCATGCAGAGCCCGTGCAATCAATTCCTTCCCCGTCCCGCTTTCGCCTTGCAGCAGAACGGTACTGTCAGTGTGCGCGACACGCGCGATGGATTTGTAGACAGAAACGATACCGGGACTGCTGCCGACCAGATTGTCGAACCGGTAGCGGTTCCGCAGCTGCTCCTTGAGCGCCTGGTTCTGCCGCGAGAGAAACTTATGCTCCAGCGCCCGCCGGACGACGAGGCGGATGTCGTCGACAATGAAGGGCTTACTGAGGTAATCGAAGGCTCCCGATCGGAGTCCGTCCACCGCGGTCTTGAGCGACCCGTAGGCCGTCATCAAGATCACCGGCACGTCCTGATGACGATTCCGCATTTCAGCGAGCAGGCCCATCCCGTCCATGTCAGGCATATGGATGTCGGACATCACGAGATCGGGTGGGTGCGTGCCGATCTGCTCGAGGGCCGTCTTTCCGTCCATGGCGGTGTCGACCTCATAGCCTTCCTTGGAAAGGATTTCCCGTAACAAGGTCAACGTCTCGGTGTCGTCATCGACGACCAAGACATGTGAGTGCTCATCCATGTATGTCCGTCCGTTCTGCAATCGGAAGTTGAATTGTGAAGCTGGTGCCCTTGCCCGGTTCGCTTTCGACGGTAATTCTCCCCCCGTGGGTGCGGACCGTCTCTTGAACAATGGCCAATCCCAGGCCAGTGCCCCGGCCGGCCTGCTTCGTGGTGAAAAAGGGCTGGAATATCTGTGCCAGATGGTCCGGATTGATCCCGCATCCGGTGTCGACCACCTGAACCCCGACCGTTCCGTGCCCCTGCATTCCGGGTCCCGGCATCGGCGGCTCCAACGGGAAGCTGCGCACGCAGAGCGAGCCGCCGTTTTGCATTGCTTGCAGCGCGTTTTCGATGAGATGGTTGAAGGCCTCCTGGAGATGCTGGCGGTCCGCCTCCACCAGCGGCAGGTCTGTGTGCAAGTCGACGATACAGCTCACGTGCTGCCGGTCGCACTCCGTCCGGAAGAGGGCGGCGCATTCCTGCAGACACTCATTCACATCGACGGGCGAACGGACCGGCGCCGCGCGCCGCGTATAGAGCAGCAGGTCCTGGATGATCCGGGACGTGCGCTCAATCTGCGCTTCGACCGTCTGGAGCCGGCCGCGCACCTTGGGAGGCAGCGTCAAATCTTCCATGAGCAGCTGCACGTGTCCCGATAGCGCCGTGAGCGGCGTCCCGATCTTGTGGGCAATGGTGGCCGCGAATTGACCGATCGCCGAGAGGCGCTGCGCCCTGGTTGCGGTGCGCTGCGCGGCGGACAACAGTTCATTGCTTCGCGCGAGCGCTTCGTTCTTGGTACGGAGCTCCTCGCTCGCCCGTCGTAACTCGGCCTCCGCTTCTCTGAGGTCGGTGATGTCCCGGATGACCATCGCCAAGCCCGATTTCAGGCCGTCCGACCCTTGGACGACAAAGGCATGCACGTTGAGGTGTTGGGTCCGTTCCTGCGCGCGCTGATAGGACGTTTCATACACCAGCGGGGCGCCGGTCTCCCGGAGTTGCTCGAAACGAGCCGCCGAGAGGCTGAGCGATGACCAGAGCGGCCCGACTTCGGCGTCCGGCCGCAGCCACTCTTCCCGCGAACGGCCGGTCAGGCGCACGAAGGCATCGTTCAGCTCCAGCAATGACCCGTCGACGGTGGCATAGGCGATGGCGTCGTGCGAAGAGTGAAAGATGCTTTTGAACCGTTCCTGGACTTCTTGCAGCGCGGCCTCGGCCCGCGCGCGGCTGTGCTGTTCCAGGAGCAATCGGTACCGGTTCTCGCTTTCGCGCAACGCCTCCACGGTTCTCCGATGCTGCAGCAGAAAGAGCCCGGTAAAGACGAACACGATCAGGCCCAGCGCGCGGCTGATGGCGCCCACCTCGAAGGAGGTGCCGGGCTTGGAATCGATGAGTCCCAGGAGGAGCAATGCGCTCCCGATGATCAAGGCGGCGCCCGTGAGGCGCGGGAGCAACTGGGTCGCCAGGACCAGCGGCACGAGGTAGAGGACCCACACGGCGACGCCGAGAGGTATCAGCCGGTCGGCGGCAAACGTCGCGGCGGTGATCGTGAGCAACAAGGCGATTGTGATGACGTCACGCGGAGGCCATCTCTTCAAGCCCGGACCGAGATGAAGCTCAAACATGACTTGTCACCTGTATGGGACAACTTGTCCCGTCGGCTCGCCGCAGGCCGTCGGGCACCGACAACGGTATATGGCCCGATATCAATAGTTTTGTGCCGTTTCTCACCGTGGCAGTCTTTGTGCTACTGGGTCCACCCATGCGAACGTTGGATCCTCGGATGTCGGACGGAGAATGGGATGCTGCGGCATCCGTGCACCGTTGCGATGGTGGGGTCCATTGGCACCGAACTCTTTTATGCAAGGAGAGGTACCCCATGAGCTGTGAACGATGCGGTGGTTTCAAAGTGTATGACTATTTTTACGGAGCCTCGACCTGCGACGGATTCCGCTGCATCAATTGCGGCGCCATCACGGACATGCGCATGATCATGCCCGCCCGTCCCGAGGAACGGAGCATCAAGAAGAGCCTTCGCCCCAAGATGCGGCCGGCGGCATCGGCCTCACCGGATGCGGAGACCTTGCATGCGGGCGAGCCCCAAGGATAACCATGAATCGACCCGCTTTCGCGACGGAACGGGTGCATGACGCGAGTCGGCGCGCCACAGCGCGCCGCCGCTCAGCAATTTGGAAATCAGGTTCGGCATGTAAGGAATAGTCCTGTCGCTCATACCTTTGCCTCCTTCATCCCCTGGCTATCTAGTTGACTCTGACCGAACGCTGTAGGGACGTACACTGGGACGAACCCTAGCCTGGCCCCGCGGTTTCGCGCCGTTCCTTCTTCCTCATCCGTACAAGCCCGCTCTAAGTAGAGGTCCAGCCAGGGGGCCGTGGCAAACCGGTCGGATGCCCAAGCGGCCCCCCAGCTCATTCGGCACATTGAATGACAGAGCCGCTCTTCCATGCGCGCCCACTGCTTGGTGTGGCCGGCCGGGGCGGGCATCAGGGTGTCGGGCACACAGGCAATGCGGCGGTAGCCGTAGGAGGCCGTGAGGACGGATAAGGTATGCGCCGAGTAGCCGTATAAGTAGGGAAAACCGAGTAAGTTGTTCCAGGCCATCGCGAGGGTCAGGGGCGGACGAAGCCAGGCCGGCAGCTGCGAGCGCAACGCGGTCGCCAGGGAAAAACACAGGCCGTTCGGAATGCGGATGACCAACAGCCCTCCATTGGTCAACAGACGGACGGTTTCCGCGAGTGTGGGATGGGGGTCGGGAAGCTGGTCGAACGTATTCCAGATCACAATGGCATCGAAGGATCCCGGCTGCAGTCCCGCTTCTTCCACCGTGCCGCGCACGACGGGCAGGTCCCGTGCCCGACAAAAGGCGGTGACGTCATGTCCCGGATCGACTCCCACCATGCTCCACCCTTGAGATGCTCCTTCGGCCAAAAAGCCGCCCACGAAGCTGCCGATCTCCAAGACCCGCGGCGCATCCGATCGGCCGGGCTGCTTCGTCAGGCGCTGCCGGAGGAGAGGAAGTTTCCGGCGGGCCCAGATCCGTTGAGCGGCGAACTCCGCCTCGAGGTAAGCCTGATCATATCGATCTCCGGCATACGCCCGGACGATGGCCTCCTGCGGCGGACGAGGATTGCGATAGAGCAGCTCGCAGTTCAGACAGCTCACAATATTGGTCAGGTAATCCTGCGTGAACGACATGCGGTCCGGGGCCGTCGCGGGATTGTGGCGGCGCCAGCGCCGGCGATAAAACTGGGCCAGGCATCGGCGCTGTTCCGCCAGGTCTCGCGCGGGACACACGGGCCGGGCGCGCGAGGAGCCGCACACCGGACAGGCGATGCAGACCTTGTCGTGCCGCTGCAAATCCGGATGATGGTCCTCTGACTCAGCCACCGCATGCCGCCAGTCAGCGTTCGGAATGTGTTCCAGATCCATAGTGCTCCGTAAGATAATGCCGCAACATGTGCTGACCGGTGAGGGCGTGATAGGCCGCCGACAGCGACCGGAGCGGGGAGACCTGCATGAGAAACGGCGTGTGCCAGTCGCGGTCCGCCGGGTCCATCGCCTCCGGCACGATGACACGTCGGAAATGCCGGGCATAGGCGGCTTCGATTTTTGAGCTGACGGCGCTGACCGGTCCGAGTTGGCCGTCCGGCGTGACCGTGCCGGTCAGCACACGATCCGGCAGGACCTGATCCCCTTGAGCCAGCGCCACGACGGTGAGGCCCACCATGGCGGAAAGACTATCGCCATACACGGTGCCGTACCGATAGCCCTCATCCGAACGCCGCACCACCACGTTCCATGAATTGCTTTCCAAGCCGGCGAGTCTGGCCACCCGTTCAATCGCCGCCACGATCGAGGACATCGTGTAGGGGCTGAATCCCGGCGAGCAGGTGACCGTCATCCCCTCATGGTCATGCCGGGGCGCCCACTCGACGATCAGCTTGCCGACTGCGCCTTTCGGTTCTTCGCCCAGGCGGCCCTCCATGGTGACCCCGAGAAAACTGATCAACTGTTGCCTGTCGTAAGGGGTGGATGTGGCCCCTTCAGCGGATACAGCCAGCAGCGATAAGAGCCATACCGACACACCAATTCCCGCACGCATGTGATCACTGTACTCATCACTTCTGATGGGTAGGTACTAGAGAAAGCCCCAATTCCTGGCATTGCCGGCCTAATGCCATGCCAGGCCGCCGTCACACGAGATCCGCTGTCACGCTAGGGGGGCTCCTAGTGGTTGCCGCCCCATGGACATCGTAACGTTCGCCGCTACAGAGGTCTGGAGAGGGAATTCAAAAAGCGATTACAAAATGGGATCGACGGGAGGCCACACAGCGTGAAAAACTATCTATCGGACGCAAGCATCGGGAATGAGCAGATCACGAAAAACCGGATGGCAGCGCCGAAGCTCGGCGCAAGTCGAGCGAGTCTCCGCCTGCAGATCCTGGACGTCCTAAAGCACCATCCTTCGTATGAGATGGAAGAACTCGTTCGCCTGTGTCACTCCTTTACCTGGAACCAGATTTTTTTGGAAGTGGACCGGCTCAGTCGGACCGGTGAATTGCGGCTGGTGCCCAGGGGCGCCGGTATTTATGCGGTCACCCTGCCGGAACAGCCGGCGTCGATCTCCTGAGGCTCGTCGCCGCTTCCGATCAACGCCGCTGTGAGCCGGTGAGGTGGCCGCGTTCGTAGAGTCTCCAGGCTTCCCTTAGGTGGCTCTGCAACTCGGCGATGCGTGTGTCGTAGGAGGGATGCGTCGACAGATATTCGGGCGAGGGTTCGTCGTCGCTTTGTTTCATGCGTTGCCACATACGTACCGATTCCCTCGGGTCATACCCGGCCTCCGCGGTCAAGAGCAGGCCGATGTAGTCGGCTTCCAATTCATGTTGCCGTGAAAAGGGCAGCATGGCCTCCTTGTTCGTTGCGGTCCGGAGTGCGTCATAGGTCAGTTGTTCCGCGCTGTGTCTGGCCAAGGCGTGCACCATTTCATGCGCAAGCACGGCGGCAAGCCCCGCTTCGTGACGCGCGATCGGAAACAGTCCCGTGTAAATGACGATTTTCCCGCCCGGTAAGGCCACGGCATTGCGGTTTTCATCGTCGTCGACCACGGCGATCTCCCAGTCGAAGGAGCGAGCCAGATCGGCATAAGGCGACTGCTTGGCTGCGGAGATCAAGCGGGCCGCCACGCGCTGGATCGCGATCAGGGTGAGCGGGTCACGGTCCACGGTGACGGCCGGATCGTTCATTATAGTGCGATACGCCGCCGTGCCCAACCAGCCTTCATAGGACGGAGAGGTCAGCACCAGTTGCGACCGCTTTGTATAGGGATTCACGGTGCAGCCCCACAAGAGACCGCATGAAAAGATCAACAGCGTAATGCACCGCCAGGCAGCAGCCGATGGCGTCAGTTTCATGAGTCCATGCCCGTTATGTGTTCTGGCCGCCATGATGACACAGGGCGCGCGGCTGCTGATCTGGGAGACCCCCGCAAAAAGAGCCAGGGCTTCGACCGGCTTGTGACTCGGGGGTCGCCTAGTATTGCAGCGCTGAGGGGATGACTAAGGTGTGCTCTCCCGTTACAACTGACACGCTGATGCCATGTGGGCGAGCCAGGTGGAGGTGAATGCCATGATGTTGACACTCACTGCCGGGGCGATGCAGGGCCCCCCTGGGGGACCTGGTATGGAGGAGGAACCCAGCTTCCAGGCCGGCGCGTGGCCGCCTTCGGCCGAAAAGTCCGCCGGGGGATTGACTGTGGTGCAGGTCAGGGAAGGTGAAGGGCGATTCCTCCTGACTGCCGCTTTGGCGGACCAAGAAACGGCAGGGGCCAGCGTCGATCTCACCGGTGATGCCTTAGGCCTTCGTGTGGGACGGATAGTCCGGTGGGTGACGGTCCCCCCGGATGCTCTCGTCGATGAGGCTGTGGTGCATGTGTCGGAGGGCGTATTGTCTGTCTCCATCCCTCTGAGAGTCGGACGAAAGGTCCGTCATGTCCTCCATGTCTGGTGATCCATCTGTGGGCCGGATCGTCGACGAGGCTGTGGCGCAGGTATCAAAGGGCGTATTGTCTGTCTCTATCTGCCCATGAGAATTGGACAAGAGGTCCGTCATGTCCTCCATGTCTGGTGATCCATCTGCGTGTGTCACGTGCAGATTCTTGAGGATCTGTGTCCTTTCCGCGCTGCCATGGCTGCTGTCGCCGTGGGGCCTTCCATCAGCCGGGGCGGTGGTGAACCCTCCATCCACCCATGTGGTGACCGGCACGCTGACCATGATCGACCTGTCCACCGGTAAAGGCATGATCAAGACCGATCTCGGCAAGCCGATCTTCTTCCAGATCAGCCGCCCGGACCAATTCAGCCACTTATCCATCGGCAACCTGGTCACCATTCAACTCGATGACGAAGGCCGGGCCGTCAAAGTCATTGAAGCACTCCCCTCCGAACTGTCTGAGCCTCCCCAGCCGCCGGTCCAGTGACGTCTTCTTCGGTTGCCCGCTCTGTTCATCCATGGATAAATGATCTCTTCATCTATCCATCTCCAAGCATATGACGTTTCAAGGTTTCTGCCTCGTAGGATCGTCAATCCTATGACTGTCGGCAGAGACTAGGGGATCTCCTAGTGGTGTTGCCTTCAAACATCCCTAGAGTGCTACGGCATTTCAGCATCGTCCACTTCCGTTGCCGAGAAGGGTGTTCCTTGCCCACTGAAAGGGAGAGACCGCATGAGTGACAACAAGAGTGCCGCATCTTCACAGGCCCTGTCGAGCCCTCCTCGACCCGATGTGCACGCCGGCAACGGAGGTGATGCGGGAGTCGATGCGCAAATGGGCCAGATGCTCACCGTGCTGGTCGACTACAAGAATGGCCGATTCGATCGGCGTCTGCCGGCCACCTGGACCGGCGTTATGGGGAAGATGGCCGACACCATGAACGACATTCTGACGATGAGCGAACGGCGGGCCGACGAAATCGACCGGGTCTGCCATGTCGTAGGCAAAGAGGGCAAGCTGAAGCAGCGGCTCTCTGTGCCGGGTGTGGCCGGGGGATGGGCCGATGAAATCACCTCGTTGAACATGCTGATCGAAGACCTCGTCTCGCCGACCACGGAAGTCACGCGCGCCGTCGGCGCGGTGGCGAAAGGCGATCTGAGCCAGGCCATGGCGCTGGATAAGGACGGCCGTCCGCTCGAAGGGGAATTTTTGCGCAGCGCCAAACTGGTCAACAAGATGATCGAGCAGCTCTCGGTGTTCACGTCGGAAGTGACCCGTGTTGCCCGTGAAGTCGGGACGGAGGGCAAGCTCGGCGGTCAGGCGCAAGTCAAGGGCGTCAGCGGCGTCTGGAAAGAACTGACTGAATCGGTCAATCAGATGGCCGGCAATTTGACGGCCCAGGTGCGCAACATCGCGGAGGTGACGATCGCCGTGGCGAACGGCGACCTGTCGAAGAAGATCACCGTCGACGTGCGGGGCGAAATCCTGCAACTGAAGGAAGCCATCAATACCATGGTGGAGCAATTGCGGTCCTTCGCTTCGGAAGTCACCCGGGTCGCCCGGGAAGTCGGCACGGAAGGGAAACTCGGGGGACAGGCGATCGTCCCCGGCGTGGCGGGCACATGGAAAGACCTGACGGACAGCGTGAATTTCATGGCGTCCAACCTCACCGCGCAAGTCCGGAACATCGCCGAAGTGACGGTCGCGGTCGCCCGAGGCGACTTATCGAGAAAGATTACGGTGGATGTCCGCGGGGAAATCCTGCAGTTGAAAGAGACCATCAACACGATGGTCGAACAATTGCGCTCCTTTGCCTCCGAGGTCACCCGCGTGGCCCGCGAAGTCGGCACCGAGGGTAAATTGGGCGTCAACGCGGCCGTGCCCGGCGTCGGCGGGACGTGGAAGGACCTCACCGACTCGGTCAACGCCATGGCGAACAACCTGACGGCCCAGGTCCGGAACATCGCCGAAGTGACCACGGCCGTGGCCCGCGGCGACCTGTCCAGAAAAATCACCGTCGACGTGAAAGGCGAAATCCTCGAACTCAAGAACACCATCAATACGATGGTGGACCAACTCAACGCGTTTGCGGCCGAAGTCACGCGCGTCGCCCGCGACGTAGGCACCGAAGGCAAGCTCGGGGTGCAGGCGGTCGTGCCCGGAGTCGGCGGCACGTGGAAGGATCTCACCGACTCGGTGAATGCGATGGGCGTCAACTTGACGGCGCAGGTGCGCAATATCGCCGAGGTGGCGACCGCCGTCGCGAAGGGCGACCTGTCCAGAAAAATCACCGTGGATGTCAAAGGCGAAATCCTCGAGCTGAAAAACACGCTGAACACCATGGTGGACCAGTTGAACGGTTTTGCGGCCGAGGTGACGCGCGTGGCCCGCGAAGTCGGCACCGAAGGCAAGCTGGGCGTACAGGCGGTGGTGCCCGGTGTCGGCGGGACCTGGAAGGACCTCACCGACAACGTCAATTCCATGGCGAACAACCTGACGGCTCAGGTGCGCAACATCGCCGAAGTTGCGACGTCGGTCGCGCGCGGCGACCTGTCGAGGAAGATCACGGTCGATGTGAGCGGGGAGATTCTGCAGCTCAAAGAGACGATCAACGTCATGGTGGAACAGTTGCGGTCGTTTGCGTCGGAGGTCACGCGCGTGGCCCGCGAGGTCGGCACCGAAGGGAAGCTCGGCGGTCAGGCGCAGGTGCAAGGGGTCAGCGGCGTCTGGAGAGAGTTGACCGAAAGCGTCAACGAAATGGCCGGCAACCTCACGGCGCAAGTGCGGAATATCGCCGAAGTCACCGTGGCCGTCGCCAACGGAGACCTCTCGAAAAAGATCATCGTCGACGTGCGCGGCGAGATCCTGCAGCTCAAGGAAGCGGCGAACAGCATGGTCGAACAGTTGCGATCGTTCGCCTCGGAAGTGACCCGGGTTGCCCGGGAGGTCGGCACGGAAGGGAAACTCGGAGGACAAGCGCAGGTCAAAGGGGTCAGCGGGGTCTGGAAGGAGTTGACGGATTCCGTCAATCAGATGGCCGGCAACCTCACGGCGCAGGTGCGGAACATCGCGGAGGTCACCATCGCGGTGGCGAACGGCGATCTCTCCAAAAAAATCACCGTGGATGTTCGCGGCGAAATCCTGCAGTTGAAAGAGGCCGCTAACACCATGGTGGAACAATTGCGGTCGTTCGCTTCGGAAGTCACCCGCGTCGCTCGAGAGGTCGGCACGGAAGGCAAACTGGGCGGACAGGCGGTCGTGCCGGGCGTGGCCGGCACGTGGAAGGACCTCACCGACAATGTGAACTCCATGGCGTCCAACCTGACGGCCCAGGTGCGGAACATCGCCGAGGTGACCATCGCCGTGGCCAACGGCGACTTGTCGCGGAAGATCACCGTCGACGTGCGCGGCGAGATCCTCCAGTTGAAGGAAGCCATCAATACGATGGTCGAGCAATTGCGGTCGTTTGCGTCGGAAGTGACGCGCGTCGCCCGCGAAGTCGGCACGGAAGGCCGCTTGGGCGTGCAAGCCGTCGTGCCCGGGGTGGCGGGCACCTGGAAGGATCTGACGGATTCGGTGAACGCGATGGGGGCGAACCTGACGGCCCAGGTTCGGAACATCGCCGAAGTGACCACGGCCGTGGCGCGCGGTGACTTGTCACGAAAGATTACCGTCGACGTCAAAGGCGAAATTCTTGAATTGAAGAATACGATCAACACGATGGTGGATCAGCTCAACGCGTTTGCGGCGGAAGTCACGCGGGTCGCCCGCGAAGTCGGCACTGAAGGGAAACTGGGCGGGCAGGCGCTCGTGTCCGGGGTGGCCGGCACCTGGAAGGACCTCACCGACTCGGTGAACGTCATGGCGACCAATCTGACCGACCAGGTCCGCGGCATCGTGAAGGTCGTGACCGCCGTCGCGAACGGGAACCTCCGCCAAAAACTCACCGTCGAAGCCAAAGGCGAAGTCGCCGCCCTCGGCGAAACCATCAATAACATGACGGACACCCTCGCGACGTTTGCCGAACAGGTCACGAACGTGGCCCGGGAAGTCGGTGTCGAGGGCCGCCTGGGCGGGCAGGCCAATGTGCCGGGCGCAGCCGGCACGTGGAAGGACCTCACGGGTAATGTCAACCTCCTCGCCGCCAATTTGACCACCCAGGTGCGCGCGATTGCCGAAGTGGCCACCGCCGTGACGAAGGGCGACTTGACCCGGTCCATCCAGGTGGAAACCAGAGGAGAGGTGGCCGAGCTCAAAGACAACATCAACACGATGATCGACAACCTCCGCGTGACCACGGAAAGCAATCAGGAACAAGATTGGTTGAAGACCAACGTCGCGCGGTTCACCGGCATGCTCCAAGGCCAGCGTGATCTCGTGACGGTCGGACAGATGTTGCTCACCGAACTGGCGCCGCTGGTGGAAGCGCAACAGGGAACGATCTATCAGATGGAAGCGACCGAGGAGGGGACTCATTCCCTGCGGTTGCTGGCCGGATTCGCCGTGCCGCCGGGCCAGGCGGAACGGCTCTCGGTCGGAGAAGGACTGGTCGGCCAATGTGCGCAAGGTAAACAACGGATCCATCTCACGAACGTGCCGACGGACTATGCCCGGATCAAATCCTCGCTGGGTGAAGCCTTGCCGGTTTCCATCGTGGTCCTGCCGGTGCTGTTCGAGGGGCAGACCAAAGCCGTCATCGAACTGGCTTCCTTGCGCCCGTTTACCGCGACCCATCTGGCCTTCCTCGAGCAGCTCACGCAGAGCATCGGGGTCGTCTTGAATACCATCGAGGCGACGATGCGGACCGAAAACCTCCTGCAGCAGTCGCAACAGCTCACGACGGATCTGCAGTCGCAGCAAAAAGAATTGCAGCAGACCAACGAGGAATTGGAGCGCAAGGCCAAACAGCTGGCGGAACGCAACACGGAGGTCGAACGCAAAAATAAGGAAGTCGAGCAGGCCCGGCGGGCCCTCGAGGAAAAGGCCGCGGAGCTGGCGCTCACGTCCAAATACAAGTCCGAGTTCCTGGCCAACATGTCGCATGAACTCCGCACGCCGTTGAACAGCATTCTGATCCTGGGTCAGCAGCTGGGCGATAATACGACCGGCAATCTGTCGTCCAAGCAGGTGGAGTTTGCCAAAAACATTCACAGTGCCGGATCCGACCTGCTGAACCTGATCAACGACATCCTGGATTTGTCGAAGATCGAGTCAGGCACGGTGACGGTGGAGGCGGAAGACATGTCGTTTGCGGCGCTCCGGGAGAGTGTCGAACGGAACTTCCGGCACATCGCCGATGCGAAGAACCTGCCGTTCTATCTGGAATTCGATCAGAACCTGCCGCGGGCGTTTACGACGGATCCGAAGCGGCTGCAGCAGATCTTGAAAAATCTGTTGTCGAACGCCTTTAAGTTCACCGGACAGGGCCATGTCAGCATGGCCGTCCGGCTGGCGGAGGACGGGTGGACGCCGGACCACCCGGTGCTGAGCCGGGCCCATACGGTGATGGCGCTGTCGATCTCGGATACGGGCATCGGCATCGCGCCGGAGAAACAGAAGCTGATCTTCGAGGCCTTCCAGCAGGCGGATGCGGGCACGAGCCGCAAATACGGCGGCACCGGGCTGGGCTTGGCGATCAGCCGCGAATTGGCGACGCTGCTCGGCGGAGAGATCCGCCTCTTCAGCGAACCGCGGCAAGGCAGCACGTTCACGTTGTATCTGCCGTTGGTCTACACGGGGCCGTCGGCGGCCGAGATCCGGAAGAATGCGGCCGGTGCCGGTGAAGTCGTGGCCGGGCTCCCGATCCTGCCGGTGGCCACCGAGGAGAAAATCGTGGACGATCGGGAGCAGATCATGCCCGGGGACCTGTCGATTCTGATCGTGGAGGACGACCCGCGCTATGCCCGTCTCTTGCTCGATCTGGCGCGCGACAAGGGATTCAAGGGGCTGGTGGCGCTGCGCGGCAAACAGGCCCTCGAGTTGGCCTTCGAATATCTGCCCTCCGCCGTCACGCTCGACATTTTCCTCCCGGACATGCTGGGATGGACGGTGCTGAACAATCTCAAGCTGAATCCCCGGACGCGCCACATTCCCGTGCAGATCATTTCGCTCGAGGAGGAGCGGCAGCATGGGCTGTCGCACGGCGCCTTCTCCTATATGGTGAAGCCGGTCACCACGGAAGGCCTCGAGTCCTGCTTTGACCGGATCAAGCGGTTCATTTCGCCGCATGTCAAGAAGCTGTTGGTCGTGGAAGACAATGAAGTCGAACGCAGGAGCATTCAGGAGTTGCTCGCGCACGACGACGTCGAGATCGTGACCGTCTCGACGGGACAGGACGCGCTCGGCGCCCTCGGCACGCAGGTGTTTGACTGCTGCGTGCTGGATCTCCGCTTGCCGGACATGAGCGGGTTTGAGTTGCTGGACCGGATCAAGAGCGACTCGGCGATGAGCCAGGTCCCCATTGTCGTGTTCACCGGCAAGGAGTTGAACACCGACGAGGAGCGGCAGCTCAAGGCCGTGGCCAAGAGCATCGTGATCAAAGACGTGCAGTCGCCCGAACGGCTGTTGGATGAAACCGCCTTGTTCCTCCACCGCGTCGTGTCGGACCTGCCGGAACCGAAGCGGCAGATGCTGGCGCGCCTCCACGGCTCGAACGAAGCGCTGCGCGGGCGCAAGGTGCTGGTTGTCGACGACGACGCCCGGAACATCTTTGCGCTGACGACCGTGTTGGAGAACCAGGACATGGAAGTGTTGAGCGCCACCAATGGGCGGCAGGCTATCAAGCTGCTGCAGAATACGCCCGATCTCAGCGTGGTGCTGATGGATATCATGATGCCGGAGATGGACGGCTACGCGACGATGCGTCAGATCCGGAAAGATCCGGCCTTGCGGTCATTGCCGATCGTGGCCCTCACGGCCAAGGCCATGAAGGGCGACCGGGAAAAATGTCTGGAAGCCGGCGCATCCGATTACGTCGCCAAGCCGGTCAATACCGATCAGCTGCTCAGCCTGCTGCG
The DNA here is from genome assembly GCA_965285945.1 of uncultured bacterium. GTDB lineage: Bacteria > Nitrospirota > Nitrospiria > Nitrospirales > Nitrospiraceae > Nitrospira_D. Next base: position 16,107 of record CBDIWP010000020.1, on the reverse strand, counting down.
GGTGTGGTTGTACCGGTAGGAATGGGGACGTGATAAGTGATGAGTGAAGGGTGATGAGACGTCAAGCGTGAAACGTTTGATGGGAAGTAATGCGCGAGCATCGTCGCTCAGCTGTCAGCTCAAATCCGACACGCATCACCCATCGCGCATCACGTTTCACGTGTCTCCGCAGGAGGTATTGTGAACGAGCCCGTCAATATCCTGTTAGTCGATGACGATGTCCGTAATCTCGATGTCCTGGAGAGCATCCTGACCTCAGCCGACTACCGCCTCTGTCGCGCCAGGAGCGCGGACGAAGCACTGCTGGCGTTGCTGGCGGACGAGTTCGCGGTGATTGTCCTCGATATCCGCCTGCCGGATGCCAGCGGGCTGGAATTGGCGCACATCATCAAGCAACGCAAGAAGACGCAGGATGTGCCGATTATCTTCCTCACCGCCTACTATCAGGAAGACAAAGACGTGCTGCAGGGCTATGGCGTCGGAGCCGTGGACTATCTCAGCAAGCCGGTGCACCCCAAGATTCTGGTCTCCAAGGTCGCGGTCTTTGTCGATCTGTTTCGCAAGACTCGGGCCCTGGCGACGATGAATGTCGCCATGGAGCAGGAAATTGCGACGCAGCTCCAGCAACTCAAAGCCTCGCTGGTGGAGAAAGACACCCTGCTGAAGGAAATTCATCACCGGGTGAAAAACAATCTGCAGATCATTTCCAGCCTCATCAGCCTGCAGTCCAATAAGATCAGCGATCCCGACCAACGGCGGCTGTTTCAGGACACCCGGGACCGGGTCAAATCGATGGCGCTCGTGCATGAGAAGCTGTATCAGTCCAAAGATCTGGGCCGTGTGGAGATGGCCGAGTATACCCGGCAGCTCTTGAACGATCTGTTTCAGGTCAACGGGGCCGTGGCCGGCAAACTTCGCCTGGAATTGGAACTGGAGCCTGTGCTCCTGCCGGTGGACGTCGCCATTCCCTGCGGACTGATCCTCAATGAGCTGACGACCAACGCCATCAAGCATGCCTTTCACGATCGCCCGTCCGGACGCATCGCGGTCCGGTTGCGGACGGCGCCGGAGGAGACTGTGCAACTCATCTTCGCCGACGACGGCCGGGGCTTCGCCGCCCACGTCAATTGGCGCGAGGCAGATACATTGGGCCTGCAGCTGGTGCGCATGCTCACGGAGCAATTGCAGGGGACCATTGAAGTGGTCAATGGCCATGGCACCACGTTCCGACTGAGCTTCGGGCGGCGCCCCCGGCCGAAGACGGCGCAGGTGGAATGACGCGGGCAGTCTGCGAACATCAGGAGGGGAGCAGGGTTGTGCGGATGCGACAACCGGCACTCCAGGAGATAGCTATGCCGAACTCGCGAATTTTGATCGTGGAAGACGAAGCCATCGTGGCGGCCGACCTGAAAGCCAAGCTGAAAGCCCTGGACTATGAGGTGGTGGGTGTGGCGTCCCGGGGGGAGCAGGCGGTGGCTCTGGCGGAGACCGCACGGCCCCACCTGATCCTGATGGACATTCTGCTCGCCGGCGACATGGACGGGATCGAGGCGGCGGGCCTGATTCAGCAGTCCTACAGTTTGCCCGTCATCTTTCTCACCGCCCATTCCGATTCGGAGACGCTGGCCCGGGCGAAGCGCACGGCGCCGTTCGGGTATTTGTTGAAGCCGTTCAATGAGCGGGAACTCGAGACCCACATTGAAATGGCCTTGTACCGGCACCAGATTGAAGGCGCCCTGCGGGAAAACGAGGGTCGGTTGCGTTTGGCCATCGATGCCACGCATCTCGCGTTGTGGGATTGGGATATCGTGCAGGACCGGGCCACCTGGGCGGGGCATTACGGCGAGTTGTTCGGGCTGCCGGAAGAGCAGTTCAAGGGCACGTATCAGGAACTGGTGGACCTCGTGCATGAGGATGACCGGAAGCCGGTCCGCGAAACCATGGAACGGGCGTTGAACGATCACGCCCCCTATGCCTGCGAATTCCGGGTGCGCCATCAGGACGGCAGCGTCCATTGGCTGACCTGGTGGGGGGAAGTCTATCGGGATGACCATAAACGACCGGTTCGGATGGTCGGCCTCCTGCAGGACATCACGCGGCGGCGGATGGCCGAAGAAGCCCTGCGCGCCATGACCAGCGAGCTCGAGCAGCGGGTGGAGGAGCGTACGCAGGAGCTGGTGGGTTCGGAGGGCCGGCTGCGCGCATTGTCCAGGGAATTGAATCTGACCGAGCAGCGCGAGCGGCGCAAGCTGGCCACGGATCTTCACGACTATCTGGCCCAGCTGCTCGTACTGGGCCGGATCAAGCTGGGGCAGGCGAAGCGCGAAGAGATGTCTCTCTCCAGCGCCGGCCTCATCGGCGAAACGGAAGTGGTGCTCGGCGAGGCGCTCGCCTACACGCGTTCCCTGGTGGGGCAATTGTCTCCGCCGGTGCTGAAAGAATTCGGGCTGGTGGTCGCCTTGAAATGGCTGGCCGAACAGATGCGTCAGCATCGCTTGACCGTCGCCGTGGAGGCGGACACCGATCACCTTCCGTTGGCGGAGGACCAAGCCGTGCTGTTGTTTCAATCCGTGCGCGAGCTGCTGATGAATGTGGTGAAGCACGCGGATACGGAAGTGGTGACGGTCACGGTGGACAAGTCCGAGGGGTTGCTTCGCGTGGTGGTGGAAGATCGGGGCCGGGGCTTCGACGCAACTGCCACGCGTATGACGGCGCAATTCGGCCTCTTCAGTATCAAAGAGCGGATGCAGGCGCTCGGCGGCCGGTTCATCCTACATTCCGAGGTAGGCAAGGGCACAACCGCCAGCCTCGTCTTGTCTCTACCCGCCGCCTCGGCAGAGGGGCCGCCTGAGCCACCGGCCGTCGACGGCAGCTCGGTCGCACAGTCTTCGTCGCCGGACGGGTTTCTGCCGTCAAATCCCGCGCAGGGGGACGGCCAGGGGACTCTGCCGCAGGGCGCTCTGCCGCAGGGGAATGAGGTCTCGGGCACGGCCCCGGCGACCAATAAGGTGCGCGTCCTGCTCGTGGACGACCATGCGATGATCCGGCAAGGATTACGCGCGATGTTGTTGGGCTACTCGGACATCCAGATCGTCGGCGAGGCGGCGAACGGCATCGAAGCCTTGGAGCAGGCCCGCTCACACCGCCCCGATGTGGTCATCATGGACGTGACGATGCCCAAGATGGACGGGATCGAAGCGACGCAGATGATCAAAAGGGAGTGGCCGACAATGCTCGTCATCGGATTGACCGTTCACACGGCCGTTCATGTCCAATCCTCCATGAAGAACGCGGGCGCATGGGATGTCATCACCAAGGAAGCGGCCGTGGACGAACTCCATCGGACCATCCAGGCGGCGCTCGGCGCCCAAGGCACGGAGCCCAGGCTGACCACGACCGGTGGACCGCCTTAGCGGGCGGAAGATACTCAGAAGGAGCTAGGGCTTGCCCTAGTAGGCAGTCAGAGAGAAGTTCCATAAGGTGACTCGCCTCTGAACAAGGCGCCTGGACGAGCAGGGTCGGTCGCGGCTCGCACGCCGCCTACGAAACGGCGGGTTGAGAGAGCCGCACTCACCTGAAGAATAGGGGTATCGGATCACTATGGGGAGGGGAACGACCATGCAGCAGAGCGCATCATTGCCGTCCGTCATCAGGCAGCAGGCTCAGCGCATTTTAGACAAGTGGCTCCAGGAGCAAATGTCCGGAAGCAGCAACCGGCGGGACCTGTATAAGGAATCCGATCTTCGGAGGCAGACAGCCACCTTTCTATCGGCTTTCGTCGAGGCCCTGGATGCGACGTTGGATCTCAAGGACCCGGTCTGGAGCCCGGTCAAGGACTTGCTCGCCGAGTTGTCGCGGCAAGGCGCCCAGCAGGGTGTGAACCCCACCGACACGGCGAACTTCGTGTTTTCATTGAAGCAGCCCTTGTCCGAGGGGATTCAGGAAGCGCTCGGGCCTGAGACCCAGATCCTCACGAAACAGTTGTTGGCCATCTTTTCCCTCCTCGATACGCTGGGTCTCTATACGACCGAGCTGTATCAGCATAGCCGCGAGGATATCATTGCCCGCCAGCAGCAGGAACTGCTGGAACTGTCGACGCCGGTCGTGCAGCTGTGGGACAAAATCGTGGCTCTTCCGTTGATCGGCACGCTCGACAGCGCGCGGACCCAGGTGGTGATGGAAAGTCTGCTGGAACGGATCGTGGAAACGGGGGCCCGGATTGCGATCATCGATATCACCGGCGTGCCGACGGTCGATACACTCGTGGCGCAACACCTGATGAAAACGGTTTCCGCCGCGCGCCTCATGGGCGCCGACTGCATCATCAGCGGCATCCGTCCTCAGATCGCCCAAACCATCGTGCATCTGGGCGTGAATCTCAACGACATCGTGACCAAGGCGACTCTCGCCGATGCGTTTCAGGTGGCGCTCCAGCGCACTGGAGAAACTCTCATCAAATCATAATCCTGGCCGCTGCACGGACGGGGCGATGCCCGGGGAGTGAGGCCCATGGTGCGAATCGTCACTCAACGAGCATTCCGTCAGGGTCCCGGCCGCATGAACGGGGTACCGCATGGAACGCATTCCCATTTTAAAGCTCAATCAGTTCCTGCTTGTGACCATCCAGATCGACATGCACGATCGTGTGGCGATGGCGCTGCAGGAAGAACTGACCGACCGCATCGTACGGGATCGGGCGCACGGCGTGCTCCTGGATATCTCGACGGTCGAGGTGGTGGACTCCTTCATTGGACGGATGATCAGCAATATTGCCGCCATGTCGCGGGTGCTCGATGCCGAAACGGTGGTTGTAGGTATGCGGCCGGCCGTGGCCATCACGCTGGTCGAACTGGGGATGGCGCTGCCGGGTGTGCGGACGGCGCTCAACGTGGATGCCGGCATGGCGTTGCTCCGGGCGGCCTCGCGGGGAAAGTTGGGCGTGAATGGCCATCGAGTCGGTTGACCGGCGGGCTCTCCGGAGTCCGGACGATGTGATTCTCGCCAGACGTCTCGTGCGGGATGTCGCGATGGCGCAAGGACTGACGCTGGTGGAACAGACCAAATTGATCACGGCGGCCAGTGAGCTCGCGCGCAATGCACTCGTGCACGGAGGCGGCGGGGAGATGCACCTGGAGGTGCTCCGCGAGGGCAACCGGCGCGGGGTCAAAGTGACCTTTGTCGATGAGGGGCCCGGCATTTCGAATGTGGAGTTGGCTATGAAAGAGGGATTTTCAACCATGGGCGGCTTGGGATTGGGACTGAGCGGCTCCAAGCGGCTGGTCGACGAATTCGCGATCGAATCGGAACGGGGCAAGGGAACCAAAGTGACGATCATCCGATGGAAATAAACCGTTCGCAGGAGCGCCGGGGCGCGCCGATTCCTCCTGGAATGACGGGCCCCGGCCATGTCGGTGGAATGATGATGCAGACTTTGATGCCGATGGTCGAGAACAGCCTCGTGGCGGAGGCCCGCCGCATGGCGTCGGCCCTGACCGGTTCTCATGAATTCACCGAGACCGAGCGCGGGCACATTGCTCTCATTGTCACCGAATTGGGCACCAACCTGGTCAAACATGCGCACAATGGGCGCGTCCTCATGCGCGTGCAGAGCGATCAGGACGGGGCGGAATTCGAGGTGCTCGCCATTGACTCGGGCCCCGGCATGGCGGACCCCGCGCGCTATTTCCGTGACGGGCAATCCACGACCGGGACTTCCGGCACCGGGCTCGGGGCTATTACCCGGAAGGCGACGGAGTGGGATTTTCATAGCACCGTCGGCAAAGGCACGGTGCTGGTCGCGCGGGTCCGCGTGAAGCCCGCCACACGTCTCCTGAGGGTCGGTGTGATTCAGCAGGCGCAAGCGGGGGAATCGGAATGCGGAGACGCCTGGTATGTCCGCTCGAGTCCCGATGGCTGGACCTGCGTCGTGGCAGACGGTTTGGGACATGGCCCGCTCGCGGCGAAGGCCTCGCGCGCCGCCATCGCCGCCATACAAGATGTTCCCCACGCGTCTGTCTCCGAGTCCATCGGACTGGCTCACCAGGCCGCGATGCCGACCCGCGGGTTGGCTCTCGGAGTGAGCCGCCTGAACCGGACGACGTCGAACCTGTCCTTTGCCGGGGTCGGGAACATCGGGGCGGTGGTCATCGAGGAGGGCCGTCGGCGAGGCCTAGTCTCGAGCAACGGCATTGTCGGCCACAACATGCGCAAGCCGGTCGAGATGACGCATGGCTGGAGCCGTCACGCCGTCCTCATCATGCATTCCGACGGGCTGTTCACACAGTGGGATCTCAACGACTATCCGGGATTGCTGTCGCGGGACCCGAGTGTGATCGCCGGCGTATTGTGGAGAGATTTCAGTCGACGACGCGACGACGTGACGGTCGTCGTGGTGAAAGACCCCTAAGCACGGGCACGGTGCCGCCCGGGTACGGCGGCGGGGACCGGAGAGGCATGGCCGCGACCATTACCACTGTCACGATCCAATTCGAAGACGATTTCACCAGCGCCCGCAAGCAGGCACGGGCGGTGGCCGACGCGCTTCAGTTTGACGTGCAGGATCAAACGCGCATCGCGACGGCCGTCTCGGAAGCCGCCCGGTACTTATTGGCCGGCTCCCCGTGCGGCGAGGTGGAGTTCATCGTGGAAGGGACCACCGCCCCCCAAGTCCTGATCGTACGGATTGCGGAAATGCCCGCCGGGAAGGCCCGCGGCTGCAGGCCCGCGCCTTCCCCGGAAGTCCTCCCGGCTCCGGCATTCGATGGCAAACCCTTGCTGCCCGCTCAGCGGCTGATGGATCAATGCGACATCGCGGTCGGAGCGACCGGGCTCCGGATCGTGTCGCTCAAAAAAGTACTGCCGAGACGGGCGCCGTACTATACGGCGAAGCAGCTGGCGAAGCTGGCAGAGCGGTTGGTGAAGCAACGGCCGGCCAATCCCATCGAGGAGGTGCGGCAGCAGAACGAGGAATTGGTTCGCACGCTCGAAGAACTGCATGAGCGGCAGATGGAGCTGGAACGCCTGAACCGCGAACTGGAGGATACCAATCGCGGGGTGGTGGCCTTGTATGCCGAACTTGACGAAAAAGCCAGCCATCTCCGTCGAGCGGACGAAATGAAATCCAGTTTCCTCTCCGAAATGAGCCATGAATTCCGCACACCGCTGAATGCCATTCTGAGCCTCTCCCAGCTGCTGTTGGATCGGAGCGACGGCGACTTGACCGAAGAACAGGCAAAGCAGGTCCGCTACATCCGGCAGAGCGGTGAAGACCTCCTGGATACGGTCAACGATCTGCTGGACCTGGCGAAAATCGAGGCGGGGAAGGTCGACGTCAGCCCCGCTGAGAGCGACGTGGGCAATCTCTTCAGCGCTTTGCGCGGCATGCTGCGGCCGTTGCTGGTCGCCGAATCGGTCGAGCTGATCTTCGAGGACCCGCAGCAGGTGCCGCCCTTGTGGACCGATGAACGCAAGCTCTCTCAAATCCTGCGGAACTTTCTTTCCAACGCGCTCAAGTTTACGGAGCAGGGCCAAGTCCGCGTGTCGGCGGCGCTTGTCGAGGAAGGGCGTTCCGTCGCATTGGCCGTCGCCGACACGGGGACGGGCATTCGGCCGGAGGATCACGACGTCATTTTCCAGGAGTTCACGCAACTTGACAGTCCCTTGCAACGGCGCGTGAAAGGGACGGGGCTGGGCTTGCCGCTCTGCCGCAAACTGGCGACGCTGCTGGGCGGCCGCATCGAACTCACGAGTGCCGTGGGTGTCGGCTCGACCTTCACCGTGATCATTCCGGTCCGCTATGGACGAACCCCCGAGATCGAGGCGCCGGTCCTGACGGAGCCTGCGCCGCCGGCTGCCCATAAGATCCCGGTGCTCCTCGTGGAAGATGAACTTGAAGCGAGGCTCGTCTATACCAAGTATCTCAAAGGGTCGCTCTTTGAACCGGTTCAGGCCGCCAGCATTAGCCAGGCGCGGGATGTCCTCAGGCGGGAGCGCATCGGCGCCATCGTGCTTGATATCCTCATGCCGGATGCGAGCGCGTGGCAGTGGCTGGCCGAGATCAAGGCTGCGCCCGGCACCCGGGACATCCCCGTCATCGTGGCCTCCTCGGTGGACGATCGGCAGAAAGGCCTGGCTCTCGGCGCCGACGCCTATGCCGTCAAACCGGTGCCGCGTACATGGCTGTTGGACCAACTGGTGATGTTGACGGGCCGTGATGCCGGATCTCACGGCGGAGCCCCGCTGGCCTTGTTGATCGACGATCAGGAAAGCGATCGATATGTGATGAAACGGTTGGCCGTCGAAGCCGGCTGCTCCGTCCTGGAGGCGGCTGACGGCTGGGACGGGATCAAGCTCGCTCTCCAGATGACGCCGAATGTGATTTTTCTCGACTGGTCGATGGCCCCGTTGTCCGGGGGCGAGGTGATCGAGCGGCTGCAAAGCCTTCCGGGCACCAGCGGCATTCCGGTCGTGGTGGTGACCGCGCATGTGCCCGATGCTCTCCGGTGGCAAGGGGAGCGGCCCGGCCGGCCGGTTCTCGACAAGGGTCTCTTGACTGCGGCAAGGCTCGATCGGGTGCTGCATGAGTTGGGCGTGACACGTTCCGGCGAGCACAGCGCGCGTGCGACCGGGCCGTCTCGTTCCGACGAGGCATGGAGAGTATGACGGAAGCGATGAAGGATCGCATCATCTTTAGCGTGCGTTCAGACGAGAAGGGATGGGGTGGGGACATGAGGGGTGAGGCACCGACGATTCTGAACGTGGATGATCAGGAGCCGGGACGGTATGCCAAGCGGCGCATTCTCGAACGGGCGGGATATGTGGTGGTGGATGCCTGTTCCGGCGCGGATACCTTGCGGTTGTTGGAAGAAGTGCATCCGGCGCTGGTGCTGCTCGATGTGCGTATGCCGGATATGAGCGGAATCGATGTGTGTCGCCGCATCAAAAGTCTCCCGGAGCATGCGGACACGATGGTTCTCCATGTATCCGCCTCCAAGGTGACCGGCGACGATCGAGCCAAGGGATTTGAAGTCGGATCGGACGGTTATCTGGTGGAACCGGTGGAACAGGAAGAATTGCTCGCGTCCGTCAGGGCGCTGCTGCGCCTGCGCGATCGGCAGCGCGAAAACCAGGGACTCCTGGAGCGGGTACGGCGAAGCGAGGAACAGTTCCGCGGCCTCTTTGAACAGGCCGCGGTCGGCATGTGCGTGGTCGGTCCGGACGGGCGGCTCTTGCGGGTGAACGAGAAACTCTGCGCGATCACCGGCCGCAGCGCGGACGAACTCCTCAAGTATGAGCTGCGCGATCTGTCGCATCCCGACGATCGGGCGGAACATGAGAGCCAGGTCGGCAAGTTGTTGCTGGGGGGCGTGTCGGAGGTGTCACTGGACCAGCGGTTGCTCCGACCGGACGGCGACAACATCTGGGTGACGGTGACCCTGTCGATCCAATGGGATGCGGGCGGTCGTATTCAATCACTGATCGGCGTCGTGGAAGACGTGGATGCCCGGAAGCGCGCCGAGCTGGAGCTCCGCAACCACGCCCTGTGGCAGCAGTTGTTGAGTGAGGCGATGGACAAGCTGCTGAGGGTCGAGGACCCCGCCGCCGTGATGCCGGAGATTTTTGTCTCCCTGAAGACTGCCTTGGACATGGACACCTTTCTGGACTACGACTTTTCCTCCGACCACCAAGCCATCGACTTGCGCACCTGGTCGGGAATCTCCGATGCGGCTCTTGAACCGCTGAAACGCTTGCATCTGAATGACGCGCTCCCGGCCGCCTCGTCGAAAGATCGCCGGCCCGTCATTGCGGACCGGGGGAAGGAGTCGACCCATCCCATGGCGGCCGGCATGCGCGCTGTGGGGGCCAACGCCTGCGCTTGTTTTCCGCTCTTTGTCGGGGACCGGTTTTTGGGGGCCCTGGCGTTCGGCAGCGGCCGGCGGGCGTCGTTCGATCCGGACGAAGTGGAATTGCTCGAAGCGGTCTCGTCCTATGTCGCCATGGCGAAGGAACGCCGGCGGCTGCTCCACGAATCGCGTTTGCGGGCGGAGCAACTGTCGGAAAGCGAAGAACGGTTGCGGTTTGCGACGGAAGGCGCGGGCATGGGCACATGGGACATAGACCTGCGCACCGGCCGGGTGGTGTGGAACCGGCAGCACTACCTGCTGATGGGGTTTGACCCGCAGCGCACGGAGGCCTCCATGGACCAATGGTGGGGGTTGGTGGTCGAGGAGGACCGGGCCGCCGTCAAGGAGGCCATGGCCGCCGCGCAGGCGGCCCAGGGGCTGTATCAGATGGAACATCGGATCCGCCGCGCCGATAGCCAGGAGGTCCGGTGGCTGGCTCCCTACGGGCGCATTCACTATGACGAAGCGGGACAGCCGGCACGGTTCGTCGGCGTCACGTTCGATATCACGGAACGGAAGCTGACCGAGGCGCAACGACATGAGTGGACGCGCGAGCTGGAGCGGCGCGTCGGCGAACGCACCAAGGAACTGGTCCGGACGCACGACCGGCTCCGCGGCCTGGCCCAGGAGTTGACGCTCACCGAACAACGGGAACGTCAGCGCATTGCCAGCGAACTGCACGACTATCTGGCCCAGATGCTGGTCGTCACCCGGCTGAAAATGAATCAAGCCACCCACATGATGGGCCGCGATCCGGCCTGCGACATCTTGAAGGAAGCGGACGGTCTCATCGATCAATGCCTGACGTACACCAGAACGCTCGTCGCGGAACTGATGCCGCCGACGCTCCGTCAGTTCGGGCTGGGAGCGGGCCTCCGCTGGCTGGGGGAAGCGATGCGCCAGCAAGGGCTCGAAGTGGAGGTGCGGGTGCCGGCGGTGACGCCGCCGATGTCGGAAGACAGTACGCGATTACTGTATCAATCGGTTCGCGAGTTGCTCTTCAATGTTCTCAAGCACGCGGGCACCCGTCATGCGACGGTGACCATGAAAGAAAACGGCGGAGGCCAGCTCAAGATTTCTGTGGAGGACGACGGGGAAGGTTGCGATCCTTCCATGGTGATGGAGGCCAAGTCGGGCAAATTCGGGCTCTTCAGCATCCGCGAGCGGATGGAAGCGATCGACGGCTGGATGGAAGTGGAGTCGAAGCCCGGCGCAGGCACCAGGGTCACGCTGGGCGTGTCGCTGACCGTGGCCCCAGGCGGCCTGTCTTCGGCGGAGCCGGCCCCGCCCGGCCTGACCGTCCTCGAGCGAGCGGCGGCCGCGGAGCCGGCCCGTAGCGGGTGGGAGGGGACGCATGCGGTGCCGATCCGCGTGCTGCTCGTCGACGACCACGCCATGGTTCGGCAAGGACTGCGCAGCGTGCTGGAGGGCTATGCCGATCTCGATATCATCGCGGAGGCGGCCGACGGAGAGGAGGCGGTGAATCTGGCGGGACTCCTCAAGCCCGACCTGGTGGTGATGGACGTGAACCTGCCGCGGCTCGACGGCGTCGAAGCCACGAAGCGCATTCTGCAGGCCCAGCCGGACACCGTCGTAGTGGGGCTCTCGGTGAATCAGGCCGAGCACGTCAAGAGGGCCATGAAAGCCGCCGGTGCCGTCGCATTTCTCACCAAGGAAAGCGCCGCGGATCAGTTGTATGAGACCATCGGCGCGGTGGTCGGAAGACACAGCGAACACGCGTGACGCGATATCCCTGTGGAGATGCGGCCGATGGCGTTCTGTCCGACCAACATACGGTGCTTCCAGCGGCGCATGGGTGTGCGTCCGTGACACAGCCGTCCCCCGCCGTCATTCTGCAGCTGCACAGCGCCGTGGGCGCTTCCCCGGACAGGATCCTACGGGAAGCCGGATTTCGCGTGATCCAGACCGAATCGCGCGAGACCCTCTGGCGGCTCCTGCAGGAAATCCGGCCCGATCTGGTGCTGCTCGATGCCGACGAGATCCCGAGCCTCCTCGACCTGTGCCGCACGATCAAGTCCCATCGCGACCACCGGCACCGGCGGCTGCTCATGATATCCAGGCAGGCCGGCGCGGCGTCCCGCGTGGCCGCGCTCAACGGCGGGGCGGACGGCTATCTCACGGAGCCGGCGGACCCGGAAGAATTGCTGGCCACCGTGCGCGCGCTGCTCCGGACCGTCCACAACTGTGTCGATGTCGACGCCGCCATACGGGAACGTGAAGAACGCCTGCGCCTCTTTGTCCGCGATGCACCGGTCGGCATCGCCATGCTCGACCGTGATATGCGCTATCTCGCCGTGAGCCGGCGGTGGGCCGACGATTATCGGCTGGACGAGCAGGCGTTGATCGGCCGGTGTCATTACGAGGTATTCCCCGACATGCCCGAGCGCTGGAAGGCGGAGCATCAACGATGCCTCGCCGGCGCGATCCAACAAGCGGAAGAAGAGGTCGTCTCGCTCTTGACGGGGCGGGTGAAGTGGAATCGCTGGCAAGTGCGGCCCTGGCGCGATGCCGGCGGCGAGATCGGCGGGCTGGTGATGCTCTTCGAGGATATCACCGAACGCAAGCGGGGACAGCAGGCGTTACGGAAGGCCCACACGTTTCTTCGCCAGGTCATCGATATGGATCCGAACTTCATCTTCGTCAAAGACCGGGAGGGGCGGTTCACGCTGGTGAACCAGGCCGTGGCAGACTGTTACGGGACCACGGTGCAGAACCTGATCGGCAAGACGGATGGCGACTTCAACGACCGGGCGGACGAAGTGGCGCGATTCCGCAGGCAGGATCAAGAGGTGATGGATACGTTGAAGGAGCGTTGCATCCCTGAAGAGCTCATTACGGATGCGGCCGGGAACCGGCGCTGGCTGCAAACGATGAAACGGCCCATCTTCGATGAGCAGGGGCAGGCGGTGCAACTCCTGGGCGTGTCCGCCGACATCACGCAGCGCAAGCAGGCCGAGGAGTCGCTGGCCAGACAGTTGTATCTGACCCGCACCATTACCGATAACTCGACACAGGCGCTGTTTCTGCTCGATGAGCGGGGCTTCTGCACGTGCATGAACCCGGCCGCCGAGGCGATGTTCGGCTTTACGTGGGACGAGATCCAAAACAAGCCGCTGCACGAGATGATCCATCATCATTATCCGGACGGCCGGCCCTATCCCGTGAGCGAATGCGCCATTAACCGTTCGCTGACCGACGGTCGTCCTCTCCGTGAGCATGAGGATGTCTTCATCCGCAAAAATGGCGAATCGTTTCCCGTACTCGTCGCGGCCAGTCCCGTTCTAAACCGGGACCTGCCGATTTCGACCGTGATCGAAGTCCGGGACGTGACCGAACAAATGCGGGACCGGCAGGCGCTCGCGCGGATGACGGACCGGCTCGAACTGATCTTGCGCTCGGCGGGAGAAGGGATCTGCGGCGTCGATCGGGCAGGGTGCATCGCGTTCATCAACCCGGCCGGGGCGGCGCTCTTCGGTTGCCCCCAGGAGCAGTTGCTCGGCCGGGACCTGCACCGCTTGCTGCATCATGCGCACCCGGCCGGACCGCCGTATGAGGCGGACCGGTGCCCGCTCGATGCCGTCTTGCACGATGGCAAACCGCGCGACGGCAACGAGGAGACGTTGTGGATCGCGGACGGCCATCCGGTATCGGTCGCCTACACCTGCTCACCGATGTTGGAAGAAGGACACGTGGTCGGCGCGGTGCTGGTCCTCCGGAACATCACCGAGGGAAGGCGCGTGCAGGATGCGTTGCGGGAAAGCGAAGAACGCCTGCGGCTGGCGCTGGCGGCCGGACAGATGGGTGCCTGGGATGTCGATCTCACGACCGGCAGAACCCGATGGGACGAACGGGAGTGCGCGTTGCTGGGAGAAGAAGCCGACTGCGTCGTCCCCGATCCCGGGCTGTTCTTTGACCGGGTGCATCCCGACGATCGCGAAGCCGTTCGGCGCCGAGTGGAGGTGGCCGTCCAAACAGGAGATCTCCAGCAGGAGTTCCGTATCGTCCATCGCGACGGGCAGGTGCGCTGGCTGGCCTCCCGGGCCCTGGTCCTGAACGATGAGCACAACCGTCCGCGGCGCATGGTCGGCGTCAACTTCGACATTACCGAACGCAAGCAAATGGAAGAACGGATGCGCTCGTTCACGCTTGAACTGGAATGGCGGGTGGCGCAGCGCACCAACGACCTGCGGCAGTCGCAGGCACGCCTGCGCGCCCTGGCCACCGAGCTGAACCTCGCGGAGCAACGCGAGCGAAAGCGGCTGGCGACGGATTTGCACGATTATCTCGCGCAGCTGCTCGTCCTGGTGCGGCTGAAGCTGGGCCAAATCAAGCGCGCGTCGGCATCCGGCGGTGACAGGGCCGCGCTGCTCCAGTCGACGGAGGAAGTCGTCAACGAAGCCCTCGCCTATACCCGCACGCTGGTCGCGCAACTCAGCCCGCCGGTCCTCCATGAGTTCGGCCTCCCCGCCGCCTTGAAATGGTTGGGCCAGCAGATGGTCCGGCAGGAATTGTCCGTCTCGGTGACGCAAGCGGTGCCGGATACGCTGCCCTTGCCTGAAGATCTCGCCGTCCTGCTCTTTCAATCGGTGCGCGAGCTGCTGATCAACGTCAGGAAACATGCCTGCGTCCAGGATGCGCAGGTCAGCATGGAACGTACCGGGAACGAACTGCGGATTACCGTGCGTGATGAAGGCGCGGGGATCGATTTGACGGCGGCCTCCGAGACCTCCGATCTGTCATCGAAGTTCGGCCTGTTCAGCATCGGTGAGCGCATGCGTGCGATCGGAGGGCGGTTCGAACTGGTATCGGTTCCCGGCGGCGGGACGACGGCCCGATTGGTGACCCCCTTGCATGTGGAGGCCGAGAATCACGTCAACCCCGCGGAACAGGCACGAGAAGCTCCATTGAACCGGGAAGCGCCGGTCCCGCCGGACCCGCGGCTATGCGACGTCTCGCCGATCCGTGTCCTGCTGGTGGACGACCACATGATGATTCGAGAGGGCCTACGCGGTTTGTTGAAGGACCATCCCGACGTGGCGGTCGTGGGGGAGGCGTGGGACGGAGAGGAGGGCCTGGCCTTCACAGACCGGCTGCGCCCTGACGTGGTGATCATGGATGTCAACATGCCGAAAATGGACGGGATCGAAGCCACGCGCCGCATTAAGGCGGCCTTCCGGTCGATCGCCGTGATCGGCCTGTCGGTCAATGCCTCCCACCAGGTCGTGGAAGCCATGGTGGCGTCGGGGGCCGATGCCGTCCTTTCCAAGGAGGCGGCCGGCGAGCAGATCTACCGGACGATTAAAGCCTTGGGCCCCGGCGGGGCTCATGAGGAACCGGCTAAAGCCGATGGCGGGATGGAGGAGGGACCATGACTCTGGCGGATGGAGCCATCCCGACGATCCTGAATGTGGACGACAACGAAGGCGTCCGGTATCTCCGAAGCCGGATCCTGACCCAGGCGGGTTACCGCGTGATTGAAGCGGAAACGGGCGAAGAAGCCTTGTTGCTTGCCAAGTCGCTCTTGCCCGCCCTCGTAGTGCTGGACGTCAATCTGCCCGGGATGGACGGCCTGGAAGTGTGCCGGCAGATCAAGCAGAGCTCCGACACGGCCCATATCATGGTCATCCAAGTCTCCGGGGCCGCCGGCGCCGCACTGGACGCCGCGACCGGCCAAGACGGGGGAGCGGACGGATGGCTCCTCGAGCCAATCGAGCGGCTTGAACTGGTGGCAATGGTGCGGGCTCTGCTCCGTCTGGCGGGCCGTGAAGCGGACAACCGCCGGCTGGTCGAACAGCACAGGCGGCTCGAGCGGCATTTCGCCGAGGCCACGGAAGCCGCCGACTGCGGGATATGGGATTGGGAGATACGGACAGGGAAGCTGGAATGGTTCGGCACGGTGGAACGCCTGGCAGGTCTCCGGCCGGGCAGCTTCAGCGGAAAGATCGAAGAATTCTCGAGCCGGCTCCATGCCGACGACCGGGCGCGCGTATGGGAGAAACTGCAAGGCCTCATGCGCCGGCGGGAGGCCCATTTTGAGGACGAACATCGCTTTGTGCATCCGGACGGCAGCGTCCACTGGGTGTCCGCCATGGGACGGTTCTTCTACGACGACGGGGGGCAGGCTGTCCGCATGACGGGGGTCGTGCAGGACATCACGAGGCGGAAGCTGGCGGAGGAGCGGCAG
>CBDIWP010000019.1:0-71132 GCA_965285945.1 uncultured bacterium | reverse complement strand
GGACATTCGCGCAACAGGCAGGGTGCACAGTCGACCGGCTCGCGCACCAGACCCTGCTCCTGCCCGTAGGGCGAGGTGGTCCGCCAATCGGTCGGGCCGAATACGGCGACCAGCGGCACATTGAACGCGGCGGCGATATGCATGGGACCTGTGTCGTTGGTAAGCAAGAGGCCGCAGCGCTTCGTCGCCGCCATTAATTCCCGGATGGTGGTGGCGCCCGACAACACGACCGATCGGTTTCCGATCCGGGCCGCGATGTCTCTGCCCAGGGGTTCCTCTCCCTTGGCTCCGAGGATCAGGACCGCCACGGTCCTGCCGCGCTCTTGTTCGATGTGCCGGCTCACCCGCTGCGCCACCTCGGCAAACCGCTCCGGCAGCCACCGTTTGGCACCGCCATAGGTGGATCCCGGATTGAGGCCCACGATGAAATCGGAGGGTTGGATGCCGGAGGCGGCCAGCCGCGCGTCGAGCGCGGCCCGCTCCTCGTCGGTCACAGTCAGAGCCGGATGCGGAGGCGGGCCAGTCACTCCCAACGGTTTCAACAGATTCCAATAATAGGCGACTTGATGCGTCACGGCCTCCGGGGCGGGCCGGGCCACCGGATCGGTGAGCAACAACGTGCGTCCATCCGTGGCATAACCATACCGGCGCGGAATGCCGGCCAGCCATGTGAGGAACGCGGCCTCGAAGGCATTCTGGAACAAGATCGCCAGATCGAACTGTTCCCGCCGCAGGCTCTGCGCCAAGGTCCATTTGCCGGACAGGCCGGCATGCCGGCCTCTATCTTCATAGATGACCAGCCGGTCGATGGTCCGGGACGCTTGAAACAAGTCCGCCACCGCGGCTTTGGCCAGCAGAGTCATGGAGGCAGCGGGAAACAGCAGGCGCAGGCCGCGCAGGGCCGGCTCGCACATCACCGCGTCGCCGATCCAGTTCGGCGCGCGGACGAGCAGTCGTTTGATGGCTTCCTTACGCATGAACGTCGGCGCGCCCGTTCGTGGCAGGCGCACACACGAGGCGACGCAGCCCCGCCTCACCTTGTACTACTTCGGCGCGGATTCGCAAGGCCCACCAGCCCTCGTCGGGAGTCAGCAGCGGCGTCAGCTTGCCCGCATCCTTCTCCGTGGTCAGGACGAGATCGGCGCCTGCGGCCCGGGCCAGCGCGCGGACGCGGCGCACGTCGTCGGGACGATAATGGTGATGATCCGGAAACACCGTCTCACCGACCATCGTGATTCCGATGGAGGCGGCCGATCGCTGAAACGAACCACTGTTCCCGATGCCGCTCACGAGCCAGGCTGTTTTCCCCCGGCAGTCATTCAGCGCCAGGCCTTGCCGGTTCACCACCGACACGAGGGATTCAGGACGAAAGATGATCTCGGCCGGCTCCGGCGGAGATCCGGGAAGCGAGTGGACTCGTCGGCGGACGGCGGCGACGTCTTCCTTTGAATCGGCCCGCGTCACGGCGAGGGCAGCGGCCCGTGCGAGCCCGCTGATCGGCTCTCTCAACCGCCCGGCCGGCAGCATGGCGTCGAGGCCCGTGGCATCCGTCGCATCCAGCAGCACCAAATCCACATCCCGATGCAAAGACCAGTGTTGAAAGCCGTCGTCCAGGATGATGCAATCCACGGCACGCTGCGCCAGCACCCATCGTCCGAGCGCCGCACGATCCGCCCCCACCGCCACGATCGCCCCGGGGCAACGTCGGGCAATCAACCAGGGTTCATCGCCCGATTGTTCGGCCGCTGCCAACAGGCCTTGTCCATCGGAGACCAGCAGATGGGCAGGCCCGCCGCGCCGCTTGTATCCCCGGCTCAACACGGCGACCCGCTGCCCTTCCGCCTGGAGCCATTCCACCAGGAGAATGACCACCGGCGTCTTTCCCGTCCCTCCGACCGTCACGTTGCCCACACTCACCACGCGGCAAGGCAGGCGCGAGGAGGCCAGCCAGCCCCGGCGGTAGCACCATCGCCGCACGCGCACCGCGAAACCGTAGAGTGCGCCCAGGCCCAATAACCATGTGCGCACCGGCTGGCCCGGATCGAGAAATCCCATCTTAGGGCCTTGCCATGGCTGAACCGGCCAGGGATTTGGCGGTTGCACCGGCGGCAGCCGGTTTGAGGACCTGCTCGATCCATTCCAGGCTTCGTTCCAGGGCGCCTTGATTGTCCCGCACCACGCGATGAGCCGCCCGGCCGACGTTCTCGCAGGCCGTCCGATCGGTCAACCAGGCATCGACATGCCGCACGATATCCTCCGGCCCGCTCACACCATAGCCGCCGCCCGCCTCCTGCAACAAGGCGGCGACCTCCGCGCAGTGATCCGTATGAGGGCCGAACAGGACCGGCTTTCCCCACGCCGCCGGCTCCAGCAGATTATGACCGCCGACCGGAACGAGCGTGCCTCCAACGAACGCCACGGCCGCCTCCTGGTACGCGCGCGCCAACTCGCCTCTGGTATCGAGCAGGATGACCCGCGGGCCTGTCATCGGGCTTTCGAGCCGGCTCTTTCGCATCACGTCGAGACCGGCCGCTTGGATCATCGCTTCCACCCGGTCGACCCGCTCAATGTGCCGCGGGGCTACCATGAGCACCGCCAGAGGATGCCGCCGGACGACTTGTTGATAGGCCGCCACGAGCTGCTCCTCCTCACCCGCATGGGTGCTGCCGGCAAGGAGCAGCCGATCGTCGTCGTTCAGTCCCAGACTCCTGCGATACGCCGGATCCATGCGAGACGCCGGCAGCGGCTGATCGAACTTGATGTTGCCCGTGACATGGACCCGGGACGCCTCGGCCCCCAAGGCGACCACGCGCTGCGCATCACGGGCGGACTGCATGAGGCAACGGTCCAGAGTGTGGAGCACCGACCGGTAAAACGACCGGATCACCGGCAGGTCCTGGCGTGCGAACGAACGGGACGACAGCCGCCCATTCACCAGCACCGCCGGGATGCCGCGTCGCTCGAATGCCCATAAGAGGTTGGGCCACAGTTCTGTTTCGACAAACAGGTACAGGACGGGCTGAACCCTGGCCACCATCCGTGCGACCACCCAGGGAAAATCCAGCGGGGCATACCGGTGCTCGGCCACTCCGGCCAACCGTTCCTCGACCGCTTCCCGGCCGGTCTCAGTCACCGTCGTCACGATATACCGATAGTCGGGATGACGGCGGTGCAACTCCTTCACCAGCGGGGCCGCAGCCACCACCTCGCCCAGCGAGACGGCGTGGACCCAGATCACGAGGCGGTCGACTGGTCGATCTGGTCTGTCTGGTATGTCTGGTATGTCTGGTCTGTCTGGTTGATCTGGTTGATCTGGTTTGTTTAGTTCGTTTGGTTTGGGCTCTTCGGAACCCATCCAACGAGACCAACCAGACAAACCAAACAAACGGTCTTCCATCCCCAGCCGCTGCGCCAGGCCGCGCCGGCAGCGCCGCTTCGCCAGCAGAACGGAGATGATCACGGGGCTCGTCAGGAAGAGGAGGCTGTTGTACAGGAATCGCCACATGGCTCAGGCGTGAAACGTGACGCGTGACGCGTGACATGAAGGAACTCGTGGTTGTGCGCCTAACGTCTGACGTGTCACGGGTTACGATTTACGGCTTTTTCGGCCTCAGCCGTCAACCGATTGAGGGCCGTTTCCAGTTCCAGGCGACCTGCTTCAAGCGAGACGTCATTGCCCTCGCGCGGCACCCATACCGGCTTTCCATAGAGGAACAGACCCCGTGAGAACGGATAGGGGACCATGAAACGATCCCAACTCGCGAAGAGTTTTTTTTTGAGCAGGCAAAGGCTAACGGGACAATCGGAAGGCCGGTCGCCTTGGCCAACTGGATGACGCCGAGCTTGGCGATCTGTCGCGGTCCTTTCGGGCCGTCAGGCGTCACGACCAGATCCTTCCCGGACCGCCCCAGCTTGATCAGCGCGCGCAGGGCGCCGGCTCCGCCCCGGGTACTGGATCCGCGCACCGCCTCGTGGCCGAATCGCGCAATGATCCGGGCGATGATTTCACCATCGCCGTGCTGGCTGATCAGGACATGCGAGCCCTGTCCACGGTAACCAAGCGGGATCATGAGCTGCTGAGCGTGCCAAAACGCCAGGATGATAGGGCGCCCTTCACGATACAGCGCGTCCACGGCTTCATGGCCGCGAGTTTCCAACCGCATGGTCCCCGCGATGCCGCGAACCAGAGCGGCGCCCACTGGAGGCAGCAGCGACAGCTTGCCCCAGCTTTCCAAACGCTTCTTCAGGCTCCCGCCGGTTCGGCTGTTCCTATCCTGCTCGGCCACTCATCCCTCTTCGGCTATCCGGACGCCGACGCATCGCGCTCCACGTCGCCGATCTCATCACGCATCACATCATCACTCATCACAGGCCGGTCACAGCCGTGGCATCCTGGAACTGCATGCCATGGAGCCGATGATACAATCCGCCCTTCCGGAGCAACTCCCCATGCGAGCCGACTTCGGCGATGGCGCCATGGTCCAGCACGACAATGCGGTCGGCGTTTTGGATCGTGGAGAGCCGATGGGCGATCACCACGGTCGTCCGGTTCTTCATGAGGTTGCTCAACGCCAACTGCACGATCCGCTCGGATTCACTGTCCAGCGCCGAGGTGGCTTCATCGAGGATCAACAGCGGTGGATCCCGGAGGATCGCGCGCGCAATCGCCAGCCGTTGCCGTTCTCCTCCCGACAACTTCACTCCCCGCTCCCCGATCACCGTGTCATAGCCCTCCGGCAGCCGCATGATGAAGTCATGCGCATAGGCCAGGGTGGCCGCCCGCTCCACCTCGGCGTGCCGGGCGCCGGTCAAGCCGAAGGCGATGTTGTTGCGCACCGTATCGTCAAACAGGACGATATCCTGCGAGACAATGCCGATATGCGCCCGTAACGAGGACAAGGTATAGGAGGACAGCGGCGTGCCGTCCAGGAGAATCCGTCCCGCCGTCGGTTCGTAGAAGCGCGGCAGCAAGCTGACCAGCGTCGTCTTGCCGCTGCCGCTGCTGCCCACCAGGGCGACCACTTCCCCCGCCACAATGGACAACGTGATCCCGGCCAGGGCCGGGGTGGCCTGATTCTGATAGTGCAGGGACACGTTCTCGAACGTGAGCCCCTGTTTGACGCCGTCGGCCGTGAGAGTGCCCTGGTCGAGGGCCTGTTCGGTCTTCAGATCGAGCACTTCATAGACTCGTTCGGCGGCCGCCAACGCTTGCTGGAGGATATTATTGGATCCCGAGAGTTTGCGAATCGGCGTATAGGCCATGAACATGGCGGTCAAAAACGAAAAGAAGGCGCCGGGCGTCATCGCGTCATGAATGACCAGATAGCCGCCGTACCAGATGATGACCGCGACGCCGATCACTCCGATGACCTCCATGTGGGAGGAGCCGATGGACCAGACCTGGTTGGCTTTCAACGTCGTCGCGAGGAATCCGCGGTTGCTGATCTGGAACCGCTCGGCCTCGGCCTCTTCCCGCCCGAAGGCTTTCACCATGCGTATGCCGCTCAGGGTCTCTTGCAGGGCGGCGGCCATGTCGCCCATGCGCTCCTGTCCACTGGTGGCGAGGTGGCGCAAGCGCTTGCCCATCCGCACCATCGTGATCGCCGACAGCGGAATGACGATGATCGACAACCCGGCCAGTTTCCAGTTTTGATAGACGATGACGGCCATCATGGCGAGGAACGTCAGGCCGTTCTGGAAGATGTCTTTCAGGACGCTCGAGGCGGCATTGGCCATCAACCCGACATCGTTGACCACCCGGGAGACCAACCTTCCGGAGGTATGGCTGTCGTGGAAGCCGACGGGCAGCCGCATCATGTGTTGAAACAATTCCTGACGGATGTCGGTGATCACGCGGTTGCCGACATAGCTCATCAAGTACGTTTGCCCGTAGCTGAACAGCGCCTTCAACACGGCGACGCCCAGCAGCGCCAGCGGCAGCACCAGCAGCAAGGTTTCGTTCTTCTCGATAAAGATGCCGTCGAGGACCGGTCGCACCAACCAGGCGTAGGCCCCGGACAGGGCGGCGACCAGACCGGAACAGACAAAGGCGATGAGAAACCGGCCCCGATAGGGCCGGATATACCGCATCATCCGCATGAACCGCGTTACGCCCGGCATGCTGCCAACACCACCTCTGCGGCTCTCGTGGAGGCCCCCGGTTCGCCCAATTGCGCTTTCACCCGGGCCAGTCCGCGCCTCATTTCATCATAGACCCCGGGATCTTCCAAGATCCGCCGGGCCTCCTCATAGACCTGCTCGGCCGTCGCGTCCGCCTGAATCAATTCGGGAATCACCGTACGGTCCGCCACCAGGTTCACCAGGCCGATCCACTTGACGCGGATGAGCAGCCACGCCAGCCAATACGTCAACGCGGTCGTGCGGTAGAGGAGCACCATCGGCGTGCCGACCACCGCGGCTTGCAAGGTGGCGGTCCCGGAGGCCACCAGCACGAGATCGGACGCCGCCATCACTTCGCTGGCCTGTTCCTTCACCACGGTGACAGGCACCGCGCTCCGGCGCAACAAATCGTGCAGCAGATTATCCTGGATTGTGGAGGCCTGCGCCAGAATAAATTGCGTGGCCGGTTCCCGGCGCAGGAGGCGCTCGGCTGCCTCCAACAGGATGGGCAGCAAGGCCTCCACTTCTCCCCTCCGGCTGCCGGGCAAGAGCCCGATCACCCGTCCACCGGCCTCTAAGCCGAACGTCTTCCGCAGGGCTGTCCGGTCATAGGCGGGGGCCACCGCATCCAGCAACGGATGCCCGACGAACGTACAGGCCACACCGGCCCGGTCGTACAGCGCCTTCTCGAAGGGCAGAATCACCATGACATGGTCCACCCGCCGTTTGATCCAGTACATCCGGCCGGGTCTCCAGGCCCAAATCTGCGGCGCGATGTAATACAACACCCGCAAGCCGGCCGCCTTGGCGAAATAGGCATAGCGGAGATTGAGCCCCGGATGATCGATAAAGACGACGGCATCCCACGGTTCGGAGCGGAACAGCCGCCGCATCGCGGCAAAGCGGCGGGCCACGGCCACGAGCCCCAGCGGCCCGACCATCCCGATGATGTCGAACCGGGCGCTGTCCCGGATGAGGTGCACGCCGGCCGCCTGCATGGCGGCGCCTCCGATGCCGGCCAGGGACACGTTCGGATCTAGGGCCTTCAGCGCCCGGGCAAGATTCGCCCCATGCAGGTCACCCGAGGCTTCACCGGTCACAATTAGTATGCGCAGTATGCGTGGCATGGCGGTGTGCGGGGTGCCGGGCGTGCCTGCGACCGGCAGAGAGGCTGAGGGTTTCCCGTGGCCCTGCTCACTCTGCGAGCCGCTCAGTATACGAGTCGATGGCGCGTAACACCTGATGCGCCACGTCGAGCGCCGCCGCGCCATCGTCTCCGCTGACGAGCGGGCGGGCCCCCTGCCGGACCGCGTCGAGAAAAGACGCCAGTTGCAGTTTCAGCGGCTCGTCGTCATTGCCTTTGAATTCTTCGATCTCGACGGTGGGGCGCTCGCCCGCACGGGCGGCACGCCGGCTCACCATGCCCTGCCGCGTCTGAAAGTCGATCGACACATACCGGTCGCGCTGGAACACCCGCATCCGGCGCATCCGGTTGAGCGAGACCCGGCTGGCCGTCAGATTGGCGACACAGCCGCTCGCGAACTGAATCCGCGCATTGGCGATGTCGATTGTGGCAGACAGCACCGGGACGCCGGCCGCGCGCACCTCCTCCACCGCTCCCGGGTGCAGGGAGAGGACCAGATCAAGGTCGTGGATCATGAGATCCAGCACCACATCGACGTCGGTGCCCCGCTCGCTGAAAGAACTGAGTCGATGACATTCGATGAACGCCGGTCGGAGGATCTGCGGTCGCATCGCCAGCATGATGGGATTGAATCGTTCACTGTGCCCCACCTGCAATCGGCAGTCCTGCGCCTTGGCGAGGTCGACCAGTTCCTGCGCCTGTGCCGGTTCCACGGCAATCGGTTTCTCGACGAGCACGTGTTTTCCGGCGTTGAGGCAGGTCTTGGCGACGGCATAATGGGCCGACGTGGGCACGGCCACACTGACGACATCCACTTCCCGCAACAAGTCCTCCACGCCGCCGAACGCCTGCGCCCCGTGGCGATCGGCGATCACTTTGGCGCGCGCCGGATCATAGTCGGTCACCCCGGCGAGGGTGCAGCCGGGAAGCGCGGCGTAGAGCCTGGCATGGTGCTGTCCCAAATGCCCCACGCCGATCACACCTGCTCGAAGCGTCGTCATCGAAGTCTCACACCGTTCGGGTCCGGATTCCCATCGTCAAATCGCGCCGTTCTCCGGATCGGCCTTGAGCCCCAGCACGGCGATCCCGTGGGCCTCGGCCTGCTGGATGACGAGCTCCCGGTCGAGGATCACCGTCCGGCCCGCCTCCACCGCGAGCACCGCCGCCTTCACCGAGGCCATGACGTCGATCGTGCGGGGACCGATGGCCGGCAGATCGAACCGGAGGTCTTGCTGCGGCTTACAGCGTTTCACCACCACGGCTCCGTCTTTGGCCAATTCCCCGCCGCGTTTGATCGCTCCGTCCGTGCCTTCCACCGCCTCCACCGCGACGACGACGCGATCCTTGATGACCACACATTGCCCGATATCGAGCCGCCCGATCTCGCCCGCCACCTCCCAGCCATACCGGACATCCTCCCACTCCTTCTTGGAGGGCTGGCGCGAGGTCAGAGACCCGGGCTCCATGAGAATGCCGTCCAAGCCAAAGGTCGACTCGCAGATCGTAATACCTTCCCGCTCCAGCTCGGCGGCGAGCTCCCTGAGAATGTCGTCATCCTTCCACAGGGCCAGGCGGGCGGCCAGCGCCAGGGCGCGAAAATCGGGGCGCACGGTGCTGAAGACGTGGGTCTTCTTGATGCCGCCCAGCATCACGGCCCGGTTCACCCCGTCGTCCTTGAAGGCCTTGATCAGCTTATTGAGCTGGCCGATCTTGATCCATTGAATGCGGTCGACATGACGCGCGAGTTCGGGTTCCGTTTCTCCCTCATGCGCCACCGCCGACACATGCCACCCGAGCTTCCGGGCATTGTCGGCAAAAATGATCGGGAACCGGCCGTTGCCGGCAATGAGGCCGATTCGTCCGCCGGCCGTCGGTGTCGACGTGGTCACCCTGATGATTCCTCGCCCTCTTGTTCTTTACTCACCGAGCGGGACACGCCCCGCTTGGTCCCTTCCATGAAGGTCAGGATCTGCGCGACGTCCGCCTGCCCCTTGAACTCGTCCTTGGCCAGCCGGATGGCTTCGGCCACCCGGTGCCCTGACCGAAAGAGGAGGTCATAGGCCTTTTTCAGCACGGCGATCCGATCCGCCGAAAACCCGTGCCGCCGCAGCCCGACGGAATTGAGGCCGTAGAGATGCGCCCGGTAGCCGCCGGCCGCCCGCATGAACGGCGGGACGTCCTGTCCGATGGCGCAGCAGCCGCCCACCATCGCGTAGTCCCCCACGCGCACGAATTGATGGATCCCCGTCAAACCTCCGATGATGGCATGGTCCCCGATCGTGATGTGGCCGGCCAGGCTGGCCGCGTTGGCCATGATCAGATGGCTTCCCAGGCGGCAGTCGTGCGCCACATGCACATAGGCCATCAGGAAGTTTTTCGACCCGATCGAGGTGACGCCTCCGCCTTCCATCGTGGCGCGGTTGATGGTCACATATTCCCGTAAGATATTGTCGTGCCCGATGATGACCTTCGTGGGCTCTCCCTTATAATGGAGGTGCTGCGGAGGCCCGCCCACGGAGACGAACGGATGCAGTTCGTTCCGTTCGCCGATGTCCGTCCATCCGTCCACCGACACATGAGACAACAGTTTGCTCCCCCGGCCGATCGTGACATGCTCGCCGACCAGACAGAACGGGCCGATGACCACATCGTCCGCGAGCTTCGCGTGGGGATGCACGATCGCTGTCGAATGAATCTGCACGCTGAACCTCCAGTGACGAGTGATGAGTGATCAATGGGTGCTAGTCGAGCCTTCTACGCCGACTCATCCCCCATGACACATCACCATTCACGCCTTCTCTTCCGTCACCATGGCGGTGACTTCCGCTTCACACACCAATTCGCCCTCCACGAACGCCTTGGCCTGCATCTTCCAAAAGGGGGGCCGTTTCCTGAGCAGGTCCACTTCGAAACGCAGGCGATCTCCCGGCACCACCGGTTTGCGGAATTTGGCGCCGTCGATGCCCGTCAGATACACCACGGGCCGGCCGGTGGTGACCACCGATTTGAAGGCCAGCACGCCGCCCACCTGCGACATGGCTTCAATAATCAGCACTCCCGGCATGACGGGACGGCCGGGGAAATGTCCTTGAAAGAACGGTTCGTTCACCGTCACGTTCTTGATCCCGACAATTCGGCGATCCAGATCCAGTTCCAGGATCCGATCTACCAAGAGAAAAGGATACCGGTGCGGAAGTAATGCTTGAATCTCACCCTGGTCCATCGCTGCCATCGGCGCTGCCTCCTCCTAGACTGGTTTAAGCAGGGTATTTCGTGTGTCTGGTGTATTTGGTTGGAAATCGACTACACAGCCGCCCGATCAACCAAACAAACACAACAAACGAGATAAACCAACCAACCAGTTGCCCTATTTATTCTGGCGATCGAATTCCTTCACCACATGCTCCGTCACATCGAGCGACGGCTGATGATAAATCACCACCCGGATCATGGCGTCGTTCCCCTTATCGAGAATCGCCAGGTACCCCTCTTTTTGGGCGACGACCTGCGCGGCGGCGGCTATCTTCCTTGCGTACTCGCCGACCAGCTCGCGCTGTTTCTGCTGGATCTCACGGTTAAAATCAGCCAGGCGGCGCTGATAGGCTTCGAGCTTGATGCGAAACTGTTCCTGCTTCTCCTGTTTGGCCGCCTCGCTCAGCTTATTGCTGGAATCCTGCAGCGAGTGCTCGAGATCCTTCAACTCCTGGTCGTCGGCATTGATGATCTTCTGCCGGGTCGCGGAATAGGTTTTCATATCCTCGAGCGCCCGTTTGCCCGCGTGCGACCGTTCCATTACCGCCTGCTGATCCATGACGGCCACCTTGACCGGATCGGCGGCGAAAGCGGGCGCGATCCCCGCGCTCATCACCGCGATCACACCCAGGATCCAGCTCAGTCCGCTGCGTGTCATATCGTCCTCTCCCTTCCGCTAAGGGTAGTCGCGGTTGAATTCCTCAATCACCTGATTCGAGATATCCAACTGCTCTTCGTGATAAATCGTCGGCCCGCCCTTGCTCTTGTCCACCACCATGTGCAGGCTGAGGCGCTTGGCCACTTTGGCGACGATGCTTTCCACTTTCTCCCGGAAGCTCTCCAGGACGTCCTTTTGCTTCTCCTGCACCTCCCGGTTCAACTCGGTCACTTTCTGTTGGTATTCTTGCATCCGCCGCCGGAACTGCTCCTCGCGCTCCCGCTTCGCCGTCGGCGTCAGCACGGTCGCCTGCTTGACGAAGTCTTCCTCCATCCGGCGCAATTCCCGCTCATCCAGCTCGATCAACGCCTGCCGGTTCTTGGAAAAGGACGCCAGGTTATCTTTGGCTTTTTTCCCGGCGTTGGTCTCGTTCAGAACCTTCTGCGGGTCGATGACGCCGATCCTCGCGTCGATCTTGGCCCCGTTGGCCGGCCCGCGGCACCCGGCGAGCAGCATCGCGAGGAGCAGGAGGAGGCATCCGGACCCGTGAACAAGTCGGTGGCGCATTATGAGAATACTATACTTTCTGCTGGCAGGCTGTTGACAAAGTCCGCCAGCTGCATTCTCGCGGCGCTCAGAGGCTCAACGTACGGGACCCGGGGCAGAGCTGGTCTGGCAGCGCGGGCAGCTCGGGGCGAGCGGGTGAGAATGGTTGCGCTTCGCCTCGAAGATACTAGGCGCTCACCGGCTCGCGCCCGTCCGCACACGTGACGCTCATTATTCTTCGCGTCGCGGACCTTGCTGCGGCCTTGCTGGACGGCCTTTCTGAACAGCCCGCGGACCATTCTGTGACCGCCTGGAATCTTCCGATGTCCGCTTTTCACGATGGTGCCAAGTAGTGTCAACATCCTGCTAGAACATGGACCCGATGGTGAACTCGAAGACCCCGGTCCGTTCCCCTTCGCGCGGGCTCAGATTGATTCCGTACGCGGCGCGTAGCGGGCCGAAGGGCGAGATCCATCGCCCTTCCAATCCGGCCGTCGGTCTCAGGTTAAAGGACAGCGGCTCATTATCGTCAAATCCTTTCCCGTAATCGAAGAAAATCACGCCGTTCAATTTGGCATCGGATGAAATCGTGAAGATGAAATCATTGTTGAAAATCAGTTGCTGCGCCGCTCCGATGGTGGAGTAAAACGTCGGGACGACGGGGCCGGCCCGGCCGAACACAAAGCCGCGCATCGTGTTGATGCCGCCCACGAAGAACCGTTCGGTCAACGGCACCTGCGTGCCGCCGAGGGCCTCCACCGCTCCATAGCGCGCGTGGACGGAGAACCGGGTATCGTACGGCAGCGGAGTATACTTAATGACGTCCACATAATATTTAATGAAGTTGTTGCTGCCGCCCAATAACGGAGTGCCGACATCAAATCCGCCGCCGATACGCCATCCGGTGCGCGGATCGAGAAAGTAGTCGCGCGTATCGCGAAACACGGACGTGCGGAATCCCGTGGTTGATTGCGTACCCAGCTGACGGCAGACCAGCGGAATAAGATCGGGGCAGATGCCCAGTTGAGGGTCGGAGAATTCCAATTGCTCGGCGAAGAGGCTGACGCTGCCGGTCACATACTCCGACAGCCACCGGCCGAACGTGACGCTGGCGCCCGATTTTTGTTCAAAATACGAGATGTAGTTCGTAATGCTCCGGTAGATGTCCAGCTGCACCGAGGTCAGCGAGTCGTTCAAGTACGGATTGCGGAAGGTAATGAGGCCCAACGACCGCTGCTGACCCAACTGCCCGCGGATTCTTCCAAGATAGCCGTGGCCGCCCAAATTCCCCTCGGTGATGTCGGCGATCGCCACCAGCTTATCCAACGTGCTGAATCCGCCGCCGATGCTGAATTGGCCCGTCGGTTTCTCTTTGACCCGCACGTTCAGGTCCACTTTGTCGACGTCCACCTGGGCCGGTAAGATTTCGACCGTCTCAAAGAAATTCAAGTTGTTGAGCCGCTGAAAACTCCGCTTGAGCGAGGGCGTATCGATCACGTCCTGCTCATCGACCCGGATTTCACGACGGATCACATTGTCGCGCGTCTTGTCGTTGCCGTGGATATTGATCTGGCGGATGCGCATCATCTCGCCTTCTTTGATGTTGAGGATGATGGTCGCCGTCCGGGCTTCGTTGTTCGGGTTCACGTTGGGCACGACTTCGGCAAACGCATAGCCCTTGCTGCCGTACATGTCGGTCAGGCGGGTAATCTCGTCCCGGATCTTCGCGCGCTGGAAAATCTCCCCCTCCTTGATCTTCATGCCTTCACGGAGTTCGGCCTCCTCGAACAAGGTATACCCTCGAAATCCGACTTCCGCGACCGTGAACGGTTCGCCCTCCGAGACATTATAGGTCACGATGAACCACTTTTTATCCTCGGTCAGCTCCACGCTGGGAAGACTGACCTGCACGTTCAAGTAGCCCTTGTTGAGCAGGATTTCCTTGACCCGCTCGACGTCGTTGGCCAATTCCTCCCGTTTCAGAATCCCGGCATCGGACAGAAACGACGGCAACTTCAACTTGGTGATCAACCCGTACCAGGGGATCCATTCGCGCGTGGCGATCACGCGGAACATTTCATCTTTCGTCGCGGCACGGAGCCCGTCAAAGTTGACGGTTTTCACGCGCGCCTTTTCTCCTTCCTTGATAAAGAAGGTGAGGCGTTTGCGATCTTCATCCAGCGTTTGGACGACGGGAATCACCTGGGCGCTATAGTAGCCGTCCTCCTGATAGGCCAAGCGGATTTTTTCCGCGCTCTCCTTCGCCTGTTGCTGATCGAGGAACGCCTGGCTCTTCAGAGTGGTCTTTTCCTTGAGCTTGTCGTCGCTCAGATTTTCATTGCCGTCATAGACGATTTCCGTGATGAACGGTTTTTCCCGCACGACAAAGGTCACCGAAATGCCGCCGGGCACCGTATCGGTTTCCACCTGGACGTCCTCAAAAAATCCGGTGGCATAAAGGATTTTGACCTGGCCGCGCACGTGTTCAGGGGTGTAGGGATCGTCCACCTTGAGGGTGAGCCGGCCGGCGATCGCCGCCAGTTCGATCCGCTTGTGGCCCCGGATCTCGATCTGCTTCACCTTGGGACCTTCGGCCGGGCCCGTGTCCGCCGCGGCGTGCCAGACGGACATCGCCGCGTAGAGCATCAAGACAACCAGCACCGCCCATCGAGGTCTGTGGAGGAACGCGGTGGTCACTGCGGAGGGGCCCCACACGAAAAAGAAGACGATGACGGCATAGCCTCGCTGGTCCCCTGTGATAGTGAAGGCCTGAGCGGAAACCCATGCTACTCGGCCTGTCCTGTCCGCAGAACAGTGGAGTGATGGCTGCCATATCCCCGGTGACTCACCGACCCGGCGCTGACGGGTCTCTCGGCGCGCAATTGTCCGCTGGAAAACTGCCGGATTATATGGATGCCCTCACCCGTTGTAAAGCACGGTCACCGCGGAGGATCGCGACGTCGCCGCGGGAACCGGCCGGTGCATTTCTTGACTTCACCGCGTGCACCAACATACTATCGTTTCATGTCTGGGTTGAATGTGAGAAAAGCCATCATTCCCGCTGCAGGACTCGGCACGCGCTTCCTTCCCGCCACCAAAGCCTCACCCAAAGAAATGCTGCCGTTGGTGGACAAGCCGCTCATCCAATACACCGTCGAAGAAGCCGTGGCGGCCGGGATCGAAGACATCATCATCATCACCGGGCGCGGGAAGCGGGCCATTGAAGACCACTTCGACCGTTCCGTGGAGCTCGAGGAAAACCTTAAGGGCTCCGGCAAAAGCCAGATGCTGCATCAGATCCGCCAGATCTCGAAGCTCGCGAATTTTTGTTATGTGCGCCAGTCGGAGGCCTTGGGATTGGGCCATGCGGTCCTCTGCGCCCAACACCTGATCGGCGACGAACCGTTTGCCGTGATTCTCGGCGATGAAATCATCGATGCGCCGATCCCGGCGCTGGGCCAACTGATCCATGTGTACAAGAAACGCCACGGTGCCGTGCTCGGCGTGCAGGACGTCCCGAAGCAGGACGTGAGTCGCTACGGCATCGTAACTCCGAAACGCGTGGGGCCCGGTCTGCATCGTGTGCAGGACCTGGTCGAGAAACCGGCTCCCGCCGATGCCCCATCCACGCTGGCGGTGATCGGGCGCTATGTGCTCCCGCCGGAAATTTTTCCGATTCTCCGGAAGACAGCGCCCGGAAAGAATGGTGAGATCCAATTGACGGATGCGCTCAAAGAACTCGCAAAGCGATCACCGATGTACGCCCTCGAAGTGAAGGGGCAGCGGCATGATGCCGGAGACAAACTGGGCTTTCTGATTGCAACGGTTGAGTTTGGGCTCAAGAACCCGGCGCTGGGCGCGGATTTCAGCGACTACCTGTCATCCCGTATGCGGATGGTCGGCAATGA
The DNA here is from genome assembly GCA_965285945.1 of uncultured bacterium. GTDB lineage: Bacteria > Nitrospirota > Nitrospiria > Nitrospirales > Nitrospiraceae > Nitrospira_D. The sequence goes on along the minus strand of CBDIWP010000019.1, from coordinate 55,504 downwards.
CCGACGGAAATAATCCTCCCTGCACGCCATCTACCAGACCAGCACGGTACACCATGGGCGAGGCCGCTGAAGGCCGCGAAGGAACTGACCACCGATGACAGACCCGAGCGAACAAGACATCCAACCACCGCAGAACGTCGAGGTCCCCGACCAGCTTCCCTTGCTGCCGGTCCGCGACATCGTGGTGTTCCCTTACATGGTGCTGCCGCTGTTCGTCGGCCGCGACATGTCGATCAAGGCGATCGAGGCGGCGCTCGCCGGCAATCGCATGATCTTCCTGGCCACGCAAAAGGCCCTCGATGTCGAGAACCCGACCCCGGAGGACATTCATACCGTCGGCACGGTGGGCATCATTATGCGGATGCTGAAGCTGCCGGATGAACGGATCAAGATCCTGGTGCAGGGCGTCGCCAAAGCGAAAATCACCAATTATATCCAGACGGACCCCTACTATTCCGTCCACATCGACAAGCTCCCCGACTTGAAGCCGGCGGTCACCTCGCTTGAGTCGGAGGCCGTCATGCGGACGGTCAAAGAGCAGATCGAGCGCATCGTCAGTCTGGGGAAGGTGCTGATTCCGGACGTGATGGTCGTCATCGAAAATCTGGAAGAGCCCGGCCGCCTGGCGGATATGGTCGCCAGCAACCTCGGCCTGAAGGTGGATATCACCCAGGCCGTATTGGAAATCACCGACCCGATCCAGCGGCTTCGCCAGGTGAGCGACATTCTGGGAAAAGAAATCGAAGTCCTGTCCATGCAGCAAAAGATCCAGGCCCAGGCCAAAGGAGAAATGGACAAGACGCAGCGTGAATATTTCCTGCGCGAGCAACTCAAGGCGATCCAGAAAGAACTCGGCGAGCTGGATGAGCGGGCGGAGGAAGTCACCGAATTTCGCAAGCGCATCAAAGACGCGAAAATGCCGGAGAAGGTGCTGAAGGAAACCGAAAAACAGCTCAAGCGACTGGAAAAAATGCACCCGGATACCGCCGAATCGGCGACGGTCCGGACCTATCTCGAATGGATGGTGGAACTTCCCTGGTCCAAGAAATCCAAGGACAACCTCGACCTCAAGGCCGCAGCCAAAGTGCTCAACGACGATCATTACGATCTCGAAAAAGTGAAGGAACGCATCCTTGAGTATCTGGCCGTCCGCAAGCTGAAGGAAAAAATGAAGGGGCCCATCCTCTGCTTCGTCGGCCCTCCGGGCGTCGGCAAGACCTCTCTCGGCAAGTCGATCGCCCGGGCGCTCGGCCGGGAATTCGTGCGCATCAGCCTGGGCGGCGTGCGGGACGAAGCGGAGATTCGCGGGCATCGCCGCACCTATGTCGGCGCCTTACCGGGCCGCATGATCCAAGGCATGAAACAGGCCGGCACCAGCAACCCTGTCTTCATGCTGGACGAAGTGGATAAAGTCGGCATGGACTTTCGCGGCGATCCCTCGGCGGCCTTGCTCGAAGTCCTCGACCCGGAGCAGAACAACGCCTTTACCGATCATTACCTGGGCGTGCCCTTCGATCTCTCCGAGGTCATGTTCATCACCACGGCCAATTTGATCGATCCCATTCTCCCGGCCTTGCGGGACCGGATGGAGGTCATTGAGATTCCGGGATACACCGAAGAAGAAAAGCTGGGGATCGCACAAAAGTATCTCATTCCCCGCCAGCTGGACGAACATGGCATTACGAACCGGCACGTCCGGATCGTCGAACCGGCCATCCGCCAGATCATCGCCCATTACACCCGCGAAGCGGGCGTGCGCAATCTCGAGCGCGAGATTGCCAACGTCATGCGCAAGGTCGCCAAAAAGGTGGCCGAGGGAAAAGGGCAAGGGTTTCCTATCAATCCCGCCAATCTTCACAAGTATCTCGGGGTGCCGAAATACCTGCCGGAAACCGAGTTGGAGAAAGATGAAGTGGGCGTCGCGACGGGGTTGGCCTGGACGGAAGCCGGAGGGGACGTCCTCTACATCGAAGCGACCGTCATGAAAGGCAAAGGGCAGCTGACCCTCACCGGACATCTGGGCGACGTCATGAAGGAATCGGCCCAGGCGGCATTGAGCTACGTCCGTTCACGCGAGAAGACCTTGCACATCAACCATGAATTATTCGGCAAGCAGGACTTGCACATCCACGTCCCGGCCGGCGCGATACCGAAAGACGGCCCCTCGGCCGGCATCACCATGGCCACCGCCATCGCCTCCGCCCTCTCCGGGATCCCGGCCAGACGGGACCTGGCCATGACAGGGGAAATTACGCTCCGCGGACGGGTCCTCCCGATCGGCGGTCTCAAAGAGAAAATTCTGGCGGCCAAACGCGCCAAGCTGAGTACCGTGATCCTGCCCCGGCGGAACAAGAAGGACCTCGAAGAGATTCCTAAGCATCTCCTGAAGGGCATTCAATTGTGCTTTGCGGAAACCATGGACGACGTGATGAAGATCGCCCTCCGACGGAAGCCCGCGACATCCCGGCCCGTCAAGAAGGCCTCCTCCGCGTCCCCGCGGAGCAAACCCGCTCGCCCCAAGAAAGGCAGACGCTCCCTCCCCGCACAGTCTGTCACCCCGTCACTGTGATCGCGCCTGGCTCTCCAGGGACCCGGACGAAGAAGGACAGTCCTGCGGGAGCCCTTCCGCCCATCGTTCAGCTGAGTTTCGAACCGCCGCCAGTACAGGACCGACACCACCATTCAACATCCTGCTAGGGGGCACCGTGGCCCTGTCGAAGACCACAGACACCATTCACGAGTTCGCCCTCATCCGGGCTGTCCAACGCCGCTATCCAGCCCGCGCTCCGGGACTCATTCAAAGTATCGGCGATGACGCCGCCGTGCTGGCGGCCTCAGCCGGGCAATGGTGGCATCTGACGACGGATCTGCTTGCGGAAGGCGTGCATTTTGACTTGCGCACGGCCTCTCCCGAATCGATCGGCTACCGGGCCGCCATGGCGAATCTAAGCGACCTCGCGGCCATGGGGGCCAGGCCCCGCTACCTGCTGATGTCGCTGGCCATTCCCAGATCAATGACACAACGGCACATTCTGCAAATGTATGCCGGCGTCATGCGAGCCTGTCGGCCCTATGGCGTGGCCTTGATCGGCGGGGACACCTCGGCCTCGATCACAGGCCTGTTCCTGAATATCACGCTCATCGGCACGACCCGGACCCGCGCCGCCTTGTTTCGCAAGGGGGCCCGCGCCGGCGACGGATTGTATGTGACCGGGACCCTGGGGGACTCGCGGGCCGGGCTCGAGCTCTTGAGCCGTCGCATCACCGCCCGGCGGGCGGCCTCCTTACGGCCGGCTCACCATCGGTTTCTCGTCCGGCGCCATCTCCGTCCCACCGCCCGGGTCGCCGAAGGACAGTGGCTGAATCAGCAAGGGTGGGCCACGTCAGCCATCGATATCTCCGACGGCTTGTCCGGCGACCTTCGCCATATCTGCGAGGAAAGCCGGGTCGGTGCGGAGGTGGATAGTACCCTGCTGCCGGTTTCCCCCGCCTGCTGCGCCTATGCCGACCTCCGGGGCCTCAAGCCGGCGGACCTCGCGGTGGCAGGAGGCGAGGACTACGAACTCCTGTTCACCGTGCCGAAACGGCATGAGGCGGCCCTCCAACGCCAAGCGAAAAGCCGGCGCTATCGCATCACCCGCATCGGCGTGATCCGTCCCCGGCGATTCGGGCTGCAAATGATCACCGGCGGCGGAACCGTGCATCCGCTTCCGATGACCAGTTACGAACATTTTCACGCATGAGGCGGCTTACGGACCGGCGTCCCTTCACCAGCACGCGGTCTTTCCGGACGCTGGTGCGCCAAGTGCTTCATCTTGAGGAATCGCCTCAGCGAACGGCGGTCGCATTTGCCCTCGGCGTGTTCATTGCGTTCTCGCCCCTGTATGGATTTCACATGATCCTCGTGGTGCTCTCCACCTGGCTCTTCGGGCTCAATGTGGTGGCCCTGCTGGCCGGCGCCTTTATCAACAATCCCTGGACGGTCGTCCCGATCCTGGGCATGACCTATTGGACCGGGGCACTGCTCTTGGGCCGTACGGATACCCCGACCTTCAGCTGGGAGGATTTGAGCCTTCAGGGACTCTATCAACAGGTGCTGCCCTACGCGGTGCCTTTTGTGATCGGGGGCGTCACGCTCAGCGTCCTGGGGGCGCTCCTGAGCTATCCGGCCGCCTATCTGCTCATTGCCAAATATCGACAGGCTTCCGCTGCCCGTCCTTCCGAGCCATTGCCGCCTTCCGATCCGCTGGGCTAAGATGGCCTCGCCATGCGGCCATCTGACGAAATCAACGCGCCTTACGACGGATCCGCGCTCATTGCGGACCCTATCCACAAGTACGTGTCTTTCACCGTTCCCTATGCCGCTCCGGACGCGCATGAACGCACGGAAAAAGACCTGATCGATTCCCCGTGGGTGCAGCGGCTCCGCTACATTTACCAGCTGCAGAGCGCCCGGTGGGTCTACCCCTCGGCGGAGCACACGCGGTTCGTCCATTCCTTGGGCACGATGCATGTCGCCGGCCGCTTCGCGCGGCACCTCTACCCGTTCTTGAAGAAAGTCTCGCCCGACGTGCCGTCGGCCAACTACGTCGAGGAGGTGCTCCGCATCACCGCGCTCCTCCACGACATCGGCCACGGCCCGTTCTGCCACTTCTTCGATGACAATCATCTGCATGGCTTTCATCTCACCCATGAGAAACTGGGACAGATCATCATCCGGGAACACCTCGGGCAGATTATCCGGAAGATCCGCCGAAGTCCCTCGGGCCCGTTCGCCAAAGGCGAAGAGCTCAACCCCGACCAGATCGCGCACCTCATTCTGAAGGAAAAAGGCAAAGACAACTCGCGGCTTCCCGGCTGGCTCAATGTTCTTCAGCCGGTCATTTCAGGGAGTTACACGGGGGACAACCTGGATTATGTGCTGCGGGACTCCTATATGTGCGGGGTGGCGGTCGGCCCGGTGGATCTGACCCGGCTGATTCACTACACCATCGTGACGGACAAAGGCTTCACCATCCACAAAACGGGGCTCCCGGCGCTCCAGATGTTCCTCAATACCAGAATGTATCTGTACTCGAACGTGTATTTCCATCGCACGACCAGGGCCATCGACATTCACCTGCGCGACATCTTCGGGGAAACGATGAAGTGGTTGTTTCCCCGCGACCCGCGCACCAGGATGGAGGAATACCTGACCCTGACCGACTGGTCCCTGCTCGAAGAGGTCCGCCGGTGGAACCACTCCCGGCAGCCGGCCAAGCGGCGCCTGGGAGCGGAATGGGACCGCATCCTCGGCCGTGACGTGAAGTGGAAGATGGCCTACAGTACGTCGCTGAAGGAAAAGGGGCAGGAGCGTGGCATGGCGTTCCCCAGCCGGGGACATTTTGAGCAGCAAATCGCCAAGGAGCTGCCCAAGGACCTGAAGAAACTGGAATTCCGGGTCGACATGGCGCCCCTCGATCCGCGCCCCGATCCCAAGGACCGCCGTGGAAACCCGCTGTATGTTTACGATCCGGGCACGAAACAGGTATCCGTCGAACTGCTGGAGGAATGCCTGGATCTGCTGCCCACGCGGCTGGTGCAATTCCGCATTTTTTCACTCGACCACTCGCACGATGCGGCGCTCTCCCGCGCCGCCGCCACGGTGCTCAACAAAACTCCGTCCAGCCTCGAATCGAACTACTAGCCGGATCGATCTTTATTCTGCTTCCGGTTGAATTGCACCTATTGGTTCACAGGCACGGCAGGCGGCGGAACGGATTCCGAGATGGCGTCCGGCAAGGCTGAGCCGGCATGCAAGGGCAGAGCGAGCAACGCGTAGGGATTGACGCGGGCCCCATTGACCTTCACACCCCAATGGAGATGCGGGCCGGTGGCGCGTCCGGTTGCCCCGACTTTCCCGACTACCTGTCCCGCCCTGATCAGATCGCCCTCCTTGACGAGGACCTGGGAGAGATGAAAGTACATCGAGTAGAGGCCCAATCCGTGATCGACATACACCCCTTTTCCCGAGAAGATATGGTCGACCGTCAGACGGATGATTCCGTCGTTCGTGGCGGCGACATCCGCCCCTAAGGGGGCGCCGATGTCCTCTCCATTGTGCGGGTTTCGAGCCTGTCCGTTCATGATACGCACGCTGCCGAACATGCCGGTCCGCTTCCCGTTCACCGGTTCCACGAACGCGGTCTGCCAGAGCTTCATCTGAGAGTCGGTGGCCAATGCGGCTTTGACGTGGTCCTGCTCGGCTTTCCACCGGGCCAAGCTCTTGTCGTCCAGATCGACCTTGTCTTTCGGCAACTTGAGGTGTTCGACGTGAAACTTTTCCTTGACCACGAGGATGTTGAAACTGAGCTGCTGGCTACGGTCCCGGTTGGTGATGTCGACCGTCAATTCATGCGTGCCAGGCTCGTCCTGCAGATCCAGGCCGAGCAGCGCGACAAAGCCCGGCGGCTCCGTGGCGCGGGGTTCCGGGAAAAAGGTCACGCGCCGGCCCAGGAACGTCCCTTCGATCTGGACCATCCGTTCGTCGGTGGGAACTTTGACCACGATGATCTGGCCTTGCTTGCCGCTGTATTGACCGTCGATCCCTTTCGGGACCGGAAGAGAGCCCGGGAACAGGTTCACGGGGAATATACTGGCCAGCAGCACGATGCCCATGAGGACGGTGCGGTCTACGGCTGACATACGCCGGCGCAGCATGGTCATGATATTCCACATCATCGATAGAAGCGCGTGCCAGAGACTTGCGACACCAATTCTTCCACCCGCCGGTTGACCGGACTGAAGGGGTCCATACATAAGATCGTTTCTTCCCAATAGCCGTTGAGCTTGAGATAGGTCCAATCCACGGTATAGGACCGGTTCTTCGCCCGCGCGAAGCGGATAAAGTCCCCGCGGACTTTCGCACGGGTCGTCTGCGGCGGGGTCGACATGGCGCGCTGGACCGCCTCTTCCTGGACCACGCGTTCCACGATGCCCTTGGATTCCATCAAATAATACAGTCCTCGCGTGCGTTTCACGTCGTGAAACTGAAGGTCCAGCAAAAAGACGCGTGGATCATCCCATCCGCAGTCCTTCTTGTCCACATACGACTGGATAATGTGCTTTTTCGTGACCCAATCCACCCGATGAATCAATTGCATCGGATCGCGCTCAAGGCCGTCCAACACCTCTTCCCATTTCGTGCAGACGTCGTCCAGGGCGGGATCGTGATCCTGTTTGGCGAGATAGTCCTTCGCCCGCGCCAGATACACCTGCTGGATCTCAATGGCCGTCATTTGCCGGCCGTCGTCCAATTTCACTTTCTTGTTCAAAGTCGCATCCCGCGAAATCTCCCGGATCGCTTTGACGGGATCTTCGAGTTCCATGCCGTGCACGGCATACCCTTCTTCGATCATGGAGAGAACGAGGGCCGCCGTGCCCACCTTCAAGTAGGTGGCGAACTCGGACATGTTGGAATCGCCCACAATAATATGGAGGCGCCGATACCGTTCCGCATCCGCATGCGGTTCGTCCCTCGTATTGATGATGCTGCGCGATGAGGTGGTCGACGACGAGGTCTTTTCATGGATATGTTGCGCCCGCTGGGAGATGAAGTATTGCGGCTTGCCGCTGACCTTTAAGACTTTTCCGGCCCCGCCGAATACTTGTCGCGTCACGAAGAACGGAATCAATTGTTCCGTCACCTTCCAGAAATCGACGTCACGGCGCATGAGGAAGTTCTCATGGCAGCCATAGGTATTGCCGAGGGAATCGGTATTGTTCTTGAAGATATAAATCTCGCCCGAGAGCCCCTCTTCACGAAGCCGTTCTTCTGCGGCGGGCAAACAGGCTTCCAACAACCGTTCTCCCGCCTTGTCGTGCGTGACAAGTTCGAGGATGTTGTCGCACTCGGGCGTGGAATATTCCGGGTGGCATCCGGTGTCCTGGTAAAAACGGGCGCCGTTGACGAGGAAGGCATTGGAAGGCCAACTGTTCGGAATCAGGCCTTCGAAGATATAGCCCAGGACCTTTTCCATGGGCAGATAGATGCGTCCGTTCGGCGAGAAGATGAGCCCATACTCGTTCTCCAGGCCGAAGATACGCTGTTTCATGGGGATTAGAGACATCATGCGATGTTCCCTCAGAATACACACCCATCCCCTGATCTTCAACTCATGGCATGGGTGGGGACGAACGCATCGCGCGGGAGAACACGGACGTTATTCAGAAAGGTATTGCTTGATCTCGGCCACGGACAGCCGGCGGAATTTGCGACCGGGTCGATGGCGGTCCAAGGCGGCGATCTCGAGTCCTTCCGCGGCGAGCTTTTGATTGGCGGTCTGTTCCAACGCAGAGACACAGAGTTTGACGGCGTCCTTCAGTGCGGGCGCCTGGCCAGAACTTTTTTCTTTCAGCACGGCCTGCACGGCATCCGATCGTCCGCCGATCACGGCAAAGGTCTTCTCATCAATGATGCTGCCGTCGAAGGAGATGCGATACATCTGGTTCGGCTCGCCATTGAGGCCGACCTGGACGACCAGGATCTCCACTTCAAGCGGCTTCAACTCCTGGCTGAAAATCGTGCCGATGCTCTGAGAGTACCCGTTGGCCAAGGAGCGGCCGGTCACGTCTTCGCGGCTGTACATAAACCCTTTCAAGTCCGCATGCCGGATGCCCGCCTTGCGCAGGTTCTCAAATTCGCTGTACTTGCCCGCTCCGGCAAATGCAATGCTATCGTAGATTTCGGAGACCTTATGCAACGAGGCGCTGGGATTATCCGCCGTCAACAGGAGCCCGTCCGCGTAGTCCATTGCAATGATCGACCGGCCGCGGGCAATGCCCTTCCGGGCATACTCCGCCTTGTCCTGCATCATCTGCTCGGGAGACACGTAATAGGGCATCGGCATCGTTACGTCTCCTTCGAGCGGCGGGCGGCAATCAGCTGGTCATATGCAGCGCGAATCTGTTCGTCGGCGACATCGGTGATGCCTTCGGCAGTGACAAATTTGGCGGTGGGATAGATTCCGCGCACCAGGTCCGGTCCTCCAGTGCCGACGTCATCGTCGGCCGCATTGTAGAGCGACAGCAGGGCGAGCTTGAGCGCATCCGCTTGCGGCAGATTCTTTCGAAAGTGTTCACGCATGGTGTTCCGTGCGTCTTTCCCGCCCGAACCGATCGAATGGTAATCGGACTCCTCATACCGCCCACCGGTAATATCGTACTTGAAGATGCGGCCTTCGGCCCGCTTGAGGTCGTACCCGACATACAAGGGCATGACGACGAGGCCTTGGAACACCATCGGGAGGTTGGCTTTCACCATTTGGCCCAGCTTATTGGCCTTTCCCTCGCAGGATAACGGCATGCCCTCCAGCTTTTCATAGTGCTCCAGCTCCGTCTGAAAGAGCTTGGCCATTTCAATACATGGACCGGCGGCTCCCGCGATCGCCATGGCAGAGTAATCGTCAATCTTGAACACTTTCTCAATCCGGCGATCCGCAATCTGAAAGCCTTCCGTGGCCCGGCGATCACCGGCGATGATGACGCCCTGTTGGAATTTGATCGCCAGCACGGTCGTCGCCTGCGGAACGGTCAGCGGGGCAACCGGGCGGGAAGGATCAAAGGACGGCTGACCGGGCGCGATCAAATCCTGTCGCAGGGTCAGTTCGGGGTATTGAGCGGAAATGAAGTGGAAAAAGCTCGACTCATCATGGTTGGGCAGAAACGGCAGCTTCATAAAAGTCACTCACTCAACGACGCACATCGTCAGGCTTTCAATCGATCCAGCAGAGCATCAACGGTGTCGACGCTGTTGAGCAACGCTTCTGTGAGTGACTTGGTGCCTCGATGCGGATCCATGAGCGGCACTTTTTTCACCGTGGTCCCGGCCCCGTCGAACAAGACCGACGTCCAACTCGCGCCATAGAGGGACTTGGCAAATTTGCTCGCGCAGCGGCCCCGGAAGTAGGCGCGGGTCCCCGGCGGCGGGGTAAACTCCGCGCTGCGTACCTGCTCCTCGTTCACAATGCGGTCGATCAACCCTCCGCGCTCCAAGGTGTAAAACAGGCCCTTTTCAGGGCGCACATCGTGGTACTGAAGATCCATCAGCTTCATGCGGGGATCGTCCCACCCGCACCCTTTGCGCTCCATATAGGACTCGATCATATGGCGCTTGGCGACCCAGTCCAATTCACGGACCAGCAGACGCGGATCCTCCTCCAACTTGTTCAAGACATCTTCCCACCGCAAGAGCACATCTGCCGTCACCTCATCGGCCTCGCGGGACTTCCAGTAGTGCTTGGCGGCATCCAGATACGCGCGTTGCACCATGATGGCGGTCGTGGGACGACCGCTGGCCAGTTTGAGCGTCTGCTTCATATCGAGATCGCGGGAGACCTGCTTTATCGCGCGAACCGGCTCTTCCAACTCGATTTCAGGCAGGCCCGCGCCCGCCTCCAGCAATTCCAGCACGATGTTGAGTGTGCCGACCTTCAAGTACGTCGAGATCTCCGACATGTTCGCATCGCCGACGATGACATGGAGGCGGCGGTAGCGGCCATGATCGGCGTGGGGCTCATCGCGCGTGTTGATGATGGGCCGTTTCACCATCGTATTGAGATCGACCAGACACTCGAAGAAGTCCGCACGCTGGGAGATCTGGTACTCGGCCGGGTTGGTTTGATTTTCGGCGCCGACTTTGCCTGCTCCGGCAAAGATCGATCGCGTGACCAGGAAGGGCGTCAGGATACGGGCGATTTTATCGAAGGGCACCGCACGCGATACGAGATAGTTTTCATGGTACCCGTAGCTGTTACCCTTGCCGTCGGAATTATTCTTGTAGAGCACATATTGCTCGTGGCCCAGAGCCTTGGCCATCTGTTGAAGACATTGGGCGAGAATTCGTTCTCCGACGCGCTCAAAGGCCACCACTTCGCGGGCAGTGGAACATTCCGGAGTTGAATATTCCGGATGCGCCCCATCCACGTAGAGACGCCCCCCGTTGGCCAACACTTTGTTTAATTGCCGATTGTAGTCGGGGTTGGGGCGCTCCCGTTCGCCGTCCACCTCAAAGCCGCGCGCATCGAGCAGCGGATTTTCATGCTCGTAATCCCAAATGGCGGTCGGCGCCGGCAAGCCTGGATAGTACCCGATCACCGCGATGGAACCGGACACCGGATCGGGGGCCGTGGAATCCTTACCCGCGATACCGAACTCTGTTTCTGTTCCCAGCACCCGCCCGCCAGTCCTGGATGTCTGTTCCTGCATAAAGCCCTAAAGGTAATGGCCTGTGGTAATCGTTTCGATCTGGCGAGATTCCGCCGGGCCGCCGCTAATGGTCCGAATGTGGATAATTTTCTCGCCCTTCTTGCCTGCCACCTTGGCCCAGTCGTCCGGATTCGTCGTGTTGGGCAGATCTTCGTGTTCTTTGAACTCCTCACGGATCGCCCGCACCAGATCGTCCCCTCGGAGCCCGGTCCCTTCTTTGGCGATGGCGCGTTTCACCGCAAACTTTTTCGCCCGGGACACGATCCCTTCGATGAGCGCCCCGCTGGCGAAGTCCTTGAAATAGAGCACCTCTTTTTCGCCGTTGGCATAGGTCACTTCGATAAACTTGTTTTCCTCGGTGGACGCGTACATGGTCGCGACCGTCAAAGTGGTCAGGTGCTCAACCAGCGATTTCCGGTCCCCTCCATGCCGCTCCAGCTCATCGGCAGCAAACGGCAGATCGACCGACACATACTTGGAGAAGATATCGCGCGCAGCCGACACGTCCGGTCGCCCGACCTTGACCTTCACGTCGAGGCGGCCGGCTCGCAGGACCGCCGGATCGATCAGGTCCTGTCGATTGCTGGCGCCGATGACGATCACGTTGCGCAGACTTTCCACCCCGTCGATTTCAGACAGGAACTGCGGGACGATCGTGGATTCGATATCGGAGGAGATGCCGGTGCCGCGCGTGCGGAACAAGGCGTCCATCTCGTCGAAAAAGACGATGACAGGATGGCCTTCTTCCGCGCGCTCTTTGGCTTTTTTGAAGACCTCACGGACCTGCCGCTCCGACTCGCCGACGTACTTATTGAGCAACTCGGGGCCTTTCACATGCAGAAAGTAGCTCCGGATCTGCTTGCCCTCAAGATGGCCCAATTTTTTGGCGATCGAATTGGCCACGGCTTTGGCGATGAGCGTTTTGCCGCATCCCGGCGGCCCATACAGCAGGACGCCTTTTGGCGCGCTCAGTTTGTATTCCGCAAACAGATGGGGATGGAGGAACGGCAACTCCACCGCATCGCGCACCTGCTCCAACTCCTTTTGCAGCCCGCCGATATTGTCATAATCGACGTCCGGCACTTCTTCAAGCACCAGTTCTTGCGCTTCGGATTTCGGGAGTTTCTCGATCACATAGCCTGAACGCGGATCATACAGGAGATTGTCTCCGACGCTCAGCCGTTCAACCAGCAACGGATCGCCCAGGTCCGCGACCTTCTCCTCGTCGAAATGCAGCGTGACCAGAGCGCGGCCGCCATCCAACACGTCTTTCAAACGGACGACCTCACCCTGGCTGTCGAAACCTTTGACCTCAATGACGTTCAAGGCCTCGTTCAAAACCACTTCCTGCCCTTTGCGAAGTTCGGTCAGCTTAATGGATGGATGAAGGCTGACCTTCATTTTCCGGCCGGACACATAGATATTGCCGGTGCCGTCCGGATTCATGCTGGAAAATATCGCGTAAGTCGAGGGAGGAGCCGTCAGCTTCTCGACCTCAGCGCGCAACGCCTCGATCTGCGACTTGGCCTCCTGGAGGGTTGACGCAAGTTTTTCGTTTTGTTTGTTCGCCTGATCGAGCTGGTAGCGGGATTGATACAGCCGGCGGATCTCATCTTCCATCGACTGGATCTGAACGCGGAGCTTATCTACTTCACGGGCATGTTCGTCGTTTTTAGGGGTCACGTCCGCATCTCCCTCAGACAGCCGTTTGGTTATCTTCTTGACTGAGTCTCGGAGGGACCGGAGTCGGCTTGATTGGCTCTGGCGCTTATCGTCTGCCATGCTGCGCTCAACGATTGTGTAACCTCTTCGACGAGAGCACATCAGCCAGCTGTTGAAGGTGATTCTAACACTCGACCTAGGGGTGGTCAACAGCACAGCGTCGGCGAACGCTCAGCAGAACGCATCAGTGTTTATTTTTTCATCTCGGCACACAACTCACGCGCTGCCGCGGTCACGTCTTCACGAGTGAGAATCGCTCCGATCACGGCCACACCCGCTGCGCCTCTTCGACGGACCTCCTCTATGCGCTCGCGCGTGATGCCCCCGATGGCCAACACAGGAAGGCGCGACGCCGCGCAAGCGGCGGCGAGCGTATCGAGGCCCAACGGGGGCCCGAACGCCCGCTTGGACGGCGTCTGATAAATCGGACCGAACACCACATAATCTGCGCCGTCTTCATTTGCCCGCCGCACATCAGCGAGGGAATGAGTCGAGACGCCGATCAGACGATGCGGTCCCAGCAACCGGCGAGCGGTCGTGACCGGAAGGCTATCCGCCCGGAGATGGACTCCGTCCAGATTCAACGCCAGCGCCACATCGATCCGATCGTTAATGATCAGCCGCACCGCGTGTCGTCGCGTACAGGTTTGGATGTCGCGCGCAAGGATGGCCAGGTCGCGGGTCGAGAGGTCGCGCTCACGCAAGTGAACGGCGGCAATGCCGCCGGCGACCGCTGCTTCGACCATAGCGGGAAGAGGACGCTCGCGGGCCTGATGACGATCCGTCACCAGGAGAATACGGAAGTTAACCCGAGACATGAGCGTGTGAAGGGTGATGAGTGATCGGTGACGAGCCGACCGAGATCATCCACCACCCGACTTCACAACATGCCTTCGATCGGACTGCTGGCGGTCGCATACAGCTTTCTGGGAATCCGCCCGGCTTTGTAGGCCAATCGACCGGCAAGGACCGCATACTTCATCGCTTCCGCCATGGCGATAGGGTCTTGGGCTCCGGCGATCGCCGTGTTCATGAGCACGGCGTCCGCTCCATACTCCATGGCAAGGGCCGCATCCGATGCCGTCCCGACCCCGGCATCCACGATGATCGGAACCTTCACGGTTTCCATGATGATCTTGAGATTGTAGGGATTGCGGATACCGAGTCCCGATCCGATCGGCGCCGCCAGCGGCATCACGGCCGGACATCCGATATCGACCAGTTTTTTGGCGACGATCGGATCGTCATTGGTATACGGCAGGACGATAAAGCCTTCCTTAATGAGAATTCTCGCGGCCTCGATCAACCCGGCGGTGTCCGGGAACAACGTTCTCTCGTCGCCCAGCACTTCCAACTTGATGAGATCCGAAACCCCGGCCGCCCGGGCTAAACGGGCATACCGTAGCGCATCTTCCACGGTGTAGCACCCCGCAGTGTTCGGCAGGATGGTGTATTTCTTCGGATCAATATAATCGAGTAAGTTCTCTTTCGAGCGATCCGTAATATTGACCCGCCGAACCGCCACGGTGACGACATCGGCGCCGGAAACCTCGATCGCCTTTTTCGTTTCGATCAGGTCCTTATATTTGCCCGTCCCGACCCATAGCCGTGATGTGAATTCGCGTCCCGCGATAATGAGTGGATCACCCGACATGGTTCCCCCTCACGAATATATCCATTTAATCAGTCGACTCATTGACGCTTGATTGCTTGAGAACAGCCGCACCCGTCACTGTCCGAAGGCGCCTGCGCCACCGCCGATAAAGCTCAAGATCTCGACGCGATCCCCGTCCTGAAGGCGTTGCTCGCCCAAGGCGGCCCGGTCGACGATGTGCAGATTCAATTCAACCGCGACCCGCTCCGTTTGAATATCGAGTTCCCGCAGCAGATCGGCCACCGTGCCGTCTGCGCGCCATGCCCGTGTCTCTCCATTGACATGGATATGAATGCCGTCCGTCATTGTCCGTCATCCTATGGGACAGCAAATCGGGTTGTCAATCAATCGCCCCTTGCCTCCGAAGCAATCAACATCGCACAATGGCACCACTGAGAATGGACATGCACGCCAATAATCAGCGACTCGCCACGCTGTTTCGCTCGATGGCCGAACTCCTTGCCAGCCAGCGCGCCAACGCCTATCGTGTGCGGGCCTACCGCCGGGCGGCAGACTCACTGCTTGCGCTGGAGGAAGATGTCGCAGCCGTCGCCCTGCGCCGGGCGTTGGAGGACATTGATGGAATAGGAAAAGAACTGGCGGACAAGATTACGGAGTTTCTTGAGACGGGAACCGTCCGCGCGTATGAACAACTCAAGAAGCCGCTGCCGCCGGACGTTAAGAGCTGGGCACAGTTCCCGGGATTGTCCGAGTCGCTGGTCGCCTACCTCTATTTCCGCCTGGGTATACGGACCGCGGCCGACCTGGAGCAACTCGTTCAATCCCATCTTTTGCGGACGATGCCGGGCTTTTCGGGTTCGGAGGACGTCTTGCTGGAAGCCATCCGGCGCCAGTCTCAGGGCCCCTCGGATTAAGACACCTTCATTTCTTTAAAGATTTTCCAGCTCTTGAGTAACTCAACGGCCTTTTGCAGTTGGGCGTCGGATTCCAGGGACGGATCGCCCGAGGCATCCGTGGGAGGCAGCTGGGGAGCCGCTCCATTCTTGGATCCGGCTTGATCCGGCAGCTTGCTGTCCTTTCCGGACGGATTAACCGGCTTTTGGTCGGCTTCTTTATCGCCCGGTTTGCCTTCAGCCGCCTTGACCGGTGCCGGCGGGGCCAGCTTCACGACGATATCGGGCGTGATTCCGGTGGACTGAATGGATCGGCCTTTGGGCGTGTAATATTTGGCGGTGGTCAAACGGAGACCGGAGCCATCGCCCAAAGGAAGAATGGTTTGCACTGAACCTTTTCCAAAGGAAGTCGTTCCCACAATCACTGCGCGTCCCCAATCCTGCAGGGCGCCTGCGACGATCTCCGACGCACTCGCCGACCCCTCATTGACCAGGATGATTATGGGAAGATCCTCGAGCTGGTCCTTGGACTTGGCAAACCACTCATCCTTCTTTCCCTCCCGGCTCTTGGTGTAGACGACGAGCTTTCCGTTCGGCAGGAATTGCTCGGAGACATCCACCGCAGCCGTCAGCAGGCCGCCTGGATTGTTGCGCAGGTCAAGAATGGTGCCTTGCACTTTCTGCTCTCGAAACTGTTTGATCGCTTTGGCGAGATCCCGTCCCGAGGCTTCTTGGAATTGCGTCAGCCGGACATAGCCCAGGTTATCGATCAGCTTCGACTTCACGCTCTCGATCTTGATGGTGTCCCGCACCAGGGTGAAGATCATCGGATCCGGCGTCCCATCACGCTGAATCGTCAAATTGACTTTACTGCCTTTCGGTCCCCGCATTTTCTGGACCGCGTCCATGAGCGTCAGATCTTTGGTGGTGTCATCGTTTACTTTCATGATGTAATCGCCGGCCTTGATGCCTGCCCGGTGAGCCGGGGTGCCTTCAATGGGGGCGATCACCGCGAGGCGGCTCTCTTTCACGCCGATCTGAATGCCGACTCCCCCGAATTCACCCTTGGTCTCAACTTGCATCTCTTTGTACATTTCCTGAGTCATATAGGCAGAGTGCGGATCCAAAGTCGCCAACATGCCGCGAATGGCTCCCTGGATCAGGTCTTTGGGTTTCGTCTCATCCACATAGTGCTTTTGGACCTGATTGAGGACCTCCGAGAAGGTCTTGAGTTCCTCATACGTTTCACTGGCATGACCGGCCGGCTCCCAGCCTTTGCCGATCAAGATTCCGCACAACAGAACGACGGCAATCATCGGCCCGACCATCCATGATTTTCGGCGCGGATGCTGTTCCATAATCATCACATCCCTTCCTCACACGCTACGCGTCGTGATCCATGATTAGCGCTTGGCGAGCCAGAGCAGCGGATCGACCGCTTCTGCTCCTTCGCGAAGCTCGAAGTATAAAGTATTTTCGCCGATCATGCCCGTATCCCCGGTTTCTCCGATGGGATGCCCGGCACTCACCTGCTCTCCGACCTTGGCCAGTATTCTAGACGCATGGGCATAGAGAGAAAAGAACCCGTTCGCATGATCGACGATTATAACGAGTCCATAGCCTTTCAACCAGTCCGCATAGACCACGGTCCCGGACATCACGGCATGGATCAAGCTGCCCTCGGTCGTCCGGATTTCGATCCCTTTGCGCTGCACATAGGTATTGAAGGTCGGATGCTTTTGGCGCCCGAAAAAGGAGACGACCTGCCCGTCGGCCGGCCAGGGTAGGGCCCCCCGGGTCCCTCGCGGGAGGGCAGGACCACTGGGCGGCCGCATGGCCAGGGCCTTCCGGCGGGCTTCCATCTCCCGCAGCAGACTGTCCACCCGAGACGCGGACCGCTCCAACTCTTCCACCGCTTTATTATAGGAGTCCTTTTCCTGGGTAATTCTCGCCAGATAGACCTTTTTTTCCTTCTGGAGCGACCGGATGTCGGCCAGCTTCCGTTCGATCGTATCTTTGAAGGCGATCATCCCGGCACGGGCTTCGGCCCGCTTGCGTTCGGCCTGCTCCATGCTTGCGACGTCGGTCCGAAAGGCGCCGACCAATTCATAGTCTTTTTGCGATACGGTCGAGAGATATTGACGGCGGCGCTCAAAATCCCCGTAGGAGTTCGAGGCCAGCAGGGTCTTCACGTATCCGAACCGCCCTTCCATGTACTGGACCCGCAGCCGAGCCAAAATGGCATCCCGCCGCTCATGGATGCTCATGCGCATCGTGCTGAGCCGAGCGGTAATCTCCTCGATTTCCCGGTCTTTCTTGCGCAGCTTCTTAACCACGTCATGATGGTCTTGACGATGGCGAATCAGGCGCTCGTCCAGCGATTGAATGCCCTGCAGGACCGACTCTCGCTTCTTATCCGCTGCATCGGCCCGCTTGCGCTTCTCTTCGATCTTATCCTTCAACTGCTCCAGGGTTTTCCGTTCCCGCTCGATTTTTTCCGCAATGGGATCGGCCCCGGCGGTCCCTTGTGCCGCCCACAGGGGGACCGAGCATACGACCGCAACAAGGATTCCAAACAGGCGCATCATGTCCGTCCGTCTCCCACACGGCGAAGGGACACGAAGCTACCGGCGAAGCCCAACCCCATCCCGACTGCCACGAGGGCCAGGCACGTAGAAAGAGGGAAAAACGACATCATGTTCTCGATACCGCTGAAACGACCGGTCGAGCGGATCTGCTGCCGGAACAGCTCGAATCCGAACTTCAGAATCCCGAGTGACAAGGCACTCCCGCAGGCCCCTAGGACGGCCCCTTCAAGGACATAGGGAATGCGAATAAAGGCCCGGGTGGCTCCGATCAACTGGAGAATTTCAATTTCCTCGCGCCGCGCGAACAGCGCCAGCCGGATCGTATTCCCGATAATGGTGACCGCCGCAGCTGAAAGAATCACCCCCACGCCGATAGCCGCCAGTTCAATGCACCGAATCAGCGCCGCGAGCACATCAATCCACTCCTGATTGTAATCCACCTTGGCGACATCGGGCATATTTCGAACGTGTTCGGCCCACCGCTTCACTCCGTCCGGGGATCGAAACGCCGGCGAGAGCGTCACCACAAACGAGGCTGGAAGCGGATTCTCCCCGAGGCCTTCGAGCAAGTGCGAATCGGATGGAAACTGGGCTCGGAATTCACGCAACGCCTGTTCCTTGGAGATGAAGAGCGCGCCGGCCACCATCCGATCCGCCTTGAGCTTGGCCTCCAATTCCGCCGTGCCATCACGGGTCGCGCGATCCTCCAGGTAGACAATGATCTTGATGTCATCCTGCAACCATCCCGCTGCATTACGCAGGTTCACATAGAGCAGGAGAAAGATCCCCACGCAGGCCAGCGTAAAGGCCGTCGTGAGAATGGCCACCACCGTCGTCACCCGGTTCGTCCGCATATTCGCCCAGGCCTCGCGAAACAGATACCTCAACCGTCTCATACGCCGACCTGTGGTGCGAGGGTCATGATGCCCTGCGCGAGCGCGATGACCCGGCGATTGACCTGCGCTATGACCAAGGGGTCATGAGTCGCGACGATGACCGTGGTGCCTCTCGCGTTGATGAGTTTGAACAACTCGATAATCTCCGCAGTCCGTTCCGGATCGAGATTGCCCGTGGGTTCGTCGGCTAAGAGCACAATCGGTCCGTTGACGATCGCCCGGGCGATACACACCCGTTGCTGCTCGCCGGCGGAAAGACTCGCGGGCGGTTGATCCCGTTTATGCTCCACGCCGACCGCCCTCAAGGCTTCCGTGACTTTTCTGCGGATATCCGCCGTCGAGGTGCCCTGGACGATGAGGGGCAGAGCCACATTTTCAAACACGGACTTCTTCGGGAGGAGCCGGAAATCCTGGAAGACGGTACCGACTCTTCTGCGCAAATAGGGCACCTCTGATGGCTTCAGCTTGGTGAGATTCTTCCCCTGGACAAAAATTTGCCCTTCGTCCGGCTGTTCGGCGCCAATGAACATGCGCAGCAGCGTCGATTTGCCCGCCCCGCTCGGCCCCATCAAGAGGGCGAAGTCGCCCTTCTCGATCTCGAGCGTGACATTCGATAAGGCGGGGCGGCCATTGTAATACTTGGAGACATGGATCAATTGGATTATGGCATCCATGGCTGTGTGTGCGAGCCTCTCCCGGCTTACGGCCGCCCGTCATCAGTGGCGTCAAATGCATTCTCGACATGCTCAACCTGCAGCTTATCCGGTGTGTGGCCCTGCACCACCACCACGTCAAAGCGGCAAATTCGGTCCATCCAATGCCGCTGCGCCAGATATTGTGACGCCAGCTTCACCAGTTTGGCCCGTTTACGCCGATCGACTGCCAGGAGACCGCCCCCGAACGCGTCCGTGGCGCGCGCTTTCACTTCCACAAAGACCAGGATGCCGGCGTCTTCCGCCACCAAGTCCAACTCCCCCAATGTCGTCCTCAGGTTCCGCTCCAGAATGCGATAGCCTTTGTCGCGCAACACCTGCTCGGCGTGTGCCTCGCTGGTCTGTCCGAACAGATGTCGCGGATCCGCGGTCGGCATTGAGATCATCCTTTCCAAGGGAGATTGACCACCACGCGCACCGGAACCGCCCGGCGACCGGGCAAAGCTTGCCGCACCGGTTCAAACGTACGCCGATGAATCGCACAGGGTCCATGGTCGGCCAATCGGCGGAGATGCTCTTCGGTGCAATAGCCTTTGTGCGAAAGAAAGTTATACTGGGGATAGGTCCTATGAAAGCTCGCCATGAGCCGGTCTCTGGTTACTTTGGCGACGATCGAGGCGGCCGCAATCGAGACCGAAAGGGCATCGCCCTTGATGATCGGGCGTGATGGAAGCGCCACGTCAGGCAGCGAGAGAGCATCCAGCAAGAGGTAGTCCGGCGGCGGGTCTAATCCGGCAATGGCCCGGCGCATGGCCAGCCGGGTCGCCTCCAGGATATTGATCGAGTCGATTTCAGAGGCGTCGGCAGAGCCGACTCCGATTGCCACCGCCTTTTCGAAGATGGCGGCGAACAACAGCTGGCGCTCACCATCGGTCAACTGTTTTGAATCGTTGACTCCCGGAAGGCGGCAACTGAAAGGCAGAATGACTGCGGCGGCCACTACTGGGCCGGCTAATGGACCGCGGCCGGCTTCATCAAGACCGGCGATGTGGCGATACCCACATCGCCGAGCCTCTTGTTCGAACTCCTTGCTAGGTCCCAACAGGCCTTCCCCCAGATCCGACGCTCCGACCGAGGCAACCGACCTGCCCGAGAGCACGGGCGCAGAAAGGGCGGATTAGGCCTTGGCCGTATCCGCGGAGGAAGGAGCAGGCGCCGCTTTGCTCTCCGCGACATATTCGCGCTCTTCCACCTTGGCAAACTTGCCTTTCTTGCCGCGCAGATAATAGAGCTTGGCCCGTCTCACACGTCCTTGCCTGACGACGTCCACCTTAGTCACGATGGGAGAATGCACGGGGAATATGCGCTCCACTCCCACGCCATAGGACAGCTTGCGCACGGTGAAGGTTTCAGTGTTCAGACCGCCCTTGCGGGCGATCACGGTGCCTTCATAAACCTGAATGCGCTCTTTTTCACCTTCCACCACTTTGACATGGACCCGGACCGTGTCCCCGATCTCAAACACGGGCGGCGATTTCTTGGTGAAAGACTTCTGGATTCGTTCCAACTGATTCATGTCCTTATCCCTCCTCCCCACATCGAACAGGCATCGTCGAGATACCTTCGCTAATAAGTTCATTGAGCAACCGTTGATCTTCGCTGGTGAGCACCCGATCTCTGAGGAGATCCGGGCGTCTCAAATAGGTGCTCCGCAAGGCTTGTTTACGACGCCACCGGCGAATCGCCTCATGGTGGCCTGACAGCAGCACATCAGGCACTCCCATGCCTCGCACCTCCGCCGGCCTGGTGTAATGCGGATATTCGAGCAGGGAATCGGAGAAGGATTCTTCAACCACAGACTCCGGATCGCCCAGGACTCCGGGAACCAATCGCGCCGATGCATCGATCAGCACGAGGGCGGGCAACTCACCTCCCGTGAGGACATAATCCCCGACAGAGATTTCCTCCGGCGACAGCGCCATCCTCACACGTTCGTCCACACCTTCATAGTGCCCGCAGAGAATTACCATCCGTCGGCTCTCACACGCAAGATTTTTGGCGTACTCCTGCGTAAAGGGACGACCGTGGGGGGAGGGATACAGGAGCCGGATGTCCTCCCCGTGCTCGCGCGCTTCCGCGCGAAGCGCCTCGACCGCACGCAGGATCGGCTCCGCCTTCATGACCATCCCGGCGCCCCCGCCATACGGAACATCGTCGGCCACTTTATGACGATCCGTCGTAAAGTCCCGCAGGTTGCGCACCTGGACCATCAACAACGCCTTTTCTTGCGCGCGCTTCAAAATGCTGTGCCCGAACAGGGGGGCCACCATGTCAGGAAACAGCGTGAGCACATCGAAGCGCAACATGTTACTCGTCCAATCCTTCAATCAGGCGCACGGTCATGACCCGCTGCTCAAGATCGACCCCCGCCACGAGCTCTTTCGCAGCCGGAATCAAAATTTCCTTATTCCCTTGGCGCACCACGAAAATGTGATTACCGGGGGATTCCCAGATCTGCTCCAACACACCGAGCGGTCTGCCCTGGTCAGTCTGCACCGCAAGCCCCACCAGATCACATTCGTAGTACTGACCTTCCGGCAACGACGGCACCGTGCCGCGAGCGACCTGCAGGAGAGCGCCGCGCCACAATCCGGCATCTTCGGGATTCGTCAACCCGGCCAATCCCACAATAAAACTGGGGCCGGCCCGGCGGACATGTGTGACGGTCGTCTCCATGATCCCGCCGTGTTTCCCCGCTAGCGTTACATTTGTCAGCGCTTCGAGCCGGCCCGGAACATCGGTAAGCGAGCGAACTTTGACTTCGCCTTTGACGCCAAAGGCCCGTTCAATCTGTCCGACGGTCACGGTCTCGGCCTGAATCACCATCGGTTACTCGGCGGCGGTCTTCTTCTGAGCCGCTTTTTCCGCTTCGAATTGCTTCCATACCCCTGCACGGCGCAGCAATGTCCGGACGGTGACCGAAGGCTGAGCCCCCTGTCGCAACCACGTTAAGACGCGCTCCGGTTTCAACTCCGGCAGGCCGGCTTCCTTCAAGGGATCGAAGATACCCAGAATTTCCAAAAACCGGCCATCCCGCGCTTTGCGGGAATCGGCCGCCACAAGCCGGTACATGGGGCGCTTATGTCTTCCTGTTCGAGCCAATCTCAAATGAACTGCCACGACTCTCCTCCTTTACACTCCTCGAGTGCGGTAAGAACACGAACAACTATTACATCGAACGCATGAGTTGGGCGAGTTGCCGACGCCCCCCTGCGCCTGTCATCGCTTTGGCCATCTTCCTGGCAGACAGGAACTGCTTGATCAACCGGTTGACCTCCTGCACCGTAGTGCCACTGCCACGCGCGATCCGCTTCTTGCGGCTTCCATTGATAATGGTGTGGTCGCGGCGTTCGCGCACCGTCATGGAATCAATGATGGCAGCCACGCGGCCCATCTCCCGCTCGGGTTGTTCACCTTCGATGGCACTTTTCAACTTCTGCCCGCCTGGTAACATTCCAAGTATTTGCTCCAATGAGCCGAGCCGGTTCATCTGCCCCAACTGGGCGCGAAAATCTTCGAGCGTGAAGGTATTGCTCGTGAGCCGTTTCTGCGCCTCTTCGGCCTGCTCACGCGTAAACGTCTCCTGCGCCTTTTCGATCAGGGATAGGACGTCGCCCATGCCGAGAATGCGCGAGGCCATCCGGTCGGGATGAAACGGCTCGAGAGCATCCAGCTTTTCTCCCATACCCAAAAACTTGATCGGCTTGCCCGTGGCCGCGCGAATGGACAGGACGGCCCCGCCCCGCGCGTCGCCTTCCACTTTAGTCAGGATGATCCCCGTGAGACCGACTTTTTGATCGAACTGACCGGCCATTGTGACAGCATCCTGACCGGTCATGGCGTCCGCCACGAGCAACACTTCGTGCGGCGCTACGGCCGTTTTGACGGCCACCAGTTCTTCCATTAAATCTTCATCGATGTGCAGTCGTCCACCGGTGTCCAGTACGATGAGATCGAATCCTTGTTCCCGCCCGCGATCCACCCCCGCCTGGCACATCCGCACCACGTCCGTTCGGGTGGCATGAGCCTGATCGTGGCGATGGACCTCCACGCCCAAATCACGTCCCAAGGCACTCAACTGATCGCCGGCGGCGGGCCGGCGTGGGTCCGCTGCAACCAAGAGCACACGCTTCCCCTGGCTTTTGAACAGGCGGGCCAGCTTTCCGCAAGTCGTGGTCTTGCCCGCACCCTGTAATCCGACCATCATCACGATCGTCGGCGGCTGCGAGTTGAGCGAGAGCCCTGTGCGCTCACGGCCCATCATCTCGCTTAACTCTTCCCAGACAACTTTGACGACCTGGTGCCCGGGCGTCAGACTCTGCAGCACCTCCTGACCGACGGCTTTCTGGCGGACGCGTTCGATGAAATCTTTGACGATCTTGAAGTTGACATCGGCCTCAAGAAGGGCCAACCGGACTTCCTTCAATGCCTCCGCAATATTCTGCTCCGAGAGCACACCCTGCCCTCGAAGCTTTTTGAGGATTCGTTCGAACTTATCGCTCAATGCGTCAAGCATGGGACCACAAAGAAAGAGGCCATCGAAGCCTTGCGCCAGATCTCCGATCGCCTCGTTAAATCTCGTTAAAAGAGTATCGGCGAGTGTATAGAATCGTCAGGGGCCAAGTCAAGGGAGATACAGTCCAACTTTATTGACATGCCGGCAGCCTTCGGATATGGTTCGCACGGTTTTTCTGGGCACAGTGATGGGAGGGGCAGCAGCCACGTGCGGAAATCACCCTGGATTCTTGTCATCTTCTTATTAATCGGCGGGCTCCTTGGCGGAATCCTGGGCGAAGTCCTTCACGTGATGGCTCCCCAAGGCACCATCCAGAGCATATTCTCAACGCACTTCACACCAGGCATTAACCCACCGCTCACGCTCGATCTAGTTCTCCTCAAACTGACCCTTGGATTCAGCATCAAAATTAACTTCCTGAGCATCTTAGGGATGTTCATGGGGGTCTACCTCTACAAGCACGTCTAACTGCCCACACAGGGCTTCTCACAAGGGCTGGTATTGCGGGATGACGCGGGACTGTCCTCCGGAAGTCTTCTAAGACGGCACGTGTAATTCCTTGAGCTTCAAAGAACGAATCCGATTGCGCAACTCTGCGGCCCGCTCGAACGCGAGTTCCTTGGCAGCGGCCTTCATTTCCGACTCCAGCCGCTGAATCAACTCCTCCCGCGTTTCCGCTTTCCCATAGTCATCGGCGGATTCGGCCGCCACCAGTTCCAGTTGAACGTAGTCCATCTCGGCCACGGCATAGTCCAGGGCAGGAATCCCCTTCTTCACACTGGCGGGCGTGATGTCGTGAGCCTCGTTATAGGTTCGCTGGATCGCTCTCCTGCGGGTGGTCTCGTCTATGGCTTGCCTCATGGAATCGGTCACCGTATCGCCATAAAAGATCACTCGGCCATCGACATGGCGGGCCGCTCGCCCGGCTGTCTGGATGAGTGAGCGGAAAGATCGGAGATACCCTTCCTTATCCGCATCCAGGATTGCCACAAGGCTCACTTCCGGAAGATCGAGTCCTTCTCGCAGCAGATTGATTCCCACCAGGACGTCGAATACGCCGCGCCGAAGATCCTGCACAATCTCCGCCCGCTCCAGAGTCTTGATGTCGGAATGGAGATACCGCACCTTCATCCCCAGGTCATGGTAATACTCGGTCAGGTCTTCAGCCATCCGTTTGGTTAAGGTTGTAATGAGGACCCGGCCTCCTTTCGCCACTTCGGCACGCACCTCTCCCAGCAGGTGATCCACTTGTCCTTTCGCGGGATGCACCTCGATGCAGGGATCCATGAGCCCGGTCGGGCGAATAATCTGCTCGACCACCTCTTCGCCTGCCTGTCTTAACTCATAGGGACCCGGGGTCGCCGACACATACACCACTTGATTCAGACAACGCTCAAACTCCTGAAACCTCAACGGCCGGTTGTCCACTGCCGAGGGCAACCGAAACCCGTAGTCCACCAGTGTGCGCTTGCGTGAAAAGTCTCCTTCGTACATCCCGCCAATTTGCGGAACGGTGGCATGCGACTCATCGATAATCAGAAGAAACTCCTTTGGAAAATAATCCAGCAAGGTCGGCGGCGGTTCGCCGGGTGCCCGCCCGCTGAGGTGGCGGGAATAATTTTCGATCCCATGGCAATAGCCCATGGCTCGGATCATTTCCAGGTCGAACTTCGTGCGCTGCGCGATCCGTTGCGCCTCCACCAACTGTCCCGCCTTTTTCAAGGCGGCCACCCGTCCCTCCAGTTCTTCTTCGATGCCGGTAATCGCCCGCTCATAGCGGTCCGGCGCGATCAGATAGTGGGTGTTGGGGAACACGGCGACCTTCGGCAACTTCCCCAAGGATTTCCCGGTCAACGGGTCGATCTCGTGAATGGCATCCACCACATCGCCGAACAATTCGATTCGCACGGACTTCGCTTCCGAAGACGCGGGGAAAATTTCAATGACGTCTCCTCGAGCACGAAAGGTCCCGCGATGAAAATCGATATCGTTCCGCTCGTACTGGATATCGACTAATTTCTCCATGATCTTTTCTCGCCGTACCTCCATCCCTTCTTCGACGTAGACCAGCATGTCGTGATACACCTCAGGTGATCCCAATCCATAGATGCACGAGACCGAGGACACGATCAGCACATCGTTTCGCTGGAGCAATGCGGTCGTGGCCGAATGCCGCATTTGATCGATCGCGTCATTAATCGACGCGTCTTTGGCAATATAGGTATCGCTCTGAGGGATATAGGCTTCCGGCTGGTAATAATCGTAATAGCTCACGAAATACTCAACGGCGTTGTGCGGAAAAAATTGCTTGAATTCCTGGTAGAGCTGGCCGGCCAGAGTCTTGTTGTGGACGAGGACGAGCGTCGGCTTCTGCACCTGTTCCACCACATTCGCCATCGTGAAGGTCTTGCCGGATCCTGTGACGCCCAGCAAAACCTGATGCTTCTTGCCGGATTGCAGACCGGACGTTAGTTTGGCAATCGCGTCGGGCTGATGACCGCAGGGCTGAAATGGTGCGTCAAGTTTGAATGGCGGCACAGGGATCTCCGGCGGTCATCTTACCAAAGGGTTCACCGCTGCACTGGAAAAAAAGAGGGCCGCCGGACTATCCGGCGGCCCTCCACGATACATAGCGATCTTGCGGCTTATCGGCCGCCGAATCCGCCGCCACCCCCATATCCGCCCCGTCCTCCGCCACCGGAACGGGGTTCCTGGGGCCGCGCTTCATTGACCGTCAAAGTCCGCCCGCCCAAGTCTGTGCCGTTTAAGGCGGTAATGGCCGCTTGAGCCTCAGCATCGGACGTCATTTCGACAAATCCGAATCCACGGGACTGGCCGGTGAATTTATCGGTGATAATGCGGGCAGAAGCCACTGCCCCGTGCGCTGCAAACAAATCGCTGAGCTGTTGCTCAGTCGTTGAATATGGCAAACCACCTACGTAGATCTTCGAACCCATCGGGCTCCTCCTTTGAGAAAATGGTGTTGTCTTGGACTCGAGAAAGAAACGAGGAAGGATGGGCAGAAGACGTCAACACAGCGGCGGCTTAGCTCTGGCTTCCGATCAGATTCCCGGAAAGGACCAAAACAACATCGGTTCAGGCCTTGTCACTCTCAGTGCTTGTCTGCCAGGCCTTTCGCAACCAAGCGTCCTCATGCTACTCCAGTGCAAAGAAAAAAGGCAAGATCATCATCGCCCTTAAACCATTAAACCGTTAATATGCGGCAGGGGCCGACAAGGGACGATGAGAAAATAGTGGAACCGCATGGAAGCTGTCGAAAAGAAAAGAAGAATCGCCATGAACCAGCAACCCAACCTGGCCCAGGCCAAGCGACTGATCCTCGACTGATAGGACCAGAGTCCCATCCACAAAAGTTTCAATAAAGTCCTTACTGATGATCGTATTGCGCTGCACTCTGAGTGAATGCCAGTCCACCGCCTTGAGTTGTATCGGCGCTTTAGCGAGCAGTGTTTCTTTACCTTCCATCATACGAACCACTTGCGCGGTTTTTCTCTCCATATCCACCAGGACCGCATAAAAGTTCGCGGCGTCTTTCGCGCCAAACACCATTCCGCCGACTGCCGCCGTCCCCTCGATGCCACGGAACCGGATGGACAGGTCCGGGTATTCATAATTCAACCCCTCCGCCATCAGCAACTGATAACAGCCGGCGGCACAGTGCGAGTGGCCAGCCACCACATTAGGCCGGGAAGGCGCCGTCTCGTCCTTGTGCACTTTCCATGTCGCCCCTCTTCCTTCACCGGATACACGTCCGGCAAAACCGGCAGGCAACTGATCCGGTTGGTCCTGATCGAACGTCCACTTGTGAAAAAGTCCGCCTTTGGCCTGTTGGTTGAGATTAGCTTCTTTCTCTTCGCGACTCTCCCGTTGGACAGCCTGAGCCGGATATTCGACCGCCACAGCAGTGAACGACACAATGGCAAACCCAAGCATGGCTGTCAGACATGTTCGTTTCATCAGGCATCACCTCGTTTGATTACGCTCCCGAACATTAGCTCCGTGGTTGACGAATCTTCAAGATGTCTTGCTGCAGACGATCCCGCTCCGCCAGGATCTTTTTTCGCCGTTGCCACCGATCCCAGGTCCACCATCGGAGTTTCTGACGAAACGTCACCGTAGGCGGAGGGACACTGCCTCCCGGAGCGTGTTGGAATTCATACCCCCGTGATGCATCCCGCCGCTCAAAGAAGCGCGCATACAAATGATCATACAACCCGTTCCCAGATCCTCCAGCCACGGTCACTCCTTCTTCCCATCATTCATAATAACGACACCAACTGCGCACCTTCCGTCACCGGCTGGGAGCAAGTGAAGCCTTGACAGACATAGGCCGTGGGCAATCCGTTCAGGCGCACTCTGCCGTCGACGCGTGGAAAGAGGTTGGCCTCGTCGCGGCAGGAATCATCCGACAACAACACCAGCTTATTCGGCACATACTGTTGATGCACGGTGGCGATAAGGGCCTCCGTCGCGCCGTCGCCGCGGCGGCCGACAATCACGACTTCTTTGGGCTTGGACAGATACCAATCGAGTGCACACAACATCGCGGCACTGCCGTAAGCGTTCCGAGCGAGCAATCCTCTGAACGCCCGCAGGGTCTGTTCGGCGCGGTCATCATACAGTCGCTCGCCCGTGAAAGAGAAGAGCCTGAGCAGCACCTGAACGGCGACGGCGTTGCCGGACGGAACGGCGCTGTCTGTACCTGACTTCATGCGATGGATCAACGGCTCATGGTCCTTGCCGGTAAAGAAGAATGCCCCTGTCGTGTTATCCCAGAACCGCTCCAGCAGGCCATCAGTCACCATGCGAGCCTGTTTGAGATACCAGACATGGGACGTGGCCTCATAGGCATCAATCAGCGCCGCCGCCAAAAACGCGTAGTCCTCAAGAAATCCGGCTATGCGTGCCTTTCCGCCGGTCACCGTGCGAAAGACACGACCCCCTTCAACGGCGTAATCGATCAGGAACGTCAACGCCGTCTCGGCAGCCGACAAATAGGAGGTGGTGCCGTATGTCTGATAGGCATCGAGAAAGGCGGAAATCGCCAATGCGTTCCAGCTTGTGAGAATATTCTCGTCGCGCTGGGGTTTGGGACGCCTGTCTCGTGCCGTTAATAAGATTGTGCGAGCCGTCCTCAGATCGCGGTCCATCCTTGTCTGCTCTTCGAGCGGCAGGACTAACGCTCCAAGACGATTCAATACGCTCTTGCCGTCAAAATTGCCCGCCTCCGTGACTCCGTAGGCCCGGCAAAACTGCTCTCCGAGTTCCGCTCCAAGAATAGCCAGGACTTGTTGCCGCTCCCAGACAAAGTACCGTCCTTCTTCCCCTCCACTGTCCGCGTCTTGAGCCGCATAGAATACTCCGTCCGGATGCGTCAATTCACGATGGAGATAGTCCAGCGTCTCCTCCACCACCTGCCGGAATCGAACTTCTTTCGTGAGCCGCCATCCGTCAAGATAGACCCGCACCAGCTGCGCGTTGTCATACAGCATCTTTTCGAAATGCGGCACCATCCATTGCCGGTCGATGGAATAGCGATGGAATCCGCCGCCCAGATGGTCGTAGAGACCTCCGGCCGCCATTCTGCGCAATTGCAATAAGACCTTGTCTTGATATTCTGGCTGCTTCGTACGGTAGGCGTGGCGCAGCAGGAGGCTCAGGGGCGGCACCGTGGGAAACTTCGGGCCTTCCCCGAACCCGCCATGCACGGGATCGAAAAAGAGCTCCACATCTTTCGCCGCATCGTCCAGCAAACGATCCTCCAGAGGTTCCCGGGACGGCTCATGGGCGCTGACCCGGGCGAGCCCCTCCTTCACGCGCTCAATATTCCTGCGGACATCGTCCCCATGCTTCCGGAAAGCCTCCACCACGCCCAACAGCACCTGCGGGAAGCCCGGCAGATTGTGACGGGGCACGGGAGGAAAGTACGTTCCTCCATAGAAGGGCTCTTGATCCGGTGTCAGGAACATCGTAAGAGGCCACCCGCCGCCCCGGCCGAGAAAGACCTGAGCCGCCTTTTGATACACATCGTCCAGATCCGGTCGTTCTTCGCGATCGACCTTGATATTGATGAAGTGCTCGTTCAGCAGCGTCGCGATCGTCCGATCGTCGAAACACTCGCGCGCCATCACATGGCACCAATGGCAGGCCGCGTACCCGATGGAGAGGTGAATCGGCTTCTGTTCGGTCTTGGCTCGAGACAGGGCCTCCCGGCCCCACGCATACCAGTCGACCGGATTGCCGGCATGTTGGCGGAGATACGGACTGGCTTCCGAGGCAAGACGATTATAGTGGTTCAGATCTTTGGCTTCCACGTTGGCCTAGTCGGGCGCGGATGCAATAGTACCGCGCCCGCCAAAGACCGTGCAACGGCGTTTCCGGAGTGGCCCTGTGCTATAGTTTGCGCCTCGTGAAGACTTGAGGAGAAGAGAGGGGCACATGAGCCGAGCGACAGCGTGGACAATGCTCTTTTGCGCTGTGCTGATGGCGGACGGGATCGTGGCAGCCGACACGGCCACGCCGCCGGATTCAGCCCTTGAGGCGAACCGCTTGCAGGATGCACTGGAGCGCATTTCGCCCGAGCGGATGATGGCCGATGTGGCCGCCCTCAGTAGTGTACACTTTCGCGGGAGGCAAGCGGGCACCGAGAATGACCAGCGATCTGGCGCCTGGGTAAGAGACCAATTCAAGTCGTCCGGTCTCTCCCTTGCCGCAATGACGGACACCCGATCATCCGATTCTGTCACCGGCATGATGACCTCGACCATGAGCGTCACCACCGTTGATGCAGATCCGTTCTTGAGCATTGGGCCCGGGACGGCCGCTCGATCCAGACAACTTGCCACGGACTTTTTGCCCGTACTCGATTCGCCTTCCGCCGATATCCACGCGCCCATTATATTCGTGGGATATGGCCTACCGGCTGACTATGCCGCCGTCGATGTTCATCGCTGCCTCGTCCTTTTCCTGCGGGGAAAGGCCGATCACGATAGCCAGACGCTCAGCCATGCTGAAAAAGTGAGGTTGGCGAAAGCCCACGGCGCGGCGGGCTATCTGACAGCGGTCGGACCTGTCTTGAAAGGGTACGAAGCACGGCGAGGGGTCACGGGATCACCCAGCGCCTTTTACGGACAACTGCCCGTGGCAGACGCCATTCCCGGCGCCTGGATCAGCACGCGAATGGCCGAGGAGATCCTGGCATCAAGCGGCACAGGTCACACCGGACGACTTCGAGATTTGCAAGAACAACTCAACCGGCACCCGGACTCCCGGTCGGTCTCGACGGAGCAATACGGCATCCTGCGTTGGAAGAGCCGCGTCACGGACGGTCTCTTGGTCAATGTGCTGGCGCATCTGCCTGGAACAGGCCCCGAGACGGTCGTAATCGGAGCCCATCGAGATCACTTCGGCACCACCGCCGGCCTCGTTTTTCCAGGCGCCGACGACAATGCCTCCGGTACCGCGGTGCTCCTAGAGGTCGGGCGCGTACTGGCGCAGATCAGATGGCGGCCGACACGCGGCCTCCTCTTTATCTCATTCAGCGGCGAGGAAAAGGACTTGCTGGGATCACGTCTGTACATCACGCGGCCGGTCGTGCCGCTTGGGACGACCACCGCCATGATTAATATCGATCACGCCGGGGCAGGCAATGGTCGGCTCACCGTCGGCGTCACCGGCATAGAAAACACCCTTGCATCGGAGGCAGGGCGGTCTGCGAACCTGGCGGATAAGCTTGACCTGTTCGGTTTCTTCCCCGGAGGCGATCATGTGCCGTTCAAGGAAGCCGGCGTCCCCACGGTGACCGTCGTAAGCGGAGGCATCCATCCCCACTTCCATCAACCCTCTGACACAGTGGAGACCGTTGATCCGCACGTCCTGCAGTCCGTGGCTCGATACGTTCTGGCGCTCACGTGGCACATGGCGACCAGGCCATAACAGCCGGCGTCTCTCACACCCTTCGCACAAGGCCCGGCGAGAAGTTATGGCGTCCGTATGACGAATCGCATGACGCGAGCATCACGCGGGTGAGCCATTCCGCTCTACTGCTTATGGAATTTCGTCGAAGAGCGTGGACTCGATCGGCGGCAACGGCGATGTTTGCCGCGGCGGACCCGGCAACACTACCGGAGAGCCGATTTGATTCGCCCCCTGGATCAGACCGATTGAAAGTTGCGGGCCCAATGTCATGAGGGCCCCGCTCCAAGCCTGGCCTGTGGTGGGATTCCGGAAACTATAGGATTGGAAATTCTGCCCAGGGTTGTAGAGGTACCCTTGCGTCCCCTCGTTATCCAAGTACAGGTTGCCCGGACCAACGAGGTCGAAGAGCGGCGCCACACCGCCGTCAAAAGATCGCACCCCGGACACGCTCTGGGCCAGGGCGGCAGACAGGCCCATCCCTTCCAACGGCGAAAAGATCAGACTGGTAAAGACCATGGCACAAGCTGCGCATTTGACATACATCAATAGGCCTTCCTTTCTGACGACTTCCTCGTCGCGACTATAGTATGATCCCGTCCAATTTTTCGATCAAGGAGGAGTTATGCCCGACCGACGACACAGGATGCCCGTCTGGGCTGCCGGCCTCGTGGTGGTCTCTCTGCTTGGCCCGACACCGCCCGTCCACAGTCAGGATCCCGTCAAACCGGCGGCGGAACGCCGCGAAGGCATTTCGCTGGACGATGCGGCGATGCAGGCGCTCAAGAACAACCTCGACATCACGATCAGCCGGCAAACCAAAGAAAGCCGCTTAACGGACATCATCGTCGAACAGGCAAAGTTCGATCCGACCTTCAGCGTCAACGGTCAATACAACCGGACGGTTAATCCGCTGAATCGTCCAGTATTCGGAGGAACCGATCCAAATTTACCGCAACTCCGGGACATTTTAACCTTTGACCAACGCAGCCATTCCGTCACGGTTGATGCCACTCAAAACCTCATCACCGGCGGCAACATCGATCTGAACTACAGTCCAGCCCGTACCAACGTGAACCAGAACGTCGCCCAGGGCTTTCTGTTCAATCCCGCCTATACGGGAGGCCTGGCCTTGACTCTGACGCAGCCGCTGCTGCGGAATGCCGGGGTGGACATCACGAAAACCTTCATCCGCGTCGCCCAAAACAACGCCGAGGTGGAACAGCATGTCTTTCGCGATCGCGTATTGACTGTGCTGGCGACCGTCGAACAGACGTACTGGGAAATGGTGTTCTCCAATGAAAATTTAAAAGTGGCCCAAGCGGCCATGAAGGCGGCCGAGGAACTATTAGCCACCAATCGGGCCAAAGCCAAGGCCGGCGTCATGTCGATCGTCGATGTCCTCCAGGCGGAAGCGGCCGTGGCCTCTCGCGTCGAGCAGGTCTTGATCGCGGAAAAGGCGATTCGCGACCAGGAAGATCAGCTCCGCCGGCTGCTCAATCCGGGCGAGGAGGAACTGCGGCAGGACGTCCGGTTGACGCCTCTCGACCCGCCGGTCACCGTCTTGGCACCGATCAGCGTCCAGGAAGCGATCGATACCGCGATCGACCAGCGGCCGGAAATCGTGCAGGCGAAGCGCAATTTGGACACCAGCGACATCAACAGCAAATTTGCGCGCAACCAGCTCCTGCCGACCCTGTCGTTCCAAGGTACGATGGGTATGGCCGGTCTCGGCTCCGACTATCCCGACAGCGTGAAGAAGAACTTCAGCGGCGATTTCTATAACTATGGTGCCGGGTTGGTGCTGAGCTATCCGCTGGGGAATCGGTCCGCGATCAGCACGTATAATAAGCGCCAGCTCGAAGCCAAAAACGCCGAAGCAACTTTAGCCAGCGTCCGGCAACAAATCATCGTCGGCGTCCGTGAAGCCGTTCGCCGGGTGCACACCGACTTCAAACGTATCGAGACGACACGTTCTGCACGCATCATGGCCGAAAAACAGTTGCAGGCGGAGCAAGAACGCCTGAAGGTCGGGCTCAGCACCACCCGGTTCGTATTGGACTTCCAGCGCGACCTGGCCACGGCGCAAGGCAATGAACTGCGGGCGATCGTGGACTACAACAAGTCGCTGTCCAACCTCTCGCGGCATAAAGCGACCACATTGGAACGCTACAACGTCGAGGTTCAGTAACAGGCCCGGGATGGCGACGGAAGCGGATCGTCTTGCGTCGCCGCGCCCAGCCATAGAGCGCGGGACGGCGCTGGCCCTGCTTCCCATCGCGGCCACCCTCGCCTATTACGCCCTTCCCCCGTCGCTCCAGGACCAGACGACGGTCCAATTTGCTCCGCAGCTTCTAGCCTACGCGGCCATGGGGCTCTGGGCGGCGCAAAACACAGCCATCCGGGCCCGCCTTGGACTCACCCCCGGGGCGCTCACGACCGGCGGCCTCCCTTCGGGATTGCTTGTAGGCCTGCTCCTGGGCGGCGTGAATACCGTCGTCATCCTGGCCGTTGTGCCGTCCCTCGGCTATGACATCGGCTTCTTGAAGGACACGCCCCACGGGCGGCTGCCTCTCCCGCTCATGGTGCCCTGGTTCATCTGCGGCATTGCCCTGTTCGTGGAACTGAACTTCCGCGGTTTTCTCCTGGGCCGTCTGGCTCTCCTTGAATCAGCCCTGTGCCGATCACCAGTCGCCGGCCGTCTTTCGCCCTTCGCCCTGCTGATCAGCGCGCTGACGTTTGCTTTCGACCCTTTCATGGTCAATACTTTCAAACAGCTTCACTGGATTGCCGTTTGGGACGGACTGATATGGGGCGCCATCCGGCTCCGCACCGGCAATCTTTGGATCACGATTGTGGCCCATGCCGTGGAAGTCATCGTCATGTACCTGGCAATCAGAGCAACGCTTACAATCGAATAGCATCCGGCGAAGGAGACGCGACAAGAAGGCAAGGCCGCAGGGGAGAGGCAACCTCGTGGCGTATCATCCTCACGCCCAACCCCAAGCTGCCGGGACAGCTTTTGCCCGTATGCGGCACGTTGAGGATTGCAGCGACCCGAAATCGCCGCAGATTGTCGTGTATCGTTCGGCGACCTTATGAACCCCTCCTTCTCCAGCTATCTGGTCAATGACGTCTTCGGGGATCCCGGGGTCTATGTGGAAATCCGCTGGTCTAGACGAGCGCTGCTCTTCGACCTGGGACACAATGACAGCCTGGGACCAACCAGACTCCTACGAGCCCACGATATTTTCGTCTCCCATACACATATGGATCACTTCATTGGATTCGACGCCCTCCTGCGCGTCGCTTTGGGACGAGGCACCACGCTCCGGCTCTTCGGCCCTCGCGGCCTGATCGAGAACGTGGACGGCAAATTGCGAGGCTATACGTGGAATCTGGTGGACGGCTATCCGCTGACCATTGAGGTGCAGGAATATCATGCGGGCGAATTACACCGCTGTGTCTTCCCCGCTGCCAACGGCTTTCGCCCTGTGCGATACCCGATCCGAACGGCAGAACTGTCCCCGACCGATCGCGTTCTCGTCTTGGAAGATCCCATGTTCACGGTGACGGCGGTCTCCTTGAACCACCGGATCCCCTCGTTTGCCTATGCCCTGGAAGAACGCTTTCATGTCAATGTGAACAAGCAGAAGCTGCATGACGCCGGCTTGCCGGTGGGCGCCTGGCTCAAGGAGGTGAAGCAGCATCTCTGGCAGGGACGAACCGACGACTTCCGGTTCACGGTCACCCTCTACGATGAGCACCGTCGCGAAGACCGCGAGTTCGTGTTAGGGGAAGTCAAAGAACGGTTTCTGACGATTTCGCGGGGACAAAAGATCGTGTATGTCGTCGATGCCCGCTATGACGAGGACAACGAAGCTAAAATCGTCGCCCTGGCCCGCGATGCGGATGTGTTCTACTGCGAATCGCCCTATCTGGAGGTGGACGCGGACAAAGCGCGCGACCGATATCATCTGACGGCGAGACAGGCCGGCCTAATGGCGCGGAAAGCTGGGGTGCGTGAGCTGGTTGTGTTTCACTTCTCACCTCGTTATACAGGTCGCGGAGAGGCATTGGAGCGAGAGGCCATGGCGGCGTTTCGCGGAGCGTAAGGAGGACCGTTCTGTGCATGATCTGGGGAAGTATGTCGTGTATTTTCTGCTTGGCGGCTCGATCGTGAGCCTGTCGACTTACCTTGGCTCTCAGGGGAGACCCTATCTGGCCGCCTTCGCCAGCACCTTTCCGGCGATCACCGGGGCCACTTTTGTCCTGCTCTACCTGAACGGAGGCAGCGACGCGATCGTCGCCTATGCCGAGAAATTGTTCTGGTTCGTTCCGCCATGGATTGTCTATGTCCTGGCCATGATCTTCGGCGTCCCGCGTTTTGGCTTCTGGCCCGCGATGGTAGGGTCGCTGATTGTCTATATGGGTTGCGTCGGATTCGTCAAATGGGCCATCCAATATCTCCGCTAGCATGAGGAGGGCAGCTGAGAAGAGCTACACCGCCCCGCTGCAATGCAGGCGTTTCATTTCCCCAACGGCGGACAGCATCTGGTTCAACGTAGCCGTGACCGAACGGCTGGCCCGTTGCGCGGGGCCATCCGTCCCCGCCCAGATGTCGGGCGGCGTGGCCAGCAGGCGAACGTTCTGGCAGAACTGCAGGATGGTGCTCTTCCAATGCAGCGCGTCGCCGGATTGATCAAGGAAGATCACGCGGTCTTCCGCAAAGGGATGATCGAACTGCCCCGCCCGCAACTGCCAGAGACGCTCCATCGCAGCCTGCCGTTCCGAATCGAATTCCAACCCGATCGCCCGTTCATTCAGCGCGGCAAACAGCCCGGACACCACGTCATCAGTTTCGGAATCCGGAAACACTCCCACGCAAGCCTGGACCAGCAGGTACTTATAAAAAAGGAACACCTCGGCGCTGATACGTGACTCGCGGGCGGAGGGGTCGTACGCCCGGGCGAGTTCCCGGAACAGGTCGGCCGACGCCTCTTGTAAACTGGCGCCCAAGAGTTGCGCGAGCTGACGGCCGATGGGCAGGTAGCGCGAGGATGGATTCAAGGTCATGCGACCCTATTCAACCACCACAGCGGTGCCGCTGGCACTGACCATCAGCATACTGCTGTTGGCTCCGATCGTTTCGTAATCGATGTCGATGCCGACAATCGCATTGGCGCCCAGGTTCCTGGCTTGCTCCCGCATCTCCCCCAGGGCAATGTCTTTCGCCTTCCGCAGTTCGGCTTCATAGGCGGCGGAGCGGCCGCCCACGATGTCACGAATGGACGCGAAGAAATCACGAAAGATATTGGCCCCGAGGATCGCGTCCCCTGAGACCAGTCCGAGATACCGGACGACTTGCTTGCGCTCGATGGTGGGTGTGGTCGTGAGAATCATAGTCCCCTCCGAGAGGCCCCTATCCTCTCATCGCGGGACTCATTCACCAAGTCTTTCCCGAATCGCCGTTGAAGCCGCACGCCGAGGTTGCTAGGATCACCTGTTTCATGGAGAGGATCACCCCGTTGGAAGCGAGCCCCATACCTCCGAGATCACACCACCTCATCATTGAGGGCGCACGACAAAACAATCTGAAGAACGTCTCGCTCCAGATTCCGCATAACCGGGTGACGGCCATCACCGGCGTCTCGGGATCGGGCAAGTCGTCCCTGGCGTTCGATACGATCTTTGCGGAAGGCCAATGGCGTTACGTGGAATCGCTCTCCGCCTATGCCCGGATGTTTCTCGACAAGGTGGCCCGTCCGGATGTCGACCGTGTGACCAACGTCCGGCCCGCCATCGCCATCGAACAAAAGAATCAGGTCCGGACCGCCCGGTCGACAGTGGGGACTACGACCGAACTTTCCGATCTTCTGCGTCTGCTCTTTGCGAAGATCGGACGACCGACCTGCCCGAACTGTCGCCAGGAAGCCCGCTCGTTCCATCCTCATACCGTCACGGAAGACCTTCTTGGACGATTTCCTGATGCCCGTGCGATGATCCTTCAGCCGATGACCCGGCCGTCCGCTGAATCGGAGCCGAGTGTCGTCCAATCGCTCCTCGTCCGCGGCTATACCCGAATCAAGGCGGATAACGAGATCCTGGATCTGCATGAAAGCACGCCCCCGAAGTTGCATACCTACTCGAGCTTATACATCGTTCTCGACCGCCTGGTCCTGCGAACGGATAACCGGGCGCGCCTGGTGGAAGCGGTGGAAACGTCATTCCGCGAAGGAGACGGCCGCTGCGCCGTCGAGGTGATCGGGCACGGCATGCAGGTGTTCAGCGCCAGCTTCCTCTGCCAGGGTTGCGGCCGGGCTTTTGAATCGCTGAGACCCGTCCTGTTTTCCTTCAACCATCCCCTCGGCGCCTGTCCCGAGTGCAAAGGATTCGGCAACGTGCTGCGCTACGATCCGGACCTGGTGATCCCGGATCACACCAAGTCGCTGGCTGAAGGCGCGATCGAGCCCTGGAGCAAGCCGGGAACCGACTGGTGGCATAAGCAAATGCTGTCGGCCATGAAGCGAGACCGGGTGGACATTACCGTCCCTTTTAAGGCGCTCTCCAAAGTGACCCAGGAGCGACTCTGGCAGGGCGACCAATCGTTCGACGGCATCAACCAGTTCTTTGCCTACATGGAAAGCAAGCGTTACAAGTTGCACGTCCGCGTGCTGCTCAGCCGCTATCGCACACCGTTTGATTGCCCGGCGTGCCATGGGACCCGCCTCAAACCGGACGCCCGGTGGGTCAAGATCGCGGGCAGGGACATTCACGAGCTGACCGAACAAACCATCGAGGGCCTGCTGAAGTGGGTGGAGGCCTTGGTCCTGCGGCCATTCGAACGGGACATCGCCGGCGAAATCCTGCAACAGCTGAACGCCAAGCTGGGCTTTTTGCTCCGTGTCGGGTTGGGGTATCTGACCTTAGCCCGGCTGACCAAGACGCTTTCGGGCGGCGAAGCGCAGCGGGTATCGCTGGCGAATCAGCTGGGGGCCAGACTGGTGGGGACGCTGTACGTGCTGGATGAACCCACCATCGGACTGCATGCGCGGGACACCGACTTACTCGCCGGTATTCTGAGCGATCTCGCAGCCGTGGGAAACACGGTCATCGTCGTGGAACATGACCGCCGGATGATCGAATCGGCCGATTATATCGTCGAGATGGGACCACGTGCAGGCGACCAGGGCGGGCGCGTCGTCTGCGCCGCGGCTACCGAGGCATTCCGAGCCGATCCCCAGGCCATCACGGCCCGCTATCTTCGTGGAGAAGACGCCATTCCGGTGCCCACATCCCGCCGTTCCGGCACAGGGAAGCTCGTGGTGATGGCCGGGGCGGCCGAGCATAATTTAAAGGAGCTGTTCGTTCGCCTGCCGCTTGGCATGTTCATCTGCGTCACCGGCGTCTCGGGCTCAGGCAAAAGCACCCTGGTGGAAGATACGCTCTATCGGGCCCTGGCCCGCGCGTTTCATGTCGCAGCCCTCCCTATGGGCCGGTTCAAGGCGATCAAAGGGCTGGAACATCTAAAAGGCGTCCGGCTCATCGATCAGCAACCCATCGGGCGCACCCCCAGATCGAACCCCGTCACGTATTTGAAGGCGTTCGATGAAATCCGACAGCTCTTTGCCTTGGAACGCGACGCCCTGCGGCAGGGGTTTACACCGGGCCACTTTTCCTTCAATGCCCCGGGGGGCCGCTGCGAGCGCTGCGAGGGCAGCGGCGTCGAAAAACTGGAAATGTATTTCTTCGAGGATATTTACGCGCCTTGCGAGGTCTGTGACGGCCGGCGCTTCAAGCCCGACGTCCTGGCCATCCGCTACCGCGGCAAAACGATCTCAGACGTGCTCGCCATGAGCGTTGACGAGGCCCTGCTGTTCTTTAACGGCTCTCCGAAACTGCAAGCCCGCCTGCATCTGCTCACGTCCATGGGACTCGGATATCTGCGTCTGGGCCAGTCCGCCACCACGCTGTCGGGCGGCGAAGCTCAGCGGCTGAAAGTCGCTGCGGAGTTGAAAGATTCGAGCGCGAAAGACCTGCTCTACATTCTGGATGAACCGACGACCGGCCTGCACTTCGATGATGTCAAGAAGCTGCTCGGCGTGCTCCATAAGCTCGTGAATGCCGGCAATACGCTGGTCGTGGTGGAGCATAACCTCGACGTCATCAAATCAGCCGACTGGGTCATCGACCTGGGACCGGAAGGCGGCGCAGCAGGCGGTCACATTGTGGCGGAGGGGCGGCCCGAACAGGTGGCGAAGGTGCAGGCTTCCCATACGGGCCGATTCCTGGCCAAGGTCCTGCCCTCCTAGATCCGGCGAGGTCACTGCCTTAGCGGGGTAAAAACAGGATACAATAGCCGTATGCTTCGAACGGTCTTCTGGCTCATGGTCGGATGTTCATCGCCAAACACGATGCTGGTCATCGGTGAGCCGCCGGAGACGGTGCCGGGGTTCAACGAGCGACTGAGTCAGGCGCTGGGAGCGGAGGGGGGTGTTCAGGTATATCAGGACACGGCAGGCAATGTCGGGACGGTCATTGATCCCCCGGGCGGCGCACGCCGGTTCACCGTGCAGCCGCCGCAAAGCCCGTCCATGAATCTGGGCCCTCCGCTTCAACTCGCTCCGCCGCCCGCCACATTACCGCCGGCCGCCACGCCGATTCCTCCTCCTCCGCCTGACTTTCCGCACAAGGCTCGCTAGATCAGCCGCTGATCGCTGCCGCCGCTCCTGGCCGATACGCCAGGTGGCGGCATCCGTGCATCCTGCTATCCTGCCCCCAACGATGACCATTCTCGTTCTCGAAGACAACCTCCCCGATCAAGCGGTGATCCGGCGTGCGCTGTCCGGCACGGAACATACCGTCTTGGAGGCGAAGAACCTCGATGATGCGCTCGAACAGCTGACCGGGCGGCATATCGATATCGCACTCGTATCTCTCAGTGCCATTCCAGAAAGGGCCGTGCCTTACCTCCAGCGACTGTTGAACCAAGCTCCCGCCACCAAAGTCGTCGCGCTGGCCCCCGCCCACGGTGGAGACGGACTCACCACCCTGCTGCGGGCGGAGTCGCTTCATGCGCACCATCTCCTGGCGAAACCGGTTGATGGTGAACAACTTTTGGCCATCATCCAGCTGACATGCCCACTGTCAACCCGGTAACAGGCTGAGCACTAGTCCACACTCGAGGCTCTCCAGGCTTCAGATTTCAATGCGTCCCGCCGAACAAGACCATGACGCTTCATCGCGACGGAGGGCGCCCGCTTTCAACAGCTCGCTGCCACCAACTGCTGTGCCAGGTGCTCTCGCTCAACAAGCAGGCCCGCGCTCTTTTCGTTTCCAGCCACCCTTATGCCGGCCTCGCTTCGCAAGGGATGGCCATTCGACGCTAACAGTTCCTTGAAAAACCATTCTCTGTTGAGACCATGCTCGCCCAAGTGGCCGCGGCACTCACTGCTCCACCCATCCCCCACAGTACTATTGGCAACGGGGCCTCTCCGGACGAGGTGCAGTGGGTAGACTGACCGGTCCTGTTCACGGGCCTCCGCGTTAAACCTTGCTTTCCTTGCCAGGCTGCGGACCCTGCGCTAGACTTTGCTCCATTCCACTATGGCACGAGCACGCGCAACAGAAAATGCCCGCCCGCGTCCGAAACCCTTTGTAATTGAAGAGATCACACGGGGTATCGAACAGTTTCAGGATATCCTTACATCGATCGAAGATTTCAGCCGCGACGGGTTCCCCTACCGGGATGCGGCCCGGGCCAAGGCCGAGCTGCAGCTGCGCGAATGCGTGCGGCGGATTTTTGGGGAGCGTTCACCGGAGTTCCAGACCTGCCGCAACTATCGGCTTCGGACGACGAACAAAGACGAAACGGCTCAGAGCCTGGCCGTCGTGAGAGCTCTGATCCAGACGCTCGAAGACAAGAAATCGGATCTTCAAGGAAACAAACCGCCGGCAAGAGAGGCTCCCGCCGCCGTCCTGGCGCCTGCGCCTCCAGCAATGGCGCTGGTCCCGGCGGCCGTTTCCATCACACAGATAGCCGACTGTCAGC
Organism: uncultured bacterium; assembly: GCA_965285945.1. Taxonomy (GTDB): domain Bacteria; phylum Nitrospirota; class Nitrospiria; order Nitrospirales; family Nitrospiraceae; genus Nitrospira_D. Next base: position 13,331 of record CBDIWP010000019.1, on the reverse strand, counting down.
CTCCGATCGAGGCGCCACCGATTCCCGGCACGGACCGCACCTCCGCGGCTGCATCGGCTCTTTCACCCCCACGTGTAGAGCCGTGCCTTTCAATGCCGGTTGCTTCGGAACACGTTCCGCCGGCGATGGCGCCGCCTCTGCCATCGCCAACGGCAGAGAAAGACCCAGCACCGATCCCGCTTACGAAGCCGGCCGGCCACGTATCGTCAACTCCTGAGTCCTCCACCCCATCATCAGCGATCACACAGACACCTTCGCTCGCATCGGATGCAGCGCCCGCTCATATCCCGGTTGGCCAGCCGGCACCGCAGCCGACCGACGATGCTCCCCCAACCTCGACTGTTCCGGCCAAGGCGCCAGTGACCGTACTCATCCCGGCTGCGCCACCGCCACCGCCGGCCACTCTCCAGACGGGTTCCCCTTGCGGCTCCGAAGCATCCACGCACTCGATGGAAGCAGATCCGCTCGAACGGTTGCGCAAGGTTTGTCTGCGGTTTCATGCCGTCGCACGCCAATTGCGGCTCAGAAAGGACTATCGTGCCACGCTGGAAGTGGAGGACGACTATGATCTGCAAGACCTCTTATGTGCGCTCCTCAAGGGGGAGTTCGATGAAGTGGGCACCGACGAATGGACACCGCCCTATGCCGGCGGGGCACCGAGAACCGCCTTCCTGCTGCACGGCGACCGGATTGCCGTGGTCGCCAAGAAAACCCGCTCCGGGCTGACGCCGACGGAACTTGCCGATCAAGTGACGGCCGATTCCGCGCGCTTTACCGGCCGGGATCACTGCCGCACGCTGTTCTGCTTTATTTACGATCCGGAAGGTCGCATCGGAAGCCCGAAGCGGCTGGAAACGGACCTAACCAGCGTCAGCGACCGCTATATGATCGATGTGCTTGTCGCGCCCAAATGAGACTATGGCTAAACCCAAACTGAAGACCGTGCCTCCCGCCGTCTCTCCCTCCGCACCGGGTCCGCTGTTGACAGGGCCGCAACCACTTCGCTACGGTGGGCCCGAGCCGGTCCCTACAGCGATCCCCTATACCATCCACGCGCCGACTTCCGGAGAACGACTCATGTCAGACCGGGCATATATTCTGATCAACGTGCTGCCGGGGCAAACCTCCTTTGTGGTGAAAGCGCTCGGCCAGATTAAAGAGATCAAGACCATCGATCCCTGTTGGGGCAAGCCGGATATCATCGCCCTCGTGGATGTGCCGGACCAGGATGCCTTGACGCAATTAGTGCTGAGCCGCATCCATGCCATTGAAGGCGTGACGCAAACCGATACCCACCTCGTCTACCGCCTACAGGAATCCAAAGCGAAATGAGATTCAGAACGGCCTCGGTCCTCGTCTCGGCGACGCTCTTCATCGGGTGCGTCAGCATGCCCCAACCCTACGAAACGGATGGCATCGATGTGATGCTGTCCGCCCAGGCCAACGACGTCAGAGCCGCGGTGGCACACATCCTGACCGATGGGGGATATGAGGTTCAGTGGAAGGATGAGGAGACGCTCAGCACCGGCTACCGGGATGAGACAGGCGGTCCTTGGAATGGGCTTCTTCATTGGCGGTTCGGCACCGTGAAAAGTCGAGTCGAAGCCCTCATCACTCCGCAGCCGGATGAGACGACCCGCCTGCGACTCCAGGTCCTGTCGAAGGGGAAAGACGGTATCTTTACGCCGTGGGACACCGCTCCCAGCGGGCTGCCTCAAAGCGCCGGCAACCAACTTCGGCTCATCAAAAACGCCTTGCACCTCTTGTAGCTAAGCCGATTCCTTTTCGCCCTCGGCGTCATCCCCTCCCAGGTCCAACCCGAAACGTTCGGCCATCCGATACAACGTCCGGCGATCGATGCCCAGGATTTTGGCGGCTTTGACTTTGTTGCCTTTGGTCTCTTTCAGCACTCTCACTAAGTGCCGCTTTTCAACTTCGTCCAGCGTGAGGCAGACCTCATCGCCTGGCTGTTCTCGTGATGATTTCGCCCCTTCCTCCGAGACCGTGCTGTTGCGGATGGCCTCCGGCAAATCCTCCGGAGTCAGGAGCGGTCCATGGCTCAACGACACGGCGCGTTCAATGGCGTTTTCCAGTTCCCGGACGTTGCCGGGCCAGCGATACCGCCTCAACAACGCCATGGTCTCCGGCAATAATCCTCTGACCCTGCTGAAGGATCCGGCCGAACACTTCTGAAGGAAGTGATGGACGAGCATGGGAATGTCCTCTTGGCGCTCGACCAAAGACGGCAGCGTGATCCGCACGACATTGAGCCGGTAATACAAATCGTCACGGAACTTCCCTTCCTTGACAATACGGTCCAGGTCTCGATTCGTCGCGGCGATAATGCGCACATCGACTTTCAAGGAGGCGGTCCCACCGACACGGCGGACCTCCTGGTCCTGCATCACCCGCAAGAGCTTGACTTGCAGCGCCTGGCCCAATTCGCCGATTTCATCCAGGAACAGCGTCCCGCCGTGGGCTGCTTCAAACAAGCCGGTTTTCGCTCCGACCGCCCCCGTAAACGCGCCTTTTTCATGCCCGAACATTTCCGATTCGAGCAGGGTGTCAGGAAGCGCGCCGCAGTTGACGGGAATAAACGGCTTCTCCCGGCGGGGACCGTTCGAATGGATGGCACGGGCGATCAGTTCCTTCCCGGTTCCGCTGTCACCCTGCAACAACACGGTGCTCCGGCTCTCCGATACGCGGGCCACCAATTTATACACCTCCAACATCGCGGGACTGCTCCCGACGAGCGGCGACCAGTCGTCCTTGCCCTTAAGTTCTTCTCGAAAGCGCGCATTTTCCCGCACCAGCCGGCAGTGATCGAGGCTGCGCTGGACGACGAGCTTGATCTCTTCTTTCCTGAATGGCTTGGCGAGATAATCGTAGGCTCCCTGCTTGATCGCCTCGATAGCCCCCTCCAGAGATCCGAAGGAGGTCAGCAGCACAATGGACGTGTCGGGACTGAATCGCTTGAACTCCCGGAGAACGGTCAACCCGTCCACAGTGCCCATGCGAATGTCGGTGAGCACCACATCGACCTGCTCCTGCCTTCCGCGTTCGATGATATCGGTCCCGTTGGAAAAGGCCTCCACGTCATAGCCTTCTTTTTTCAGCGCCTCGGCCAGTAACTCGCGGGCCACCGCGTCGTCATCGGCCACTAAGATTTTCGGTGCGTGCATCTTGAACTCCTCGTCGATCGTGGCCTCCGAAGGCACCCCGGCTTCGGACCTACGCGGTCTTTCGCCTACCCCACGGCCTCGGAGACGGACCCGAAACCGGGCAAGGATAGCATGACCGTCGTGCCTTTCCTCACTTCACTCTCGATCACCAGATTGCCGCCATGGGCATAGGCGGTCTCCCGGCTCAGGAACAGGCCAAGGCCGGTCCCTTTGCCGACCGCCTTGGTCGTGAAGAAGGGGGTGAAGGCCTTTTGCAAATCCTCGGCCGGCATCCCGCAGCCGTTGTCGCTCACCGCGAGCGTGACCATCGTGCTCAGGGGACCGTCGATGAATCGCCTGCCGATTTCGCTCTCCTCCCCCGAGGCCGGCCGGGACCCGGCCCGGATCACCACCTCGCCGCCTTCCGCCGTGGCGGCCAGGGCATTGGTCAGCAGATTGACGAGCACCTGATGAATCTTTTCCGCATCGGCCCAAACCATCGGCATGTGCGGTCCCAGTTCTACGCGTAGCGACACGCCTTTCCCGTGATAGGCCGGTTCCAGCAACGCCGCCGCCGGACTCACCACGCGCTCCACCGGCATCCAGGTCGGTTCGGGCTTCCGTTGGCGGGTCGAGGACAGCAGGTCTTGAATGATGCGGACGACCCGATTCAGCTGTCCATCGATCACCGCAATGCGTTTCTTCATGTCGGCGGTCGCGCCCGGTTCCTCGCCCAAGGCCTGAACGTGCCAGGCGATGGAGTGCAGCGGTGTCCCGACCTCATGCGCAACCGAGGCGACTAATTGGCCCACCGCCGCCAAGCGTTCGGACCGATTCAATTGGTCTTTGATCTCCACCAGCTGGGCATTCGCTTTGAGGAGATTGTCCGTCTGCCGCGCCAAGGCCGCGCGGGCCGCTTCTTCACGGGCCTTTCGCTCTTCCCAGCTCATGCCGATGTACGCGACGACGAGCAGCACGCCCACGACGACGGTCCGATTGATGACGGCCGCCTGAAACCGCCCCGGCTTGGTCGGCTGCAAGAGCCCGGCATAGGTCGCCACAACGCAGGCGACCAGGGTGACCAACATCAACCGGCGGCTTCTGAGCACCGCCACCAGCAGAATCGGCAGGACAAACCCGTACGCGCCCACGACGTTGGCCGGCGCGAATTTTTCGACGGTGACGATGATCAAAAAGCAGGCGCCGGCCACAGCCAGCACGAGACGATTGCGGTGCGCCATAGTATGAATTCGATCACCCTGAGTTCACTGCCCGGCTGAGGAAGGCCGCGGGAATCCGACGATCATGCGTCAGTGGCGGACCGACCGCAATCGTACCGCCAACCGCTCGAACCGCGGGTCACCGACCAACTCAGGTACCGTGACCGGCAATTTGCGACACCAGTTCGGATGCTGGTCCAGCGTGCCGGGCAGATTGGTTTGTGCGCGGGTCCCGATGACGTCTTCGATGCTGGCCAGCACGATCCAAGCCGGCGTGCGAGCCAGATACGCATAGATCGCTTCCATCAGTGCTGGGGTCATGGCAGGGGTGCCGGCCGGATCGTCGGAGATCTCCGCTGGCAGCAAGCCTTCGGACCTGAGCGCCGCCAGGATCCAGGTTTTCTCCGTTTGACGTTGCGCCAGCATCGCGGCGAGGCGGCCTTGTTCCGTTTCGGTCAGTCCGAGTTTGGCCCGCATCTCGATATCGGTGCCTTCCCAATAACCGCTGAGAGTGGGCAGATCGTGCGTCGACACCACGGCGAGCGACTGCGCGGGATAGGCCGACGGCGGCTTGCAGGCCCCGGAGCCGGTTCGCTCGAAATAGAACACCCGATACGAAAGGACGCCGGCCGCGCTGAGACGCTCACGGAGCCAGTCGGGAACCGTGCCCAAGTCCTCTCCGATGACGAGCGCCTTCGCCCGGGTACTTTCCAAGGCCAGAATGGCCAAGAGATCTTCCGCAGGATAGTGGACGTAGGTTCCCTTGGATGCGGGGAGCCCGCGAGGAATCCAGAACAGCCGGAACAACGCCATGACATGGTCGATGCGAATGGCTCCCCCGTAGCGGAGGTTGTTGCGCAGGATCTCAATAAAATATTCATACCCGCTCGCGCTGAGCCGTACGGGATCGGCCGGCGAAAACCCCCAGTTCTGGCCCTCGGGCGCAAAGGCATCGGGCGGGGCGCCGCAATCGGCTTTCAGCGCCAGCACATCTTGAAACCGCCACCCATCGGCGCCATAGCGGTCGCTGCCCAAGGCCATGTCATGGTAGAAGCCGATCGGCATCCCGGCGTCATGGGTCTTGGCGACCAACGCTTTGAGCTGCTCCGCCGCGAGCCATTGCAGATACTGAAAGAAGCGGATTTTCTTCATGTGCCGGCGTTGGAATCCATTGACCGCGTCCGATGCGGGGGTACGGTAGGACTCGGGCCAATCCGGCCAGACCACCGGATGACCGTGGACAAATTGCCGCTCGTCCTCCAGCGCCTGAAAGAGCGCATACTGCATCAACGCCTCGCCCTCTTGCTGGACGTACTGATGGAAGAACCATCCCCGCGCGGTTTTCGGCTTGAGATCCGGTTCGGCCCCTTCGAAATTGTCCCGGAGGAAGGCGCGATAGCAAAGGTCCAGGACCGCCCGCTTGGCGGATGCGACGGCCTGGTAATCCACCAATTCACTTGCCCGTGCCGCCTCCAGTTGCGCGCGAAACGCAGGGTCAGCCAGCCGGCTGAGGACCTCCGGCGCGGTCTTACATTCGGCGACTTGTTCCACATCGATATACAGATCGTTCAGGAACAACCGGCTGGTCGGCGAATAGGGGCTGATATGGTACGGCTTCGTGTTTTTCAGCGCATGGAGCGGATTGAGCCCCAGCACTCCTGCGCCGAGTTTGGCCGCCCATTCCATCACGGTCCCCAGATCCTGGAAATCGCCAATGCCCCAATTGCGGCTGCTCCGGAGTGAGTATAGCTGGAGCGCGAAGCCCCAGAGGCGGCTGCCGTTGTTCAGGGCCTCGGGCAGATAACAACGATCGGGGGCGACGATGAGCCGGAAGGTCGCCTCGGTGCTCCCGCTCCCTCCCTGCGCCCAGGCCTGCACCTCGTGGTAGCCCAAGGGGAGGTCTTGCGGAAGCGGGAAGGTCACCCGGATATACCGGCGGCCGTCGATCACGCGGCTTTCCTGGACGGTGAGATCGGGTCCCTCTTCGCGCTCATGGCATTTGTCGCCGGCTTCGGTACGAATCAGCCAATGGACTCGCAGCCCGGAATCGTCCTGCTGCTCACAGGGCATATGCAGGGACCAAGAGCCGGGATCCCGACCGAGCCGGACCACACGGACCGGCTGACAGGAGCCGATCCATGGCCGATTGTCCCAGACCGTGAGTTCTTCGATCAAACCGGCCCGGTCTTGGACCCGGAACCCCATTCCGGCGAGGAGGGCACGGCGCGTTTCATCGCTCGTGACGTGGTGGGTGCCGGACATGTCATGATAGTCGGCGGCGATTCCCGCCCGCTCGGCCAGCAGGCCAAGAAGTTCCGTTTCAGACTGGTCGTACATCGGTCAGAGTCTGAGTGAACCCACATATCAAGTCAAGGTATCCCCTTGTTTAAGCGCTTGATTCGAGGGTTCAGCACGATACCGGTCTACATATTATTAGAGTAAGGAACAAGGAAGCCTCTTAGTACTGCACGCCCCCCACAGATCGGTGACCACCGACAGCCCGCTAGGGTGCCATCGCGGGTCTCCCAGGGGACCACCCAATCACGAACCGGGCCAGCCACCTCTTAATATGCAAGACAGGGAGGCTGGCAGATGGCGCATCAATCCATGACCGCCCGGTTCGCAATCTGGGTCGTAACCGCCTTCGTGCTGGTGATGACCGGCTGCGCGACCAACCCTTATACGAATCGATGGCAGCTCCTGATGGTGCCGCACTCCTACGAGACCCAACTCGGCGCGCAAGCCTATCAAGACGTGTTGAGAGATCCGAAGGTGCAAATGTCGCACGATCGCGATGAGGTGGAGCCGGTCCGGCGTGTGACGACCCGGATCATCAACGCGGCGAAACATTCGAAATACAGCGACGATGCGAAAGCCTTCCGGTGGGACGTGAGTGTGATCAAAGAGGATCGCGTGAAAAACGCCTTTGCCCTGCCCGGCGGGAAGATCGCCGTCTATACCGGCATTTTCCCGATGGCAGAAAATGAGTCTGGATTGGCCGCCATCATCGGGCACGAAGTCGTGCATGCCCTGGCCCGGCATGGATCCGAACGCATGAGCCAGGGCGTCCTGGCTCAAATTGGAATGGTGGGCGCCTCCATTGCCATGCAAACCCAGGGATTCAGCCCTGTCACGAACCAGGCTGCGATGTCGGCACTCGGGCTCGGGACACAGGTCGGCATTCTATTGCCCTACAGCCGCTCCCACGAATCGGAAGCGGATTACATCGGGCTCTTGCTCGCTGCGGAAGCCGGTTATGATCCACGGGAAGCGGTGCATGTCTGGGAACGGATGCGGCGCGCCTCCGAAGGCCGTCAGCCGCAGGAGTTCTTGTCAACCCATCCGGGGCACGAGACCAGAATCACACGTTTGACCGAGCACATGCCGGAAGCCTTGGCCCTTTACGAACAGGCCGATAAGGCGATCGTCGCGGCGCTCCCTTCAGTCGGCGGACACACCGCTGCGGTTTCCGTGCCTCTGCCATGATGCTCCGCCAGCCTCCTGGCGAGGCCTAAGCCCATCCGTGAAACCCCTCGCGGCATGCGGAAACAGGAACGCGACCCGGTCCTGGTCGGCCATGACTTCCGTGTCCTGACGGGGCTGTGTCTCTTTGCGCTCCTGCAAGCCTTCCCTACATCCAATGAGACCGGACCGTCATCGGTGCTTCCGCGCCGGACAGCCTGTACAATGTCGACGCACGCATGGCTCGCATGACAATCCGTACGCAACGGCTCCTCCCCTTCTTCATCATCGTCCTACTCATTGGCCTTCCCCTTCTGGGTGTTCGGCTTGCGGGCCATCCTGTCGATCCCTACCTGGAATTCCCGCCGCGCACCAGGACCATCGACCATGCGGCATTTTCTTGGCCGGTGTTTATCGGCATGGCGCTCGCCATCCTCGTCGCGATGACGCCGTTTGTGGTGCGCGTCAGCCGCTGTGCGCCGCTCCCATCCCAGCCTCAGGCACGCCTTCGGTCATTCCCCTGGTGGGGATGGCTGGGCGTGGGCTGGACGATCTGCGCCTGGGTATTCGCCTGGACTCGATTTGAGTGGATGGCGCCGATTCAAACCTACTCCTTTACCCCGCTATGGATCGGCTACATCGTCGTCGTGAATGCCTGGACCTGGAGCCGGCGGGGACATAGTCTCCTGATCGAAAGGCCGGCCCGCTTCGCCATGCTGTTCCCATTGAGCGCCGCCTTGTGGTGGTTTTTCGAATATCTGAACCGCTTTGTCGGCAATTGGCATTACACGGGAGCCGGTGAATTGACGCAATGGGCCTATATCGTCCAAGCCACGATTCCGTTTTCAACGGTGTTGCCGGCGGTCATCAGCACCCGCCATTGGCTCGCCACGTTCCCATGCCTGTCATGCGGCCTGGATCGCAGTCCGGCGTTGGTGCTGCCCCATCCGCGGCGATGGGCCACGGTCGTCTTGTTGCTCGCAGCTGCCGCGCTGATGGGACTCGGGGTCTGGCCGAACGTCCTATTCCCCCTCGTGTGGCTGGCGCCGCTTGTGCTGGTCGTGTGCCTGCAGGTCCTCCTCGGCCAACCGACCATCTTTGCGCCGGTGGGGCTGGGAGACTGGCGCCCCCTCTGGACTGCGGCCTTGGCCTCACTGATCTGTGGACTGTTTTGGGAACTCTGGAATTGGCACAGCCTGGCTCACTGGAGTTATGCCATTCCCTATGTCGATCGCTTTCATGTCTTCGCCATGCCGCTGCTGGGCTATGCCGGATACCTTCCGTTCGGACTCGAGTGCGCAGTCATTGCCGACTTGGTGTTGAAGGAGGACGAGCCGATGGCGCGAGAACCGGCTTTCGACCATCCCATTGTGGCGTGATTGGCGGCATGGTAGCATTGGCCTAATCGACATGGAGAGTCCTTCTCTCGCCGCATCAGAGGAGGTGTCCGATGGAACCCCGCCGCCGTATCATTCCCACATTCATCCTCCTGTCTCTCGTCGTCGCTTCAACGGCATCCGGCTTGGAGCCGAACGAGCGGATCGAAATCAACGGCGATTATCGTTATGCCCTTCGAGAACCCGAGCCGCTTGGCGAGGCTCAAGCCATGGCCTGCCGTGAGGCCTGGCGTCTTGCGGTCCTGCACTCACCCCTGTATCAGGACCAGACGGCATCCGTATTCGAGCCAGCGCTGCTCCAAGGTCTGGCGTATACCTTGGCAACGGATCAGGTGCGGGATCCGCAGATCGTCGAACAAACCCAACGGGGACGGACTATCCGATGCCGCGTTCATGGCTATTTGCCGGCACAAGAAGCGGCGCGGACTATCAGGACTCAGCTCGCCGGCTCGCCGGCGCAAGGCGCCGAACAAAACCGGGCCTTGCGGATTCTCAGCAGCAAAGAAGAGCGGGGCTATGTGTACGTCCAATTCCAGGCCCTGAAGCGATTGGACTGGCTCAATACCGCCTATCCAGGCACCCTGCGTGAAAGCGCCGACATCATGGTCGACTTCTATGATCGCGCCGGCTTGCTGATCAGAGCGGACCGATACCCCGCCAGGCAGGCCGGGTCCAATCAAAGTGTGCTGAATCCCGGTATGCTGGGTCTGCTGAAACTTCCCGCCCCCTTGGGCACCGCCACCTATCGGGTCTGGGTCGTTCAATAGGCAGGATTCCAGACGTCCTTTCCGCAGCGAGTGGTCCAAGGACAAATCGTCCGTCTGACCGAGATCTCCACCCGTCGGAATCTGTATGCAATCAGCAGGTTTCGATACATCCTACTCGGTCTGTCTCTTGCATTACGGGAGACCATGGACTGGTACTCCGTCTACAGCTCTGTTAAATCCCAAGAACTCTGGCAACTGATCAAGGAAGCGGCCGCGGACTGGAGCCATGATCGCGCCCCCCGGCTGGGGGCCGCGCTGGCGTATTACACCGTCTTTTCCATTGTCCCCCTCCTCATCATCATCATTGCCGTCATCGGCCTGGTGTTCGGCCAGGACGCCGCCCAGGGAGCCATCATGCAGCAGATCGCCGGCCTAGTCGGCGAACAAAGTGCCGCGGCCCTGAAAGACATGATCCAGCGAGCGGACCAACCGTCCTCGGGCATCCTGTCCGCCGTCATGGCCATCCTGACTCTGCTGGTGGGCGCTTCGGCCTTCTTTGGAGAACTACAGGCTGCTCTGAACACAGTCTGGGGCATTGAACTGAAAGAAGGACGCGGGATCTGGGGCTTTATCAAAAGTCGGTTCCTCTCCGTCGTCACAGTCCTGGGCACCGCGTTCCTGCTGCTGGTGTCGCTGGTGTTGAGTACGGCGTTGTCCGCCGTGGGCAAGTGGTTCGGCGGCGTGCTGCCACTGCCTGAATTCATCCTGCAGAGCATCAACGTGCTGCTCTCCTTCGCCGTGATCACCGGCCTGTTCGCGCTGATTTTCAAGGTGCTGCCGGATGCGCATATCGCCTGGCGTGATGTGTGGGTCGGTGCGGCGCTCACGTCGGCACTCTTCACCATTGGCAAGTTCGCCATTGGCCTCTATCTTGGGAAAAGCAATGTTGGCTCCGCCTATGGCGCGGCGGGATCGCTGGTAATCGTGCTGGTGTGGGTGTACTACTCGGCGCAAATTCTTTTGTACGGTGCAGAATTTACTCAGGTCTACGCGAATCGCCGCGGCGAACGGATCATTCCCACCAAAGACGCCACCGCGGCCGATCAGAAAAAGGCCACCCCTCCCGAGCAGGTCCCTGGCGCGAAAGCCGCCGGCGGACGCCGCGAAGGCCGGGCCGCCTAAGGCCATCCACCCGACACCCCTATCCAATTGACAAACACGATGTGGTCCATCGAGACGCCAGAGGAGCCGGGCCGCTACTGGTTCAAAGGCCTGTTTGAATTGGTGGAAGGCGAGCCGAAAGACCTGTTGGAGATTCTCACGCTGGATGCGGTTGGGATGGTCACTCTCCCCGGCATTGCCCAGACCTTTCCCCTGAAACGCTTCATCGGCGAATGGGCCGGTCCCCTGCTCCCGCCTGACAATCCGGCCATTCTGGCGGCTGATTGAACGTTCGATCAGTGGCTCATGATTGACCACGACTTCGTCACTGAGCAGCAGTGGCTGGACTGACGAAGGGAAGCTGGACACGCCGGAGAATCTCCTCCGATGACTATTCTGGTCAGCTGGAGAATCCCTCCGCCATCGCTGGCGGGTGGCGCGCGCCTCCAGGGAGGACCAGCACGAGCACAGCCAGGATAAAACATATGGCCACGACAAGAGTGGTGACAACTCGGAGGTGAAAATCCGCGTCTGTTTTGGCATAACACGCGACGCTGACAACGATATCAATAAGGCTATCGACCGCAATGGAGGCCGCGATAAGTTTGGGGCCTGCATTCTGTGAAGCATGTCGTTCCGCCTGGTCCCGAAGATAGCGTCTCATCTGAGGCGACGAAGTCTTCCACACGTCTTTGAGTATATCGAGAGTATGGCGCGATGCATTAATGTACTGATACAGCTTTTCCCTGCTCTCCATGAGAGCCGCAGCTTCTTGTGCTTTTATCGTTGGGTTCAAGTTGGCCATTCGGCTTGCTTTAATGTACCGGTCCAATGTCTCCTCGATACGATGCTGCTGGAGTCGCAATGAAGAAGCGATACGCTCAAATTGCGGCTGTGTATCAGCTTCGATGGCTCTTAAAATGGTGGTCCGATACCGTATGATCCTTGCATTCATGTGTCCGAGATCTGTGACAGCCAACGTATACTCGGCGTAAATAACGCGGATATCTTCATCCACCTTTACCAGCACCTCAGCACCCCACCAACCACTGGTTGCAACTAATAGGCTGATGAAAATCGCCCGCGGCCAAACGCGAGGCCCCTTGGTCTTCATCAGAGACATCCTCTGTAGAACGATAAGGGGCAGAGAGCCTAGAGGACTCTCTGCCCCTTACGTCGTTACACTGGCAAGAGACCTATAGCCAGCTCACGCGCTCGGCCGGCCGAATGTAGATCGGCTCTTCGACCTGAATGCGCGCCACTTCCTTGCCCGACTTGTTGAAGCCCAGTACGGTGTCGTTGTACATCTCGAACCGCTTTCCGTGAATCTGGGTCTCAAACACTTTCGGGCCCGGAATGACATCGTACCGGAAGATGATCTGCTGGCTCGCGCGCCAGAGCTGGAGCACCGCCAACAGTTCCCGACTCGGCACGAGGTACTTCTCGATGGCGTTGTCCACGCCCGGGCCGAACATCTGCCGGGCATACCCGCGCGGGCTGTGCCGCGGCGGAATATAGAACCCGTTCGGCTCGGTGCCCCACTGCGGATACAGGGGGAGCGCCACCTGCTCCACGCGAATCGCGTAGTACAGGGGATGCCACCGGTCTTCCGCCCACAGGCCGTCTTCGCCGATGCGATTGAGTCCTTGCATGCGGATCTTGCCCACGCAGGCCGCCATACAGCGCGTTTCCATCGGCTCGCCGCCCGTCAAGGGATCCTTCCCTTCGATGCGCGGATAGCACGCAATGCACTTCTCCGACACCCGGGTGGTGCCCCGGTACATCGGCTTCTTAAACGGGCACTGCTCCACGCACTTCTTGTACCCGCGGCACCGGTTCTGGTCGATCAACACGATGCCGTCTTCCGGCCGCTTGTAGATCGCCTTGCGCGGGCAGGCCGCCAAACAGCCCGGATACGTACAGTGGTTACAGATCCGCTGGAGATAGAAGAAGAACGTCTCATGCTCCGGCAGACTGCTGCCCGTCATCTTCCACGGCTCGTCGCGCGAGAACCCGGTCTTGTCGATGCCTTCGACCAGGGCCCGCATCGAGGTCGCCGTATCCTCATAGATATTGACGAACCGCCATTCCTGGTCGGTCGGAATGTACCCGATCGCCGCCTGGCCCACTTTGGCCCCCGCGTCGAAAATGGTCATCCCTTCGAACACCCCGTACGGCGCATGGTGCTTGCGGCCCACCCGCACGTTCCACACCTGCCCGCCC
>CBDIWP010000018.1:0-8675 GCA_965285945.1 uncultured bacterium | reverse complement strand
ACGCGATCGGCGCGCTGATCGGAAAGCTATTGCTCACCGTCAGCCTGTTTGCACTCAATATCAATGCGGATGTGTTTCACGAATGGGCGATGCAGGACCTGTTGCCTAAATTGCCGTCACATGCCGTAGTTGTGATGGACAATGCCGCCTTCCATAAGAGGCAGGATACGCAAGAGGCCATACAAAATGCTGGGCACACCCTTGAATATTTGCCCGCCTATTCTCCTGATCTCAATCCTATCGAACATACATGAGCACAGGCCAAGGCACTGCGTAAGCAACAAAGCCAAACCGTTGAGATGCTTTTCAAGTCTTATACATTTTGATCATTCTTAAATGGTTAAGCTATATCTCCAGTTATGCTGAGTGGTCAGACTACTGCCGGCAATCATTGCTATGTTTGGGTTTGCCAGATCCAGCGGCCTGTATTTTTGAATACATAAATGATGACTCCGACCGGGAATTACTGGGTGATTTCTTGCAGGCTTGGCATAACAAATTGTCACCGATATTGCAGGCGAGCGGGATGGAATCATTGACTGTAGACATCTAGGATGGTGGATAAAACGTCGTGCTGGACGTGTAGTCAATGGCTTGCGATTTGTAAAAGATGATACAACGCGGAATGCGGCAAAATGGAAAGCTGAATCGGTTTCGTCGATTAGTCGGTTTTTTCCCCTCGCTTTTATCAAAAATAGTATGTGTGATTTTTTCATTTAGATTGAAAATGCTCGATCAAATTTAAATTTCTTGTTAAAACAGGAGAAAAGCAACAATGAAACGATAGAAAAGAAGCAAGGCCGCTGGAAATCAGGAGAGTCTGGAAATCCTAATGGACGCAAGCCTGGTACAGGCAAAATAGCAAAGCTGCGAGAGAGTATTGCAGAACATATGCCCGAGATTATTAGTCAGATGGTAAGCAAAGCTAAAGAAGGTGATGCTCAGGCAGCCAGATTATTAGTGGAGCGGGTTATCCTGCAAATTTTTTCATCAGTGTGTCAACCAAAAATTTTTTGTTACGTTACTAAGCAAATAAGGTGATAAATCATAAGTAGGAAAAAAGGAAGTATATTGCACTAACATTTGCTTTATAGAGAGGAAGAGTCAGATTAAAAAAAGAAAGATAATTCTGAAAGAAAAGTTATCTGTATTTCCTAATACCTGTAATGTAATTATGAATAAGAGTACTTATTTTCTTATACACATACAAAGGAGTCGTTCGAATGAAAATTGCGCAAGTGTCACCCCTATGGGAAAGTGTGCCACCAAAGATGTATGGAGGGACAGAACGGGTAGTCTCTTACATAACCGAAGAACTCGTTCGCCAGGGACATGACGTAACATTATTCGCGAGTGGCGATTCCTTAACGAAAGCGAAACTGGAAGCTCCTTGCAATCAAGCACTTCGTCTCAACACTGGCATCTTTAACCGGGAGGCCCCGCTAATTTCGATGATGGAACAGGTCTTCAGCGTGGCTGACCAGTTTGATGTGATCCATTCGCATCTCGATTTTTTGGCCTTTTCTCTTGCGCGGCGTTCCCCCGTGCCGGTGGTTACCACATTGCACGGGCGGTTGGACTTGCCGGAACTGGCGCCAGTATTCCGTGATTTCTCCGAATTGCCCTTGGTTTCCATTTCAAATTCGCAGCGAAGTCCATTACCTTGGTGTAATTGGTTGGCTACTGTGTATCACGGATTGCCCAGCGACTTATACAGTGCTCATCCTGAACCAGGTCAATATTTGGCATTCCTTGGGCGTATTGCCCCGGAGAAGTGTCCAGACCACGCCATCGAATTGGCCAAGCGGGTCGGCATACCATTGCGAATTGCGGCAAAAGTCGATCAGGCCGATCGAGCTTATTTCGAACGTGTGGTCGAACCGTTACTGGATCATCCGTTGATTGAGTTTGTCGGTGAAGTGACTGATGTGCAAAAGAATGATTTCATCGGCAATGCTCTTGCTATGGTTTGTCCTTATGATTGGCCCGAACCGTTCGGATTGGTTTTGATCGAAGCGTTGGCTTGTGGTACGCCCGTGCTCGGATACCGCCGCGGCTCTATCCCCGAAATCATCGAACATGGGATGACCGGTCTGATTAGTGAAAACCTTGATGAGATGACCAAACATGTCGAAGGCATCTCCTTGATCGATCGGCGGCGATGCCGCCAGGTATTTGAAGAACGGTTTACCGTCGAGCAGATGGTGCGGAATTATGTCCAGGCGTACCAACAAATACTGAGCGGGCAGCAAGTGTTTCCCGGAAAGAGAAACACGATTGCAGAAGGGATGTCCGCGGAATGGCTATGAAAGAGAAGGATGTTACGGTGCTGCAGTCTGCCACAAGTGGTTGGAGATTACTCTGGACCAAAGATTTTGGGATGCTCTGGGCCGGACAGGCCATTTCCCAGATCGGGGATGGCCTGAGCAAAGTGGCGCTCCTCTGGTTCGTCTATGAACTTACCGGGTCCGCACTCAAGATGACCGTGATCGGTCTTCTGCAGACCATTCCACCGTTGGTCTTTGGTCCTTTGATCGGCGTCTATCTGGATCGTCTGCCGAAAAAAATGGTAATGATTGTCGTTGACTTGGTGCGTACGCTGACCGTAGTGCTCATTCCTTTATGTTATGCCTTTGACGTATTGACGCTCGAACGTCTCTATGTGCTCGTGTTCTTGAATTCGATTGTCTCCACGATTTTCGGACCGGCGCTATCATCGGCCGTTCCCTTGATTGTCGATCGATCACAATTGACCTCGGCCAATGCACTTATTCAAAGCACGACGAACGTTGGAGTTCTGCTGGGTCCGGCCTTGGGCGGCCTGGGCATTGCAGTGGTCGGAGTGCAGAACGTTCTGTATTTCAACGCCGTGGCATACTTTATTTCCGCGTTGTGCATCATTCCGATCGCCGTACGCGATAGTCACGTGGTCAAACGGCTGGAAGTCTTGTCTACCCCCATCATCAAGGATCTGGCCGTGGGGTTCCGGTTCGTCTTTATCCAACACCGAATTGTATTCGCTTTGATGATTACAGCCGTGCTCTATAATTTGGCTATCAGTGCCTTTGTGTTCATGCTGCCTGTCGTCGCGAAAGAAGTGTTGCAGGTCGGACCGCTCGAGTTGGGATGGATCTGGTCGGCATTGGGGATCGGAATGCTGGCGGCTTCCCTCTGGTTGGCGTGGGTACCACAAGGTGATTTTCGCAATCGCATCGGTCGAATCGCCAAGTTCCTGGCAGTGGGAGGTCTGGCGGTCTGCAGTCTTGGATTGATAGAGACGCCGGTGTTAGCGAACACAATGTTGCTGATCGGCGTCATCGGCGGCACCACATCGGTGTATTACCCAGTCGTGTCAGCCACGCTCCAGGAAGTGACGCCCGAACACCTCTTAGGACGTGTTTTCACCACGTTTAGCACTGGTGGAATGGCTTCTTCTATGGTTGGCATGGCGGGGTTTGGATGGGCTTCGGATGAAATCAGTCCGGCTGCAAGTCTGGTCGGTATCGGATTGGCCCTGTTGCTCACTGCAATGGTGACGATTCATGTGAGTCGTCGAGATTATGCTCCAGCCACGACCTAGTTATCCGGAATTTCTCTGGACCACGGGTTTGCAGAGCCCGTGGCCGCCGTATGATTGCCTTGTTTCATCTTCTCGCGCATGTGGTTCTCGTGCTTACCCAGCTTATCGTGTATTTCCGGTTTCTTTCGCAGCGGTGAATCGAATGCCTTACAGTGCGGCGCGTGCAGCAGGGCAAATCCGTGGAGAGGATTCGGACGTGATCCAGCATGAAAACGTGATGCCATGATTTCTTTCTTCCGTTCATTCAGATTTGCTGCATTGATCGCTCTGATATGCAGCATGGCGTTGATAGATGGACGAATCCTGCTCGGCGCCGAATCTCTCGAAATCAAACCTGAGGTGGTGCCGAAGCTTAAGGAGACCGAACCGACGATCCATGAGTCTGAACATAAACTCAAGGAACTGGAACAGGAGGCGGAGGAGTCGGAAGCGAAATCAAAGGATATGGAATCGCACCAAAAAGAAGTGGAAATAATTGGCGACGAACGGCCATGCCCGCAGGTCAATCCGCCAGCGGACAACAAACCGGCGGCAAACGGCCAGTCGTCCACAGATCAGACGTCAACGGACAAAACCAAATTCGCGGAAGCCGAAGGGAAAGAATCAATACACTCCCTGATAATCACGGCCAAGCTAGCGCTCATGGCCGATTCCCGACTTTTTCCCTATGACATTGAAATTGACGCAAAAGGCAATGATCTGGTCCTTCTCGGCAAGGTCACCAGCGACAGCGAAAAGCAGACGGCAGCAGATATTATCCGTTGTCTCGACGGAGTGCATGCGGTCAAGAATCGTCTGAAAGTGAATCCAAATGCCTCTCATGGGCTCGTCGTCGAGCGAGACAAAATCATCACTCAACTGATAAAAGAACGATTCGAAAAGAGTGAAACATTGCAAGCGGTGAAGTTCGAGGTAAAAACGGAAGAAGGAGTCGTTACGTTGACTGGATCCACGCGATTTCAGGTCATTATTCTGGAAGCGGCTCAGGCGGCTCGCCAGGTGCCCGGTGTCAAGGCGGTGAACACCAGCACCGTCCGGCTCATTACAGCTGAGTAAACGGCTCCCTAGTGCCCAAGCTGGTTTCATTCCATGAATTCTAACTCACTATGAAACGATGCAACACGAATGAATCCAGGCTGAGCCCGACAGTTAGCTGGTCACCGCAATTCCTCACACGAGACTTTACCCTCGTGTGGTGGGGTCAGATGGTCTCGCAGGTCGGTGATGCGGTGTCCAAGCTGGCGCTACTTTGGTTCGTCTATGCCATTACCGGTTCTCCGCTTAAGACCACGATCATCGGCTTGCTGCAGACGCTTCCGCCGATTCTGTTCGGGCCTTTCATCGGGGTCATTGTCGACCGGCTGCCCAAGAAATTACTGCTGATCGGTAGCGATCTCATCCGTGCCGTAGTACTTGGTTTCATACCCTGTTTGATCTCGGTCGAATCCTTCAGCATTGAGCGTCTCTATATCCTGGTTTTCGTTCATGCGGTTGCGTCGGCCGTGTTCGGACCGGCGCTGACTGCCTCGATTCCGCTCTTGGTCGCCCGGCATGAATTCACCGCGGCCAATGCGCTTTTACAGACAACGACGAGCATTGGCATCATCATCGGTCCCGCACTGAGCGGCATAGGGATCGCAACGATGAGTTCACAGGAAGTGCTCTGTATCAATTCCGTCAGTTATCTCGTCTCGGCCGCGTGTTTCCTGATTATTCGGTTTCCGGCAGCCGAATCGGCCTCCGCGGCGGTAACTTCGCTGACCAATATGTTTCAGGATGTGCGGGACGGATTTCGGTACGTGTTGTTCGATCAGCGGATGATCCTACTGTTAATTGGTGTTGCTATAGCCTACACATTTTCAGCAAGCGCCTTCAGTACTTTGTTCCCAGTGTTCGGGAAGAAGATGCTGGATTTAGGTCCGGTCGAGGTTGGCTATTTTTGGTCTGCCTACGGTGTAGGGCTTTTGGTAATGTCGCTGGGGTTGGTCTCTCTGTCCGGTTGGCCGCTTTACCGGCGCATTCAAATGATGATGGTGTCCAGTCTGATCAGTGGGTTTGCCATATGGGGGTTGGTCTTGACTTCCAATCGTCTTCCCGCTGCGCTGCTCATGGTCGTGATCGGCATAGGAGCTGGTGCGTTGACTCCGATTGCCTGGGGCATCCTGCAGGAGATCGCGCCGCGGGTAATGTTGGGACGTGTCCTGGCCATTTACAATCTTGGCGCGATGGTAGCAGCCATCGCAGGGATGACGTTGTTCGGCTGGACGACGCAAGAGATCGGGGAACTCCCGAGTGTCGTAGGAATTGGAACTGGATTCTTTTTGGCCGCCATCGTCTCGGCTTATGTCATCCGCTGGATGAGAACAAATTGGACGGAACAATTATTGCTGCCGAAGAGCCTGAAGTGATCAAGCTTGCGACGCAGCTCTCCACGCATTGACCAATAGTGTTGGGACGTGAGATTGAATGGTATATTGAGCATGGTCGGTAAGAAGAGTATAAGGTAATAAGAGGAATTGGACTGCCGCGTGATCATTCGTTCGGGTCTGTCCATTGGATATTCGCGGATGAGATCGTGTAATCATTTCGGCAAGCGTAATGGAGGTTTTTGTGGAAGAGATTATCAACATCAATGATCAGTTTTATATTCTTGCCAGCTCGTCCATGGCGGACAATCGGACCCGGGTGCTCAAGCATGGCGAAACCTTCGGTGTCTTCGATCGCTATGGGGATATTCAACTGGTCGGTCATGGAACACAGGGCTTGTATCACGAAGGAACGCGGTTCTTGAACCGGGAGGAATTGTTTCTGAACAATGGTCGGCCGATGCTGCTCAGTTCCACCATCAAGGAAGACAATGCGTTGTTGGCGGTCGATTTGACCAATCCGGACCTATATCACGAAGGCCAGATCGACATTCCGCGGGGTAGCGTGCATGTCTTTCGCTCCCGGTTTTTGTGGAACGGAGTAGGGTATGAACGATTTCGTTTCTCGAATTTCAGTCTGGCCGCCATATCGATACAGATCGGACTCCGGTTCGAATCGGATTTTGCGGATATCTTTGAAGTCCGTGGCACAAAACGGCAACATAAAGGGAAGCAATTGCACGGGGCGGTGGGAAAGGATGTTCTCGTCTTGCCCTACGAGGGACTCGATGGAGTGTTGCGTCAAACCAGGATCATGTTTTCGCCGATTCCGACGGAACTCAGTGTGACGCAAGCGCTGTTTAATATGACCTTGGACCCAAAAGCCGAGATGTTGGTTACCGTCACGATCTGCTGCGATATCGGCGCGAAACTGCGGACCTGTTTTGCGTACGATCATGCGGTGGCCGAGACCGAGATGGAGCTCAAAGCCGAACAAAGCGAGGATTGCCTGATTCATACATCTAACGAGCAATTCAATGAATGGTGGAACCGTTCGTTGGTGGACCTTCGCATGATGGTCACCGAGACGGCTGAAGGGCCCTATCCGTACGCTGGGGTTCCCTGGTTCAGCACGCCATTTGGCCGGGACGGCATTATTACGGCGCTCGAAGCGTTATGGATCAAACCGCAGATCGCTCGCGGGGTGCTCGGTTACTTGGCGTCGGCCCAAGCGAAGGAACTGAAGATGGCGCAGGATGCCGAGCCGGGAAAGATTCTGCACGAGACGCGAAAGGGGGAAATGGCCGCGCTGGGAGAGATTCCCTTTGGACTGTATTACGGCAGTGTGGATTCGACACCGCTCTTTGTCATGTTGGCGGGAGCCTATTATGAACGGACGGGCGACCTCGCGTTAATGCGCACCCTTTGGCCGAATATCGAACTGGCCCTTGATTGGATCGATACTTATGGTGATCAGGATGGGGATGGATTCGTGGAGTACCATCAAAAGTCCCAGACAGGACTGGATAATCAGGGCTGGAAGGATTCGAGTGATTCGGTTTTTCACGAGAACGGAGAACTAGCGGAGGGCCCGATCGCCTTGTGTGAAGTACAAGGCTATGTCTATGACGCCAAGCAGCAGGGCGCTAAATTGGCGGAGGCGCTCGGATTACCGGAACGAGCGAACGAACTCCGCCGGCAGGCGGAAAAACTGAAACAACAATTTGAAGAGGTGTTCTGGTGTGAAGACTTGGCCACTTACGCACTGGCATTGGATGGACATAAGAAAACCTGTCGCGTGAGAACGTCCAATGCGGGTCACTGTCTGTACACTGGGATCGCTAGTCCAGACCGAGCCGTTCGGTTGGCCGACACACTGATGAACAATGATCACTTCAGCGGATGGGGGGTGCGCACGTTGGCGGATGGGGAGAGACGCTATAACCCAATGTCGTATCATAACGGCTCCGTGTGGCCTCACGACAACGCAATCATCGCAGCCGGTCTTGCCCGATACGGTTTAAAGGCTGGCGTGGAAAAGATTATGACTAGCTTGTTTGATGCCAGCCTGGTCGTGGATTTACACCGGTTGCCCGAATTGTTTTGCGGGTTTGTCCGCCGACCCGGCCAAGGCCTGACCCGCTACCCTGTCGCCTGTAATCCTCAGGCCTGGGCTGCGGCCTCCGCCTTCATGGGTCTTCAAGCTTGTCTGGGTATGTCGATTCATGCGTCTGAGGCCAAAGTGTACTTTACGTACCCGATACTCCCGGTATTCCTGCATGAGTTGCAGATCAAGAATCTACAAGTAGGAAAGGCCTCGGTGGATCTGCTTGTCCGGCGGCATAAACTGGATGTCGGGATTATTGTCATGCATCGGCAAGGCGACATAGAGGTCGTAGTCGTCAAATAACAAGCCCTAAGCCCTCATTATAACCCCAGCATATTTTAAAATAAGATTAGATGGATTGACATCATAATTTTATTTCAAAATCAAACATGACAAAAGGCAAGCCCAAACAGCATAATAATATAGCCTAACCAGTTAAGAATGATTCATAATGTATAGGATTTGAAGAGCATCTCAACGGTCTGGTTTTGTTGTTTACGCAGTGCTTTGGTAGAGTAAAGGACTGGCTTTCAATCGCCATTAGGAGTTGCTTATCTGTTTCCGCCCCTTTCGTTTGGCGGTGCCTCAATAGCCATTCCATAGTCAATTTCACCAGCCCTTC
>CBDIWP010000017.1:0-18994 GCA_965285945.1 uncultured bacterium | reverse complement strand
CAGTTCGATTGCTTAGTGCTCCCCAATCTCTACGGCGACATTCTCACCGATCTTTGCGCCGGGCTTGTGGGCGGTCTTGGGTTTGCGCCAGGCGCCAACGTCGGTGACACCTGCGCGATTTTCGAAGCCGTGCACGGATCGGCGCCGAAATACGCCGGCATGAAGAAGGTCAATCCCTCGGCGGTGCTGGTCTCCGGCATTATGATGCTGCGATGGCTGCACGAGGGAGCCGCGGCCGATCGTATCGAGAAGGCCATGTTCGCCGTGCTCGAAGAGCGGAAACATGTGACCTATGACGTAGGTGGAACGGCGAAAACCGACGAATACGCTCAGGCCATTATCGACAAGATGCATGCGACGCTGTGATGCAAGAGAAGGAGAAGACCATGCCCACGCTGACTGACATTGCAAAGACGACGAAGAAGAAGCGCAAGATCGAATTGGTCGGTGTCGATTTGTATCTGATCTCGGAAGACGGGATTCCGACATTCGAGGATGTCGGCCCCTTCCGCTGCGAGTTCATCTCCAACCGGGGGACCAAGGTGTGGCCCGGGTTCGTCAGTCCGGATCTACTCATGGTGAACTGGTATCGGTGCCGCTTCATGGCGACCCGGGAGGTCACCGACGCCGAAGTGAACACGTTTCTGGCTGAACTGACGAAGAGAGGGTGGTGGTGGTCTGCCGCCCAAAAACTGTGGACGTATGACGGTGAGCCGGGGTTCAGCAAGGCGTACTGAGGGTGCATCGCCCGCTTTCTGGCGAACAGTGACGCGTGTCTCGCCAAGGCGAGACACGCGTCTGCCTGCAAGGGGAAACATATGGCACAGTTTCGAGATGACCGACGGCCGATACAAGCGCCTCGGCAATCCGCTGATTTGAGGCCGTCTGAGGAGGGTGACACGAGCGAGCCCCTTCCGGGGTCGCTTGAGGAATTCATCCTCGACCGTTTCCAGACAACGCTTGAGGATCCCCAGACTGGGCGCAAGCTGCGGTAAGGCTTAGCACGAGGTGTGTCCCATGCACAGCGATCGAAACATCGCGGACGCTGAATATGTCGTCATGCTGGCTGTGCTGGACTTCCAGACCGAGTTCTTGAAGTCTCACTACAACCATGCGCGGGTTCATATTCACGAGCAGCGCATCGAAGTCGTCTTGACGCGCAGCTCGTCGATTCCCGCGGAAGAGCAGTTGGCTCAATCCCCGGAAGGCCGGACGCTCCTCGAGCAAGTGCATGGGGCACTCTTCAAGACGGGGGAGTCGTTGCTGCGGGACAAACTTGAAGCCTGCCTGGGCATGAAAACGCGCCACATCGCGTCACGGCTCGATCTGAGGTCTCACACCAATACCATTATCATTCACCTGGCGGAAGCCTTTCAGACTCCCTCGTCCATGGGTGAAGCCGCTCCTCATAAGCCATTAGAACTCTACTACCAAACGGCGATGAGATCCGGAGCATCGCACGCTCCCGACGCGCCCTAGGTACGCACGGGAGAGTACGGCGCTAACGGAGACGAGTGATGCCGAGCCGCTGCATCTTTGACTGGAGCGTGGTTCGCTTCATGCCGAGTTTGGCAGCGGCACCGGAGAGCCCACCGATTCTCCAGTTGGTGTCGTGAAGCACTTTCATAATATGGTCGCGTTCCGCCTCTTCCAGGGTCGCAATCGACCCGTTGACCGGAGTCGTGGGACGCTTCAGCTCCGAGAGCGGGACGAAGAGCTCTGAGCCGGATGACAGGATCACCGCCCGCTCGATGAAATTTTCAAGCTCGCGCACGTTGCCCTGCCAGGGATAGGCTTGCAGAGCCTGCATGGCCTCGACCGGAATGGAGTCGATGCGTTTCTTCATCCGTGTGGCGAACTTCTGTGCAAAGTGCCGGACCAGCAAGGGAATGTCCCCGGGGCGCTCGCGCAGCGGCGGCATGGTGATCGGAAAGACCTTGAGCCGATAATACAGGTCGCTGCGAAACTTCTGCTCCTCCACCATCTGTCCCAACTCGCGGTTGGTGGCGGCCACGACCCGGACATTGACACGGATCGTGCGCGTGCTGCCCAGCCGTTCGAACTCCTGTTCCTGGAGCACCCGGAGCAACTTGACCTGCAGCTCCAGGGGAATCTCGCCCACCTCGTCCAAAAAGATCGTCCCCCGGTCGGCCAGCTCGAACCGGCCGACCTTCGACGCGATGGCTCCGGTAAAGGCCCCTCTCTCGTGGCCGAACAGCTCGCTTTCGAGCAGCCCGGTCGGAATGGCGGCACAATTGAGTTTCACGAACGTCCGGTCCCGCCGGGCGCTGAGATTATGCAGGGCGCGGGCGATCAGTTCTTTTCCGCTGCCGGTTTCCCCCAGGATCAGGACCGTCGAGTCGGTGCCGGCCACGGTTTCGACCTGTTTGAGGACCTGCTTGAGCGCGCGACTCTCTCCGACGATTTCTTCGAAGTTGTACTCCGTTTGAATCTCGCCTTCGAGGTACACCTTTTCTTTGGCGAGTGTATCCTTGAGCGACGCAATCTCCTGGTAGGCCATGGAATTCGCCACCGCCAGGGCGATCTGTCTGGCCACCTGGCTCAGCAAGTCCACGTCCTCCGGTGTAAACCCGTCGTCTTCCCTCCGGCCGACGTTCAACGCGCCCATCGTCCGAGTGTGCGCAATGAGCGGCAGGCTGCAAAATGATTTGACCCCGCGGTCCAGGAGGCATGCCGCGACCTCGGAGACCGGAGCCATCGCCCGGAGGTCGCGTTCCCGAAACACGGCGGCCGTCCCGGTGGCCATTACCTGACCGCAGGGGGACCGCGTCTCCGATTCGTCCTGCCCCTCTTCGATGAAACTCTCGTTGCTGGCGAAGTCCAGCACCCGAATGCGCCACCGGCGGGTGTCGGCATGATAGAGCAGCAGGCTGGAGCCGTCGTGCCGGATCACTCGCCGCAAGCAGGTGCTGACCGCGCTGAACAGGTCGTCGAGGTCCAGGTGCGACACAACGGCATTGTTGACGTCGAGCAGCAGCCGCTGCTGGTCGCGCTCCCGCGTCAACTGCTCTTGATACGCCACGGCGGCTTCCGAATTGAGCGCGTTGTCCAGCGCGACGGCCACCTGCCTCGCCACCTGCTGCATGAACGCGATTTCCGACTCCTGATAGGCTCGCGCCTGCAGACTGCCGAACCCCATCGATCCGAGACGGCGTTGCGCGGTCGTGAGCGGCACCCCGCAGAAAGACCGGACGCCGTTCTCGCGAAAGATGGCCATGAGTCTGGGAAATCGGTGCTCCTTCGACACATCGGGGACCGCCAGCGGTTGCTGGGTCTTCCAGACCAATCCTCCCGGCGATTCGTCCATCGGCGTTTCCAACCCGGGATTGATGGTGGACGGCGTGGACGTCACCAGGAGCCAGAGCCGCATCACATGGCGTTCCGGGTCGTGCAGAACCGCGTTGATAAAGTCGAAGGGCACGATATCGGGCAGCCGCTTGGCGAGGTCTTGCAGGAGCACCGTCAGGTCGCGGTGCGACGCGATCGCTTCCGACACCTCGAGCAGGAGGCGCAACCGCTCCCGGTCGAGTGTGAGGTCCCGATGATGGAGGACATTGTCCACCGCCACGGCGACCAGTTGGCCGACCTGCTGAAGGAACTCCAGATCCGTTTCGCTGTAGGCCGACTTCAGTAAACTCGAGAATCCGATGGCTCCGAGCCGCCGCACGGCCGTGGTCAACGGCAGGAAGCAACATGAATGGGTCCCGTCGCTCTTCATCCGTTGCACGACGGCCGGCCAGCGCTCTTCCCCGGCCAGATCCGGCACGAGGAGCGGCTGCTGGGTTCGCCAGACCCATCCGGCAGGGTTGTCTTCGATCGGTTCTTCGTGGCCCCCGATGAGGTCGGCGGGCACGTTGGCCTGAATCGTGTGGAGGCGCATCGTATTGCGCGCGGGGTCGTAGAGACTCAATCCGACAAAGTTGACCTGCACGACGCGAGGCAGACACCGGGCGAGTTCTCGGAAGAGGTCGTCCAGATCGCGGTGCGAGGAAATGGCTTCCGCCACCTCGACCAAGGTCCGGTACCGTTCTTCCATAGTGGTGCAGACAGAGACGGATGATGCATCCATGAGGCTTTACTATGGCCTATCGGTTATCACGGCTCAAGGGGGTAGTTTTTTTCCCGCCTTGCCCCAAACGCGCATCAGTGTCCTGGATGCTTCCGGACCGATCCGGTCGCTTCATCCGATGCCGGCGCCGCGGCTTGCTTCCACGCGCTGCATGTCCGGTTTGGCATTGGCAGGATCGCGGCCATGACCCGTTCGGACCTCTCGGCATCCTGGTCGGCAACATGCCGTCCCACGCCGGCAGGACAATCTGCCACCTCGTTCGTCGGGCCGGAATCGACCGCGCCCCTGCCCAAATATTGGACAGGCCTTAGGCCGTGGGGAGGCCGGGGACATCCCTGACCGGCCGGATCTCCACGGTGCCGATCCGCGCGCCAGGAATCCGGGCGGCGATGCCGATCGCCTCCTCACGATTCCCTGCCTCGATAAGAAAGTATCCGGCCAGCTGCTCACGCGTTTCCGCATAGGGACCATCCGTGACCAGGGGTTTACCGTCACGGACCCGCACGCAGGCTGCGGTGGAGGTCGGCTGCAGCGGCGCGGCCAGATACTGCCCCGGCGCCGCGACCTTGTGCGCCAGCCGGATCGACTCCTCCAGCATCTGCGCATGCACGGCCTCCCCCAACTCGGCAAACCTGGTCTCATTGTGGTACACGAGCAACATGTATTTCATGGCCGGCCCTCTCTTATGACATGCTGGTGAGCTGAGGCTACGCAGCTCCGTTCACAATCGCTGACGTTCCTGCGGGACCTTCAGCTCGACCGTGGCGTTGTGGGACGCCGGCAGACCGGGGATCTCTCTCACCGGCCGCACCTCCACCGTCCCCTTGCAAGCCATGGGAATCCGTGCGGCGACCGCAATGGCCTCGTCCGGATGTTCGGCTTCGATGAGGAAATAGCCACCCAGCTGTTCACGGGTTTCAGCGAAGGGACCGTCGGTCACGAGCTGTTTGCCGTCGCGGACCCGCACGCTGGTCGCCATAGAGGTGGGATGGAGCGGATTGGCGGCAACAAATTGTCCCTGTGCATGTAACTGCTGCGCGAGGGTTGTTGATTCCTCATTGCACTGCCGCCGTTCGGCCTCGCTCAACCCTTTTGCTTCCTCAAAGTAGATCAGCAACATGTATTTCATGATGGATGCCTCCGTCAGTTCATAAACCGCTGCCTCTGAATCGGGAGCCGGGTCCCATACGATAGTCGTCCAGGGAGTCGAAAATCGACCGCCTTTGAATGTGATCCTTCGCGGGTTTTCCCAAGCCCGGTTTTTCCGCTCGGTCTGCCACTTGACCTGCCTCCGGCCGAGTGAGCCGTTATCGGACATTCCGGCCCACGAAAAACACTCCTGTCTCAACCAGGCAGTTCCCCCAAGCGTCGCGTGAGAAACCGCCGTTCCGGTTCTTGTTTCGTGAGGCCGAGCGCCCGTTCATAGGAGACTTTGGCCTCTGCCGTGCGCCCCAATCGCCGGCAGAGCTCCGCCCGTGCTGAATGCGCCAGGTGATAGTCGGCCAACTCGTCGAGGAGGGCATCGATCAATTCGAGCCCGGCCGCGGGTCCGTCGCGCATGGCCACCGCCACCGCCCGATTCAGCTGGACCACCGGCGACGGATCGGCCCGCACCAGCACGTCGTACAAGCCCACGATCTGGGTCCAATCGGTCGCGCCGGCATGAGGCGCCTCGGCATGCACCGCCGCGATGGCGGCCTGCAGGGTGTACGGCCCGAAACGCCGGGAGGCCAGCGCCCGTTCGACGAGCGCGACGCCCTCGGAAATATACGCGGCGTTCCAGAGCGAACGGTCCTGGTGCTCCAGCAAGATCAAATCGCCGTCCGGCGACGTGCGCGCCGCTCGCCTCGATTCCTGCAACAGCATCAAGGCCAGCAGCCCCATCACTTCGGGTTCCGGCAACAATTGCACCAGGAGCTTCCCCAGCCTGATCGCCTCTCCCGACACATCGGCCCGCGTAAGGGAGACGCCCGATGAGGCGGAATACCCTTCGTTAAAGACGAGATACAGCACGTGCAACACCGAATCGAGGCGGTCCGGCAACTCGGATGGCGGCGGCACTTCGTACGGAATGCGGGCATCCCTGATTTTGGCCTTGGCCCGGACGATGCGCTGCGCGACGGTGGGCGGAGAAGCGAGAAACGCTCTGGCGACTTCTTCGGTCGTGAGCCCGCAGACTTCACGCAGCGTCAGCGCCATCTGGGCTTCCGGTCTGAGCGACGGATGGCAGCAGGTAAAGATCAAACGCAGGCGGTCGTCGTTGATATGATCGTCCTCGGCCTCCATCGGGTCGCCGGTGATGCTCTCGATATGCCGGGCGAGGTCGGTGAGCGAGGCATCGAACCGGGCGCGCCGCCGCATGCCGTCGATCGCCTTGAATCGGCCCGCCGACACCAGCCAGGCCCTGGGATTGGCCGGAATCCCCTCGCGCGGCCACTGCTCCACGGCCGCGGTAAACGCCTCATGCAGGGCCTCTTCGGCCAGGTCGAAGTCCTTCAGCAAGCGGATCAATGTGGCCAGGACATGACGGGACTCCGACCGGTAGATCTCCTCCACGAGCGCGTGCGCCCGCCCGGCCGCATCGTCGCTCATCAACGCACCGACAGGTCCTGCTCAGGCACTGCGACGGGTCGTACTTCGATGGCGCCGCCGGCCGGCAGCGTCGGGATGCGTCCCGCAATGCTGATGGCCTCGTCAAGGTCCTTGCATTCGATCACGTGGTACCCGCCGAACTGCTCCTTCGTCTCGGCGAACGGACCGTCGGTCAGGACCATCTTGCCGTTCCTCATCCGGACGGTCGTGGCCGCCGCTGTCGGGTGAAGCCGGCCGCCGCCACGGAAGTGCCCGCTCTTGACGAGGCTCTGGATCACGGCTCCATAGTCCCGCATGATCGCCTCTTTGTGTTGGTCGGACAGCTTCTCCCATGACGACTCATCGAAACAGCACAGCAGCAGGTATTGCATAGCGCACGCTCCTTTCGATCATCGACGAAACAGGCACTGCGCTAGAGGTCGACGAGAATCGTAAACCCGCCGTAGGCCATGCCCTTCGAGTCGAACGGCATCGACTTCCCATTCATGGAAGCGGCCAGGTGCGGGTCCTTCATGACCTTGGCGTTGACCCGATCGCGGTGCGCGCGAGACTTAAAAACGATCCACGAAAACAATACCGTTTCGCCGGGCTTGGGTTTGATCAGCCGCGGGAACGGCAATCCCCATGGGACATGGAGATCGTCGCCGGCGCACTCTTTGAATTCAAGCGCCCCGTGCTCCCGCCAGACTTTTCCCGCCTTGTGCGCCATGCGGCGGTAGGCCTGTAAATTTTTCTTCGGCACCGGCAAGACATAGCCGTCGACATAGCGAGGCATAGCAACCCTCCCGGTTTAGTGATGACTCGCCGCCTTCCGCGCGCCCATCGACCCTCCCTGGTCACCCCCCCGCCATCGCGCCCACGATCAGCAGCGGCTCGCTGCCGCTCGCCACCGCATCGGGCAACGGCTGCTCGGGCGGGTCGTGGGAAAGATCCTGCTCGCACGCAAAGAATCGGACGAAGGCCCGGCGCCGCTGCGTCACATGATCACGGATCGTCCCCCGCAGCATCGGATACCGGACCTCGAGCGCATCGAGCACCGACCGCTGCGTGACGGGCCCCGTCACCTCCAACGTCACCTCGCCGTCCACCCGCGCTAAGGTCCGCAAATGTGCCGGCAATACGACTCGTATCATGCATTTACTCCGATCGATTGCGAGCGCTCACAATGCTCTTCCACTAGCGCCCGCCCACCCTAACGGCCGCTCAAAATGGTCTCAATTACCACCCGCCCACCCCGGCGCGCCGAGACGCACCTTTTCCCCAACCAAGGCCGCAGGGAAGAATGCGAGCGCTCAAAATGCTCTTCCAGCAAGGCCGCAGGGAACGACGCGAGCGAGGCGTACCCCCTGGGTACGTCGCAGTGAGAGTCGTGACTGAGAACGCCGCTGGAAGGCATTTTCAGCGCTCGCTACAGGGTTTGAACGGAGACGGAAAGGACAGGAGGCAAGTCCCGCACAATCGCCTCCCAATTGTCTCCGCCATTGGCCGACGCATACACCTGCCCGCCGGTCGTGCCGACGTACAAACCGCAGGGATCGAGCGAGTCGATCGCCATCGCGTCACGCAAAACGTTCACATAACAGTTCCGTTGCGGGAGGCCCTTCGTCAGCGCCTCCCACTCATTGCCGCCCGTGCGGCTCCGGTACACGCGCAACTTGCCGTCCGGCGGATAATGTTCCGAGTCGCTCTTGATGGGAACGACGTAGATGGTCTCCGGCTCATGGGCGTGTACCCCGATCGGGAACCCGAAATCGGTCGGCAGGTTCCCGCTGACCTCGCGCCAGGACTCGCCGCCGTCGTCGCTGCGCATCACATCCCAATGCTTTTGCATGAACAGCACGTCCGGACGCGACTCGTGCATTGCAATGCGGTGCACGCAGTGGCCGACTTCCGCATCAGGATCCGGCAGTTCGAACTGCGATTTCAACCCTTTGTTCACGGGGCGCCAAGTCTTGCCGGCATCATCGGTCCGGAATGCGCCGGCGGCGGAAACGGCGATGAAGATTCTCTCCGGATGCCGGCGGTCCAGCAGGATCGTGTGCAGGCACATCCCGCCGGCCCCCGGCTGCCAGAGGTGGCCTTTCGCGCTGCGCAGTCCGGAGAGTTCCTGCCAGGACCGGCCGCCGTCGGTCGAGCGGAACAAGGCCGCATCTTCCACCCCGGCGTATACGGTATCGGGATCGGTGAGGGAGGGCTCGAGATGCCACACCCGCTTGAATTCCCAGGGGCGCTGTGAGCCATCATAATGCTGATGGGTGGTCAACGGTTTCCCGGTTTCCTTGCTCTCATCGTAGACGAACTTGTTGCTCTCGCCTTTCGGCGTCCCGTCCGGCTCGGTGGTGGGCTCGCCCGGAGGCGTCCCCGGTTGGTGCCAGGTCTTGCCGCCGTCATCCGACCGCTGGATGATCTGCCCGAACCAGCTGCTGGTCTGCGAGGCATACAACCGGTTCGGATCCACGGCGGACCCCTTCAGATGGTACATCTCCCACCCGCCGAAGTGAGGACCGGCCACGGTCCATTCCGTGCGTGTGCCATCCGCCGTCAATATAAAGGCGCCCTTGCGTGTGCCAACGAGTAGCCGTACTCCGCTCATAGGTCCGCTCCTTTTTGAAGGGTTCGTCGTGTACCGCGTCGCCTATCCCGCCTGTCGAATGCCCGGCATGCCTTTCCGCTCCATCACGCGCATCCGCCATCCTTGACCGGCCGGACCTCAATGCTCCCCAGGCGGGCCGCCGGGATCTTCGCGGCCACCCGGATGGCATCGTTCAGGTCGCGCACCTCGATCATGAAAAACCCGCCCAGTTGCTCCTTGGTCTCTGCGAACGGACCGTCGGTGGCGGAGAGCTTGCCGCTTCGCATCCGCACGGTGGTTGCCGTCTCCACCGGATGCAGCGGTGACGCGGCAATGAACTGGCCGGCGTTCTGCAGTTCCTCGCAGTACTGGAGCGACTCCTCCGAGAGGGCCACGCGCTCGCTTCTCGAGAGGGCATTGAGAACGGGTTCTTCCACATAGACCAAACACAAATACTTCATGGTCGCCTCCTCACCGGCAATCTCACCGGCACAAGATAGTCGTTCCTGATTCAGAAAATCGACAGCAGCCTAAGGGCTTGAATCTAAAGAATGCTCTGCTTGGGTTCCAAGGGGAGGGACCGGGTACTTACTTCCGGTACGAAGTCAACAGCGGGATGCTCAAAATGGCTGTCCAGCAGGCGCGAGATGGTGAGCGCCCCGTATCTCTCGCAGCGAGTGAACCCTGAGGCGTCTTTTTTTCACCCACCCGCCCCGAGCTGCCAGAGCAGCTCTTCCCCGGGGGGTACGTTGAAGGGCTGAACGATGCGAGGTGCGCGAGGCGACGAATAAGTCGCCTCATGTCTGCACACGGGCGCGAGATGGTGAGCGCCCCGTGTCTTTCGCCGCTGGAGGACGTTTTCAGCATCCTGCGTTCGTGCCGGCCTTCATCCAGCGTTCTGCCCGCAGCCGCAGCTCTTCACGCGACACATCCTCGATATGAGTGGCAATCCACCAATGATTGCCGGCCAGGTCCTTCACGCCGGCGCTGCGGTCGCCGTAAAATTGATCCGCCGGCTCCCGGAGCGAGACGGCCCCCGCGTCCAGCGCGCGCTTGTAGATGGCGTCGGCGTCCTCGACATACAGGGCCAGCGAGGCCGGCATCGCTTTCCATTCACCCGTGGCCTCGCCGATCATCAGCATCGAATCGCCGATTTGCATTTCAGCATGCAGGACGCGGCCGTCCGGACCGGACAACCGGTTGAGTTCCTGCGCGTCAAACGCCTGCTTGAGGAACTCGATCAGCCGCGAGGCGTTCTCGTTGATGAGATGCGGCGTGATGCTGTGATAGCCCTCGGGGATGGGTGTGATGCCAGCGGCCATGGTGCGCCTCCTGTGCCTGGACCCGGTTTCGATAAGAGGTTCCCTACTTAAGCACAGATCTTCCGACCGGACACACTCGGGAGATTCAGGCCGGGATGGGAGGAGCGTCTGTCGCCTCTTGCAACGGGTTCTCTCCTCGCTTCATACTTCCTGCCTGGTATGTCCTCCGCCGCCGATCACGCCTCCCCTCTCCATGGCCTGGAAGCCGAGACCGCCTTGCGCGCCATTCTGGAAGGCACCGCCATGGAAACCGGCAAGCGCTTCTTTGCCGCGTTGGTCCAGAACCTTATCTCCAGTCGAAACTCCTCCGCGTCCTGCAGGAGGGGGAATTCGACCCGGTCGGCAGTGCCGCCACGAGGAAGGTCACGGTGCGGGTGCTCGCGGCCACGAACCGCGACCTGGCTTCCGCCGTGAAACAGGGCACATTCCGCGAGGATCTGTACTACCGGTTGAATGTGTTTCCCTTGCGGTTGCCGCCCCTCCGGAATCGAGGAGAGGACATCGTGCGTCTCGCCCCCACCTTTGCCCGTCAATGTGCGTCCAAGATCGGCCGCACGGTCGCGCCGCTGCCCCCCGATGAAGCGCGGCGTCTCCGCGGCTACAGTTGGCCGGGCAATGTCCGGGAACTCCAAAACGTCATCGAACGAGCCGTCATCACCTCAATGGACGGCCGGCTCAATCTCGATCGGGCCTTGCCGGAAGCCTTCTCCGCTCAGGGACCTTCGGTCGACAAGGCGCCTGAGTCACCCGGCCGCATCCGGACCGCCAAAGAGTTGGAAGCACTCGAGCGCGCGAACATCCTGCAGGCGCTCGAAGCGGCCCGCTGGAAAGTGTCCGGCGACCAGGGCGCCGCCAAACTGCTCGGCGTCAATCCCTCGACCCTCTCCTCCCGGATGAAAGCCCTCAAGATTCGCAAACCCGCCGATCGCTAATTCACGAGTTTTCACAAATCTCCTCATGAATTCTCGTGAGTCGTGAACTCTCGTAACCGCTCGCATCCGCACAGATCCTCTCGTCCGCTGCTCTATAGCGGCGATTCGTTCCTTTTCAGAGCCTGGCATCAATGCTGCTGTAGAAACAACGCATTGGATCATTCACTCACCGCAGGAGCAGGACAATGACGACCATACGGGATCTTGGCTGGTGGTACTGGTTTATCACGGTCGCGCTCCTGGCCAGCGGCCTCTTCGGCTGGCCGGCCGGTCTCCCGCTGGCCATGGCGCTCAGTGCGATTCAACTGGCACACGTGGCCCGGCTCACGAAGAACGTCACCGCCTTTCCCGTTCAAGTGCGGGTGGCCTATCTGGCGATGCTGGTCGCGGGATCGTGGGAACCATTGCAATGGGTTCACTGGCTTCAACTGGCGGGGACCAGCGCTCGTGTGCTCGTCGGCTACTGCCTGCTGGCACGCACCTTGTCGCTGGCGCCATGGAACCGATGGCAGCCGCTGTCCCCGGCACTGGTCAGACGCACGTTCCTCTCGCTGCAGCCGGCGGTGCCGCCTTGCGGGGACATCTTTCACGGCCTGTCACTGGAACGGGTGCACGAATGAACTGGGACTTATTCTGCCGGAATGCCGACCGGCTCTTGTTTCGGCAACTCAATCTTCACCCTCGTCAAGAAGGAGGATGCATCATGTCACAAGCCACCGACAGCGGAGTCATCAATGGCGTGAATGTGGAGAAGCTCGGTCAAACCGTTGAAGCGGTGCAGCAGGACGCCGGCCTGGCCACATTCCGGTTCCGTGCGGCGAATCGCTGGATCGACGGCGGACACAATCGATCGACCATCCAGAGCTTCTACGGCGCCGGCCGGGAAGATACCGTCCGGACCCAGCCCTTCACCCTGGACGCGGATGAGCCGCCCGTGCTGCTGGGCGAAGATCACGGAGCCAACCCGGTGGAATATGTGCTGCACGCCCTCGCCGCCTGCTTGACCACGTCGCTCGTCTACCATGCGGCCGCGAGAGGCATTCGCATCGAGTCCGTGGAATCGGAGTTGGAAGGCGATCTCGATTTGCGAGGCTTTCTCGCCCTTTCCGAGAAGGTCCGCAAAGGCTATCAACAGATCCGCGTCCATTTCACCATCAAGTCGGACGCGTCGGCGGAACAGTTGAGAGCGCTCACGACATTTTCACCGGTGCACGACATCATCTCGAATCCCGTGCCGGTAGAGATTGCGATTACCACTCAGCCAGCCACATGATCTTCGGGTCCGCATCCGGGGCTTTCCCGGCTGCGGACCTCCAGAAAAGGGAGGACTTCGACCATGAACCGGATCGTTGCATTCAGCTATGGGACGCTGTGTTATCTCGTGTTTCTTGCCACGTTTGTCTATGCCGTAGCCTTCATCGGAAACATCGGCCTTGCGCGGACCATCGATGGAGCGCCGACCGTGCCGTTCGGACAGGCGTTGATCATCAACACGCTGCTTCTCGGCCTTTTCGCCCTGCAGCATAGCGTCATGGCCCGTCCGGCCTTCAAACGGTGGTGGACCCGGTTTGTTCCGGGACCGGTCGAACGCAGCACCTATGTGCTCTTCTCAAGCCTCGCCCTGCTGTTGCTCTTTCATCTCTGGCAGTCTATGGGGGGCGTGGTGTGGGACATCAGCGATCAGAGCCTCCGCACCGCGATCTACGGCCTCTTTGCCGGCGGCTGGGTGCTGATCCTTATGGCGACGTTTCTGATCAATCATTTTGATCTCTTCGGCATGCGGCAGGTCTGGCTCCATCTCAGAGGACTCCCGTACACACCGCTGGAGTTCAAGACGCCCGGCCTCTATCAATACGTGCGCCATCCGCTGTATGTCGGCTGGCTGCTCACCTTTTGGGCCACCCCCACGATGACGGCGGCCCACCTGGTTTTCGCCATGGCGACGACAGCCTATATCCTGATCGCCATCCGCTTCGAAGAGCACGATCTCGAACAGGTCCACGGGCAAGCCTATGCCCGCTATCGCCGCGAAGTGCCGATGCTCGTTCCGGGTCTCCGCCCATACGCCATGACCGGCCTTCGCACAAAGGCGGCAAGAATCAGTTAATCCGCAAGGCGGGTGCAGAGACGCTCTGCATCCGCCCCTCGTCCGGGGAAGGAGGAACCGTCATGCGGCAGTCACTCAGTTGCCAATATGCCCACGCAGAACACGCGCGCAGCCGGTGGTCGCGCCTCGGCCTTGCCGGGTTCACCCTCTTTCTGCTGAAGGGGGTTCTGTGGCTGCTCGCTCCGGTCCTGTTCACTCTCTGGCACTAGGTCGCGTTTGCCGGCGGGAGTCGGCAGCCAATCCTCGAGGACTCAATCCTACGATAACCAGCTCGGCCGATCGGTCATGAGCATTGAGCTGATCGAAGAAGACGGGTACGTTAATTCCACCACGCGCGATGAGGCGGGAAAGGAGTTTCGGCATGCTTCAACATCAACGACAGAAACAGCATCCATGCAGGTCGGTGCGGATGTGGCTCAGCCTTGGAATGATGGTCTGCCTGACGGCCGGGCCTACGTATGCCGATCACTCTGCGCCTCAGGCTGTGGAGGGAACGGGCCCTGTGCCCCTCTTCTCGAATCTCGGCCCACTACACTATCCGATCA
This sequence comes from uncultured bacterium, assembly GCA_965285945.1. Taxonomy (GTDB): domain Bacteria; phylum Nitrospirota; class Nitrospiria; order Nitrospirales; family Nitrospiraceae; genus Nitrospira_D. Next base: position 4,834 of record CBDIWP010000017.1, on the reverse strand, counting down.
CGACCTCGTCCGACCGGGCCCAGCAGTATTTCGACCAGGGCTTGCGGCTGGTCTTTGCCTTCAATCATGAAGAAGCGATCAATTCATTCCGGGAGGCCGCCCGGCTGGATCCGCAGGCCGCGATGCCCTACTGGGGCATCGCCCTGGCGTTGGGGCCCAACATCAATCTTGCGATGGATCGGGATCGGGAAGAGCAGGCATTCGCGGCTGTGCAAACCGCATCGGCCCTGGCGAAGCGAGTGACGCCGCGCGAAGGAGCCTATATCGAGGCCTTGGCGACACGCTATTCGGGGGCGGACCACGTCAACCGAGCCAAGCTGGATGCCGACTATGCCCGCGCCATGAAACAGGTGTGGCAACAGTATCCCGACGATGCCACGGCCGGCACGCTGTTCGCCGAAGCCCTCATGGTTCAGCAGCCCTGGGATTATTGGACGGCCGACGGCCGGCCCAAAGGCGCGGCCGGGGACATCGTGGGCGCACTCGAGCGGGTGCTGGCGAAAGACCGCGACCATCCCGGCGCCTGCCATTACTATATTCATGCGGTGGAAGCGTCGTCCCGGCCCGAGCGCGCGCTGCCCTGCGCGGAACGGTTGGCCGAGCTGGCTCCGGGGGCCGGTCATCTGGTTCACATGCCGGCGCACATCTATCTCCGGCTGGGTCTGTATAAAAAAGCGGCGGAGCACAATGTCCATGCCGTGTCGGTGGATCGAGAGTACTTGTCCACCCGCCAGCTCTCGGGGATCTATCCGGTCGGCTATTACCCTCACAACGTGCATTTCCTTTGGGCCGCCCTCACCATGGAAGGCCGGAGCCGGGAGGCCTTACAGGCCGCGTACGACCTCCGGAAACTGGTTCCCTGGGAACACGCGTTGAAGGAGCCGGCGCTCGAAGAGTTTACCCCGACCCTGCCGTTCGCGCTCGTGCGGTTCGGTCGATGGGAGGACATCCTGGCGCTGCCCGCGCCGCCCGAGGAGTTGGTCTACACGAGGATCGTCTGGCGCTATGCCCGCGGGGTGGCCCTGGCTGCCACCAAACAATTTGACCAGGCACGGCGTGAACACGAATCGCTCGTCGATGCCCTGCGCCGTCTTCCGGACGATCGCACGGTCGGCGTCGTGCCCGTCCGGGACCTGGCAAAGATCGCCGAACGGGTGTTGGCCGGAGAAATCGACGCGCGCCGGGGACAGCTCGACCAGGCCATCGCGGCGCTCCAGGAGGCCGTGGCGCTCGAAGATGCCATGCGCTATTACGAACCGCCGCTCTGGCACATTCCGGTGCGGCATTCGTTGGGCGCCGTGCTCCTGCAAGCCGCCCGCGCCGGCGAAGCGGAGCGGATATACCGGGAGGATCTCCGGCAACATCCCAGGAACGGCTGGGCGCTGGTCGGCCTCACACAGAGTCTCGCGGCGCAGCACCGGGATGCGGAAGCGGCCGACGTGGACAAGCAATGGCGGCAGGCCTGGGCGCGTGCCGATGTCACGCTGACCGGCTCGAGATTTTAGCCGGTGAGCAATGCGTGCGTCACCACCGTCGGAATAGCGAAAGCGCTGTTCTATCTAACCGGCGGCTGGAGGGCTGCACAGGTAAGCAACCCTCCCAGCGTGTGAGAGCACCTGGATGCTTGTCCTACCTCACCGTAAACTCCGAAGCCATGCCATGGGCAAAGTGCGGCTTGCCGGTCGAGATATCGGGAAAGAAACAAATCACACCATAACGTCCCGGCTGAAAATCCGCCGTAAAGAAGGCCTGTCCGCCTTTTTCCAGTCCGACCACTCCGCCTACCGGCGCTCCGGGAGGAGGCCCGGATGCCCCTGGTTCAAACGCCGCGGCAACATCTTTAGCTGTCGCCGCACCTTCAAGTTTCAGGAGGACGACTTCATGAGGCTGGGTCCCCCGATTCATGACCTGAATCGTATGCGTGCCGGCCTTGATCGGCGAAGAAAAGTCAAAGCGATAGTCCGCCAGCGTAATGACGACATCAGCCTTCGGTGTAGCCGCCACGTTTGTCATGCGGCCGGCAACAGTCAATGCCTTGTGCATACCAAGGGCGACATGCGGGATGCCTGCCTTGTCGGGCACGTAACAGACGAGAAGGTAGTCTCCTTCCGTCAGCGTCATCGTGGCGGCCGCCCCTTGGCCGGGCAAGATCGCGTTCGGACCACCGACATGCTTGACCCAGGCTGGAGAGTGCTCGGGGTCGGCCTTCATCGCTGCGAGAAAATCCTGGGCCGTCTTTCCGTTCTCCAGTTTGAGGACTTGAATATGGTGCACATCGTGCCCTTTGTTCTGAACCTGCATGGTAATCTGACCGGACGGGATGCGGTCCGGTCCCATGAAGGTGTAATCATGCGCTTCAAAAACGATGTGAGCGTCCGAGGTAGCCGGAGCCGGCTGACTGGCGTGAGCATCGGGAACCAGAGCGAGAAGCGCACCGACAGCAAGTGCGCACATAAGCGAGTGAGACATAACGACCTCCTTTTCAGTTCAAGAGCCAAGCCGTTATCGCTGGATTCGTGAGGCGTCGGCCGTCACCTCACGCGAGCCTGACGATAGCATGGGTGTCCGCGCCATAGTTCCTAAGAATATGCTATCGTAGCCCTACTTCTTTCTTAAGGAGCCGCGCCGGCAGGGCTGCGATGATTCCAACCGCCATGATCGAGCTGCTTCGGACGGGCGTCTCCGTGGTCGTGGGCACGCGGGACGCGATGCTCATGCCGGAATGCACACGAGCCTGGGGCATCCGGGTGGGCCAGGACGACGGCACCGTGACCATCTACCTGACGGAAGCGATTTCCAAGCAGACGCTGCAGAATTTGCGCGACAACGGCCAGGTGGCGATCAGTTGCACCAGGCCGACCGATCATGTGGCCTGCCAACTCAAGGGACGCGTCCAGGCCATCCAGCCCGTCACTCGGCGGGATGCGCAGCACAGCCGGACGTGGCATCGGGAATTCGTCGAAGAACTCGTGGCCATCGGTGTCCCTGCGTCGCTCGGGGAAGCGTGGATCATCGAGCCGGCTGTGGCCGTGGAGGTCCGGGTCACCGAAGCGTTTCATCAGACGCCGGGTCCCGGAACCGGCGAGAAGATGACGCCATGAACTCGGGCCCGCTCCGGCTGGAAGATCTCTGGCCCTGCCTGCAAGGCATGATCCCCGCCGCCTTGAGCACCTGCTCCCGCGACGGCACGCCGAACATCACGTTTATCAGTCAGGTCTACTACGTCGATCCGGCCAGGGTGGCCATCTCCCATCAATTTTTCAACAAGACGCATCGCAACGTACGGGAGAATCCGCTCGCCTGCGCCATGGTGCTCGACCCAAGAACCTTGCAGGCCTATCGGCTGCAGCTGCGGTTCGAACATGCCGAGTCCTCCGGACCGCTCTTCGAGTCGATGTCGCTCCAGTTGCAGGCCATCGCCTCTTATGCGGGCATGACGGAGGTCTTCCGGCTCAGAGCGGCCGACGTGTATCGCGTGTTGCGCATTGAGCGGGTAGAAGGCTTCACGCGCCTGCCCACGCCCGCGCCGTCGGAACTTCCGTCCCGCCTGTTCCTGGATCAGGATCTGGAGTTGCTGCGGCTGGCCGCCGAACAGCTGAACCGGGCCGAAGCCCTGGGAGACTTGCTCGATACCGCGCTCCAACTCCTGGATGAACGGCTGGGGTTTTCGCACGCCATGATTCTGCTGGCCGATGCAGCCGGCGGTAAATTGTTCACCATCGCCAGCCGCGGCTATCCGGACAACGGGGTGGGATCCGAGGTCGGCTTCGGGGAAGGTCTGATCGGGATGGTGGCGCGATCCCGGCGCGCGCTGCGATTGTCGGCCATCGATCACAGCCTGCGCTATGCCCGTGCCGTGAGGGACCGTGCGGAAGCGTTGGGGGGAGCCGCAACGGTCTGCCGGGAAATTCCGCTCCCCGGCCTGGCCGGCGCGGCCGCCCAAATCGCCGTTCCGCTGGTCACCCGCGCCAGGCTGGTCGGCGTGCTGGCCGTGGAAAGCACCGACCCTCTGGCCTTCATGCCGCGGGAGGACACGCTGTTGACGATTCTCGCCGCTCAACTCGCCACCGGCATCGAAGATCTCAGCCGCGACACGGAGGAAGGTTCTCCCGGCAGGCCCGCATCGGTCCGGCCCGCGGGACACCCCACGACTCCGCGCACCAGACACTTCTGCTTTTTTCATCAGGACGATTGCGTGTTCATCGACGGCGACTACCTGATCCGCAATGTGCCCGGCCGCATTCTCTGGCGGCTGCTGACCCAGCATCAGAAAGAAAGCCGGACCGAATTCACCAATCGGGAACTGCGGATGGATTCCTGGCTGGGCTTGCCGGAAGTAAAAGACAACCTGGAAAGCCGGTTGATCCTGCTCCGGAAACGGATGGAGCAGAAATGTCCCGACGTCCGGCTCGTCCCGCGGGGCCGGGGACGGTTTGCGCTCGAAACCGACGTGGCGCTGAGTCTCTCTGAAAAAGAAAAGTGATTCGGTCGTTCACCGCGAGGGCATCACGGCTTTCTGGATGGCGTCATAGAGATGCACGACTGCCGCTTCTTTCGTGAGCAACGCATAGGCGCCGGCCTTGAGCATCGCCGTCTGGTTGTCCCCGCCAGCGTTGACGGATAAGCCGATGATCAGGACGCCGGGATGTTCCGCCTTGATGCGGGCCGTCGCGTCGATCCCGTTCATGATCGGCATGTTGATGTCCATCACGACGAGCGCAGGCCCAAGACGGGCCGTCATCGCCACGGCGTCTGCTCCGTTGCCGGCTTCGCCGATCAGTTCCACATCAGGATACCCTTCGAGCACCGAGCGCAGGCCTTGGCGCACCATGAT
>CBDIWP010000016.1:0-169326 GCA_965285945.1 uncultured bacterium | reverse complement strand
AAGGGCATGGGTTCGTCCTGACATCCCTGTTTCCTTTCTGCATAGCGAAGACGACGAAGGATTCGTGCTTTGACTCGCTGTGCCATCACGACGTATTTCGGGAACATGCGTTCAGGAATGTTGCGATACTTATTCATCATCATGCGGGCCACGGTCTTCGGGAATCGGCGAAGACACTTCTCGGTCTTCATAAACATGTGCTCCATTTCCGCTTCCATCTTTACCGGGTTCCAATCTGGATAGGCCGCGCTCACCACTTGATCGAGAAACCAGCCTTTTAGAACTGACGGACATTCTTCAGCCAGCTTCTTGATGTAGGCGCGTCCCTCGTCCTTGTAGGCCCGAATGACTTCGGTTGCGACGCTGAGTTGCTGCTGTGTTTTGGTGTGCTCATATTCCTCGAGCCGACCTGCCAAATGCGCAGGATCCTCGCCGATCCCCAACGCTATTCCCTCACTCGTCACATGGTTCTCTGCCGTCTGGGTATCACCCATCTGTAATACGCTCACTTTCCTACATATAGTCTCTATATGTTATGTCACGACAAACTGGTGACACTCGAATGTGGACGACCACCAGCACGTGAGCCTCTGGAAGACCTATTACGGATCAACAATGGGGAGAATTCGAGCCGCTCAATCCGGCGGGATGGCTGAGGAGTCACCTGATCAGGCCATAACCTACCTTCAGATCAAATTCAGGTGCGCAGCTTAAAAGCGTGGCATCGTGCGGAGTTTGTTTGTGCTTTCCAACAGTTACCCTCTTTCGTCTCGTGGTATACCCACATCACGCACTACCATTTATATAGAGCAGTCTGACCGCCTCTCGCCGAATTCCCTGGGATTCACCTGTCACTCGCTCGCGTAAGCCACGGTCAACGCAGGAGCTTTTTCTTATACTGTGTCGCCTCTTCAGCTCCTTTTACAGGGAATTCACCAAGAATCCGGTCAGCCCCACCTCAACCCGCTCGTCTCTCGATACACCCCACTTGGCACCCGTAATACGGACTCATCGGATGTGCTCTCATCACACCAGAGGAGGACGAGATGAAAGACGGGAAGGATGCGCTCACTACACGACGCCGAGGAGCCGGGGACACCGGGGAGGGGAAACGAACCAAAGGCCAACTCCTCGGACTCGATATTGGCTACGGTCACACCAAAATCGTGACGCAGGATGGCGAGCGCTATGTCTTTCCGTCAGTGGTCGCAGCGATTGCGCCGACCGCCGTGGATCATTACGGCGCCCCCGTGGCTGACGACGAAGTGGAAGTCGACGGCATTCGCTGTATCGTCGGTGATCGGGCCGTCGCGCAAGCCCATCGGTATTCGGACCTCCATGACGTCTGGTGGATTACGCCGACCTATAAGGCGGTTATTGCCCAGGCCAGTAAATTCATTCCTCCGCAGTCCACCGTGATTACGGGCTTGCCGCTCAGTGCGTATGTCGCGCCCAAGGCCCGCCAAATCGTTCATGACATGGTCAAACACGGATTAAAGGCCAAGCGGGTAATGGTCTCCCCGCAAGGCGTCGGGGCCTATTACAGCGATCCCGCCTTTTATCACCCGACGAACAAAGTGGCCATTGTGGATATCGGGAACTGGACGACTGAATTCATTGCTATTTCGGGGACCAATTTTATCGCGCAGGATTCCACCGGCATCCAACTCGGAGTGAGCGACATTTATGCCGCGGTGGCCCACGACCTGAAGGACAAGCTCGGCCGCGTCGTGGATCCCTATGAAGTTGAGCGCGCCTCGCGCGGCAATGGGGACATTCGGTCGCAAGGTCGCGCCTATGCCCAAAGCTCCATCGATGACCGGATAGGACAACTAGCTAAAGCGCGAGCGGAACACATCCTCGCCAAGATGGTGGACCTGTGGGGTTCGCACGCGCCCGACTTCGAAACCGTCCTCTTCTGCGGCGGCGGAGCCCAGCTCCTCTTCCCGTACCTCAAGAGCTATCGCGATGGTGCGGTGCTGATGAAGGATGCGCAGTATTCCAACGCGCTGGGCTTCTTAAAAATCGGCGAATGGGCGTTCGCCAAAGAACTCGCCACGGCGCTGGATGACAGCCGGGGGCTTCCACCTCATGAGGGCGCGACTGACCCGACGCGGCCGGTGGCGGTGTAAGGATGCCCGCCGATCGTCGGACATATTGGCTGTACTTCGGAAGGAAGGACGAGGCACAGCATCAGGCATTCCGTGAACTCAGCCGGCTCACTCCGCGCACCCGGCAGGACACGCTGATGCGGTGGCTCCTGACCGTCTGAGCGGCACTGCCGGAACCGCGATCAGGAGTTCGAAGTCGGTCTTCGCGCGGGTTGACCGGCGACACACGGTACCTCATGGTCCGCACGCCCGGCACCTCATCCATTTGGCCGAACACGAGGAGGGTTTGCGGCAGGACTCCCGCCTTCCGCATGTCGTGCCACAACTCATGGCCTTCCCGGATCCGTTCCCCGATACCCGCGAACACAGAGCCCCCCTGATAGAGAGTCACGATGGCATGCATAAACTCGATGAGCAACACGGTCTTCCCGAGACCGGCCCCTGCAAACAGTCCGGTCTTCCCGCCCTTAACAAAAGGGCAGAGCAGATCAATGACTTTGATGCCCGTTTCGAGAATCCCGCTGGGGCTGACCGACTCATGCAGCGCGATCGAATTGCCAAGGATGCTCCGATACTCCGAGGTGCTCAGCGGCGGGCCGCCGTCGAGGGGCGCTCCGTGGACGTTCAGCAAACGACCGAGACAGGCCGGCGTCACTGGGATGCTGAGCGGGACCTCCATCCCGCGCCGCAAGCCCGTGCTGCCCTGCAGCGCGACGGCGCGTACGCTCCGCCTATCCAAAAACAGGAAGACCTCAAAGGTATACGTCTCGCCGTTCACACGCGCGCACAGGGCCTGGTGCATCGGCGGAAGACGGTCGCACGTGATGTCCACTATGCGCCCGTACACCTCCGCGATCTCTCCGATCGGGTTGAGCGCTCGCTGCTGCGAGGCGGTCTCGGTAGCGCTGTCGTTCATCTGGTTGTCCATGCCGGCCGTTCGCCTGTTCTGGGGCCTCCGTCATCATCGGACGGGCGGCAAGGCTCACGCCGTGCCGCCACGGGATCTACCCGGCTACGTAAAAGGTTCTGCCCGCTGAGGCCCCCGCCTGAAAAACCCGACGGTTCGCCAGAACCAAGCGCCGGGCAGCATCTCGCCTTCGTCCGCGAGTTCCTGTCGCACATCATCCGTAAAGCCGGGCACCATCAATCCTTGACATCGAGGACACCCCTCCTGCCCATGCGCTCCCGCAGCATCACGTTTTGGTTGCTGCGACCTCATCATGATCGACGCGCCACCTCCATCTCGACCGGCGTCGCAACGCGTCGCGCGCAGGCGAACACACGTTTGCAGGGCAGGCAGGCATCATCAACGAGCTTAAGGTCCTGCCAGGCAACGCCGTACTTTACGAGATAGGTTCGGGCATTGACCCACCTGGCCTGCCCGTCTTTCGGTTGAATATCGTCAAATAGCTGACCGCATCCAGCACAAAACCGGACGATTTGCTGTTTCATGTCCCACCTTTGCTTCCAAGAGCGTGAGAGGAATGATTGACCTGAAAAGCACAGACGATGCCACACCGATTCCGTTCGTTTCCCAACCCATTCAGATTCGCCGGAAGCAAGGCCGGTCTTCGGCTTGCGCTCAACCGTTTCGTCGTCACATATGATGACGACAAGCGGACGAATGACGCATATTGCAACAGCCCCGTCGTCCTTTCTGGGGACTTATTTCTCTCTACAATTGGTCGAGCCTCATACGCGACATCCAACTGCCCCACCCTCATCCACTTCGCCCCGAGGCCGTTACCTGAACAAGACCCCTAGTAGTAGACGTGCATACTTGAATCACAGCAAAAGCAATGCCTTCCTCGCTCGCAGCAACTGGCAGGAGACTTCCGATGTTTCACACAACTCGGCAGGCCCACCGTGAGACGAGAGGGACATTTAGCTACTGAGGAGAAGCTGTACGGGGAGCCCATCCTCATGACATCGTACTCACAGTGGGAGACCTCGCGTGTGATGGCGGTCTTAATGTATTCCTGATTCCTCCTCACCCTGGTCGTCGACCTGGTTCCTCGTTACTCTTCCTTCCGCCTGAGCGAGCCATCACATCTCCGGCCTCGAATCCCATCCGATTGTCGGCCGTCTTTCCCGCCGCACGCGCACGGCGTTCGAGAATCAGGGGATCCACCACATCGCCGCAGATCACGCAGCGCCGCACGGTCAGGTCCCATCCCGGAGACCCGGCCGCCCCTCCAGAAAGATCTTCGACGACCGTCAAGCCCCCGCAGCGGATGCAGCGATCCGCCTCAGCCTGTGACACAACGCCGGCCATGCCCGGTTCCGTTTCGAGGTTCTCAAGCTGACCGTTGTGATTCCGCGCTTGCAGATCCAGCGTCTTGCCGGGCCTCGTCACGCCTCCGGTGCTCCTGGAAAGCACCAGGGAAAGAGCGCCAGCGCGAGGTCCTTCCGGCCCATCGGCTTGGCCAGACAGTTTTGCGCGCCGAGATCAGACAGGTGCCGACTGAGGTCCGGCGTCATCATCGCGCTCATCATCACGACCGGAATCGTCGGCGCCCGACGCCGGATCGCCCGCAGCGTTTCCGCTCCGTCCATTCCCTGCATCACCAGATCGCACAACACGACATCAACGCGCCGATGCGCGAGGATGTCGAGGGCCTCCTGGCCCGACGCCGCCGGAAGCGCCACACAATGCCACGAGGCAATCGCGTCGCGCATGGCTTCGCGAATATCCGGATCATCGTCAACGATCAGAATGCACGGCTTGTGTCTCGACGATCGGCCCGCCATGGTGTCCTCTTCTCCGCTCGAACCGGAGACCGTCCATTCGTCAAGCTCCGTCGCGCGATGCAAGCAGAAAGACGGTCACCTGCTCACCGGTGGAGAGGGCAAAATCCGTCAAGACATCGCTCACCGCCATGCCTGTCAGCGCCGCAACTTTGTTCGCCAGGATCTGGCTATGTTGAGCAAACAGCGTGCGGTACAGGTGCTTCACCAGCGCCCGGCCTTCCTCCGTCCGGATGTGCTGCTGTTCCGCCGCCGGCAGGGTACCCTGCGAACGGACGACGATCATGTCAGGCGCCACGAGCACGCGGATGCGCTCGGCGAAACTACCCGCCATGAATTCCAACTGAAATCGGCAGACCGCTTTGCGCACCGACGCTTCGAGGGTCTCCTGTCGTTGCAAGGACTCGCCGTGCATGGTGTTCCGTGTCCGCCCGAAGAGCGCGGACGCCTCATCCCTACCATCCGTTCAAACAGTCGCGCGTCGCGGGACCCTGTCGCTTCTACGTGTCCGAGCTGTCTGTCCCTCCCGAGAGAGAGGGGACCAACAAGAGAGCCAGAGAGAGCGCCTCTCGCTGCACCGGTTTCTCCATCCAGTCCTGCGCCCCCTCATTCAGCAACTGCCGGCCGAGCCGAGAAGTCATGAGGGCGCTCATCATAATCACCGGCAGATCGCGATCGTGGCGTTTGATCTCGTGCAGCGTTTCCAAGCCGTCCATCGTGGGAATCACCAGATCCAACAGGACCACATCAATCCGGCTCCGCTGGAGAAGCTCCAACGCCTCCCAGCCGGACGCGGCCTGCACCGGTTCGTACCGCCAATGCGCCAGCACATCGCAGAGAAACAGCCGGCTATCGGGATCATCATCGACAACGAGAACCTGGCGTCGGGGCATCCACCGTTTGCTCGCCATGACGACACCCTCCTTTCTCATTCGAAGCGGTCGCGTCTTCGCATTGAATCGGCGCCGCACAACGGCGGAGCCGGTCCATGATCGCCAATCCCAGGCCTTGTTCGTCGCAAGGCTCGGCGTACAGGCGATCAAGCCCCAGCCCGTCCAGCTTGCGCAAACCCGCAAAAAGGGACCGTGCTACGTCGTGGAGGTCACCCGACGAAGACAACACTTCGACAACGGCGTACCCGTCAAGGTCTACCGGACTGGACATCGCCAGCAGCCCGGCTCGCTCGCCGGACCCAAGCCGGCGCGTCCCTCGCACAGGCAGCACGGTGAGCGGCGTGCGCGTGGCATAATGCCGGGCGAGCCTGCCCGGCGCCGGCGGCCGCTGATCGCCCCCAGCCCGGCGCGCGACGGGGCCCACGATGGCCTCAATGTCCGACAGCGGCAGGCTGCCGGGTCGGAGCAGCTCCGGCTGAGCACCGGCCATCGACACGATGGTGGACTCCATGCCGATCGGACACGGACCGCCATCGAGAATCAGATCAATGCGGTCGCCCAGCGTCTCACGGACGTGCTCGGCAGTGGTCGGGCTGACGTAGCCGAAGGGATTGGCGCTCGGCGCGGCGATCGGCACGCCCGCTTCCCGGATCAGCGCCCGCGCGACCGGATGGGCCGGCATCCGAATCGCGACGGTGGGAAGTCCCGCCGTCACGAGATCGGGGATGTGCTCTCGCTTCGGAAGCACCAAGGTCAACGGACCAGGCCAGAACGCATCCATCAACCGATGATCGCTGAGGCTGATCGCCTGGACCAGGTGATCGAAAGACGCGCGCGTCGCAATATGCACGATGAGGGGATCAAACGACGGGCGTTGTTTGACCTCGAAAACGCGCGCCACCGCCTCGGGATTCAGCGCATCACAGCCGAGTCCATAGACCGTTTCGGTCGGGAACGCGACAAGGCCGCCCTTGCGGATCACCGCTCCGGCCACCCGTATCGACTCGGAACTTGACGCTGAAAGCACCATAGCCATCGACATCGTCATCTCCAACGCGCGGATCCACACCGCCTCACGGCTTCTTCTGGAACGAGAGCGAACACATCCTTAGGGCACTTCCCTCCACTACTGATTCGTGCTCGCGTCGGGCCTATTATTGTCCCAATAGCCCCGGTCGGGCAGTCCCTTCGCCTCGATGGTAAACGGCCCCGCCTCCACCGTCAGCCACTGCTTGGATCCGCAGCAGGTGCCGTCCGGCTGCACATCCCAGGAGCCGCGCCGGACGACGAGCGGACCGGTCGCGAGGTCGTCGAAGAACTCGCCGCGCCTGCCGATGCCGTAGAGGTTGCGGCGCGGGACTTTCACCACGATCTCCGTATCTGTCCAGGATTGCACCAGCGCCGCCGAGCCATTGAACAGTACCTCGGTCCGCGAGACGTTCGACACGACCGTCGGACCCGAATCCGGTTCATTAATCTCGACATCGGTGCGCCGCTTATAGGCTTTCTGACTCAATCCCAACTCCGTATGTTCAGCGGTCTTCAGGAACGTCCCGAATCCACGACCCTTGATCGTCACGGTCTCGTCCAGACCGGCCGATGTGGGGTCGTACGATTCAATGACCGGGGTCGCCAGGGTGAACTCGCCCGCTTCTGTCGTCACGACGCCTTTCTCGGCGCAACAGGAGCCATCCGGATTCGGTTTGTTCGCGCTCCGATACACCACGACCTTCCCGCTCCTCGCGCTGAACGGCACCCAGACGTCGATCCGGTCGTCGTGCCAGCGGTACATCACGGCCGGCACCCCGCCGATCTCGACCCGGTTCTCGCCTGTGTTGAAGTCCATGAAGTTATAGGGCGTCGCGCCGCTTTCCGAATAGAACCCGAAGTGCTCGCCGCTGATGCGAAGCAACGAGCCGATCGGCGCGCTGGTCGGCGTGATCGCCGTGGCCTTGGGCACGTGCACGGTGAAGTGGGCGACCGTCCGCTCGCGCCCGTGGCTTTTCAGCACCATGGGGCCGGACTCCGCTCCGAGCGGCACATGGACCACGATGACGTCGTCTTTCCATTGCGCGACCGTGGTCGGCTGCCCGCCGATGAGGACGGCGTCATCGGCCCCTTTGCTCGCCCCGAATCCCTGCCCGAACAGCACGACCTTCGTCCCGACCGGCCCGCTCAACGGATCGACGCGGACCGTCGGAATCAACGAGAGGGGGACCGCGTTGCTCGTCACGTATTCCACCGGCGCACAGCAGGATCCGTCCGGCAGCGGATCGGACGAGGCCAGACGGACGACGACATCCCCGGAGGTCGCGTTCGCGGGGATCTCGACTTCAATCCGGTCGTTTTTCCATTGACGCGGCCGGGCCACCACGCCGCCGATCATCACGTCATTGACGCCGAACATAGTATTGGGATCGCGCGAACCCGCCGTCGGGCCGAAATGATGCCCCGTAATGTGAAGCCGCGTTCCCCGCTCCGCTTCAGGGGGAGTGATGCCGTCGATCTGCGGGCGCACGACCGTGAAGGTTCCCGCCGGCAGCTTCTTCTTACCGGCGACGATTTCGACGGGGCCGGTCGTCGCCTTGAACGGCACCTTCACCTCGATCAGATCCGGTTCCCACCGTTGCACCAGCGCCGGCACGCCGTTGAACGTCACCCTATTGCTGTACACCGATGTGAAGCGCCCGAAGCCCTTCCCGCTGAGCGAAACGGTGGCCCCCGGCGGGGCCTGGTCCGGCTGAAGGACGGTGCGAGGAACGGACGCGCTCGCCTCCGGCGGGACCATGATAGCCAGACCGAGTCCGGCGAGAACCAGCACCATGCTCGACATCTTCCGCAACACCTGCCGAGTCACTCGACTCACAGGTCCTGTCTCCTGGCCTTGTTCGCGGCAACGCATCTTATCCCCCTTCGTTATTTCCGGTCACCAACTGGTCTGCCCGCAGCGTCAGCTATCCGCAAATCCCGACGGCGGCACACAGACGAACAGCAGCGCCGACAGGGTTCGGGAATCCACCGGCTTGGCCAGACATTCCATCGCCCCTCGACTGCGCCACCGACGACGTGTGTCGGGCGTCATCCGTGCGGCCATCACGACGACCGGCAGGCCTCGGCTTCGCTGCCTGACGGCATCGAGCACCTCGGCGCAATCCAGTCCCTCCGGAGCCGCATCCAACAGCACCAGGTTCACGGGTTGACGGTCCAGGATGGCCAGTGCCTCGCGACCGGACGAAGCTTCCAGGACATCCCATGGCGAGTCTGCGAGCAAGTCTTTGAGGCTCCCTCGATCGTTCGGATCATCATGGACCAGGAGCAGCCGCCGTTGCGTGATCGCTATGGAGCCTATGACCCTTTGCCCCTGGACCTTCATGCAAATTTCCTCAGCGTCACGCTGGCCAGGGCGGTCATATTCTGTCGAAGTCGGGCGATCGGCCGCAGGCAGCCCGCCAGGTGAATCGAGCCGGTCACCACCACCACGCCCTGGCCTCCCGCCGCCTGCACAGCCCGCGCGAAGGCCTGCTCCGGCTCTGCGATCACCTCCGCCGGCGCCGCGCTGCGCCGGCGCCAGAGGGAGGCCAATTCCGCCGGCGGGGCCGCGCGGGTCCCAGGGTAGCGCGTAAAGATCGCTCGCCGGGCGCCGCCATCGGCGAAGTGGGCGATCAGCTTCCCCACCTCCTTATCGCGCGGCACCCCCACGACCAGCACCCGGTCGCGGCCTTCGAACATGGTCCGCACAACGGCCGACAGGCTGGCCGCCGCCATGGCATTGTGCGACCCGTCGATGACGACGGTCGGCCGTCCCGGAAACACCTCGCAACAGGCCGGAAGGGTGACGGCTTCCAGCGTCCGGCGGACCAGATCCTCAGTCAGCTCGGGAATCAGCCTCCGCCGACACAACGCCTGGAAGGCCATCAGCGCATGCGCGGCGTTCGTCGCCATGAAGGCGGCCGGGCAGTTCAATGTCAGGTTCCGCCACACCATCTGGTCCACCCGAAGCGAGCAGATCCCTCGATAGCCCATACGCACGAAGGCCTGTGCGTCATAATCCTGTCCCAGCAGAAACACTGGCGCATGGAGTTCTGCCGCGCGCCCAAGCACCACCGCGCGGGGTCCATCCCCTACGCCGACCACCACCGCCACCCCCGACTTGATGATGCCGGCCTTTTCGAAGGCAATCTGCTCGAGGCTGTCTCCCAGCAGATCCATGTGATCGTAGTCCACGTTGGTGATGACGCAGACCTCGGGCAGGATCACGTTGGTCGCGTCGAGGCGGCCTCCGATACCGACTTCGATCACAGCCCAGTCGACCTGTTCGGCTCGAAATACACAGAAGGCGGCGGCGGTCAGCAGCTCAAAGTGGGTGAGCGCTCGCCCTTCCCCCTCAAGAAGGAACCGCAGCTCGTTGAAGGCCGCCACGAAGGCCCGCTCGCCGACCGGAGTCCCGTCCACCTCGATCCGCTCGCGCAGGTGCTCAATGTGAGGGCTCGTGTAGAGCCCGACACGGGCGCCGGTCGCACGCAGCAAGGCCGCCAGCATCCGGCTCACACTGCCTTTGCCCTTCGTCCCCGTCACATGGATCGTGCGACACGCCCGGTCGGGCCTGCCGAGCGCGTCCATGCACCGGACCATCCGCTCGAGCGTGAAGATCCGCTCAGGTGGAACCCGCCGGTCCAGCTCATAGTTGATCCGGCTGTCCAACAGAGCCTGGACGTCGGCCAGCGACCGGAACGGCGCGGCCGGAGGCCGTGGCTCACTCACCGGTTTCATGGAGCGTCCTCATGACGATCTCTTCGGCCCGCAGCCAATCAGCCAGATCCTGTCCGTCTTGCCGTCCCCGTTGTTCGAAGAGCTCGTACGCTGTCTTCGCAATCCGGTCCCTCACCTCGTCCGAATACTTCTGCATGGACGCGGACTCGGGCGGCAGATCCTGGGTCACCCCACGGGGGAGGCTGGACGCGCCGGCTTTCCTGATTCTCACGGGAGTCCCCCCTTTTTGCCGCCGGAGTCCATGACGGACCCGGCTGACGTCGCCGGGACGATGCGGCCCTCTTCCACGGTGTTCACATGTGCCCCAGTTTCCGCAGCACTTCCATCCCGCGCCCTTCGTCCTGTGCCCGGCCGGCTCGCTCCGCCACCGTGGTCGTCCGCAGCTCGCCGATGATGTCCTCGACCGTGCACGCCGTAGACGCCACCGTCGCGGTGCAGGGCACGCAGCCGAGGCTCCGATAGCGCGTACCGCTTCCTCTATCGAAGTAGAGAGTCGGGATCGGGATGTTCTCGAGTTGGAGGTATTCCCAGATATTCACCTCCGTCCAGTCCAGGAGCGGGTGAATGCGTAGATGCGTTCCGTCGGGAAATGAGGTCTTGTACTGGCCCCACAGCTCCGGGGGCTGATCGCGGAAGTCCCATTCCCCGTGGTGGTCGCGCGGCGAGAAGTACCGTTCCTTGGCGCGCGTCCCCTCCTCGTCCGCGCGAATCCCGAGGATGATCGCCGTGAATCCGTGCTCGGCGATGGTCTGCTTGAGCGCCTCGATTTTCAGCGCTGTGCAGCAGGTCACGCGGCCCATCGTAGGATTCATGCCGGCCGCCAGCGCCGTCCGGTTCTGCCCCACGACCAGACGCAGCCGCCATTCCCGGACGATCCGATCCCGATATTCGAGGAGTTCCGGGATTTCATACCCGGTATCGATGTGGATAAGGGGAAACGGAACGTGGCCGAAGAACGCTTTGCGCGCCAGCCAGAGCAGGACGGTCGAATCCTTGCCCATCGACCAGAGCATGGCGAGCCGGTCGAAGTGTTTGTAGGCTTCGCGGAGGATATAGACACTCTGGTCTTCCAGTTGGCGCAGATGGTTCATGTCGGCGGTCCTGCATCCCGATTCGTGTCGGTCGAATGCATCATGCTCCACGCTCCCACGACTCGTGACGGTCGATCTTGCGACCGGTGCGGGGGTCTTCCAATATGGTGCTGAACCGGTCTAGAATGAATTCGTCGAGCGATTGAGAGAGCCCCTGGCAGGGTTCGCCTGCCTTAGTGAGCGGTTCAGCGTCGGCGTCATCCTGCTCATGGTGGACATGCGGGGAGCGAAGGCTCGTTGTGTGCGCAGGACGATCGTGGCTCATACAGACACTCGCGCTCCATGCGGCCGCCGACACTCCCGGCCGGCCCCTTTGCCGGGACGCGGTATGCGCTCTTATGGGGAGCACACACCGCGTCGGTTGCCTCACGGCCTCAGTAGGCCTTGCTGTAGCCGGCCTCGCCGTCGTAGTTCCACAGCTTCTGGGCGGCGGACCACCACCAGCCCTCCTGTGTCAGCTCGGCCAGGAACGCGTTCACCTCCGCATCGGTGATGTCCCGCGTCGCCATGAACCGGCAGCGATACCAGTTCACCATGAGCAGATCGGGGCTCACGAACCCAGGCCAGACTTTTGTCCCGCGGTTGGAGATGAACTCGCACCTGAACGGCCCGATGTCGTCGAACTTGGGAGTGCCTTCTTCCGTGATGATGTACATGTCGACGCCGACGAGCTTGACGTCCTTTTTCTTCTTCGTGGCCTTGGCAATTTCCGTCAGTGTTGGCATAGGGGGTCTCCTTTATCCATTCAGCCGTTCGTCCGATGATCAGGCCATCGCGTGCATCTTGTCGACAATGGCCTGGGCATATTCATCCGTTTTCGCCGTGCCGCCCACGTCGTAGGTGACGTGCTTGCGCTCGTCCAGCACCGCGAACATGGCCTTCTCGATCCGGTCGGCCGCGGTCTTCTCGCCGAGCCACCGCAGCATCATGATTCCCGAGATGAGCACGGCGGACGGGTTGACCTTCTTGAGGCCCGCATACTTCGGCGCGGAGCCGTGCACCGCCTCGAAGATGGCGCAATTGTCGCCGATATTGGCGCCCGGCGCGAAGCCCAACCCGCCGACCAGGCCGGCGCAGAGGTCCGTCAGGATGTCGCCGTAGAGGTTGGGCAGCACCAAACAGTCGAATTGGTCCGGGTTCTTGACCAGCTGCATGCAGCAGTTGTCCACGATCACGTCGCCGATCTCCATCTCCGGATAGTGCTTTGCCGCCGCCCGGAAGGCTTCGAGAAACAGCCCGTCCGTCATCTTCATGATGTTGGCCTTGTGGACGCAGTAGACCTTCTTGCGCCCGTTGGCCCTGGCCCACTTGAACGCGAAGTCCGCGATCCGGTAGGACCCCGGCCAGGTAATCACTTTCAAGCACTGCGCGACCTCGTCGGACACCATGTGCTCGATCGCCGCATAGCAGTCCTCCGTGTTCTCGCGGAAATTGATGATGTCGATCTTGTCCCACGGCCGCTTCAGGACCGGAATCAGCTTGGCGGGCCGGACGTTGGCATAGAGATCAAACACCTTCCGGAGCGTCACGTTGGCGCTCTTGTGTCCCGTGCCGATCGGCGTGGTCGTGGGCCCTTTCAACGCCACCTTGTTCTTGGCAATGGACTGAATCGTTTTGTCCGGCAGGAGCGTCCCGTATTTCTCCAGACAGTCGAGGCCGATGTCCTCATACTCCCATTTGATATCGACACCGCTCGCGTCGATGACCGTCCGCACCGCTTCGCAGATCTCGGGGCCGGTGCCTTCTCCCGGGATCATGGTGATCACATGTTGCGCCATAGGTCCTCCCTTAAGCAGCAAGGGTTAATAACACGGCCCTCCACGGGGCCCTTCCTCCACACAACACTCTCGTGATGTCGCTCATCAGTAGGCCGCCGGTCGGGACAGCGGCCGGTTCGACACGAGGTCCAGCACATGTAACCCGTCGAACTTCGCTGCGGTCCGCCCGAATGTAATCAGCCCGATCAGCCCTTCTTCCGGCACCACCGCGTCGGCCACGGCCGTCACTTGCGCGCCGTCCACGAACACGCCCAGTCGTCCACGGTCCAGGTGAATGAAATTGATCCGCTGCACACGCAGGGTGTGCCAGGGACGCTGAACCAGCTTGACCGTGGTTTCCCCCAGGACCGTTGCGCGGCCGTCGATCACTCGTCTCGTCGTCAGCTTGCCGGTCGCCGGGTTGAGCGTCACCGCATAGAAGTTGCCGTGATCCCGCACCGCCAGCGCGATCCCGGCCTCTCCCCCGCCCTCCGGCGACAGGTCCTGCACCTGGACCGTCACATCCGGATAGGTCGTGCGAATACGATCGGCCAGCAGGAGGTGGGCGCAATCACCCATCCCTGCGGCGCACGGGCGATCCTGGATCATCAAATGCCCCGGCGTGGGGGCCTGGGCATCTGCAACCACGCGCCAGGCCGGCGGATTGGCACCGGGCGTGCTCACCGCGATGAATCCCGCCGGCAAAGCCCCGGGAACGTCCTGATCGAAATTCCACTGCCACACGATATCCTGTCGCGGCGGCTTGGTATGAACTTCGACGTCGAGCACGTCCGGCGCGCGCACCGGCGTGGGTAACGTCACATGGATGCCGTCCGGCAGCAGGGCCTTCACGACATCGTTGCCCACGAGGTAGGGCCAGACGCCGACGGCGCCGGAGACGCGATCGTGCCAGATTTTCGCGGTCTGCAATCGTTCTTGCAGATGCGCCGGCTCGCGAGGCACACGGAGCGCCTCCACCAGGACCAGCGCATAGGCCGCCATAAGCTTCTCGACGGGAGTCTCCACCTGGCTTAACGCCTGCTCGGCTTCCTGCCGGGCCTGCTCCAGCCACGGATGACCATGGCGCCGCTCCCAGGAGAGCCACTGAATCCGGTCCCAGGCGAGTTCGGATAGCAGCCGACCATGAAGAGATCCTCCTGGAGCGGTGTCGTTGAGCAGCGCTTCATGCGCCGCGAGCGCGGAGAGGGCATCGTTGTTCCATCGATAGAGCGCACCGAGTTGTCGCCCCTGTTCAGGGAGTGCCTGTCCGCCGGCTGTCACACGTTCAAACGATTCAATGGCTTGATAGAGGGCCTCCGCTGCCGTGGAGTGACCCATTGCAACCTCGGTGAGCTCCTGGCGCCAGGTCTGTGCCTGAAGGTTCCAATACAGCTCGGCCAGCCTCGCCGCCACCGCCTCATCCGGTCCTGAGATTCCGCTCTTGGTCAGGCCTTCACGAAGAAATGTCTGGAGCCGATCGTCAGCAATGACGGTGTGCAGCGCCGGATCAGCTTGATCGATCAGCGTGAGCCTGGTCAACAGCCTCGCTCGTTCGGTAGAGCGCGGCATCTGTTCGGCGCGGGCCAGCCCGGCGGCAAAGGCCTGGTTCGCGTCCTTCCTGTCCCACCAGCGAGCGGACCCTAGGACAAGTCCGCCGGCCCCCAAGCGATTCTTTACCTCATCGTTCTGCCGCCCACCGGGATCGGCTGATTGCGGAAGACGCCCGTAATGTATGCCGACCTGCACCGGGGCACCGGGAAGGGCCTCATTGACGACGGCCTGATCGGTTGGATATCCCAGCTTTCGCAATCCTGAAACCACCACGAAGCGGACCGTCACTTCCCTGACAGGACCGTACCGGCGCAGGACGCCGCTGGCCCACCACACCTCTCCAGGGCGCAGCGCGAGGGGAGCCGTCAGAGGATCCGGGTAGGAGACCCTAACCTCGACGGTATGGCCGGAAACCCGTACCGGCTCTTGGCCTGTGAGATTGTTCAAAGCGAACGGCCTGACGGGCGAGACGTTGAGGACCTCAAGGACGGGGCCGCGTCCCCCATCTTTGCCGATCACGGCAGGGGAGAGGACGACCGCCGGCATATAGTCCTTCCAGTAATCGGCATGGCGATGCGTTTCGGACAGCAAGCCAAAACCGACCCCCCGCCCCCCCGCCTCGAGGATTCCGGTTTCCGGCTGATCCTGGACCAATTCACGATGGGCCTTCAGCGTGTCGTCCCAGCAGGTCCTGTCGGTCTGCTCAGATGCGCCTCGTTGGCGTCTGAGCGTCAAACAACCCAGATCGAGTGCAGCCCATTCCGCCACCCGGTTGCCAGCGAGCGCTGCGCCATACTGCGGCACCATACGAGCCGGGCTGTTCAGTCCGGGTGTTGCCGGCTTGGCCCCAACGGCCGCCGCTCCATTGTGAGGCAATGTCAGCCCGACCATTGCCAGCATTACGAACAACCATTTCGTTAAACGATGTTGCGGTCCCATAGTGCCTCTCTGTTCCTGATTCATGGAGCGAGGGGATACTCCGGCTGTCCCCCATGCGGATAGGTCCGCTTGCATCGCACGATCAAGGTTGCGGTGCCCCGTCCTTCCACGCATTGATTGAGCGACGATGCATACGCCACCATTCCCTCCGGCGTCACCTCAAAGGGAAAGTCGAATGTAAAACTGATAAATTTGTAATGCCCCGGCTTTAACTGCAGCACGCGAGGCTCCGAGGTCCGATAGGCATCGGATGTTTCCGGATCGGACGTCCAAATCGACGGGGTGATACCCGGCACGGTCCACCAGCTCTGGGACACGATCGAGGTGGCATCGATCGTGATGGGATAGAGCATCGCCGGTCTTTCCCGAGACTCGGTAACGGCGACAAAGCCGATCACTGCACTCAATGCGACACAGCCGGACGCGAGCATCGCGCGCCGGATGTACGGAGTGAGACGCGTTCTGGAATTGTTCTTGTTGTAAGAGACCATGAGCGATTACCGTCCCTTCGCCGGAACAGCGGCAACCGCGCCGGTGCCCCGGAACACTTCTTCGACGACCCGGCTGTCCCATTCCGTATACGTCTCGAGTCCGAGCGTTCGCATGACCGTCGCGCCGGTATCGAGAACGGAGACCGGCTGCCGAATGATGTGGCCGGCCTTGATTCCAGCCCCGGACACAATCCACGGGACGAGCGATGAGCCCGTCGTGGGCTGCCCATTCGCCGCGGCCGGTTTCGCGGCGCCGGTTCCGCTCAAGGCGGTGACGAAGACCGTCGTGCGGGCAAGCAGCCCCTGTTCCTTGTAGAGATCCAGCACCGCTCCGATCGCATGATCCACCGACCGCAGCGCCTCACGGTATTCCCTGGAAGCCCACCCATGGGCGGCGCCGGCACGCCCGGCATCAGGCAAGTGCACGACGAGGAGATGCGGCAGCGCCAGAATGGCATGGCCATAGCCGTGACCGCTCGACGCCTTCCGGAAATATTGTCTGATGTAGGACACGAGCCGCTCCGGGCTGCATTCCGGCTTCAGCGGCCCGCACATCTGATAATCCGTATAGGGTTCCGGCTTCGCGAGCTGGTAGAGCGATTCGTCCATGAAGAAGATGGCGCTGTCCCGCCCGCCGCTCAAGTCGAGGTAATCGAAGAGCGTAGGAGGCCGAGGATAGCCGCGACTGAACTCGAAGGCATCCCATGTGATGCCGTGCTTGTCGACGGGCAGCCCGGTGAGCAGAGAGGCCATGGCCGGCAGCCGGAGAGAAGGTGTGACCGTCTGAGCCGACCACGTGGCGGCCCCTTCCCTCACCATGTGGCCGAGTACCGGCATGGGCCCGGCCTTGGAAGAGTCTTGCCCGAGGCCCTCCAGCACAAACAGAATCACAGACTCGGCGTACGCTGAGCCGGGGATCGGTTTCACCGGAGACGCCTCGGACGGTACGGCGCGTGAGGAGCCCGCAAAGGCGCTGAACGGGATCGTAGAGGTCAGTAGCAGGGTCGACAGCATGAAGATGATCCGACGCGTTCCGAACATGGCGTGGTCGACTCCTTTCTTCTTCATCCGGGAGACATGCGCTAGGCACAGCGCCTTGATGCTCCCGTGGGATTGCAAGGTTAATTCCTCGTGTCAGGAGTCTAGGCGAATCGAATGCGGGAAGATGGGAACCGGCTTATTCACAAGGACAATGCTCAGCCTCTTCACCAAGGCGCGGGCTGGATCGTCCGAAAATCAACAGGCCTTTTCACAAAACAACGTGTGTACATGCACGGGATCAAGTGCACTAGGTGCGCTTGCGCACAGCACAACTGGTCGTAAAGAACTGACTCCTTCTTGCCGAGCACTCAGGCGTGCTGCATGTTCAGTTAGAGCCTGTACCCTTTGCCGGAGACAGGCACGCAGCAAACGGCGAGACAGCCTCCTGAACACGAGCTTGCTTTATCCCGCGCCCGTTCATCCTCCCCGTCAGACCGTGGAGCCTTTCTTTGATCCATCGGTGGTTACGGGATCTTCACTCCGCTGGGCGGCGCGGAGAATCCGCCCGGCGGCGAAGGCGGCGCCGAAGCCGTTGTCGATATTGCAGACCGTGATCCCGGAGGCGCAGCTTGTCAGCATGCAGGCCAGCGCCGTGACCCCGCCGAATGCGGCCCCATATCCCACCGACGTCGGGACCGCGATTACCGGGATCGACACCAGACCGCCGACCGCACTGGGCAGCGCGCCTTCCATCCCCGCCACCACAATCGCCAAGGCGGTCCGGTCAAACAACTCGCGGCGGCCAAGGAGCCGGTGAATGCCCGCCACTCCCACGTCGTAGAGTCGTTCGATCCGGATGCCCAGCAGGCGCAGCGTCTCGGCACACTCTTCCGCTACCGGCACATCCGCTGTGCCGGCGCAGACGAGCGCGACAGGGAGCCGGCCCAGCGGGGCAATCGGCGCCTGCTCCCAAGTTGCCGTGCGCGCAAGATCGTGATAGCTCAGCGCAGGCAGCGCCTGCGTCACCGCGGCCGCCTTCTCCGGATCGAGTCGGGTGATCAGCACGTTCTGGCCGGTCCTCGCGAGCTCCTGCGCAATCCCCACGATCTGCTCGGGCGTCTTCCCCAACCCGAAGATGACCTCGGGCGTCCCTTGTCGCAGGGCGCGGTGGTGGTCGACCATGGCATAGCCGAGATCGGCGAACGGGAGATCTTTCAACTCGCGTAGCGCCTCATCGAGGCTCACGCTGCCGGCGCGGACACGCTCAAGGAGATTGTGCAATTGGAGTCGATCCATTAACGATCCCTTAGTCAGGGATTACAGAAGTCGCATTCGCCCGGCGGCGCCGTGCCGGTGGCCGGCGGACGTTCTTCACGAAAATCGCAGCCCAGACAGCCGGCGATGTCCATCTGGACCCGGCGCGTCGGCAGCCCGCACTCGGCACAGGGGAGTCCCCGAAGGCGCTCCACGACGTCGAAGCCCGGGCGCCCACAGCGCGGGCAGCCGCTCAAGGCCAGACACACCAAATCCTGGGCGGCTCGGCCGATCGCCGCCATCCGCGTGGGATTGACATGCGCGCGCATATCGCTCTCAAGATGCGCGGCTCCGTCGCGTTCGAGTACCACCCAGACCGCCGCTTCCAGGGCTTTCGTCGTCATCAGGCCTTTGTACAGGCCGTTCGTGACATCCGGTTCCCCCTTGCGCACGCCCATGACGACCACGGCATGGGTTGGGAATCCGATCTCTTGGGCGAAAGCCAGGGCTTCGGCTACGCTGCCGACAAGGCGGCTCCCATGGTTGGTTTCGGCCGTGATGTCTACTCCGACGAGCTCGAGCCCGCCGACCCGGCCCGCCAATATGACGAGCTCGCGCCCGCCGGCGACCCAAGGCAGCCACGGATGGGGCCCGAAACTGCCTTCGCTGGCGAGCCCGAAGTCCGCTTCCTGGACGGCCGCCAGCGCCGCCTGCGCCTTCAAGCGCGCCGTCGCACGTTGCGAGCCGGGACGCGGGACCTCTCGCGTGAAGGTGCCGAAGCGGTCGGTGTCGATCCCTCGCAGGACTTCGACCCGGAGCCCGAGCGCATCCTCTAGGACCGGGGCGATCGCCTGTTCCTTGCGATGCATCGTCGCAAACACCGCGAGGCGTCCTCTGAACGAGAAGTCACCCATTGGTCTCCGAGCGAGGGGTGTCAGGAACCGTTTGTGCGCAGTACCCTTCGGGCCGTTCCAACAAACGGTTCCTGGCCCCTTCGGCACTCAGCAGCGGACGAAGCGCGTGCCGGTAGGCGGCCTGCCGACGGGCTGAACTCCGCACATAGGGGACTGAACCCAGCACCCGCACGCCATGTCGCCGACTGAGCCACTCCGCGTTGTCCTGCTCGGACGGATCGCCCGCTTCCGCAATCTTCGTCAAGAGGACCGCGCGGACCGGGATGCGGCGCCGGGCGAGCGCGTCCAAGGACAGGCCCGTATGATTCAACGTCCCAAGCCCGGCGCGCGCGACCAGGAGGACCGGGACGCGCAAGGCTTTGATCAGGTCGATCATGTCGCGCCGCGCGTCGATGGGTACGAAGAGCCCGCCTGCGCCTTCGATCACCAGCGGGCGTCTCCCAAACGAGCGGGCGAGGGCGAGGACGCGGGCGAACGCCGGCGTTTCGTTCCGCCGCGCAGCCGCCACGCCCGGCGCCAGCGGCGCCCGATACCGGTAGAGGCACACACGGTCCAGGGAATCGTCGCAACGGGCCGCGGCTTTCAAGGCCAGTGCATCGGCAGGCCGGCGCCAGTCGAGACAGCCGCTCTCGTAGGGCTTCATCGCCCCCGGGCGGAGCCCCGCGTCCGCCATCAGGGACAGCAACGCGCAGGCCGCTTCGGTCTTACCCACGCCGGTGTCGGTCCCGGACACAAAGAGACGGAACGCCTCCTGACCCATCGGTGTGCGGCGCTTCCCCATCGGGCTAATCCGTCACGGCTCCGGTGCTGGCGCTCGAGACCTGCTTCGCGTACTTCGCCAGTACGCCGCGCGTATAGCGCGGCGCGGGCGGTCGCCACGCGGCCCGGCGGCGCGCGATTTCTTCGTCGGGCACATTGAGCTGCAGCAGGCGCTGCTCCGCGTCGAGGGTGACCGAGTCGCCCTCGTTCACCAGCGCGATCGTGCCGCCCACCGCGGCTTCCGGCGCGACATGCCCCACCACCATGCCGTAGGTGCCGCCGGAGAAGCGCCCGTCTGTGATCAGCCCGACGGAGCCCCCCAATCCCTGGCCGACGAGGGCGGCGGTGGGCGAGAGCATCTCGCGCATGCCGGGACCACCCTTGGGGCCTTCATAGCGGATCACCACCACGTCGCCTGGCCGGATGCGTCGCGCGAGAATGGCCTCTGTACAGGCCTCTTCCGAGTCGAACACGCGCGCGGGACCGGTGATCTTGGGGACTTTCACTCCGCTCGTCTTCGCGACCGCCCCTTCTTCAGCCAAGTTCCCTTTGAGGACGGCCAGATGGCCGTGCGGGTAGAGAGGCCTGTTCCAGGGCCGGATGACCTCCTGATCGGCGCGCGGGTCAGCCGGCACGTCT
This sequence comes from uncultured bacterium, assembly GCA_965285945.1. GTDB lineage: Bacteria > Nitrospirota > Nitrospiria > Nitrospirales > Nitrospiraceae > Nitrospira_D. The sequence continues at coordinate 148,428 of CBDIWP010000016.1, read as the reverse complement.
CTCAGAACCTCGGCGATGGTCTCACCGGTCACGGTCAGCGTCTCGCCATGCAGCAGGCCGTGCGCCAGCATTATCTTCATCACCTGGGGAATCCCGCCCGCGCGGTGCAGATCGATTGCCACATAGCGGCCGGACGGTTTCAGATCGCACAACACGGGCACGCGCCTGCCGATCGCCTCGAAATCATCCAGCGTCAGCGGCACCCCTGCGGCGTGGGCGATGGCGGGCAGGTGCAGGACGGCGTTCGTCGAACCACCCAGCGCCATTAAGACGGTGATGGCATTCTCGAACGCCCGTCGGGTGAGGAGGTCGCGCGGCAGGATTTGCCGGCGGATGGCCTGCACCAGCGCCTCGGCGGACTGCGCCGCGCTGTCGGCCTTTTCCGCATCTTCCGCGGCCATAGTCGAGGAGTACGGCAGACTCATGCCCATCGCCTCGAAGATCGCGGCCATGGTGTTGGCGGTATACATCCCGCCGCACGAGCCCACGCCGGGGCAGGCGCGGCGCTCGATTTCCAGCAACTCCTGTTCGTCGATGGTCTGCGCGCTGTACTGACCGACCGCCTCGAAAACGTTCACGATGGTGAGATCCCGATCTTGATGGCGACCCGGTTTGATCGTGCCGCCGTAGACGAAGACGGCGGGGATGTTGAGGCGGGCGATGGCGATCATTGCGCCCGGCATGTTCTTGTCGCAGCCGCCCAGGGCCAACACGCCGTCCATGCTCTGGCCGTTGCAGACTGTTTCAATGGAGTCGGCAATGACCTCCCGGGAGACCAGCGAGTACTTCATGCCTTCCGTCCCCATTGCAATGCCGTCGGAGATCGTGATGACGCCGAACACTTGCGGCATGGCGCCGGCCGCTCTTAACGCGGCCTCGGCGCGCGCGGCCAACGCCCCGATGCCCATGTTGCACGGCGTGATCGTGCTGTGCGTGTTGGCCACCCCGACGACCGGCTTCTCGAAATCTCGATCCGCGAAGCCGACGGCCCTCAGCAACGCCCGGTTGGGAGCGCGCTGGAAGCCCTGCGTGACCGCTCGACTCCTGCGATTGTCGGACATGCCGTTTTTCTCACCTCAATGCACGACGTGTCGGGATGAGGCCTTGGCCCGTCACCGCCTGCGCCATGATGCTCATGACTGTGCTGAAAATGTTGCCCCCTTTCCCCCGCATGGGGAGAGGATGAAGTGGGACTGTCGTCTTTGTGCGCAGCAAGAAGAAGGCCGCGCATGCGCGTCATGCCTCCATACAAGAGTGTGGCTCGAATGAAAGGAAAAACTAACGGAAAGCCTCCATCGGAACAGCGATACAACCGCTTCATCTTCGAAAGACCCGTGCGAATACACACACCCGTGCGGTGCGCACGCGCCCCATGCGCACGCCCAGTCGCTGATGGAATTATCAGAAACACACAGTAGGAGACTGCTGCGAGACCATGCAACTATTTGAAACCTGCGCTACCCGGCATATACGGGGATACGAGCCACACCTGCTCACTCCCAGCAGGCTCGACACAACGAGCGGATGATGACAATCATCTATCTTTCTGATAGATTATCCACGATGTCTTATCGGTCGGCCTCTCCTATTCTGGTCATCAGTTGGCTCTCGCTCCTGATGTGCGTATGGACCTCGGGAGACCGGGTTTTCGATCTGGTCTTTGAAGAGCCGAACGTGACAGCCGATGCCCCTGCGACCGCCGAAGAACCGGACAATGCCGCCGAACATCTCCTCATGCCGTCGCCGCGCGCAGCCAGTTCAGCCGGTGATACCGCCACGACCGACCCAACGGCAGATTCTTTTGCTGTCTCCATCGCTCTCTCCGAGACCGACACCAACGCCCTGAGAGCCGCGTCACCTCGTCACCCACCGCCTCGCAGCAGTCCGGGTTCCTTTTCCATTCCTCTTCGCATCTGAGTCCATCACAGCGTCTCCCTGTCATGCGCTCGTCCGGTTGATCGACGAGCACCTTCTATTTCTCTGTCTTGGGGAGGTTTGTGATGCGACATTGCTACATCGTTTCGAGTGGTCGGTACAGTCTCGCCCCATTGTGTCTGGCTTTGTGCCTGGGCCTTGCGGTCGGCCACGCGGCATCTGTCCCTGCCGTCCTGGCCGCAAACGGGATCCCGGACGACAAACCCATCCTGATCGGCACGGTTCACATTGAGGGAACGATCCATACCAAGCGGGAGACGATCGTCCGGTTGCTGCCTCGGCCTGTGCCGGCCTACTTCACCCGAGCCGAGGTCGAGGAGTTTGAGCGGCGTGTGCGGAATCTCAGCTTGTTCGATCAGGTGGAGGTGACGCGCAACGGAGAAGTTGTGACGCTTGCCGTTCAGGAAAAGATCACGCTGGCGCCGATCCTGAGTTTCACCAGCGGGAGCAGTCTGAGAGATCTCACTGCGACAGTCGGGCTGGTGGAATACAACCTGTGGGGCACGGGGACGCAACTCGGCGGGCAGTTCAATTACAGCCAACGTGGGCTGAACGTCGACGTGTGGCTCTCGCAACACGCCTTCGAGCCTGGCCGGTGGGCCAAAGAGATCAAGGGTTCCTACGCCGCGAACGGCATCAGGTTTGCCGATTCAGCCACCACATGGACGCGCAACCGTTTCGGTGGCGAGTTGGAACTGAGAGGACCATTCAGATATGGCTCACCATTGCGGTATGAAGTGGTCCTGAAGGTGTATCGCGAGCAGGTCGAGGACGAGAAAGGCGCTCAACGCCCACCTGACGGGACCTACCTCGGCGTGATTCCGGAGATTACCTGGGACAAGTATCACTGGCATGATCTTGTGCCGAGCGGGTACCGCATCGCGCTTGAACTCCGTCCGGGCTTCTTTTTCGGCGCAAATCAGCAGCGCCATGAAGTCAAGTTGCGCTATCTCCAAGGCATCCCGCTAGGGGCCACCACTGTCTTGATGATCAACAGCGTGACGGAGGCTGTCAATAATAGCGGCAATCCGAATCACAGTCTCTTGCTCGGCAGTATCGCGGGCGTGCGCGGACTTTCCGACAACCTGTATCGCAACCGCGCGCAGGCCTATGCCAACGTGGAATTCCGGCACGCCATTCCTGTGGCGCCCCGCTGGGCGCTACAAGGTGTCTTGTTCTCAGACTTCGGCACATTTCAATCTTTTACGGAACAGGGAACTCTGCACGACTGGCGGGTAGCGGTGAACGTGGGAACGGGTGTACGGGTCATCCCAACGTTCCTGTCCAATACGCTCCTGCGAATCGACTTGGCCCATCTTTTCTCGCCGAGTCCTAATTCCCTGATTCAGATCGGCATCACGCAATATTTCTAATCCAATGGAAAGCCACCGACAAATGTCCCTGCTCTCCAAACTCGCCATCCCGTCTCTCTCCAGAGGACGTCCTGCAGCACGGCGCCGCCGCCTTTCGACGTCCCGTGGACGCCATACGTTCACTCGTTCACACCGGGATGCGTACCAGAGAACCGCATGCTTGTTGAGGTCGGCTGTAAAGCCACGGCCAAACGCGACCCGTCGATGGTTCACTGCGAAAGAATTGCAAGACCCCATAAGATCATGCTCAGTTTCAACAGCCCGATCAACGTCAGGTAGACCATGTCGGATATTCCGTTCATCTCACCCTCCCTTTGCTCCAGCGGTTGTGCACTGGCAGCCCACCGCGATCAGGCACCTGCCTCCGCACCGGCCGGCTCCACGAAGATGAGGTAGTCAATCAAGAACTCCATGGCTGCGCACGGGACCATACAGGACAACCGGTAGAAGGCTTCCCCCTGCGCGCCGACCGTGAAGTCAATCGAGGCGGTACGCCTCAAAAGTGGATCGATGTACTGCGATGTGATGTCGGTCCGCGTGGCGGCCAGATTGAACTGGTGTCGATCTAAATTCCGATCCGCGTGCTGGAACACGAGCCGGACCCGCTGGCCTTTGGGCAAGGTCACCCGCTTGTCCTTGACCGGAACGCCGGCGATCAGGAGTCCCTGGCTGGTGACCTGCAGGGTGAGAACTTGTACAGGCTTGGCGAAAGTGCCGGACGCCGGAAGAAACGTCAGGAGCGCGGCAACGCATACGGAGACCACAAGGCGGGAGGATAACTCACTCCCCGTTCCCCCATGACCCGCGGCAGACTGCGCATCAGGGCCTGAGGTTGCCGATGCAGTGGAGGCAAGGCCTTTCACTTTTTGCGTGAACCGCGCATCAGGGAAGGAGGCTTCCGGATCTATCTCAAGGTATGGCGCATCCCGTCTTGACAGGGGTTGAGTCGCTAGGGCGAACACGGCGCACATCATGAGAATGACGAACGTACCGAGCACGGCTGGTCCGAGAACATCGACGAAAGTCATGGATTCCTCCCTTCAAAAGAATGATCACGCAGACCGATCGTAACCGAGGTGCGGATTCGCTGGGCACCGTCGCGTTCCGGGGACATCTCTCTCACGGTGACGCTCCTTCTTCGTGGTCGTCGGGCCGTATGGTCCCGGGAATCGCGGGACCTCCGTATGGACTCCCTGCATATCCCGCTGGTCCTACCAACGCCAGAGCGGAATGCCCGCGGCGCCTGATTCCGGCTTGAGAATCTCGCTCGGCCTGGTCACATTCGTCGAAGGATATGCCCCGGCCACGGACCTACGATCCGTCCCCGTGCGGACCCCGCCCGTACTGAGATCCCCGTTCTTGTATGAATCCAGCGATACACCGTCACGCATCAGGGACAATGACCCGGGTGCCACCTCCGGCCCATGGGGTTCTCCTCCATCCATCACCACCAGGGGGTCGGCCGGAATCGGCGGAACGTCCCCTTGACGATCTCTATCCGCCCACGCCGGCGCACTGAAGAGGGCCACACCGAGCACCCCTGCCGACACCGCGCGCCGCATCGGTCTCGTCATCATGATGGCACCTCCATTTCGGTTCCGGATTCTCGTGTCGGCATCACGATAGCAACCGATCTGATTATTTAAAAATAGATAAATGGAGCTAGTATCATTGTATATTTCGATGTATGATCCTACATCATGGAATGGTTGAACTATCACCATCTCTTGTATTTCTGGTCGGTCGCCAAACACGGCACTATCGCCAAAGCCTGCGAGGAGTTGCGCTTGGCTCAGCCGACGATCAGCGCGCAGATCCGGGAGCTGGAGAACGCGCTGGGTGAACGACTGTTTGCGCGCGCAGGCCGTCACTTGGCGCTCACGGAAATGGGGCGCATGGTGTTCACGTACGCCGAGGAGATCTTCTCGCTGGGGCACGACCTGATGAACACCGTGAAGGGACGCGGCACGGGGAAACCCTTGCGCCTGGCCGTCGGCATCGCGGACGTGATACCCAAGCTGCTGGCCTCCCAGTTGCTCAAGTCGGCCTTCACGCCGGCGCAACCGACCCGCATCGTGTGCTGGGAAAACAAGCTGGAGCAGCTCCTTGCAGACCTGGCCACTCATGCACTCGATCTCGTCATTGCCGATACCCCGGCGCCGCCGCACATCCGTGTGCAGGTCTACAATCATTTCATGGGGGAATCCGGCGTGACGCTTTTCGGCACCGCGAAATTGGCCTCCCGCTATCGCCGGAATTTTCCGCGCTCGTTGATGGGTGCTCCGGTGCTGCTGCCCACAGTCAGCGCCACGCTCCGCCGATTGCTGGACGCCTGGCTGGTCCGCCATGAGATTCACCCCAACATCGTGGGCGAATTTGAAGACAGCGCGACGTTGAAGACGTTCGGACAGGAGGGATATGGCCTGTTTCCCGGCTCGACCACGATGGAAAAGAGGATCTGCCGGCAGTACCACGTGCAGGTGGTGGGGAGACTCGATTCCGTCACACAGCGGTTTTACGCGATCACGGTGGAGCGGCGGCTCAAGCATCCGGCCGTCCTGGCCATCATCGACAAAGCGCGTCACGAAATACTGACGTGACCGTGGCGTGGCGCCGCAAATAAATCCGGACAAGACGGGCTAGGCGCGGAACGTCGAAGCCGGTTTCAGACCGGCCTCTTGCCTCGGCCCCGCCGCCGGCACGGCGTCGTACTGGTCGGATGGTACGGGGCGCATTCGGAGCAGATAGACGCCGCCGATCAACACGATGACCAACCCCGCGTTCATGACCATGTCCTTGAGATACTTGTCGAAGAACTCATCGGGCACGTGGCGAAGGTCGCCGAGTTCCGCGCTGGCCGTCAACATGCGCCGGATGCACGCGATGATCCCGACGACCAGGTAGGGTTCGACACGCAGAATGTCGGTCTCCAAGAAGCGGACGATCGTGCGGAACAGCTCCAACAGAATGACGATCAGGAGCAGACTATTGACAAGCGTCAAGCTGGTGAACAGAAACGCGTCGGTCCTCTTGAGCGCGTCGAGAAACTCAGCCCAACCATGAAAAAACAGCAGGATGCTGACGGCAAGCAGGCTGAACCCGATCGCGATATACCCCCAGCGGTCCAGGCGCTCCATCCAGACGAAGAGCCGCTTGCCGGATTCCGTCACACGATCATACATACATGCGTCCTTCCCGCCGCGCCGACTGCCTCAGGCCGATTCGTTTACGCGGAAAGTTTATTATGCGCGTCCAGCGCCGCGACCTTGTAACACTCCGCCAGAGTCGGATAGTTGAAGGCCGTCGTCAAAAAATAGTCTAGTCCACCGCCCAGCCCCAACACGGCCTGACCGATGTGGATCAACTCCGTCGCGCTGGTCCCGATCACGTGCACCCCGAGGAGGCGCCGGTCTTCCCGATGAAAGAGCATCTTCAAAAGGCCGCTGTCATCGCCTAGTATATGGCCGCGGGCGATCTCCCGATAGCGGGCGCGCCCCGTCTCATAGGGCACTCGGCGAATCGTGAGCTCATGCTCCGGCTCACCGACCATCGAGATCTCCGGTATCGCATAGATCCCGATGGGAAAATGGGAGGCCATGGGATCGGCCTCGACGCCGAAGGTCACGCAAGCGGCCAACCGCCCCTGTTCCGCGGAGGTGGTCGCCAGACTGGGAAATCCGATCACGTCGCCGGCCGCGACAATATGGGGCACGGCGGTGCGGTACTGCCGATCGACGGTCAGGCGTCCGCGCTCGTCGGGGGTGAGCCCCGCCGCGGGCAGATTGAGTTGAGCGGTCGCCCCTTGCCGCCCGGCGCAGAACAAGACCAGCTCGGACACCAGCCGCTTGCCCGACTGCAGACGCATCACGACGCGCCGGGGTGGTCCCTCGACGATCTCCAGCTGCTCCACCTCCTCGCCCAACCGGAACGTGACGTCGCAATTCCGCATTTGAGAGAGCAGTTCGTCCACGATCTCCCGATCCAGGAACTCCAACGGACGATCCCGCTTGTCGATGACCGTCACGTCGATTCCGAGCGCGGCAAACATGGCGGCGTACTCGATGCCGATGACCCCCGCCCCGACGACGGCCAGCCGGCGCGGCAAGCGCGTCAGGCGCAGCAACTCGTCGCTCGTGACGACCAGGTCCGGCGCCGTCGCCACGCCGGGCGGCGGCGCGGGAATCGTGCCCACCGCGATGAGGATGTGCGCCGCGGTGACGACGGAAGAGGCCTCGTTGCTCGTGACGGCCACCGTGTGCGGATCGATGAACCGGGCCTCGCCCTTGAAAACCGTCACCTCATTCCGCTGGAGTTGGTCCTCGATAATGTCCCTCTGGCGTTGTTCGACTTCCGCGACCCGGGCGAACAACCCCTCCGCGGTCGGCCGGATGACCGGTCCCGCGCCCTGCCCGGCCCGCCCAAACCCGGCTCGTCCATTCAAGGAGAGGACCGCCTCCCTGAAGGTTTTGCTGGGGATCGTGCCGGTCGCCACGCAGACGCCTCCGACGACACGCCCTCGCTCGACCACCGCCGCGCGTTTGCCCAGCTTGGCGGCCTGTACGGCGCCCCGCTGGCCGGCGGGCCCGCTGCCGATGCACAGGAGATCATAGTCGTAGCCATGGCTCATCCGTGACGTCCCTCCGGTGTTCGGTCCCCGCTCGGCGGCGGACCGTCGTGGCTGAACAGCGCTCGCGGCTTGAAGAGGCCGAAGAGATACCAGAGCGACGGGAACAACACCAAGGCGCCGGCGCCCAGCGCAAGCAGCAGCCACCGGAGCGTCAACGCAGGCGCGGCGGCGGTGTAGATGGTCAGGCTCGGCGGCACGAGGTAGGGGAATTGAGCGAACGCCCAGGCCCAGAGCGTCAACGTGACCTGCCCGGCGGCGCAGAGGCGGGCCCAGCGAAAACGCCGTTGCCACAGGCACACCAGGGCGGCAAGACCGGCGGCCGCGGTCGCGAATTGGGCGACCGCTCCCCAAGCGGTGCCGGTCAACGCATCCCATGTGATGGGTGCGCCGTGTCGCGCCGCCAGCAGGACCGTCTCATCCAGCACCGAGACCGCCAATCCGGTTGCGATCGCGCGCCAGCGAAAGTCCTCCCTGAGCCCGTTGTCCTCGGCTTCGACGGCCAGATAGACGGCCGCAAGGTACGCCACCATCATGACGGTCAAGAGGCCGACGAGGAAGGGAAAGACTTGCAGCCAGGGGCTGACGAAGGTCGCGACGAAACCGCCGGAAGCGGCGGAGAGACCGCCGGCGGTCGTCCCGATGACGACGCCGAGCCAGAACGGCGTCAACAGGCTGGCGAGGGCGAACAGCCGCTCCCACTGAGCATGCAGCGCGCCGAACGGGACATCCGAGTAGCGGAAGGCGAACGCGGCGCCACGCATGACGATGCCGACCAGCAGCAACGTTAAAGGAATATGGAGACCGACCACGATGGCGGAGAAGGCCGGGGGAAACGCGGTGAAGAGGAGCACTAGCACCAGGATCAGCCAGACATGGTTGGTTTCCCAAATGGGAGCCAACGCCTGCTCGATGAGCGCCCGGTGTGCGCCGGCTCGCGCGCCGTTCGCGAACAGGTACCACACCCCGGCCCCATAGTCGGCGCCGCCCGTCAATAGATAGACAGTCAGCGCGATCAGCAGCGCGCCGGCGATGATCAGTTCCGGGCTCATTCCGGCTTCTCCGCGACGCCGACGACCGGGACAGCCAATGCGTCACCCCACGCCTCTTCGGTGTTGCGCCGCGCCGATTTTCCCGCAGGACTCGCCCCGATTTGGTGGAACAACACCCAGACCACCACTGCCGCCAGAAACAGATAGAGCGCCCCGAAGAACACCAGCGGCACGACGAGCCCGGGCATGGGCGTCACGGCTTCCGCCGTCCGCATGACGCCCGCGATGATCCACGGTTGCCGGCCGACCTCCGTGACCGTCCATCCCGCTTCAATCGCGAGAAACCCCAGCGGCGCCGTGACAACCATGGCCTGAAGAAAGCGCCGCGAACGGACGAGCGATCCACGCCGCCACCAGAGCCAGCCACCCCAGAGGCTGACGGCCGTCATCGAGACCCCGGCCAGGAGCATGATCTGAAACGCCGTGCGGACCACGCCGACCGGCGGCCACTCCTCGCGCGGCACGGCATCCAGGCCCGTCACTGTCGCATAGGGATCGAGGTACAGCATGAGGCTCAGGGCATAGGGAATCTCCACGGCGTAGCGGAGCCGGCCTTGATCGAGATCCGGAATGCCGCCCAGCCGAAACGGCGCGCCCGATTCGGTGGAGAATTGTCCTTCGAACGCCGCGAGCTTGGACGGCTGATGCTCGGCTGTCGCCTTGGCTAGGAGATCCCCGCTCACTGGCAGGAAGAGCGCGGCGACTCCGCCGACCGCACAGGCGACGGCGAAGGCGCGCTGATGGAACGGATTGTCCGGATCGCGCAGCAACCGGAAGGCATGGATGCCGGCGACGGCGAATCCGGTCGCCGCATAGGCGGCCAGCAACATGTGCGGCACTTGAAACAGTCCCGAAGGATTCAGCATCGCCGTCACCGGATCGATGTCGGTCGGGTGGCCGTCGAGGACGCGAAATCCGCGCGGGGTATTCATCCATCCGTTGGCCAGCACGACAATGACCGCGGAAGCGGCGCCGCTGAGCACGACGACGAAGCCTGCGCCCAAATGCGCCGCGGGAGAAAGCCGCCGCCACCCGTAGAGATAGATGCCGAGAAAAATGGCCTCGGTGAAAAATGCGAAGCCTTCGATGGAAAAAGCCAGGCCGACGATCGGGCCGGCCCAGGCCATGAATCCGGGCCAGAGTAGCCCGAGCTGGAACGACAAGACGGTGCCGGAGACCGCCCCGACCGCGAACAGGACCGCCAATCCTTTCGCCCACCGTTGTGTCAGCGTCAAAGAGACCTCGTCACCGGTTCGCAACCAGCGCCATTCGGCGATGACCATCAGCAGCGGCAGGCCGATGCCCACCACCGCAAAGATGATGTGGAACCCCAGCGACATCGCCATCAACGACCGGGCCGCGAGAAGATCGGTTATCATGTACCGTAACCTCCTGTTCGCCGCCGCGCCGGTCGACGAGACGCAACGGTCTCATCCCCCGCGCGATGCGACATCCGGCGTAGCCGCCGGTTCAGCTCCCCAACAATCGGTTGCAGCAGACGAACCGGTCCCATGTCTTCTCGCGATATCCTTTTCGCTCCATGCAGTCCGCCACATCTTCTTCGGTGCGTGACTCCGATCCGCCCGGAGATTCCATCCCGCGCATCGCGGCGACGCGACACTCGCGATAATCCCTCCGCGCCTGTTCGGGCGTCTTCCCGACCTGTTCCCACCTCGCATCCGGACGGGCCTGACAACCGGCGATGGTTGCCACGATGACGGCGATGACCCATGCGTACATCGGAGACCCCTGGATAACGGTCTCGCAACCTCAGGCACGTTCGAGTGCGTTGATCCGTGCCTCAATGGGAGGATGCGTCGCGAACAGGCTCAGAAACCCGCTTGTTTTTCCCGAAATCTTCATCGTGGCGAGGGCGTCCTGCGTCGCATACTCGCATTGCGCGCGATGGACCCATCTGTCGATTGCCCGCAATGCGGAGATCATGGCGTCTCGGCCGTAGACCTTGGCCGCAAACGCATCGGCGGCGTACTCGCGCCGCCGCGAAAACCAACTGATCGGAATCATGGCGAGGAACGACAAGACGATCTGGAGAAACATATACACGCCGAACGCGAGAGGGGCATTGCGTTCCGCCAGATTCCGGTACACCCAGCGACTGATGAAATAGACGAACGTATTCATCAGGCCGGCCAAGACCGTCGTCGTGAACATGTCTCCGTTGTACACATGCCCCATCTCGTGGGCCAGCACGGCTTTGACTTCCTCTTCGCGCAGGTGCTGCAGTAATCCGGTGGACACGGCCACCATCGAGTTGTTCCTGCTCGGGCCGGTGGCGAAGGCGTTCGGATCGGGTGAGTCATACACCCAGACTTCAGGCATTGCCATATGGAGTCGCTGCGCGATCTCCTGCACGGACCCATAGATCACCTGTTCGGCGTGAGAGCGTGGCTGCGTGATTGGCCGGCAGTCGAGCATGGAGCGGGCCATCTGCTTGGAAAAGGCCAAACTGAGGAATGCGCCGCCGAATCCGATCACCAGGGCCCACACAAGATCCTGCTGGTTGATTGCGCCGCGAACGTCGATCCCGAACGCGGGCAGAATAGAGTGGACCATGATCTGAAACGAGATCGAAAGGGTGACAAAGATCAGCACATTCGCGATCAACAGCAACCCGATGCCTTTCAGCTTGTTCATGCCATGCCTCCCATGAATAGAACCCTGGCCGAATGGCGACTCCAGGTCTCGCGTGTGTACCGCGTGGAAGATGGAGCGCCTCCGTACGGACCCCCTCGCCCACTCTTCCGGTTGAAAGACCGCCGCCCAATCTTCATTGCACAGTGTTCCCATCGAGCCTCGACTGTCAACCAGGCTGAACAGGGAGCCCGATTCATAGAATCTCCTGTCGTTCACGCCGCCGGATGACGATCGACTAACCTCAATGAGTCGTGAACCGGCACCGCCAGCAGCGGGCAGGGAACCTGCCGCAGGACCCGCTCCGTCGTGCTTCCCCACAGCGCATCGAGCAGGCCCTGCCGCCACTCCGTGGCCATCACGATGAGGTCGGCGGCCTGACGGTGCGCCGCCGTCAGAATCTCATCGACGACGACTCCCATTGAACACGCCCGGCTCCAGGTCCACCCGTTCCGCCAAGGGGTCAGGACCTGCGGCAGGTCGTCGGGTGACCCGACATGGAAAAGCTCGAACGACACATCGTGCGCCCCCAACCCATACGCCACGGCGCAGGCCGCCTCGATCGCGGCCTGCGGGAGGGGACGGTGGGCGACCGGAATCAGCACACGTTGCAGCCGGCAGGCGCCGGTCTCCGAAGCGATGAAGCCGGAACAATTCTCTGGGACGAATAAGCTCATGGTGCGGGATTTCCGCGAGAGCGCAGGCGCCATCGGGTGCTTGAGCCATCCGACCAGCTGATCACCTGCGTGGGTCGCCACGACCAGGAGATCGGCCGGTTTGCGCCACAGCAGTTGCACCATCGAGGCGACGGGATCACCCTCCATGGCGCGAATCTTTGAAACGCCGAGCCCCAACTGCAACAACTGCTCCTTGGTGGCGCCTTTCGGCAGCAGACCCCAACGGGACAACGTCGCCCGTACACGCGGAAAGTCCTCGAAATCCGGGTCGGCACGTTGCGGGTCCATATGCATGATGGTGAGGTCCGCCGTCAGCCCCAGGCTCAGCTTGAGCGCATGGTGGAATGCCGCCAGAGCGGCCGGCGAGAAGTCGGTGGGGTGCACCACATGTCGCAACCGAGCCTCCACGAAATCACTATTTGTCGCCATAGAATCCTCCTCCGGAGGCGACCGGCGAGTCGGCATCGGTCGCATCTCCATGCCATGCGCGCGGCAGGAGCGTCGGGCTGGATCGGTCGGGGACTGGAACAATGATGGACAGCGCATGGGGACGTTCGCCCACGACCATCGAGACCCGTTTCCGCAGTCGATCGCGGAGCAGTTCGACCGTCAGGGCGTCGCCGATCTTGAGCGTACCGAGCAATGCGACGAATTCCTCCGTCTTGCGGATCGGCTGTCCCTGCATCGACACGATCAGATCGCCTCCCATCATCCAGGGCTCGCCCGCGACGGTGACATCCACGGTTCCCGGTTGAATACCGGCGTCATCGGCCGGGCTGCCCGGATACACTTCCTCCACGAGCAGGCCGTCGGCCAAGGGTAAGACGAACAACTCCCGTATCTCCTCCGTGACGAACTTGCCGCCGACCCCGACCCAGGGGCGTCGCACCTGTCCTGTCGCCTTCAGTTTCGCCGCCACGTCCTTCACGATGTTCACCGGCACGGCAAATCCGATATTCTGCGTCCCTGAAAGCATCGCCGTCGTGATGCCGATGACGCGGCCGTCGGAGGCCACCAACGGACCACCGCTGTCGCCTGGATTGATCGGAGCGGTCGTTTGAATCAGCGGCACCCGTGCTTCGGTCAAGCTTAACCCCGGAGGCAATCGATCCAGTCCGCTGATAATGCCCGTGGAGAGGCCGAAGCCCAGCCCATAGGGATTGCCAATGACCAAGGTGCGCTGGCCGATACGCAGGGAATCGGATGCTCCGAACCGTAGGAACGGAACCTTGCCCTTGAGCTCATGGAGCCGCAGGACAGCCACATCGCTGTAGGTGTCGATGCCGAGCACCTCCGCTCGGACGCGCTGGCCGTCGTACATTTTTACTGTGACCGTATGAGCGCCGTGCACCACGTGGGCATTCGTGACGATCGTGCCTGCGTCGTCCACCAGGAATCCGGAACCGATCGTCGCTCGGCGGCCACTGCCGGAACTGAACGACGATGTAATAAAAACGGTTGCCGGCACGACCTCGCGATAGACCCGTACGGCTTGCTCCTCGTCGGGCCGGTCGGTCCCGGCGCCGGCGGCCAAGGTAAGCCCGGGCCACCAGAGTACGGCGGCAAGGATCGGGACCAAGCAGTCACGCGCGCTGAACTGTTTTGTGGTCATTGACGATGCTCCTTTCAGTGTCCTGCGCCTTAGACCGGCGTCGGTATCCGTAGTGCCGTCTCCGGAACCGCATGCGGGGCGAACGGCCGGTCGAGGCAGCTCAAGGGAAACGCCGGCGTCTTGCCGATGCGGCGGATCGTCTCCACAATTCGCTCCGGCTTGCCCCAATCGCTCCACAATACACCGGTCAGTTCCATGACCGCTACACGGGTCGGCGCCCGTTGGAGCAGGTGCGCGGAGAAGTTATACGCCGGCATCTCCCGGTAAACCGCCTCCACGGTGGCACGCTCGTCCCGCCCGTCCCAGGCGGACGCCAGCCGTTCAAAGAGAGGCATCATGTCCGGAACACAGGCGTACCCGGCCAACCATAACGTTTCCACTTTGGCCACAAGGACAAGCGTGTTCCATAAGGCCCCGAGCCGGAACGCTGCATCTGCGATCTCCGCCGAGGGCTTTTCCACAAACGCGGTCACCGCACGGACCGGATGCGCCGGCGATCCGCCCAACGCGGGGCCACGCACAATCCAGCCGTACTCGGTCTCCAATCGATCAGGCTCAACGCCCAACAAGAGCATCCGGTCCGGCATGGCCTCGACAGCAGCGATCGCGCCCCGCACCGTATCGAGAAATCGCGGTTCCGGGCAAATAAAGTGATCCGACGGATACACGACCACCGTCGCCTGTGGATTGCGCCTCCACACGTACGAGAGCGGCAGGAACACGCCCGCGGCCGTGTCGCGGTTGGCGGGTTGCCACAGAAGTTTGCCGATCGGCCGGCCGCGCAACTGCGATTCCACCTCGGGCCGATGATGGCGCGCCGCGACCACGACGGCTCGCTCCCCGGGCACGAGCCGTGTCGCGCGGTCCACCGTGTGTTGAAACATCGAGCGGGTCCCGACGAAGGCGCAATATTGCTTCGGGCAAGGCAAGCCCAGCCATCGCCGCACGAATGGCTGGACCCGCTCACCTTCCCCGCCGGCCAACACGATGGACCACACCGTCCTGTCCGCCTCTCTTCGATCCGCCATGATCGCCATCCCTTCTCCGGCTATTCACCGGTCTGCGTTGTGTGATCGCCCAAGCGGCGCCGGGAGTGGTCCGCCTCTCTCGTCGTTGCCCCCCTGGCTTGCCTCACTGGGCGGCCCGTGCGAGACGCAGCGCCTGTGCCGTCATCGTGACGACGCTTCCACGTACAGACTTGGCGGCGCGCCTCTCGTGTCGAGAGCCACGATACCAACGCGCCGCTCCATCTAAAAATAGATAAACCTGTCCGGAGTCATCGGCTTTTCGATGGATGGCCTCGGACGAAGACGCGTTCCGCCTCTCCACCTTTCTCGGGAATCTGAGGGATGCCACGCTCGTCTCCACATCACAGTGGTTGGCTCCCATTGCTCCTCTTCTCGTCGGTCTTGTCTTCAGGGGAATCGACCCGCGCTTCAGAGCATGCGCAAGGTCAGTGCCGAATCGACACGTTGTGAAGGGATGATTCCGGCGAGAGACTAACCAGCCAGTATCGCAGAGGAAAGGACGACTCAGCGATGGCGAGGTCTACCGGGGGATGGCAGGAGAACGCGCAGGATGCTCGGAGTCAGCATCTGCCCGCGCACAGGCACACGCTACCACGTGCGACCGTGCACCCGCGCAAGGAGTCACTAGCCCGCATTATTCATGACGGCTCGTCGCGAAATCGCTGAGCCGCGTCGCGAGACCGGGGGCGTATCGATCTGTCACATTCCGTGCGTCTCATGTACCACAATCCAAGATACAAGGCGTGCTCGTGCAGTACGCTGAGGGTCCGAATGGCGAGCCCGCCGGCCGAAGGCTCGTCGGAGCAGCGGATCGGCGATTGCAGCAGAATCGTTCATGAATAATGCGGGCTACGGTTCGATCTTCTGAATGTAAGCGGCGTTACCCGTCTTTGGTCGTAAAGACCCGCACCTCGTCTCCCGGTATGGCGCCATCTCGGCGGGAGTGCTCATGAATGGAGATCACACGTTCTTGACCGTTGCGCTCGCGGATCACGTAGCGGTTGTGCTCGATGGCAAGCACGGGTACCTCTCATACCGTCGAGTTCCGCATCCCGCAAGACAAAAGCTGAGACCTACCGTCGCCGTCAATCTGAACACTCTATCAAGTCCCATCGCTACCCTCCTGGCCTCACCATCAGCGAAACGGAAAGACGTCATCAAGCAAAAATCGGAAGCCGATCTGGATCGTATAGTTCCACCCTGGTCCGGTCTCGATGCCCGAGCCGATCCCTCCGTCGTGCACCCCCCGGAGAACAAGATCCCACTGGATATTCGGGGTCTTGTACCAGCGGAACCCGGCCTGATAGGCGGGGAATTCCTCCTCGAAGCTGAACGGATCCCCGTTGAACACCTCGCCCAGAACCCGCAGTTCCCGACTGAACGTAATGGCCTCAAAACCCGCGGCCCAGTACAGTTTGTTCGTCCAACGTCCTCCGAGCCCGGCATGGTATTGCCCTTTCGTTCCCAGATTGACATGAATGGCCAGCCCATTGTCGTAGGGATCGGTGCTGTCTTGCGGAGTAAAGAGGAACCAACTGATGTGCAGCATGTTATATGTGTTCCAGAGCTGCCGATTTCCACTGAGTGGCGCCAAGACAGCAGCAGCCGCGGACAGCGACGGGATGAGGCCGAACGAACGGTAGAGGACATACTTCGGCTGAAACACGAGGTCCTGTGGGGTCATTCTGTTGTTCTCATACTGAAATCCGAAACCTCCGCCGATCAGTTCTAACCGGTCGGACACAGACGCGCCCTGCAGCGAACGGACCTCGAAGCCCGGCGTGCGACCTCGGCCCATGGTGATGCCTCCGAAGTTTTCGACCTCCAGCTGTCCTGGATAGACGACTCGGGCATCGTCGGTCACAAATGGCCGCACCGCCGAGGCCTCGTGCGCCTGCACTGAGGCGAGGAGACCGGCCAGGAATCCAGCCAGCAGGCGAAGACCGCGGCCGGCGGTGGTCCCTGTCCGCGTCACCAGGGAGCTCCTGTGAAAATGGGGACAGGCATGCGGGGGACAGGCTCCCGCCGCAGGCGGGTGCCTGTCCCCCTTCTGGAAGCGAGCCAGTCCCCATTTTCTACAGAGCGGTGCGAAGAGAAGAGCGAACGTCATAACAGCTACTTGCTGCCCGTTCTCGCGTCACGGGCGGAGGTGCCACCACGCTCACTCAATCAGAAGAGAAGGCGGTAGAACAGTCAGCGGCCCAAGGAGGCGGGACGGACGTTGATATAAATATGATTCTGTGCGAACGGCTACCGTCTGGGTCCATCCGATCCCTCACGTGTTTGTTGATTCCGACGCGTAAAGAACGAGGGTACTTATATTGCGCTCAATTCTCTCCGTCAAGCCGAATCACAGCCGACAGGAATTATGTTTTGCGCCGCCGGTCCAGCATCCAGCGGTTGATTCCGAGGTGCTTGGCCGCGAGTGTCTTGTTGCCACCGGTCCGTTCGAGCGCTTGCTCGATCAGATCATCTTCGACGTCAAACAAGGACCGCTCTCCGAGACGAAAGGACAGGTGGACCGTCATCGGGTCTGGGATTTGACCCTCCGCCGACGGAGCAGCCGTCGCGAGCGCGCCCGTGGCTCGTCCGGAGTCTTTGAGATCCGAAGGGAAGTGGGACGTCTCCAACGTGGTCCCACCGCAGAACATGACGGCGCGCTCGATAAGGTTGCTCAATTCGCGGACGTTGCCTGGAAAGCGATACTGCTCAAGAAACGGTCGAGCCGATTCGCCGAGCGTCCGCACGGGTTTCTTGAGCGCAAGGGCCGAACGCAGCACAAACTGTTCGGCGAGCGGGATGATATCCTCCCGGCGCTCGCGCAACGGGGGAACCGTCAACGTCACCACGTTGAGCCGGAAAAACAAGTCTTCGCGAAACTCCCCTTTGGCCACCGCGTCCTTCAAGTCACGGTTGGTGGCCGCCATGAAGCGCACCTCCACCGGCATGGTCGTCGTGCCCCCGACGCGGCGCAGCGTCCGCTCTTCGATGACACGCAGCAGCTTCGTCTGCAACGCGAGCGGGAGATCGCCGATCTCGTCGAACAGGACGGTTCCTCCCTCGGCCACCTCGATCAATCCGCATTTGCGCCCCGCGGCGCCCGTGAAGGAGCCCTTCTCGTGCCCGAACAGCTCGCTCTCGAACAGCTCCCGGGGAATGGCCGGGCAATCCACTTCGATATACGGATTCGCCGCGCGCGGGCTGTTGTAATGGATCACCCGCCCCATGAACTGTTTGCCGGTGCCGGTCTCTCCCTGCAGGAGCACCGTCACGCGGTCGTTCCGGGCCACCTCCCGCACTTGCTGCACCAGCGCCTGCATGGCGGGACTGCGCGCAATAACGGAATCGAGCGCATAGCGCTCGGCGTCCTGACCGCTCTGCAGCTTGACGCGCCGGCCGAGCGCCAGCAAGTCGGTCGCCCGCCGGAGCGCGAGCAACAGATCGTCCAGGTCGATCGACTTGGCGATGAAATCGAAGGCGCCCAATCGCATCGCCTCGACCGCGTCTCGCACCGTCCCACGCGCCGTCAACAGGATGACCGGCACGTCCGGGTCGAGCTGCCGGACACGGCCCAGCACCTCGATGCCGGACATCTGCGGCATGATGAGATCGAGGACGATCACATCCGGCATCGTCTCCCGGAGCAAGGCCAAAGCCTCCTCGCCGGATCCCACCGTCTGCACCAGATACCCGGCATCGCTGAGCCGGAGCGCAAAGGCCTCCCGGACCGACCGTTCATCCTCGACCAGCAAGACCCTCCAAGCCATGTCACTCCTTCTGTCTCACCGGCAGCCAGATTTCGACGATCGCTCCGTGCCCCGGCGGACTCTTGATCGTGAACTGTCCGCCGTGCCGGTCGATGATATCCCGGCTGATGGTCAACCCCAGCCCCACCCCTTTTGCCTTCCCGCTCGTGAAAAACGGCTCATGAATGTGCGCGAGATCTTCGGGGGCGATGCCGGGCCCGGTGTCTTCGAACGCGATCGTCACTCCGGGCTCTCCTCGCAGGGTCGCCGGGTTCACCCGCACCGCCAGTTGTCCGCCCTGCGGCATCACCTCGATCGCGTTCATCATGACGTTCAGCCAGACTTGCTGCAGATGGCCGCGGGAGGCTTCCACCGGCGGCACCGAAGGGCTCACGTCGGTGACGAGCGCGACCCTCGTGGCCTCCAGCTTGTTCTGCAACAAGACTCTCGTGTCCTCGAGCAGCGCGGGCAGATCGCAGGGACGAAACTCGAACGACCGCTTCGGCAACTGGCCCAAATGGGACTGGAGAATCGCATCGATCCGGCTCGCCTCCTCCGCGATCAGCCGGCACCGGCCTCGCACGGAGTCTTCGAGCGCCGCCTGCTCGGCCAGATGCGTCGCGAGACTGCCGATCCCGATCAACGGATTCCGGATCTCGTGGAGAATGCCGCCGGCCAACTGTCCCACCAGTTTCACTTGCTCGGTGTGCCGCAGCGCTTCCAACATGTGCTCCCGTTCGGTGAGATCGGTCAGGATGGCCAGAAAGTACCGGATCGTCCCGTCCGGGTCTTTGACCGGGCTGACACTTTCCCAGGCCAGAAACTCGGAACCGTCCTTGCGACAGTTGACCACCCGATCGACGAACGCCGATCCGGATCGGATCGTCCGCCACATGCGCTCGAAGAATTCCGGCGGATGCTTCCCTGATTGCAGGAGTGCCGGGGACCGACCCAGAACATCGCCCCGTGTCCAGCCCGTCAGGCGCTCCATTGCCGGATTCCATTCCAGCAGCCGGCCCTGCGTATCCGTCAGCATGACGCCATCCTGGACCAGCTCGAACAACCGGTGATAGAGCTGGAGCTGCGTCTCCTCCCGCCGCCAGCGCTCAAGAACCGTGGCGATCGTATTGCCAACCGAGCAGAGGAACTCCAACTCTTTCGGCGAAAACTCCCGCACGGATTTGCAATGCGCCCCCATGACCCCGTACACCCGATCCTGCACCATCATGGGCACGCTCATGCCCGCCAGCCCGCCATGTTCGGCGAGGAGCGTGGATGGAGTAAACCGGGTTTCCGCCCTGAGATCGCGCACCACGACCGGTCGGCGCTCGCGGATGGCAAATCCCGCCTGCGAATGCGTGCCGCCTTCGACGGTGAGGCTGCCGATCAAGCCCTCCCGCCAGCCGACGCCGGCGATCAGATAGAGATGCTCGTCCGATTCACGCGGAATCAGGATTTTGACCAGCTCGACGTTCAACGCCTCGGCGGTCAGCCGAACCGCCTCGTGCATAATCTCCTGGACCGGCACCCCGCTCACGGCCAGCGAGCCGATCCTGGCCAACACCGATTGAAAACGGCCGACCGTTGCGGCCTCCGCAGCCAGGCGAGTCCGTTCCGTGATGTCTTCCAGCACGATCAAGACGGCGCTCCCCTCCGGCAACGGCACGACCGTGAAGATGGCTTCGATGAGCCGCCGAAGCTGGTGAGTCCTCCGGCTCCGGTATCGACGGGTACGCCTTGTTGCGACGGGCTCCGGCGCGATCTGCACCGCGTCGCGGAGGAGGCCCGCGCGCGTAGCCCGCGGCAGCTCATCCGAGCCTCCTGCATCGCTCCCTTGCTGGATCCCTGCCGGCTCGTCCTCCACGAGCTCACGCCATCGCTGATCTTCGAAAACCAGCGCGCCGCCCATCACCACACCGACGCCGCCCCTTGAACTCTCACCGACCCAGACGGCGAGATAGGACACGAAGCTCTCTTGGAGCGAAGGACGTCCGACTGCGGACGCGGGGGGTAGTGTCTTGCTCATGGCTCCTTGCGGTTCATGGGACGAGACGGTGGGATCTGCGTATCCCGGACCTTCCACTTCTGCCTGTACAGAAAGGATCAGGCCCGGCCTACAGCCCCGGCCGGCGAGCCCGCGCCTGATTAAAACCGCTCCCGGCGACTGACCGCCACGTCTGAGACGAACATCACGCCCGAATGCCGGTCGAACAGCGGCCGGAGTCCGGCGAGGATCGGCTCCACTTTTTCCTCGGTGACCACCGTCATGATCATAACCAGACTCTCGGTGTCGTTGAACATGTAATGCGCCTCGTGAAATCCATGATGACCTTTGCCCGAGACGTTGCCGAGAATCGTGTACCCAGTGGCGTTCACCTTTTCCAACAAATCGGTCACAAACGGCCGATTGTCCCCTTCGACGATAATGCGGACCTCTTTCATCTGATGCAACGTCAAGCCTGCCATGGTGTGACTCCTTGCTGTCGGTTTGAACACGCCCCGTCCGTGTCGATGCCCAGCCATCCTCCTGCCGGTCGATAGCGATACAACGTTCGCTCTTCCCGCTCCAGCACCATGAGGTGCACCCATTCGTTGTGGTAAACGCGTTTCAGGATGTCATGGCGCTGGATGAGTGCTTCGACGCGCGCCCGCGGGGCTTCCACGATCGTGAGCAGCCGCATCGGCTGATGGTAAGGCTGCTCCCCGTCCATCACGGTCTGCCACGGCAGGCCGATCCGGAGATCGCTCTGCGTGCCGAACATGACGCCCACCCGGCCGACCACGTTGTGATAGACCTTGCTGCCGGCGCCATACACGTCGTTGTGGACCGTCGAGAAATAATGCTCCATGTTGATCCATTGCGCGACGACTTGCGGCGCGGTCAGCAGGACCTCCAACAATTTGCCGGCCGGGTCTTCCAGATAATCGTACGAGTGCAGGAACACGCGCCCTTCCAGATCCACCCCCTGCGTCAGCGCCCGTCGCGCGATGATAAAGGCGGCGTTGCGCGAAAGCCCCCATTCAGGGCGCACCTGGCTCCAGTCCGCGCTGCGCCTCCGGACAGCACGGACCGCGTGCTGCTCGCGCAGAGTCGCGCTCGCGTCGGGGAAGCGATGGCAGCGTTCCAAGCTGGTGAGCCGGCCGGCTTCGCGCAGGTCCGCGACGACACGGGTGAGATCCTTCCGGTGGGTCGGCGGCACGTCTTCGAGGTCGAAGAATTCCACCTCATCGGTGGTCGTATCGATCTGCGCCGCCACGAACTGCGTGTCCGGCGGAATCGCGATCCCGTTCTGGGCCAACCGCTCGCGGACCCTCGGCCTATTTGCCATGGCCGCCAGCAGGCGGGCGTTGGGCGCGCCTTGATTGCCTCCGCAGGCGCCGCAGTCGAGCGCGGATTCGAACGGATTGTTGTCCGAGGTGCTGCCATGGCCGAAGAGGACCACGAATCGGGAAAACCCGGTGGTGAGCCCCATCATCCGGAGCGCCGTTTCCACCGTAAACACTTGCTCCTCGAGGGTGAAGCCGGTCCGCGTGATGCGTTCCTTTTCGGCCGCCGCCCACCGGCGGTCGACGCGGTGGACGCGCCGCAGATCGAGCACGAACGCTTCTTCCTCTTCGGCGGAGAGCCCCGGAACGCGAATCGGCGTGCCGATCGCCGGCTCAGCCGCTCCGTCCCCATTCAACGCCCGAAGCCGTAACGCTTCTACGAGCTCGGCCGTGATTGAAGCAGCCGGGAGCCCCAGCCGGCTTCGGAGCGCATGCCGGATCGCCGCACGCTGCTCGCCTGCCACCATTTCCTCGGCTTCGTCCTTGGTGAGTTTGTCCACGGTCAAGGTCGTCGCTACCGGAGGCGCCACCAGACGCCTGAGCCGGGCCGCACCCCTCTGAAACCAGACGGGTGCCAGTGTCTTGCCGAAGAAGGGCAGGGTATAGAACCATCCGAGCGATTCCACCATGACATAGGGCGTGATCACATGCTCCTTGAGATCATGGAGCAGGACGTGCAGCCCATGGAGGATCCGCGTGCCGGCACGATGCCGATCAAGCGTGCGCTCCTGGTACGAACGGGGAATTTCCCTGACCATATTCCTGGCCTTCATGATGACCGGATACTGGTCCGTGTCATGCTGCGCGCCGAAGGACCGATAGCGGATAAAGCAAATAAAAAACCCGGCGAACCCGAAGGTCTCGTAATTCCCGATCGTCTCGAGGTGGCGGCGATACACCTCGGAACGGACGTCGATGCACAAGACGGCCTGCGCTTGAGGTCGCGGTCTCGAGGTCTCTTGAGGGGCGCCGGCCGATGCCTGTCGCCCGGCAAGCGCGACCCCGTTGCGCAGATTCGGCAGGAGCTGTCCGACGAACCGGTCCTGCCAACTGGCCTCGAAAGCCCGCAGCCAGCACTGACCGTGTTGCTCTTCCGGAAACATCCGAAGCCAATCCAGGGCTCGACCCAATTCTGTCGGCGGAACCGTGCGAAGGAGAGAGGAATCGAGCTCCAGCGCATGGGCCAACCGGATCAGGCGCCAGGCGGCCCGTACACCGGCGGCCTGCCGTACGGCATGGGCCGTCTCGCGCAGATACCGTTGGGCCAGTGTGTCCCACTCCTCGGCGGCTGAAGTCCCTCGCGTCAGAGTGAGGCGGTCCACGTCGCGCGCATACGGACCAGGCAGGCGTCCTGCGACCCGCTCTCGCCGGAGCACATAAGCCAGCGGGTGCCAGTGCATGAAGTCGCGCATCGCCGGGAAGGCGCCGTCGATGCCGAGCGCCCGGCGGCAGTGCACGGCGACCAGCTCACGCTCGTAGAACAGCCGGATCGCCAAATACTTCACGAGACTCGCCGGATAGGCCTCTTGCCAAGCATATCCCTGCTGCTCCGAACGCCACTGGATGAAGCCGCTCCACCCCACCAGCGCGCCCAGATGCAGCGCGAAATAGTCCTGCCAGCTCGCGCGCGGAATTCCCAGCAGCCGGAGGCTTTCCAACAGCGCATCCTCTGGGCGCTCGGGGAGCGCGGCGACTTTCCGTTTCCAGCCGGGGACGCCCCATCGAAACCCGTTCGGCTCTTCTTGCGCTAGCCGCTTCCACGCGCCGTAGAACGTGGCGTCCCGATGCGGCATGGACCAGGCCGCCTGCCCCTCGTCCAGAAAGGCGGCGCACCACTTGCTTAGCTCGCCATTGATCAGGTCGGTGAGCTCCGTGCCGAGCGTCTGATCGCACCACCCCATCAGGGTCTCGAAGCGGCCCAACCCGGCGAGCTCCTCATCAACCCAAGCCCGCGCGCCGGCTTCCCCGGACTGGTGCCGGACGACGTTGCCAAGGTCCGCCGCTAATGTGGTGATCAGCAGCCGTTCCGATTCGGAAGATTGAGCCAACCAGGCCTCACTGCTCTCCTGCGCAGGTATACCGATACCTTGAAGCAAGTATGCCCGCAACACATCCAAGTGGCTGATCGTCCTCGTTCCCCAGGTCAGCGAGCCCTCCTGCGCTAATGGACGCAGGACCGCCTCGACGTGCCGCGGTGAGATGCTTCCCTGGCGGTAGTACGCGCGATAGACCTCGTTCAGGAGATAGCCCCGTCCTCGTAGGAATTGGTTGGCACGCTGGATGGCCTCGTAGAACGGGAGATCTTCGAGCCCATGCAGCGGATTGTGATGAATGAACCTCCGCATGGGCCAGTAGGAGCCTGTGATCTCGCCGGCCACCCGCACATGCGCCCGCAGTTCCAACCGTTCGGCTTCTGTGTACGTGCTCATTTCTGGAGTCATGACCGATCTCACGTGACGACGCGCGCCTGAGCCTTGCCTGACGCAGGAGGCATTCTACCCATCCGTTCCAAGATAATCGAGACGCCGGTCACGAAGGAGCATCCCGTACAGGCCTCGTGGCCATGGTGCCGCTTCGGCGGATGGGCCACGAGGAACAGGACCAGACGGCATCACGAGACGGCTGTCGCAAGCGCGGGCGTCATCACTTCCCACTGCTGCTTGGGCCGATACCCATACCAGCGCCGTTCCTCCGGGTCGAGGAGCACCAGATGCACCCAGCCGTTGTCATACCACCGCTGGAGGATCGGGTGCCGCTCGATCAAGCCGGTCACGCGATCGCGCGGAGCCTCGACCACGACCAGTAAACGGACCGGCTCATGATACGGCTGCTCATCGTTCAGCATGACGCTTTGCCAGGGCAGGCCGATCCGCAGGTCGCTCTGGGTGCCGACCATGACGCCCAGATGCCCCACGACATTATGGTAGACCTTGTTTCCGGCGCCATAGGTCTCATTGTCGACCGTGGAGAAGTAGTACCCCAGATTGATCCATTCCATCACCTGACCCGGCGCGGTCAGGATGATCTCAAGCAGCTTGCCCGTGGGATCTTCCGCATAGTCATAGGAATGGAGAAAGACCCGTCCGTCGAGATGCAGGCCACGCGTCAGCCGGCGGCGTCCGATCACCACCGCGGCATTTCGGGCCAACCCCCACTCGGGACGGACCTGGCTCCAGTCGGCGCTCCGCTGCCGAACCAGCGTCTCGACCGTTGTCGGTGCCATCTCCTGCGCGATAGCTGGGAGCTGCGCCAAGCGCTCTATCGCAGTCTGCCGGCCGGCCGCGGCCAGGTCCTCGATCAAGCGGACCAGGTCTTTCCGGTGCGTCGTCGGGACATCCTCGAGATCGAACAACTGCACGGCATCGGTGCACGTGTCGTGCCGCCCCCCGATGAAGCGGGTATCCTCGGGAATGTAGATTCCCTTCTTCTCCAGTTGCCGGCGCACGTCCGGGTTATTCGCCATCGCGGCCAGAAGGCGCACGTTCGGATTGCCTTCGTTGCCGCCGCAGGCGCCGCACTCCAGAGCCGCCTCGTAGGGATTGTTGTCCACCGTGCTGCCATGTCCGATGAAGACCACCAGCCGGCCAAAGTTATGGGTCAGCCCCATCATGCGGAGCGCCGTGTCCACCGTCACGACCTGCTCATCCAGCGTCAACCCCGTCATGGTAATCCGGCTCATCTGAGCCCCCATGCGGCGGCGGCTGACGCCATAGTCGGTCCTGAGCGCGGCGATGAACCGGGCGGTGTCCGCCGCCTGCAAGCCCGTGAGGGACACCCCCGGACCGCCGCTTTCCTCCAGCGCCTCCCGGCGCAAGGTGTCGATCAGCGCAGGGTCGATCTGCGACCCCGTCAGGCCGAGCCGTTCACGCAGGGCCCGACGGATCACCGCGCGATGCTCGGCGGCGAGCATCTCCTCGACCTCGCCCTTGGCCAGCTTATTGACCGTGAGGGTCGTCGCGATCTTGGGCGCCAAGACCTGGGTGAGCGACGCCCCCAGCCATCGCCACCCTCGAGGGATGAGCGTTTTCCCGATGAAGGGCAGGGCGAAAAACCATCCGAGCGACTCGACCATGACATAGGGCGTAATGACATGATACTTGAGGTCGTGGAACAGGGCGTGAGCGGCCTCAATGAGTCGCGCGCCCGCGCGATAGCGGAAGATGGCCAGACCGGAGACGGACCGCGGGATTTCGCGCACCACATTTTTGCTCTTCATGATGACCGGAAAGCTGTTCACATCATGATGGCGCCCGAAGGCGCGGAAACGGATAAAACAGAGAAAGAACCCCGCAAACCCAAGCGTCTGGTAGTCGCCGATTTCCTCAAGGTGCCGGCGGAAACGCTCCGATCGAGCGTCGATGCAGAAGACCGCCTGCGCGAGAGGGCGCACCTCGTGAGTAGGCACAGGGTTCCCAGGCGGTCTGGCATTGCGCTCCACCCGCTCAAGGAGCGAATCCTGGAACCCCGCCTCCAGCGCCTCCAGCCAGCGAGGGCCATGCGCGTGCTCCGGAAAAGCGTCCAACCAGTGCAAGAGCCGTTTTAGATCCGACGCAGGACTATCAAGCAGCGACCTGGGCTGGATCTCCAGATGCGCCGCCAGCCTCGCCAGCCGCCAAGCCGCCTTCTTCACCGTGGCATCATCATGAACGGCACCGAGCTCCGAGACATATCGGTCTGCGAGTGCCTTCCAAGCCTCGGTCTGAGCCGACGGCCCCGCATGGACTATCCGATCGACTTGCCCCACATACGCCGATGGGAGCCGGCCCGCGACCCATTCCTTCCTGAGCAGATAGACCGCCGGGTCCCGATGCATATGGGCGGTGAGGGCCGCGACGGTCCCCTCTGTACGGAGATGGCGGTGGCACGCCGTCCTCACCAGTTCCTGCTCGTACCAGAGGCGCACCGCGAGGTATTGCACCAGGTCGCAGGGAGAGGCCTTGGCCCATTCCGCTGAAATCGGATCCGGCTGCTCGGCTCGCCATTTGATCAGACCCGCCCAACCCGGCAAGGCGGCCAAGTGGATGGCCAGATAATCAGTCCAGGTTGATTCCGGCAATCCCATGGCCGTGAGACTATCCAGAAGCGCGTCCTCCGGCCGCTCAGGCAACGCCCCCAATATGGCCTCGCTGTACTTGAGCGGGCTGTCGAGCGCGACAGAGCGATCATAGCCCACGAGCGTCTTCCAGGCTCCGTAAAAGGTTTGTCGCTGCCTTGGCATGGGCCAAGCCGCTTGCCCTTCGTCCAAATAGGCCGCGCACCATTTAACCAGCTCCGAATTGATCGCCGCCCACAGATTGACTCCAAGTGTCTGATCGCACCACTGGGCCAAGGAGCAGGTATGACCCAGAGCCGCCCGATCCACCTGGACACAGGCCTGGAGGGTCGCTTCCGCGCTCGAAAGATCGAGCACATGATGCAAGCGGTCGGCAAGGGCTTCCACCCAGTCTCGTTCCGGTTCGTCATTGATGACGGCATCGACCGTCTCGCACGCCGGTTCCGGAATGCCGTGGATCAACTGGACCCGGAGCACATCCAGATGGGACACCGGCTTTCCCCCGATCTTCACAGGCGGCTCGCCGGCAAGCGGCGCCAGCGCGGCATCGACCTGTTGCCGTGTGATGCGGCCCTCACGGTAATAGCGGCGGTAGTGTTCATTCGGCAGGTATCCGCGCCCGCCCCACCAGCCTTGCGCGCGTCGAATCGCCTCGTGAAACTCCAACTCTTCCAGGCCTACGAGGGGATTGATGGCGATGGCCGTGCGGAGCGGCCAGAGCGGGGGAATGATGTCGCCGGCCAGTTTGACAAGGGCGCGCAGCTCCGCGCGGCGGGATTCTGTATAAGGGACGGGCTCCAGGACTTGCATCGGGTCACCTCCGGGAAAACCAGGATACCTCCGGCCCATGGCCGATCTGGAACCGATCGGCCGGCATGACGGCGGCGACCGCCAGCATAACGAGGAGAACCGCCAGCGAACAGACTTCAGGCCAGGTGAGGTCGCGATACAGCACATCCGTTCGAGGCGGACCGAAGAGGAGTCGCTGCAGGAGGCTCGTCAGGAGCCACGACGCCAGGAACCACAGAACCACCACACCGGCGAGGTCCGGCGCCCCGAAGGACGAAGGCCCCAGCAGGAGCGCCATGAATCCCGAGAAGACCCCGAACAGCGGAAGCCCCATGACCGCCATCATGAACAGGATCAGCAGAGTGGCGAACCGCGGCATGGGGCGGGCGAGCCCGCGTATCTTGTCGATGTCCAGATGACCGAACCGCGCCTGCAGGAACCCGGCGGCCAACCGAAGTCCAAGAAGGACGAGACCGATCGCGGTCACATACAAAGCGGCCGGGGCGGCCTCGCCCGCGACGGACAAATGCCACCACGGAACGGCGAGCAGAGTCACTCCCACATAGGCCACCTGCTCGCCTATATGATAGCGGGCGATCATCTTCATCACTCCGTAGAAGGCGCCAAGAAGAGCCGCCACGAAGAGCCCGGCCTGCATCCACGGCGGCAGCGCCGAGCCGACGGAACCGAGCCCGATGAATCCCAAGAACGGGAGGGCGAACCCGGTAAACGCCGCCACGCTCGCCGGCAAGTACGCCACCGCGCCGACAAACAACCCGTGAAATGGAAACAGCGGGAGGGCGGTCGCATACCCGATAACCTGCAGCACGGTGGCGACCGGTGGGGTGGCCCAAAGGGACGCGATCAGGCACACACTCCCAGCGCTGCCGACACCCAAGGAGCCGCGAACCAGAAGATGCGACCCCGCGCTCTTCGCGAGCATCAAGCCGGTCACGCCGAAGACCATGACCAGAAAGACCACGCGCAGCGAGCCGTGACTCACAACGGCGCCCAGACTCAAGCCGAGCAGGAACAGTGTCACGATGGCCGCAGGTTTCCCGTCTTTCTTGAGCCCCTGACCCGTGACGGCCACGCCCGCCGCAACGACGAGCAACGCGATCATCGCCTCTGTCGTCAACTGCATGGATGCGCCTGTGCTTTGCACCCTGTCCTCCTATCCTCGCGCACTCAGAACATCTCCTGAGCCACGTCTCACGCGAACATTGCCTTGCCCATCATTCGGGCTAGGGCAGCCATTCGGGAAGCTTCGCGTTCACCCGAAAGGCCAAGCGAGCCATCGCCTGCACGATCTTCTCGTAGAAGGCGTCGATGAACAGACGATTCCAGAACCAGACGTACAATCGAGGCATCAGCGCCTCGACCCACCTCGGCATGAGACTGCGCTGCCCCTTGATATTGGTATAGACCACCACCCACCCCATCACGACGAACAGTGTGACGGTCATGATAAAGAGGTCAAACAGCCAGAGGGGAAACGCGGCCATTACAAAATAGCGCGCGGCTTCCCCCGGCGACGGATACAGAAAATGGGTAAAGGCCTCCGCCGCCCAGAGATACGTCGCGACCACCAGCGCGATCGCGATCACCATCAGCCCCGCGACCTTCCATGATCCAACCGCTCTGAGTCGATACAGGCTCAAGATGGCCTGCGAGGACGTCACCCAGGCGAAGAAGAGGAACACGATCGCTCCCTGCTGGCTCTGGAGCGGGATATGCAGGAGACCGTGGGCCGCGAGCAGAATGGCCAGCGGCAACACCAGCGTCACGGTCACTCCGGTCATCCAGGGCAGATGGGGGTGCGAGTCGACATCCTCCCGCTCAAAACCCGGTGGGAACTTCGGCTCGCGGCGGGCCTGGTGCACGATATTTCCCGCGTGGAGAAACAGGGTAGCCTTGAAGATGCCGTGCGCGACCAGGTGAAAGATCGCCAACGCGAAGGCGCCCAGGCCGCATTCCATGATCATGTAACCCATTTGTCCCATCGTCGAGAAGCCCAACATCTTCTTCACATCCGACTGCGTCAGCATGATGGTAGCCCCGACGATGGCCGTGAGGCCGCCGATGACGAAGGCCACGTGTAAGGTGTCCGGCGCTTGCCCGAACAGCGGCGCCAGCCGGTTGAAGAGAAACCCGCCGGCATTGACGATGCCGGCGTGCATGAGAGCCGACACTGGGGTGGGCGTGTCCATGGTATCCGGCAGCCACACATGCAAGGGGAATTGGGCCGACTTGCTCATCGCGCCGATAAAGAGCAGAAGCGTCACAGCGGTCGGCGCGTCGATTTCAGGGCCATGCGGCCAGAGCGACACGGCTGCGGCCTGCTGGGCCGCGCGTTCGAAGAGCTCCGAAAGCTCCAGCGTCCCGTAGGTGTGGTACGCCAGCACGACGCCGGCCAAAAACGCCGCATCGCCCAGCCGCAGCACGATCCAGGTTTTCATGGCCGACTTCACGGCGGGCCCATAGCCGTAGTTATGGACCAGCAGCAGATACAGGAGCCAGCTCACCAGTTGCCAGCAGACGAACAGCAGAAAGAGATTCGCGCTGGTCACGAGGAACAGGAGCACCGCGGTAATCAGTCCCAGCAGCGCGTAAAAGCGGGCATAGCCCCGGTCCCCTTGCATGTAGTTCCGGGAGTAGAGATGGATAGTCAGGCTCACGCCCGTGATCAGCACCATCATGACGGCACTCAGCCGATCGAGCTGCAGCCCGAACTGGAACCATCGGCTCGCGGGCAGCGGCAACGACCAGAGCAAGGGGGAGATCGGCTCATCTTGCCGGCCGACGAGGAACAACGCCCAGATCGACACCGCGAACGCCCCTGCCACAGCGGGCACGCCAATTTTGTAGCTGTCCTCCCTAAGGCGCGCCGCCAGGAGGCCGATCAGCACCCCGGCGACAAGCGGCAAGAGAGGAGCGAGAATCCAGATCGGAAGGGACATGTGATCTCCTAAGCGTTCTGCCTCACCGTCGCGCACGCCCGTGGGCGACCAAAAGACCTATTCCATAATAAGATTGACCGGACACGTCACTCTTCTTGTGTGAAGAGTCAGCAAGAAGCAGTCCACTTGATAGATTGAGAGAGCCTCCCCCGTTCGACCGCCTAACTACACTGGCTCGTGTGACTCCTGAAGCCCCCTCTGCAAACAGCGTCCGTCAAAGCCTACCGAGAGACATGGACAGAGGGGACGTGGACAGAGTGCGGAACCACACACGGCACACGTCGCCGCGTGCGCCAATGCACGACGAACAAGTTCGTCCCATTGCCAGCGCTGCGTGGCCTGAGGCTCTTGGCCTCTTTGTGCCATGAGCCGAGAGACCTAGTTTCTTAATGGAAGGTTTCTCTTCCCTGTCGCTACACACCTGTCCCCAGCCGCTCGGCCGTCCAAGCTCGGATTTATCAAACGGGCAGTCGAGCCAGATGCACGTCCGCCGCATCGCCTCCAAGTGAACTTCGCAGCGGTCCTCCTCAATCACTGCCCCGTCTCCTCGGGGAGATTCCGCAGTGCGACCCATTTCCTCGTTTGGAGAGAAGAGACATGCGCTCCTACTCACCTCCTCGGTATCGCATCATGCTGGTAAAAGAATCGGGGGTACATGCCGCAGATGTCAGAATCAGCGATTCACAGAAAGCGCACCGGTTTCTTGCACCGCTCTTCGATGGCCTCGATCGCGAGCATTTCCTCGTCGTGGGCCTCGACGTCTGAATTCGCGGGCGTCCGTCCTCGATGTAGCGGCTGAACAGATGAAGGCAATTCGAAACGACGGCCGATCCAGCAGGTCCTGATAGAGGTCGAGCAGGTTAGCCGCGTCGAAGGCGTCGCGCGCCGCGGTGCGCTGGACAAGCGCAGCGAACTTACCGGCAGCCAATTCCTCGATCGTCAGGGTGGCAACCTGGAGGGACGAGCCCGGCGGAATCGCACCGGCACCCGGAGGCTGCCCCACAGCGGAACCCGCGCGACATAGCTCACATCCACTTCGAGGTTCTGGGTCCCTCCGAGCACGCTCGGACAGCGCAACCGGAACTTCCCGCCGGCGTGCTCGGACTCCCTTGCTACTCCTCGGTGCCAGCGCCAGTTTCATGGTGGAAGGTTGGTCTAGGACTCATGCTGCCTCTCCCTGCACGCTATCGCCAGGCCGCTGCCGCCGTGGCCGCGCTCGCTTGGTTCCTCCACCTCACGATGCACGCGACCGTACTGTCGTCCTTTCTCTCACTCGCCTTCTTCATTCTTCGTCCTCAAGCAGGCCGCATCCCAGCTCGCCTACGAGCGGGAGATGCAGCAGCGCTTTTTCCTCGGCACCTCAATGCTCAAAAGCGCCAGTTGGCGTTGAAAATAGAGTAATTGATGCTCCACGTCCGGCACGGAGGGATCGTCTAAATTAGCATAGAGAAAGCCCTCTGACCCGACCGCATTATCTTCACCCTCGGCCCGCTCCTCGGCATGCAACACTTGAACCGTCAGGAAATAGTACTGCAACGGCCGGTCCCATCCCATGGACACCCGGACCGGACAACTCTCGCAGACCGTATTGAAGAAATGCTGGCTCATCCTAACCCCGCATACTCTGCTTAAATGGCATCATACCGTCGCTTGAGCACATCCTCTTGTTTGGCGTGGACCGATCCCATCACAAAACTGATGGCAGGGATGGTCAAGCACAACACCGTACTGATCACGACAAAGAACCCTGACTTAAACAGCGCATTCCGCATCTCGACGAGCCAAAAGAAGAACGTATCCCACTGATCTAGCGTCACAAAGGGCCGAGCGGTCCAATACGATGACGTTAAAACGTGGGAAATCCATTCGGGCGTCACTTTCAGATACAGAAAGTGGTACGTGAAAAAGACCAACACCATCTTGATCACACTCCCCGTCACGAACCCGCCGTAGAGCTGCCAGATTGCATGCCGGCACACCGTCCCGAAAAAGCAGGATCCCAGGTTGAAGGCCATCAAAATGTTATAGCCGAGCATGTAGCTGATGCCGATCAGCATAGAGAACCCCTGATCAAAGGTGGTGGGACTGTTACTGCCAAAGATGGGCACGACACGATCGAAGACGCCCATACTCAACGGCACGAAGAACAGCGTCACCAAGGCATCCGCCCAGCCGCCTTTTAAGCCGACATCGAAATAGCCGATCTTTTCATTGAGTAATAGAAAGTGTTGCGGAATGGGATTGCCCGTCCGCTCGACCGCCGACAGTTTTTCGATATCCGAAATCGCTTCCAGCAGACTCTTCGGTTTCGGCCGAGGCGTCGTGCTGGGGAACATGGGCCCTGAAGAGCCTTTTCCAAATATCCCGCCACCATCCGACATTGATTAGTCTGCTATTCCTAAGAGACGGGCCACCGAGCCCAGATACGCGAAGCACGTCGTAAAGACGAAGAACATGACGCCCAACCCAAACTTCTGCTTATAGGTGCCGTACCAGAACGAATAGAACAAACAGACACACGCCCCGATCCTCGCCATGGTGCCATGGAATAACGCGTTGAACATCATGAGCCACATCGTGCGGTACGATTCCTCGTCCATGTAGGTCAATGGATCGAGATAATCGAAGAGGCTCGCCGCAACTGGTGTCACATGTGACAGGACAGTGAAAGCGACCATTGCCCCTCCTCCGTTCTAGCGCAACACTTCTTCGATCAATGTGAAGAATCCGGTCTTGCGCTGCTGCAAGACCGATGGCGTCGTCTGGAACGCGGCTTCGGCAATCGGCACACAGTAGACACCGACTTGCTTCTTGGACTTGAGCCGAAGCGAATATTTCCGACCATAAAACCCTTCGCCGATAGGATCCGCCAACACACCAGCCGTCCCCAAGGACTTCGCCACCCGTCGCATGACTTCTTCTTTATCCGACATGCGGAGTAGATGGATGTCGACGATCTTCTTATTACGGGCGAGCTCCTTCACAAGCCCGTACAAGGCGCTCGTTTGGCAGTACACGACGCCGCCCACCGACACCGCTACCCATTCTTGCTTCCGTCCCGCCGAGCCTTCTCCCATATTGATGAGGGGTTCAATCAGCGCCATAAACTCCGGCACCGTAAACCAGTCTTCCCAGCGTTTGATTTCCATCGTCTGGGTGACATAGGCGACTTCCTCTTCCCGGGCCCGGCCGTCCGCTTGCTTGAGCAAAGACGAGAACCCATCTTTGACATGCCGATGGTGCGCCCCGATCACCTGGCACACTTCCTCGAGCCAAAAGACGTCATGGCCTTCAAACGCCTCTTTGACCTTCACGATGCTCACGGCGGGATGATCTCGCATGGAATACAAGCCGGAGGCTCGAAAGGCAGGGATCTTTCCCAAATCGTGACCCAAACAGGCCACCAACATCTTCGGAATCAGCGGTTCCGGATCCTTGTAGCTGGCCATGAGCGCGCCCAACCCATGGCGCGTCACCCGATGGGTATGGTCCTTCAAATTGACCTTCGCGAGCGTATCCCGAATGCTGTACAGATCCCCACATTCTTCGTCTTGGGTTTTCTGCTCCAGGACCACCGAGGGACATTGGCCATACTCTTCCAACAGATCAATCATCTTCACGATCGGAACGAGGACGCCTTGCGTTTGGAGCATGCCTTGATAGGGCACAATGTAATCGCGGACCAACACAGACGACGCCGCCCGTCCGGAAATGGACGCTGCGTGACTGACCATCGGCAGGGTCGCCTTCGGCGCAACCGACACCACAGAGCCCGTAGCCGGCGAGATTGGCGTCTCCACCACCGGCGGCCGCAGGGAGCCTTCCGGTGCCAAGGCCTGCGCCATGGTCAGTTCCACTCCCGACCCGACGCGCACGCCATCCTCCATCATGGGCCGGAAGTCGTCGTTATGGCGCAGCCAAATGGGCGCTAAATCCTGCAAGGACACGATTAGCGGTTCAGGCGGCGGGAGCGCCCGCTGCTTTACGTCGACCACCAGCTTCACCGGGATGCGAACGACCGCCGACTCACGCAGTCGTTCGAGCAGCCACTGCATCATTGCCAGACCTCTGGCAACACGACTTCCTCAAGGTCCGCAAGGGGGAGTTCTTGCTCGATTGGACGCCCTAACAGCGCAAACACCACCGTCGCCTTCTTTCCGTCCACCGCTTTCACGCGTCCGACCACCGCCGTGCCTCCGAGGGTCACCTTGACCAACCCGCCGGGGGTAACCACCGAATCCCGCTGCTTGGTCGAATGCCTCAAGGGAGGAAGCGCCTCGCCCTCAGCCGGCAGCACGGCACGCACCCCCCGCCACGTCTTCACTTGACCCATCAAGTCCGATGTCCCAGTCATATACAGATACCCCATCCCCGCATTGATGACCTCCTGGGCACCGGCCTTCGCTAATAGCTGCATCACACGCTTCTCATAGCCGGATTGGACTTCAAGGACATAGCGGGCCGCCAGCATCGTCTTCATTGGGGAATCTCCTTCAACGCCTGATGAATTTTCCACGGATACTTGGGGTTGATGCCGTTATAGCGTTCAATCGCCGTCCAGTTGTACCCATGCCGGTCAATGGACTCGCGCAGGATCCTCGCGGCATACCGCAAGTTCGTGCAGGGCTCCAGCAAGGAGACGGGATGCACTTTGAATCGTTCCATATTAATGGTGTTCACCTGGCCCAGGCCGACATCAAAATTCTCATTGCGCTGCCAAAGGAGGGTGACCACATGAACAGCTTCCTCATAGGACCGGACCCGTTGCGGATACCCTTGTCCGTGCCGGTTCACCGAGATCGCGTAGGGATTCCAGTTGCCATTTTCCACCCGGACGATGGCATCCAGGAGACGAGAGTTGATCCGATACGTGCGCGCCGCGGCCTGCAGACACTCTCGGTAAGGCCTGGACACATCCTTCGGCGTCTTGCCCCCTGACGCCGCGAACGAGACGTCATCAAGGAGCAGCCCCACGGCAACCACCGTCTGCAGGAGTTTGCATAGCCGCATGGTCTCGCCCTAGCACGTTTGGCCGTTCATCGCACAGGCCCTCGTCCGCATCGAAGCCGCGACGGCCGATGCATCGTAGGTCGTCGCAATCTGCGTAAAGAACTCCGACCAATTCATCGCCTGGAAATTCAAGGACGCGAACTCATTTAACGTAAACCCATCACAGTCCGGCACCTCGCCCGTGCCGAAATTCCTCCCGAGCTGTGGCTTGCCTTGTTGCTGAACCATTCGCCCCAGCATCGAGGTAAAGGTGCAGTAGGTATCCTCTCTGCGCGTACAGATCCTCACAACCCCTCCGTTCACCCACTCCACGCATCGCGTACCCACATAAATCACTTGCTTGGCCTGCTTGTCCGACGCCAGGGAAATTTCTTCCTCGCTACAGCTCCCCAACATGCGGGAGGGATCGTCCGAGCAACAATCGATGATGATCGTGCCAATCGTCGAATAGTCGCAGCGCTTGGGCGTGCCGGTGAAAATTCGCAGGGTGTCTCGGTCAAACCCATTCTCCACTTCCTTGACCAGAGCCATCATCGTCGCCGCCTGCTGAAAATTGGTGTTCGGCGGCGTACTGCTCGACATGCAGAACGGCACGAGACTTCCGGGCGTCCCACATGACGTACACTGGACATTGTCCTGCCATCTGCTGCACACCTGTCCACCGGCACACTGAAACGTATTGGTGTAGGTTCGGCAGGTTCCGCTCAGCGGATCGAGCTGTGTACAGATCGAGTTCGTCTGGTTACAGCCCGCCTCGCGGTATTGCTGACAAAAGTCAGGACTCTGCGTCTGAATGTCATACTCGAAGGTGGTTTGCCAGCACCCCGTTATCGGTGAGACCGTATAGGCGTTGCGTTGCAACCCACCTAGGATCTGAATCGTCCCGGAGGCCACGCCTCCAAATGAATACGAAAAGGGAATACTGAAACTGGTGGGCGTAGTCCACGTCAAAGCACCGAGGGTGAACGTCAGACCAGCTCCCCAACAGTTGCACCGCCGATTACAGTACGGAGGAGATCCACCCCAACTGACGGTTTGCCCCGGACTCATCAGCCACGTTCCCCCGCCAAAGGTCCCGTTCGTGCAGCCGTATAAGTCTTCGCCGGTCGCATTTCCGCTCACGGACAATTGCATATCGTAGCCGCCAACCGCATTTAATGTGGGCTCTCCATAGTTGATCTGGTAATAGCCGTACCACATGCCTCGACCGTAATCGGCCTGAAACGAGTTGGCGACCGGCATAAGGAACTGAACGCCCGTAAAGTCATTACATGCCAGCACACGGTCTCCCACGTCCGTACAGGTCTGAGACACCAAGACGGCTTGATTACTGGCTAGCAACGCCTCATAGGGGGCACATCCATTGATAAACGATTCACTATGGTACGGAGGCGAGGTCCGGGGGATGGGCTGACAGGCACTGGGTGATAACAAAGGAGAGTAATTCTGGTTGCACACGACGCGGCTGACACCCGGCATGGTGCAATCCACCGGCGTGGTGGGAGCAGCGACATACTCAATACAAATGGGATTGTTTACACAGGTTTGGCCAGTCTGCGGCGACACCGTCCAGTTGTTCGCAGTCGATACGGCCGACTGAACGGGACTGCTATTGGACACGTTCCAGCCGTCTTTTTGCATCTGCATATCACGCACATTCCCAG
This sequence comes from uncultured bacterium, assembly GCA_965285945.1. Taxonomy (GTDB): domain Bacteria; phylum Nitrospirota; class Nitrospiria; order Nitrospirales; family Nitrospiraceae; genus Nitrospira_D. The sequence goes on along the minus strand of CBDIWP010000016.1, from coordinate 110,926 downwards.
CCTTGGGATCCGTCGCATAAGCTCCCGTGCCATCCGCATTGAGCTGGCCAATATTCCCGGAATTACTGAAATAGCCGGACTGCGAAGCGCCCGCACAGGACGCAGTGGTACAGCCGCTGGTTCCGCTGTATTGCGGAACCCGGGACTGCTGCGCGTTCACCGCTCCTGGGCTCAGCGCGCCGGTCGCCTGCATATTGCCCGTGGCACATTGTGCCTTCGCGAGAGGATCGGTGATGGGAGAGCAATCCACCTGTGCCCAAGTCGATGACGCGAGCCCCGTCAGCAAAGACCCGACCGTGAGCATGCAGCTTCGTTTCCACTGCCTCATTCAGGCTCTCCTTTGGCTTTAGACCGCCGCCTCATCCTTTCGCTCTGCGAGAGCAACACTCGGCGAGACCGGATGAAGTTTCACTACGGTTCCGTACAACGTGACTTGCATCATCGACATGTTCTTCGACGACAGCGGCACCACTTCCATCGAAAAGCCGGTAATTGCATCCGGCGCCCCAAGCTCATCTGACCTATACACGTCATGGGCTCGATCGCTGAGCTCACGTAAGGCCGGCACAATGAGATCGCTGTAGACGGAATTGTTGTAGGACCCGACGTTGCCGCCCATGAAATCCTTGATCCTGGCAATGACGTCCCGAAATACCCCCATGCCCTCGGTCCGATGGACAAAGATCAATCCCAACGGCTGGATCCATACCCGCCCTTTCGAGTCATGAATGAATTCACTTTGCTGAATGGTGTAGATCGGCAGATACGGATATTGCTGCTTCATCGAGCAACGTCCTTCTTGTCCGGTCTTGGTTGCTGCTGCGCTGTTTGGAGGGACTTCTTACGACCCATCAGGTCGTTGAACCATTCACCCCAGGTTTGCTTGATCGGTTTAACGGGCTGCACTTCCTCCGGCTTCCGAACCAGGGGAGAGATATCCGACGCAGGTTCGGGAGCTTTCAACCCCGTGCTCGGCCCCGTCGATGTCGGCGCCAAGGCATCGGAAGGCTTGACGACGCTCGAACCCAGTACCTCTGACCCAGTTGACGCTGGTTTCATCACGCCTCCCTCGCCTGATGGGACGGTCACAGACTGATCGGGTTGCATCCCTTGCGCTGCCCCCTTCGTATCCGACGCGCCCGTCTTCGGAGCCCTGGCGATCGGACTGCCGTTAAGTTTCTGCTCCATGGCTCGCTGCACCGCAGACTTATCATCGTGCGCTTTCCAGCCCTCGCTCGTCTCACTCTTCGGACGACCCTCGGTGGATTCCGTCGCCTTCGTGGTCTTCGCCGGAGCCGGACGTTTCAACGTGTCCAACTTGCTCGACAACCCAGTGAGGGTGGCATTGGTGTTCTGCTGTTGCTCGTTGATGGTCCGCAAAAACTGTAGTGTTTCCGACGCCTGAAGATTCAGCTTGGTCACTTCACCGCGCAATTGCCCCTGATCCTGGCTAATCGCGGCAAGCCTGGTCTGAATCGCTTTCAACTCATTCGTCGCGTGCGTGACTATCCCCTCCAGGCCCGTCAGGCGCATCGACTGGCCCGAGTACGCCCGGTTGAGCGCCTGCACATCGGCATGCAAGCCATCACGCTCGATATCTTGTTCGGTCTTGACGGAACGGAGATGCTGATTAATTTCGACTTGGTCGTCATACGCCCATTTCGACACGCACCCGGACAACGTTCCGATCAACAAGACTGCTGCAATCCCTCTCAGCCCTGCTCGCATGACTGCCCCCTTTGCATGGTTTCCCAATCTCGCTTACAGGACTATGTCGACGGCCGGCGGGCGGCCATTGGCTGGACTCACGCCTGCGGTCTCTTTCTTTGTTTGAGACTCAGCCTCGTCCCCCGTACGATGCAGCCCCTTCGGTTCCTGATACTCCACCTTCGCCGATTGACACACGGCCGCCACCGCATCGTTCAAGCCACGCGCCAGCTCCAAGGCTTGCCGGAGACGACCGTCCTTCTCAATCGTGTCGAGGCTAATCAGCCGCAGCATCAGCAACACTTGATCCATCCGAATCAACGTCTCGATTACTTGCCGCGCTTCATCCGTTTGTGGAACGATCACATGCGCGTCTCGGTGTTGCACCAGTTGCCGGCGTTCGGCGGCACTGTTGCCGAGGACCTCCGCCGTCACAATGAAATCTCCCCCCGATACCTTCAACCAGCCCGTCGCCTGCTGCTGCCAGTCCCGGATCGGGTCAATCGCCTTCATGACCGCAGCCACCGTCAACGGCATCCCTACCAACCGCCGCAATTTGGTTAACGCCTTATTCAGTGGATACACCATGCGAATCATGACGCGTGTCTCTGGCGCCCGTGGCACCACGACCTGACTTCCATACTGTTGAAGCCGTTCGAGATTGCGGGCCCGGCGCTCCTCCTGGGACAGGGGAGGTTTCTTTCGTTGACCCTGTTGCGGACCATCCTGAGACTGAGCTGCTCCAGTCGACATATGTGTTCCTCCTACGCGTATTCCGTCACACCCGACCGCACATCGGATGGAACTATCCGAATTGAATGCCCCGTGAGACGGCTGGCCACCGCCACATTCAGCCCGTGAATTCCGACAAACCGACCCAGTACAGACGAAGGGACCCATACCGTCGCTTCCCGCTCGGCACGGCTCAGTGCGATGCGTTCGATCGCCTGGACGGGAGCTGGCATCAACGAGCGCTTGATGTAGTCGTCGATCATGTGGGAATAGCGAATCAGGGAAGGTTGGAGACGGCAGTAGGTCCGGAAGTCGGGTAACAGCGGCATACACAATTTGAGCGGGTCTTCTCCCGTCGGGCTAGACACCGCGATCTTGACGAAAGGAGCTTTTTGAACCGTCGCGACCGCGTCAATGACGAGCCGGTTTTCGGCAATCAGTTCACGGAAGACCAGCTCACACACATGGCGAAGAAAATGCCCCGACCGTTGCGATAGTTTCGGATGGACGGTATCCCCTTCCAACCCGGGCACCGCCTGAATGGCGGCATAGAACCGGTCATGCACCCGGTATTCCCCATCAGCACAGGAACCGGGTAACACGGCGAGCTGATCGGTTCCCCCAATACAGGCGAGATAGCCTTCGCGATCCATTCGCGCTTTGACGACCACACCGAGTACAAAATGCCCAACTTTATCGATCGCCATACCTTTGTATTACGGGGTGCAAATCAAAGAATCGTGAGGGAGACAGGGATAGACGCCAATCGGCGATCTGTAATACCCCAACCTATCGTTTCGGCCTCTTCCGGCTCGCTCGCTCCAACTCTTCCTGCCACATCGCCCGACACAGGCTATACGGAACAAACACCACGTCCACGTGACGCGCGGGAACGACGACTTTGACCATGTAACGGCCTTGGTACTCGCCCATGACCGTGCTGACCTGCAGCCCCTTCTCCCGAAGCGCATTCACAAACTCTTCCGGCCCCTGCCAAGGCGGAATATCTCTGACATCCCCTTCGATCGAGGTCACGGCCGCACACGACCCTTCACCGGCTGCTACCATCCACCGGTCTCGGATCGGTTCCCCTGCCTGCGCGTACGACCAGATCGAAACCGACAACTCCGCGAGTAAGGATGCCGTCGCGATTCCCATGGTCAGCCTAGCCACCTTCATCAGTCCCCTTCTGCTCTTCTCCGCCACCCAATCCTGCAGACTGGCGCATTCGCCAGTCTGCAAGGACACCGAATTGAGGTAATAATGAGCAGGTATTACGGTCACCCTGGTGGGGAGAACCGGATGCGCATGGGGCTGCGCTATATTCGGATGCTGGTCGTGGGTGTGGCGGTTTGCACACTCGGCGGATGTCGCTCGTCCTACTTTGTCCCTATGGAATTGGCTCCGTTCCACGTTGAAAGTCGCACGACCCTTGAGTCACCGGAAGGAGCACCGGCAATTCACGTGCAGACTCATCCGGACGGACTTGGTTGGACCGTATCGGTCACCCAGCCTTGGACAGAAACAGTTACCCAACAAGAGCAAGAAATATGGAACGGCTATCGTTATCAGCCGAGCCAGAGTCGAGCGCGGCAGATCAGCCTAACTCTCTTAAGTCCCCTCACGTGTGCTGGTAGTGCCGTCGCCCACTTCCTCGTCTGGGGAAAGAATGTCTTGGGCCTGTTCGAGGGCCCTGCCCCCACCTGGAAGCTCTTCAGCAAGTACTGTGTCGTTCCGATGAATGGCTTGGACCCGGCTCAAGAAACCTGGACAGCGGAACCGGCCACGGCCGTGGAGCAACACACCCTGCGATCGGTTAGGCAACGTCAGCTCACCGATGGACGCGTACAACTACAATGGCTTTCGCCCTTTTCCGACCCTCTCGCCGTGGAATATCCGCTCTCAGCCACCCAGCCGATGATCGACGTCCGCTTGCGCGATTTGGCGGGTCTCGTCAATCGTGATCGAACTCCCCCGCATCTCCGAACCGGACACGCTCAATTGCAATTTGTGTCTTCGCAGGGGGAACCCATCGTGACCTCACTGGACCTGTCAGCCCATACATTGGAGGCGGCCCTCCGATCGGATCTCGTCAAACGGCCAGACCGGGAATGGCCGGCCTCGCAGCGGATTCTGGTCACCAGCAATCGCGATTCGCTCAAACGGTTCACAGAACGGACGCTCACCCAGCTTGGCCTGCCAATCGTGAGTCGTGGCAACGACACGCGGGTGCTCGTCGACCTGCAGCAACAAGAGGTCTCCCCTCTCTATGCCGAACCGGCGACGACCACGATTGGGCACTGGGTAGGAGCCACGGTGCTGCTGTCTTTACAAGCCACCCCCCATCACCGGAATCGAGAGCATACCCAGATCACGGCCGTCGACGTCGAAACCGGCACGATCCTGGGCCAAGTCACCATCGAAACGCCTCTGCCGATGACGCCGGACGCCGAAGGGTTACTCCGCGGCGAGCTCGAGGCCCTCATCACCTCGCGCGCTACCCAGCGACGACAAGGGTTGTTGATCGAGGATCACCGATGATGAGCCATCGCCTAATTGCGCTCGCCGGATGCCTGTTATTAACCGGCTGCCAAATGCTCATGCCCGTGAATATGAAACAGCCACAGTCAGTGGTGCGCGACCACGAACGCGTCCCGAGCGGAGAGGCGCTGGCGACGCTCGCCACCGATGAGTCCAAGACACGGTGGACCGTTGAGGTGCGACAACCCTACAGTTACATCGTTGACGAGATCACGGTGCAGCCTGAAGGCGTACGGCGCTATCTCTGGTGGCCGTTGGCCCCGCTGAGTGGTCTCCTCCAATGTCCCGCCGGGCTAGTGGCATCGCTCTTCTCGGACAGTGCGGGCGCCAAAACGCTCCGACAAACCGGATGCCTGCGTCTAATCGGCATGGAACCGCTGAAAGGCATCGCTGAGCGCCGGACTTACGAGACCGTCCACCGCACATTTGAAGAAGACACGGCACCGGTGGCGGGCATTGCGGTCACCTTCACTCCGCAACCACAGGAAGGAGAGGTCCTACGAGGACTCACCGACAGAGATGGCCTGTTTACCTTACGCCACAGCAGTCTTGTGACCACAGAGAAGGTGCCGATCTCAGGACGCCTCGACGTCACCGGCCCACACGGCAAATTGATGTCCAAAAGCCTCACGCTCGTGCCCTCAACAGCACGAGTCCATGCCCCTATTTCATTGCCGCCCAATTACCCGGTTATCATCCAGATCAATAGCTTTCGCAATGCGGACGGGTCACCCAACCCAACCATTCTCGCAACCCTCACGGCTAACCTTTTGAAAGCCGGTGTTTGCCTGACGGCCGGGCCGACGGAGACCACGGCGCTGGTCGCAGAATTAAATGCTCAACTCGGAATGAGAATTGACGATTCAGCAAAAGTCCGAACCGGGCGACTGAGACAGCCCACCCTCATCATTGAAGGCAGCGTAGGCAACGCAGCAGACCCACATCTCATCAACACGTCACTGTATGTTGCCAAAACGGGAGAACGAATTGTTCTTGAGGAAGAGTCAGAAGCGGAGCTTTCTCAAATGCTGGTCCAACAATTAGGACCGAAAGCGAAGGCCTGTGGGGAGAACTAGTCCGGTTACTTTTTCAGTCGCTCAACCTCCGTCACACAATCCCCTTCATACTCCTTAAACATTCCATTCGTGATGTTTGTATTCGGAGAGGCTGAAGGACCAGGAATCGTTCCGAGAGCCACAATAGACTTGATATTCACAACAGCAACCCCCCCGCCTGGGACCTTCTTACAATCGACAGTGAGATACCCGATCAGTGGATCGCTGGCTTCGGATTTTATCATCCCATCGACTGCCTGCCACGCGCTGATACGCACTGGACTGGACTTCACGACGACATACCCAGGAATTTGAGAGCCAAAGTACAGACCGAGCCAGGGTTTAGTATCGGCTTTCTTCTCTTCAGCATGGCCCACAGCCGACACAATAGGACTGATTAGAAGACAACACACTATGATGATGAGTCGATTCAATTATCGTCTCCGTTTTCGTGATGCTCCAAGTTGTTGTATGGCCACTCCAACCCCAAGAACGCCTCATCATCGAGTCCGACTTCGGCAGCCAGACCAAATGCGCCCTTCACGAGGTGCCACATATTCTTGAACCATCCAACCACTGAATCTCTACCTGTTTCTCGAGCGAGGGCTGATTCCCCGCTTCTTCATGAATTCCTCTACTTGATTCTTAGCAGCATCGTACGTTCCTTTCAAGGCCGGATCGGACGGGGCATTCGGATCGTAGGGTCCGGAACCCTCGCCCCCCGTAATGCGAGAGGATTGCTTGAACCTCGTTGCCCTCATCCCTTCCATGGACGTATTCCATCCCAACCGTACCCCTTCAGCTGCTCTTGCCGCATCCTTCCATGGACCTGGTTGATCGGGATTGAACGACTCCGCCATCCCAAGCGCTTCCAATGACTGTTGTCCCTTCCCCACCAGGGTCGATTGCTCATCGATTTTGGTATGGAGCGAATACTGGTTAAATTCATCCCGATTAACGCCTTTATCACCCTTACTCGAGATGACTTGGCCCGCCTGATTCAGCACATCGCGGATATGAAATCCTCCAGCGGACTCGGCTTCGCGATGGCTCACTTCTCGCTGATTGCTCAGCCTCCCCTTGGAAGGATCACGAGGATCGCTTTCGACATCAGCCACTGTGAAGACAGGGCCATGGTCACCCACACGATAGCCAACCTGTTTCCCATTAGCCGCATTGGTAAAATTCATACTGACAATATCTCCTTCCGGAGACATTTCAATTTTACCTGACACCTGGGTTGAACCATTCCCATCAACGTTTGGCACATTAAATGTTCCAGCAAAACTATTTTCATTGGACTCACTGCGAGTTAAGACCTCATATCGACCATCCCCATCACCGCCTTGAGCAGCCAATGTTTCCGATACTAAATGCCCTTGAGCATTTCCCTTCCTTGATTCAATGACTCCAGACTGGATGCCAGAAATTGGCTTTCCAGACGAGTCTGTATTCATGTGTTGTGTTTCTCGACGGCCATCTGGAGTTTGGACATTTTGTGTGCGATCGATTGAATTGAATTTCTCCGTGCCGGAACCGGCCGAAATCACATAACCAACGCCTTCGCCTCCGTGCAACGCATCCTTCTCCGTCGGAGACACAGATCCATCTGGCGTATCGACCGAGAGAGAGCCCTGCCCGATCGGCAACTCGCTCAGCGGGCGTTCTGATACGGAGACGGCCAAGGATCGCTCGCCAAATGCCGATTTGTTCTCGGCGACGGTGGTATCCGGCGTACGCACGAGTTGCTCGGATAACGACTCTCCTCGGGACTCATCCAGCGTCGCATGCCCCCTGGACGTGAAATGCGTCTGCCCGATGGGCGTCAGATGTCCATGCCCATCATCTTGGAATGCCGGGCCGGTCCAACTCTCCTCATACGTGAAATCGTTGCCCCCTTCCTTGCCGGTCAGGGTGAGTCGCCGACCGTCGTCCTCCACTACATGCTGCGTTCCCCCTGACGACAGGTCAGAATACGATATTTTCCCGTCTTTCCCTTCCACATGGGCCCGAAAACTATTACCACCTTTATCCGTCACTAGCCCGTCATAGGAAAAGGAGGTTTGGTCTCCGCTCCCTCGTTCCGTCAACTGTCCGGACTCTAACGTGAGACCGGTACTCGGCAAATGCATGCGAGAGCCCGACTTATGTGTATCCAACCGGCTATGGTATTGCGCATCGGTCTCCTGCATTTCCCACTTTCCCGTCTCCGCATTCCACTGAACTGTCCCCTCATGGACGCCCTGCTTACCACCATCATTCGTTACCGCATGAGCCGTAAACCCGTCCTGCGGGGTTCCGTCATGATCAAGCGGCACGCCGTTACCGAGCAGCACCGCGCTCTCTGATGAATGGCGGTTTCCATTTTTGTCCACAAAGTCCATTGCAACCGTACCGGACACCGACCCCACATCGGCCTCGGCACCACTTTCCCGAGTAACACTCAGTCCACGAGAGGTATCCTTAGCACTGACATTATTGTTCTTTGAACCGCCGGTAGCATGCCGCACATAATTGTGGGCGTCAGGGGCTTCCCCGCTGGTATCGATCGCGGTGGCATAATGTTCCTGACCGTCATGCCCTCCTGTGAGTTCTCCGTATTGATGCTCCCAGCCGGGATGCGGATTGGCATCCGTGGGTGCCGCTTGAACAAAGGTATTTTGCTCATGGAACGGCCTGGGTGTGCCAATCGCCTGGCCGTCGGGACCCACCGGCGCGGTGACGACAAAGCCATCGGTCTTCCATACTTTCGACCCATCGCCCTGCGTGAGCTTCGAGTGCTGCACGCCATCAGCACTCCATGATTCCTCCCGGTACAACTGGCTATGGTCGTACTGATTCTCCATTTGTTCCACGTGGTGCTGAACGCCATTCGCATCTTCATAGGCCCCACGCGAGCGGATTTCTGCCCCGAGCACCTCGCGCTGCATCGCAATCGTTTGCCCAGACTCTTCATCTTGGACATCCTGCCGCCACACTCCGCTCAGATAATGTCCGTCCTTGTCTTGGCTGTAATACCCGTCCGGTCCTTGATGCGTAATAGTCCCGGTTGTCCCAATCGTCGTATGCGAGCCATCGGAGAAGGACATTTCTCGCGTCCCGGTCTGATTCACGGACAGCATCCCGCTGGAGGACCGCAACATCTGCTCATGATGTTCATGCCCGGCCGCATCGATCGACATCTGGTCTTGATACTCCAAGTGACGATTGGGGTCCGTGTACTTCAATTGCCCGTGCGCCAACTGGCTCGCCTCGTGAGAAGCCGAGGCCTGAAACCCCTGACCGGCGCTGCTCAATGACGACACCGCGGACCCCAATCCATACGACAGCATCGCCGCCATGGTCGGCACGCCCCACGCGATCGACGAGGAGAAGGAGTTGAGTTGGTTCAGCATGTCATAGAAATCGACATAGTTGGCATAAGTGATCCCCACACCGGGGTCCACCAAGGACGTCAGCTGCACGGTCCCATACGCATAGATCAAATAGTTCACGATTCCATACAGGGGCGCCCACAGTAGCAACCAGGAATAAGCCATGACGGTGGAGCGGATGGTACCGAACATCGAGGGCGTAAAGGCCAAGACCAACGCGAACGGCGTCAGAAAATACACACAGGACTCCGCCATCGTGCGCAGCATGGGCAGGAAGCGTGCATTCATGATGGACTGTGAAAACGCCTGCGATTTCAAATCCTCGCCGAGCTGCTTCCCGAGTAACGCAATCGCCGCCGCCGGATCGTTGCCACGTTGATTGATCAGCTCCTCGGCGGATTGCCAGCGTTCCCGAATCAGCACGTTATTGATGGCCGCACGGGCCACCTGGCCGGTCCCTAAAATCCTCGTCATCGCCGTCGTCACCGGCGCCTCCTCGCCCAGCGCCACATCCGGGACACCAAAGGCTTGGCGTAATTGCTTCATTGCCAAGTCATAGGAGACGTCGCCTCCCGGCGCCATTGCCGGAGTGATGAAGTTCGTATAGGCATTGGTACAACTCACGGCCGCTGCCCGCACGCCGGCCACATAGGGACGCATCACGTCGAGCGCCCCTGCGACATTGATCGCCGCGAGCATATCCTGGTTGTGAAACACGGCGGTGGTCGTCAGTTCCCCCCGTTGGAGGGCGGGGATCACACATTCTTTGATGTATTCGGTGAGATTTCGCTGCAGGTCCCCGTCGGGCAGTTGTGCGCCAAGCATTTTCTGAAAGTCATAGAACCCCTTCCCCAGCGTGGCATTGATCACTTGATATTCTGGTGGGACAGTTAGAGCAAACGCTGTTTCCGCCAACGTCAATAATTGAAACCCTGCCTCCGACGCCACATAGGCCGGAAAGGCGACTGCGAGAGGAATATTCGCGACCGTGCGGGTCGGCACACCCGGGTTGACCAGATCTTGGATCGTGACGTTCGCCCGGATTTGCACGGTCACGGCGAACAACATCACCGCCCCACACAAGAGCTGCCATGGCACCCGCCCGTGTCCGATGATATAGGCCAATGCGCCAAACGTGAGGCCGAGCATGGCGAGGCGGATCAGACTTTCATATCCCGCTCCCACCATGAGCGCGATACTGGTAAACACATCGAACAACATGTTTCCGTTGCCAAACGTGTAGATCAACCAAGTCATGCTGATGTCTGCTTCCTAGAACAGCCTAATTCGCCCGGCTCTCTCGCTTTTTCTTGTACGAGACGGCGGAATGTTTTTGCACCGTCAGGACCTTGGCCGTGTAGTCCATTCCCGTCGAGATCGACGCTAACCGACTGTGCATATATTGCTGAGACAGGCGAATTTTCTCGGAGGCGCGGTTTCGAAACTCCCGAATATCCGCCACAAACCGGGGCCGATCCTGCCCCATCTGATCCACGTGCTTCAGCGCTTCGTTATAGGCCCATTCCATCCACACATAGGCCATCTCGACGCCTAGCAGCTCTGCCAGATCGTCGCGCATCACCTGCGCGAGTTCAGGCGTATCCCCATAATCCAAGAGGAGACGGTAGAACGGGATCGGGCTGCGATTGACGATATCAATTTCTTCCGGTGCAAGCGCGACCTTGGTGGTCGTGACTTTTTGGACGATCGAGTCGTAGACGACTTCGGCGCGCGTGCGGAAGCCCTGATACGTGCCATCATTCACTTCCGTCAGCACCAAACACTCGGTCGTATCGTTGCACTGATAAATACGGATTGTATCGACCCCCGCACGCGGCTCGACAATGTCCGCGAGATTCAGCAGCGGGGGATAATAGCTGGGGATGCCGTTGTCTCCCACGACGACCGTGCCGATCAAGCTCATGATCATCCGCGCATCGTCGGCGGCCCATCCGGAATTGACGAGCTCTCGGAACACCAGATTCCCTCGAATATCATTGGGGGTACCGGCTAGTGCCGTGGCCGCATCGGCCGGCGTGCGATCGGCATTATTCAAGAGCGAGTCCATCTTGTTCACGACGGCCCCTCCCGCCTCTTGGACGTTGGACCAGGCATCTGCGACGGAATTCGTCACGTTTTCCACCGCATTCGGCTTTCCCTGGCTCATTTTTGCCAGCTCCTGGCCCACCTGACAGGGTCCTAACCGTGTCGCGGTATTGATGGCTCGCGCGGCCGCTTCCAGTTTGGAAATAATGTTTTCACAGGGCTGACACAGCTCCATCAACGCCAACTGAAAAGCGAACCCCAGAACACCGGCGGTCCCCAACTGTTGGAGTAAGTCGGTAAAGCGCGACAAGGACGGGAAGGAAATCGAACCCAGATAGAAATCGACTCCCTGGCAGCCGGCACGGAAACGAGGCGGGGCGAAGTTGATCAGATCAAATCCTTGATTGGGGAAGCGCATCGAAATACTGCCCCCGACCAGCGACCCACCCGCTTGGCTCTGATAAGCGCCAGGACGGGTCGCGGTCGCCATCCCCCATCCGTTAAACATGGTTTGCAGGGACGTATTGATATCCGCCGACGCCGAGGGCGGCGCCATCAGCATCGCACAGAGACTGAGCACTAACACAATCCGCCTGACCATGCTGGCCTCCCCGCCTAAGATTTCAGGGGTCGTTTCTTGAGCTGGTAGCGCTGCTGAAGAATCTTCACCAACCGATCATGTAGCTCCTGGACAGTCAGAATCCCGGCGCCCACAGGAACCAAGAACTGCTCATCGGGAATCGCCACAAAGATCGTCGGGACTTTCGTTACCCCCACCTGATCGCCCATCCCATTATCGACGACCGAGTTGGGCCACTCGGGTAAGGCATACCCATCGCGCGTCACCGCCTTCACACTTAACCCGTACGTATCGCTAAACAACCGCAACAACTGCGATTGCTTCTGACAGTAGTTGCAGGTGCTGGTATAAAAGAAGAACAGACCCACGCGCTCCCGCATCGACGCCAGCAACGCATCTTCCTCGGTTTTCTTCTGCTCCGCGTAGATCTCATGCCCCACCGCAGACACGGGATTCCCAGACGAAAAGTCCATTTCCGGATGCGTGTACATGACTAACGCCCACATGTCCGTAAACCGCTGCGAGCGATTAAACGTCTCTTTATGCACTTTCAGATACGCCAATACATTGTCCTCGCTCTGCACATCCAGCGCGGCCTCTTTCTTGGCTGTCAGGAGGATTTTGAGCCACGCGGCGGGCAAATTCGGAAGATCGATCGTGTCGACCGGGAGCTGCTTCAACGCCTCTTTCAGGGCCAGTTGATCTGTGAAATGGTCGGGCTGTAACGGCATTGCCGGCGAGGGCGGGAGTTGCTGGGGAGGCGGCACCTCCACCTCCGGCAGCGGATCTTGATAGTAATAATAGCCCTTCCACTCTGAGGGATCCGGCTTCATAAAGAGCCGGTCCACATCGCCTTTCGCCCCGCCCGGCTGCAGGACGAGGAGACCCATCACGACGACAGCCCAGCTGACCGCCTTCATACCGCCTTCCCTCCTCGCACCTTGGGCCGTGGTTTCTGTCGGATCGGCTCGAGCAGTGGACCCCAGCGGAGTGCGAGTACCAACACCGCCAGTACGATCCCGGCCACGAGCAGCACTCCCATCAGTGCACTCCTTTGGCTTCCCCTGAGTGCTACGCGAGGCAGCAGCGCTGGAGTTTCCAAATCAGAAAGACGAAGTCGTCCCCATCCACTGGATACGTTTTGGCTAACCCCCATCGCAGTTGGGTACGCCCCAACGGGGAGCAACAAGTCCCCCCGTCCAAGGCCGTATTGGGAATGGGATACAGGAGCTGAAATTTGTACTGGCTCTTGACGAGGAGGAACGTCGGGAAGTCGCTACAGATGGCTGGTCCATCGGCGGCCCAATACAATTCGGACCCCACTCGCATGAGCTTGGCGAGGAGCCGCGTCAACGCCAGCGCGGCCGGTTTGACCTGTCCCGAATAGGAGCCGGAGGTATATCCGGAAGGCGGATAGATATTGCCGAAAGACCCCGCACACCAAAACAGCGGATCCAACGGCCAGCTCATCGCGGCCATCGCCGAGTCGACCGCACAGGCCGCCGTGGCAACCGGATTCGCAAACAACACGGCCTCGGGAAACATCATGAGCGACAGCGCATCATCGCTCCACGTCGGATCCAGCTCAGAGAGGTACGCGATGTCGATGGCGCTGGCCGAACTGCTTCCCACACAGACGAATTCAAACCCCGTTCCGAGCAAGGCCCATAACGGAAAGATAATGAAATGCACGTGGTAGTAGGAAAACTTGAGGGACGGATCGTCTTGCGAGACATCGACCATGCCCCGATCAATGAAAGTCGGATCGGCCCCTAAGGTTGTTCCGTTCAGACTCGGGAAACATAAGGGATTGCGTACGACTTCCACTAAATCGCTCGGGATAAACACGCCTAAGGGAAGCCCGGGCACGCAGAGGTACGGAGTAAAGCACACGCACCCGCACAATTGCGGCGGATACACCGCGGATTCTCCCGGCCCGACGGCCGGGGTGACATCATCCTCTCCCATGTTGAAAATGGTCGTTCCGATGAGGCTGAGCGGAAACATGCACTCCCAGCACGTTTTGGAGAACGTCTCCTCAAAAATGTTCGAAGAGGGACAATACGCCTCCGCCGTCGTCAGGTCCCCCATGCCCACGGTCAAGACGGCGACGAGGCACAGCGCCCAGAGACATCCAGAAAACGTTAGACTCCGACCCGTATGCGGTTTCATTCGATTCGACGCTCCTCCACCTGCACCATCGGCCCATTTTGGGTGACGACACTCGGGACGTGCGCGATCTGGAATCGGGTGAGCAGATCCGGTTGCAGCCAATACACGCGGTCCTGTACGAGTTTCGCGACTTCTTCATAGTCCCCCGCAGTCAACAGCACCTTGACCGATGCGGCCCCGAACGCGCGGACTTGGTCCTGCGCGAACCGCACTTGCGCCTTGTCTCGTCCATCGATCACGACCAGGCGATGCCGATAGGTCACATACGCGAGCGGGTTGACCTCGGTCCCGGCCTTCACCAGAATGGCCGAGCCGTCATGGTTTGGAATGTCGTTGGCAACTGTTTGTGTCAGATCCACGGTAAACACGCGACCTTCCGTCGCCTTGGGCAGCAGGAGATTCGGACCTTGCTTGAGCCGGGCTTTGACTTTTGCCGCGAACTCCCGTCTTAACGCGGCCGTATCCGCATGACGGAGGCGTTCCTTAATCGCCTCCTGGAGATCGCGTTCCTGGATGGGATACTTGGTCAAACTGGAGGGACTCTTTCGCATTCCAGTCAAAGCCGGCATGAGAGGCCGACTGACCGTCACGGGTCCGCCGCGGTCCCAACTGCGGGTCTTCTCTTCAGCCCACTCGAGCAGGGGCGTGACCCCGCCGTCGGCGCGCGCGAGCAGTCGCAAGAGCTGCTTGAGCGGCGCCGCGCCTTCCACAATCAACGCTTGCTGGTCCTTGGCCACGGCCAGCGCGGGGACGGCCGTTACGCCAAACTGCCGAAACATCACGGGGTCCAGAACGGTATGTGGCGCCTCCTTATCTAATTCCACCGCCACGGCTTTCGTCCGCTCGATCGTCTTTCGCATGTCATCCTCGAAGAGACCCCGGAATACGACGGTCGCGCCGAGATGAAAGGCCTCCCGCATGTGCCCCTTCAGCTCCGGTTCTGGCATGGACCAGGAGACAAAATAATAGAGTCCTTCCCGCCGTTTAAGGCCGGTCGCCGGCATCGCGCTCGCGGCTTGCGTCGCCAGCCGCTGCTGCCGTAAGAGATCCGCCTGCTGTTTGACTGCCTGCGCACGCTCAAGAGCCGCGCTCCCGACAGCTGACAGATCCGCTCCCCACCCGACTTGCGCGCCGACGCCAAGACCGACGACACACACCATCCAGATACCCAGGCCGCCCACACTCCAACGACCAGTCATCACTCGTTATCCTTTCCTGGCACTGTGCCCGCACGGCTGATCGTCGCGACGGACCAATGCGCATCCGGCGCCGGCGTCGCTCGCTGCCCCGGCTCGCGCAACACCACCTTGAGCGCGTACCACAGCACCACGCAGAGCAGGGCCCCTTGAATCACCTGCACAATCAAGTCATACGGCGGTGACTCGTCGTCGTCAGGCCGCTCCTCGATGCGTTGATTTAAAAGATGGGCCACGCGACCCCTGTAATGTCCTTCTCCGACACATAGCCGATCACGCGGCTGTCAAAGGAGCGTGGATGAGGGAGCCCAAGATAATAGTGGCCGGGGGGGATGGGCGAAAGAAACTCGGCCGGCTCGACTGGCTGCTTGTACACATCTTTCTCGATGACGGAAGCCACGACCCGCTGATTCACAATCACTGTCCGGCCCTCGACCTGCACCGGATCGCCAGCAACCCCATACGCCTCCTTAAGCCACATATGGCCCACACGGGAGTAGGGCCGCTGAAATCCGCTGGGGCGGACACGGGCGGCATATTCCTGAGTCATTTCGAACGCAACGAGATCCCCGCGTTGAGGGATCATGCCCTTCTTCACTAAGAAGAACGAATATTGCGGCAGGCTCTGATCATCCCGCACGTAAATGCCGTACCACGGACTCACGACCACCAGACCGAGCGTCACCGCGGCCAGTCCGAGCATTGCCCATTTGAGCAGCGGGTACCGGTTAGGAATGTCGAGCCAGGCGGCCACTGTCCCCGCCGGCGTGAGCGTTGCCGAAATGTCCATCGTGCTCCTTATGCAACTTGCTTGAGGCCCTTCTTCGCCGCGGACTTCCGCTCGTCCTCGACGATGGAAGCAATCGCGTCTTCCGTCGAGAGTCCTTTCTCCTTCAGCAATTCGATCTTCTTGATTTCGTTGGCATCAGTCGTATAGGTCAGCTGCGTTTCACGCGGCACGGATAAGCGTCCGATGCCACGTCCGGTAGGGCCCAGGAACATGAGTTCGGAGTAGCCATCGCCCCGATGGACGGTCCGTAAGAGATTAAATTCATAGTCGGTCAAAATGAGCCGCTCATGCTTTTTAATACTGGCCAAACTCTCCGCCTTCTGCATGAGCAAAATGATGAAGTCGGAATTCTCCATGAGCGCTTTCCCCGTGCTGCCCATCACGTCGTAGAAGTCGTTGATTCCCTGGGTAATGGGCAATACGGACCCGTTGTATTTCCGCACGCGCCGGACCGCCTTATTGAAGAAGGCCGACACATTGCTGACCGAGTCGCCGCGCTGCGCGAGCAGATCCCAGGCTTCATCGATGCCGAGAATCTTCCGTTGTCCCCGATCGCCCATGTACATCGCAGACTGAATGTTCATAATGAGCTGCAGCAGGATCACGGAGCGCAGCTCCGGCAGCTGATCCAGGCCGTCCAACTCCAACACGACAAAGGGATTGTCGAAATCGACGTTATTCTGGCCGTTAAACATCTTGCCGTAATTGCCGCCCTCGCAATAGGGCGACAGCATATGCGCGAGATCCCGGGTGCGCCCGTGCTGATCCTTCATGTCAAGCAGCACCCGCATGACGTCGGTCGGCGTCGCTTTCGAGGGCGCGACAGAGTTAATCACCTGCATGATGGCGTCTTGCATCCACGAACTTTGGAGATCCGACAGGACTTTGCTCGGCGACGCCATCTGCCCGAGAAGGTCTTTCACCATGGCAATCCGCTCTTGTAATTCATCCTTCACATCGGATTCCGTCCGACCCGCCGTGGGCACGTCGAGGAGCGACATGGGGTTGAGACAGAAGGTCTCCCGCTTCGTCGCAAACTGAATGAATTGCCCTTTCAAATGCTCACACAGCTTTTGGTAGGACTTCCCGGCATCGATCATCCAGACGCGGCCCTGCGTGCCGAGATAAGCGCGAATCATTTCGTTCGCCCAGAACGATTTCCCGGCGCCCGACTTGGCGGCTACCGCGCAGTTAAAGTTTCCCGAGGGATTGGCGAAGATATCGACGCCCATGATTTGCCCGCAGCGGGAGGTGAACACCATTAACGGCGCCCCCAGGCCCTTCCAGTCTCCGACCACCGGCGCGACTTCGGCCGGGACATTGGCGGGCATGGTCTTCAACCGCCGCAGCTTGTCTCGGAGCAGTTGCGTATCCGGTGGGAGATTCATGGGCAAGGCGAAGAGGAAGGTGGGAAAATTGATGAACGTATCCTCCTGCAACATCCATTCTTGACTGCGATACAGCGACTGGACCGACTGGCTATGTTGCTCCAGTAAGCTCGCCTCCTCGGCGTACAAGACCACCTGGTAATACATCCCGACCGGTTGATGGCCTTCGGCGATCGCATCCTTCATCAGGTCGAAGCCCTGCTTTTTTTTCGCGATCATGGGCACCAACCGGGTGATCCCGCCTACGGCCTGGTTGGTCACCAGCGCATGGCTGCGCGTGATTTCGGCCCCACTTTTGATGGTGTTGTAGCGGACCACATTCAAGGTGATCCAAAACGGACAGGTGATTTGATCCTGAAGCCGCGTGAGACTCCCGATGAGGTCGCGATTGCGGACCCCTTCCCACTGCTCCGGGAATTGTTGCACCGTGAGACACTTCACAAACCAGTTATCGAGAAAGATCGCATTCTCGGAGAGTTGACACTTGGTATTAAGCCGCACGGCCTGCGTGTTGATCGACTCGCGGCTATCGTAGGTTGCCGGACGCTCCGCCCATTTGTGGCCCGGATTCAGCAACTGATGCATGAGACACAGCAAGTCGTACGCACCCACGCGGCGTGGGAAGAATCCGCAGCTTTCCAGCAGCTTCTCAATGCCGTTTAATTTCTCCCAAATTACTTCCAGCCGGAGGCCCTCCGCCAATTCCCCTTCCAAGGGGATCGTCACGCTGACATAGACGTTACAGTCACGAGGTCGCACGCCGGTGGCTTGAATCAGCCTGGTATCCCGGCCCCGCAGGTAAAACTCCTCAAACCGTTGCGCGTCGCGATACGCGCTCGAGCCATGCCCAGCGTGATTGCGGAGCGCCACATAATGCTCGAGCCAGGGTTCAATCACAGGCGAACCATGATGATGGATTTGGATGGTGGCACCGGGCGGGAGATCCATGGCAAAGAGCCCACCCAGCCCTCGTACGACGGTATCCGATAAACCGGTCAGCGGAGGCATGACCCACACGGCCCCTGCACGGCCGTCCGTTAAGCGATAGACGCCCCGCTCAGGATCGAAGCCGCCATACACGAGATAGTCACTCAACGGAAAGCGCTCAAGCGCCTTTTTCATGAAGGTATAGGGAAGCGCCATCCCAGTTCTCTTCTCCTTTCGCGCAGCTCTACTGAACCATCCGCTCGCGCTGTTCCTGCATCCGTTCCATGCGCTGCTCTTGCAGCGTTTCGGGATCCATCCCCGCGGGGGGACCACCATAGGGAGAAGGCGCGGCGCCCTGTCCCGGCAAGCTCGGCATCTGCTGCTGGAGCTGACGGAGGATGGCCGAGGGATCTGCCGAAGCAGTGGGCGCCGGGCTCGCCATGGGGCTGGGCGTCGGAACAGCGGCCGATTGATGCGCCGCCATCATCGGCATACCGCCGTTGGGACCAGTTTTCTGGCCAGACGGCTCGACCATCTGGCGTGACATGAAGGGTGCAAAGGTAGTTCTTCCCCCCAGCTTTTCGACCCCCTTCGGTTTGCGCCCATAGGTCCAATCGGAACCCTCGACAATGGCGTACACCAACGACGCTTCATGCAGATAGTTCTTGGCATCCCGCCACGGGGCGATCCAGACCTGGAGTACTTGCGGTTGGGTGACATTCGGTTGGCCTAATTGAAATTCCGTTTGGCCCGCCACCGCCGCCACTCGGTCCGCCGCCGGCGTAGACGAGCTCGATCCGGACCCGGAGGCAGCGGGGTCGCCGTCGGCCGAACGCATATGCGTCAATTGCTCGTGACGCCGCTCGTAGACTTGGGTGGTCGGCAAGCAGGAGCTGTTTTCCGGATAGCCCTTACAGGCGAAATCCGACTTATAATGCCCACAGGCCGACACGCTGAACGACAGGACGCCTATGGCGACAAACGCGCCTTGTCTCCAGCGCATTGCGCGCCCCTCGTCAGGGATGACTGGTGGTGACTGATCGTCACTTCGATGCATCGGCATCACCGTTCCTCATCTC
This sequence comes from uncultured bacterium, assembly GCA_965285945.1. Taxonomy (GTDB): domain Bacteria; phylum Nitrospirota; class Nitrospiria; order Nitrospirales; family Nitrospiraceae; genus Nitrospira_D. The sequence continues at coordinate 91,339 of CBDIWP010000016.1, read as the reverse complement.
TCGTAGATCTATTGCAACACCTGCTGGGCCACCGTCGGGGGCATCCCCAACATGTTCATGAGCTCCTTGGCGCTCTTCCCGCCAGCGAAGGACCGTCCATCCGGCAACACAATATAGGGGGTCGGTCCGCCACCGAGTTGGCGCGCTAAGGCCAAATTCTCGTCGATCGGCGTCACGCAGGGTTTGGCATCGGGAACCGGTTTCCCACTCAAGGCCAGATCCAACGCTTCCATCCGCTCGTCCGCACACCAGACATTCACTGATTTTTGCGTTGCGCCCTTGTGAATGCGCTCGACCGGATGGAGAAAGACCGCCACGGTCACACCCGCACTCACCAATTGCTTGAGCTCCGGATGCAGTTCGCGGCAGAAGGGACAATCCGGATCGTCAAACACATAGATCACGTTCTTCGCGGACGCCGTGTCGGCATGGGCGGGGCGATACACCACCGCATGCTCGAGAGGGAGCGCCGCCAACACTTCGCGTCGACGCGCTAAAATAAAGTCCTGCGTCAAATTCTTTTGATTTCTCATGTCAAACAGCGCGGCTTGCGCCAGAAGAAACTGACCCGTTTGGTCGACGAAAAACACACGATCCGCCTGGTTTAAGGTGAACATGTACAGACCCGGCATCGGGGCCGGCTGCCAATTGGTGATGATCGCGCCGGGAAAGGACTTCATCACCGCCACCTTGGCGGCATTCACTTCGGGATCGGTGAGATCGGGATGCGCCCAGGCCGTAGATCCGGCGACTCCCAACACAAACGCGGACACTCCCAGCAACACGCCTATACAGATCCCCTGACTCGTCCCTCGCTTCGTCATCTTCATCCTCCTGGTTGATACACTGACTCTCGGGTCAGTCCGGTATTACGGGCCGCCCTTACAGGGGAGCCTCAGTGACCGACCGCCCTTCGGTTATGATGAGTGTTCCTTGCCGACCGGCGTCGATTTCGATGATGGGATAAATTTCTTTCGCAAGCTGCGAATAATGCCGCGCGAGGACTTGCGCAGCGCCTCCCAGGCCACCCGCCATGCCCGCCAGGCCAATCGTCGACGGATCTGGAAAATTAAAGGCGGTTTGCGCGTTGGGAGAAATCAGAAAGCCCTGCTGGAAGGGCATAAAGATCTGTGAGACGCCCTTGACGAACCCTGCCAACAGCGCCTTGGCCAGAATCGCCCCTTCGCGCTGCACGACCGGGCCACGCATTCCGATTTTGCCGTCCTCGCCAGTGACGATGCCTTTGAGATGAATGTCGACGGCAACCTGCTCCTCGCTTTTCACACATGAGAGACTTAAGGCTCGAATCTTGGCTCGTTCCTCAGACAGGTCGCCAATGCCTTCACCCAAGACAAAGCATTCCCGCATGTCCATCTGCACATTGTTCGGTAGCACCGACATGTCTTCCACAAACATCAACACCGGATGCGGCTCGCCCCCAAGTGCGCTGCTCTTGCCGGGCGCGTCCAGCCCTGTGAGGAGCTTGACCGGAATCATCGAACCCGTCGGAATCCAGTATTTGGGAGGTGCGCCCGCGCCCTGCACGGGCTGCACATCCGGTGAAAACACTCGGATGCGATTTTGTTGAACAAACGGCATTGGCGCTTGCCCCTGCAACCCGTTTACGCTCTGCGGACGGGCGTTGAGGCCTCCCGTCGCCGGCGGGAACATGGGAGTTGGGCGTGCCGCTGACCCCGTCGGGATTGGTGGCCCCCCAACAGCGGGCATCGGGGGCAGCGCAGCGGCGGGGGGCAGAATGGACGATCGAGCGGCGCCTTGCGCCGACGGGGCAAGTCCTGAGAGCTTAGTAGTGGTCGTCGATTTGAGTGCCTTTTGGACTTCTTCGTCCTTCCGCCGCATTTCGTCGCGTAACTCTTGGAGCTTTTGATCCAGCAGCTGCTCGCGTTCCTCGATCTTTTTCACCCGCCCCGCGGCTTCGCCGATCCACGCTTCCTTATCCGCTCGCGGATTTAGGGTCGCCGGCTTACTCGCGGGTTTCCCGCTGATGCCCAACGGCTCCGGGGTGGAATCCGCTCGGAGCGATTGCAACGCTACCGTCCCCACTACCAACACGACCGCTAGGATTAAAAAGATCTTCCAGCGGTCCACCGACGACTTTTGCGCCCCGAAGGGATTCTTTTCGGCCTGGCTCAGGCTGCCCAGCAATTTTTCGCCCAATCCTCCTTGTCCAGGATTCATGCTAGTTCCGCCTCCAGGGTTCAGGATCGGGTGAATTCGCCTTCTTCTGATCCGGCGGCAAGGCCCGTGAGTAGGTCACGATATAGACCACCGCATCTTCGGTTGGCTTAATCACATGTCGATTCAGCCCAATGCTGAGTTCACTGCCACTAAAGAATTCGGTTTGACGCAGGCTTTGGGTTTTGTCCGACCGGTTGTACAAGCGATAGCGCGAGACGGTATAGACAGGCCCGCGAAACTCGGTCCCTTCCCACACCTCCATCTCGAGCCATTTGGGGAAAGAGTTTTTGGGAATGTCCCGCGCGACATATCCCTTGGGTAACGCGCCTTGCACGGCTTGCTTCAGTAGCTCGACGTTGGCATCGACGTACGCTTCCAGGCGCTTGAGCGGATCCGTTTCTTGTTTCCCCCCACCGCTCGGCAGCCGGACGTCCTGCACGACAATGGTTTCCGCCGCAATCGGCTTGGGTCGAAGCTGAAACATGTACGCTTGATGCTCCGTCATGACGACCAGATCGGCGAGCTGCGTGCTGCCCTTCGGGTCAATGGCGACGTTCTTGCCATTCGCTCGGATTTCCAGCGAGGGGCTGACGGTGATCAGTCCATTCGGCACGACGACCCCTGGCATTTTGATCAGCGTCAATTGCGAGGCCGAAATGTCGACGGCAATAGGCGTGTCGTCGGACACCGTCACTTCCTGCTTCGCCCAGCTCACGGGCAGGCTGGCCACGCTCCAAGCGAACACGCCACCCAGGATCAGTCCGCACAGCCGTCGTCGGTCTAGTTCGCGCATCCCACGCCTCATCCCAAACAGTTAAATGCCCGGCCTCTGCCTACTGCGCCATGGCAGTGGGAGCCCCACCCGAATCCTCTGGCGTCCCCGCATCCATCGCGACGATCATCGGCTTCCAATCTTGCATTTTGATTTTGATCCGGTAGTAGCGCCTATCGTTGTCCTTCACGAGCGTCCCGGCGATATACCGTCGTTCCGTCCCAATCAACGTGACGGTGTCCTTGACGACCTGCACTTGGGTGGGGAAGAACGACCGCGACATCTGGCGATCCACAATGTAGGCCTTGTCTGCATTCAGCCGTTCCTGAAGATCTCCCGCCACGGATGGATGCACGAATCCCATAAAGGTTTTGAAACTCAGCTCGACGGATTCCGGATGCACGTTGGAGAGATAGCTAATCAGCGGCATCGCCACTTTTGTCAGGTACTCCGGAGAAGCCGTATTCCCCGCGGCCCACATCTCACGGTCGACCTCCGGCGGCACCATCACGACCACCGTGCCGCCCCGAAACACTCCATTTGCGAGTAAGGCCAGGGCCAGGACGATGGAGAGCCCGGCGAACACTAGTGTCTTTACTCGGGAATCCGCTAACTGATCGGCATACAGCTGAAAGTTCATGGTCTCGCCCTCTCCTTCTCCGGCTTACTCCAGAAACTCACGCAAATCGCCTGGGGGCACCCGCTTGAACTGAAACGACGGAATGCTCAGCCAGTAAAACCAGTGAAAGACGTATCCATCGCTCTTCCCGTTTTTGATCTTCGTGATGAAATAGGTCGCGACAAATCCTCCGAGCAGGAAGTAGCTCAGCTGCCTGGTCAGAATGCCGACGAACAGGCACATGATGAGCACAATGACTTCGTCGAGCTCCCACCACAAAATCTGTGGCTGCGTATCGATGTAGCGAGGGATCTTGACCATGCGCCTCTCTCCTTGAGTCAGATTGCAGCCGAAACGAACGGGGGCGAGACCACCGTCCCGCCCCCTCGTCTGATTACATCAAACCCGTGGTGATGGTCGGGATGATGTTGGGCAGATAGAACGCGCCCATGGCGACGCCGACGCCCGCGCCGAGGCCCACCCAGTTCCCACGGATTGCGGATCCGACGCCCATCAGAGCTGCAAAGAGCGCCATCAAGGTGCCGAGCGAACCCTGCAACCAGTTGGTCACCTGGAGCACCAGCGGAGCGAAGGTCGCGTCGGCCCCGGCGAACGCGGACGCGGATCCCACCAGCACGACGGCAGCAGCCAACACCATTGCCTTACGCATGAGAACCCTCCTCATCGAGTTTGAATTGTGATTGTCTTGCCCCTGTCGGTGCGTCATCCCAAACTGAATGTGAAGCGGTCCCTCAATTACCGAGCCACGGGCGCCCCTCCTTGGCTATCAGCTTTGATACCGGCTGGCACAGCCCCAGGTGGCGCAGGGCGCCGCACCCGCACCCGCTCCCCACACGGATTTATAAACATGCCGATTACTTGAACTGTCTGCGCGAGCTCGGATCGAGCGACATCCTTCCTCAAGACCCGTTCTTCCTGAGTAATGGATGGGACCTGCGCCAACGGCCTCTCGGACAGCTCTCGGACATGGGCCATCCGATGACGCACCAGCTCGACGGTTGTTTTCTGATCGCCGGACGAGACAAAGCCAATGATCGACAACCCGCTCGGAGACTCCGCCAAGAGTCCCGTCAGCATCGCCTTCGCTTCCGGGGTCAACGCCTCTCGTTCCTTCTGGAACACCAGGTCAATGGTCTTGGCCCGATAGGTAGCCTTACACTGGACAGGCGCAGAGGCGATCGGCCGAGGAGCAATTAAGGTACGCTCCCGCACCCCGCTGTCCTCGATCGGCGCGAGCGGGGTCGACCCCGGAACAGTGGCCGGCGCGGCCGTGAGGTCCTTAAGCGGCGACCGATCAGGAGACAGCACCGTTCGGGGGGCACAGAGTTCAATACTCCCGACGATATATTGCTCGGCCGGCTCAATTCGGACGACCCCCACGCCTTGCGGCGAGACAGGCTCTTGGCACAACATCAATCCTGTGGCGGCTATAATCGCTCCTAGCATCACACCCTCGTGTCTACAAATCCGCGGGAAGAAGCTACGCGGCCAGTGTTGGTTCCGTGACCTTTCCTTCGACGGACCCTTTCGTGGCCGGCGCAGCCCGACGACGGCGAATGACTAGGTCGAGCAAAAAGCCCGATCCGATCGCGAGGCCCATGCCCCCCAAGCAATGCAGCAGATTGAATTCCACCGGACCACCCATGACACACCTCGCTTCAATGTGAACGGCTCACTCACCAGCTATTACGGGTACCCGGTGGGGGAGGAACGAGGGGGCGAATCAAACAATGAGACGGGTCCTCGCTCGGCGGAATAAACCGAGTCCCCGGATCATGCCGGAACCCGGCAGCGCGCGAATTCGGCCGAATTTGGCCGTCTCCTCCCATCGCCCCACGACTTGTAACTGTGCCCCCACTTCAACCAATCCGGCACCCGTAGAGGGCGGTGGCCGACGGTCGACGACCGCAGATGAGACGTACCGCTCGCTTACCATACCCACGTGACTCCTACATTCCCTCTCACGGTCGCTTGTGTAGCGCCGCCGCCAAAGTCACGACTGATCCCTAACGTGAGAATCCATTCCCGTGTAATTCCCCAGGTCATGCCAATCTCTGGCGTGAGGAGATTGCCTCCTATACGATTGGGATCCTGACCGTAGACCGCATCCGCGATCAGTCCGATGTCGTACCACAGCGCTTTGACCAGGCCCGCACGGCCGTACCAGACGCTATTCTGACCGGGAGACTGCAACCCGGGTTGTCCTCCAGGCGCCACTTGGTACCCAGCATTCACATGCCCGTACCATCCACCGGATAAATCCCACGACGCCAATAATTCGCCCCGCAGCGCAGGATTCTTCCCCGGCCCGTACACGGGAATCTGCGCCGAGGTTCGAATGGCCAGGCTTGGGACCATCCCGTCAGAGCCGGTCTGCTTGGTGAGCCGGTATAACAATCCGGCACGGAGGGCGCGAGGATCATCCATCGCGCCAGGAACCAGTGGGCCATGAAACGCCGTCCCGCCCACGAACAATTCCAGCCCTGAGCTCACACCCCAGCGCAAATCAATCGTCTGATTGAGCCGCCCGTCATTGCTCGACGTCTTGTCGTAGCGAATGGCCGGTTGCACAGCGACCGCCCCGTTGTTGATGGGATAGGCATCATCTAATTGGGTGGGAAACCCGGGAGACAGATTCAGCGGGGACACCTGCGCGCTGGCTGTGCCCCATGCCATCACGCCAAATACTCCCACCACCAGCCCGCATCGCCATCCGCTCACACCCATGCCACACCTCTGAGACAACACTCGGCCCGTTGTTCTGACAATGGGTATTACAGGTAAGCGTTTAGGCGGAACGAGAGAGGGTTTGACCGGAGGGAGGAAACCAGCGACACGGACATTTATCCTCACCCCACCATGGACGATAGGATATGCCATCAACTCCCACGAGAATGATGGGACACAAGGTGAGATGCACATGTGGCGCACCGCGATCGATCGGCATCGTCTTCCAAATCGGATCCTCAATGAGGCCGTCGTTCGCAATCACTCCACTACGCTCTAACAAAGATCGCATCCTGCATGCCGGACCGATCCCTCGTGAGACGATCACCAGGCCAGTACCACACGACATCATGAGGGCACACGGAGGGGAAGACACACTTTCCAGAGCCCGAGTTGGAGGTAGTGGGTCAGTTTGAATTTGGTGGAGGGTTAACCGCTGTTGCTTCTTTGATTACTTCTGATAACATAGGGGCACTCAGGGTTGCTCCGACAACCTACGCTACTTCCGGACAACTAGCCGCCAAGCTTTGCGTCCGTAGGCAGCTGCGTAGAGTCGCTTTCCGTTCTTGAGGGTGATGTAGGCGGTATATATCACCGTTTCGTCACCCTCTTGAATTTTATGCTTCTCTTTCACTGGTCCTCACCTCCTTTCCCGGCGGGAGATACCGCCGCGCCGTAGAGCGGTTATCATTCCCTCTGGGTGGCTCGGAGTTATGAGGACAAAGAACAGAGGCCCTGAGTGCCGTTTCCTCCTATGCTTTGAACTTGGTTCGGTAGTATGATGAGAACATGGTGATCAAACGGAAGAAGCGTCCACGCGATCCTGTCCAACTCGCCAAACTGATTGGGGATATTGCGACCGGGCAGACCGAAGACCGCGTGGTGAATGCCAAAGACCATGCTGCTTCGGAATTAGGTCGAATTGGCGGGCTTAAGGGCGGGAGGGCCCGCGCCGAAAAGCTGACTGCCGAACAACGCGCAGAAATTGCTCGCACCGCCGCTGTCGCACGCTGGGGAAAAAGCGATCGTTAGACTGCCTCCTCTGTCGGTCCATTCTTCCTCCAATCCACATCCGGACCAAAGTCCAAAGGAAGATTTATCGGGTCCTCTTCTGGATGGATGCTGTTCCAATGGTCCGCATCAAGTGTAAGGTGGTAGGCATCACCTACCATCTGCTCACGCCGCAATACGAGACTCTTATGCATCTTGTTGCGCGGAGCTTCATCAATGTCGATCCAGCGGAATTGCTGTTGATTCCCATTCTCTGCCGGAATGGCATGATAGACGCGGTATGGCTTGCCCGTTTTCTTATCGTGCCTGACAACTTCACGCACAACATCTGTGAATTGCTTGGCAAGTCTGTCGTAGGGATCGACTGGGGCTGGAAGAGGCCATCCATTTTTAACCGCCAACTTCGCGACCTCTTTCATGTCGAGTTCGGCATTGCCGGTCTGTTCTTTGAAGTACTCAATAAAGTTTCGCATTTCATGTTTCTTGGTAGCCACGCCAAATCCTCCTATGCATCTACTGGAGCGATGTTGCCCCAGCCATCTACCATTGCGTTTGGCGCGACGATAGATCGAATTTTGACCAAATGTTGGCGGAAACGGTCATATCGGCCGGTCCGGCGTTGTAACTGCCCCGCGACTAATCCCGGATGGACATTTAGGCTCCTGGCGACTCCGAGGATGTCTCTTTCAGAGAACAATGGTGACTTGCGAGCGATGAAACTATCCATGGTGGCGGTAGGAACACAGAAGTCTGCCGCCGCTTTATTGGCAAGTCGTTCTTCCTCGGTGAGATTGTCACCAGTCCCGGCACGTTCTCCCTCAAGCTCTGCATCCAACATGGCAGCGGCTTTCCCATGGTGAAGCAGAACATGTTCTATTTCATGCCGAAGAACGAACCAAAAATTATCAATCCGATCATGACGCAAGGACATGCCGATGACCGGCGAATGTTCGTTGAGCCAAAAGCACACGCCATCAATTTTTGCAGACGAGAGCGTTTCAACAATCACGTAGCGAATGCCAGACTCTGCCAGGATGCGAGGCACTTTCCGAGCTTCTTCCGGAGAAAGAAGCAGTTTGCTAATAGAATTGGTCGCTTGTCTTGCCGCTCCATCAGAATATCGAGGAACCAACATGTCATTGGCTATCATCCTGACGCGATAAAGCCATGCGAGCTGAGCCGGAGTTGCAGGCAGAAACGTCTCCGTTTTCTTGGCGGCATGAGGGAGAATCTCAATGTCTTCCAGGGAGGGCGCACCGAAGAACTTCACGAGGGCCGCTTCGACCTTTTGTCTATCCCGCATGTCTTCGACGCCTTCAAGCCATCCGCGCTTGATCATTTCGTTAACTGGAAGATCGCCGAACAACTGAGCGCGTGTTGCGCGACGCGGATCAGGACGAGCCGAGATCCGCGCAGTCGCGAGATCATAGGATTTCTGAAGCTCCATAAATTCTTCGGCAGGCACACCGAAGATGTCACTGAGGGCAAGCGCCATGTCGGCATCGATTGGACGCTTGTCTGCAACGATTTTATTAATAATTCCCTTATCCACGCCCAAAACCACTGCAAGAACAATTTGGGTCCAGCCCTTCGCATCCAATAGGGCTTGAACCAACTGTCCTGGAGTCCTATATGTAGCGTCTTGAATCACAATGGGTACTATAACGGCCATTTGTTTTGCTGTCAAGTTCTAAATACGCGATTTCGCCAATTTGACATATTATGCTTGACGCTTAATCATAAAGGTCATATAACCATTAGTCGTGAACAGATTGAGTCAAGAGAAACGGGCGCAAATCATCGGCATGATGGTGGAAGGCGTTTCTATTCGCGCAATCTCACGAATGACAGGAGCAAGCAAGAACACCATCGTTAAACTCCTGGCTGAGGCCGGCCAAATGTTCTCTGATTTTCAAAATGAAACGATCCGCAACTTATCATCCGAGAGAATCCAGCTTGATGAGATATGGAGCTTCGTGTACCCCAAGGCGAAGAATGTAGCATGTGCTAAGGCGGCTCCTGACATTGCAGGTGATGTTTGGACATGGACCGCGATAGATGCTGATAGCAAACTGATTGTTTCTTGGCTCGTTGGAGATCAGAGTGGAGAGACAGGGTGCCGTTTCGTAAGGGACTTAGCCGGTCGCCTAATGCATCGCGTTCAAATTACTATGGATGGGCAAGAGGCTTATCTTCAAGCAGTGGAAGAGGCGTTCGGAAATGACGTGGACTCCGCGATGTTAGAAAAATTCTACGCTGCTCCTTCACAGGAAGGGAGGGCAACGCGCTACAGCCAGGCCGAGTGCTGCGGGACAAGAGCGCATCGGATCACTTTCAATCCCGTTTCTCAGCACATTTCTACCAGCTATGCAGAAAGGCATAATCTCTCAATGCGGATGAGCATTCGTCGCTCCATAAGACTGACGAATGCTTTCTCCAAGAAGATCGAAAACCATGTATATGCTATCGCCATTTACTTCATGCATTACAATTTCTGTCGGGTCCATCAGACGTTGCGCGTCACGCCAGCGATGGAGGCTGGAATTGCCGATCATGTTTGGACCTTGGAAGAATTGGCTGGCCTTATTGAGTCAAACTGACCCACTACCCACCGGCGGCCTTACCGGTCATGGCGGTGACCGCGACACGCCAGCCCGCGGTGCGGCACGCTGAAGCCAGCTGCCGGTGGTCGTCGTTTTCCCGCTTCGCGCCGCCCCGGTCAGCATGACATACCGATGTCGCAGCAGCTCCGTGAAGGCCTCGATTTCCGCGGTAGGCAATGGCACCTGATTATAGGTCAGGGCCTGTAGCGCAAAGCGCCGCTGATGAAACCAACTCGGAAGACAGTACCGGTCACCGTCCCGCGCCACAATCGACGACCGCTATACCAGCGACCAGTCCACTTCGACGTCAGCCGGCAACGACAGTCTGGACGTAATCCGTTGAGTCAATTCCTGCGCGGTTAATCGCGCACATCCACCTCGTTCGGCTTCCCGCAATACTTCGGTCGTTCCGGCTTCCAACCTGGGCAGTGCCAGAGGATCGCCGTGAAGATGCCGGTACAACATCTCCGCCGCATCGTTGTCCAAGTCCCGGCGGCGCACCAATACATATGGATTGTGAGCAATTTGACGTGCTTTCCGTACTGACAGCTGAGCCAGCTTGCCCGCGAGTGCTGGCGAACCAGACGACAGCAACCACGTTAACGCAGGGGCCAAGAGGTGAAGCACCTCCAGATGCTCTCCACTGGGGCTCGGCACGCTCAAAGGAACTCGGCCCAGCCGCTCCGGACCCAAGTCGGCGGGGGATTCCAGGGGTTCGACCTCGGAAGCCGGGAGATACCGACGACCAGCGCCTTGACGCCAGACACCAGAGGCGGATTCCGGCGAAATACTCCGACACTCCAGTTGGAACCACGACCATAAACCGGCGATTGAACGTCAACTTCACACTCGAGGACCCGCGTATGGGACGAATCGACGTCACCGTCCCTTCTTGACCAGCCGGAAGATCGATTGATGTGGCTGTGCCGTCATACTTTGCTCCTCCCAAGCAGTATTACGCTCCAGCGCAGCAAGCCACGATGACATGGGGACTTCCTTTGCCCTTGTCACGACCTCAACCGTGACAACGCCGATTGTCATCGTCATGACCTCAGCCGTGACAATGCCGATTGTCATTGTCATCCATGCCCTTCCCAAACAAAGGAGTTTGTATGTTCGCAGAAACAATTCTCGGGGTGGCCCAATTAGGTATCCGTCCCTCGACCTACCGTCCTCGACCAAGCTTGGCCGGTCCGGAACGCTGCATCCGGCAACTGGTCTACAAAGGTCGCGGTGTGCCAGAACCGCCCCCTGGGCGACGCTTGGCCATGATCTTTCGGGACGGCCATGCTCATGAGGACACCTCCCTGGAATTCCTCAAGGATTCCGCGTTCCTAATGCACGGGCAGCAACTGCCCATTGATATCGAGAACGCCTACTGGTGGCGGACAGACCACGCTTCCTTTCGTTGTCCAGAGTGCTCCAAGGCGGCTGGACACGACGTCTGGATCCCTGCCACGCGATTGCATGGCCATATCGACGCCTTAGCTACCACGCTCGTTGGGGACACCTATCTCTTTGAGCACAAATCAGTGGTCTCGCACTTCTTCCGGCGGTATTGGGAGGAAGGAAAGACGCCGTTCGACTACTTCACACAGGTCGTGATCTACTTACGAGGGCTGAAAGAAAAAGGCATCGTCATCTCGGCAGGCGCGCTCGTCATAAAGAATAAAGACACAGGAGCGATTCTCGAATTCGAATTTACCTATAATCATGACGACGACGTACTCACCATCACTGCCATTATCAAAGCGCCAGGTCATGAGTATAAGCGGGTTCATCATGACTACCCGGGTCTGTACGAAGAGGCGCTCCGACGGTTCGAAGAAGTTGACCGTCACATTGCCAACAAGACGTTGCCCGCCCGCTTGGAGAATCCTGACGACATCCGGTGCGAGTACTGCGGACATCGGGACCTCTGTTGGGAAGATTACGAAGCCCCGACCCTGACCGAACGCCTGCTCATTCCCGAATCCCTAAAATCTCAGGCCGAGGAATTTATTGAACTCGACGACCGGCTCTCGCCGCTCGAAAAACGCCATAAAGAGCTGAAAGACACCCTCAAGGCCGCATTTGGGGAACTGCATATCGCCCAAGCCTATGTCGGTGACCGGATCCTCGACCTCGCCACGGTCATGCAGACCCGCCTCGACGAGGCTCGTTTGCCCGTAATGCTGAAGAAACATTTCAGCAAAACCGTCCCCACGTACAAACTGAGCATTAAGTCCACCATTCCCAAGGCTCGCGCATCCAAAACCGCGAAGCGACCCAGCGTCCCGCGCGGCCCGCACACAGACGCGGCGTAGCGCTAAGGTACTGTCTGTTCCTAGTCCCTCACATCTGATACCCAAGGAGCATCCGTCCATGGCTACCTCTGCACGCAAGTTTTTCACGATCCCCGGATTCAGTGACAATGTTCGCATTCCGCGCCTCGGTCGGATTCGCCTGGGGCATGTGAATCACAACACGATGTCCGGCAAAACCAATCCGGAAGAAGATCCCTACTTCCTGGTCCCGCCGGAAGTGGCCGAGGTCTACGGGGACCGGCCCACGGAGCTGGACATCATGTTCCCCGTCAATGACCGCGCGGTGATCTTCCCCCAAGCGTATGAAATGTACGGCAACAGCCGCCGCCTGCTCTGCACGGGTAACGGCAAAGAAGCCATGCGGTGGAACAAAGAGGCACTCGACTATGTCCCCTGCGCCTGTCCGTGTGACTTTTATGGGAAAGAGTGCGGGGAACGGGCCCATTTAATGGTGATGCTGCCCAAGGTGAAGAACCAGGGCGGCGTCTATCAAATTGATACCGGCAGCATCAACGCCATGCTGGCCATCAATTCCACTCTCAACATCCTCGCGCCGTTGGACAACCCTGACAATGGGCTCCTCGGCTACTTCGCGATGGTGCCGATGAAATTGCGACGAGTACCGCGGGACATCTATCCGAACGGCATGCACCGGAAAAGCTACCCGCTCCAACTGAGCCTGAACGCCAACGAAGAAGAGATCCAAGAGCTCCGGAAACGGAAGGACGAAATCCTCGTCAAGACGCGGTGCTGGGTGGTCGAGGAACCGGAGCAGGTCAATCCCGAAGCCGATCCGGGCGCCGTCATTACCATCGACAACGCTCCGCTGGATCAGCACCCTGAAACCGCCGCGACACCAGCCCCTGCCCAGCCGGCTCAGATTGAGACGACCGATTCCGCGACCCAACCTGAGGCACCACTCATCCAGACCGGACCTGCGCCTTCCACCCAGGACTCGGAGCCGCAGAGCGCTGCACAGGCAGGCACAGCTATGCCCACGGCGCCACCCGCACAACCGGCTCAACCAGCGGGAACCGGGCCAGCGCAGGCCACAGCGCCGCAACCAGTGTTGTCAGCGGCGAACCCGAACACGGCTGCCCCTGCGGCAGCCAGGATGCCCGCCCAGGCAGTCAAATCAACGCCGGCACCGACGGCACGGCAAGCGGTCAGGCCTCTGAATATGACGCGGACAAAGGCACAGTTGGACCGCATCTTGAGCAAGACCCGGGCAGTGAACATTCCCGATGCCGTCGTGCAGGAGGCCACCGCTGCCCTCACGAAGAAACAAGCCTCCGAGTTGATTACGCAACTCGATCGGCGCGATTTCGGTTTCTTTGAAAAGAAAGAGGTGACGTCAGTACGAGTGCCCCTGTCGGCGTAGCCCGGACACCGACCCGCACGAGGGCAATGTTAGGGCCGTCGCGAATGGCGGGATACGCGGCGGGCAACTGAAGGGGGCACAATGCGGAAGGGGTGGCTGAATACTTTCCCGACCACCTCATTATAGGAGGGACGACTCAGTTTTTCACCCATCCCCAGCAGGAAGTCGGTCGCCTGTTCAGGTGGAGCCTCCGATACATATTCCGCCAAGGCTAAATAGCGATCGATAGAAGAGGATAGGGCTTGTGCAACCTGCATCACCTGCCAGGGATCAAGCACACGCGTGCCTCGGAGGACTTCCTGTAGTTCACGATAGGTCAGTTTCGCCTTGGATGCGAGAGCACGTCGCTGCCGGACCGTGAGTTTGCCCAGATCCTTGGTCAGTCGGTCACAGAATGGTTTCGGCATACGCAAGGGAGGCAGGGCGTGCTCCGGCACCCATTCGGCGGTTTCAGGATACTGGGCCGCCCGACGGGCCTCACGAAGCAGCTGGCGATACAACGTCCGTTGCGCGGCATTGCGGCCGCAGACCTCGGCAATCTTATCTGCCACCCGTTCACGCGGAATGGAGCCCCCATCTTCAGGCGTCGACATCATCTTCGTGACATACGCCCCGGTCACGCCGAGCGCCTCGGCCAGCGCCTGCCTTGTACGCAAACGGCTGTTGCGATAGATCCGCTGGATCACGTCGTGCGACTGTAATCGCAGACGTTTCCCCTCCTCCTTCCCCATCATCCCTTCTCCTCACCGACGAACCGTAATACGACTCCACCGAAACGCCGTACTATGCCACGAACCGTTTGTGACCGCAAACACTGCTCCATCCGTCTTCAATGGCGTTCGGTCATGTTTTTTTGTGTTACGTTTCTTAACTCTCTTGTTCATTTTTATAACAGCGTATAGAATGCGGCCCGCCGATGAGCCGCACCATACGACATTCCAACATGGATTGCTCCGCACTCTGTCATTTGCCTAGCAGGAGGACCGGGCCATGACTTTACGCAGTCAGGAGTTTGCTCTTGATCTCTCCGACCGCTTCACCGCACGCACCATGGACCGGGAGCGCCATGCCATCTTGTACGCGATCAAAAGCTTTCATGCACTGGATCCGATGATTGATCGCGACGATCTCTGGCAAGAGTCTTGGTTTGGCGTCAACAATGCGCATCACCGATGGGATGACGCCAGGGCAATCAACATGCAGTTTAAGAACTTTCTGATTTGGCACATCAAGCGCCATCTGCAAGGGGCCTTCCTCGGAAGCGATAAAATTGTTGAGCTGTTTGACAAAGCCACACAGCGCGTCGTTGTCAGTATCCCTTATTCTCGCTTTAAGAAAGAAGGCCGGCGCATTGCCAAGGAGCGCAACTACGGCTCTCGCATCCGTTCCCTCCTCGTCTACTACGACCAGCCGGACGACTCCGACCAGCCTCGTGAACCGATCCCTGCCGAAGCCAATCAGTTCACGCACGTCTCGGACATCGCCGCTCTCAACGACATGCGCGTCATTGACCTGTATACGGCCGCCGGTGAATTGGTCATCACCGTTCCCATGCGCACCTATATCAAAAAGCAAGACCTCATCCGGCAACAAGGTCTCCTCTCACAACCCTGGTGCATTTATGATTCACGACCGTCCTTTCAGGGAGAAGGCACTCCCTCGGCCGCGCGCCAGCCCGTCCGGCGAAGAGATTTGGCGTCCGCCCGGGTACGACAGGACGTGATGGTCGACATCTACTCCCGACGAGGCGCGATTCTCGTCCGCATGAGTCCGGACACCTATCAGTCCACCCGCAAGCACTTCGAACTTCAAGGCTGCATCATTCGTTTCCATGATCCACGGGAATATCCGGAGCAGCCGGAGTTCGATGACATTGAGCACCAAGACAAACGCATCAAATCCATTCGACAAATCCCAGGTCTCGCGAACCAGTCCAATGTCTATTGAACGCGCATTGATCTCCATCGCTCCGGACTCTACTCACCCACGCCTTGCGGAGGGGGAGCGCTTTCTTACGCTGAAACAATTTCATACGTTGATCCAGCATCATAATCTCCGGGGATCGCTTCGCACGATCTATCGATGGCTCGACATCCCCAAAGAGCACTTGCCTCGAGACGTTCGAACCCTGCTCCACAACTCTCCCTCCGTCTGGTTCATCGAGCTCGATGCGACTTCTCTTAACTCGCCGGCCCACGTGATTCCACTTCGCTACCTCCGTGAAGACGTACAAGCGCAGGCCGCAACCCTTGCCCTCACGTACATGGAGCCTGATATGGCCCTTCGAACAGTTCGCTCGCTGAGGACCAGGCTCACCAAAATGCAAGAGGACTTGTGTCACCTCGAACAATACATGGAAGCTATTCATGGAAAGGACGTGACTGATGATCACGGAACCGCTCGACATACGCTTACCGCATAGCCGCCTATCGGCAAACCCAATCTATAAGAACTTCACACCACCGCTGAACCCGCAGGAATACGCCGGCCTCAAGGCCAGCATTCTGAAAGTTGGCACGCTGCTGCAGCCGATCATCGTGGAATTCATCGAAAGCAAACACAGTTACGATGTCGTCGATGGCTATCATCGCTTCGAGATCACGGCTGAGGCCGGCTTTCCGGATGTTCCCTGCCGGCAGATCTTCACGGAAGAACAACGTCTCGAGGCAATCCTCGCCAACGTTAACCGGCGCCAACTCACCCCCGAGCAACGCGCCGATCTCATTCATCGCAGTCAGGCAATGATCGCCGAAGCGCGGAAAAGTCTTATTCCCGCCCTCCAGTCTTTGCACAAGAGCGGCGAGCTCGCCAAATACATCGGTCACTGCAACGTGCATTACCTGATGGGCGCCTCCCATTCCACACAAGAGGCCTTCTATGCCCGGATCGGCCTTGCCTTTTCCCAACCGACGCCGTCCAGCCAGAAGGAAGCCCAACTCCTCTCTGAACTCAAACGCGTGCAATCGGCTCTCGCCTTGGCCGAAACCCGGGAAACCCAGTTGCAGACGCAATTATCGGCCGCGACCGAGCAGGCCACGACCCTTCAGGAGCAAGTCAGGTCCTTCGATGACCGTCTGACAGAGGAAGCCAGCAAACGCAGCGAGGCTGATAAAGCCCGCCTCGCCAGACAACTGGACAGCCTCAACACGCAGGTCAAAACGTTACGCGACGAAAAAACGAAGGCCATGCAGCAGATCAAGCTGCTTGAAGGCCAGGTCAAGACGGCGGAAGCGGAAATGGCGGCCGCGCAGATGGCCGCCAAGGATGCCGAGCGCCGTCTTCAACAGACCACGCAGCGCCTGGGCCACCCTCAACTCATTACGGCCAGTTTTGATTCGCTCCTCAAATTAGCCGCGACGATTGAAGCCATGATCGAGCACGCCAAACCGTTGCATGCAGAAGAAACGAAACACTTTCAGGAGCACCTCACTCTCGCACGCACCAAACTGGAGGTTATCGAAACGGCCCTGCTCACCACCAAGGCCGATGTCGTGCCCATTCACCGTCACATCAAGTCGAAAGGTACCCAAAGCGCCCAGGTCCGATAACTTTAACGGTATTTCCAGCAGTTAGACGGTTCCTGACCACTCACTTCGTATTGCGACTCAAGGTCCATTCCTCCACGGGCCTTACGCCGCCTCCTATCAGAATTAGTATCGCTTCCTATCACTCCTGATAGTTGTCTCGGCTGTGCTCCTCTCTAGAATGCCCCCACTACAACTAGGGAGGCCTTTATGGCGATACCATCCACAGTCCTGCATGATGCGCCCCCCGCCAGGCCTTTACGCGAAGCGCTGAGAACCCTGCTCCACAAGCTGGCCATTGCCTATCGCGCCCAACAGCGCCCCAACGCGGCCGCCGGGGAACTGATCCGGGACGAAGTCCTGCTGGCGATTGCCATGAGCCTGCCCCGGGAACAAACGACTCATGCCTTGGCCGAACGGCTCGGACTGCACAGTACCCACATCACGCGTGCGATCCAAAGCCTGCTCACGCAAGGATTGCTGACCATGAAACGCCGACGGCCCCGCCTCACCGAGGCCGGCACACACTACCTGGCCCAACATCAACAACCGCTCCATGCGGTGATCGGCCGGCTCGCTCGTCTGAGCGACGCCACCCTGAAAGAACTGCATACCGCCGCACTGCAAATGCTGGAAGAGAAACAACAGGCCCGGCAAATTGCCACGCAGCGCCTTTGCCTCCCCTGCGTGTACTTCCAGCCGTTTCTGCATTCCAACACACACACGCCCCACCATTGCGGCATGACCAATCGTGGGCTTAGCGACCTCCCGCCGATTCCACTGTTGCCAGCCGGCCGGCTCCCGGTCAATCAGCCACCCGTAATTAAGTCCTAAGGAGCTGTCTAAGGTGACTTGCTCCCCATCTGTCCTCAGCCACGACCCTCTGGGTCTTGACGAAAGTGCGTTTGTCGACATGGCCCCACATCAGGACCAACTCAGCATCTTCGGCGCGGAGCCAGGCCCGCCTCGACGCCCATTACCCACGCTACCGCGTGTCTCGGCCGACACGCTCGCCCGCATCGCTGATCCACTCGATTTGAATCCCCAACAGTTAGAAGTGGTCACGGCGAAAGCCGGTCCCAGCCTGGTCCTGGCCGGAGCCGGCACCGGAAAAACCAAAGTGCTGACACGCCGGGCCGGATGGCTCATTGCCCAAGGTCTGCACCCGAAACACATCTTGCTCATTACCTTCACGCGCAAAGCGGCCGCTGAAATGCTCCGCCGCGTGCAGGACGTCAATCCATTCCCCTCCTTCAAGATCCAAGGGGGCACGTTTCACAGCATGGCGAACCAGTGGCTGCGCCACCACGGGCATGCGCTCGGACTCACCCCCCGCTTTGCGCTCATGGATGAGAACGACACAGGCGGCATGCTGCACCTGCTCGCGAGCAAGCAACGGCTCCACACGGTGAAAGGCTTTCCCGATAAGCGGACCCTCCTCATGCTGTTCGGCCAGGCCTCCAATAGCCTCTCGCCCATCGCGCAGACCATCGAACGAGACTTCCCCCAATACAGCGCGCACACCACCGCCATCGTCGCGCTCCATCGACTGTTTGTCGATACGAAATGGACGCAGCAACGCTTTGACTACGATGATCTTCTGCTCTTGATGCATCGCCTCTTCACCGAACAGCCTGAGGCCTCGGCCCGGTTGAGCAGCCACTACCATGCGCTCCTGGTCGACGAGTACCAAGATACGACGCGACTCCAGGCGGAACTCGTTCGCGCGCTGGCAGCCCCGCATCAAAATGTCATGGTCGTGGGAGATGAATTTCAGTGTCTAAAGAAAGGCACGCCGGTCCTAACCCCGGAAGGCTATAAGCCTGTGGAGATGTTAAGGGAAGGCGACGAGGTCATTGCAGCAACCGGCTGCGCAAAGACTGGCATCTGCAGGGTTACCAAGGCTTTTACGAGCTGGCCTGACTCTCATATACGAATCACGACAAAGCATGGGTACACCGTCGAGGTATCCCCAAACCACGTCTGCTTTGCGAAATCGCATGCTCTTCCCCAGGGGTGGTTCCTTTATCTCATGTACCGTGCAGATTTTGGCTATCGGATCGGCATCACGTCTGTAACCAAACAGCATCGCAATTCGATGCTTCGGACTCGACAAGAGCAAGCGGATAAATTTTGGTACCTCCACCGGTATGAGACAAGAACCGAGGCCCAATATCACGAAGCCCTCTATTCCCTTCGCTATCAGATCCCTCAGGTGTTATTCACCCCAGAAGGACGTGCTTTCCGATCGCGAATGACCAATGGCCAGGCGAAGACCTTCTTTGACGAGTTTGGGAACAATGGCTACCGGCTACTAAAAGATTTAGGGCTGGATTTTGACAAACCGGCTTACGCTCCGAAGGCATCACGCTCAAGAAACCGCATCGCGATCAATATCATTCAATGTAATTCACGGGCCGAATATCACAACAGTGCTAAACCGAAGCATCTCCTTGTCGTAGAAAGCCAACTCGCAATGGAGCTTGCCCATTTATTTCCCAATGTCCATGTAAAAAGCGGCTATTGGAGACTTCGCATTCAATCTCAGGACTATGAGCACTTACTGAACACGGCAAAGGACATTCAATGGAAGCTCAATCGGTGCGGCTATCACGCAGTCCTCATTGAGAAAGCCAATTTTCTCAAAGACGCCACACGAAATACGAGTCTGTTTCTTCCCATGCCTGCAGCCGGGCTCGTTGTCGGGATGACCGTGCCCGTCGAACAAGATGGACGCATTGCAACCGACATCGTTACTAGCTTGGAACGCATCCCAAACCTTGAACAGGTTCCATCCTATGATCTTGAAGTCGAGCATGCGCACAACATCATCAGCAATGGCCTCGTCACGCACAATTCCATCTATTCATTTCGAGCGGCGGAGGTGCGCAATATGCAGGACTTTCTCCATCTGTTCGAACACCCGACCGTCTATAAGCTGGAGCAAAACTATCGCAGCACCAAAGGCATCATCCAAGTCGCCAACCGGTTAATTGAACAGACGCCCCTCATCCATCGGAAAACCCTTTTCACCACCAAATCGGCTGGACCCCGTCCCCAGCTCGTCGAATGTCCCGATGAGCACGTACAAAGTGCCTACGTCATCGACCAGATCCGAGCCCTGCAGCAGCAGGGCCTGGGCCTCCATCGGGTCGCGGTCCTTGTTCGCTTGTCGGCCCATTCGTACGATCTCGAGACGGCTCTCACCCATCACCGGCTGCCCTTTGTGAAATATGGAGGACTGGCACTCGTTGAAACGGCCCACGTCAAAGACTTCATTGCCTATCTGACCGTGGTGGTTCGCCCCAATGATCGCCTCGCCTGGCAGCGACTGTTGCTGCTCGTCGATCGGATCGGGCCCGCTTCCGCCGAAGACTTGATCACCCACATGAAACAGCGAAGCCAGCCACTGACCGTGTTGGAGGAACACACGGGCGCCGGTGCCGATGATCTCCGCATGTTAGCGGTGCTCCTCCGAAGCCTCACCCTGGACGACATTCCCCTCGGACTCCGCCTGCAACAGTGCTTGGATCATTATCGGCCTTATCTCAAGCGGCATTACCCCCATGATGTCACCGAACGAATGAATGAGCTGGCGTATCTCGTGCAATGCCACAAGGATGTCACTTCCCTCACGCAGCTCATCGAAGGCCTGACGGAAACCGGGGCGTCCGACCATACCCAAACACCGGACCATCCCGCCGACACGTTAGTGCTTTCCACCATCCATTCCGCCAAGGGCCTCGAATGGGATGCCGTGTTCGTCATAAACGTGATGGACGGCCGCATTCCGCATAGCCGTGCCTGCTCGAATCCCGCCACCCTCGAAGAGGAACGCCGGCTCCTGTATGTGGCCGTCACCCGAGCCCGGCATGCCCTCTATCTGTCGTATCCCGTCCACACGGTCGGAGGGCTCTCCCACTATCAGGGCAAATGTTCGAGGTTCTTAGAATCACTCACCGCTGATGATGTCGATCGCATTGTCCTCCGATAAGGTCTGCCATGACGCCACCGCCCTTCACCTTTGCCTTTGATGCGACCAGCGACAGTGTGGACGCCATCCCCTATGTCGCCAAACTGACCTGGAACCCTACGCTCAAACGCATTGAGCAACATCTGCTGGCGCTGAAGCGCGAGGCCCTCACCCCGACCAGTACCCGTGTGCACGGGGCGTTTCAGGCTGCCCCCATGGAGATCATTGAAACGCGTCTGGGAATGCTCAAGAAACGGAAGAACACCGTCGAGCGGCGGGCGTGGTACATCGTCGTCCCGAAAGGCTATCTCGTCCTCCTAGGGGATGGGCAAGACAGCAGTGCCAAACAACGGATCGACGCGTATTTGGCAGGGACCTTATCGGTCCATGAAGTTAACCATCCCCGCTGGCACTTCGATCATGCGACGTCCGATTGGGCGGCTCTGCCCACCCTTCCATCGATGATCACACAGGCCAGCCGGATCGCCACCCTCCATTCCCGCCGGCAAGCGCTAGTCGAGGAACTTCAGGATATCGACAACGAATTGGCCGCCTTGGCAAGGCCAAAAGAGGCCGGCAGCGCGGAGGAGCGAGCAATGCCGACCCGCGCCCACCGTAATACTCCTCTAGAGCCCTAACTGCGAGCCATGCTCATGCCCCCGCTAACCCTGGACGACTTGCCCACGGCGCTCTCCAATGAGTCGCGCCTGCCCGCTCATCCCTGCTATCCACTGACCGACACCCGGGATGGCCATGCCGACATTGTGCGGGTCTTGGTCGCCGAACACTGGGTCCTCCTCTTTACGGCCTTTCGTGCCAGGCTCCGCGCTCGTGTGATCCCCCATCCGTCGCCACTCATGAAAAACCTTCCGACGACCGTCATAAAGGAGTCGTATGCACCGCTTGCGCTTTCCGTTTCTCGGCTACACCGTCGTGCTCCACTGGTCCTGGCTAATCGCCGTGACCTTGATCACCTGGAGCCTCGCGACGGGCTATTATCCCGGCATTTGGCCCGATCAACCTCGGACCATCTATTGGCTCTCCGGCCTCTTAAGCACGTTCCTCCTCTTCTTTTCGATCCTCCTGCATGAATGTGCCCATGCCGGCGTGGCGACCGTCCACGGCATCACGATCAACGAAATCATGCTGCACATCGTCGGCGGGTGGACGATGCTCCCTCGCGAGCTGTCGACCCCCCGCTTGGAAGCGATCGTGGCCATTGCTGGGCCCGTCTGCTCCGCCATCATTGGTCTATTGCTGTGGCCGCTGTCCGATTTCCCCGTCGCCGCGTACATCATGTCGTTCAATTTCATTCTCGCCGGCTACAACTTGGTCCCCGCTTTTCCCATGGATGGCGGACGCATGCTCCGCGCGTGGTTCTGGCACCAAGGCGGCTCGTTTGCGCAGGCCACTGAACGGGCAGCCCTGCTCGGGAAGCGCATTGCCATCGGCATGATGGTCTTCGGCGCCGTCGGCCTCTTTCTCCAGTGGAGCACCTTCTGGCTCATGATCGGCGGCATCATTCTGCGCATGGTCTCCGACGGCCAGCACCATAGCGTGGAATTCAGTCATCGCCTGACCGGTCGGGTGGCGAGCATCATGATCCCGCGGCACCACGTGCTGTGCGTGACGGAAGACCACACCGTCCAGCAAGTCAAAGACCTGTTTCTCCGGTTCGGCTATCACCATTTCCCCGTCCTGCGGAACGGCCAGGTGATCGGCCATCTCCACTATCACCAGCTCCGCGCGCATCCCGATTGGACGGAGGAGCATCACACGCCGATCCGCGACCTGGTGGAACCGCTCAGTCGAGAAATCCTCATTCCGCCGACGGCGACCATCAACGAAGCGTTCGATCAAATGCTGCTGACCGCGTCGCCTCGGCTCTTGGTGTACGAGCAGGGCGCCTTTCTAGGCATGTTGACGCGCGAGTCGGTCACCCGCTTGCGGGAGCTGCATCAAAAGGAGTCGCAGTGGGTCACGTTGACGGGCGGCTCTCCCCAGACGGCGACCCATCATTCGTGATGTGAGGAAATGTGACGTGGACGTACGGCGGATACACATCGAGCGTCTGGCCCTTACAGAACATGACGCGACTGCGGAAGTAAAACCACCGGTTCTGGAGGGAGATGACTTTGTCCTGCTGAATCTGGCGCATCTTCATCCCGCGAAAGGTCACGCTCGAGCCCAGCCCGATCACCGCCTCCTGCCGATCGACCACGGGACTCGTCTCCTGGACATGGTGCGCGGTCTCGGGATGATTCAACCGGAAATAGGCCCACGTGTTGATGCTGTCGATGATGCTCTGGGCGGACAAATGCCCCGCTTCCTTTTCCATCTGGGCTTTGGACTGCGTGTAGAGATGCACCCAGATATTGGCACCGCCCGATTTGTTGAACAGCTCGTGAATGCCGGGATACAGCACGTTATGCCCTTCGTCGAGATGCAGGCACAACGGCACGGGCAACTTCGCCCCGCGGGCGAACGTGCGGCCGGCCAGCGATTGGATCATCGACACGAAGACTTTCGCCACGACATACGACACGCGAGAGGTGAGCATGCTCCCCAACGTACAGAAAAAGAGCACGCGCTGGCCGCGTTCCAACCGCTGAATGAAGGGATTCGTTCGGGCCTTGCCGATGATCCGCCCCGTGTTGCCCATCGTGAGTTTGATCATCCCGTCCCTGAGCGAGCCCGAGATCTTCGTGTAGTAATCCTGGAGCGCGGGGTTTTGGGTAAACGAATCGATCGTATGCCGCAGGTCCTCCGTATTGGGCAGCATCGACAGGCTTTCGGACAAGCGCCGCAAGTCATCGTGGCCGATGCGCTTTTTAATGTCATCAAACGTCAGCGGGACGCGTTCGCCCCTGGCCCGGGCCAAACGAATCAACGCACTGATGATCGAATGCGCCACGCTTTCGGCGGTGCCCGTAAAGAACTCCGCTTGCGGCGAATCCTTGCCCGGCAGAATGCTGTAAATGTGATTCACCAGCTCTTCTTCCATGTAGTAATTCGACAAGGGATCCAGGTAGACGGACTGATCCGGGAAGATCGGCGTCAGCATCATCACGTCTTCCAAGCGCCCGCACTCCGCCGCCACCTGAATAAACTTCGAGAACAGTTCCTGATCGCCCTTGGGATCAAACACCACCACCGAATAGTTTTTCCGAATGTCCTGTTCCATGATGCTTTCGATCAGCCGGCTTTTCCCCGAGCGGGTCGTTCCGAAACAGCCCACGTGCCCCGAGCGGTCCTCATCCGGCATCCAGATCAAGCCTTCCTTGATCGGCTCGACGCCCAACTCCGCGCCATGCCCGAAGACCGTCCGGCCCGGCCACAAAGGCTTCGGCCGCCCATGGCGATTGATCTCAAGCAACCGCTCCAAGGACGTTGAGGGCTGGCTATCGGGAGCGGCGCCTGCGGCAGTGACCATCGTCGTTCCTTCTCAAAAGTTTTACGCGCTCTCTCCATGGATTACGGTCTCCATTTGCCCAAGTGGCGCGACGACCGGAGTCCATTCATGAACCAGGCAGGTCCGGCCGCTTCTTTGGAGGCCCGAGCTGTAATAGGAGCCTAAGGAGTCCCATGCACATTGCCCGCCTCTTCACGACAACCCAGTCCGATCCCTATTCCGACCAGCCGTACACGGAACGGACGCCGATTGCGCACAGCAAGTCTGACCGGGCCCGTCCCATTCTCGTTCCGGACAGCTGGTCGCAGCTTGCCGTCGACATTGTAGGCAACACATACATGCGGAAGACCGGCATCCCCCAGGCCAATGGAGAGCTCGGCCGAGAGCCCGACGCCCGACAAGTCTTCCGGCGCCTCGCGGAGTGTTGGATGTGCGTGTCCTCCGGACTCATGTCCTGGCTCAAGATCGGGGATACCGCCGCTGGCGCGATCAAATCCGGCGGCACGACCCGCCGGGCGGCCAAGATGGTCATCTTGAACATCGATCATTCCGTCGCCATACCTCTGTTGTATGCCAAGCTGATGTGCCTTCTGCTCCTGCTCCTCGCTGCGCCGTCCAGTGCCGCGGACACCGTCTCGCCCAGAGCCGCTGAACAGTGGCTTGATCGGATCGATCAGCATCAATATCAGCTCAGTTGGGATACCGCCTCCGCGTATCTCAAGAAAGCGATCCGCGCGTCCCAATGGGAACAAACGCTGACCGCCCACCGGCAACCCTTTGGCGCCCTTATTTCCCGTCATCACCAACGCACCGAATACCGGACCAATCTCCCCGGTGTTCCGAATGGCCAGTACGCCATTTTGCACTTTGTGTCGTCTTTTCAAGAAAGGGCGGACGCCCTCGAAACGGTCGTACTGACTAAGGAACCCGATGGCACCTGGAAGACGATCGGCTACACCATTAAGTAAGTCGTGCTCCCGTCACGGCCAGGACGCCGAAGTCAGTAACCGTCCATTTGAGGGAAGACATGAAACTTCATGACGCTCCAGTGAAGCATGCACGCCAGACCACAACCGCCCGAGGCAGTAAGAGCACGGGCGCCTCATGCTCACACTCGACTCGGGCCAACGGATCGGCGAACGACAACTCCGTGCCGTCACCGAACGCACGTCCACTAGCCAGATCACTCGGGCCTATACCACTCGCGATGAGGATCTCCGTATGACCCCTACAGCCTCGTTAGCGCCTCTGCCGCCGGTACGATCACCGGCCTACGTCCACTGGAAGGAGATTGCGACAGCCACCATGGGGATTCTGTCCACAGAACCCCGATACCCCCATATCCTCACCATGTTGCAACGCTGCGACGACGCGTTTAAGAGCGGCAATGAAAGCGCCTTTCTTAAGGCCAAACAGCAGTTGCTCAATTTCATCGCGGCCTCGACGCCCCGCATAAAACCGACGTCCACGCCACTGGCCAGTCAGACCGCGCAATCCGCTTAACTGCGTGCGTTCCCATGAACCCGTGTCGCCGCACCTCCGCGGCCCGACGTTCATTTTGTTCGAGCAAAGGAGCTCCGCTATGTCTTCGTCATTGGTGAAAGCGTTTCAGAAAGCCTTGGAAGCCGGCGTCCCGCTCATCGGCGTCAATACCGCTGATCCCGGCCTAACCATTCGCACGTTGGCCCAGTCCCGACCCGCAAGTCTGACCCGGGATCCGTATGCCCTGTTGCAATGGGATGTGATCAACGGGCTCACGCTTACGCACTACGAACAGGTGCTCCGTGAGGAAGCCCGCGCCCCGGAGACCCTCAACAGCGAGGCGGTCCTCAAAGCACTGACGGCCGATAACGGCGCAGTCTGGATGAAAAACCTGGTCATGACGCTGCAGAAATTGCGCGCCGTGCCGGAAAACACGACCATCTTCATCCACAACGCGCACCGCTTTCTCCATGACACCGGCGTAATGCAGGCATTATGGCTCCTGCGTGATCAGTTTAAGGCCGGCGCACAGACGTTGGTGATGTTGGGCTCGCATATCAAACTGCCTCAGGAACTGACCTATGACGTCCTCCTCCTCGATGATCCGCTACCCCAGCGGGATGAACTGCAATCCGTGCTCAACCTTCAATACGCCAACGCTCGGGGCGAGTGCCCATCTATCCCGGAACCGTCGACCGAGTTGATCGACAAGGCCGTCGACGCCATCACCGGCCTCTCGGGATTCGCCGCGGAACAAGCCATTGCCATGGCCTTCACGACCAAAGGGCTCGATCTTGGCAAACTCTGGGACCGGAAATATGAAGCCATCGAGCAAACCCCTGGACTTCGCATCTACCGCGGCCAAGAGCGCTTTGCCGATGTCGGCGGTGTCTCTCACGTGAAGACCTTCCTCACCAGAATCGTGAAGGGGCAACGACCGCCCAAAGCCACGGTCTTCATGGACGAGATCGAAAAGGTCATGTCGGGGGCCAACAGCCAGCACGGCGACAATACCGGTGTGTCCCAAGATCTCCATCGCCAGCTGCTCGAATTCATGCAAAACACCGACGCCACCGGCATCCTCATGCTCGGCGCACCGGGGACCAGCAAATCCATGATCAGCAAAGCGGTGGGCAATGAGGCCGGCATTCCGACAATCGAGCTGGACTTAGGCGCCATTAAGGCCGGACAGGTGGGGGCCAGCGAACAGAACATGCGGCAAGCCCTGAACGTGATCTCCTCGATTTCAAACGGCGATGCGTTGTTTCTCGCGACGTGTAACAGTATCGATGCGCTGTCCCCCGAACTGCGCCGGCGCTTTCGCCTGGGCACCTTCGTCTTCCCCCTTCCGACGGTCGAGGAACGGGAAGCTATTTGGAACATCTACCTGGATCGGTACAGCCTGGACAAGGTTCCGACGCGCTTGTTGCAGGAACCCTGGACCGGGGCGGAGATCCGACAGTGTGCCGACATCGCATGGCGCCTGAACATTAGCCTCGAGGAGGCCGCCGAATATATCGTCCCCGTTGCCATCAGCGCCAAAACGAGTATTGACGACTTGTATACAAAGGCGGACGGAGCCTTCCTCTCTGCCAGCTATGCGGGTCCGTTCAGGAAGGACCGGCTCAATGTCTCAAGACCGGCCGCTCGCCAGCGGAGCCGGAAGATGCATTTTGATTCCCAAACGACCGGCTTGGCTTAACCCCCCGGCCGCGCACACGTAATACCGATCCACATCCCTCGCTCGATGTCCAAGGAGTGCCCTATGCGATCCATCACCATGCCCGACCTGACCGCTGAAGAATTATTTTCCAAAGCGGTCTGTATGAGTCTCACCATCCGCAAAATCGGCTTGACCCGGAAAGCCAAAGTGAAGGTGAAGTCCAGAGCCGACCAAAATATGTTTCATATCACTAAGAGCCTGGTAACGTGTGAGGAATACTCCAAGATCGAACAGTTGGACAGCCGGATCCGCCGGCAGCTGCACCGCTATGATTTGCCTGCCAAGATCGGTCGCGGCATGGCCATCGTCCAGGCTTCAGCCCTGAATCAGCTGTCCCACATGATCGAAGATTTCCGCAATGAGCGCGCCAGCTTGATCGATGCCTTCGTGGACGTTTATCCGGAACGAAAGGATGATGCCCGAATCAAGCTGAAGGAAGAATTTAAGGAAGCGGAATATCCCACCATCAGTGAGATCCGGGAAAGTTTTCACTTCGACGTGCAGTTCATGACGTTTGACCTTCCCGGCGTGCTCAGCAGTATCGACCAACAGATGGCTGAACGTGAGCGCGAAAAAATGGCCGAGAAATTCAAAATTATCGGCGAAGAGTGCCGCAACGGCGTGCGTGAACTCATGCAGGAGCTCGTCGATCACCTGCTGGAAAAACTGACGCCAGACGAGACGGGCAAACAAAAAGTGCTCCGCTCGTCCGCCCTCGGTAACCTGATGACCTTCCTCGATCAATTCGAGGGGCACAACGTGAGTAACGATCAGGATGTGGAAAAACTGGTCGCACAGCTCCGGACGACCCTCCAGGGGGTCACCCCCAAAACCCTGCGAAAGGATGACACCTTTCAAGGCATCGTCCGGACGAGTCTCCAATCGGTCAAAAGCCAGCTGGACAGCTTGGTCATCACCAAACCCACCCGACGCATCCTGGTCAGCGAGGAAACCGATTAACCCGATTTACACCGCAGAACCCGACCGTAATAAGGCCGTAGAGGGGCAGCCATCATCACCCTGCTCCTCCCAGGAGCTTATGCGTTCAGGTCACCAACCCAGGGAATCGGCACTGAGTCCCTCCACGCCTATCCGGAATCCGGATGCCGTTCTGCGGTATGTCGCTTCCGCCTCGCCCATCTTCACGCCAGGCATGACCGTGATCATCCTGCTAGACCGGGGACATCGCCCCCTCGGGTGTTGTGCCCAAGCACGGGACTGTTTTTCTCCAGAAGGTCCCGACCCCAAAACGATCTTTTCGGAGGCGATCACGTATCACGCAGCGTTTGTCATCCTGGTGCAGCACCATGCTCGGCAGGACTCTGGTGCATTTGATTTGGCAGAGGAGCAGCTGCAACACGCCAGTAAGTGCGCGCTTACCGGACAGTTGCTCGATATTCCCGTCCTCGACTACCTGATCATGAACCAGACACATAATAAGTCGTTGCTCATTGACTACCGTGACGAGATCAATCGAGCAGCCCGGGAGTACGCCCAACGCTCCGCCACCCCCCTCACCAGTCAGTTATGCCTAAACTAGATGCGACCCTTCTGGCCAAAGCCCGTCAGGTCGACTTAATCGCGTACTTACAAGCCCACGGGCACGAACCGGTTTATATCCGCCGCCAAAAAGGAACGTTTCACTCCCCCCTGCGGGAAGACCGCAACCCCTCCTTTTCGGTGACCTATAAAGACGACGCATGGAAATGGGTCGATTTCGGCACGGGACAGCACGGCGACGGCATCGATCTTCTCATGAAGCTGCATGCCATCGATTTTCAATCAGCGGTCACAGTGTTACTCAAACGGCCGGTACAGCCAATCTCACAGCACCTGACGACCTCTCCGTACGTCATGACTCCCCGCACAGTGCGGCGAATCTACTTTAAATGGAAAGACCAGATGACGGCGGAGCACGAATTCATGATCCGCCAGTATTTTCTCAGTCGCCAGCTGGCATTTCCCGAAGGCCTTGGGCTGATCTACATTGAACGGCAGGTGAACCACGCAGGACTCACCCTTCCTTTTGTCGGCATTCCATGCCCCTCTGGCCAACCCCGACTCATGACCTCATTGGAATGCCGGGCACTTGACGATCAGAGCCTCGACAAGCAATCTCGCCGACGCACCCTCGGCGATAAAGCCCTCTGGGTCGTGCGACGGCCGGCCAGCGGGATCCTCGTCACCGAGAGCATTTTGGATTGTCTTGCCGGTAACCAGCTACTCCAGAACCGCACGTCGCTCTGCGCGCTCAACAGCACGAACAACATCGACCGTTTGGTCCCCTGCCTGGAACAACTCCGGCCGACCACGGTGTATCTGGCCCTCGATCATGATACCCAGCTCCAATCGGCCCAGACGGATCCTGGCCCTAAAGCCCAGCAAAGAGCCACACAGCAGCTCGTCGAAGCGGGCTTTCGCGTGGTTGAAGTGCGCCACCACGTCCATGCCGGCGTTAAAGACCTCCACAAGCTTCTGTGTCGCAATCCTGCTCCCATCCCTCTCGAGCAGCTCGAAGCGGCCGGCCACATTCATCTACCCAGTGCCCCACCCACACGGGCGGCACGCTAAATCGCCCATCGGCTTCTAGTCACCCAGCATCCGTGGCGGCGACCACCTCAGCGGCGGTGCTTCCCGGCTTTTACCTCGTTCATCTGCAGTCATGAATTGCCTCGCAAGGAGGTCCTGTGCCGATTCTCGAAGACCACGTACCCATCCAGACATTTCTGGAACAATTCTCCGACTCGCTGTGTACGACGACGGCCAACCAACTCACGCCTCGCTTTACGCCAGCCGTCTTAGAAGCCGCTCGTCCGACGTTTCACCATTTTGGGCAGCCGTTGTTACCCGCCCAAGAGAATATCGCCGCCGCCATTGCCCACGCCTACACCTTCGCGAGCAACGCTATCTGTGCGGCAGAGATGAGCACGGGAAAGACTCGGCTGGGAGGGGCCGTTGCGAGCCTCTTACGTTCACGTCGGACGATCGTGCTGTGTCCACCGCACTTGGTCGGCAAATGGCGAGACGAACTTGTAATCCTGCTGCCCGACGTCCAAGCATCGATTCTCCGGTCCATCAGCGATATTGAAGCCTTTAGCCATCAGACGAATTCGTCGCGCTGGCCGCTCTTTGCCATCCTCTCCCGGGAAAAGGCCAAACTCAGCTACGCACGCCGCCCTACCTTGGTGAGCAAAGTGCGCATTGTGAATCACGAACGGTTCGTTCAGCACGTCTGTCCCCAATGCGGTCGACCACTCCTCGATGACAATGGCGTGCCCATTACGCCCCGGACCCTGAAACCCGATGATCACTGCCGTGCCTGTGACAGCACATTGTGGGCCTACGATCCGGAAGGTCCTCGGCGCATCGCCCTGGCCGACTACATCGGGAGACAACATCCCCGTCTCTTCGACTTCATCATTCTCGATGAAGCCCAAGAAGCCAAGGCGCGCGCGAGTGCGCAAGCGTTAGCCTTCGCCCTGTTGCTCTCCAAATCCCGGCGCGGCCTGGCGCTGACCGGGACCCTGTCCTCGGGGAAGTCGACGTCGCTGTTTCACATTTTATGGCGCATGAATCCTGCGATCCGGAGCAGCTTCAAGATCAGCGATGAAGCCCGGTGGGTCGATCTCTTTGGAACCTGGGAGACCCGCACCACGGACGTCGACACGCATAAAGTCTTGCTGGTTGGCAAGGAATCGAAACGCCGGGTCCACGTCACCGTTCGAGAACGTCCCGGCATCTCACCGCATTTGATTCCCTACTTGGTCGGCAATACCGCCTTCTTCCAATTACGCGACCTGGGCAAATCCTTACCGCCCTATCGGGAAACCATCGGCGAATGTCTGATGAATCCAGCCCTCGCCGCCAACTACGACAAGCTCAAAGAAGCCGCGCGGGAGCTCATCCCCAGAGGGCGCAAGCGCCGGGATGGACACCTCGTCAGCTGCACGATCCAAGCACTCTTGGCTTATCCCGATCGCGCCTGGCAAGGGGAAGACATCACCGACAATGAAGGGGTCGTGCGGTTCCAATTGGATCCCTTACCGGCGGACATCCTTCTCCCGAAGGAACAGGCGCTTATCGATCTCATTCAGAGCCAGCGGGCCGCTGGCCGGCGCGTCCTCGTCTACTGCACGCATACCCGGACCCGCGACATCACCAAGCGGCTGGACACCCTTCTGACCGGTGCAAACATTCACAGTGCCATCCTGCCCGCCTCGGTGAAACCGGAAAAGCGCATGGATTGGATCAACCAGCGCACGCAGCAAGGGCTCGATGTGCTGATTTGTAACCCGAAGGCCGTACAAACCGGCTTGGACCTCATCGACTATCCCACGTTGGTCTGGTTCGAACCGGAATACTCGATTTATGTCGTCAGGCAAGCATCCCGCCGTTCGTATCGCATTCCTCAAAAATCGCCGGTCGAAGTGCATTTCTTACTCTATAAGCAAACCATGCAAGAGCATGCCTGGGCGCTTGTCGCCGCGGGCATCAATGCGAGCTTACAAACTGAAGGGGATGTCAGCGCGTAAGGGATCAACGAGTATCAACAACCTGACGACATGATGACCCAATTAGTCAGCCAGGTATTAGACCGCAATGCGTCCGTACTCAGCGCCGAGACCATGTTTGCCCAACTGGCGTCGACCTATAAACGGTTGGGACCAGCGGATGAACCGGACGCTCCGAGGACAGGGCAGGAACGGACGGAACCCGACGATCAGCCGCCGGACCCGATTCCGCTTCCAATAGTCACTCGGCCCGTACCACAGCACCCAACCGAACAACTCACACTCTTTGCCGCCTAACTATGATCACACTGGACGAGCTTCGCTACCTCAGCACCGACGGCTACGATGTCATCGTCGAAGCCTATGCCATTCATCCCACAACGTCCGAGATCTGTTTGTTGTCCCTGGTTGGCGAACCGGACGCCGTGAAAGCCATCAAAGCGACCCTCAGCATTGGATTGCCATTTGCCATCACTGGGGTCACTCGCTGCCATTGGCCCAAACAAGCCGATACCTTCTTCACCATGTTGCAGCGCCGGCTGCCGTCGGGCGCTCACGCGATTCTCTGGCTCCCGCAACACGGGACCTCCGTCGGTATTCAGCACGACACCCGTGCCTTTATCATTTCGCGCGGTGCCAATACGGACGTGATGCCTCCGACCTTTGTCGACGTCCTCGATCGCGTGTTGCCCTGTCCGATCCGGGCTGAGTGGGGACTGCCGCTATGGATCGCAGCTCGAGCAAAACACTGGGTCCGGCCGCTGGAGACCTACAACTGCACGGTCTGGGAATTCATCCCTCAAACAGAGGAGCTCATTGAATGGGTCCAGAAAGAGCTGCGAGCACATCGACTCATCGTACCTTCTCCACCACAGGCAGCCATTGCCGCCTAGTCACACAGGCTAAAACCCCTGCAAACGGCATGAAGACCAAGCAGCACGTGGCTAAGGAGCACGCTCAGCCGGCCTTCATGTTCGAGAATTTTACCGACTGACGCCCCTATAAGGTCTTGAATATCAAGCGTGCCAGTTCGACAGCATGTCCACGGATTTGCCGGCTACGGATAGGACCGAGCCCCCAGCAAGCTCTTCCTTCGCAGGATAGCCTTGCACTGCCTCACCACCTAGTCGGCGGTTTTAGTGATACTCGGCAGAGTTAGGGGACATTCACCCCTAAATTGTAAATGTTTTCGCACGAGGACTACCGATGCGACCCATTGGACGCGCAAAAAGCGGCTACTTTCCTACTCCCCCTCGTATTGTGGCAGCGCTTACTGCCCTGATCACCAACACGAAGCGTTATCCCGGGCGTCTGCTTGACCCCTGTGCCGGCGAAGGCGTAGCCGCTGGATTGCTCCAGCGCCATCTGAAAACTGTGGATACCTACGCCATCGAACTCGACAAACAACGCGCAGCGCAGTGCCAGTCACGGCTCACCCATGTATTGCGCTCCGATGCCACGGTGACCAAAGTCCACCGTGAAGCGTTCAACCTGCTGTTCCTCAATCCGCCCTATGATTCGGCCGGGCATGGCGAGCGGACGGAGTACACATGGCTCAAGCGATGGACGCCGATGCTCCAGCCGAAGGGCATCGGCATCTACGTCATCCCGGAACACCAATATTCCGAGCAGGTGCTCGAATATTTATCCAGTTATTATCGGGATGTCTCGCTCTATCGCTTCCCTCAGCCCGAATACGATGTCTTCCGACAAACCGTCTTCATCGGGACCCGCGTCTCGTCGCCCAACCCGTCCCGAACCGTCCGAAACCACTTGTGGCTGGCACTCCGCCACCAACAATTGCCCACACTTGGGGAGACTGTCCCGGACCGGATTTACGATCTCCCTGACCTCGTCATACGCGGCGCCATCACCTTTCAGAGCGAGTGGCTCGACCCGCTTGATATGTATGAAGCCGCACATACCCACGGCTTATGGGAGGACCGCTTTGCCCAAGACCTCCTGACCTTTCATCACACCAAGGCCGTGCATCCGCTCCTCCCTCTTCGCATCGGACATCTCACCCGAATGATCATTTCAGGGATGTTCAACAACCAAACCATCATGCAAAACGGCCGGCACTGGATCATCAAAGGCCGGGGACGCAAACAAACGAAAGAACTTCCCCCGATTGTCGAAACTGTCCACACCAAGGAAGGACCGGAGGAACGCACCCAATACCGCACAATGGAAACCTACGTCCCTGAGATCCGGGCTTTCGACATCAGTGAGGGTGCGACGTTCGGACACTACGTGAGCATCCATTGTTAGAAGGAGCCACCAATGAAACTGACGTTCCCACGTACCGAACTACTCCAAACGCTCAAACTGATGCATACGATTCTGGACCGCGGCACAAAACTGCCCATCCTGAAGCATGTGCTCGTTCAAACCGAGTTAACCCACCTCACGCTCTCTGCCACGGACCTGGAGCTCGGCCTTCATCGGACGCTGGCCATTACGTGTCCGGAACAAGGTTCGTTCCTGATTCCCGCCGAAACCGTCTTGGAATTCGTTCGGGAACTGAACGAGCCGAATGTGCAATGGACTGTGGAGAAGAACACCCTCACCATCAGTGCGGCAAAGACCAAGGCCAAGTTCAACATTCTAAATGCGCAGGAGTTCCCTGCGCTTACTAGGATCGCCTCACCAGTGACATCACCTTGACCCCGTAATACCCGTATGCGCCGCTAGTGAAACGCCGGACTGACAACGTCACCGGACTCTTTTAGATTCAGCCCTACGCGCCATGCCGACGAAACGCACGACATACCTAGAAGGACAAGCCATCATCTGGATAGCCAAACGGACAAGGAGCGGTGAGCCGCAATTTGAAGTCCCTGGCTATGTGGTGAGAATGACGGCAAAGCGCATTGCTATCAAGGTGCTGAAAAAAGATGCGCAGGTCTGCATTCGCTATGTTACCCGAGCCCGGTTGATCCCGGCCCCGGCGACGAAGTCGATCCCTACAGCTCGACCAACCCCTCGCGGACTGCGAAACGCACCAGGTCCGCGTTCGTTCGGCAATTGAAGTCTCGACAGATGCGGTTATGATGATAGCGTACGGTCGGAACCGTCACGGCGAGAATCGCCGCGATTTCTTTATCGCTTTTCCCCTCGCCATATAATTGCAACACTTCCCGTTCTCGCGTCGAGAGCTTCCGGGACCCGACATACAGGTCCGCCGCATGCATTGCCTTCGAACATTCCTGTATCACTTCTGAGCCCAGCTCCCTACTTAAGAACGCCTTCCCGGCTAAGACCGCCCGAATCGCCTGCTCAAACTCTTCGGTCGGCCCGCGCTTACTCACATACCCCTTGGCTCCATAATGAAACGCACGGGTGACCCGCATAGGATCTTCATGCATCGTCATCACGATACAGCGGATCGCCGGCGCCGCTTCACGTATCCCCACCAGTGCATCAAGACCGTTCATCAAGGGCATACTGATGTCGACGACGACCAAATCCACCGGGTGCGTCTTCACAAAATCCACAAGTTCACGGCCATTTGATACGACGCCCACGACCGTGTGCCCGAGCCGCTCCACAATCCGCCGCTGCCCTTCGATCATCAGTTCATGATCGTCACATAGCACGACGTTGACCATGCCGATGCCCCTTGCAATGACGCCTCGGTACTTTGGATCCCAAAACTCGTGCGATTATGTCTCAACCAGTTCCGTAGTGTCTACCCACTACTTTCGGGGGAATGGCTCTAGGCCCAAGCTATTCCGCACCAACTTCCCGTCCACTGTGTGGACCTACACCTCGGAATGTAGCCAGGCGAAGGCAAAGGAGTCCGCACCATTTGCCTTCCCGGCTGCGCGTCACATTCCCGTAAGCCAGTTGATCGGACGATTGGTGAATCAGCGCGGCTGACATTGCTGTTTCAACCACCGCGCGAAGTCCTCTTCTGAGAGCTTGCGGCTGGCTAACGCCACCGTAATCTCGGTGGCCTCGGCTTCGTCGGCCTCGAGCTGTTTATCATTTCTCGCAAGAAAGGTGTATCCCGCCAAAAAAGCGGTTCGCTTATTCCCATCGATAAAGGGATGGTTCCGAAGAATGCCGTTGACGTAGGCGGCAGCCAAAGCAAAGAGATCGGTGTTGCCGTAAGAATACACGTGCTGGGGACGAGTCAATGCGGACTCAAGCAATCCTTCGTCACGAATCCCAGGCGCTCCCCCGTACTCCGCGAGCAATTGATCATGGACCGCGAGCACCACGTCCTTGAGAAGAAAGACAGGTTTTCTCACTTCGCGAGCGCGCGAAGGGTGTTCCGGTACCGAGTCATCCCTTTTTGGGCCAGAGCCATCTGCTCCTCAAACTCAGGATCATAGGGGGTGATCCGGTAGCTTCCGTCCGGGGCCTCGATAAAGAACAGCTTGTCCCCTTCCCCGACCTTGAGACGATCCACGAGTTCCTTCGGCAGCACGAGGCCGAGTGAGTTGCCGACTTTCCGGACCTTCAGATCTAACATGGTAGCGATCTCCAGTGAGCGTGTGAACAGATGTTATAACATGCCGGACCGGCTGTCAAAATACAGTCGTGCTGGCCGTCTCTGACACTCGACCGAGCCATCGGGATTGAGGTGCGCAATCCGCTGCATCGTCTGATCCCGATAGCGCGGACCGGGTTGCCAGCCACTTCTCGACCTGGGATCTGGCGATGAACGGAGAGCTGCAGCTGCGCCTCGGCGATGGCATCGAGCAGGGCCGGCCGCTCACGGTCCAGGCGCATGCGCTTGTTAATAAAGTCGTGAACTAGCGGTTGGTTTTCCCCCCAGGAGGCGTTTGGCAGACAAACGTTTAATTTACGTGTACGCGGGGCGCCTTACGCGCGCTGCCTTCGGAAACGTACATACTTATCTCCTTTTCTACACTCCTCTGGCCTTGATTTCATCACACCTTAGCCCCCACTATTAGCGCCGTTTTAGAATCACCCGAATGTAAGATTTCATGGATCTTCAGCTCATGTTATTTGCGCTCCTTCTTGCCTTGGCATTTGCCAATGGTACGAATGACGTTTCCAAAGCGATCGCCACATTAGTCGGCAGCGGAATCACCAACTATCGAACCGCTATTCTATGGGGAACCGCATGGACGGTCCTGGGCGCCTGCGCTTCTAGCCTTGTCGCGACGGCCATGGTGAAAACCTTCAGTAGTGGGCTGATTGCACCCAGCACAGCCAGCCCACCGGCTTTGGCGTTGGCCGTGGTTCTTGGGGCAATGATCTGGGTGCTGGTTGCCTCGCGGACTGGGCTTCCCGTCTCCACTACCCATGCCCTGACGGGTGCGATTGTCGGTGCCGGACTGGCTGCGTTTTCAGGTGAGGAGCTAATCTGGTCAGCCATAGCCAAAAAAATCGCGCTGCCGCTACTCCTGAGCCCGCCGCTGGCGTTGGCCATGTCTGTTCTCCTCCACTCCGTTCTCCGTATGGTGGCTAACCGATGGGAAGGCGCCTGCCTCTGCCTTCTTCCCACCTCACGGGCATTGGTAACGATTAATGCCAAGGGGATGACTCACACACTGTTTCAAACAACGGGGTTGGGACAACCGGTGGTGGCCGTGCCGAGCCAATGCGATCGAGCTGGGCTGAACGGAATCACAATTGGCTTGGATAGTATCCATTGGATTTCGAGCGGACTCGCGTCTTTCGCCCGAGGAGTAAACGACGCCCCAAAGATTGCGGCGATGCTCATTTTTGGAAGTGCCGGCGCTTCCTGGCCGAGTGCGCACTTCCAGGTTACGACGTTTGTAGGAGTGGCGGTGGCGATGGGTCTGGGCAGCTATCTCGGCGGCCTCCGAGTGACAGAGGTTCTTGCTGAAAAGGTCACTACCATGGATCACACGGAGGGCCTCTCCGCGAATCTCACGACGTCCTCACTGGTACTTGTGTCGGCCACGATGGGGCTCCCCGTGTCAACGACGCACGTTAGTAGTTCGGCGATCATCGGTATCGGCTTGTTAAAAGGAGTAACGGCGGTCCGATGGAGGACCGTCCGTGAAATGGTCCTTGCGTGGATTGTGACGCTCCCTGCGGCAGGGGTACTCGCATGGGTAGCTTATTTTCTGCTCGCCTTGGCCGAATGATGAATCCATCATTACGAGACAGTGTTGGGCTCAACCTACCTGATCCCAGCCCATACGGAGTGCCTTATATCTACAATAGGGCCTATTTCCCGGTGAGGACCGCACGTTTTGGATTCCAGCCATCAAGCCTTAATCTTTTCCCTTCCCGCTGAAACGCCGCAACAAGCGCCCTAGCCCGAGTAGTTCTGATTTGTCGGCTCAACGCCAGTTCCCGGACTTCGCCGATCACCCGGTGGCGGATAGGTCGGGAAAAACTTGCGATAACCTTCTTCCAAAACGGCGCATAGGCTCGATCCTGTCGGCCGACGAAATCATAGATTTCCTCCAGCGCAATGTCTTCATCCTCTGCTTCTGTCACCGTCGGATCGCTCGCCGTCTCCCCCTCTAACAGCATTGCTTCCCGTCTCGGCGCCCGCTCGATCGCACGGACCATTTGCTGTTCAGTCTGGTAAACCTCATTCCAGGTTGGACCGGCCTCCCACAGTAGCCGATAATCACCCTTGTCCTCACCCGGCTCGATGGACCAGTTACCGATGAACCCTACATGGAGCAATTCCTCATGAGCCGGCCCGATCTGCCGACGCACCTCGGAAATGGCACGCAACCGCTTCAGACTCACGTTTGTCGCAAACTCGGAATACAATTCATTGGCCGCACCCCGACCAACCCGGAACAACGCATGGAGGTGCTGGTAGAGCAGTTTTGACAAATCCCGCCGTAAGGCTAGAAACACGCGTTGATCTTGGATGTGGCAATGGAAATTATTCAGATTCGCCCAATACCAGTCGGCCAAAACAATCTGATGCGCCCATTGTTCCCCTCCCTCGCGCACATCACGGGACTCCTGGTCGAACCGCTCAAAGATGT
Source organism: uncultured bacterium (assembly GCA_965285945.1). Classification (GTDB taxonomy): domain Bacteria; phylum Nitrospirota; class Nitrospiria; order Nitrospirales; family Nitrospiraceae; genus Nitrospira_D. Next base: position 52,116 of record CBDIWP010000016.1, on the reverse strand, counting down.
GCACACCCTGATTGACTTTCCCTCGTTTCCCGATCGAATGCTCAACCAATTGCAGGCCGCTCATCCTCTCAATGAAATCCCGGACCTCTTTGTGGCGGTCTCCGTTCGGCTCTTTACCGGTCAACCTGATCAGTTCACGGCCACTGATTCGTAACACGTCGGGGACCAGCCCCTCCCGTTGCCAAATCATAGTCAGTGCCCGCTCGAAGGCTCGGAAGTACTCAAGATCAAGCACGGTGGGATAGCCCCATTCGGCGCTGGGTGACACCTTGATACGGACTTTCGTCGGTACGCCATTTACCTCCGTTACGCGTGTCACCACTTTTGACAAAGAGGATGTCGTGACTTTGCCCTTGCCTGGCAGTTGCCACATGGGGATCTCCGAAATGGAGATTTCTGAATGGATCATCCCATCCTTTTTACCGACCTCTGTGTTTTTCCGCAGAAGAGATTTTTCCAGCATCGTCGCCGTAACGTAGATTTCTCTCTTATCGTAAGTCTCTACGTGGGATTCTTTTGCCCGAGTTTTCCTATCTGCGCAAGTAGCCAAAAGGTGGGATGATTTCCGTCTCCGGTTCTTGTCCCAAGCCTCCCGTCTTGCTCCAAGCCTCCCGCCCTTTTGCTCGAACCCTCCCGGCTAAACCTTGTTTCAACCCTCCCACCCTTGCTCCAAGCCTCCCAGATGTCTTGTTCACATCCTCCCACCTGTGGATAACGCGCAGTCGTCTTAGCGAAGGGGGTGGTAGTCCCACTGCCACCCCTGGCAGTGGGACTGCCATGGCATTCAAACATTTACGGTCTCTGGTGAAAGATTGCTCAGGACGGAATATGCTCTGGATAGATACGGATAACTGGGGCAGGAACAGTCAAGAAAGCTTCACAGTGGGAGGGTTGAAACAAACCATTTCCTTTCCTGGATCATCTAGGAGCCGACAGGAGGCAGGTAAGCGCGACGTCTAAGCAGAGGCCGATTTTTTGTTGAAAACGATCGAGATGGTCTTTGGCCTTTCTTATCGTGGCTGATCCGGGCTTGGATCACTGAGATCCACGGGCAGCTTATGCACCCGCCGCTTTTCACCATGTCGAACCACTTTTATAGAGTCATACTATGTGTCAGCTTTCTGACCAGCCTTGGCCGATGCCCATGGCAGCTTCAATGTTTTACCATCTCGTTTCACTAGGCCATACAAATAGCTACCCGCATTGATACGTTCCCCTCGAGCTACCCGCTCTTTAACCTCATGGATCCGTCGCCAAATCATGGCATGGGGAAGAGTGGATATGGCACGTTGCCACATCTTCTCCCAGACATGAGGATCCTTTCTGCGTCCAGACAGCTCCAATACCACATCCAAGAGCCGCGCCCCTGACGCTGCCTTTTGCTCAGGACTCTGATGATCTACCTGCGCATCAGCAATCAAGAGAATCGGGTCGGCATATTCATCCACCGGCCTTAATAACGTTCGTTCATCACCGATCTCATAATAGGCCCGCCGCTCCAATAACTTCTTTTCAGCGTCTCGCCATGCCGACCCTGCCTCCCACAGCAGCATGAAATCTCTTGGCTTGCTCCCTTTCACGGCTTGCACATCCCAGGATCGCAAAAACTGCCGCGCCAGCAATTCTTGATGGGCCGGACCGAGCTGCTGCCGAACCAACGAAATGGCGGTATGACGAACCAGCTCGAAACCCTCAACCAGTTCTGAGTAGCTCTGCATAGCCGAGCCACTGCCGAGATAGAAAAGATGTGACAGTGACTGATGCAATAGTTTGGTGACATGTCCTTTCACGTCCTGGAATAGACGGTGATCCACTACAAAGCAGTTTCCAGCCAATAAACTGTCTCGGTACCAGTCCTCTAACACCAGTTCGTACCCATCCACCAACACCCCATCTTCGTTGATCGAGCCGGGCAGCGTCAGATTCCTAAAAATGCTCACGAAGGTGGGACGACGAGACCTTGTGCGGACCTGTCCGTCCTTTTCAGTCTTCCCCGAACCAACGCCAATCATCAACCCTTTCATTCGGAGCAAGCATCGGCTCAATTCTTGATAAGACCGGCCAGAACGATCCTTGCCCGCCCGCTCGATCACCTCTTGCCCATGGAATCTGACCAACGCATCCAATCTATGATTGGCTCTTACCCGGTCCAGTAACAAACTCTCCAAAGCCAGAAAGAACTCAAAATCGACGGCTGTAGGGAATCCAAGATCTCCGGAGGAGTACGCCACCAAAGTCATTTTTCGAATTACCCCGTCGCGCCAAAGGTACCGAACCATTTCCTTTTCATGGACTGGTTTGGCCACTTTCCTGGACGACGTGTTCGCCGACCAAAAATGCATGGATCCCAGGATACGCTCTCGAAGGAGATACTGAGGAGCTGACTGACCGAGGGACGGTAGCATTGCGTCGGGGAAGACGGATTTCCCCTCTCCTTCCGGTCCTTGGATGTTGGCATCGCCGTTCATGCTGCGTAACGTCTATTCTTTCTTTCGTTCTCTTTAACGTAGGAACATCAATGTAAAAGTAGGAGACGGTCTATTGTTGATCGCGTTCTCAATGACTTACATCGCTCTTGAATGTTCATCGAATGTCCGCGCCTTCATTGGCTGTCCTCTTGGTCTTCATTGGTTGTCCGCGTGATGGAGGAAAATCTTCATTGAATGTCCGCTTCTTTCATTGACTGATCTCTGAATCTTCATTTGATGTCCTCCGACCCTGTGGATAAGTCAGGGCATGACCCATCTAACAGTCCATTTGCGAGCCCAAAACGTCTCTAACTCGCAGTCTGTGTACTTTTAGATACACAACGTTAAGAGAACATTTCGAAGGTTGAGGACATCCAGTGAAAGTTTTTATGATCCGGTCGGACCTTCGGAAGGAGAGGTTTTGAGAATCCGAGGACATTCAATTAGCCTTCGGCCGTGCGTCTGCAGAAAATGATGGGTGCAATTTGGGACTTCTCCTCCTCAGAAGTTCTTGTCCTCTTGTCCCCCGGCTTCAAACTCAGTGAGGCGGCTAAGAGCCTTCTCTAGGTGCCCGCGTATCATGGGATAATCCTGAGGTCGAATCGTTTGTAGGCGAACGACCAAACGGTACCCTTTGTCTCCTCTATCTTCGAAGACAGCTGGTTGATATCCACGATTGACACGTGGGCGTCGTTGAATTTCTGCACGAAGCCGTTCCACCGTCCATTGCTCGGCCAATAAGCGCTGGGTGATGAGGCGCAGTCTGGGGGGGTTGTCTCGCAACGCCAATAGCTCTTCCGCATGGCTTAACTTGAGTGGCGAGCCGGGCCCTAACACCTGCTCTAGAATATCCTGGGGTAGAACTAAGACCCGGACGGCATGACGAATGCGGGAAACATGGAGACCAAGTAATTCTGCCAGGGCCTCCTGTTCAACATTGAGGAGCTTCAACAGTCGGTCATACGCCTTGGCAGTTTCAAGTGCTCCGAGGTTCTCTCGATGCAGGTTCTCAATCAACGCATCGAGTGCCGCATGAGTATCCTCTGTCTCGCGCACGATCGCCGGCACGGTTGTCTTGCCAGCTGCCCGAGATGCCCGAAACCGTCGTTCCCCGGAGACGAGCTGATAGCGACCATCGGCCATACCACGAACGACAATGGGTTGCAGGACCCCCCGCTGCTTGATGGAACTGGCCAGTTCTTCATCGGCGGCCTCGTTCACGTGCAGCCGCGGTTGATGGGGATTCGGGCTGATGAGATCCAATGCAATATGCCGGAACTCTCCTGCTTCGCTACTCGGTGCTACCACCTCGCCCGTCGGCTCTGTTGACATGGGAGCCGGCACCTCAGTCGCGACGGGCACTGGCGCAACCTTCACAAACGCCACAGGCGCCTGCGGTGTCGGGACAGGAGGAACGATACTGCGCATGGCCTCCAACATCTCGGTGCCATCGCCTCCTTTCAGCGTTTCAGAAACACGCTGGTCCACCAACGCTTGCAACATGCGCCGTTGCTTACTCTGTGCCTTGGGAGGCTGTACCTCTTTCGCAGGATTAGGCATGGCTTGCTCCTACCACGGCTTTCGCAGCCGATTTGCGAGAAGGTTGCTCAGTGGAAGTGGGTTCCGTCCGCCGCACGACTTCTTCAGCCAGCATCATGTAATCCCGAGAGGCGGTCGACTTACGGTCGTATTGCATTAACGTCTGTCGGGCAAATTCCGCTTTTTTCACGACCGAACTTGCGGCAATGGTGGTGGCAAACACGTCATCACCATATTTGTCGACGATCGCGTCTTGGACGGCCTTACATAAGGTCTGTCGTTTATCATGCTTGGTCAGCAATAAGCCCAGGACTTCCAAGTTGGTATGTGGATCAGTCAGACGTCGCTTCTGTTCGGTCTTCACCATGTTGACGAGCTTCAAGAGATCCTCAATGCCATCGAATGAAAACCCACTGCCACTCTCCATCGGGATAATGAGAAAATCGCTCGCCGCTAAAGAATTTGTCATCAAAAACCCCATCGAGGGCGGCGTGTCAATGATCACATACGAAAACTCCCGCACGGCCTCGCGTGTCAACTTCGAATAGAGCTGAAACATTGGATTCTCGTACCCCCCTGCCACGGCCAGAAAACTCTCGACCGGAGCCAATTTCAAACTGGAGGGGACGATATGGAGGCGCGGGATCGCTGTCGGCCGTACAACATCCTTGAGCGAGATCAAGTTTTCCATATCGAGCAGAAGGTCTTTCACGGTGGGTGTCGTCCCGTCCGGGATGCCTAGGAGTTTGGAGGTATTGCGTTGAGGGTCCATATCGACGAGAAGCACCTTGCCTCCGTCCGGCACCTTACGAACCAAGCAGTCTGCAAGATTCAGTGAAGTCGTAGTCTTGCCAACGCCTCCCTTCTGGATTCCCACACAAATTCGTATACCCATATGAAACCTCCTATGTGTGATCGCGTTGGAACCGTCGTGAAGATGGACGGCCGAAGGGACCTATGAAGAATGAAGAGGGAAGCACTCTGGGAGAGGTTTAGTAACATAGCCTGACTATTGTGTCAATACATTCGCACCATGTATAGGTCACCCTATAGGTTAGGTACAGCATAAGGCCACGATTTTCCGGTTCGATTTACGGGTGGATACGAGGGCTGGTTAGACCTCTTGTGACTATAAGTACTAGGCTGTCGCCCTCGCGTCTGGGAGATGCGGGAGTACAGCCATACGTGGTCCCCCGGATATAAGCGCAGACCGGGACTTAGAATTCGATATCGAATTCACGAAAAGTTTATTCTTATGTTGGTCTAACCACGATCCTGCCATCATGGAAAGCTGCTTCTCGCCATAAATTCGTCACTGAAATCATGAGTTTATGACATCAAATTCGATATCGAATTTGCGATAACTTCACTTTTATCGCAAGAATGCCCCATACGCCTCAGCGCTCACGCTGTCTGACGGTACAAATCCCTGTATGACCACATTCGATGTCGAATTCGCAAACCTTTTCATGTGTCCATATTCAAGGGCGTACCTAACTCGTGGGCCTGTCCAGAAAGCTTCAGAATTCGATGTCGAATTCAAGCAAGGTTACTTACTTTATATCTGATCAATGGGACGCATTCGATGTCGACTCGAACGACTTTGGAAGTTGCATTGATGCCGGGCCGTCTAACAGGGGTCCAGGCTGCTCCGATGAAATTCGATATCGAATGTCATATTCTTTTGCTTTCCACAATTGGTGCCGTGTTTAGTTCTTTGTAAAGAAACATGAGTGCTATATTGATGCTTCCTTGCGGTGCACTCCTTCATTGATTGTCCGCATAAATCTTCATTGATTGTCCGCAGTCATGACTACGCTGCCGGTATCGAAGGGTAGTGTGGAAACACTTGGCGTCGCGGACAGACGGCCATGGTGAGAGCAAGCCATAGGTCTGTGGAAATTTGCTGCCTTGCCAGGGCAGGGAAGCGCATCAGAGGAGCAACGTACTGGCGGTGCAGGGGAAGCGCTAAGACTGAAAAAGGTAGGGATAGTGTCGTTTGAAGTGGTCTTTTAGAGTGCTGGCCCGCATGACCCTGATTAAGACCGATTGGCGAAGCACTTTGGCATCCGGCTTCCATCCATACTCGCGCATCGCTTGCTTCACTTCGTGTTCATACGTCCGACGCAGGCTGGGATCCAACGTCAGATAGGCTCGTTCGAGCAGTGCTTGATCGTCGGGTTTCAGTTCCTGCAGGATGGATTCGTTGGACCCGTGCGATCCCACGGCTCGGATCCGCAGTCTTCGGTGTAATCCAGATGGCGATTTCAGATAGCGAAAGAGCCGCGGCTCATAGCACGCCGGCATCTTCGGTCCACCCGGGCTCACGACATTGACGAGATCGACGGTCGGGCTGGTTAAACATTTGAGCGCGTTCTGAATCGCCGGCCGGCTCATGCCTGTCAACTCTCGCAACCGATCATGGGTCATTCGCACCGTGCGACGCTGCCGCGCCAGCGATTCCCGGACTAGTTGTAAGTACACGCGCTGCGCCGGCGTGCCGAGCCCCGTCATCCCGCCATCTAAAAGCTGGTGCAGTACGGCGATATAATGGATGGGGGAGTTGAAGGCGGCGGTGAGCAGTGCCCGATCAAATTCCTCGCGCCGTCGCCCGTCATCTGCTGGCTCTTCCTCCATGATATGACTCATGCCACACCCCTCTTTTTTCCCCATCCACGACACCCAGATTACCGCCGTGGGGGAAATATAAGCGTTATAGACCAGAGATTTACGCGCTTGTCAGCAGACTAGCAAATACGGCTAGGTACTATATAATATGGCCAACATCCTGGCAATAGCGCGGTGTCACGGGTTTTTCTCCGAGGAAGGGTCGGGGATTCGGACAATCCCCTTGGCCCGTCGTTCCCTCCTTCCAACTGCCATTGATCCGTATTCAAACTGGTGGAAGCGCACTGTCGTCACGGTCCTGCATCCCGTTAATTGGGGCCGAATCGGGGAGGTGCGTGAGTGCGGCGCGAGACTCAATATATGGAGTTATCTGAGTAAACTGGCAAAAATCGATGCGCAAAAACCTGGCGTATCCTTGACGCCAGAAAAGTGATTGAAACGGCCAGTGCTCCTTCGACTCCGTCCAAAGTGCATTTCCGGCTTCGCCTATTGATTGTGGATCGAGGGTAAAGTTCCGTCATGACGCGTCTCGGTCTTGTCGTCCACTAGTGTTGTAAATCTCGATTTGGTATCGTCATCCGCATGACGCTGCCGCTATTTCCGGACCCCCCAGTAACGCCAAGTCCCGTGGCCAACCCTGTTGGCCCGGTGTCTCCGCGCCACGAGCAAGAAACGGTAGAAGCAGCCGAGTCGGTGCCAAAAGCCGCTCTGTCCATCCGTGACGTCGCCTCGATGATTCATGCCTGTCTCCGTCCGATCACGGCTCTTGGACCGCAGATCGTGCATGCGCAATGGATTCGGCCCGGGATTAATGCCGGCGCCCGCGGCTTCCTTTCCGTTACGCTCGCCGACACGGAGGACAGCACTGTAAGCATCGACGGCTTTATTTGGGAGCGGGGAGACGTCCAGGGGATCCTCAAGCAAGGTCTAGGTTTTGGCTGCGACTTATCGGATCGTGAGGGCCGCTGCGAGGTCATGCTCGAAGTGACCATCGACTTTTGGGCCAAGAAGACCAAGCCGTATCTTCGGATCCATGGCCTAAATCATGTGGGGATGAAGGGGCTTCGGCAGCAACAGCGGGAGGCCACCCTAAAGCGGCTGGAGCAAGAAGGCCTGCTCGATCGCAACAAGACCGTTCCGTGGGCTCGGCCGGCACTGCGTGTTCTGTGTATTGCGAAGCGCGAGAGCGACGGTTGCCGGGATGCGATTGCCATCCTGACCCGGAGCGGCTTCCGCTTTCAGTGGACGATTCACAACGTGGCGGTTCAAGGGGTGGCGGCGGTCCCGACCCTGGTGGAGGCCTTTGCTCAACTCGCTCGAGGCCAGCCGAGATTCGATGTAGTGCTCCTCATACGCGGCGGGGGGAATGAACTCGATTTGTTAGCCTACGATGATTATGCGGTGGCGCAGGCCGTCGCGTGTTGCCGCCTGCCGGTCGTGACGGGACTGGGACATACGGCCGACCATTCTGTGTGTGACATCGTGAGTGCTCAAGCGCTGGAAACCCCGACCGCGGCCGCCCGCTTTCTGGTTGACCGGGTCCAGACGATCCAGGACCAGCTGCGGCTGACGCGTGATCGGGTGCGGGCGGGCGTTCATGACCACCTCCATCGCCGCCGCAGACTCCTACTGGATCAGCGCCCGCAATTCGTGCGTCGGGCCTTATCGGTGATCCATGTGCACCAGCAACGCCGAACTCGCCAGTGGCACGTTCTCTTAGCCAGTGCGCAAGACCGTCTGTTTCGCCACAAGAGCTTCTTGCAGCAATGTCATCAGCCCATCCGGTTGCACGCGCTCCGCCTGCTCCAGACCCGTCGGAGCTGGCTTGTGGCACGCTTCACGGTGGTGCTGACGCGCGCGCCGGTGCTCTTAACGTCTCGGCGCACGAGGTTGCGCCTGTGGCGTCAGGCCCTCCCCTTGACGGCCCTCACGGCGTCCATTGGGCCGGCTCGTCTTCGGTTACGGGAGCTCCGCCAGCATCTTCATTACGTCAGTTGTGAAACCGTGCGTCGGGCGCAGCGGAACTTGCAGCGGCTCCACGTCCACATACAGTCGGCCAGTCCGGATCGGTACTATGCCCTTGGGCTCAGTTACGTGACACGGGTCGATGGAACGGTGGTGCGCCGGCGAGGGGAGGTCACCGCCGGAGACAGCGTTGAGATTCATCTCGTGGATGGCACGGTGCCGGCACGAGTGACCAGCAAGGAACAGCCATGAATATTGATGAATTGAGTACGACAAACCTGACTGTCCCGCCTGAGAGTTATGCGGCGGGAGAAGCCGAATTGGAAACGATCGCGCAGTGCATCGAACAGGGCGAGATCGCCATTGATAAGCTCAGTTTGGCCGTCAAACGGGCGGACTTTTTGAACCGCCATCTTGAGCAGCAACTGCTGAACGTCGAACAAGATGTGAAGCAACTTGGTGTGCCGTCCAACACAGCCTCAGAGACTCGGCCATCCTAGACGAGTGGTAGAGGCCAAATACCTCGTCGGCGCTGATGACCATGGACGTTGAGCCATTTCGCGCTCAAATCGAGCGGATTCAAGCTTTAGCGGTGCCTTTTCTAAAACGGGGTGGCGATGAGGCTCTCATCATCTCAGCCATGCGACGCTTCAATGAGTTGCTCCAGAAGGGCGACCTGGAGGCTGCGGATAAAACATTGGAAGATATGCTGCGTGTGCTGAAGGAATGATATGAGAGGAGTGCTAGAGACGTGTTCGGAACCGCCTCACTGAGTGCACTGGCGGAAGAAGCGTCTGTGCAGCGCTCAACCCACGGAGCAAGGGGTTGGCGGCATGACGATCGCCAACACTCCTGGTCAATGGTGGGCAAAATGGATGCGGCAGTTCTGATTATCCAGAAGAACCGCCGGGTCGCACGTTGCAGAGAGAGGCATAACTCATTCTGAGTGTTAAATATATAAGCAATAAATATCCTTTCCTCCACGATGCCCTTCACCACCGTACAGGTTCCTGTCTTAATGAGTCCCGCGCAGAAGCGTCGCCTTACCTGGAAGGCGAAAGCTGCCAACTTGATGATGGGAGAGCTGTTCCGCGAAGGAGGAGAGCGAGTGTCTCCGCGTGAAGACGAGTGCAATGGCCTTTATAGGATAACTCCAGCCTCCGTACCATTCTGCCAGGCTTACTCCGGGCAGAAATAAACCAATCAGCAATAGGACGAGCCCGGCATACTTGTGCAGGGCGAAAGAAACCGGGGAGATGTTCAATCGTCCCACCCTAGGTTGACAATGCTCTGATGCCACAATAGACTGCGACCCATACTGGTTCTCTGAGTTTTCTCAGAGAGTAAAAGGGAACCCGGTGAAAATCCGGGACTGCCCCGCAGCGGTAAGCGAGAACGAATCCACGACATGCACTGGCTCTTTGGAGCTGGGAAGCAGTGGAAAGTAGGAAGACGGCGAAAGCCGTAGCGCTCGCAAGCCCGAAGACCTGCCAGCATCCGGCATGGGAGAGACAACCTGAGCCGGTTCGACCTGGAAGCCTCGAGGGAGGACCAACGGTCTGAGCTGGTTCGGATCCAGTCCCCCTCTTCCGTTCTCGTTCACGACCCCTCCCTCATATGGTTTGCAGTCGCCCGTGGGGGTGAAGGTCGGTTCGAGATATCGTCGCGTATTCGCGCGCCTCTCGACTGTTCACTTCTCCTCGCGGTTCTACGCAAAGGATCTTCCCTTTGCTTAACCTGTCGAAGGAGGAGCACGTTCATGTCTAATGAGCCAGTCGCGAGCATGGCCAGTTCCGTTGCCATGTCGGCAACAACCCCACATCAAGATCTTCCCACCGACGATACGTATCCCCAACAGACCATGCGGGTCAAAAAGCGCAACGGCTCGGCGGAGCCTGTCGATGTCACGAAGATCGTGCGCGCTGTCGACCGTTGTTGCGCAGGTCTCTCCGACATCGACCCCCTCCGAATCGCCACCAAGACGATCAGCGGTCTCTATGACGGAGCGACGACGCGCGAACTTGACCAGCTGTCCATTCAAACCGCTGCTGGATTGATTGTGGAAGAGCCTCAGTATGCGAAGTTGGCGGCCCGCCTGCTGGCGACCTATATCGACAAGGAAGTGCGCAACCAGGAAATCCATGCTTTTTCGCAGTCCATTACGGCGGGCCATCGGCTGGGGCTGTTGAACGACCGGCTTCTGGATTTTGTGGTCCAGAATAGCCGCAAACTCAACGACGCGCTCGAGCCGAAGCGTGACCGCGAGTTTGAGTATTTCGGCCTGCGCACCGTCTATGACCGGTATTTGCTGAAACATCCCACGACACGGCAGGTCATTGAGACGCCGCAGCAGTTTTTCATGCGCATCGCCTGTGCGCTGGCTGAGACGGTTTCGGATGCGCTGGAACTGTATCGCCTCTTGTCCTCTCTGGAGTACCTTCCCAGCTCGCCGACCCTGTTCAACGCCGGCACGCGACATGAACAGTTGTCGAGCTGCTTCCTTCTGGATTCTCCTGACGATCACCTCGAACATATTTACCAGCGTTATACGGATGTGGCGATGCTCTCAAAATTCTCCGGAGGCATTGGGCTCGCCTATCACCGCGTGCGCTCGCGCGGGTCACTGATCGATAGCACGAATGGGCACTCCAGTGGGATCATCCCATGGTTGAAAACGCTCGATGCATCTGTTGCTGCAGTGAATCAAGGCGGAAAACGCAAGGGGGCTTGCTGTGTCTATCTCGAGCCCTGGCATGCCGACGTCGAAGACTTTCTGGAATTGCGCGATAGCACGGGCGATGACGCCAGTCGTACGCACAACTTGAACCTGGCTAACTGGATTCCTGATCTCTTCATGACGCGCGTGGAGGCAGATCAGGAGTGGAGCTTGTTCGACCCGAAAACGGTCCCGGAGCTGCCGGATCTCTACGGTGACGCGTTTGTCAAAGCCTATGAACAAGCTGAGAAGGCCGGCCTCGCAGTTAAAACCGTCAAAGCCCGCGATCTCTATGGGCGCATGATGCGCACGCTGGCGCAGACCGGCAACGGCTGGATGACGTTCAAGGACAAGTCCAACCGGGCCTGTAATCAAACGGCCCTGCCGGGGCAGACGGTCCATCTGTCAAACCTCTGCACCGAAATCATCGAGGTGACGTCGCGTGACGAAACCGCAGTCTGCAATCTTGGCTCGATCAATCTCGGTCGCCACACGGCCACAGACGCTGACGGGACGGTGACCCTTGATTTTGAAAAGCTGGCGCGGACCGTGCGTAGCGCCGTACACCAACTCGATCGGGTGATCGATCTGAACTATTATCCCATCGTCACGGCACGATCATCGAACCTTCGCTGGCGTCCGGTGGGCCTTGGGCTCATGGGTCTGCAGGACCTGTTTTTTCACATGCGTCTTCCTTTCGATGCGCCCGCAGCACGCGCGCTGTCGGCACGTATCGCGGAGGAAATGTACTTCCATGCGCTCTCGGCGTCGGTCGAACTTGCGATTATCAAGGGACGGCATCCTGCGTTCGAGGAGACACGGGCGTCGCGAGGCGAGCTGCAGTTTGATGCCTGGGGGATCTCTCCACCGGACTCGGAGCGGTGGGACGCATTGCGTGTTCAGATCCGGACGCACGGGCTGCGGAATTCGTTGCTGATCGCCGTCGCGCCCACCGCCACCATTGCGTCCATCGCCGGTTGCTACGAGTGCATTGAACCGCAGATCTCCAATCTGTTCAAGCGCGAGACCTTGTCGGGCGACTTTCTTCAGGTGAACCGGTATCTCGTGGGCGACCTGAAAGCGCTGGGCCTCTGGACCGAAGCCATGCGTGCGCGGCTCAAGCTGGCCGAGGGTTCGGTCCAGTCGATGGAGGAATTGTCTGCGGACCTTCGGGCCATCTATCGCACGGCGTGGGAGGTTCCCATGCGGTCCTTGATCGACATGGCAGCGGATCGCGGGGCCTTCATCGACCAGAGTCAATCGTTGAATTTGTTCATCGAGAATCCGACTATCGGACCCTTATCGAGCATGTACTTCTATGCATGGAAGAAAGGATTAAAGACGACCTATTACCTGCGCTCACGGCCGGCAACACGGATCACGAAGGCGACGGTGCAGACATCAGCGGAGGGATCGTCGAGCGACAGCGCGCGTCTGCAAGCCGATCGTGGCTGGACGCCGGTTCCATCACAAGGCGGAAAGGACACGGCAGCGGTCTCGTGTTCCCTCGATAACCCTGAAAGCTGCGAGGCCTGCCAATGAGCACTGTCGAACGTCCTGCACGACTCCTCGACCCCGGGATGTGTCTGACACTCCGTCCCATGGCCTATCCTGTGTTTTTCGAGATGTATCGGTCCGCGATCAAGAACACCTGGACCGTGGAGGAAGTCGACTTTGCCACTGACGTAGGCGATTTGCGTACCAAGATGAGCCCCGCCGAGCGCCACCTGGTCCATCGTCTGGTGGCATTCTTCGCAACCGGAGATTCCATCGTGTCGAATAATCTGGTGCTCAACCTTTACAAGCATATCAATGCACCCGAGGCGCGGATGTATTTGTCGCGGCAGCTCTACGAGGAAGCGTTACACGTCCAGTTCTATTTGACGCTCATCGATACCTACATACCGGATGCCGACGAACGGTTTGCCGCCTTTGCTGCGATTGATACCATTCCGTCGGTCCGGAGAAAAGCCGAGTTCTGCTTCAAGTGGATCGAGTCGCTCCAGCAGCTGGAACGACTGGACTCCCTTGAGAGGCGTCGTCAGTTCTTGAAAAACCTCATTTGTTTCGCGGCCTGTGTTGAAGGGCTCTTCTTCTTTGCGGCATTCGCCTACGTGTACTTCTTGCGGTCTCGTGGCCTACTACATGGACTTGCAGGCGGCACCAACTGGGTGTTTCGGGACGAGAGTGCGCACATGGCGTTTGCCTTCGAGGTCGTGAACCAGGTGCGCCGCGAAGAACCCGGGCTGTTTGACGAAGCCCTCGAAGCTGACATCCGCCAGATGATGGGCGAAGCCGTGGCGTGCGAAATCGCCTTTGCGGAAGATCTGCTCGGCGGTGGCGTGGCCGGCCTCTCCCTGCGCGATGTGCGACAGTACCTCGAGTTCGTGGCGGATCAACGGCTGGCAACTCTTGGACTCTCGAAGCAGTATGGGACGAGAAACCCCTTTGACTTCATGAACCTGCAAGACGTGCAGGAACTCGCCAACTTCTTCGAGCGCCGGGTCTCCGCCTATCAAGTCGGGGTGACCGGAGTCGTGGCATTCGATGCCGCCTTCTAGACTCGAAAAAACCGTGGGCGTCGGTTCACACCGATTCCAGCCAATCGAAGGGAGACAGCATCATGGCCATCCTCGCAACCTGCCTAGGGTATCCTCGGATCGGTGTCAACCGGGAACTCAAGAAAGCGCTCGAACCATATTGGTCGAGTCACAGCACAGGGCTCGATCTTGAGATGAGGGCCGCCGCGCTCCGGTGTCGACATTGGTCAACGACGAAAGCCGCTGGGATCGACCATATCCCATCCGGTGACACCTCGCAGATTACGTGATCTCACCTGATAGGGCATAGGGCAAATGCGGCGGGGATAATGCTATCCGGTAGGAAAACATGTATGGCCAGCTGTCTAAGCGGCGTCATCCTCAGACTAAGTCCAAAACTTCATCAGCGCCTGTGAGCATATTTCGCTTCGCGGGACCCATTCCCCCGATTGGGATCAACTTGGCGGTCGTGCGCTGGTCCGCCGATAACGCAATTCGGCGTGGAGTTTAATAGAAGCAAGATGATTTGACTAAATAGGAAACGCTATGCAGCATTCCCGTTCTTGGAGTATAAGGAATTGTATTTACGATTGCAGTGCGGTTCGTTCCTCTTTCCGCTGATGATTGAAACCGGCATGTGTTAAAAAACGTTGCTGACATATACATCAGCGGTTCTTCACCTTGTGTCCTATCTTCTCCGGTTCGACATCAGGCTCTTACCGCATCCTATCTACCTCATGGATTCATGTGATGGCGATGAGTGAGACCGGTCAGAATTCGATGCGAATGCTGGTCGTATTTGGCATCGGGGGGCAGCGATACGCTCTTGACCTTCCGGTTGTCGAACGAATCCTGCGTATGGTTCGGATGTCACCTCTACCGAAAGCACCCGCCATCGTCCTGGGCGTGATCAATTTTCATGGGCAAATCATCCCGGCCATTGATATGGTACGCCGCTTTGGTCACCTGCCAAACCAGTATGGCCCCTCTTCTTTTCTCATGGTTGCCAAGACGAGCCGGCGAAGGCTGGCTTTCCCCGTCGGCGAAGTTCATGGAATGCAAGCGGTGTCGTCCGGGAGCATCACACTGCCGGAGACCGGCGTCCTTGGAACCGGCCTTGTGGCCGGAGTCCTCGCGCTCCCGGATGGTGTCCTGTTCATCCATGATCTGGACACCTTGCTTTCGTTGAACGAAGAACAGCGGTTGACCGAAGCACTCGACGGGAACACCGAATGAGAATCTCGGACAACATGCTTGGTCCGGCGCGCGCATTGATCGCAGATCGCCTAGGACTGGACTTCCCAGAAAACCGGTGGGCCGACCTGAAGCGAGGCCTCGCGCAGGTCTTTGGCGATTCCCCTATTAGATCACCAGAGCAGTGCATAACGTGGCTCGCCTCCCTTCCGGACGAGAGCCCGGAGTGGAGAGGACTGGCTAGCTCCCTCACAATTGGAGAAACATATTTTTTCCGAGACCGCGCATTCGTTGACGCACTCCGGGTAGAAATCTTGCCTGCTCTCATCGCAAACCGGCGGTCGGCCAACAGCCTTCGCCTCAGGTGCTGGAGCGCCGGGTGTGCCATTGGAGCCGAACCGTACTCCCTCGCAATCTTGCTGGATCAACTGCTTCCCGATCGTGAACAGTGGGCTCTGACCATCCTGGCCACGGACATCAGTCCGGTGGCCTTGGAGTTGGCGACGCAAGGAATCTACAGTGAGTGGGCGCTCCGCGAGACCTCCCCATGGATTATCAATCGCTATTTCCATCGACGGGGAAAGGACAGCTGGGAAGTCGATCCGGCCATTCGTCAGATGGTCACATTCGCCCCGTTAAATCTGGCCGGGAACAGCTTCCCCGCACTAATGACCAACACGATCGTCATGGATCTCATCGTTTGTCGCAACGTGTTAATGTATTTCACACCGGAGGTCCAACGAGCCGCGGTCGTCCGGCTGCAGGAGGCCCTGGTGACCGAAGGATGGCTCGTCGTGTCTCCGGCTGAAACCTCATCCGAACTCTTCTTTCCATTGGTTCCCGTGAACCTTCCAGGCACGATTTTCTACCAAAAGTGCCAGCATCCGAACCCTCCCATGGCGCCGTTGGTGTTGCAAAACTCCATACTCGAGCCAATGGTACCGGAGGGGCAAAATCCGTTACGGCCGACCGGCGAATCAGAGACAGAGGACTCATGGCCATTGACGGTCCGGACGGCTACGGAGAAGCCTGTCGCAGGCGAGTCCGGCAGCAGGAAAACAAATCTCCACACTGTCCGAATCCTGGCTGACCAAGGACATTTGGTGGAGGCCCGCCGCTTATGTGAGACGCTGTTCGCTCAGGATCGTCTCAATCCGGAATACGCTCTCTTGCTTGCCGCCATTTGCCAGGAACAGGGAGAAATTCCAGCGGCCATTGAAGCCCTGCGCCGGGCTGTCTATCTGGCACCGAATTCGGCTGCCGCGCACTTCATGCTGGGCTGCCTGCTGGTGCGGCAAGGAGACGGTAAACGGGGACGGCAGTCCCTTGGGACCGTCGTGGCCCTGCTGGCGTCAGCCTCTCCGGATGAGGCTGTGCCCGGAAGTGATGGGTTGACGGCGGGTCGATTGCTGGAGACCGCGCGCGCCTATCTTGAGGTCAAGCGATGAACGAAGAGGAACGAGCTGCCGATTGGCAAAGAGCCTACGCGTGTCTAGAGCGGGCGCGGCTTTCGATGGAAAGTGATGGTCAGCTGGCACCGGAGGAGGCCGCGCGGATCCTGACGGAGAGGACTCTCGCACTTGCAAAGCCGTTGGAAGATGGCACCCCGTCGGGGGAGACGATGGACTTGCTGGCCGTCTCCCTCGCGGGTGAGCGGTTCGGGATTGACATCGCGCAGGCCCTCGAAGCGATTCCCTTGCGCGAGTTGATCCCTGTGCCGAGCACGCCCGCCTTCGTGCTTGGAGTCATGAACTATCGGGGTCGGATCCTGGCAGTCTTGGATCTCCGACCGCTGGTGGGCTTGCAAGGCCAAGACGTCAAGGAAGATGGCAAGGTGGTGTTTGTGGAAGCCGGGGGCATGACCTTCGGGCTGTATGTCGACCAGGTCGAAGGGGCCCTCGAGGTCCTTGCTCGCAAGGTAGCGCCGCCTCCTAAGGGCTTCGCCGATCTTCGCTCAGCCCTCACACGAGGGTTGACGGAAGACCTGATGACGGTTCTCGATCTTCACGCCTTGGCTCGAGCCCCGGAAATCTTGGTCAATGAGCAAATCGGCTAACGCGGCAACTGACAAGGGGGGATATCCGTGAACACTCGAACATGGACCGTCGGTCGGCAAATTATTACGGCCTTCACCGTACTACTGCTGCTGCTCGTAGTAACAGCAGGGGTAGGTATTTTCGGTCTTTCCCGTAGCTCCAATGCTACGGAAACCACCCTCCGCTATCAAGCGGTCATCTTGAAGAATAAGCTCGGAGCGCCTGGGGCGATAGGACTCGCGCAACTGGATCTTCTACGGTACCTGGTTCACCAAGAGAACCGATACCTAGTCAACTGGGACAAGTGGGCCAAAGCCGCCCGTCAGATGATTATCGAATCTCAGGCCACAACCGTCCTGGCCGAGAATCGGTCGGCATGGGATGAATCACTCCGATTTTTAGACATCGCCATAGATCAGGGTAAGCAAGTCGCCGAGGCTGAATCGTCGGGTCACCACGCTGATGCGCTGCGCATGTACACGAAGCAATTCCAGCCTGTTGTGGAACAACTGTTAACCAACCTCGAACGGGTCATGGAATCCGAGTCCAGGTTCTCGACAGGCATTTCTGAATCAGCCCTCTCGGAAAGCGCGCAAGCCTCCTGGATGATGTTCGCTGTTGTGGGGTTCGCGCTCGTCGCCGGAGTGGCTATCGGGTGGGCTGTGACCCGCTCGATCACTGGCTCTTTGCGAGCGGCCGTGAGTGCGCTGGCAGCCGCGTCCTCTGAGATCGTCGCCGCGACGGCTCAGCAGGCTGCGGGCACGGCCGAGGGAGCAACTGCAGTTCAGCAAACCTCCACCACCGTGGATGAAGTGAAGCAAACGGCCCAAATCTCTGCTCAGAAAGCGCAGGCGGTCGCGGAGTCTTCGCGCAAGTCCGCACAAGTGTCCCAAGATGGGCGACGGGCGGTGGAGAACAGTGTCAAGGGATCGCAGGAAGCGAAGATGAGGATGGAAACATTGGCCGAACGGATCCTTACGCTTAGCGAGCAGGCCCAGGCCATCGGCGAGATCATCGCCGCCGTCAACGATCTGGCTGAACAGTCCAACCTATTGGCCGTGAACGCAGCCATTGAGGCCGCGAAAGCAGGGGACGCCGGGAAGGGGTTTGCCGTGGTGGCGGTGGAGGTGAAAAGTCTGGCCGAGCAGTCCAAGCAGGCGACAGCCCGGATTCGCGGGAACCTCAACGAGATTCATCGAGCGACTCAGGCTGCCGTTATGGCGGCTGAACAAGGGATGAAGGTATCGGAAAACGGGGAGTTATTAGCTCGACAGGCTGGCGAGAGCATTCGCCTGCTGGCTGAAAACCTCACGGAGTCCGCTCAAGCAGCCCAACAGATTATGGCGTCTGCGCAGCAGCAGGTGGTGGGCATGGACCAAATGGCGCTCGCAATGCAAAACATCAAGCAAGCCACCACCCAGAATATGGCCGCCACACGGCAGGTTGAAGAGTCCGCGACCAATCTGAATGAGCTGGCGCAGCGCCTAATGGCGCTGGTTGCGATATCAGGTAACGGGCATCTCCCAAGTCGACGTGCGCTGGGGCGAGTCCCTAGGGTGGGGTGATCGGGCGACGATGGGAGATCGAAACGAAGAACTGAAAGCGAGGCTGCTGGCGACCTTTCGCGTGGAAGCGGAGGAACACCTTCAGGCCTTGACGACCCATCTGCTCGCCCTGGATCGGGGGCTGCCCGCGGGTGAGGCCCGGGCAGCAATCGAAATTGCCTTCAGGGAGATGCATACGTTTAAGGGGGCGGCTCGTTCTGTCGGCCTCATGGAGGTCGAGACCCTATGTCAGGCCTGCGAGGCCATTCTCAGCCAACTCTCCCGCGGCCAGCTGGTATTGACACCGCCGATCTTGAAAGTGCTGCACGACGGGGTCGCGCACATCCCACCCCTGCTGGACGGGAACCAACCCTCCACCACCGTGAGCGAGTTGATCAGACGCCTGAAGGATGTCACCGCCATGCCGCTTGCTGCGGTCAAACCCATTGACCCGCCGGCGCCTCAGGTGGCCGCCCCGATGGCCCCAGAGGTGAGTATGCCCTCCACCAACTCGATCCGGCTCGATGCCACCAAACTCGACGCGATGATGCTTCAGGCTGAGGATCTCCTGCTCGCCAAGCTGGCTGCCGGTGAGCGGGTCCTCGAAGCTCGAACCCTGCTCGACACAGTGACCGGCTGCCGTGCCGCTCAGGCCCGCGTGCGAGCCGTGCGGCGATCGCAGCCTGTGACCAGTCTGGGCAATCCCGAGGCCGATCCTGAATTGGTCATGCAACAGCTCGAGCTGCAGATCACCACCATGCTCGAACACATCATCCGCGATCACCGGACCATAACGTCGATCACCGATGGCCTTCAAGAGCAACTCAGACGGTTACGGATGACCCCTGTCTCGGCAGTCCTGAACCCGTTTCCAGGCATGGTGCGGAGCCTTGGCGAAGCACTGGGGAAACAAGTGGAGTGGGAGGTTCAAGGGGCCGATCGCGAAGTGGATCGGAAGGTGCTGGAGGCGATGAAAGACCCCCTCATTCACCTGGTGAGAAATGCCATTGACCATGGCATTGAGTCACCGGCAGGCCGCGTAGCGCGAGGCAAGCCGCCTCAGGGACGGGTTGCCGTGACAATCGGATCCCTTGAGGGAAATCGGATCGAGATTCAAGTCGAGGACGACGGACGGGGGATTGATCTGGCACAAGTCCGTGCCGCGGCCGTTCGGATCCGGCATCTGACGGCTGATGAATCGCAGGCTTTAACGGACGAGGCCGCCCTGGACCTTATCTACCGATCTGGAGTCAGCACCACTCCGCTCATCAGCGATATCTCTGGGTACGGCCTCGGTCTGGCGATCGTCAGGGAGCGAGTGGAACAGTTAGACGGCAGGATTTGCGTGGACAGCCGCCCCGGTATCGGCACCACGGTGCGGATCACGCTTCCTGTCTCCATCTCGACCTTTCGCGGGCTGTTGGTGCGCGCAGGCGGACAGTCGTATCTACTGCCGAGCGAGGCGGTCGAGCGGACCGTCCGTTTCCCTCTAGAAGCCACGGAGGGGCGACCGGTGATTCAATGGGAGGGCCGGCCGCTTCCGTTGGTGCGATTGGCTGACTTGCTTGTCCTTTCCCGAGGACAAATCGGGTCGGGGTCCGAGAGCAAGCGACACTGTGTCGTCATGAAAGTACAGGATGAACGGCTGGGGCTTATGGTCGAGGACATAGTGGGAGAGCAGGAGGTCGTCCTCAAGGAATTACGGCCACCGCTTATGCGGATTAAGAATGTGGCCGGCGCAGGACTGATTGGAACCGGTCACGTCATTCTGCTCCTCCGTCCGGCAGATCTGCTCCGGTCCGCCCGCGAAAGTCATTACGGTTCCGGGGCGTCGCCCTTGCCCGAGACACCGACGCGTCCGCGTGTGATTCTCGTGGTCGATGACTCGATCACCACTCGAACGATGGAAAAGAACCTCTTGGAGACTGCCGGGTACAAGGTCCTTGTAGCCGTCGATGGGCTCGAGGCCTGGACGCTCATCAATAAAGACCTTATCGACCTGGTCCTATCCGATGTGGATATGCCCAGGATGGGTGGTTTGGAATTGACAGCGAAAATTCGGGCGCACCGCGACGTCGCGCACCTCCCCATCATCCTAGTTACGGCTCTCGAATCCCGAGAGGACAAGGAACGGGGGCTTGAGGTGGGAGCCAATGCGTACATCGTGAAGTCGAGCTTTGATCAGTCCAATCTTCTGGAGTTCATCCGGAGACTGCTGTGACCGGTGCCGTGACGAAGAAAATCCGTGTGTTGGTGGCGGAGGATTCCGTGACGACCAGAGAATATCTCGTTCACCTCCTCAGCCAGGATCCGGCGCTTCAGGTCGTCGGGACGGTGCAGAACGGCCTCGAAGCGATGGATCAAGCCGAACGGCTCAGGCCGGACGTGATTCTCATGGACGTCCATATGCCGGTCATGAGCGGCTATGAAGCGACTCGGCAGATCATGGAACGCGTGCCTACGCCGGTTGTCATGGTGAGTTCCAGCATGAGTCAGGACCAGGTTGCCATGACTCTTCAGGCGCTCGAGGCAGGAGCGCTCACGGTGGTGGATAAGCCGAATGGACTGGGTTATCCGGACAGCGACGAGACCGCCGGGCAACTGCAGGAAACCGTGAGGCTGATGGCAGGGGTTAAAGTTATCCGTCGCTGGCCGAGACGTGAAGGCGCGGTGCCGCTGCCGGGGGTACAGGCGAGGCTGGGTTCGAGCATCGAGATCCTGGCCATCGGCGCTTCCACCGGCGGACCGCCGGTGCTCGCGGAGATTCTAGGCGGCCTCCCGCTACAGTTTCCGGTTCCTATTCTTGTCGTGCAGCACATCGCCCCCGGGTTTATCGCTGGACTGGTCGACTGGATCGGCCACAGCACTCCGCTGCGAGTCAAGCTCGGGGAGTGCGGAGAAACAGTGCAAGCCGGGACCGTGTATGTCGCGCCGTATGGTGTTCAGATGGGCATCACAAAAGATGGGCAAATCCGCCTGGCCAAGGGGCCGGCGGAGAACAACTTTTGTCCCTCCGTGTCCTATCTCTTTCAATCTCTGGCGGAGTCCTTCGGCCGGTCGGGGGCCGGCATTCTGCTCACCGGCATGGGCCAGGATGGGGCGGGCGGGCTCCTGGAGTTAAGGAAGGCGGGCGGGGTGACCATTGCACAGGATGAGGAAACCAGCGCGATTTTCGGGATGCCCGGTGAAGCGGTTCGTCTGGGAGCGGCGCAATATGTGTTATCGCCCAAGGAAATCGCCCAACAACTCAGAGGTCTGATCTAACATGTCCACACCTGGCGGCGCCGTGAACAATGGTATCGAAGTTCTCATCGTGGAGGATAGCCGGACACAGGCTGAACACCTCAAATATCTCCTCGAAGCAGAAGGCTATGCGGTCACGCTTGCGACGAACGGTCGGCAGGCGCTCGACGCCGCGCGTACTCGGAAGCCGACCATCATCATCAGCGATATCATGATGCCTGAGATGGATGGCTATGCGCTGTGCGAAGCCGTCAAATCCAATAGTGCCCTCAAAGACATTCCGATGATCCTGGTGACGGACCTCAACAGCCCCGAGGACGTGGTGATGGGGCTGCAGTGTTGTGCGGACAATTTTATTACCAAGCCCTATGACTCGCAATTTCTGCTCGCTCGGATCAGCCAGAGTTTGAAAAACAAGGAGCTCCGTGCGAAACGGAATGTTGACGCGGCAGTGGAGATCGAACTCGCCGGTCGCACCTATGCCATCACGGCCGAACGATACCAGATCCTGGATTTGCTGATTCCAACGTTCGAAGAAGCGGTTCGTCTGAATCGGAAACTCAGGGAGCAGCAGAAAGAACTCGCCGACCAAGTGAAGGAACGAACGGCCGCCAACGAACGACTCGTGATCGAGATGGCTGAGCGACATCGGGTGGAGGAGGCCCTGCGCCGAGCCCATGCTGAGTTGGAACAGCGCGTGGCGGAACGAACGTCGGAATTATCGAAGCGGACCAACGATCTGCAAACGCTGCTGTATGTCACCTCGCACGACTTGCGGGAGCCGCTGCGCTCAATCGAAAATTTCTCGCGCCTAGTCTATGAACGCTACGCCGACCGTCTGGACGACAAAGGACAGGACTTTCTCCGGCGTATCGGCCGCGCGGCCCAGCGAATGGACCGGCTCATGGCGGATCTACTCGCCCTTTCTCGCGTGCAACGCATGGAGTTTTCTGCCGAGGTGGTCGAGGGGGAACAAATCGTCGAAGAGGCGCTGCGACGCCTGGCTGAAAAGATACAGGAAACCGGCGCGAGGGTGCGGATGGCGAAACCCTTCCCCCGGTTGCGCGCGAACAGCACCTGGGCGACTCAAGGGGTGTACAACCTCCTGACGAATGCTCTCAAGTTTGCGCGGCCGAATGAAGTGCCCGATATCGAGATCGCGCCGTATCATGCCGATGGCAAAGAGGGTGCGGAGGTCGGCCTCGTGGTACGAGATCGCGGACCAGGAGTCGCGCCCGAGCATGCGGAGCGGATCTTTCAGCTCTTCCAGCGGGCGGTCGGACGGGACATCGAAGGTACCGGCGCCGGGCTCGCTATTGTCCGACAGGTCGCCGAGCGTCATGGCGGTCGCGCGTGGGTGCAGCCGCGCGAAGGGGGAGGCTCGGAATTCATTATCACATTCAAAGTAGGAGGTGCCTGAGTAAGGACTTTGCGAAATCTGTTGGCCTCACACAAGTAAGATGATAGCGAATGTAGAACAAAGCGAAAAGAAGAATCTCTGCCGACCAGCACAGGGAGATCCGTTCCGGGCTTCGAGCCCTAAATTATGTGCGGAGGTTTCAGCTGGTCCAAATGTGGGGCAAGACGTGGAAGATACTGGCGCAGGGCTTCGGATCGGATGTCACACGGTCGCGGTACAAACCAAGCAGAAGGGATCTTAGTTTCATGACTGACACACGAGTGGACATTTTGCTGGCGGAAGACAATGAAGATGATGTTGTCCTCATTCAGGAGGTCTTTGGTTCCCACGCGCTTCACATCATCAATGTAGTCCCCGACGGAGAGGAAGTGCTGGCCTACCTGCGTCAGCAAGGGCAATACCAAGGAAAGACCTTGCCGAACTTACTGATCCTCGATATCAACATGCCAAGGAAAAATGGCTTTGAGGTGATAGAAGCGGTGAAGGCCGATCCTAATTTCTGCTCCATTCCAATCGTGATGCTGACGATGAGCGAACGGGAAGAAGACATTAAACGCTCCTATGCTAGCGGCGCCTGTTCCTACATTCGTAAGCCGGTGGATTTGGATGAATTCCATAATGTCGCCAAGCTCTTTGAGCTCTATTGGACCGTCATCTCTCGAATTCCTAAGGAAGGATAGTCCATGCGGACACTACTCATCGAAGATAATGAAGATGATGTGTGTTTCATTCGAGAGATGCTGTCCGATAGTCAGAGCCATGGCATTGAGCTTGAGTGGGCAGACCGACTGAGCACAGGGCTAGCCCAGATGAAGGCGAGTCGCTTCGCTCTCGTCTTACTGGATCTCTCGCTGCCTGATAGCCGGGGGCTGGAAACGTTCACGACGCTTCAAGCGCAGGCCCCGGATCTTCCCATCATTCTCCTCACAGGGCTTGATGATGAAGCCTTGGCAGAGCAGGCCGTACGCGAGGGCGCCCAAGACTATTTGGTCAAAGGACGGTTGGATAGTTATATTCTCTCACGCGCCGCTCGATATGCGGTTGAACGCAAAGAAGCCCAGAAGGTGTTACGGGAAAGCGAAGCGCAACTGCGTCAAGCCCAGAAATTGGAAACTATCGGCCGGCTAGCGGGCGGAATTGCTCATGACTTTAATAATTTGCTAACCGTCATCAATGGTTACACCGAAATGCTACTGGGAGATATAGGCCCGAGTAACTCCTTTATCCGGAGTGGGCTCGAAGAAATCAAGGATGCCGGCCATCGGGCCGCTACCTTGACTCGGCAGCTGCTGGCCTTCAGCCGCCGGCAAGTCCTAGAGCCGAAAGTCTTGGACCTCAACGAGGCGGTGGCGAATACGGCGAGGTTGCTACGCCGCTTGATCGGTGAGGATATTGCGTTAGTGCTCTGTCCGGACCCAAGGCTCGGCAAAATCAAGGCGGATCCTGGGCATCTGGAGCAAATTATCATGAATTTGGTGATCAATGCACGAGACGCCATGCCCGCCGGTGGTCAATTGACGGTGGACACAAGGAATATCGCCATTGATTGCGCCGCTGCGCCGGCGCATCCGTCTGTGCTGCCCGGCTCCTATGTCTTGCTGACTGTCAGCGACACGGGCTGCGGCATGAGTGAAGACACGTTAGCCCATATCTTCGAGCCGTTTTTTACCACCAAAGAAGCGGGAAAGGGCACTGGCCTTGGTCTTTCTACAGTGGAGGCCATCGTCAAGCAACTCGGTGGTAGCATTCGGGTTTCCAGCCAAGCAAATCAAGGCACGAGTTTTAAGGTGTATCTGCCACGTGTTGAGGGGGAAGCTGACCATTTGGTCATGGAATCGTCGTTGAATGACGCCCTCCGCGGCGACGAGACGATTCTTCTCGTTGAGGACGATCAAATGGTGCGCGCACTGGCGGAGGCTATCCTTGAACGGTACGGGTATACAGTAGTTGCAACGAGAAATGTGCAGGATGCCTTACATTTTGCACGGGAGAAAGCGTTTGATTTGGTGTTAACGGATACGATCATGCCTATGATGAATGGACCGCAATTAGCGAGTCAGCTTCGCACATTGCAGCCTACCATCAAAACGTTACTGATGTCCGGCTATACGAATACCGACTTCGCTTTGACCAGTGCACAGAAGATGGAAGGCGCGTTTCTTCAAAAACCGTTCACTCCCGAAACATTGGTGCGCAAGGTGCGGGAGGTGCTGCTTACCCCCAGCACCGACAAGAGGCCACGCATCGGGTAACGAACCTCTCGGGATGTGGCCCCATGCTCTCAATGGGCATAACGTATCAAGCCTGATGGACCCCATGCGTATTCTGCTAATCGAAGACAATGATGACGATGCGTGCCTTATCAAGGAAACCTTGGCAGAGTCCAATACCATCGGCATTGAAGTGGAATGGGTGGATCGCCTAGAAGCCGGACTCCACCGTTTGACGCGCGGGCCTGTCAGTGTCGTGTTGCTAGATCTTTCCCTGTCGGATAGCCATGGCTTGGAGACCTTTGATAAGCTCCATGCAGATCACTCAGGGGTGCCGGTGGTGGTGTTGACGGGTTTCGATGATGAGCAAACGGGGATTCTCGCCGTCCAACGAGGCGCACAGGATTATCTGGTTAAAAAACGGTTAGATCCTGATCGCCTAATTCGAGCACTTCGCTATGCCATCGAGCGTCAGCGGGTGGAGTGCGAACTACGGCAGTCCACGGAACAACTGCGCGCGTTGACACGGCACATGGAGACCATGCGGGAAGAAGAGCGTACTCGCATTGCCCGCGAGTTGCATGATGAATTGGGCCAACGATTGACGGGGCTCAAAATGGATGTCATGTGGCTTAGACGTCGGCTGAATACTCTGGAGACGGACATAGGAACTCCCTTATTGACGAAGACGACGACTATGACCGGACTGATTGATGATACCATTCTGTCCCTGCGAAGGCTCGTGTCCGATTTGCGGCCAGGCGTGTTGGACCATTTAGGTCTCGTTGCCGCGCTCGAATGGCAGGCGAAGGAATTTCATCATCGCACGGGCCTCGTGTGTAGGTTTATCGCGCCCCAAAACAACATGGCTCTGGTTGCATCAGCAGAAACGGCTTTGTTCCGCATCGTGCAAGAAGCGTTAACCAATGTGATGCGACATGCCAAGGCCACTCATGTGATTATTACACTGAAGGAGGATGACAGCCATCTTGAACTCTCGGTCGAGGATGATGGTCGCGGGATCACCGACGTAGAGGCCGCCGGTCTCACTTCGTTTGGCATTATGGGTCTCAGGGAGCGCGTGACGTTGCTCGGAGGGTCAGTCAAGGTGCGAGGCAAGCTAGGTCGCGGGACGACTATTACTGCTTCCATTCCCCTGACCCACGTAGAAAGCGATAGACCATGATTCGAATACTCATCGCCGATGACCATTCTGTCGTCCGACGTGGAATCAGAGAGATATTGGCTGATCAAGCCGATATGGATGTCGCCGGCGAAGCGGGCACCGCTCATGAAGTGCTGGACATCCTTAAGAAGCAAGTCTGTGATGTGGTGGTCCTGGATATCGGTCTTCCTGGGCGAAGCGGTCTAGAGGTGCTCGACCAATTGAGGGAGCAACATCCTAAGATCCCCGTTCTGATTCACACGATGCACCCAGAGGAACAGTTTGCTGTACGCGCATTCCGGGCAGGAGCCGCCGGCTACCTGACCAAAGACAGTGCCCCTACCGAATTGGTCCAAGCACTGCGTAAGATTACGTCTGGAAGAAAGTACGTAGGGGCAGCCTTAGCCGAGCAGCTGGCAACCAGAATGGATATGCGAAGTGCGGGCCCCTTACACGAAACGTTATCAGATCGGGAATTTGAAGTGTTTCGATGCATGGCCACGGGTAAAACCATTTCAGAAATCGGCGACCAGCTGTCGCTCAGCGTGAAGACTATCAGTACCTACCGCGCTCGCATCCTCGTCAAATTGAAAATGAAAAATAATGCCGAGCTCATGCGCTATGCCATGCATGAAAAGATCGTAGATTAAGCGCTCCGGCCGTATGCCGCATTTCCAGTGTTTGCTCACATTGTCAGACTAGCCCCGATCACCAAGCTCACCGCCAGCCCCATCAGTGTTACTGTCAAATCAGCGGATTCATAACTCCTTATCCGGAGTGGGCTGGAAGAAATCAAAGATGGGGCCATCGTGCCGCTACCTTGACTCGGCAGCTGCTGCCATTCAGCGGCGGGCCAGTCATAGTATGACATTCGGCCACGCACCGGGAAACGCTTCGAGTCCTCTTTGCCCGCTGATATAAGAAGAACAGCGAGCGGATCGACAAGTCTCATCAACATAAAACTGCACGACCTGAAAGACTGATCACCCCTTTAGGCGAGGACGTTCTTTTGTGATGGGGACGTCCTTAATGGTTCCTTACTTTACGGTCTGCTTCTGCATGATAACCCGCCTGTGCGGATAATAGCCGAGCGGTGGGAAAGGCGCATGTAGACTATGGCATCTCCACTATAGTCGCTCACCGAGAGAGTGAAGGAATTCTGTATAAATACTGCCGCATGCAAAACGAAAACTATTTGTAGTCGGTCCCCGAAGGCGTATTCTTTATTACCATAACCGTTCGAGAGCAGATCGTCGGGCAACGACTCTTTGACGTGTTCCCCGATAATCCGAATGATGATTCTGCGACCGGCGCATCGAACCTGCGCGCGGAGCACCTGACGCAATGGCGGTGCAGAAATATGATATCTGGCAACCAGAATCTGAAGGCGGTGGATGCCAAAAGCGGTACTGGAGCCGAACTAATGCTCCGGTGCTGGGGGATCAGGGTGAAGTGTTCTCCATCATTCATCGTGTCGAAGACGTCACTGAGTGTATACGTGTCAAGGAAGCGGCCGGAGCAAAGCCGATCCAGGGCATATGGAACAAGTCCTCATGAATCTAGTAGTCAATGCGCGCGATGCAATGCCTAGGGCCGGCAGTTAACGATTGAAACGCGGAATTATGAAATGGCCTTACCCGTCATCGAGCACGCACCCCCGTCCCTTCGAGTGCTTATGTCATGTTCGCCGTCAGTGATACCGGTTGCGGGATGGACCAGGCTACACGCGCCCGGATATTCCATTGTTCGCCACCAAAGAGGCAGGCAAGGGCACCGGCCTTGGTTTGGCGACCGTTGATGGAATCCTCAAGCAAAGCAAGGGAGGTACGACCTTTAGCATCTAGCTTCCTCGGGTTTAAGGGAACCCTGCCGAGATTGTGACGACGCCGTTACAGGGTGCCGGTCTCTATGGTTCCGAGACCATTCTTACGGAGGACGACGAAATGGTGCGTGCCCTGACCCAGGCGATTCTTGAACGCTATGGCTACACGGTGGTTGCGACCAGAAATGTGAGTGATGCCCTATGTTTCGTACAAGACAATAGCAACCAATTCCGTATGCTGCTAACCGATATCATAATGCCCGCTATGAATGGATCACAGCTGGCTCGCCAGGACTTAGCCCTTCGTCCAAAGATCAAAGTTCTCTCCATGTCGGGTCATACCGATCAAGTGTTTATGACATGGGAGTCAGGAACTCCCTTCCTTCAGAAGCCTTTTACTGTTCAGACATTAACCAAGAAAGTGCGGGAAGTCCTCTCGTCTTCATCGGCGACTAAATCAGTGGCGGCCTAAAGAAGCAAAGTCTGTCAGATCTAAGGGGGGAATATGGCAAACATCCTGGCAGTGGACGATGACGCAAAAATTCGCGACTTATTGCACATCATGCTCAGCCGCAAAGGACACACTGTGCTCACGGCGGGCGATGGCCCCAAGGGCATTGAAGTGTTCCGCAGGGAAAGGCCTCAAGTGACCATCTTGGATTTTGAAATGCCAGATATGGATGGCCTGGCCGTGCTGAAGGAAATTCGTGCGATCGACCCCAAGGCGCCGGTCATCATGTTGACGGGGGCGGGCACTGCTGAGCGGGAAATACAGGCCCGTCAATTGGGCGTGACCGACTTCTTAGCCAAAGGGTTTTCGCTGCATGAGCTAGGGACGGCCCTGAAGCTGGTGCTCCATCCCGAACAAAAGTCTGAACCTCCGGTGCACGACCGGAGATGACCGAGGCGCAGAAAGACGAGGTGGGACGTCGGTGACGAACGGGTGCAATCACTAGCGACATTGGCCGGGCCGTTGGCAAATGCTCGGCTTCGATCTTTGGGCTATTGCGGCTCCATGGCGGGATCACGCCAGTCGCCCGCCATCGCGGTCCGAACGCTCACGCTGGCCGGGCACGAAGAGATCTCGAGGACCTCGCGGCGGCTCCTCGCTCCGTTAGATGGCGCGGGTACTCCGTGGTGTGCCGTCGGCGATCAGCCGTGCTTTCAGGGGATGAGCACGCCTAGGAAGGTGAGCGTCGACGCCGTTCTTCGCAAGTTGCGGCCCAAGGTGACGAGGATTGCCTACACGGTGATTTTCACCGCGTTCGATGCGCTGTCTCTCACGCCGCTGCAAGCAGGGCCTGTTACTGTATGTGCATCGCCACCCCGGCAGCGGGATCTTCGAAGCCGCCAAGGCTTGGCATCAAGCCGCCTACGCTGACACCAGTGGTGCAATACTTCCTTCGAAGGTAGTAGGGTGAGCCGCCAAGAAGCGGATCGCAGCACAAGGTCGCTCATATTGACCAATCGAGGCCATCACATACGGCTAAGGTGTAGGGGCTATCAATGTCTCTGTATCATTCATGACAGGACAGCTAGCTATGTACAGTACCGCGATCCGCAGTGGAGCTCTGTCTCGATTAATCAAGTGGTGGATAATATAAGGACGCCCCAAACTGGTCTTCCGTAAGCATTAACAGTGTCAGTGATACGGATGGAAATGCCGGAAGCGATATTCAGGGAGATGAAAAATGAACAATGCGATATTGCTACCGGGCCTGAGACTTGGACTGATGGTCATGATGATTGGTCTGGCTGTATCACAGGCTACCGCTCGAGAGCTTGATCAGAAAATCTACCAGATGCTGAGCCACGGGATGACCGAACCTGAAGTGGTGGGGCGAACAGGGCAGCCCGATCGCCGCATAGACCAATTGGAGCCGACGCCGCTAAGCCAGCGAATAGTCACGTATCAATATATTTGGGTAGGTGACACAAGCAAAGGGGAATGGACGACCACCATTACGTTTTCATCCAATACAAATAAGGTGATACGTATAGATCGTGACCGTAGATAGGCGGCGGCATGCATCATTAGATGACACCTGCTTGGCATTCGACTGAATGTGACAGTTATGGACGTCCAGGGGTCGCAATGCCGATTGGAACATTTGGCGCTACCGATAAAGAAGATGGCGTCGTCGGCGTTAACACACCGTCATTTCCAATCCTAAAGCCGGCGACTTCGTCCCCACCGCTGTTCGCAACATACAGAAATTCGCCGGTCGGATTGATCGTGACCCCTAT
Source organism: uncultured bacterium (assembly GCA_965285945.1). Taxonomy (GTDB): domain Bacteria; phylum Nitrospirota; class Nitrospiria; order Nitrospirales; family Nitrospiraceae; genus Nitrospira_D. The sequence continues at coordinate 21,379 of CBDIWP010000016.1, read as the reverse complement.
GGGCGCTGAAGCTGCTTCGGTACAAACAGTGGCTGCTGACTTGGAGTTAAGAGCCCCGTGGCTCCTATTGTAAATGCGGCTATCCCGTCGCCCCAGAGTTTGTCACATAAAGGAAAGAGCCATGAGGTGAGATGGCGATCCCTTTGCGGGATAGATCCAGCAACTCCTGTAGAAAGAGTTGGAGGTACTGTCGGCGATAATACGCCGCCACCGCCAATCGCAAAAACGGCTACTTCACTCATTCCGCTATTGGCAACATATAGGAATGACCCATTGGGGATATCGGTATTCCTTCAGGGCTCGATCCTATACCCGTGGAAAATGTTGGTGGTGTTGTGACTATCAACACGCCACCTGTCCCTATGGAAAAACCTGACACACTGTTAGTGCCAGTATTGACAACATAGAGAGATTGTCCGTTTGGCGAAACTGCTATACCCCTCGGTGATGTGCCGCTGGTTGAAATGGTAGGGGCATCGTCGCCGTCAACATACCTCCATCCCCGATCGTAAACCGAGCAACCGTATTCGTCGTCCTATTGGCTACATACACAAATTGTCCATTGGGTGTGACCGTGACCGTTTATGATATCCCGGAAGATCGAGACGGCACCCGGTCATCATGGCGCTGCTCTCTGTAGCTCGACAGGATCACGACCTTCGCCATCGCCGGAAAAATGCCGGCTTTCTCTGTCCACCGCGCCGCATACCGCGGTCCTGGCTTTCTTTCACTATCGCCCTGAACAGGTGCCTAAATTGGTGAGGATGGTCGAGCTCCGCTGAATATACAAATGGTTTGCTTTCCTTAGGCTCTCATCCTAAGGTAACGAGGCGCATTCTGCATTACACCGATCTGAGGCACTTATGGACGCCCACTTATCTGTGTCGCCGAGTGTCCCTCCATCCGAATCCGAGTATCGCTTTACGTTTCGCGGAACCGGGGCGGATTTGTTCTCCATCTTTATCCTTAATGTACTCAAGACCATCCTGACCCTGGGGGTGTATCACTTCTGGGCCAAAGTCAACACCCGCCAGTACATCTGGGCACAGACGGAGGCGGCTGGCGATTCCTTTGGCTACCATGGAACCGGAGGTGAACTGCTCATCGGCTGGCTCAAGGCCATGCTGGTCTTCGGCACATTGGTAGGACTCCAAGCGGGACTCAATATCACCAACCACCAGGTTTTGGGATTACTACTGTTCTGGGCCGGTCTCTTCTGTCTGATCCCCCTGGTCCAAATTGGCAGTATGCGCTATCGATTGAGTCGCACGTCTTGGCGTGGGATTCGGTTTACCTTCCGTGGTGATGTACAACGCTATTTTCTCCTGTCCCTTCGCGGCCTCGTGCTGTCCGCGATCACGGTCGGCATGTACACCCCCTTTTATGAGTGTGAAACTCGGCGCTATCTGATGGCCCACAGCCGGTTGGGGACGGTCTCGTTTGGCTTCGATGGATCTCCGAAGACCCTATTGCGCATCTATGTGGCCCACAGCCTCGCCGCCGTGCTTAGCATCGGACTCATGTTCGCTCTCGTGGCGCTCGGGCGGGATCGGTTGCCGCAACCGGAAGGCCCGATGGCGATTGCCTACGGCATTGTGGCGCTGATTCCGATCATCCTCATGTACGGAGGCATCGGGCTCTCTCTGGCCGCCTGTCGCCGACGCTTCTATTGGAATCACATGACCTTGGGGGGCGCACGGTTTCACACCACGGTGACAACGTGGAATTTGTTGCGGCTGTATGGAGGGAACGTCTTGCTCTTTCTGGGCACGCTTGGGCTCGCTACTCCCTGGATCACGGTGCGGTCTCGACGCTATGATTGCGCCCAATTAAGACTCCTCGGAGCGTTAGACTTGGACGCCATCCAGCAAGATGCGCTCCAAGCCACCGCCATGGGAGAGGAAATGGAAAGCTTTTTGGACGTGGACGTACTCCCGAGTTGAACGAGACACAGGTGAGATGACCCACGTCCCTTTGAACCCTCGCCCTTGTGTGGGCTTCTACTATGATGGCCACACCTCCGCCCGTCATCCCGTCACGGTCTGGCCGGCCGCCACTGGCCTGACGATCCAGAAAGAGGACGGCACCTCCCTATTTTGGCCAGCGAACGAAGTCCACCAGTCGCACGGGCGCTATGCCGGGGAGGCGTTACGACTGGAGCGGGGGCATCCGCTCCCTGAAACGGTCGTGATCACCGATTCATCCTGCCACGGTGCGTTTGCCATCTTGCTGGATTGCCAGGCTCGACCCGTGATCCAGGTTCCGCACTCCTTACCTCGTCGCATCGGACTCCTTGTTGGGGCGACGCTGCTGTCGATCACCGGACTTACGGCTGTCGTCCTCTGGGGCATCCCGGCCGTCGCGGACGTAGTCACCCCGTTCATCCCCCCCTCATGGGAACAGGCCCTGGGCAAAGCCGCCGTGACCCAACTCGTGCCCGAGGGACAGGCCTGCACCAATGCGCGCGTCCGCCAGGAAACGGAGGCCATCCTTGCGCAATTGCTGACCGCCGCCCCCCACACCTATGACTTTCATCTGACCATTGTCGACGGAAAGCTTTTCAATGCGTTTGCGTTGCCCGGTGGAGATATCGTGGTGTATCGGCCGTTACTCCAAGCGACGCAGAACCCCGAAGAGTTGGCCGGCGTCCTCGCCCATGAAGTGCAACACGTCTTGTTACGCCACACCACGCGAGCCTTGGTCAGGGATATGTCCCTCGCCCTGCTCGTCGGCGCGGCCTTCGGAGATATTTCAGGCGTCACCGCCTTCGCCATCCAAGCCGCCAGAACTTTTTCGACGCTGCACTATAGTCGGGGGATGGAGGAGGAGGCTGATGCCCAAGGGATGCAGCTCTTACACGACGCGCACATCGATCCGAACGGCATGATCCGTTTCTTCGAAACCATGAAAGACCGGGAAAGACAGGTTCACGTCCCGGCCTATCTTTCAACACATCCCGAGACTGACCAGCGCCTCTCGACCCTGAAATCTATGGTCCACGCCTCCGATACGCCAGCTCGTGCACTTCAGACGGAGGGCTGGGGTGCGACCAAAATGCTCTGCCATTAAGCCGTTTTCTTCAGCGCCTCTCTGGTTTGATGGAAACAACTCTCTGAGCTATTATCCGTACGCCGAGTCGGCCATCACGTGGGGGGTGTGCTCTCGATGACCAAATATGACATCGCACTGAAAATCGCGCACCGCGCCGGGATTCCTCTTAAACAGGCGAGCGACCTCTTGGAAGCAGTCCTCACCCTGATCAAGACGACGCTCCACTTGGGAGAGTCCGTGGCTGTCTCTGAGTTTGGATCCTTTCTGGTGCGCTCCAAGGCCGCCTGGATCGGACGTAATCCCCGCACCGGGGAACCAGTCACAATTACGGCGCGGCGGGTCGTCACGTTTCGCGCGAGCCCGATCCTCAAAGCGACCATCAAAGACTCAGTCCTCAATACGGCATCTCCTCAGGACGGAATCCCGCACGCGGCAGAATCCTCTCTCCCGCAGTCCAGATAAGAATCTCACATCAGAAATAAACAGAAATAAACAGCGGTGTATGGTGCTACTTCCTTCCGCCTCCTCGGAATAGCAGGACAGTTGCTGTTCCTCTTATGAGTGTATATGTAGGCAGGTCACCTACCCTCAGTGCGTCGTTTTTCGCGCGAACTGCAAGCGCATCTCGATAATTATTGCCTCCGTGACCTTGCGACCGCGCTTGTTCGTGAGGTAACCGCCGAAGAGGCCGTACTGGATGGGGAACTTGCGGTCAGCGATCCCACGGGCAGGACGATCTTTTCCTCGATGATGCAAAGACGAAAAGGCACTTGCTACTTTGCCTTGATCTCGTCTGGCTCAAATTGACAAGACCTGTGCTGCTCAGCCGTTATTGGACCGAAAAGAACAACTGAGGCGTATTCTCCCAGCACGCTCCCCCCATATCCTCTACGTCGATCATGTCCGAGGGGCGGGTCAACGCCTCTATCAGTTGGTGGGACGTGGCGAAGCGAGCGGACAGACCCTATGAGTTGGAGAGGGACAAATCGCCCTGGATTAAAATCAAAAACCCGTCATACAGTCAAAAGAGAAGGGCGGGGAGAGTTGTTCAAGCGACCTGCCTGATGTGCTTAGATAGTCCGCTTATTACCGTACTGGATACCTTAGATTGAGTATTCCGAATAAAATGTCTATGATTAGGAAGTGCAACTTAGAGGCTTACGAAAGGAGGTCCACCCAATCCTGATCAACTTGCCTAAACCAAGCTTTGCCAAGAACGTTAGGCTGAACCGTCTGCCCTCCAAACCGACGAAGGTTGAAAAGGTCTTTGTCAGGGAAGGGTCACCCAAGAAGCGTTCAGCGAAGGAGGAGAAACCACTCCCGGACACTTCTGCAATACCGTGGCTCACAACTGAAACATCAGGTTGAGCGATTGGCGGTCTTCCATTCTTGGTCCCGATTCGAGCGAAGCGGGGACCAAGATTAGGCTTGGCCTTCGATTCCAAAATCCATCATTCCTTGGTTAATGATCCCTTCTCGAATCCGGTTCCTAATGCCTTCCATCGTTTCTATCCCTACAGCCTCAACTCCTTCACTGATGAGCCGTTGAAAGTCTTGGCGGATGGGCGCATCGGGATGCTGTCGTTCCAGTAAAAGCAGCAACGCATTGACCTGAATTTGCATTAAGGCCAGTGAGGTGGAAATTGCAGTCAGGGTTTTTTCATCCATGTAGCCCCTCTTAGGTGCGGTCAGTTTGAGCGTAAGGGGATATTATCTGAGGTCGTCACCAACAAACTAAGTGTAGTCACGGGCGTCCGGTAACGTATCGGCCCAGCTCGAACCTGGAGCTCCTCAATGCAGTGTCCCTGTTCTGGAAAAGACCTTGTGCACCTCTCAGCTCATCTACCAGTAACCTAATTTGCTTCCGAGCAACACGACCCTTTGTATTACCCCGATTGATCCCACTATGACTAAGGAAGAGCCTATGAAGTACGTGAAGTACAACAGAAAGTGCTTGCCGAAGAGAGCCTTCATCAGAAAGTCCCCGGGCTGTAGGAAAATGAGCCATTCTGGAGGGTCTACTAGCCATGGCCATTTTTGGCTTGTCCCATAGAGCAAAATACCTCCTAGCACGACGATAGTCCAAAAGCCTAGCAGGCTCAGCAAGAGTTCTTCAACGCCCATTTCCCCTCCGACATTTCTGTTGCCTACCACATATGTACGGCAGGTTGCAGTTACATAAGCTAGGGAAAGCACGAGATGCTCTTGCTAATGTTCCCTTCATGCACGTGCGCCTCATCATTTTTCAGCCTCCATATTCCCGGGCCATTGAGGGAGCGACCACCCGAGGTTGACGCTCGAACCCTGTGCCGGATGACTCTGATTGCTGCCATCGAAATTGGGTTCCTGTAAAAATCTGTTCCGACGTCTACGGTCTTGAAGAGTCCTAAAGAAAACTGCCGTGGAGATAAGCGGCTGTCCGGTTTATTGACGGTAACCTCAAAGCTGCCGGCTATGACGACTGGGAGATAATTCTTTTGGACAGAGGATGTTGGCGAAATTTATCCCAAGCCGCGCACATAAGAACCTGAGAAGATATTCGCGCCTAGCCCGACATTTGGAGCCAAACCATAGGCCATGCCGATTATCCCCTGATTCATAGCCTTCAGCGTCCATATATCCCGATCTAGGTAGCCTTGGGGTAATGAGCAGCAATCTACACTCAAGCTGAGTGCTTTTGAACGCATCCCATTCCATGCCATCGGTATAGTCCCCTCAATGCGTGAGTAGAGAGAAGAGCGCTTTTTCTTCTCGTGGCCCACGCGATGACTGCCCTGGGATAGGAGAAGAGTTCTCAGAACCCGGTGTCATATGGTGTTGACCCATGGTCTAGGGGCGTTAGCAGGTCGCACTATAGGAACCATGCAGGAGGGTCACAAACGGGGCAATTTGATGGCAAACTCAGTCTAGGTAGGATTCTTGCCATGGGCCTTGGTCGATCTGTAGACAATGACCAAACGTGACATCGCGGAGGAGATTGCGACGCGGGCCGGCATTTCTGATAGAGAGGCCGGCGCTCTGTTGGAATCCGTCCTGACCCTATCAAGACCACGCGACACCGCGGAGAGCCGGTTGCCGTCTCTGAGTTTGGCACCTATCGGATATGCTCCAAGGCCGCACGTAAAGGACGGAATCTCCGTACAGGGGAGCCCGTAACGATCGAGGGTCGGCGGGTTGTCACGTTCCGCGCCAGCTCCATATTTAAAGCGACGGTCAATGAAGCCCATCCAGGCGCCTTCTCAGGCTGAACCTCCCGCACACGGACGGCCCACTGATCCCGTAACCCCCGATAAGCACCCTCAATCCACGCCAGAAATAAACTAGGGGTCATGCCCTTGCACGCCTCTGGTCGCTCTTGATAGAACGAGTTTACACTTAAGAACCAACCAGAGGGGTCCAACCATGGCGAAAACATCGAAAGCAGTACAATCGCGCGCCACCAGGCAACGTTCGTCTCTCATAGATCTTCAGCCGCCGGTGGGGAGCAAACGGCCTGAATCCCTCACCAATCGGGAGCAACAAATTATCGAGCTGATCTGGGCCGGCTTCAAGAATAAGGAAATCGGTACCCGACTGAAGATTAGCGTGAAGACGGTGGAAGCACACCGGGCGAATACGATGAAAAAATTGCGGGTGTCCAATACCGCTCAGTTGCTCAAAACCGCTATTAGAGACGGCATACTTAAGATCCGCTAAACGATAACGCTGAGCTCTTTCCACAAGGATCGTCGATGAACCCGAAGTCATTGCAGTTTAAGCGCCTCCATCCCAATGCCGTATTGCCTACACGGGCGACATCCGGGGCAGCCTGTTATGATTTGCGGGCCGTCGAAGGAGTCGTCGTGCCTGCTTCACACACCAAGCAAGACGGCTCGCTGGATATCGGTCAAGCCTTCATCGCCACCGGATGGGCTGTGTGTGTGCCGCATGGATTTGCTGGAAGAGTCGGGGCCCGCTCGGGACTCTCGTTCAAGAATCATATCGAGGTGGGCGCGGGGTGGATCGATGCAGACTATAGAGGCGAATTAAAGGTGAAACTCATCAATTTCTCAAGCCAACCATTTACTATTGAGCCCGGCGATCGGATCGCACAATTCGCGTTAGTCCAGATCGCGACGCCAGCCCCAGAAGAAGTTCTAGACCTCCCTCCTACAGAACGAGGAGAACAGGGCTTTGGAAGCACTGGGGTCCAATAAAGAAGGCAGAGGTGATGGAGCGTCACAGAGGGGGTTTCTCCCGCGAGATTGCCCCTCAGAGTGGCCACTGGTGTTCTTCCCACGCGTCGGTTTTATGAGCCGACATCCTAAGCCGAATCTCTGGTCTCATACGGCTTGGGGAAACGGAGTTCGACTGTGTGACGTTAAACCACCCCAGGACTTCTTTGATTATCTCGGCCGTAGAGCGAGGAGGGGCAGCCGGATGAAATGCTTGGAGACCGATATCAAGAATGTCTTTCCATAATTGAGAAGCCAGGAGTCTATGTCGGGGACTCGCGGGGGATTCTCAGACGTGTCGGGAGCTGCGGCCGACAACTTAAAGCGAAGTTTGTCGGAGGAAGGCTGGAAACTTGGCCATGGGTGAGCGACAGGACTGGGACGTCGCTCCCTATAAGCGCCTTGAAACCAACACCCTCCGTCAAACCGCGTGAGAGCATTTCCACTCCGCCTGTCTCATCGAGCCCGATGACCCCCTTCCCTTGCCTCGTCGGCTTCGGCTCTGGGGTATGCGGCCTCTGTTGTGTTTATCCTTTTGGGATGCCCTTGCGCTTCTTTCAGTGGAGGCGCTGAACTCGATCCTATGTTTCGCTTTGGGGTGGAGGAGAAGACCCAGCTGGTGAAACTCGGCCTCGAGGCGCTTATCTCACGCGAGTCCGCTAAGCGCCTGGCGCGCCTGGGTGGACGTGAACCCGGCCTGAAACCGATCCGGCGCCGCCGATCGGCCTAGATGCCTACGTTGGTCGATACGTTCGTCTGGGTCCATCACTTCCGGCAGACCTCGGTTTCGCTCACGTCATTGCTCCAGGACGATGGGGTCGTATGTCACCCATTAATAGTCGGGGAGCTGGCCTGCGGCCACCTAACCCATCGCCGCGAGATTTTATCCTTCCTCTCCGTCTTACCCCAGGCGTCTGCGGTCGACTTCGAAGAAGTGCTTTGCTTTATTGAAACACACCGACTGCATGGACAGGGCCTCGGCTGGATCGATGTCCACTTGCTCGCCGCCGCGCGATTGCATGAGGCGACCATCTGGACGCACGACCGGGCCTTACGCCGAGCGGCGGAGAAGCTGCGTTGTGCCTACGAAGCTGGCTAAACTGGGAGTTCTTGCAGGGACAGCGGATCTCTATACGCATATATCTGGGTAATTCATTGGACAGTACGCTGCTGACACCCGCCGCCATTGGCAGCCTAATGACCGCTGTGTCGTTCCCCACGAGCGCCTGGCCGCCGGCCGGATGACGAGGAAATAGCTCCCTTGCAAACGAAGCCCACGATGAGCAAAGCAGTCTACCCAGTTACATGACACAGCTTATCCGATAGGTATCCGCACTGCGGCACTCCTTTGTTCTCCCAAGAGTCGCATGCCTTTATGACGATGTCCGAATCATACTGTGGATTGGGCGCAGCATCGAAAACGCCTACTGCTTCCGCCCGTAAGAGCTAAGGGCCGAAACACCCTGTACAACGACGATTTATTCCCTCTCGGCCATCCGGGAGAAGCAACAAGCGGTTGTTAAAGACCGTTGTTCCGTGTTTTTCGAACCTGTCCTTTGCAATGGCGGCTCCGATCTATTAAAAAGGAGCAGACCGTGCATTCGGCGAGGCCACTAGCCAAAGGAAGCTAGGCTTGCCAGGGACAGTAGGTGGAGAAGAAGGCGCCCTGCTACCACCTACCGAGTAAGTGTATAGGGGCAGAGTTCATAAACTAGGAGGGCTAATGCGAACACCGGATTTACGGGCGGCAGTAGAAACACTGGCATCGCTCATAGAAGAGAAGCGACAAAATGCGAAGAAGGAACGGAAAGCGATCGACACGGTCAACCGTGCCTTTCGGCACATTGGCTATGAGTTGACAAAAGCCACGGTGAAAGAGGAAAGGAAGCGCGGAGGCCGGACTCGTGCTAAAGCCCATAAGGGAAAACTGCATGAGTCGAACGGCGCTGGTCAAGTGGTGAAACGCAAGCCCGGGCGCCCGCGCGTGACCAAGGCAGCGTAATCCTTATCTAGAAGGGTCGCTATGCCTGGAGTGCGAGAGGAGAGAGAAGAAGAGTCTACTGCCGAAGGGAAGGGATAATGAACGGCGCATTAACTCGTGGCGGATACCGTCCCGGTCAAACCACATTAGACAGGCTGATAAAGCTAAAATCGCTGTCTCGGCGGGCTTTTATTATCACCACATTGGGTTTGAACGGCTCTGTGTTCCTGTTGACTTACGTAGCTGCGTTTCGTTTGAGCTGGTACATCGCCGAATACCTTTGCACCCTAGGCCTAGTCCTCCAAGTCGCCTTAGTCAAGCGTCGAGAAGCCCAAATTCTCTGGCGCTGGCCCTGGCGCTTTTGGTCGGCAGTAGGGCTCGCTATCCTGACCCTTCCGTTCCTCACCTCGGTGTACCTCCCGTCTCCTGCACCGTTTGAGCGAGAGAACATGCTACGAACCGAGCAAATCGTTCTCGGCCATTACCTGATGTTCGTGGCCGCACTGAGCCCAGTGTTGCTATCTTGCATCCTGACAAAATCAAACAACAGCAAAAGCCATTCTATGGCAACTGCAATTGTGAGGCGGATTCTTTAGCGAACAGGGATAGCGGGCTCACTTGCGCGACCTGGGGTGGAGAGGTTACTGCCGAAGAGTGGACCACATAGAGCAACGTCATTACTACAAAGGGTACAGAATTCAACCCCGCCCCGGCATCTCATTGATACCGGCCAGTGGGATTCGAATGTCTTCATTTCATGGTCAACGGGAGACGGTGACGAAAGTCGCCATTTCTATTCGACTTTCCGAAGGTATGAGAGCCAATGAGCAATGAGCGGCCTAAACGCGAAACCATGTCTCTCGAAGAAGCGACGATCTCCAATATGTGGGAGATTGCCGCCATCGTTGAACTGCTGGAACGCAAGGGACTCGGTACTAAGCAGGACCTCTACAACATCATTGGCGAGTTCCGTAGCAAGCAACCCCGGGCCACCATTCCGGAAACCGCGTTCCCTGAACCATATGTCCTGTCCAAGACGGAAGAACACATCATTGATGATATTCTGGCGTTGCTGAACAAGAACGGGCTGGATTCGAAGCAGTCGTTAGACCTGTTAGAGCGAGTAGGGCGCATTATTGAGATGGGCCTGCAGATCGCGCGAAGGACCACGCATTGACGATCAATGGCACGCGGGACGCCACGCTGCTTGAGGCCATGCTCCGCCTACACGGTGATTTTCGCACCGCGTTGGATGCGCTGTCTTTCACGCCGCTCCAAGCAGGGCTGTTACTGTATGTGCATCGCCACCCCGGCAGCGGGATCTTTGAAGCTGCCAAGGCGCTTGGCATCAAGCCGCCCACCTTGACGCCGGTGGTACAGGATCTCGTTCGAAGGCAGTACGTGAGCCGCCAGGAAGATCAAGCGGATCGCAGAGGGAGGCGGCTCACATTGACCAGCCAGGGGCGCGCCCTGGTCCCACGCATTACGAAAAGAATCGCGGCTATCAGATATGAAGGCATGTGATGGCATATCTGGATATCTGTTGGCAAAGCTAGTATGGAATCCGGTCAGCACAGGTTGTGAGGGACTTGTCTTTGTAAGGCACCGGGCAGTGGTTTCAGGTCCTGCCAACTAACAGCACCAGGTGGCATCCCATAACGTTGAAAGGGTATCGATGGTTGCTCGTGTATCTGGCGGAACATTGAGATGTGAGAGACGAGGGCGGACGGATAAGCCTACGTGGCCGGATTGGCGCTTCATGACTTCATCCAAAAAGGAGACCCATGATAGCAAGATTGGCCACATATGCGATCGGCATTTCGCTCCTGTGCCTGCTTGCCGTTCCTGTGCTCATGATAAACCCATCTGCCGGGGGCATGGTTCACGCGGCGGAAGGGCTGGACATTAATACGGCGACGGCTGAAGGCATTGCCGGGGATTGGAGATGCGTATGCGGAGAAGATCATCACTGGTCGGCCGTACAATCGGAAGGATGAGCTCGTCCAGAAGAAGGTCATACCTCAGGCGACGTACGACAAGATCAAGACCATATCGTAGCGAAACAGAAGTAGAACGTACATGTACCGTCATCTTGTCATCCTAATTGCCCTGATACTTTTGTGGCCCGTGACGGGTGAGCCTCAAGTATATTTTGATTTTGACCGGGCCATCTACCATACGTGCTACGACGGCGACACATGCATGATGAGTTTGCCGGATACCCATCCGCTCTTTGGGGATCACATCCCTGTCCGACTGGCCGGCATTGATACGCCGGAAATGAAAGGGCAGTGCGAACGCGAGAAGCAGCTCGCACGTCAAGCGAGAGACCTCATGCGGTCTCTTCTCAGTGGGGCTCGACACATCCGCCTTCAGAAGGCCAGCCGAGATAAGTACTTCCGAATCGATGCACGAGTAGTTGCAGACGGCCAGGACGTAGGCCAAATCCTAATCAGTCAAGGTCTAGCCGTGCCATATGATGGAGGAATGAAGACGAAGGCTTGGTGCATGGGAGAGAACAAGGTTCTCGATTGATGATGCTTGCTATGCCAATCGCTTGAACAGTCCGCCCCTTCCTTCCTTTGGTTGTACTGCCAGCGCCCGGAAGCCGCTACACTTGATGTCGTAGAGCCAGGATCATAAACGCCGGCGATCTGCACTTCGTCATGCTTGCCGATTCGTTTTGACGGTGCTGCCCATATCCATTTCCACTTCGGCTCCGCACAGTGGGCAGCCGTACTTCCCAGTAAGATAGCCTGTGTCGGTCACCAGCAACTTTAGCGAGTCATGGATACAGGGCTGATCACCTTTGGCGATCCATTCTTCACGTAGTTTGGCCGCTTGTTCTTTCTTCATGCCGGGATGTTGGCAGCGTCCTGCCACTCAATCAACTCGGTTAAATACGTGCGCAGCAGCATGCGTGATAGCCTCAAGCTAGGGGAAACCCTAGGGCCATAAAAGGGGTGCCAATGTCAGTGTTAGAACTACACCGTACCCGGTAGTGTGCATGCAGCAAGGGAGGTGGTCTTATTGCATCCATACTTGTCATTGACGACGATCCACAGATCCGACTCCTCCTGCGGGAAGTTTTGGAAGCGGAAGGGCACGTCGTGCGGCAGGCGAGCAATGGGCGGAACGGTCTCCGCATGGCGCGAATGGCCGTTCCAGACGTCGTCCTCACCGACGTGTTGATGCCTGAGGTAGACGGATTGGAGGTCACGATGGGCGTACATCGTGGGTTCCCCGCCACGAGAATTATTGCAATGTCCGGCGGCGTGGGTGATATGGATTTTCTTGATGTCGCCGAGGCGTTCGGCGCGCATCGGACGCTGAGAAAACCATTCATGCTGAATGATTTACTCCAAGCGATACGGCAGGAATTGCGGATCCAGCCTGGGCGCTCAGGCCACCACGATCGGTCGGACGATATATTGTGAGGGGAAGCACCTATACACAGCGCCACTGTTCCGTGTGTCAAACGACTCATCCAGCTCCCCTTTGGCTGTATCAAGAGGAAGCCGGAGAGCGCCGGTATATCTGCCTCGAAGCTTACGTTCACCGGCCTTCCGAACAAGAGATGTGGCGGCGTTTGTATGAGCCAGACTAAGACGATGGCTCAAGCGCCCTGGCTTATATCCCGCCATTTCAGGTCGCGTCGAACGAAGGCAACGGTTTGCTAAACCTAACTACCTCTCTCCAGGACCCCACAGAAATCCGCTAAGCCCCTCAAAGGAATCGATACGTCCGGCGTGTGATGGTGTGCTACTATCCCCCATTCCAGCGTCGAAGTATGAACGGCAGTATGAGCACATCATAAAGCGTGCTATCTAACGTGGCTATAGATCTTGGACAAGGCTTGTAGGCCCACACATTGACAGGTGTGCTGGATTCTATATACTCCACATCATGCGATCGAGACGGGTTTTCCCTATCCGCATTATCGGTTGGTTTGCGCTCCTTCTTTGTATCGGGACCACGGCCGACCTGGTCTTTGACCTGGTGTTTGAACAACCAGAACTGGTCGCCGTGGCCGGGCCTTCCGTCGAAGAGCCGGACAATCCTGCCGAACATTTGTTACTGCCGTCCCCACGCATCGGCCATGAGGTGGACCACGGCATGGCGGTGGACACCGCCGATTTCAGGGCGTCCTCCGTCACGATTCTCCTCATTAATGATCCGGCGTTAAGCGCGATCCCTTCGGACCGTCCACCGCCTCGTAGCCACCCTGTTTCGTTCAACGCTCCTCTTCGTATTTGATTCCATCGCAGCCTTCACTCTCTGCACTCGTCTGAAAACGAGTGTTTATCCATGTCATTTGGGAGGCCTGCGATGTGTGACCTGCATGGTACACGCGGTGATCAGTTTGATTTCCTTCGATCCTTGCCGGCGTTGTGCTGTTTGGTATGGATTCTCGAGTTAGTGACGACTTTGGGCGCACAGGCCGCGAACGGCATGCCGGCGAATGAACCGGTCAGGATCGAGCGTGTCTCAATCGTGGGAACGGTTCATACCAAGCCAGAAACCATCCTCCAGCTGTTGCCGCGGCCTGTGCCGGCCGAGTTCACCCGGAGCGAGATTGAGGAGTTCGAGCGGCGGGTGCGGAACCTCAGCCTGTTCGATCGTGTGCTAGTGACGCGTGACGGTCCGGCTGTCACGGTGGACGTTCAAGAAAAGATTACTCTGGCGCCGATCGTCAGCTTTACGAGCGGGACCAGCGTGAAGGATCTAAATGCCACAATAGGTCTCGTGGAATACAACCTGTTTGGCACGGGTACGCAACTGGGCGCGCAGTTCAATTATAGCCAACGCGGCCCGAACGTCGACTTGTGGCTCTCGCAGCACCCGTTCGAGCCGGACCGGTGGGCGAAAGAACTGAAAGCGTCCTACGCTTCGAATGGCATCCGGTTTGCCAATTCGGGAACGACTTGGACACGGAACCGCTTCGGAGGGGAGTTGGAACTGAGGGGACCCTATGCGTATGGGTCGCCGCTTCGGTATGAGGTGGTGCTGGACGTGTACCGTGAATCCATCCAGCACGATCAAAGGGGCCCTCGCCAGCCAGACGGGTACTATGTTGGCGTCATCCCGGAGCTGACATGGGATCAATACCACTGGCACGATCTGGTGCCAAGCGGGTACCGGATATCTCTAGAACTGCGGCCCGGCTTTTTCTTTGGTGCCAATCAGCAGCGTCATGAAGCCAAAATACGCTACCTCCAAGGCATACCATTAGCAAGCACCACAGTGTTGATGGTGAACAGTGTGGCGGAGGCCGTCAACAATAGCGGCAATCCAAATCACAGCCTCTTGCTTGGCAGTATCGCAGGGGTACGCGGATTATCCGACAATCTCTACCGCAATCGCGCACAGACCTATGCCAATCTTGAACTTCGGCACGCCATAGCGGTGGCGCCGCGTTGGGCCGTGCAAGGCGTGCTCTTCTCTGACTTCGGGGCGTTTCAATCGTTTACGGAAGAGGGAAGTCTGCGCGATTGGCGGGGGGCGGTGAACGTAGGAACCGGAATCCGGATCGTACCCACATTCCTGTCTAATACCCTGTTGAGGGTCGACGTGGCTCAGTTGCTCTCACCAAGCCCGAACACCTTGATTCAAATTGGAATCACTCAGTACTTCTGACCTGTAATGATGTACGCCCGCGGCGGCACCCGGGCAGATCCCGCTCCAGTGCCGCGCGGTACATCGACTTCGCCGCCTTCCGCTCGGCGCGATGATGCAAGATCGCCCCGTCGATCCGCTCGCCGCAATTGAGGCACTTCCTCCACCAGCGGCCGTGCCGATAGATGGCTTCCCGCACCAGCAGCCGGCGCAGCGGTCACAGGTAATCGGCCTGGTCTTCCTAGTTGTCGCCCGATTTCTCTGGTCGGTCTAATCTGCAAAGATCTCCGCTCCTAGAGCAAAGCCTCCTTCGGCCCAGAAGTCATATGGTAAACCAGTCTTAGACCTTCTTTCACATGCGGTGACCATACCTAAGGGCGAAACCCGTGTAAGCGGTCACCTACAGACAGGATCAGCTTGGGGCGGTAGCTTTGGTGCAAAGAGGAGGTAGCTCATCACACAATCCATGATTGACCACATTTCCGTGGTTTTGGTGGATGACCATGCCTTGGTCCGTGAGACCTTACGATGCATCTTGGAAGGCTATGGCAATGTGACAGTGGTAGGTGAGGCGAGCAACGGGAGAGACGCAGTAGATGCTGTAGAAACCTTGCAGCCCACCATTGTCGTCATGGATGTCCACATGCCGTTTATGAATGGCGTTGAAGCAACGGCCTGCATTAAGGCCCGGCATCCGCGCATTGTGATCATTGGGCTATCGGTAAGTACGGAGCAAGAGGTTCACGCGGCCATGATACGGGCTGGTGCAGCGGTGCTGATTCCGAAAGAAGCGGCCTGCGAGCAGTTGCACTCCGCGATTGAGCTGGCGGTCCAAGGCAAATAGATCAACGCCTCACGAGACACTCGAGTGTGCAAAATCCATTAGCTTCAAGGAGGGATGCCAAGGCTATGGGAAACACTAGAGTCATAATAGGAGTCCCAATGTCGATGTTAAGACTACATTGTTACCGATAGGGGGCTCCCTGCGAGGGGGTGGCGTTATCGCATCCATACTGGTCATCGACGACGATTCACAGATTCAACTCCTGCTACGGGACGCTTTGGAAGCGGAAGGGCACGTCGTGCGGCAGGCGAGCAATGGGTGGAAAGGTCTAGACCTCGCACACATGGCGTCTCCGGATCTCGTCATCACTGACGTATTGATGCCAGAAATGGACGGTCTGGAGGTCACGATGGCCTTACATCGTGAATCCCCGGCCATCAGAATCATTGCACTCTCTGGCGGCGTCGCAGATATGGATTTCCTCGATGTCGCCAAGACTCTAGGCGCCCATCGAATACTGAGAAAGCCGGTCAGCATGGCCGATTTGCTCGTCGCCGTGGGACTGGAGTTGCGGATCGCACATTGTACAAAAGTACATAACTCAATGACTGAGGGCGCACCATAACGATTCGCAGATCAGATAACAATACTGGCCTATTGGCCCAGGGCTGTATCGCCTCGGACCGGTTGTGGAACCGAAGGGCGGTCGGTATGAAGCCAAAGATCCTGGTGATCGACGATGAAGAGAGGATCCGTGGTCTGTTAGCCACGATACTGCAGCGCAAGGGATATGCCGTCCTGCTGGCTGAGAGCGGCCAAAATGGACTAGACCTGTTTCGCCGTGAACGCCCGGATCTCCTTGTGCTGGATCTCAAGTTGCCAGAGATGGACGGCATTACGGTGTTACAAGACATCCGTAGCATTGATGCGAAGACCCCTGTGGTGATTCTCACGGGAGCCGGAACTGAAAAGACGGAGAGCCAAGCACGGGAACTCGGCGTGGCGGCGTTTATCGAAAAGGAATTTTCACTCCATGCCTGGGAGAGACCTTAAGGAGTTTCCTGCCGAGGCCTGAGAATTCATCGTCCGGCCACGAGTAGAGGTACGACGGGAGCGCATCACCAATTTGCGTGCGGACTATGAGCACGTCTCCAGCTATAGTCGACTCCCCTTCGCCTACTTCAAGACCATGACATCCATGCTGCGATTTGCTGTGTTAGCCATGTTCCTGCATATAGTGTGGGGTGGCCAGGTTTTGGGGAGCGATCATATCGTATCCGTCGCAACGATCGTTGAATCAGGCGGATCGTTTCATATGAGGTCGGTTGTAATACAAGGGACTGTCACCTCTGTCATCAATGGCCTCCCCACGCACTATTATGACGGATCACTCTGCGGACAGAACGATTCCTATGCCTTTCTGCTGGAGGACTCCTCCGGCCGGATTGACGTGATGGTTCACGGGACCTGTGGTAGTCCCTATCGGGCTATCCAGGTTAAAACGGGTGACCAGGTGTCAGTCCAAGGCACGGTGTACGCCTATTGCAGTACGGATAGTACCGGTTTTGTAGCTGTTCAAGTGTTCGCATATCACATACAAGGCATTGCTGTGCGCTGAGACTCAGTGCAACGCCAGTTGGCACCAGACGAAGCGGAAGTGACAGGCAAGAGCTCAGTATGTGGGGGAGTTCACTAAATCTGGACCAATCTGCTACTTCACTTCTGGTTCTGTCATCCCGTAGCTCAGCAGGTGCTAGGTCTCCTGAGCAAGCTCTCGAGCAGTAGCCTGTGAGACCGCCACACTCATCATGCTGACCACAAGCCCAAGCTTGAGGCCCCTTAGCAATAGGGCGTTGTTCATTTGTGTCTCCTGAGAAAGACTCCACTAGCGCCATCGTTCAGCGAGGTACCTCCGTCACCGTCATGTCTTAAACCGTTGGTTGTACGAAAGCTAGATAACCGTGTAAGCGCTGAGCATCCTGAGGGGCTAGGGTAATGAATTCTACACCGAATTGGTCTGAGGTGGCCCACCGCACGGGCGCGAGGCCCACCTCAATCGGCGGGTGATCAGCGGCGGGAAACAAGCGCAGTCGGAGATAGTCCCCCTTCTGAACGGGTGTCGTACCGCGAATGGCGCAGCCTCCTCGTGACAGGTTTACTGCAGTCCCATTCCAATCAGGACCATCTTCGATGGAATATAAGCAGGGTATTTCGACCGTGAACCGCTGAAAGCGCCGCTCTACCATCTCGGATTTGCTTTGAGCGCCGAGGGCCGTTGAAAGAGGGTCCGTTTCATCCGTAGCCATAGCAGTGGAGCTCCAAGTTGCAAAATCACCGTTCCTTTGTTCGCGCTAGCTAGCCCCTTCTAGGAGCGCCAAATGGTCGCACAAGCGTTTGGTGTGGCGGGGCGACAGCATCATAAACTCCACGCCGAATTGCACCGTGGTCGACCATCGCACTACCGCCAGACCGATCTCGATGGGAGATTGGTTCGGTGAAGGGAAGATGGAGATTTGAAGAGTGTCGCCCCTCTGGACATGCGCAGTCTTTCGGATGGCGCACCCGTCTCGAGAGAGATTGATCACAGTCCCTTCCCACTCTGGGCCATCATTCATGGAATACAAGCTGGGCCATTCAAGAGTGAAGCGTGGCGCTCTCCGTCCGACCGCCCCCGTCAAAAGTGTTGAGCCATGGGGATCGGTTCTTCCTTCTGAAGCCATGAAAACCGCCTTCCGTTGAATTTGAGCATGATCAATGGGTACTCACCTTACATGGTTCGCCGTGAGGTATGTACCTGGCGAACAAGCCAGGTGCCAACCATGACCGCCTACAGCCTTAATCCGATATTGTTCGATGGAAGAGGGAGTATGTATACGCAGCGTCAATGTCCCGTGTGTGTAACCACCCATCCAGTGCCCATCTGACTGTATCAAAAAGAAGCCGGAGAGCCCCCTCGATAGCCTGGACGCCTACCTGCACCGGCCCTCTGAACAGCACATGTGACGGCGTTTGTATGAGCCGGATTAAGGACTTGCTCAAGTGTCTCAGCGTGCACCCGACCGGTGTGGCGTCACACCAACCGCGGAGGCTGCGGGCGAGATCCGTTATCTGGTCGGATCTTCGAAAGGAATTCAATGGCCGCCATCTCAAGCACGCCCCGCTCATCGTCCGTCAGTGCACCGCCCTCAGCTAACAAGTCATAAATGTGCTCACACGCGCTGATGAAGTTCTGCACTTCCTGGCGTAAGGGCATGGCGCCTCCTCGGCCTGTAGTGAGACTACGTAATCACGAGGATGACCGCCTTAAGGATGCAGGGCTATACCTCATACGTATAAGGCCTAACGGCGCTTCCCCTGTCATCTAGCTGGCACAATCTGTTACGAACTACGCTAAGATCCTCTCCCTTTGATAAGGAGGCCAGATGGAGCAATTCCGACCTCATGTACAGGACTTTTGGAACGCCTGCGAAAAGATCCAAGTGGTCCTCGCTCGCCGAGAGCCGCTGTCTGTTGAAGAAAGAGAGTTCATTGAGATGGCCTGCGTCGATCTCTTGTCCAAGTTACACGAAGCGGATAGCGGGGCACCCACCGATGTCTGAGGCATCAACCCATTACAGCGGTGAGCGTGTGATCGGCTGGCAGACAGGTAAGGATTGACGGCTTCCCGTCCGCTTACTGAGAATGGGCCCTTCCGAACTAGGAGGACCCATGGACGAAAAGATCCTTTTCGCCGTCTCTACCTCCCTTGCCCTCTTTCAGATCCAGCTCAATGCCTTGCTGCTCTTATTGGAACGTGAGCACCCCACCGCCAAGGTCCGGGAAGAATTCCAGCGGCTGACCAGTGAGGGAGTGGAAGCGGTTGGCATCGACACCATGGAAGCCATCAAGGGCCGGATCCGTGCAGGTATTCTGCAGCAAGAACAGCAGGGGCCCGGCTCCAATGGGGAAGGAAGCGCGTAACCCGTTCCCCATTCTGTCGGGTTTGTCGGGTTACTTTTCTAGGTGGAGGCCGGAAAAACAGATCCGCCTACGGGCTGGGGTATTCGATCGGCTGCCGTGGCGCCATGAATTTGCTTCTAAGGTAGGCTAGTCAGCACGCTCACTCCAACGGTAAGGCGAGGAGTTAAGGACAGTTTCTGTACCGGTCGCCAATCTGCCCTAGGGGTCTTACCAGCTCTAGGGATAGTTCCTTTGGCCTATGCTGCGCCTAGCTGTAAACCAGGAGGGGCTACTATGGGGGCATGGAGCGCACTGAAGCGGGAACAGCGAGATGGAGCTGTGATTGAGGATGACGCAGCGTCTAGAGCCGCCGATCCTGTACGTCTTGACCGCCATGAACCAGAAGCCACCCCCTTAGAGATCCAGGTAGCCATAGAGTGGGCTCATCTAGGGGGTGATTGAAGGGGACGCCCCTCTGTGGCCGTCTCTTGGCGGGGGATCCAGACTAGGAAGATGGGGAGGCCGGATGGATCGGCTCGCACGATCTTGGGGTGACATGGGGCTGCTGTGGGTCATGATAGGCCTGCTCATCTTGGCGGTGGGGATCATGAACCTCATTGGCTAATCTTTGGTTCCACTCCATGACTGCTCTATCTTGTCTTACGAAATAAACGAACCAGACTAAATAGTAAAAAACTACCATGAGGAACGCCGTGGGCGTGCTGCGTGATAGGTAAAGACCTGCGTACTCTACGACTTGTATACAGAGGCGGCGGGAGTACCCGAGGGTGAACACAAAGATGTGGATACGTTCCAGCCGCGCGCCAATCCAGGCTCGGGTTTGGGCCAAAATTCACTTGCGCTTGCTGGCCCGGGTTCGTCTCAAACCGCACGGTCGCCATGGTCGCCATGCTCGATCGACCCGGAGCGGCTGAATCGCCCGTTGCACTTGTTGATAGGTCCCCGCGAAGCCTAACGCCTGCAGTTCCCGATGGAGCACCCGGCCGTTCCAATTGACTTCGGGGCCAGGGATCGGTCTGACAAGGGCGGTGTCCCGGCGGGCGTGGACGCCAGCCCCCAGCCGTTGCCACCGCTTCACGGTATTGCGGGCCACGCCCAGCGCCCGCGCAATGGCTTTGATGCGCTCACCGCGCTGCAGTCGCGCCAACACTTCTCGCACGCCGTCTTCTCGCAGCATCCCATCCTCCTCCGTTGGAGACGTCTCCCGCGAAGAAGGTACTGGCGTCGTAACCGTTTCCGCTAGTTCCATGTGTGTCCTCTCCTTGGTTGGGGGAGATGGGGCAGCATGATTACTGACATCACGCGAAGGCACGGCTGAGGTGAAGAGAGAGGGCGACACGAACATAACTGCCTGCTTCATCTAACTGACGAGCCGCAAGCATGACATATTCTACATAGATTCTCTCAGTCACATCTCGACTTGCAGGCACTCGTTCCCGCTGTAGCGAGATAAATATAATAATGTCCTCTAGTGTCATGAGTCATAAATGCATTGACTAAGTGATCCACACCCCCTTGTTGCGCGCCCGCCGCTCGGCCAGCGACTCCAGCATCTCCACCCCGGCCGCGACCCGTCCGACGGCGCGGAGACCGAAGGCGGACAACAGCCGCGGCGAGGGCGTCGCCTCGGGCAGGGGCGTCAGCGCCGCCGGGCCAGGACGGAACGGTTCGCCCGCCACGAAGGCCTGCGCCACCGACGCGCCGCGTCCCTTCATCAGCGCCGGGAGCCACACCGAATGGGCGCCCAGCCGCACCCCGAAGCTCTTCAGCGTG